>NZ_BMND01000003.1 GCF_014646275.1 Streptomyces kronopolitis
CTAAGCGGGAAGCCTGCTTCGAGATGAGGACTCCCACCCCCTTTGAGGGGTTAAGGCTCCCAGTAGACGACTGGGTTGATAGGCCAGATATGGAAGCGCCGTAAGGTGTGGAGTTGACTGGTACTAATAGGCCGAGGGCTTGTCCTCAGTTGCTCGCGTCCACTGTGTAGGTTCTGAAGTAACGACCTGTGATTGTGCCGGGTTGGTCAACTTCATAGTGTTTCGGTGGTCATAGCGTTAGGGAAACGCCCGGTTACATTTCGAACCCGGAAGCTAAGCCTTTCAGCGCCGATGGTACTGCAGGGGGGACCCTGTGGGAGAGTAGGACGCCGCCGAACAATCATTCAGCTCCGGTCCCTGAACCTTCTGGTTCAGGGACCGGAGCTTTTTTGTTCTGATTTTCGGGTGGTGGGCGTAACTCGACGTTCATCTCAGCTGACCAGGATCCGTTTCATGCGGACAGTGGGAACGCTCAAGTCGGCCGGTGTACGTGCTGGTGACGAGGTCGTGGTGCCGGCCTACGGCAACGCCGAGGTGGCCCGGGCCGTGGTGGAGCTGGGCGCGGTACCGGTCTTCGCCGATCTCGATATCGACAGCTACTGCCTCGATCCCGCCGCGGTGGCGGACGTGGTCACCGGGCGGACCGTCGCCGTCGTGGCCGTCAACCGGTTCGGGCGGCAGGCGGACGCCGGCTGGATCCGTGAAGTGGGCCAGCGGCACGGTCTGTTGGTTCTGGTGAACGACGAGCCCGGGGCCCGCGCGGAGGGCGTGGAGCTGCGCCGGGAACAGGCGTCGTACCTGGACGGAAGGCTGCGCGGGGTCTGGACGCCGACGCCGGCCGCGGGGCACACCTACGAGCAGTACGTGGTGCGGGTGCCGGGGAACGGGCGGCCGGACCGCGATGCCTTCGCGCGGGCCCTGCGGGCCAAGGGAGTTGGCTGCAAGGTGCCCGTGCTGGCCCCGGTGTACCGGATGCCGGGGCTGCGGCGGGACGTGTTCCTGCCGCAGACGGAGCGGGCGGTGGACGAGACGCTGGCGCTGCCCGTGCACCCGGAGATGTCGCGGCGGGAGCTGCACAAGATGGTGAGCGCCTGCAATGCGCTGGGCGGATTGCAGCAGCCGGCCTTTTAGCCGCGGGGCGGGGGACGGTTCGAATCTGCCGCGGAGTTGGGGTAATATTCTTTCCGTTGCCGCGCCCCAATAGCTCAGTCGGCAGAGCGTCTCCATGGTAAGGAGAAGGTCTACGGTTCGATTCCGTATTGGGGCTCAGAGAACGAAGGCCCTCGCCATATGGCGAGGGCCTTCGTCGTATGCGGACGCGGGCGGTGGCGCGTCTCAGCCCGACGATTCCCTGCCGCGGGCCGGATATGACAAGTCGTAAGGAAAAGGGGGCCGGTGGCCGTCGGACATCGATGTCCGACGGCCACCGGCCCCCTGCGGATCAGCTCGCCTGGGGCTCGGGGACGCGCAGGGCGAGGATGGCCATGTCGTCGGAGGCCGGCTCGGCGGCGAAGCGCTCCACGGCGCGCAGCACGCGGGTGGCGACGGCGCCGGCCGTCAGGCCCGTGCAGGTGGTCAGGACGTCGGTGAGGCCGTCGTCGCCGAGCATGCGGGTGCCCTCGCGGCGTTCGGTGACGCCGTCGGTGACGCACAGCAGGACGTCGCCGGGGTCGAGGGTGACGGTCTGTTCGTAGAGTTCGAGGTCGTCCATGACGCCCAGCAGGGGCTGGGGTTCGGCGGCCGGCTCCACCGAGCCGTCCTGGCGCAGCCGGAGCGGCAGGGGATGGCCGGCACAGACGACCTTGAGCAGGGCGCTGCCGTCGTCCTGCGGCCACAGCTCGCCGTAAAGGAGCGTCAGGAAGCGGCTGCGGGCGCCCTCGTCGAGGATGGCGGCGTTGAGCCGCTCCAGGACGGCGGGGCCGCCGAGGCCCTCGCGGGCGAGGAGGCGGAGGGCGTGCCGGGCGAGGCCGGTGACGGCTGCCGCCTCCGGGCCCGTGCCGCAGACGTCGCCGATGGCGAAGCCGTAGGCGCCGTCGTGGATCGGGAAGAGGTCGTAGAAGTCGCCGCCGACCTCGTTGCCCTCGCCGGCCGCGCGGTAGATGACCTCGACCTCGACGCCGGGCACGGCGGGCAGCGGCTCCGGGGGCAGCAGGCTGCGCTGGAGGGACTGGCTGATGGCCGTGCGCTCGGAGTAGAGGCGGGCGTTGTCCAGGGCGAGGGCGGCGCGGCGGGAGAGGTCCTCGGCGAGTTCGAGGATCTCCTGGCGGAAGTGCTCCTCGGTGGGCTTGCCGAGGGTGAGCATGCCGATGACGCGGTTGCGGGCGACCAGCGGCAGCACGACGGTCTCCCCGCCGACCGCGGAGGCGGTGGCGAGGGTGGTGCCGGGGCCCGTGGAGGGGCGGGCCGAGTTGCCCAGGCCCAGGCTGCGCATCGAGGTCCGCAGGGCGGCGTCGTGCGCGGCGTCGCTGGGGGCGGTCCACACGCGCGCCCCGGGGGTGGGCACGGGCTCGGGCGGGTCGACCTTCATCAGCAGGGTCTTGAGCCCGTCGATGCGGTCCTCGTCCTCGTGCAGGACATAGGACAGCTCGGGCTCGGAGGCCTGGTCGGCGACGGTGTAGACCGCGCACCAGGTGGCGAGGGTGGGGACCGTCATCTGGGCCATCAGGGCCAGCGTCTGGTCCCGGTCGAGGGTGCCGGCCAGCAGGTCGGAGGCCTCGACGAGGAAGGAGAGCGAGCCGCGGCGCAGCTTCTCCAGCTCGGTCAGGCGGGCGCGCTCGACGGCGAGCGCGATGCGGTCGGCGGCGAACTGGAGGCGGAGCGCCTCCTCGTTGGTGTACCGGCCGGCGCTCTCCGCGGCGACGCCCAGGGAGCCGGTGAGCCGCCCCTCGACCTTCAGCGGGACGGTGACGACCGAGCGCATGCCCGTGCCGCTGAGGAGCGGAACGGCGCCCGGGACGGCCGTGAGGTCCTCGTGGACGGCGGGCATCCGGGCGGAGCCGTAGCGCCCGGATCCGGCCTCCACGGGGACGCGGGCGAACCGCTGGCGGGCGGAGGGCAGGCCCGTGGAGGCACGCACCTCCAGCTCGGTCTCGTCGTCGGTGGCCAGGAGGAGGTAGGCGGCGTCGCCGTCGAGCATGTCGCGGGCGCGCTCGACGGTGCGCTGGAGCAGGCCGTCGAGGTCGTCGGGCGCCGGGGAGCCGATGAAGACCTCGAACGGGTCGGAGGGGCGGCCCTCCGCCTGTGCGGCCTGGCTGGCGGAGTCCGGCGCGGGGGTGCGCGGGGGGCTCTGCAGGATCGCCCGCTCGTGGTCGCGCACCAGGAGGCAGACCGTGGAGGCCTCGCCGTCGGCGTCGCGGACGCGCAGGTGGGAGGCGTAGACGGGGACGACCCGGCCGTCGGCGCCCCTTATGCCGTAGGAGCCCTCCCAGCGGGAGAGCTGGAGCGCCTCGGCGATGCCGGTGCCGGTGCCGGGGGTGTGCGGCCAGGCGGCGAAGTCGGTGAGCGGTTTGCCGATGACCTGCTCGGGGTCGTAGGCGAAGAGGTCCTGGGCGTCCTCGTTCCAGAAGCTGATGCAGCCGCCGCGGTCGATCTGGATCACGGCGACGCGTACCCGGGTGTCGGCGACCGGGAGGGCGTCGACGGGCAGGGCCGGGCCGGCGGAGCGGGTGCCGGCCGGGCGCTCGGGGAGGTCGAGCTGGAACCACACGTGTTTTTGTGCGGCGGTGTACTCGACGCCCCAGCGGGCGGCCAGCGCGCCGCACAGCAGCAGGCCGCGGCCGCCCTCGCGGTCCGGGTGGACGACGACCTGGCCGGCGTTCTGGAGCGGGATCTCGCGCTCGGGGTAGCGGTCGGCGACGGAGATCCGTACCCCTGCGTCATTGCGCAGACACAGCACGTCGGCGGCGGTGCCGGCGTGCACCACGGCGTTGGTGACCAGCTCGCTGGTCAGGACGACGGCGTCGTCGACGATGTCGGCGCAGCCCCAGCCCTGGAGGGTGTCGCGGACGAATGCACGGGCAGTGGCGACCGAGCGCCCGACCGGCTCGAATGTTGCGGCGGCCCGCGCGGTGATCACTGGTCTCCTCATGCGTGTGTCGGTGATCTGCTCCCCCATGGTCGCGGCGCCCCTCCGAATACCTGTTGTGCGTGCCACCGCCCGTGCTCGGGGGACGGGCCGGGTGGACAGCCGTATGCCAGGTTACTTACCTTCGCCGCACCCGAGGATGCCGGTCACGTGTGTTTCCGTCCCAATCGTGCCCCGGGACGGTGTGCGATGCTGCCGAACTGTTATGGCCTGGTTGAGCCATGGTGAAACACTGGGCAAGTATCAAGAGAAAGCCCGGGTAGAACGGTCGACCCTGCGGGAGGGACACGGTGGAGTCTGGCGCAGCGGCGCGGGGCGCAAGCACACGCGCGAAAGGCGGACGATCCCGGAACAACGGGACGACCGAGGTGGATACGGCTGCGCTCAATCGGCTGCTGGTCGCTTTGGTGGCCATGCGGGACGGGAACTTCCGCAAGCGGCTCACGGTTTCCGGCGAAGGCGTCATGTCGGAGATCGCCGCGGTCTTCAACGAGGTCGCGGACCGCAATCTGCATCTCACGGGCGAGCTGGCGCGGGTGCGCCGGGTCGTGGGCCGCGAGGGCAAGCTGACGGAGCGGCTGGAGGTCGGCGCCGCGGAGGGCTCCTGGGCCGCGGCCATCGACGCCTCGAACGCCCTGGTGGACGACCTCGTACGGCCCGTCTCCGAGGTGGGGCGGGTGCTGTCGGCGGTGTCCGAGGGCGACCTGGAACAGCGGATGGATCTGCGGTCGCGCAGTTCGGACAGCTCTTCGGAGCACCCCCTGCGGGGTGAATTCCTGAAGGTCGGCCGGACCGTCAACGGGCTGGTGGACCAGCTCTCCGCGTTCACCGACGAGGTCACCAGGGTGGCCAGCGAGGTCGGCACGGAGGGCAAGCTCGGCGGGCAGGCCCGGGTGCGCGGAATGTCGGGTTCCTGGAAGGATCTGACGGAATCCGTCAACACCATGGCGTCCCGGCTGACGGCCCAGGTACGTGACATTGCTCTCGTCACCACCGCGGTGGCCAAGGGCGATCTGTCGCGCAAGGTGACCGTGCATGTCGCCGGCGAGATGCTGGAGCTGAAGAACACCGTCAACACGATGGTCGACCAGCTCTCCTCGTTCGCCTCCGAGGTGACGCGCGTCGCCCGCGAGGTGGGCACCGAGGGCGAACTCGGCGGTCAGGCGCAGGTCCCCGGCGTGGCCGGCGTGTGGAAGGACCTGACGGATTCGGTCAATCTCATGGCCGGCAACCTCACCGCGCAGGTGCGCGGGATCGCCCAGGTCACCACGGCCGTCGCGAACGGCGACCTGTCGCAGAAGGTCACGGTCAGCGCACGCGGCGAGGTCGCGCAGCTGGCCGACACCATCAACACCATGACCGAGACGCTGCGGACGTTCGCCGACGAGGTCACGCGGGTGGCGAACGAGGTCGGCGCCGAGGGCCAGCTCGGCGGTCAGGCGCAGGTGCCGGGCGCGGCGGGGACGTGGAAGGACCTGACGGACTCCGTCAACACGGCCTTCCGCAACCTCACCGCGCAGGTCCGGGACATCGCGCAGGTGACGACGGCGGTCGCCAACGGCGATCTGTCCCAGACGGTCACCGTCGATGTGGCCGGTGAAATGCTGGAGTTGAAGAACACCGTCAACACGATGGTGGGCCAGCTCTCCTCGTTCGGTGCCGAAGTGACGCGCGTGGCGCGGGAGATCGGCGTCGAGGGTGAGCTGGGCGGCCAGGCGGCGGTCCCGGGCGCGGCCGGGACGTGGAAGGACCTGACGGACTCCGTCAACACCGCCTTCCGCAACCTCACCGGGCAGGTGCGCAACATCGCCCAGGTGACGACCGCGGTGGCCAACGGCGACCTGTCGCAGAAGGTCACCGTCGACGTCTCCGGCGAGATGCTCCAGCTGAAGAACACCGTGAACACCATGGTCGACCAGCTGTCCTCGTTCGCCGACCAGGTCACGCGGATGGCCAGGGACGTGGGCACGGAGGGCCGGCTGGGCGGTCAGGCCCGGGTGGACGGCGTCAGCGGCACCTGGAAGGAACTGACCGACTCCGTCAACTTCATGGCGGGCAACCTGACGTCGCAGGTGCGGCAGATCGCGCAGGTGACGACGGCGGTCGCCCGTGGTGACCTGTCGCAGAAGATCGACGTGGACGCGCGCGGCGAGATCCTGGAGCTGAAGAACACCATCAACACGATGGTCGACCAGCTCTCCGCCTTCGCCGAGCAGGTCACCCGGGTCGCCCGGGAGGTCGGTACGGACGGCCGGCTGGGCGGTCAGGCGCAGGTGCCGGGCGTCGCGGGCGTCTGGCGCGATCTGACCGACTCGGTGAACGGCATGGCCGGCAACCTGACGGCCCAGGTCCGCAACATCGCGCAGGTCGCCACGGCGGTCGCGCGCGGTGACCTGTCGCAGAAGATCGACGTGGACGCCCGGGGCGAGATCCTGGAGCTGAAGAACACCCTGAACACCATGGTCGACCAGCTCTCCTCGTTCGCGGAGCAGGTCACCCGGGTCGCCCGCGAGGTGGGCACCGAGGGCATCCTGGGCGGCCAGGCGGAGGTGCAGGGCGTCAGCGGGACGTGGAAGGACCTGACCCAGTCCGTCAACTTCATGGCGAACAACCTGACCTCGCAGGTGCGCAACATCGCCGAGGTGACGACCGCGGTGGCCCGCGGTGACCTGTCCAAGAAGATCACCGTCGACGCCAAGGGCGAGATCCTCGAACTGGTCACGACCGTCAACACGATGGTCGACCAGCTGTCGTCGTTCGCCGAGCAGGTGACCCGGGTGGCCCGTGAGGTGGGCACCGAGGGCCAGTTGGGCGGTCAGGCGCGGGTGCCGGGCGCCACCGGTATCTGGCTGGACCTCAGCGACAACGTCAACCTGATGGCCAACAACCTGACCATCCAGGTGCGCAACATCTCCCAGGTCTCGGCGGCGGTCGCCAACGGGGACCTGACCAAGAAGGTCACGGTCGAGGCGCGCGGCGAGGTCGCGCAGCTCGCCGACACGGTCAACACCATGGTGACCACGCTGTCGTCGTTCGCCGACGAGGTCACCCGGGTGGCCCGTGAGGTGGGCACCGACGGCATCCTGGGCGGCCAGGCCCGCGTTCCCGGCGTCGCCGGTACGTGGAAGGACCTCACCGAGTCCGTGAACTCGATGGCCAACAACCTCACCGGCCAGGTCCGCAACATCGCCATGGTCACCACCGCCATCGCCAAGGGCGACCTGACCAAGAAGATCGACATCGACGCGCGGGGCGAGATCCTCGCGCTGAAGACCACCATCAACACGATGGTCGACCAGCTCTCGTCCTTCGCCGAGCAGGTCACCAGAGTGGCCCGCGAGGTGGGCACGGAAGGCCAGCTGGGCGGTCAGGCGCAGGTGCGCGGCGTGGCCGGCACCTGGCGGGACCTGACCGAGTCGGTGAACGAGATGGCCGGCAACCTGACCCGTCAGGTGCGTGCCATCGCTGCGGTCGCCGCGGCGGTCACCCTCGGGGACCACAACGTCCGCATCGACGTGGACGCGGCCGGCGAGATCCTGGAGCTCCAGGACAACGTCAACACCATGATCTCCACGCTCCGGGAGACCACCCTCGCCAACGAGGAACAGGACTGGCTCAAGGGCAACCTGGCCCGGATCTCGGGTCTGATGCAGGGCCGGCGCGACCTCAAGGACGTCGCCACGCTCATCATGAGCGAGCTGTCGCCCGCGGTCTCCGCCCAGCACGGCGCGTTCTTCCTCGCCGCGCAGCCCGACAGCCGGGAGATCGGGGCCGACGGCGCCGAGGCGGGCGCGTACGAGCTGCGGCTGATGGGCTCGTACGGCTACGCGATGGGCGGCATGCCGACGACCTTCAAACCCGGCGAGACGCTGATCGGCACGGCCGCGGAGGAGGGGCGCACCATCCTGGTGGAGAACGTCCCGTCCGGCTATCTCAAGATCGCCTCCGGACTGGGCGAGGCGCCGCCGGCGAATGTGATCGTGCTGCCGGTGCTGTTCGAGGACAAGGTGCTCGGCGTGATCGAGCTGGCGTCCTTCCAGCCGTTCACCCAGATCCAGAAGGACTTCCTCAGCCAGATCGCCGAGATGATCGCGACCAGCGTCAACACCATCTCGGTCAACACCAAGACCGAGGTGCTGCTCAAGCAGTCGCAGGAGCTGACCGAGCAGCTCAAGGAGCGGTCGGGCGAGCTGGAGAGCCGGCAGAAGGCGCTGGAGCTGTCCAACACCGAGCTGGAGGAGAAGGCCGAGCAGCTGCGCGCGCAGAACCGCGACATCGAGGTGAAGAACACCGAGATCGAGGAGGCGCGCCAGGTCCTGGAGGAGCGCGCCGAACAACTCGCGGTCTCCATGCGCTACAAGTCGGAGTTCCTGGCGAACATGTCGCACGAGCTGCGCACGCCGCTGAACTCCCTGCTGATTCTGGCCAAATTGCTGGCCGACAACGCCGAGGGGAACCTCTCGCCCAAGCAGGTCGAATTCGCCGAGACCATCCACGGCGCCGGCAGCGACCTGCTCCAGCTGATCAACGACATCCTGGACCTGTCCAAGGTCGAGGCGGGCAAGATGGACGTCAGCCCGACCCGGATCGCGCTGGTCCAGCTCGTCGACTACGTGGAGGCCACGTTCCGGCCGCTGACCGCCGAGAAGGGGCTCGACTTCTCCGTACGGGTCTCCCCGGAGCTGCCGGCCACCCTGCACACCGACGAGCAGCGACTGCTCCAGGTGCTGCGCAATCTGCTGTCCAACGCGGTGAAGTTCACCGACAGCGGCGCCGTCGAGCTGGTGATCCGGCCGGCCGGGGCGGACGTCCCGGTGCCCATCAGGGAGCAGCTGCTGGAGCACGGCTCGCTGCGCGACCCGGACGCGGACATGATCGCCTTCTCGGTCACCGACACCGGTATCGGCATCGCCTCCAGCAAGATGCGGGTCATCTTCGAGGCGTTCAAACAGGCCGACGGCACGACCAGCCGCAAATACGGCGGTACGGGCCTGGGCCTGTCCATCAGCCGGGAGATCGCCCGGCTGCTGGGCGGCGAGATCCACGCCGCGAGCGAGCCCAACCGCGGCTCCACCTTCACGCTCTACCTGCCGCACAATCCGGGCGGGCTGCCGCCGCAGGGCTACCCGCAGCTGGTGGCCGGCGGGCTCGCGATGGACGCGGAGGCGCGCGAGACCGAGGTCGGACGGGAAGAGGCCCAGGAGCAGCAGGAGTTCGAGCAGGGCTCCGGCGGCAGTCTCAACCGGCGCCGCCGACGGGCCGTTTCGGGCTCCCCGCGGCGCTTCGAGTTGCCCGGCCGCCCGGCGGACCAGGCTCCGCCGCAGGAGGCGCCACAGGCGCCGCAGACGCCGCCTCGGCCCGCAGCCCCGCAGCCCGCTGAGGAGCCCTGGCTCGGCAACGGCCAGGACCTGGTGGACCCGGTCTTCCAGGGTGGCTTCCACGGCGAGAAGGTGCTGATCGTCGACGACGACATCCGCAACGTCTTCGCGCTCACCAGCGTCCTGGAGCAGCACGGCCTGTCCGTGCTGTACGCGGAGAACGGGCGTGAGGGCATCGAGGTGCTGGAGCAGCACGACGACATCGTGCTGGTCCTGATGGACATCATGATGCCGGAGATGGACGGCTACGCGACGACGGCGGCGATCCGCCGGATGCCGCAGTTCGCCGGGCTTCCCATCATCGCGCTGACCGCGAAGGCGATGAAGGGCGACCGCGAGAAGAGCATCGATTCCGGCGCCTCCGACTACGTGACCAAGCCGGTGGATACCGATCATCTGTTGTCGGTCATGGAGCAATGGATGCGCGCGGAGTGACGGAGCGTCCAGTATGGAGGCGAAAGAGGATCATCGCGTGCTGACTCAGTGTGGCCGTGGACGTGTGGAAGCCTGGTATTCGGGGAACCTTCTGGTCCCTGTCTGCGTTTCTGCTACGTGCACAGTGACATCGCGGTGACAGGGTGTGGCGACAGACGGGGTGCAGCTACCATGACCGGCACAAGGACGGGCGGCGTGACGGAGTCGTCCCCTGGGGCGGCGTCCGGTGCCATGCCGGGGCGAGGAGGACGGGCCATGGTGCAGAAGGCCAAGATCCTCCTGGTCGATGACCGGCCGGAGAATCTGCTGGCGCTGGAGGCGATCCTCTCTGCGCTCGATCAGACACTGGTGCGGGCATCGTCCGGGGAGGAAGCGCTCAAAGCACTGCTCACGGACGATTTCGCGGTGATTCTGCTCGATGTGCAGATGCCGGGGATGGACGGATTCGAGACCGCGGCGCACATCAAGCGCCGGGAGCGTACCCGCGACATCCCGATCATCTTCCTCACGGCCATCAACCACGGCCCGCACCACACGTTCCGCGGTTACGCGGCCGGTGCGGTGGACTACATCTCCAAGCCGTTCGACCCGTGGGTGCTGCGGGCCAAGGTCTCGGTGTTCGTCGAGCTCTACATGAAGAACTGCCAACTGCGCGAGCAGGCCTCCCTGCTGAGGCTGCAGCTGGAGGGCGGCCGGCCCAGCGCCGACGAGGCGAAGGAGTCGGCGGGGCTGCTCGCGGAGCTCTCCGCGCGACTGGCCGCGGTCGAGGAGCAGGCCGAGGCGCTGTCCAAGCAGCTGGACGAGACGGCGGACGCGGCGGCGGTGGCCACCGCCGCCCATCTGGAGCGCAAACTGACCGGCCTGCGCAGGGCGCTGGATGCCCTGGAGCCGGGGTCGGGCAGCGCCGCCGGGTGACTGACGCCCTTTCATGAGACGGGCGCGCGACACGTTCGGGTGAAGCGCCGTGCGCTCGTATCACGGCCGCGTTCGCCTGTAATCTCGACGCCATGGCCTCACGTACGTCCGGCAAGGGAACCCAGAGCTCGGCGGGACCCTCGAAGCAGCGCGCCGGACGGACCGCGGGCGCCGCCAAGAAGACCGCAGCGAAGAAGGCGCCCGCGAGGCCGCCGGCGAAGAAGACCGCCGCGAAGAAGGCACCGGCCAAGAGGGCGCCCGCGAAGAAGGCGGCCGCCCGGCCGGCGCCGTCGCCCACCGGTGGCGTCTACCGCCTGGCCCGCGCCTGCTGGCTGGGCGTCGCGCACACCATCGGGGCGATGTTCCGCGGGATGGGCCGCGGCGCGAAGAACCTCGACCCGGCGCACCGCAAGGACGGGCTGGCGCTGCTGCTGCTCGGCCTGGCGCTGGTCATCGCGGGCGGGACCTGGTCCAACCTCAGCGGCCCGGTCGGCGACCTCGTCGAACTCCTGGTGACCGGCGCGTTCGGCCGGCTCGACCTGGTCGTGCCGATACTGCTCGCCGGCATCGCCATCCGCCTCATCCGCCACCCCGAGCGGCCGGAGGCCAACGGCCGGATCGTCATCGGGCTGTCGGCGCTGGTGGTCGGCGTGCTGGGGCAGGTCGCGATGGCCTGCGGATCGCCGGGCCGGGACGACGGGCTGTCCGCCATACAGGACGCCGGCGGCTATCTGGGGTGGGTGGCGTCCAAACCGCTGATCTTCACCGTCGGACAGACCCTGGCCGTGGCGCTGCTGGTGCTGCTGACCGTCTTCGGGCTGCTGGTGGTCACCGCGACGCCGGTCAACGCCATCCCGCAGCGGCTGCGCGCGCTCGGCGTCCGGCTGGGCGTGGTGCACCCGGCGGACGCCGCGGCGGACGGCTACGGGGCCGCGGCGTACGAGGACTACGACGACGAGTGGCGTGAGCAGCCCGTGCGCGGGCAGCGCCGCGGCGCCGCCGCGAGCACCGCCGCCGACCCCGACGCGATAGAGGAAGCGGCCCTGGCCAAGCGGCGCCGTCCGCGCCGGGCCTCCGACCGGCCCGCCGACGACCGGCCGATGGACGCGGTGGATGTCGCCGCCGCGGCCGCCGCCGCGCTGGACGGCGCGGTGCTGCACGGCGTCCAGCCCTCCCCGCTCGTCGCCGGCCTCAGCAGCAGCGTCTCCGGTGAGATCCGCGGCCGGGACGGCGAGGACACCGCGGGGGAGAGCGGCACGGTGCCGCCGGCCCGCGGAGCCGGCCGGCCGGCCGGCGCGAGCGAGCAGACCCCGGCGGTCCCGGACTTCACCAAGGCCCCGCCCGAGCCGTCCGGCGATCTGCCGCCGCGCGCCGAGCAGCTCCAGCTGGCCGGGGACATCACCTACTCGCTGCCCTCGCTGGACCTGCTCGCGCGAGGCGGCCCCGGCAAGACCCGCAGCGCCGCGAACGACGCCATAGTGGCCTCGCTGACCACCGTCTTCCA
The DNA here is from genome assembly GCF_014646275.1 of Streptomyces kronopolitis. Classification (GTDB taxonomy): domain Bacteria; phylum Actinomycetota; class Actinomycetes; order Streptomycetales; family Streptomycetaceae; genus Streptomyces; species Streptomyces kronopolitis. The sequence continues at coordinate 12,317 of NZ_BMND01000003.1, forward strand.
GGAGTTCAAGGTCGACGCCGCGGTCACCGGCTTCACCCGCGGTCCGACGGTCACCCGCTACGAGGTCGAGCTGGGTCCGGCCGTCAAGGTCGAGAAGATCACCGCGCTGGCCAAGAACATCGCCTACGCCGTGGCCAGCCCCGACGTCCGCATCATCAGCCCGATCCCCGGCAAGTCCGCGGTCGGCATCGAGATCCCCAACACCGACCGCGAGATGGTCAACCTCGGCGATGTGCTGCGGCTGGCCGACGCCGCGGGCGACGAGCACCCGATGCTGGTGGCGCTCGGCAAGGACGTCGAGGGCGGCTACGTCATGGCCAACATGACGAAGATGCCGCACGTCCTGGTGGCCGGCGCCACCGGCTCCGGCAAGTCCTCCTGCATCAACTGCCTGATCACCTCCGTGATGGTGCGGGCCACCCCGGAGGACGTCCGGATGGTCCTCGTCGACCCCAAGCGCGTCGAGCTGACCGCCTACGAGGGCATCCCGCACCTGATCACCCCGATCATCACCAACCCCAAGCGCGCCGCCGAGGCGCTCCAGTGGGTGGTCCGCGAGATGGACCTGCGCTACGACGACCTCGCCGCCTACGGCTTCCGGCACATCGACGACTTCAACGAGGCGGTCCGGGCCGGCAAGGTCAGCTCGCCCGAGGGCAGCGAGCGCGAGCTGGCGCCGTACCCGTATCTGCTGGTCATCGTGGACGAGCTGGCGGACCTGATGATGGTGGCCCCGCGCGATGTGGAGGACTCCATCGTCCGCATCACCCAGCTCGCCCGTGCCGCCGGCATCCATCTGGTGCTCGCCACCCAGCGCCCGTCCGTCGATGTCGTCACCGGCCTGATCAAGGCCAATGTGCCCTCCCGGCTCGCGTTCGCCACCTCCTCGCTCGCCGACAGCCGGGTCATCCTCGACCAGCCGGGCGCCGAGAAGCTGATCGGCAAGGGCGACGGGCTGTTCCTGCCGATGGGGGCGAACAAGCCGGTCCGCATGCAGGGCGCGTTCGTGACCGAGGAGGAGGTCGCGGCCGTCGTCCAGCACTGCAAGGACCAGATGGCGCCCGTCTTCCGCGACGACGTCACCGTCGGCACGGCGAAGAAGAAGGAGATCGACGAGGACATCGGCGACGACCTGGATCTGCTGTGCCAGGCCGCTGAGCTGGTGGTTTCCACCCAATTCGGGTCGACGTCGATGCTCCAGCGCAAGCTGCGGGTGGGGTTCGCCAAGGCCGGGCGGCTGATGGACCTGATGGAGTCGCGGAACGTCGTCGGGCCCAGCGAGGGGTCCAAGGCGCGCGACGTCCTGGTGAAGCCGGACGAATTGGACGGAGTGCTGGCGGTGATCCGTGGGGAGGCTACCGAGTAGCACAGATATCCGGGCCGCGCGCGCGGGAGCAGAAGGCAACCGTTTCTCCTGCCAAGACGTCAAGTTGAGGGAGATGAGCGAACGATGCTCCACCACCGAACCCCACGGCACCGCCGATGGCGTTCCGATGGCGTACAAACTCCGCTCTCCCGCTTGCCCCACCCTTTCGCCCCACCCCTAGACTGAACTTCCAGCAGGTGGCTACACGCTCGAAAGGCGCCCCCGTGTCCATCGGCAACTCCCCCGAAGCAGACCGGCCTTCCGTCGGTGCTGCCCTCCAGCAGGCCCGTATCGGAGCGGGACTGACCGTCGAAGAGGTCAGTGCGACGACACGGGTGCGCATCCCCCTCGTGCAGGCCATCGAGCAGGACGACTTCTCCCGCTGCGGCGGCGACGTCTACGCCCGCGGGCACATCCGGGCGCTCGCCCACGCCGTGTCCCTCGACGCCCGCCCGCTGATCGACCGGTTCGACGCCGAGCACGGCGGCCGGCCCGCGCCGACCCCGGCCGCACCGCTCTACGAGGCCGAGCGGATCCGTTCCGAGCCGCGCCGCCCCAACTGGACCGCGGCGATGGTCGCGGCGATCGTCGCCGTCGTCGGGTTCGCGGGCTTCACGCTCTTCACGGGCGGCGACAAGAGCAGCGGCGGCCCGATCGCGGCCGGTGACAACGCCAAGCAGGCACCCGCGCCCACCCGCCATCCGTCGACGATCAAGCCGCCGCTCTCGCCCGAGCCCTCCGACAGCGCCGTCGCCGGACTGCCGAAGGACAAGGTCACGATCAAGGTCACCGCCCGCGACGGCCAGAGCTGGATCTCCGCCAAGGACGCCAGCGGCAAGCTCCTGGAGGACGGCCTGCTCAAGAAGGGCGAGTCCAAGACCATCACCGACAAGGAGCGGATCGACCTGGTCCTCGGCAACGCCGGAGCCGTACAGCTGTACGTCAACGGCAAGGAGGTCAAGGAGATCGGCCACAAGGGCACCGTGGAGCGGCTGAGCTACACGCCGGGGGATCCCCAGGCGGGCTGAGCGCGCCTCCCGGGAGGCGTTCGCCGCCGGTCCCGGGCCCCCGGGAGCGGCGGCGGAGACCTGCGCGCCGAGGGGGCACCCGGGACGAAGTAGGCTGAGCCCCATGCCCGAACGCCGTACCGTCGCCCTTGTCACCCTTGGCTGCGCCCGTAACGAGGTGGACTCGGAGGAGCTCGCAGGCCGCCTGGCAGCGGACGGCTGGGAGCTCGTCGAGGAAGCCGCCGATGCCGATGTCGCCGTCGTCAACACCTGTGGATTCGTCGAGGCCGCCAAGAAGGACTCCGTCGATGCCCTGCTGGAAGCCAACGATCTGAAGGATCAGGGCAGAACCCAGGCCGTCGTGGCCGTCGGCTGCATGGCCGAGCGCTACGGCAAGGAACTCGCCGAGGCGCTGCCCGAAGCCGACGGCGTGCTCGGCTTCGACGACTACACCGACATCTCCGGCCGCCTCCAGACCATCCTGAGCGGCGGCATCCACGCCTCACACACCCCGCGCGACCGCCGCAAGCTGCTGCCGATCAGCCCGGCCGAGCGCCAGGACTCAGCCGGGGTCGCCCTGCCCGGCCACGCCCAGAGCGGCTCCGACGAACCGGCGGCCGCGCCCGAGGACCTGCCGGAGGGTGTCGCGCCGGCCTCCGGGCCGCGGGCCCCGCTGCGCCGCCGGCTCGGCAGCAACCCGGTCGCCTCGGTGAAGCTGGCCTCCGGCTGCGACCGGCGCTGCTCGTTCTGCGCCATCCCGTCCTTCCGCGGCTCGTTCATCTCCCGCCGTCCCTCCGACGTGCTCGGGGAGACCCGCTGGCTGGCCGGCCAGGGCGTGAAGGAGGTCATGCTGGTCTCCGAGAACAACACCTCCTACGGCAAGGACCTCGGCGACATCCGGCTGCTGGAGACGCTGCTGCCGGAGCTGGCGGCCGTCGACGGCGTCGAGCGGATCCGGGTCAGCTACCTCCAGCCGGCCGAGATGCGCCCCGGCCTGATCGACGTCCTGACCGGCACCGACAAGGTCGCGCCCTACTTCGATCTCTCCTTCCAGCACTCGGCGCCCGGTGTGCTGCGCACGATGCGCCGCTTCGGCGGCACCGACAGCTTCCTGGAGCTGCTGGAGACCATCCGCGGCAAGGCGCCGCAGGCCGGTGCCCGCTCCAACTTCATCGTCGGCTTCCCCGGGGAGAGCGAGAGCGACCTCGCGGAGCTGGAGCGCTTCCTGACCGAGGCCCGGCTCGACGCCATCGGCGTCTTCGGCTACTCCGACGAGGACGGCACCGAGGCCGCGTCGTACGAGGGCAAGGTCGACCCGGACGTGGTCGCCGAGCGGCTGGCGCGGGTGTCGCGGCTGGCCGAGGAGCTGACCGCACAGCGTGCCGAGGAGCGGATCGGCGAGACGGTGCGGGTGCTGGTCGACCGGAACGACGACGAGGACGGTCTCGTCGGGCGGGCCGCGCACCAGGCGCCGGAGACCGACGGCGTCACCCTGCTGTCGACCGACCTGGAGCTGGCGCCCGGTCGTATGGTCGAAGCAAAGGTAGTGGCGAGCGAGGGCGTCGATCTCGTCGCGGAGGTGCTGTCGGTGGAGGGCACAGGGTGTACCGAGGAGGCGACCAGATGAGCGGAATCCCGGCTTCCGCGGCGGGTGGCCCGCGCCCGGCGCCGGCCGTCCGGCAGGCCGGGCTGTGGAACATCGCCAACGTGCTGACGATGCTGCGGCTGGTGCTGGTCCCGGCCTTCGTGGTGCTGCTGATGCACGACAACGGCACCGATCCCGTCTGGCGGGTCTTCGCCTGGGCCGCCTTCGCCGTCGCCATGATCACCGACGTCTTCGACGGGCATCTGGCCCGCGCGTACAACCTGGTCACCGACTTCGGCAAGATCGCCGACCCGATCGCCGACAAGGCGATCATGGGCGCCGCGCTCATCTGCCTGTCGGTGCTGGGCGATCTTCCCTGGTGGGTGACCGGGGTGATCCTCTTCCGTGAGCTCGGGATCACGCTGATGCGGTTCTGGGTGATCAAGCACGGTGTCATTCCGGCCAGCCGGGGCGGCAAGATCAAGACATTGGCACAGGGCACCGCGGTCGGGATGTACGTCCTGGTGCTGACCGGACCGCTGGCGACCTTCCGCTGGTGGGTGATGGCGGTGGCCGTGCTGCTGACCGTCGCCACCGGACTCGACTACGTCCGGCAGGCCGTGGTGCTGCGCCGGGCCGGGCTGGCCCGGGAGCGGGCCGGGAGCCCCGAGCAGGACGCGGTTCGGTGAACGGGCCGGGTTCTGCCGCGGCCCGGGCGCTGGAGCTGCTCGCCGCCCGGGGGCAGAGCCTGGCGGTGGCCGAATCGCTGACCGGCGGCCTGGTGGCGGGCGCGCTGACCGCCGTCCCCGGGGCCTCACGGGTCCTGCGGGGCTCGGTCACGGCGTACGCCACCGATCTCAAGCGGGAGCTGCTGGGCGTGGACGGCGCCCTGCTGGCCGCGCAGGGGGCCGTGGACGGCGAGGTCGCGCGGCAGATGGCGGTCGGCGTGCGGCGGGTGCTGGGCGCCGACTGGGGCATCGCCACCACGGGCGTCGCCGGGCCCGATCCGCAGGACGGGCATCCGGTGGGCACCGTTTTCGTGGCGGTGCGGGGACCGCAGGGCGCCGGGGAGGTGCGCCGGCTCACGCTGGAGGGCGACCGCGACCGGATCCGACAGAACACCATCGGGGCCGTGCTCGCGCTGTTGTTGTGCGAACTTGCAGAAAATGCGCGGGCACAGGATACGGAACAACACGGGGGGAATGGATGTTTGCAGCCCTGAGTGAACACGTACTTGCGCCCGGCACGCGTACGGCCCGAGGCGGTACGGTGGGGCGAGAAGGATCCGGATCCGAGGTCCGAGGAGGGAGCCAGCGATGATTCTGCTTCGTCGCCTGCTGGGTGACGTGCTGCGCCGACAGCGTCAGCGCCAGGGCCGAACCCTGCGCGAGGTCTCTTCCTCCGCCCGGGTATCGCTCGGCTATTTGTCCGAGGTCGAGAGGGGGCAGAAGGAGGCGTCCTCCGAGCTGCTCTCGTCGATCTGTGACGCGCTGGACGTGCGCATGTCCGAGCTCATGCGGGAAGTCAGCGACGAGCTCGCGCTCGCCGAGCTGGCAGCGTCCGCGGCCGCGAGCGACCCGGTGCCCGCACCGGTACGGCCGAAGCTCAACGCGGTGTCCGTCACGTCCCTGGCCGGTGTGCCCGAGGACCGCGTGACCATCAAGTCCCCGGCCGACGTCGTGGATGTCGTCGCGGCCTGACACCCCTGTTCGTACGCATCGAAGCCCCGGCGGGCAGCACCCCGCCGGGGCTTCGTGCTGCCCACCGGGGCGCGGGTGTGCGGCGCAGCGGGGGCGTCCTGCCGGGCCTCCTCGGCCGCTCCTCCCGGGCGATTCATTTGTACGATGACAAAATCGGAAGAATCGCCCAAAAAGGAGTATCTGGATGTCTGTGGTCAAGAGCACACTCTCCGACGAGGGCCGCGGCATCGTCGGGCGTGCCCTCCAGGGGGCCCTGGTGGACCTGGTGGATCTCTCCCTCGTCGCCAAGCAGGTGCACTGGAACGTGGTCGGTCCGCGCTTCCGCTCGGTGCACCTCCAGCTCGACGACGTGGTCGCCAGCGCGCGGACGCACGCCGACACGGTGGCCGAGCGGGCGTCCGCGATCGGGGTGCCGCCCGACGGGCGGGCCGCCACCGTCGCCAAGACCAGCGGCATCAGCGAGATCGGGGACGGCTGGATCAAGGACGTCGAGGTGGTGCGGGCGATGGTGGAGGCACTGTCCGCGGTCATCGGCCGGATGCGGGAGCGGATCCAGGCGACCGCGGATCCGGACCCGGTCAGCCAGGACCTCCTCATCGGCCTGACCGCCGACCTGGAGAAGCACCACTGGATGTTCCAGGCCGAGGCCCACTGACGGACCGCCTCGCCCGCCGCCGGGCCGTCCGGGCCCGGTCCGTCCCGCTCGCGGCGGCTCCTCGCGGGCGTGCGAGACCGTCCACGCGCCGGGAACGCCCCGGTGCGCCCTCCCGCCGGGCGGCGGGTCCCGTCTAGCGTCGGCCGGAGGAGGCAGCCATGGGGTGGCGTGACGTCACGGCCCGCGGGCGGGCCGGCCGGCAGCCGCGGGCCGTACCGGGGCGCTGGATATCCGCGGCCGTCGTCGGGGGGCTGTGGTGGTGGGCCGCGGTCCGGCTGGTGCTGTGGCCGCAGTCGGCGGGGGTGGTCGAAGGGGCCGTCGTCCTGGGCGGCTGGGGGCTCAGCCTGCTGCCGGTGCACTGCGTTCCGTGGACGGACCGGGGGAGCGGCAGATTCCGCCGGGTGCTGGCGCGCGTGGGGCTGGGGGGCAGGGGGCGAGGGGGTTCCTGGGGGTCGGTGAGTGCCGGGGGGTTCGAGGTCGGGCCGCGGGGCGGTGGCGACGGGGAGGGCGATGTCGGCGGGCGGGTGGGGGATCCGGGGAGTCCTGGGGAGCGTGAGGGGTGAGGCAGGGGTGGCTGGGTGAGGCAAGGGTGGTCGGGTGCGGCACGGGGTGCGGCGTCGAACGGCTCTCGGGTCCCGGCGCAGTGGTGACGGCAGGCTCCTCGTTCCGAGCCTGACCCTGCCTGGTCTCCTTCGTTGACGGGAAGGCGTCGGTCGGCATCGGAGCGGGGCGTTGCGGGTCAGTCGGCGGCGGCGCCCGGAGGGTCGGGCTGGCAGGTGGGGCACCAATAGGTGACACGTTCCTCGGCGGTGGGGTCCCGGTCGGCGCTCCGGACCGCCGTTCCGCAGCGCCGGCAGGGGCGGCCGGCCCGGCCGTAGACCCAGAGCCGGCGATCGGGGCGGGCGCTGGGTGTGGTGACGCGGGCGGGGCGCCGCTTGTTGGCCTCCAGCAGCTTCTTGGCGAGGGCGGGCACGCGCTCGGGGCGGGGCAGCCGGCCGACCGGCAGCCAGGGGGAGGCGCGCAGCACGAAGCACAGCTCGCACTTGTAGACGTTGCCGATCCCGGCGAGATTGCGCTGGTCGAGCAGGGCCTCGCCGAGCGGCCGTGCCGGGTCCGAGGACAGACGGCGCAGGGCCTCGGCGGGGTCCCAGTCGGGGCCGAGGAGATCGGGTCCCAGATGGCCGACGACCTGTGACTCCTCGGCGGTGCGCAGCAGGTCGAGGACGGGCAGGCGGTAGCCGACGGCGGTGTGTCCGGCGGTGCCGAGGATCGCCCGGATCTGGTGGGCGGGGCCGCCGCGCCAGCGCTCGGCCGGGGCGTAGATCTTCCATGCACCGTCCATCCGCAGATGGGAGTGGAGCGTGAGGCCGCCCTCGAAACGGGTGAGGAGATGCTTCCCGCGCGGGACCACCTCCAGCACCCGGCGACCGGTCAGATCCACCGTGGCGAGCCGCGGCACGCGCAGGTCGCAGCGGGTCAGCGGGTGGCCGGCCAGCGCCTCGTGCAGCCGCTGGGCCAGGCGCCAGACGGTGTCGCCTTCGGGCATGCCCCCATCATGCCGGGAGGCGGCGTGCGCGGGCCGGGCGCGGACCGTATCGCGGCGCCGCGGACCTCACCCCCGCAGCCGCAGGCCCCGCGGGGTGGGGTGGAAGCCGGCGGACTCCAGGGTGGCCGCGAAGGGGGAGGTGAGGGCGGAGCCGCCATTGATGCGTTCGGTGGTGACGGTGCCCAGGGCGCCGGCCCGGGCGGCGCCGGTGAGGGCCTCGACGGCGAGCAGGACGCGCGGGTCGGAGGCGGCGACCGCTGGATCGTGCCCCAGGGGCCACAGGAGCAGGGTCTTGCCGCCGCGCTCCATGTAGAGCGTCAGCTCGCCGTCGACCAGGACGACCAGGGAGCCCGCCTTGCGGCCGGGCTTGTGGGTCGATCCCTCGGGCGGCTCGGGCCAGGGCAGGGCGGCGCCGTAGGCGTTGGCGGGGTCGGCGGCGGCCAGCAGGACGGCGCGCTGCGGGCCACCGCGCCGGGCCGGCGGGGGGCCGCCGTCCGGCAGCGCCTCGTCGGCGGTGCGCTCCCGCTGGGTGCTGACCGCGCGCAGCCGGTCCACCGCGCCGTCCATCGCGAACTGGGCGGCGCCCAGCCCCTCCACCACATAGCCGCGGCGGGCCTGCCCGGACTCCTCGAAGGCGGCCAGGACGCGATAGGCGGCGGAGAAGCCGCCCTCGACGCCCTCGGCGGCGACCGCGCCGCGGGTGACGATGCCGTGCCGGTCCAGGAGCGCACGGGCCAGGGCGTGGGCGCGGTGGGTGGGGTCCGGCTCGGCGGCGGGCAGCAGCGACCAGCGGCCGCCGACGGTCGGCGGCCCGGACCGGGAGGCGGTGGGGCGCAGGCCGCGGCCCGCGCCACCGGAGTGCCCCCAGCGGCCCCGGGGGGTGGCGCGGCGGGCGCGATGGGCGGTGGAGCCGGCGGTCCGGCCCGAGCCGAGGAGGGCGCGCAGCGGGGCCAGGGTGTCGTTGGTCAGCCGGCCCGACCAGGCCAGCTCCCACAGCGCGTCGGCCAGTTGCGGGTCGGTGGCCTCGGGGTGGGTGGTGGCGCGGACCTGGTCGGCGAGCTGGCGGAAGAACAGGCCGTACCCGGGGGCGAGGGCGGTCAGCAACGACTCGTGCAGCGCGGAGAGTTCCAGCGGGAGCGGCGGCGGGAGCAGCAGCGGCGCGGTGTCGGCGAGATGGAGGGAGAGCCAGCCGTCCTTCCCGGGGAGCGCACCCGCGCCGGCCCACACCACCTCGCCGGTGGCGGTGAGTTCGTCCAACAGCGCGGGGGTGTAGCCGCCGACGCGGGACGGGAGCACCAGCTTCTCCAGGGCGGAGGCCGGAACCGGTGCGCCCTGGAGCTGCTCGACGGCGCGCGCCAGGCCGTCGATGCCGCGCAGTGCGTGCGACGGGCCGCCGGAGGCCGCCGGGGCGCCGCCCGCCGCGGCCGGGCGCGGGGCGCCGACGTGCTGCCACTGGGGGAGGAAGGCGGCGAGCGCGGCGGGCGGTACCGGCTCCAGCTCCTCGCGCAGGGCGGCCAGCGAGCGGCGGCGCAGCCGGCGCAGCACCTGGACGTCGCACCACTCCTGGCCGATGCCCGCGGGGTGGAACTCCCCCTGGACGACCCGGCCGGCGGCGGCGAGGCGGTGCAGCGCGCCGTCCGTGACGGCCGTGCCGAGACCGAAGCGGGCGGCGGCCTGCTCGGAGGTGAACGGGCCGTGGGTGCGGCCGTAGCGGGACAGCAGATCGCCGAGCGGGTCCTTGACCGGTTCGGTGAACGACTCCGGGACGCCGACCGGCAGCGCCGTGCCCAGGGCGTCGCGGAGCCGGCCGGCGTCCTCGACGGCGGCCCAGCGGTCGGCGCCGGCGATCCGCACCCGGATGGCGCGGCGGGCGGCGGACAGCTCACCGGCCCACGCCGGATCCGCGCCCCGCCCGGTCAGCTCCTCGTCGGTCAGCGGGCCCAGCACCCGCAGTACATCGGCCACCCCCTCGACGTCCTTGACCCGCCGGTCCTCCGTCAGCCACTGCAGCTCGCGCTCCAGCTCGGCCAGCACCTCGGCGTCCAGCAGCTCGCGCAGCTCGGCCTGGCCCAGCAGTTCGGCCAGCAGCCGGGAGTCCAGGGAAAGGGCGGCGGCGCGGCGCTCGGCGAGGGGGGAGTCGCCCTCGTACAGGAACTGGGCGACATAGCCGAACAGCAGCGAGCGGGCGAACGGGGACGGCTCGGGGGTGGTGACCTCCACCAGGCGGACCCGGCGGGCCTCGATGTCGCCCATCAGTTCCGTCAGGCCCGGTACGTCGAAGACGTCCTGGAGGCATTCGCGGACGGCTTCCAGCACGATCGGGAACGACCCGAACTCGCTCGCCACCTGGAGGAGCTGGGCGGCCCGCTGCCGCTGCTGCCACAGCGGGGTGCGCTTGCCGGGGCTGCGCCGCGGCAGCAGCAGGGCCCGGGCGGCGCACTCGCGGAACCGGGAGGCGAACAGCGCGGACCCGCCGACCTGGTCGGTGACGAGCTGATCGACCTCGCCGTGGTCGAAGGCGACATCGGCGGCACCCACCGGGGACTGCTCCGGGTCGTACTCCGTGCCGCGGCCGTGCAGGCCCGGGTCGGCGGCCGGGTCGAACCCGGTGTCGCCGTCGAGGAGGTCGAGGCCCATCAGGTCGGCGTCGGGCAGCCGCAGCACGATGCCGTCGTCGGCGTGCATCACCTGGGCGTCCATGCCGTAGCGCTCGGCGAGGCGGGCCCCCAGCGCCAGCGCCCAGGGGGCGTGCACCTGCGCGCCGAACGGGGAGTGGATGACCACCCGCCAGTCGCCCAGCTCGTCGCGGAAGCGCTCCACGACGATCGTGCGGTCGTCGGGGACGTGGCCGCAGGCCTGCTTCTGCTCGGCGAGATAGCTCAGCACATTGGACACCGCCCAGTCGTCCAGCCCGGCGGCGGACAGCCGGTCGTGGGCCTGATCGGGGCCGAGCGAGCCGACCTCCCGGAGGAACGCGCCGAGCGCACGGCCCAGTTCGAGGGGGCGGCCGAGCTGGTCGCCCTTCCAGAACGGCAGCCGGCCCGGCACCCCGGGGGCGGGGGTGACCAGCACCCGGTCGCGGGTGATGTCCTCGATGCGCCAGGACGTCGTGCCGAGCGTGAAGACATCGCCGACGCGGGACTCGTAGACCATCTCCTCGTCCAGCTCCCCCACCCGTCGCCCACCCCCCTTGCCGGAGTCGCTGCCCGCCAGGAACACCCCGAAGAGGCCGCGGTCGGGGATCGTGCCGCCGGAGGTGACGGCCAGCCGCTGGGCTCCGGGACGGCCCGTGACGGTCCGTGCGACGCGGTCCCACACCAGGCGCGGCCGCAGTTCGGCGAAGGCGTCGGAGGGGTAGCGGCCGGCGAGCATGTCCAATACGGCGGTGAACGCCGACTCGGGGAGCGCGGCGAAGGGCGCCGCCCGCCGGACGACGGCCAGCAGCTCCTCGACGTCCCAGGTCTCCATCGCGGTCATGGCGACGAGCTGCTGGGCGAGCACGTCCAGGGGATTGGCCGGCACCCGCAGCGCCTCGATCGCCCCCGACCGCATCCGCTCGGTGACCACCGCGGCCTGCACCAGGTCACCGCGGTACTTCGGGAAGACGATGCCCGTCGAGACCGCGCCGACCTGGTGCCCGGCCCGGCCGACGCGCTGGAGCCCGGACGCCACCGACGGCGGGGACTCCACCTGGACGACCAGATCGACCGCGCCCATGTCGATGCCCAGCTCCAGGCTGGACGTGGCGACCACGGCGGGCAGCCGGCCGGCCTTCAAGTCCTCCTCCACCTGGGCGCGCTGCTCCTTGGACACCGACCCGTGGTGGGCGCGGGCCAGCACCGGCGGCGCACCCTTGGCGGCGCCGGCCTCCGCCATCAGCTCGGCGGGGGAGTGGTGCTCGGGCAGGGCCTCTCCCGTCGCCCGCTCGTAGGCGATCTCGTTGAGGCGGTTGCACAGGCGCTCGGCCAGGCGGCGGGAGTTGGCGAAGACGATCGTGGAGCGGTGGGCCTGGACGAGATCGGCGATCCTCTCCTCGACCTGCGGCCAGATGGACGGCTTCTCGCCGGTCTCGCCCTCCTGGACCGGCGAGCCGCCCAGTTCGCCCATGTCCTCCACCGGGACGACCACCGACAGGTCGAACCGCTTCCCGGACTCCGGCTGGACGATCTCCACCCGGCGCTGCGGCGAGAGATAGCGGGCCACCTCCTCCACGGGCCGCACCGTCGCCGACAGCCCGATGCGCCGCGCCGGGCGGTCCAGCTGCTCGTCCAGCCGCTCCAGGGACAGCGCGAGGTGCGCGCCGCGCTTGGTGCCGGCCACCGCGTGCACCTCGTCGACGATCACCGTCTCGACGCCCGCCAGCGCCTCCCGGGCCGAGGAGGTCAGCATCAGGAACAGCGACTCGGGGGTGGTGATGAGGATGTCCGGCGGGCGGTTGGCGAGCGAACGGCGCTCGGCGGGCGGGGTGTCCCCGGAGCGGATGCCGACCGTGAGGTCCGGCTCCGGCAGCCCTAGACGGACCGACTCCTGGCGGATGCCCGTAAGGGGACTGCGCAGATTGCGCTCCACATCGACCGCCAGCGCCTTGAGCGGCGACACGTACAGCACCCGGCAGCGCTTCTTCGCCTCGGCGGGCGGGGGAGTGCTGGCCAGCGCGTCCAGGGAGGCGAGGAAGGCGGCGAGCGTCTTGCCGGATCCCGTCGGCGCCACCACCAGGACGTCCGAGCCCGCGCCGATCGCCCGCCAGGCACCTTCCTGCGCGGCGGTGGGCGCACTGAACGCCCCGGCGAACCAACCGCGGGTCGCGGGCGAGAACGAATCGAGCGCTGCGTCGGCCATGTTCCCCATCGTGCACCGGACCACTGACAACGAGGCCCCGCCCGCGCGCCCGCCCGGCCGCTCACATCGCGGACAGGCGGGACCGGCGGCCCAGGTCCGGACGCAGAATGGCCGCATGGTCATGGCCGGTGGGGACGGTGCGGCCGGCGGCGAACCCGGCCTGGGCGTCACGCCGCGGGCGCGCGAGGAGTGGGCGCGGCACTGGCGCCACGCCGGGCTGCCCGGACTCGATCTGCTGCGCGCCCGCTACGTCCGGCACTCCTTCCCCCGCCACGCCCACGAGGGGTATGTCGTCTGCGCGGTCACCTCCGGGGTCGAGGAGGTGGGGCTCCGGCAGGGCACCGTCCGGGGCGGCCGCGGCGGCATCATCATGATCAACCCGGAGGTCGCGCACTCCGCGCGGGCCGGCGCCCCCGAGGGCTGGACCTACGCCACGCTCTACCCCTCCTCCGGGCTCGTCGCCGGCATCGCCGAGGAGATCACGGGGCTGCGCGGCACCCCGGGATTCGACCGGACGGTCGCCGAGGACCCGCACCTGGGCCACCTGATCACCGAGGTCCACCGGGCCGCCGAGGCCGGCGACGCGCTCGCCGCCGACAGCCTGCTGCGGCTCCTCGTGGCCCGGCTGCTGCGCCGCTACGGAGGCCCGCTCCCGTCGCGCACGCCCCGCAGCGCCGGCGCCCGCACCGCCGCCCGCGCCCGGACCGTCCTGGAGGAGCGGATGGCCGCCCCACCCTCCCTGGAGCGGCTGGCCGAGGAGCTCGGTACCGGCCCGTTCGCGCTGCTGCGGGCCTTCCGGGACGCCTACGGGATGCCGCCGCACACCTGGCTCACCGACGCCCGGGTGCGCCGGGCCCGCCGCCTCCTCGAAGCCGGCAGCGCCCCCGCCGACGCGGCCGTCGCCGTCGGCTTCACCGACCAGCCCCACCTCAACCGCCACTTCACCCGCATCGTCGGCGTGCCCCCGGGCGCCTACCGCAGGGAGCGCGCGGCACAGCCGGGCGGCACACAGGCCGCCGACGACGGGCGGCTCACCCCGGGCGCAAGAACGTACAAGACGGCCGAGGGCACCGGCTCCTAATGTCCGGGGCGTGCCAGAACAGACAGAGATACGCACCCCGGGGCGGGCAGCGCAGCCGCCGGGCGCGCCCGTGAAACCCGACTCCGCCGTCATCCGGGACGCGCTCGGCGTCGGCGTCGCCGTCGGCCTCTCCGGATTCGCCTTCGGCGTGACCTCGGCCGGCGCCGGGCTCGACCTGCTGCAGACCTGCGCGCTCAGCCTGCTGGTGTTCACCGGGGCGTCGCAGTTCGCCCTGGTCGGCGCGCTCGCGGCGGGCGGCAACCCGCTCACCGCCGCGGCCGGCGCCTTCTTCCTGGGCGCGCGCAACGCCTTCTACGGGCTGCGGCTGTCCGCCGTCCTGGGCTACCGGACCGCGGTCAAACCCTTCGCCGCCCACTGGGTCATCGACGAGACCACCGCCGTCACCCTGGCCCAGCCCGACCGGCGCACCGCCCGGCTGGGCTTCACGGTCACCGGGCTGACGCTGTACGTCCTGTGGAACCTCACCACCCTCCTCGGCGCCCTCGGGGCCGGAGCACTCGGCGACACCGACGCCTGGGGACTGGACGCGGCCGGCCCCGCGGTCTTCCTGGCACTGCTCGCGCCGAAGCTCACGACCGCCGTCGAGCGGAGCACGGCGGGCCTCGCCGTGGTGCTGGTCATGGTGACGCTCCCGCTGCTGCCCACCGGCGTCCCGGTGCTCCTCTCCGCGCTCGCCGCACCCGCCGTCCTCCTGGGGCAGGGGTGGCGCGGGCGCACGAGGGAGGCGGACGGGACGGAGCGCCCCGCTACCGGCCCGGACGGCACCGGGACGCCACCGCCCCTCCAGGACGGGGCCACGCCGACCGACCGCACCACCGGGGAGGACCGGGCATGAACGTCTGGATCGCGATCGCCGCCACCGCCGTCGGCTGCTACCTGGTCAAGTACCTCGGCCTGGCGGCGCCGGCCGGCGTACTGGAGCGCCCGCTCGTCAAACGGCTGGCCGCGCTGCTGCCGGTGGCCCTGCTGGCCGCGCTCACCGCCCAGCAGACCCTCAGCGACGGCCGGTATCCGGTGCTCGACGCCAGGGCCGCGGGGGTGGCCGCCGCGGCCCTGGCACTCGTCCTGCGGGCGCCGTTCCTCCTGGTCGTCGCGGGCGCCGTGGTGGTCACCGCCGGTGTGCGGGCCCTGGGAGGCTGAGCGCTCAGCCCACGGGGCGGCCGTACGCCCGGAGGGTCAGCAGCGCCCTGAGCGTCACCATCGGGCGGCTCTCCAGCGCCGTCCCGGGGGCCCACACCCGCCAGTTGACCGGCCAGCCGCCGTCCTCCTCCTGGAGCGCGGCGAGGTGGTCCAGCGCCCGGTCCATCTCCTCGTCGGTGAACCAGCCCCGGGCCAGCGAACCGGGGGCGGCGGCGAAGTCGTACGCCAGGTGGTGCTCCCCGGGGGCGTACCCCGGGGACACCGGGACCTCGGCGGCCCGCGCCGGGTCGAGCAGGACCAGCTCCTGGTCCCGCACGAGCCGGCCGAGGCGCCGCGCCGCGGCGGCCGCGCGCGGCCGGTCGGGGGCGCCGTCCAGGAAGGCCAGCGCCGCCTCGACCTCGTACGGATGGGTCTCCTCCAGCGACTCCACGGCCGCCCAGCAGTAGTCCGTGGCCCGGAACAGCCAGGCGTGCCACACCTCGTTGCGGTGCAGCACCCCCACCACGGGGCCGGTGGCCAGCAGCGCGCTCGGCGGATCGTCGACCACCGGGATCCAGGGCGCGGCCGGATAGCCGCGCTGCGAGGGGTCCAGCGCCGGCAGCGCGCCCTCGGGGGTGGAGATCTTCGTCAGATAGCGGCAGATCCGCTCGACCTGGCGGCCGTCGCAGCGGCCGATCAGATCGAGCACCTTCAGGGCGTGCGCGGTGTGCAGCGGCTGGCTGACCGGACCGCGGAGATCGGGCTCCAGGGCGTGACCGAATCCGTCGTCGTCGTTGCGGTACGCGGCGAGCGCGGTCTCGACCGAGTCGGGCCCGCCGCCGAGGAAGTGGTACTCGAAGAGCCGTTGCTCGAGCACCCGGGCGGTCAGCCAGATGAAGTGTTCGGCGCGCGCCAGAGGCGTCGAAGGGGGGCTTGCGTTGTCGGCCATGGCCCGACCGTAAGGCGGAAAGCCCCTGTGGGTACCTGGTCGCGCACGGGTGCCCTCCCAGGGCGGACCCGGAAGGCATGCGGTTGACGTCCTTTGATGCCCTTCGCCGTCTCCGGGGGAGCGGCGGACGCCCAGGGGCGGGTCGGCCACGGTCCGGTCCCGGGAGCGGGCTCCCGAGCGGGCGGATACCGGGACGTCCCGCCCACCGATGACGCCCGGGGCCGCGCCGCCAGGGATGCTGGGTGCAGGCAGACGCGCGGCTCGCGCGGGGACCGGTACGCCCGCGCGGGGTGCGAGGGGATGGAAGATGCAGGTCAGAGCGGGTACGGAGCAGAATTCATGCGGTTGACGATCTTCTGGGAGCGGATGGCGGAGCACTTCGGTGCCGGCTACGCCGACTCCTTCGCACGTGATCATGTGATGTCCGGGCTCGGCGGCCGGACCGTGCACGAGGCGCTGGACGCGGGGTGGAGCGCCAAGGAGGTGTGGCGGGTGGTCTGCTCCGTGATGGACGTGCCGCCCGAGAGGCGCTGAGCGGCGCCGCCGGCCAGCCGATTCCAGGGCCCTGACCTGGGAGGAAAGCGGACCGGCGGGCGGTTTTCGACGGCCGGATCACATGGGTCGGGGCGGGGGATGTCCCCGCGGTGCGCAACACTGGGCTCCGTGCCCGAGCCAGATGAGATCAGCAACGACGTCCCCCGCCCCGAGGGCCGGCCCGATACGCGGATGCCGCCCTGGCTGCCGCGCGCCATGGTGCTCGCGCTCGCCCTGGTGGCCTGCTTCCAGCTCGCCACCTGGGGGTTCCACCAGCTGATCACCCTGCTGCTGAACGTGCTGATCGCGTTCTTCCTCGCGCTGGCCGTCGAACCGGCCGTCGACTGGATGGCGGCCCGGGGCATGCGGCGCGGGCTGGCCACCGGCCTGGTCTTCCTGAGCATCCTCGTGGCCGCCGCCGGATTCTTCGCGCTCCTGGGCTCGATGCTCGCCGGGCAGATCACCACCATGGTGGAGGAGTTCCCGCAGTACCTGGACTCCCTCATCAGCTGGACCAACAACACCCTGCACACCCATCTGTCCCGGGTCGAGGTGCAGAACAACCTGCTCAAGTCCGACTGGCTGCAGAAGTACGTCCAGGACAGCGCCAACAACGTCCTCGCGGTCTCCGCGACGGTGCTGGGCAGCCTGTTCAACCTGCTGACCGTGGCCCTGTTCTCCTTCTACTTCGCAGCCGACGGCCCCCGGCTGCGCCGTGCGCTGTGCTCCGTGCTGCCGCCGCACCGCCAGGCGGAGGTACTGCGCGCCTGGGAGATCGCGGTCGCCAAGACCGGTGGCTACCTCTACTCCCGCGGGCTGATGGCGCTGATCTCCGGCGTCGCGCACTACGTCCTGCTGGAGGTCCTCGGTGTGCCGTACGCCCCGGCGCTGGCGATCTGGGTGGGGCTGGTCTCCCAGTTCATACCGACTATCGGCACCTACCTCGCGGGCGCCCTGCCCATCCTGATCGCGTTCACCGTCAACCCCTGGTACGCGGTGTGGGTCTTCGGTTTCGTCGTGATCTACCAGCAGTTCGAGAACTACCTCCTGCAGCCGCGGATCACCGCCAGGACGGTGGACATCCATCCCGCCGTCGCCTTCGGATCGGTCGTCGCCGGTACGGCCCTGATGGGGGCGGTGGGCGCGCTGATCGCCATCCCGGCGACGGCGACGCTGCAGGCCTTCCTCGGCGCCTACGTCAAGCGCTACGAGGTCACCGACGACCTGCGGGTCCTCGGCAGGCGCGGACGCGGCGCCAGGGCCCTGGCCCGGGTCCGGCGGACCCTGCGCGCCGACCAGCCGTCGTCCCCGTTGGAGGACCGGGAGGCGGACGGGGACCCGGCGGCGCAGGGAGAGGGGCAGGGCGCCGTCCGCTGACGGCTCCGCCGCGCTCCGGTCCCCCGCACGCTCGGTGACCCGGCTCGGCCTTCGGTATCACGGGTCGGCGGTGCCGACGGCCGGGTGCGGGGTGTCGCTTGACACCAAAATCGAACATCCATTCTCATTGGAGGTCAGGCCTGTGTCCTCGGGTGTTCCGCGGAGTTATCCACAGGCCGGAGCCGGGTCCGGGCGCATTGTCAGTGGCAGGCGTTAGCGTCATGGACGTGAAGCGATCGACTCAAGCAAATCGGGTGGAACCCATGGCAGGCACCGACCGCGAGAAGGCGCTGGACGCCGCACTCGCACAGATTGAACGGCAATTCGGCAAGGGCGCCGTGATGCGCATGGGGGAGCGGCCGAACGAACCCATCGAGGTCATCCCCACCGGCTCCACCGCCCTTGATGTCGCGCTCGGCGTCGGCGGCCTTCCCCGCGGCCGCGTCATCGAGGTCTACGGACCGGAGTCCTCCGGTAAGACGACCCTGACGCTGCACGCCGTCGCGAACGCCCAGAAGGCCGGCGGCTCCGTCGCGTTCATCGACGCCGAGCACGCCCTCGACCCCGAGTACGCCAAGAAGCTCGGCGTGGACACCGACTCCCTGATCCTGTCCCAGCCGGACAACGGCGAGCAGGCCCTGGAGATCACGGACATGCTGGTCCGCTCCGGCGCGCTCGACCTCATCGTGATCGACTCCGTCGCCGCCCTGGTGCCGCGGGCCGAGATCGAGGGCGAGATGGGCGACTCCCACGTCGGCCTCCAGGCCCGGCTGATGAGCCAGGCGCTGCGGAAGATCACCAGCGCGCTCAACCAGTCCAAGACCACCGCGATCTTCATCAACCAGCTCCGCGAGAAGATCGGCGTGATGTTCGGCTCGCCGGAGACCACGACCGGTGGCCGCGCGCTGAAGTTCTACGCCTCGGTGCGCCTCGACATCCGCCGCATCGAGACCCTCAAGGACGGCACGGACGCGGTCGGCAACCGCACCCGCGTCAAGGTCGTCAAGAACAAGGTCTCCCCGCCGTTCAAGCAGGCCGAGTTCGACATCCTCTACGGCCAGGGCATCAGCCGCGAGGGCGGCCTGATCGACATGGGTGTGGAGCACGGCTTCATCCGCAAGTCCGGCGCCTGGTACACCTACGAGGGCGACCAGCTCGGCCAGGGCAAGGAAAACGCCCGCAACTTCCTCAAGGACAACCCGGATCTCGCCAACGAGATCGAGAAGAAGATCAAGGAAAAGCTCGGCATCGGCGTGAAGCCGCAGGAGCTGGCGGCGGACCCGGGTGCGGACGCCACGGTGGCGGCGGGCGAGCCGGCCGCCGCAGCTCCGGCGCCGGCGGTCAAGGCCGCCAAGGGCTCCAAGGCCGCCGCGGCCAAGAGCTAGCCCGCCATGACACGGCGAACGGAATGGCCGGACAGCGGGGATCCCCCCGGTGGAGCTGCCGGCGACGCCGAGACCCGTAGCGGCCGAAGGGGCCGTCGTGGCCGTGAGGACAGCGGTGGTCCCTCCTCGTCGAGGGCCGAGTCGGGACCACCGCGTACGCCCGAGGAGCAGGCACGGGCCATCTGCCTGCGCCTGCTCACCGGAAGCCCGCGGACCCGCAAGCAGCTCGGGGACGCCCTGCACCAGCGGGGCATCCCCGAGGACGTCGCGGAAGAGGTGCTGTCCCGGTTCGAGGACGTCGGCCTGATCGACGACGCGGCCTTCGCCGATGCCTGGGTGGACTCCCGCCACCACGGGCGGGGCCTGGCCCGCCGCGCCCTGGCCCGCGAACTCCGCACCAAGGGGGTGGACTCCACCGTCATCGAGGAGGCCGTCGGCCGCCTCGACTCCGAGCAGGAGGAGTCCACCGCTCGGGAGTTGGTCGACCGCAAGCTGCGGGCCACCAGGGGCCTGGACCGTGAGAAACGGATGCGCCGACTGGCCGGAATGCTGGCCCGCAAGGGCTATGGGGAGGGCCTCGCCTTCCGCGTCGTCAAGCAGGCCCTGGAAGAGGAAGGCGAGGACCCGGACCTCCTGGAGGAGCACGGCCTGCGCGCCAAGAGGTGATGGTGCGCGCCACGAGGTGACGGCGCGCACGACGAGGTGACGGTGTGCACCACGGGGTGCCGGTGCGCGCACCACGAAAGGGGGAGGAGGGGCGGGGAGGGGGGAGGGGGAGGCCCCCACCGGACATCAGCCCCGCCTAACCTCGACTAACCCCACCGCACCCCGACTAACCCCATCCAACTCACCCTCACCCCACCCTCACCCCACCCTCACCCCACCCTCACCCCACCCTCACCCCACCCTCAGCCCCCCTTCACCGCCAACCCCGCCGCGCGCCAGGCCTGGAAGCCGCCGGTGAGGTCGGTTGCGTGGGGGAGGCCCAGGTGGCGCAGGGAGAGGGCGGCGAGGCTGGAGGCGTAGCCCTCGTTGCAGATGACCACGACCGGCAGCTCGTGATGGATGGCCTCGGGGGCGCGGTGGGCGCCCGTCGGGTCGAGCCGCCATTCCAGTTCGTTGCGCTCGACGATCAGCGCGCCGGGAATGGTGCCGTCGCGCTCCCGCAGCTCGGCGTAGCGGATGTCCACCAGCAGTCCGCCGGCCTCCTGGATCGCGGCCGCCTCCCGGGGCCCGACCCGGTGGCCGAGTTCCCGCCGGGCCTGCGCCAGCAGCTCGTCGACCGCGCTCATGTCCACTCCTCGGGCTGCTCGACCGCCTCGACCCGCAGTACCGCCCCGGTGCGGCTGTAGCGGCGCATCAGCGGCAGCGGCGGGTAGTAGGCGTGCACCGACACCGCATGGGTGTCGGGGGAGATGTTGAGCACCTGGTGCACATGGTGCGGGCCGAACGCCCGGCCGTCGCCGTCGCCCAGCCTGCGCTCCCGGTCCACGTCGTCGGCCAGCTCCAGCGTCTTCCAGCCCGCGGTGGGCAGCTCCGCGGCCAGCGACTGCTCCGTCAGCTCGCCGGAGGCGGCGGCGAAGGCGCCGTGCGAGCCGCCGTGGTCGTGCCAGCCGGTGCCGGTGCCGGGCGGCCAGCCGATCAGCCAGGCCTCGCTGCCGCCCGGCCCGTTCAGCCGGATCCAGGTACGGCCTTCGGGGTCGAGGGGGAGTGCGGCGATGAGGTCCGGGTCCGCGGCGCTGCGGCGGACGAAGTCGAGGAGTTCGGCCGCGCTGGGCCCGCCGTCATGACCGGGGGCGTGCGGGCGTGCGGGGGTACGTACGTCGGGCACGGAAACCGTCCTGAGTGATCGCGAAGAGGCGCGGCCGCCGGAGGGGTGCGGGCGGTCGCGCGGGGGAGAAGAAGCGGATCAACAGGAGGGGCGACACATGCAGCCCGCGTAGCGGACCAGGTCGAGATGGACCCTCCGCCAGAATCGCGAGCTGTGGTCAGTCATTCTCGGAGTGAAGCACGGAGGATCCCACAGGGTCAACCGCGGAATCCTCGCCCTGCCCGGCCCCGCTGTCGCCGGAGGCCGGGGTCTCCCCGGTGTCGTCGGACCGCCGGGAGCGGTCCGCCGCGGCCGCCCGGCCGTGCGCGCCGCCCCGTACCGCGTCCGCGCAGGCGGCCATGTCGGCCGGGCGGACACCGGACAGCGCGGTGACCAGATGGCCGTCCGGCCGGACCAGCAGCACGGTGTGCGCGGCCGCCCCCGGATAGGCCTCGGTGACCAGGATCTCGGCGTCCATCGGCAGCGCCTCGACCGCCTCGGCCAACCGGGGCATCAGGCCCGCCGACTGCCAGTGCCGTCGGTCCCACACGCCGGTGCCGGGCGCCACCAGCAGCACCAGCAGCCCGCGGCCGAGCCGCTCGCGCAGCCGCACCACCGAGCCGTCGGACGCGGTCACCGTCACCTCGGCGACCGGTGCGCCGGGCAGCGTCTCGACGGGCGGGCCGGCGGTGTGCTCGGCGGGCGGTGCCAGCGGGGTGCGGGCGTAGACCGGCGGTGCGCCCAGCGGTCCGCGGCCCAGGTGGCCGTCGGTCAGCAGGGTGCTGCGGCCGCGCACCGCGCCGGGCAGGACCGTGCGCCAGCGGGCGGCGCCGCCGTCCCGGAGCAGCGGCAGCGCCTGGTCGGCGGCGCGCAGCCGGGCCGCGACCGCGCCCCGGCGCTCGGCCTGGTAGCTGTCGAGCAGCAGCTCGGAGGCGCCGTGGTGCCAGGCCAGGCCCAGCTTCCAGGCGAGGTTCTCGGCATCCCGCAGGCCTTCGTCGAGGCCCTGGGTGCCGAGCGCGCCCAGCAGATGTGCGGCGTCCCCGGCGAGGAAGGCGCGGCCCTCCCGCCAGCTCCGGGCCAGCCGGTGGTGGACGGTGTGCACCCCGGTGTCGAGGAGTTCGTAGGGCGGCACCTGCCGGGCGTGGCCGCGGCCGCGTGCGGAGGGTCCGCCGTTCGCCTCGCCGGTCTCGTCGTCGGCGTCCGCCGGGGCGTCGGCGGTCCAGCCGGCCAGGGAGTCGCGGATCCGGGCGACCAGGGCGTCCGGGGTGACCAGTTCCCGCCCCGGGGGCAGCAGCCAGTCCAGCCGCCAGAGGTGGCCGGCCAGCGGACGGGCGGAGACCTCGCTGCCCGGTCCGCCGCCGTGCCGGGGCGGGGAGCGGTGCAGCAGGGCCTCGCCGGGCCAGGGGAGTTCGCAGCGCAGCGCGGCCACCGCATGCCGTTCGACGGCCGTCCGGCCCGGGAAGCGGATGCCGAGCAGCTTGCGGACGGTCGAGCGGGGGCCGTCGCAGCCGATCAGGTAACTGCCGCGCCACCAGGTGCCGTTGGGGCCGCGGGTCTGCGCGCTGACGCCGTGCTCGTCCTGTTCGAGGGCGGCGAGCCGGCTGCCGGTGACGACCTCGGCGAGCTTCTCGTGGGCGAGGGCCGCGCGCAGTGCGCGGGTGAGGGCGTGCTGGGGGAGGTGCAGCGGGGAGGCGGTGGCGGGGCCTTCCGGGGCGTCCGGGGCCGGCGGGGCGAAGGCGACGCGCTCCAGCAGCCGGCGGCGGCGCATGGTGCGCCAGGCGGTCCAGTGGGTGCCGTCGGTCTCCAGGGCGCCGGCGCAGCCGAGCCGTGCGACGAACGCGGCGGTGTCCGGGCGGAGCACGGCGGTGCGGGCGGGCCGGGTCTCCTCCTGGCCGGTGGTCTCGTCGAGGACGACGCAGGGGACGCCGAGCCGGGTGAGCGCGAGCGCGACGGAGAGGCCGACCGGGCCGGCCCCGACGACGATCACCGGGTCCACGGCGCAGCTCCCCGCGGCCGCTGGTACGTACGGGACAGGCGGGAACTGGCAGTTGGAGCCCGGTGCACGATCACACAGCGTATGCAACCCACTGCGGCCGCTCGCGTCAAGTGACGGAGGCGGTGGCGCCGCCGCCACCGCCTCCGAAGGGACCCGTCCCGGCCGCGGCACTCCGCCGCGTCGTCGGGGCCGCCCCCCTGCTCCCGGTCGTGCCCTCGGGGGCCGGCCGGGAGCCGCGGACGGACTCAGTCCTGCTTGGCCGCCGGCCCGCCGGGGACCGCCTCGGCCACCTCCATCGCGTCGGCGGCCGTCACCGGCTCCCCGGCCGAGGCCACCGCGATACCGGTCCGGGTGCGGCGGCCGCGCCGCTCGATCCAGTTGGCGAGGGAGGACAGTGCCAGGCACATCCCGACATAGATGCTGCCGGTGACGATGATGACCGGAACGTAGGTGTCGTTGCCGTTGACGATGATGTTGGTGCTCATCTGCCGGGCGGTGAAGAGCAGTTCCTCGAAGGTGATGATGTAGCCGAGGGAGGTGTCCTTCAGGGTCACCACGAGCTGGCTGATGATCGTCGGCAGCATCGCCCGGACGGCCTGCGGGATCAGCACCGTCACCATGACCTGCGTCTTGCTCATGCCCAGCGCGTAGGCGGCCTCGCGCTGCCCCGTCGGCACGGCGTTGATGCCGGCCCGCAGCACCTCGGCCTGCACCGCACCGTTGTAGACGGTCAGCCCGATGACCAGCGCCCAGAACTGCGGCCCGCTGCCGCCGAGCCCGAGGCTGTCGCGGTTGGCGAGCAGGGTCACCCACACCGCGTAGATCGTGATCAGCAGCGGGACGGCGCGGAACAGCTCGATGAAGGAGGTCGCCAGCCAGCTGACCGGCTTGTGCACCGAGAGCCGGGCCACCGCGAGCAGCGCGCCCAGCGCCAGCGACAGCACCGCCGCCACCGCGAAGACCTGGAGGGTCGTCAGGACGCCGTCGCGGATGCCGGTGCGCACACCGGCGTTGTTGAAGATGTTCCACACCTCGGGGTCGAGCTGCCCCCGGCTGTTCAGCCGCAGGAAGGCGAACGCGAGCAGCCCGAGCAGCGCGAGGGAGCCGAGGACGGTGTAGACGCGGTTGCGCGCCTTCGCCTTCCGCCCGGGGACGTCGTAGAGAACGCTGGCGCCGCTCATGCCGATACCTCGCTTCGTTCCGCGCCGCCGCCGTGCGGCGCCCGCGTCGTGCCGTGCCCTGTGCTGCCGCGCGCGCCGCTCATCGGGCGACTCCCATCCGGCGCTCCAGCAGCCGGAAGAGGCCGCTGATGGAGAAGGTGATGACGAGGTAGCCGAGCGCGGTCCACAGGAAGATCCAGGCGACCGTGTAGCCCTTGTCGTTGAGCAGCTTGGAGACGCTGAACAGCTCCGCGAAGCTGAACGCCCCGGCGATCGCGGAGTTCTTCGTCAGCGCGATCAGGATGCTGCTCAGCGGGGCGAGCACGGTGCGGGTGGCCTGCGGGAGCACGATCAGGCGCAGCGTCTGGGTGAAGGTCATGCCGATGCTGCGGGCGGCCTCCGCCTGGCCCAGCGGCACGGTGTTGATGCCGGAGCGCACCGCCTCGCACACGAAGGAGGAGGTGTAGAAGCCCAGTGCCAGCGTGGCCAGCACGAAGGGGCTGGCGCCCTGGAAGAGGATCTGGGGCACGACGAAGAACGCGACGAGGAACAGCAGCGTCAGCGGGGTGTTGCGCAGGACCGTCACCCAGCCCGTGCCGAAGGCGCGCAGCGGCGGAATCGGCGAGACCCGGAAGCCGGCTATGAGCACGCCGAGCACCAGGGCGAGCAGCCCGCTGGACGCGGTGATCGCCAGGGTGCCCAGGAATCCGTCGCGGAACTCGGGCAGATAATCGAGGAGTACGTTCATGGGGTCTCCGCGGTTGCGGTCATCGGGTCGGCGGCGGGGGGCGGCCCACGGGCCGGGAAGCGGGTGACGAGCGCGCGCCCCGTGCACCCGCCGCGGCGGGCGTACGGGGCGGCGCGGTCGTCAGGGGAGGTTCCGGGGTGCCTCAGTAGCGGGGCAGCGGGGTCTCCGGGGCGACGTACTTGGAGCCCGACTTGCCGAGGGTGCCCTCGTAGGCCTTCTTGTAGTCGCCGTTCTTGATGTGGTCCTCCAGGGCCTTGGTGATCGCGTCACGCAGGGCCTTGTCGTCCTTCTTCATGCCGATGCCGTAGGGCTCCTTGGTGAAGGGCTTGCCGACGACCCGCAGCTTCTCGGGGCGCTGCGCGGCGTAGCCCTTGAGGATCGCGTCGTCGGTGGTGACCGCGTCGACGCCGCCGTCCAGCAGGACCTTCACGCAGTCCGAGTACTTGCCCAGCTCGGTGGTCTTGGCGCCGTACTTCGGCTTCTTGATCTCCTGGAGCGGGGTGGAGCCGGTGATGGAGCAGACCTTCTTGCCCTTGAGGGCGTCCGGCCCGGTGATGCTCTTGTCGTCCTTGCGCACCAGGAGGTCAGCGCCGGCCGTGTAGTACGGGCCCGCGAAGCCGACCTGCTTCTTGCGCTCGTCGTTGATGGTGTAGGTACCGACGTAGTAGTCGACGTCGCCGTTGGAGATGGTGGTCTCGCGGACGTTGGAGTCGATCGTCTTGAACTGGATCTGCTTCGTGGAGAAGCCCAGGTCGGCGGCGACCATCTTGGCGATCTCGATGTCGAAGCCGGAGTACTTGTCGGTGCCGGGGTCCTTGAAACCGAGGAACGGCTGGTCGGCCTTGACCCCGATGACGAGCTTCTTGGCCGCCTGGGCCTTCTTCAGCACCGGAGAGTCGATCTTCGGGGTGGCGGCGACCTTGTAGTCCTTGCTGAACACGTCGCCGCCGGCCGGCTTGTCGCCCGCCGTGCCCGACTCGCCGCCGCAGGCGGTCGCCGTCGCCGCCAGCGCGAGCACCATGGCGCCGGCCGCAGCAGTCTTACGAATCCTCATGGTGAACATCCTTTGGTTCAGCAAGTGATGGCAAGGGAGAGGGCCCAACCGCGGCCTCAGTGATGCAGGATCTTCGACAGGAAGTCCTTGGCGCGTTCGCTGCGCGGGTTGTTGAAGAACTGGTTCGGCTCGGCCTCTTCGACGATGCGGCCGTCCGCCATGAAGACGACCCGGTTCGCCGCGGAGCGCGCGAACCCCATCTCATGGGTGACCACGACCATCGTCATGCCGTCCCGGGCGAGCTGCTGCATCACGTCCAGCACCTCGTTGATCATCTCCGGGTCCAGCGCGGAGGTCGGCTCGTCGAACAGCATCACCTTCGGGTCCATCGCCAGCGCGCGGGCGATCGCCACGCGCTGCTGCTGACCGCCGGAGAGCTGCGCCGGGTACTTGTCCGCCTGGGTGCCGACGCCGACCCGGTCGAGCAGCGCGCGGGCCTTCTCCGCGGCCTTCGCCTTGTCGGTCCGGCGCACCTTGGTCTGGCCCAGCATCACGTTCTCGAGCACCGTCTTGTGCGCGAAGAGGTTGAACGACTGGAAGACCATGCCCACGTCGGCGCGCAGCCGGGCCAGTTCGCGGCCCTCCTGGGGCAGGGGCTTCCCGTCGATCGTGATGCTGCCGGAGTCGATGGTCTCCAGGCGGTTGATCGTGCGGCACAGCGTCGACTTGCCGGAGCCCGAGGGCCCGATCACGACGACGACCTCACCGCGGTTGATCGTCAGGTCGATGTCCTGGAGCACGTGCAGCGCGCCGAAGTGCTTGTTCACGTGGTCCAGCACGACCAGCCGGTCCGCCGCGGGTGCGGGACCCCCGGCGTTCTCGGTCACCGATACTTCGCTCATCGGCGGTTCGCTCCGTCCTCCTCGATTGGGGAGGACAGTAGGCATGCGCCGCGACCAGCGTCATTACTTCTGAGGGGAACTTGAGCATAACGATCCGGCCGCGGGCGGACACCGTGCGTGATCCGCACGCCGGGTGGCGGCACGGTGACGATATGCGGCGGGAGTACCGGCTGGGTAACGGATGGCGGCGCGGAGGTGGCCGCCTCTTGACGCGCGCACCCCGCATCGCCGTAGATGCCCTGTGGCCTGTACGCACGCACCCGGGAGGAGGCCCGCATGAGACTGCTGCTCGTCGAGGACGACGATCATGTCGCCGCGGCGCTGTCCGCGGTGCTCGCCAAGCACGGGGTGGCCGTCGTGCACGCACGCAACGGCGAGGAGGCGCTCAAGGCCCTGCTGCCCGACCGCGGGGAGCCCTTCGCGGTGGTGCTGCTCGACCTCGGGCTGCCCGACCAGGACGGATTCGAGGTGTGCGGCCGGATCCGCAAGATCTGCAGCCTCCCCGTCATCATGGTCACCGCGCGGGCCGATGTGCGCTCGCGCATCCACGGCCTCAACCTCGGCGCGGACGACTACGTCGTCAAGCCGTACGACACCGGTGAGCTGCTGGCCCGCATCCACGCGGTGAGCCGGCGCACCGCGCCCGGCGGCGCCGAGCAGCCGGCCGACGAGAGCGCGGACGGCGAGGCCCTGCGGCTGGGCGCGGTCACCGTCGAACTCCCCACCCGCCAGGTGTCCGTGGACGGCGCCGCGGTCCCGCTCACCCGCAAGGAGTTCGACCTGCTGGCCCTGCTCGCGCAGCGTCCCGGGGTGGTCTTCCGCCGGGAGCAGATCATCAGCGAGGTGTGGCGCACGAGCTGGGAGGGCACCGGCCGGACCCTGGAGGTCCATATCGCCTCGCTGCGCGCCAAGCTGCGGATGCCCGCGCTGATCGAGACGGTGCGCGGCGTCGGCTACCGCCTGGTGGTTCCGGCCGCGGGGCCGCTGCGGCCGCCCGCCTCCCCGGCCTCCTGACGGCCGCGGCGAGCACGTGCGCACCCGACTCCTGCCGCTGCTGATCGTCCTGATGGCCGCCGTGCTGCTCGCGCTCGGCTTCCCGCTCGGCGCCAGCACCGCCGGGGTGGAGCAGCAGCGGGTGGTCGTCGACCGGATCGACGACGCCGCCCGCTTCGCCTCCCTCGCCCAGTTCGTCACCGCCCGCCCCGCCGCGGACGACCGGAACAAGACCCCCGAGGAGGACGAGCGGCGCGCCACCCTCCGCACCGAACTCGCCCGCTACTACAGCCTCTACGGCATCCGTGCCGGCGTCTTCTACCGCGATCACACCACGATGGCCGCCGCCCCCGCCGGGCTGTCGGTACCGCACGACGGTGAGGCCGCCCAGGCGTTCAGCGAGGCGCTGGCCGGCCGCCGCAGCCACGACCCGCACCAGATCTGGCCCTGGGACGACGCCGGCCGCATCCCGGTCGCCTCCCCGGTGATCCGCGACGGCGATGTCGTCGCCGTCGTCGTCACCGACTCGCCCACCGGGCAGATGCGCGCCCGGATCCTGCGCAGCTGGCTGCTGATCGCGGCCGGCGAGTGCGCGGCCATGCTCGTCGCGGTCGGCGCGGCCTTCCGCCTCACCGGCTGGGTGCTGCGGCCGGTGCGGATCCTGGACACCGCCAGCCACGACATCGCCACCGGGCGGATGAACGCCCGCGTCGCCGCCACCGCCGGACCGCCCGAACTGCGCCGCCTGGCCCGCTCGTTCAACGAGATGGCCGACCATGTCGAGGACGTCCTGGAACAGCAGCGCGCCTTCGTCGCCGACGCCTCCCACCAGCTGCGCAACCCGCTGTCCGCGCTGCTTTTGCGGATCGAGCTGCTGGCCCTCGAACTCCCCGACGGCAACGCGGAGATCGCCGCGGTCCGCACCGAGGGCCGGCGGCTGGCCCGCGTCCTGGACGATCTGCTCGGCCTGGCGCTCGCCGAGCACACCGACGCCGACCTCCAGCTCACCGATGTCGCGGCGCTGGCCGCCGAACGCGTCGACTCCTGGCGCCCGCTGGCCGACGCCAAGGGCGTCCGCCTCGACTACGAGGGGCCGGCCGCCGTCACCGGCTGGGCCGACCCCATCGCCCTGTCCAGCGCCCTGGACGCCGTCGTCGACAACGCCCTGAAGTTCACCCCTGAGGACCGGCCGGTCACCGTCGGCGTCGCACCGGACGGCGACCGCGTCGAGATCACCGTCGCCGACCGCGGCCCCGGCCTGAGCGAGGACGAGCTGGACCGGATCGGCGACCGCTTCTGGCGCAGCGGCCGCCACCAGAACGTCTCCGGCTCCGGGCTCGGCCTGTCGATCACCCGCGCCCTGCTGACCGCCGGCGGCGCCACCATCGCCTACGCCCCGCACGAGCCGCACGGCCTGAAGGTCACCGTCACGGTGCCGCGCGGCGCCCCCTGACCGGCACCGCGCCCGGCGCGGGGCGCCCCCTCGCGCGTGTGCTAGCGTGGGACGCGTTGCAGTTGTGGTACCCATGATGAACTTTGTGCGCGCCCGGAAGCTGATAGCTCCGGGCGTTCCTTGTTTTCCGGACCTGTTCCGGGTGGGGCAATCATCTCGGCGACAAGGAGGCCGCGCAGTGCGGTCTCCGGTTTGCCCCATGAACGGAGAAAAACATGGCTTCCGGCACCGTCAAGTGGTTCAACTCGGAAAAGGGCTTCGGCTTCATCGAGCAGGACGGCGGCGGCCCCGACGTCTTCGCCCACTACTCGAACATCGCCGCGCAGGGCTTCCGTGAGCTCCTCGAGGGCCAGAAGGTCACCTTCGACGTGACCCAGGGCCCGAAGGGCCCGCAGGCGGAGAACATCGTCGCCGCCTGACGCACCGCGCGTCCCGCGACCGGGGCCCGCACCGGATCACCGGTGCGGGCCCCGGCGTGCGTGCTGGGGGCGCCCGTCGCGCCTCGCCGGGCTGGGTTCAGCGCCCAGGGGCCGGGGCTCAGGGCTTCTGCGAGACGTAGTAGCGCCGCGCGCCCTCGTGCAGCTCCAGCGGATCGGTGAAGACCGCCGTCCGCAGGTCCACCTTCTGCGCGGCGTGCACCTGCCGGCCGATCCAGTCCCGGCTGTCGATGACGGTACGGGTGAACCCCTCGGTCAGTGCGGCGTCCTCGCGGTCCGTGGTCACCAGCAGGTTCGCCACCGCGATCGTCTTCACCGCCGCCCCGTCCTGGGCCTTCGGATAGGCATCGGAGGGCATCACGGCCGCACGGTAGTAGCGGGTCCGTTCGCCCTGGCGGTGCAGCGCCTGGCTCAGATCGCCGAGCTGGACCAGCCGCACCGGGAAGCGCTGCACCAGATGCTGCACGGCGGTCGTCGGCAGCCCGCCGGACCAGAAGAAGGCGTCCAGCTCGCCCTTCTCCAGCAGCTCGGGCATCCGGTCGATGCCGACCCGGACCGGCACGATGTCCCGGTCGAAGTCCAGCCCCGCCGCCTCCAGCAGCCGCCGGGTGATCAACTGCACGCCGGAGCTGTCGGTGCCGACCCCCACCCGCAGCCGCCGCAGGTCCTTCGTCGAGCGCACCGGCGACTTCTTCGGCACCACCAGCTGCATGTAGTCGTCGTAGAGCCGGGCGCAGGCCCGCAGCCGGTCCGCGCCCGGCTCCCCCTCGGCCCGGTACGCGGCGACCGCGTCGGCCGTCGCGATGGTGAAACCTGCCCGCCCGGCGACCAGCTGCCGCAGATTGTCGATCGAGCCCTCGCTGCGGACCAGCCGCAGATCCACGTCCGGCAGGTCGTGCGCCAGATCCTGCTTCAGCAGCTCGCCGTAGCGCGCGTACACCCCGGTCGGCACGCCCGTCGCCAGCGTCACCCGCCCACCGGGGGAGGGGGCGCCGCCCATCGGCAGCAGCCACCACAGCAGCAGCCCGAGGGCGACCAGTGCCGCGAGCGCCGCCCGGCGGGACCGGCGGCCGATGCGGGGGAGTGCGGTGACCATGGGCGGGATCCTGCCAGCACTCGGCCCGGAAGGGGAGGGGTGGGGGAACTCCCCACTTGCAGATGTCCCCGTGCGTAGCAGGATCGGCTGTAGAGCTGCGGGGTGGACGGCAGCTCCGCTCCCGTCGCACCGTTCCGCGGTTCGCTCGCTCCACGCAGCGGGGATCCGGCACGTCCCCACCGCGCGCCCCGCGCGGCGCGCAGTCCATGACCTCCCCCCACCATGAGCGCACCGGCGCCGGTGTCCGACACCGCGGCCCCTTGGCGCGCCGGTGCGGGAAGCGACACCCTCATGAAACCGCTCACCGAGCTGCGGCCGGACATCCGGGCCCGGCCCGACCTCCACCGCCCACCCCCGCTCGGCGCCGACCTCGGCCTGCTCGCCCTCCGTCTCACGGTCGGACTGATCATGGCCGGCCACGGCGCCCAGAAGCTCTTCGGCCTCTTCGGCGGCAACGGGATCTCCGGCACCGGCAAGGCCTTCGCGGCACTCGGCTTCCACCCCGGCGACTTCTACGCCGGCCTCGCCGGTGTCTCGGAGTTCGCCGGAGGCCTCGGCTTCGCGCTCGGGCTGCTCACGCCGCTGGCGGCCGCCGCCCTCATCGGGGTCATGATCAACGCCATGGTCATCGGCGCCCCCCAGGGGCTCTGGGCGATCAGCGGCGGCATCGAGTACCCGATCACCATCGCCGTGGTCGCGCTGGCCGTCGCGGCGACCGGACCCGGGCGCTTCGCGCTCGACCGCCCCTTCCGCTGGCGGGGCGGCGGACTGCGCAGCGCGGCCTTCGCGCTGGGCGCCGGCGGCATCGGCGCCGCCATCGTGCTGGCCCTGTGAGGCGCCCACGGCCCCGACCGGCGGCCGCCCGCCGCCACGGGGCGCCGTTGCGTGCGCCCGGCCCTCCGGCGTCCGGAGCAAGGCCGGGCACCGCCTACCCTTGAGGCATGACCAGCAGCGACCGGAGCCAGGCAGTGGGCGTCAACAAGAGCTACGAGATCCGCACCTACGGATGCCAGATGAACGTCCACGACTCCGAGCGGCTGTCCGGCCTGCTGGAGGAGGCCGGTTACGTGCCCGCCGCCAAGGACGGCGAGGGCGCCGACGTCGTGGTCTTCAACACCTGCGCGGTGCGCGAGAACGCCGACAACCGGCTCTACGGCAACCTCGGCCAGCTCGCCCCGAAGAAGGCCGCCCGCCCCGGGATGCAGATCGCCGTCGGCGGCTGCCTCGCGCAGAAGGACCGGGACACCATCGTCAAGAAGGCCCCCTGGGTCGACGTGGTCTTCGGCACGCACAACATCGGCAAGCTGCCCGTCCTGCTGGAGCGCGCCCGCGTCCAGGAGGAGGCGCAGGTCGAGATCGCCGAGTCGCTGGAGGCGTTCCCCTCGACGCTGCCCACCCGGCGCGAGAGCGCGTACGCGGCCTGGGTCTCCATCTCCGTGGGCTGCAACAACACCTGTACGTTCTGCATCGTGCCCGCGCTGCGCGGCAAGGAGAAGGACCGCAGGACCGGCGACATCCTCGCCGAGATCGAGGCGCTGGTCGCCGAGGGCGTCAGTGAGGTCACCCTGCTCGGCCAGAACGTCAACGCCTACGGTTCCGACATCGGCGACCGCGAGGCCTTCAGCAAGCTGCTGCGTGCCTGCGGCACGATCGAGGGCCTGGAGCGGGTCCGCTTCACCTCCCCGCACCCCCGCGACTTCACCGACGACGTCATCGCCGCCATGGCCGAGACCCCGAACGTCATGCCGCAGCTCCACATGCCGCTGCAGTCCGGCTCCGACCGC
The DNA here is from genome assembly GCF_014646275.1 of Streptomyces kronopolitis. GTDB lineage: Bacteria > Actinomycetota > Actinomycetes > Streptomycetales > Streptomycetaceae > Streptomyces > Streptomyces kronopolitis. The sequence goes on from NZ_BMND01000003.1 coordinate 44,854, forward strand.
GTCCTGAAGGCGATGCGCCGCTCGTACCGCCAGGAGCGCTTCCTCGGCATCATCGAGAAGGTGCGCGCCGCGATGCCGGACGCCGCGATCTCCACCGACATCATCGTCGGCTTCCCGGGCGAGACCGAGGAGGACTTCGCGCAGACCCTGCACACGGTCCGCGAGTCCCGCTTCGCCCAGGCCTTCACCTTCCAGTACTCCAAGCGCCCCGGCACCCCCGCGGCCGACATGGAGGGCCAGATCCCCAAGGCCGTCGTCCAGGAGCGCTACGAGCGGCTGGTCGCCCTCCAGGAGGAGATCTCCTGGGCCGAGAACAAGAAGCAGGTCGGCCGGGTGCTGGAGGTGCTGGTCGCCGAGGGCGAGGGCCGCAAGGACGACGCCACCCGGCGGCTGTCCGGCCGCGCCCCCGACAACCGCCTGGTGCACTTCACCCGTCCCCAGGAGCCGGTCCGGCCCGGCGACATGGTGACGGTCGAGGTCACCTACGCCGCCCCGCACCACCTCCTGGCGGAGGGCGAGGCCCGGGCGGTGCGCCGCACCCGCGCCGGTGACGCCTGGGAGAAGCGCAACGCCGCCCCGGCGGAGAAGCCCCAGGGCGTGCTGCTGGGCCTGCCCACCATCGGCGCCCCGGCACCGGCACCGGCCCCGGCGCCCACCGCCGGCTGCGGCTGCGACTGACCCGGAGCCGGCCACCGCGCACAACGCCCCCGGGCGGGGCACCGGAAACGGTGCCGCACCGGGGGCGTTACGCTGCGTACATGCTCGTAGCCGCCGCCTTCTGCCCCTGTCCGCCGCTGCTCGTCCCGGAGGTGGCCGCCGGCGCCGCGGGTGAACTGGACGCGCTGCGCGCCGCCTGCGTGGACGCGGTCGGTGTGCTCGCCGCGGCCCGCCCCGACCGGCTGGTCGTCCTGGGCCCCGCCGACGAGGCCGGGCAGGGCCACCACCCCGAGGGCGCCCTCGGCTCGTTCCGCGGCTTCGGGGCGGACGTCGAGGTGTCCCTGGGCGCCGCCGAGAGCGTGCCGGGACGGGGGCTGCCGCCGTCGCTGTCCGTCGGCGCCTGGCTGCTGTCCCGTACGGACTGGGCGGACGCCCCGGTGGAGGCACGGGGAGTGGACCGGTCGACGCCGCCCGAGCGGTGTGCACAGGCGGGCCGGGAGATCGCGGCCGCCGCGCCCCGGGTGGCGCTGCTGGTCATGGGTGACGGCAGCGCCTGCCGGACGGTGAAGGCGCCCGGCTACTTCGACGAGCGGGCCGAGGGCTTCGACGCGGGGGCGGCCGCCGCCCTGGGCACCGCCGATCTCGCCGCGCTGGCCGCCCTCGGCGAGGAGCCGGCCGCCGGCCTCCAGGCGTCCGGACGGGCCGTCTGGCAGCTCGCGGTGGGCGCGGCCGAGGGCGCGGACCTGCGCGGCCGCCTGCTGCGCGAGGAAGCCCCGTACGGCGTGGGCTACTTCGTGGCGACCTGGTCGTAGCGCGGCACCCGGGACCCGGGAGACACGGCGACGGCCGCGGGGCGCTCTCGCCGCGCGGCCGTCGTGCCGTGTCCGCGGATCCGGCAGGGTCCGCGCGAGCCCGGTCTCAGTGCCGGGCGCTCTCGCCGGACTCGCTGTCCGCCGCGGCCTGGGCCGACTGCTGCCGGGGAATGCCGGCGGTCTCGGCTGCCTTCTCAGCCTTCTCAGCCTTCTCAGCCTTCTCAGCCTTCTCCGCGTTCTCCTCGCGCGGCTCCTCGGCGGCCGCCGGCTCCTTTGCCGGGTCCCCGGCCGCCTCCGGAGCCGGAACCGCCTCGTCCGCCGGGGCCGCGGCCTCGGCTGCCGGCCCGTCCTCGTCCCCGGCCCGCGCGGCGTCACCGGGCTTCGTCGCGTCCCCGGCCCGCGCGGCCTCCCCGGGCTGCACAGGCTCCGCGGCCTCCGCGGCGTCCCGGGTCTCCTCGGGGTCCGCCGCGGCGGCCTGCGCCGCCGGCTCCGGTGCCCCGGCCGGCACGGACGTGGCGGCACTCTCCTCCGTCAACGCTGCGGACTTACGGCGGCGAAACCGCGAAAACACGCCCATAACTGCTCCTACGCTCTTCATGTGGCGAGGCCCCGTCCGCCCGGGGCGGACCGTTGCGCCGCCCGCGGGCGCCGGTGCGCACCGGCGCCCGGGACCTCGCAACAGGCAACGAACCCGTTGGTTGCCCGTCACGTCGCTCGTTCGAGAGGGGGGCCTGATGTTTGCGAGACTGACGGGGTGAACACCGCCGTCCCCGCTCCGCGGGTCATCGCCGTCGTCGGCCCCACCGCGGCCGGAAAGTCCGATCTGGGCGTCGCGCTCGCCCACCATCTGGGCGGCGAGGTCATCAACGCCGACTCCATGCAGCTCTACCGCGGCATGGACATCGGCACCGCCAAGCTCACCCCCGAGGAGCGCCAGGGCGTCCCGCACCGCCTCCTGGACATCTGGGACGTGACCCGCGCCGCCAGCGTCGCCGAGTACCAGCGGCTGGCCCGCGCCGAGATCGACCGGCTGCTCGCCGAGGGCCGCACCCCGGTCCTGGTCGGCGGCTCCGGCCTGTACGTACGCGGCGCCATCGACGCCCTGGAGTTCCCCGGCACCGACCCGGAGGTGCGCGCCCGCCTGGAGGCCGAACTGGCCGCCCACGGCAGCGGCCCCCTGCACGCCCGGCTGGCCGCCGCCGACCCCGAGGCGGGCCGCGCGATCCTGGCGAGCAACGGCCGCCGCATCGTGCGCGCCCTGGAGGTCATCGAGATCACCGGCCGCCCGTTCACCGCCAACCTCCCCGGCCACGAGGCCTTCTACGACACCCTCCAGATCGGCGTCGACGTCGAGCGCCCCGAACTCGACGAGCGGATCGCGCTCCGGGTCGACCGCATGTGGGAGGCCGGCCTGGTCGACGAGGTGCGCCGGCTGGCGGACGAGGGGCTGCGCGAGGGGCGCACGGCGTCCCGGGCACTGGGCTACCAACAGGTGCTCGCCCAGCTCGCGGGGGAGTGCACCGAGCAGGAGGCGCGCGACGAGACCGTGCGCGCCACCAAACGCTTCGCGCGACGCCAGGACTCGTGGTTCCGCCGGGACCCGCGGGTCCACTGGCTCAGCGGTGCCGCCGACCGCCGTGCGGAACTTCCCGAGCAGGCCGTGGCGTTGCTCGAACGACCGGTCACAGCCTGATCACGTCATGGCATCGGGACGCTCCGGCCGTCATCCGGGCCCCTGAGGGCGTGTCATCATCGACCTTCGATCGAGGCGTGCAGTCGGCAGTGGGGAGGGCGCGTGGCAATGGAGGCCGGCCCTCGCAACAGAGCGCAGCAACCGGACAACGGTGCGGAACCGGCGCCGCTGACCGACGACGGTCCCGACGCCCGTGACGACCTGACCGGTCCCGCCGGCGACCCGCTCGCCGACCCCGTGGCGCTCGACGACCCCGAGGACTTCGGCCCCGGGGGCACGCGGCCCGGCGAGGGCGGCGAGTCCTTCCGGGAGCTGCGTCCGCCGAGCCGGCTGCGGCTGTGGCAGCTGGCACCGATCGTGGCCCTCGCCGCCCTCGGCTCGCTGATGTTCGCCTTCCCCCTCGCCTTCGAGTTCGGCGGCGACGGCGGCGCGGTGATCGCGATGCTCGGCCTGCTGCTGTGCTGCTGCGCCGCCGGCTGGGGCATGATGGCCGCCCGCCGCGTCGGCTACACCTGGCCCGGCCTCCCGGCGCCCGGCTCCGGCCGCCGTGCCGCCTGGCGCGTGGTGCTGGTCTACGCCCTCGTGGTGGCCGTCCCGGCGGCGCTGGCGATCTGGCGCGTGGCGCGGCTGCGCTGAGCCGGCGCCCCTGCCGGTGCACGCCGCCGCGTCGCCCCCCCGCAACCCCTGCACCGCCGTTCCGCCGGCCCTCCCCGTACGATGCGAGGGTGACCAGTACGCAGCGCCTGGCTTTCCTCAAGGGCCACGGCACCGAGAACGACTTCGTGATCCTCCCCGACCCGGAGGGTCTGCTCGACCTGCCCGCGGCCGCCGTCGCCAGGATCTGCGACCGGCGGGCCGGCATCGGCGGCGACGGCGTGCTGCGCGTCGTCCGTTCCGCCGCGCACCCCGAGGCGCGTGACCAGGCCGCCGAGGCCGAATGGTTCATGGACTACCGCAACGGCGACGGCTCGATCGCCGAGATGTGCGGCAACGGCGTCCGCGTCTTCGCGCGCTATCTGCTGCACGCCGGCCTGGTCGAGGCCGGCGACCTCGCCATCGCCACCCGCGCCGGCGTCCGCCGCGTCCACCTCGCCAAGAGCGGCGAGGTCACGGTCTCCATGGGCCGCGCCGGGCTCCCGGAGGAGGGCGTCACCGTCACGCTCGGCGGCCGCAGCTGGCCGGCCCGCAACGTGAACATGGGCAACCCGCACGCCGTCGCCTTCGTCGAGGACCTGGCCCACGCCGGCGACCTGCGGGACGTACCGCCGTTCAGCCCAGCGGCGGTTTATCCCGAGGGCGTGAACATCGAGTTCGTCGCCGACCGCGGCCCGCGCCATGTCGCGATGCGGGTGCACGAGCGCGGCTCGGGCGAGACCCGCTCCTGCGGCACCGGCGCCTGCGCGGTCGCCGTCGCGGCCGCCCGCAGGGACGGCCTGGACCCGGCCCGCACCGGATCCCCCGTCACGTACACCGTCGACGTGCTCGGCGGCAGCCTCACGATCACCGAGCTGCCCGACGGCACGGTGGAGATGACCGGACCCGCCGAGATCGTCGCCGAGGGCACCTTCGACCCCGCCTGGCTCTCCGCCGCGCTCGCCTGACGCACCCCGCGGCGCCCCGGGCCCCTGTCCTCCACCGCCCTCTGCCAGGGGGTGGTTCCGGCCATTACTTTCGCTCGAACGGGTGATCCGAATCACTCTGAGCAAGAGGCGGACAGCGCTGCGTGATGGGCTCGATAGCATCAAGCACCGGCCCGGACGTCGGAACGACGCACCCCACCGCCGGTCGACGCTGCCGGAGGTGCCCATGAGCGCAGAGGCCACTGACCCTGGTAACCATGGAGCGGCGGCCCGCAAGCGCGGCCGCCGGCGACTGGAGCTCAGAGGACTGCGCCGGATCGGCCGCGCCGCACTCCTCGGCCCGGCCCCGCGCGACGGCCGCCCGCACGCCCTCGAACACGTCGCCAAGGTGCACCGCCGCCACCACCCGGATGCGGACCTGGGAACCCTCACCCGGGCCTATCTGCTCGCCGAGTCCTCGCACCGCGGGCAGCTGCGCAAGAGCGGCGAGCCGTACATCACCCACCCCCTCGCGGTGACCCTCATCCTCGCCGAACTCGGCGCGGAGACGACGACCTTGACCGCCTCCCTGCTCCACGACACCGTCGAGGACACGGAGGTGACGCTGGACCAGGTCCGCGAGCTGTTCGGGGACGAGGTCTGCTATCTCGTCGACGGCGTCACCAAGCTGGAGAAGGTCGGCTACGGCGCGGCCGCCGAGCCGGAGACCTTCCGCAAGATGCTGGTGGCGACGGGCAACGACGTCCGGGTGATGTCCATCAAGCTCGCCGACCGGTTGCACAACATGCGCACCCTGGGGGTGATGCGCCCCGAGAAGCAGGCCCGGATCGCCAAGGTGACCCGCGATGTGCTGATCCCGCTCGCCGAGCGGCTCGGCGTCCAGGCGCTGAAGGCCGAACTGGAGGACCTGGTCTTCGCGATCCTCCACCCGGAGGAGTACGCCACCACCCGGGCCCTGGTCACCACCTTCGCCACCCGGCCCGATCCGCTCGCCGTCCTCGCCGGGCGGATCCGCGCGGTCCTGGCCGAGGCCGGGATCGACGCCGAAGTGCAGGTCCGCCCGCGGCACTTCGTCTCCGTGCACCGCGTACGCCTCGCGCGCCGCGAGCTGACCGGCGCGGATCTGGGGCGGCTGCTGGTGCTGGTGGCCGAGGACGCCGACTGCTACGCGGTCCTCGGTGAGCTGCACACCTGCTTCACCCCGGTCGTCTCCGAGTTCAAGGACTTCATCGCGGCCCCCAAGTTCAACCTCTACCAGTCGCTGCACACCGCGGTCACCGGCCCCTCGGGGGAGATCGCCGAGACCCTGATCCGCACGCATCAGATGCACCGGGTCGCCGAGGCCGGCGTGATCGCGCTGGGCAATCCCTACGCGCCCACCGACGGCGCGGACGCCCCCGAGGGCGAGCGGGCCGACCCGACCCGACCCGGCTGGCTCTCCCGGCTGCTGGAGTGGCAGCGCGACACCCCCGACCCGGACACCTTCTGGACCTCGCTGCGCGACGACCTCGCCCAGGACCGGGAGATCACGGTCTTCTGCGCCGACGCCCGGTCCGGCGGCTCGGCCGGCCCCGCGGGCGCCACCATCGGCCTGCCCGCCGGGGCCAGTTGCGTCGACGCCGCCTACGAGCGGCACGGCGAGGCCGCGCACTGCTGTATCGGCGCGCGGGTCAACGGCCGGCTCGCCACCCTCTCCACCGTCCTGCACGACGGCGACAGCCTGCAGCTGCTGATGGCCCCGGACTCCGCGGCCGGCCCGCTGCCCGAGTGGCTCGAACAGGCCCGCACGCCGGCCGCCCGGCTCGCCATCGCCCGGTGGCTGGCCGGCCGGCAGGAGCCCGGCGCCCGCCCGGCGGGGCACGGCGAGACGAGCGATGCGGTGCCCGCCGCCGACCGCCGCTCCGCGGGCCAGGACCGGCCCGGAGCGGACCCCGCCCCCGCCTCGCTGCTCGCGGTCGCCGACCTGCCGGGCGCGGCGGTCCGGCTGGCCGGCTGCTGCACCCCGGTGCCGCCGGACACCGTCACCGGCTTCGCCGTCCGGGGCGGCACGGTCACCGTGCACCGCGCCCTGTGCCCCGTCGTGGCGCGGATGGCCGCCACCGGCCGGCAGCCGGTCGGTGTGCGCTGGCGCGGCGCCGGGCACGGCGGCCACGGCTGCCGGGTCACCCTCCTGGCCGAGGCCTTCAGCCGGCCGCAGCTCCTGGCCGACCTCACCGAAGCCATCGCCTCCCAGGGCGCCGCCGTGGTGTCGGCCGCCGTCGAACCGCCGCACGAACAGCGCGTCCGGCACACCTACACGCTGCATCTGCCGAACGCCGCCGGACTGCCGTCCCTGATGCGGGCCATGCGCCAAGTTCCGGGCGTGTTCGACGTGTTGCGCGCCGGGCGCGCCCGGCAGGCGGCCGTACTGGGCCCCTGAACACCCCCGGGGGCCCGAAAAAGTGACGGACCGTCGGAAACCTCTCCGCCTGGCGGCGTAAGGCGGGCGCCCGATCCGCCGCCCGTTCGGGTGCCGTTTGCCGCCTCACCCGCGCCGGAGGGGGCCGCGTTGGTAGCCGTAGTGCATGTCCCTTCCCCTGCGCCGCCCGCCCGGCGACCCCGCTCGCGCCGTCCCCGCCCGCGCTCCCCGTGCCCCGCGCGGCCGGCTCCGGTGGGCCGCCCGCCGGGCCGCCGTCCTCGGGTTGGCCGCCGCCTGCCTCGGCCTGACCGTGCCGCCGTCGCCCGGCGGGGCGCAGGGCCTCGGCGACCGGCTCTTCCCCACCCTCGGCAACACCGGCTACGACGTCACGTCCTACGACGTCTCCCTGGACTACTCCGGCCACAACGACCGGCCGATGAACGTCACCACCGTGATCACCGCCGAGGCCACCGCCGAGCTGGACCACCTCAACCTCGACTTCGCCCGCGGCACCGTACGCTCCGTGACGATCGGCGGCCGCCCCGCCGGGCACGAGCAGCACGGTGAGGACCTCGTGCTCACCCCGGCCTTCCACGTCTCCCGGGGCCAGGAACTGAAGATCTCCGTCCAGCACACCACCGACCCGCGCGGCAAGGGCGACGGCGGCTGGATCCGGACCGCCGACGGGCTGGCGATGGCCAACCAGGCCGACGCCGCGCACCGGGTCTTCCCCTGCAACGACCACCCCTCCGACAAGGCCCTTTTCACCTTCCGCATCACCGCGCCCCAGCAGCTGACCGCCGTCGCCAACGGGCTGCCGCAGGGCACCGCCACCCGCGCGGCGCGCCGCACCTGGACCTACCGCACCAGCCACCCCATGGCGACCGAACTCGCCCAGGTCTCCATCGGGAAGTCCAGCGTGCTGCTGCGCAACGGCCCGCACGGGCTGCCGATCCGCGATGTCGTGCCGACCGCGGACCGCCCCGCCCTCGCGCGCTGGCTGGCCAGGACCCCCGACCACCTGGCCTGGATGGAGCGCAAGGTCGGCCCCTACCCCTTCGAGGCCTACGGGGTGCTGATCGCCGACGCCCGGACCGGCTTCGAGCTGGAGACCCAGACCCTCTCGCTCTTCGAGAAGCCGCTGTTCAGCGGCAACCAGCTGCCCGACTGGTACGTCGAGTCGGTGATGGTGCACGAGCTGGCCCACCAGTGGTTCGGCGACAGCGTCAGCCCGCGCCGCTGGTCCGACGTCTGGCTCAACGAGGCCCACGCCACCTGGTACGAAGCCCTCTACGCCCAGGAGCGGGGCGACAAGCGGGCCTCCCTGGAGACGCGGATGCAGCGCGCCTACCAGCAGTCCAACGGCTGGCGCGCCGAGGGCGGGCCGCCCGCCGCACCCAAGGTCCCCAGCCCGGGGCAGAAGATCAGCATCTTCCGCCCGGTCGTCTACGACGGCAGTGCGCTGGTCCTGTACGCCCTGCGGCAGAAGATCGGCCCCGCGGCCTTCGAACGCCTGGAGCGTGAGTGGGTGGCCCGGCACCGCGACGGCGTGGCCGACACCGCCGACTTCGTCAAGCTGGCCTCCGAGGTCGCCGGGCAGAACCTCGACGACTTCTTCCAGGGCTGGCTCTACAGCACCCGGACCCCGCCGATGCCGGGCCACCCGGACTGGCGCCCCGCGGGCGCGACGACCGCCCCCGTGCCGAAGGGCACAGCCGAGGCCCCGGCACCCAAGCCCGCGGCCCCCGCGCACAAGCCCGTGGCGCCCGTGCACAAGACGGTGGCCCCTGTGCGCAAGACCGCCGCTCCCGCTCCCGCGCCCAAGGGCACTGCCGGGACTCCTGTGGCCAAGGGGACCGGCGCGGCGTCCGGAGCCGGGGGAGCGGCCGCGAGGCCGGGAAAACCCGCGTGACGCCCCTTCGCGGTCGTGGGACCATCATGGGGTCGGCTCCGGCCGGACCGGGGAATCTCCGGGACGGCTCGGACGTTGACACCTTCGACGGCCGCGGGCTCGTGGCGGCGGTCGTGGCACCACCGACAGTCCCGGTGGGGGCAGCAGTTCCCCGCCAGGGCTCACCGACGACGCAAAGGATCAAATGACCTCCTCTTCTTCCCTTCCGCAGGACCGGCAGCGCCTCCCCGAGAGCCTTCGGGCCAACGCCCTGATGGAAGAGGACGTCGCCTGGAGCCACGAGATCGACGGGGAGCGTGACGGCGACCAGTACGACCGTTCCGCGCGTGCCGCGCTGCGCCGCGTGGCGGGCCTGTCCACCGAGCTGGAGGACGTCACCGAGGTCGAGTACCGGCAGCTCCGCCTGGAGCGCGTGGTGCTCGTCGGCGTCTGGACCACCGGCACGGTCCAGGAGGCGGACAACTCGCTCGCCGAGCTGGCCGCCCTGGCCGAGACCGCCGGCGCCATGGTGCTCGACGGCGTCATCCAGCGCCGCGACAAGCCCGACCCGGCCACCTACATCGGCTCGGGCAAGGCCCTGGAGCTGCGCGACATCGTGCTCGAGTCCGGGGCGGACACCGTGGTCTGCGACGGTGAGCTGTCCCCGGGCCAGCTGATCCACCTCGAGGACGTCGTCAAGGTCAAGGTCGTCGACCGCACGGCCCTGATCCTCGACATCTTCGCCCAGCACGCCAAGTCCCGGGAGGGCAAGGCGCAGGTCTCGCTGGCGCAGATGCAGTACATGCTCCCCAGGCTCCGCGGCTGGGGCCAGTCGCTGTCCCGGCAGATGGGTGGCGGTGGCTCCGGTTCGTCCGGCGGCGGCATGGCCACCCGTGGTCCCGGTGAGACCAAGATCGAGACGGACCGCCGGCGGATCCGCGAGAAGATGGCGAAGATGCGCCGGGAGATCGCGGAGATGAAGACCGGCCGGGACATCAAGCGCCAGGAGCGCCGGCGCCACAAGGTCCCCTCGGTCGCCATCGCCGGATACACCAACGCCGGCAAGTCCTCGCTGCTCAACCGCCTCACCGGCGCCGGTGTCCTGGTGGAGAACGCCCTGTTCGCCACCCTGGACCCGACCGTCCGGCGGGCCGAGACGCCCAGCGGACGGCTCTACACCCTCGCCGACACCGTCGGCTTCGTCCGGCATCTGCCGCACCACCTCGTCGAGGCGTTCCGCTCCACGATGGAGGAGGTCGGCGAGTCCGATCTCATCCTGCATGTGGTCGACGGCTCGCATCCGGTCCCCGAGGAGCAGCTCGCGGCCGTGCGCGAGGTGATCCGGGACGTGGGCGCGACGGACGTGCCCGAGATCGTGGTCGTCAACAAGGCCGACGCGGCCGATCCGCTGGTGCTCCAGCGCCTGCTGCGCCAGGAGAAGCACGCCATCGCCGTCTCGGCCCGCACGGGCCAGGGCATGGCGGAACTGCTGGAGCTGCTCGACGAGGAACTTCCCCGGCCGCAGGTCGAGATCGAGGTGCTGGTGCCCTACACCCAGGGCGCCCTGGTCTCGCGGGCGCACGCCGAGGGCGAGGTCATCTCCGAGGAGCACACCGCCGACGGCACGGTCCTCAAGGCACGGGTCCACGCGGAACTCGCGGCCGAGTTCGAGCCGTTCGTGGCGGCGGCGTAACCGCGACCGCGCAGACGAAAGGCCCGCCCCCGGGAGACCGGGAGCGGGCCTTCGTCGTGTCCGTGGACGAGCGGGGCGGCGCGCGGACGCCCTGCTCACCGCGCTACTGCTTGTTCGCCCACTTCTTGCTCATCCGGTCGAACATCGCCTTGGCCTCGGGACCCAGGTGCGGGCCGGCCGACCAGCGGGCCGGGCGCGGCCCCATCGACATGTTGGAGACCAGCACCGGCTTGCCGTCGGTGCCCTTGGCGAACCAGGGGCCGCCGGAGGAACCGCCGGTCATGGTGCAGCCGATCCGGTACATGGTCGGCTTGTTGGCGTCCATCGACAGCCGGGTCGGCTTGTCGGTGCACTGCTGCTGCGCCGCACCGTCGAACGGCGGCTCGGCCGGGTAGCCCTGGGCCGTCAGGCTCGGGATCTTGGCCATCGCGGGTGCGTTGAAGTCGACTTGGTAGGCGCCGCCGGCGATCTCCTCCAGCGACTTGCCGCCGGTGTTCTCCTCCGGCTTCACGTGCATCAGCGCGAAGTCGTACGGGGCCATCGGCACACCGGGAACGGCGCCGCCGGCCTTGATCCACTCGTTGGACGTCGCCATGTCGTCGGCCCACCACTTGCCCGCGGGGACGCGGTCCTCGTAGGGGGCGGTCTTCAACTTGTCGGCGGATCCGCCGTTCTTGTTGAAGTTCGGCACGAACATCATGTTGCGGTACCAGCCGCCGTTCTTGCCGGCGTGCACGCAGTGCGCCGCGGTCCACACCAGGTTGGACTTCCCGGGGTGCGCCGGGTCCTTGACGACCGTGGCGGAGCAGCGCGAGCCGCCCTCGGGGGTGCTGAACAGCAGCAGACCCACGCCGGGGGCGGTGGAGGTGTACGGGGTCCTGACGGCCCGGGCCGCGACGGGCGCGGGCTCAGGGTCGGTCTTGCCCTGGTCCTCGGAGATGTCCTCGGGCTTGCTGGGGTCCTGCGGCGGCTTGACCTTGTCGATCTTGTCCTTGTTCCAGAAGTCCTTGATGATCGGGTTGATGAACTCCCCGGCCTCCCGGAGCCACTTGTCCCGGTCCCAGTTCTTCCACTCGCCGTTCTTCCACTTGTCCAGGTCGACGCCGTGTTCCTTGAGCTTGTCCTGGATGTCCTGAGGGATCTTGAACTCGCCCCCGCCCGTGGTGTCCTGGGCCGCGGACTGACTGGGCTTGGCGTCCGCGTTGTCGCCCTCGGGGCCGCAGCCGGTGGCGGTCAGTGCCACGACGGCGGTGAGGGCGGCGGCGGCCAGGACAGGCCGACGTATGGATCGCATGGGTGAGTTCCCCCTGGTGATTCGGGCTGAGCCGGTGTGACGTGTGCGGTGCCGCGCCGGTCGGTTCTTGTCATGAACCCCAAGATTCCGGCGCAACACCCCACTATGCCGGTGACGATGGGGACGGCGGAACTCGGGTCCCCGGTTTCACGCCCGCAAGGATCTTGTCCTCAACCGTGATCCCGGGTCCCCGCCGTCGTTGGTACGTACGGGGGACGGCCGGGCTGCCCGCAGGGCCCGCGCGGCTTTCAGCCGCTCAGCAGCAGGAGGACACAACTGCCGTGGCGTTGACCGAATCCGTGCCGACGGCCGCGCCGCCGGCCCATGAAGGGATCCTGCGCCGGCAGTCCCTGCGCGAGTCCGCTGCCCGCACCTACGCCCGCTCGCTGCCCATCGTCCCGGTGCGCGCCCGGGGGCTGACCATCGAGGGCGCCGACGGCAGGCGCTATCTCGACTGCCTCTCCGGCGCCGGCACGCTGGCGCTCGGCCACAACCACCCCGTGGTGCTCGAGGCGATCCGCACCGTCCTCGACTCCGGGGCGCCGCTGCACATCCTCGACCTGGCCACGCCCGTCAAGGACGCCTTCATCACCGAGCTCTTCGCCACGCTCCCCAAGGAGTTGGCCGAAAAGGGGCGCATCCAGTTCTGCGGCCCGGCCGGCACGGACGCCGTCGAGGCCGCCTTCACCCTCGTCCGCACCGCGACCGGCCGGGAGGGGCTGATGGCCTTCTCCGGCGCGTACCACGGCATGACCGCCCAGGCGCTCGCCGCCTCCGGGGGAGCGCGGCACACCGGTGTGGTCCGGCTGCCCTATCCGTACGACTACCGCTGCCCGTTCGGCACCGGCGGCGCTCGCGGCGCCGAACTCGCCGCGCGCTGGACCCAAAGCCTGCTCGACGACCCGAAGAGCGGGGTGCCCGACCCGGCCGGGATGATCCTGGAACCGGTCCAGGGCGAGGGCGGCGTGATCCCCGCGCCGGACAGCTGGCTGCGGCGGATGCGGGAGCTCACCACCGAGCGGCGGATCCCGCTGATCGTGGACGAGGTGCAGACCGGCGTGGGCCGCACCGGCGCCTTCTGGGCCATCGAACACAGCGGCATCGTGCCCGATGTGCTGGTGCTGTCGAAGGCCATCGGCGGCAGCCTCCCGCTGGCCGTGATCGTCTACCGCGAGGAACTCGACGCCTGGCAGCCCGGCGCCCACGCGGGCACCTTCCGCGGCAACCAGCTGGCCATGGCCGCCGGCCGGGCCACCCTCGCGTACGTCCGGGAGAACGGCCTCGACCGGCGGGCCGGGGAGCTCGGCGCCCGGATGCTCGCCCGGCTCACCGCCCTCGCCGCCGCCCACGACTGCATCGGCGACGTCCGCGGCCGAGGGCTGATGCTCGGGGTCGAGATCGTCGACCGGGACGCCGAGGCCGATGCCACCGGCGCCCGCCCCGCCGACCCACGGCTCGCCGCCGCCGTCCAGCACGCCTGCCTGGACCGCGGCCTGATCGTCGAGCTGGGCGGCCGGCACTCCGCCGTCGTCCGGCTGCTGCCACCCCTGACCATCACCGACGAACAGGCGGACGCGATCCTCGACCGCCTCGCCGACGCCCTCACGGCGGCGGTCCGCACCACCCCCGGGCCCATGGGCCCGTCCCCCACGACCACGCGAGGCATCTCCCCATGAACGAACGACCCGGACCCGACGGCGGCCAGCCCGTCGAGCGCATCCCCGCCCACCAGGGCGCGGGCACCATCGAGTCGGTGCCGCGCCAGCAGCGCCGTGCCGCGGACCACGCCTGCCACCAGCAGACCCATGAGGACGCCCCCCACGGCGGCCCGGGTCCCTACGACCGTGCCCGCTGCGGCGACCACGACCCCCTCGACCACCCGGACCCGGCGGTCGCCGCCGACGCCGCGGGCATCGAGCACCTGCTGCGCTGCTGGCTGCGCGAGAGCGGCCCGCACCGCCCCGCCGACGGCCGGCTGCGCATCCCGCTGCGGGCCGCCGCCGGCGCCCTGCGCATTCCCGTGCGCTACTGGTCCCCGACCGGCTGGCACCGCCTGGGCGCCCCCACCCTCGAAGGCGCCCCGCCCGGAGCCGCCCCGCTGGACGCCGTCACCCTCGCCGCCCTGCTGCGGCGGGAGGCCGCGCACGGCGACCGGCGGGCCTCCAACGGCGGGGAGCACCGCGTGGCGGACGCCGACGAGCTGCCGGACCCCGACTCCGCGCGGCAGCAGGCACCGGACGGCGACGGTGCCGAACTCATCGGCCGGGTCGCCAACTCCGTCCGCAACGCCGCCACCTTCCTCACCGACCGGCGCGCCCGCCCGGCCGACGACCACGGCGCTCTGTTCCTCGAAGCCGAGCAGTCCCTCCTCCTCGGCCATCCGCTGCACCCCACCCCCAAGAGCCGCGAGGGCCTCTCGGACGCCGAACTCCGCGCCTATTCGCCCGAGATGCGCGGAGCCTTCCGGCTCCACTGGATGGCCGTGCACCGCTCGGTCCTGGCCACCGAATCCGCCTGGACCGAGCGCGGCAAGCCCGTGGCGGCCGAGCGGCTCGTGCTGCGCCTGGCCGGGGAGGGCCTGCGCCTGCCCGAGGACACCGTGCCGCTGCCGCTGCACCCCTGGCAGGCCAGGGAGGTCGCCGACCGCCCGGAGACCACCGCGCTGCGCGAGGCCGGACTGCTCCACGAGCTCGGTGCCCACGGCGCCCGCTGGCACCCCACCTCCTCCGTCCGCACGGTCTACCGCCCCGACGCCCACGCCATGCTCAAGCTCTCCCTCGGGCTGCGGATCACCAACTCCCGCCGGGAGAACCTCCGCAAGGAACTGGCCCGCGGCGTCGAGGTGCACCGGCTGCTGCGCACCGGCCTCGCCGAGCAGTGGCAGCGCGAGCACCCCGGCTTCGACATCGTCCGCGACCCGGCCTATCTGGCCGTCGACGGCCTCGGCGGCGCCCCCGTCCAGGGCCTCGACGTCGTCATCCGGCACAACCCGTTCAGCACCACCGACGACGCGGTCTGCATCGCCGGCCTCACCTCCCCCCGGCCCTGGCCCGGCCACCCCGGGGTGCGCTCCCGGCTCGAGGACCTCGTCACCACGCTCTGCGCCCGCACCGGCCGCAGCCTCGACGCGGTCGCCACCGAGTGGTTCCTGCGCTACCTCGAAGCGGTCGTCCGGCCCGTGCTGTGGCTCGACGGCACCGCCGGCATCGTCCTGGAGGCCCACCAGCAGAACACCCTGGTGCTGCTGGACCCCGACGGCTGGCCGGTCGGCGGCCGCTACCGCGACAACCAGGGCTACTACTTCCGCGCCTCCCGCCGCGCCGAGCTGGAGCGCCGGCTGCCCGGCATCGGCGCCGCCAGCGACAGCTTCGTCGCCGATGACGTCACCGACGAACGGTTCGCCTACTACCTGGGCATCAACAACGTCCTCGGTCTCATCGGGGCCTTCGGCTCCCAGCGCCTGGTCCGGGAGGAGATCCTGCTCGCCGCCTTCCGGCGGTTCCTCGCCGACGCGGCCGCGGCCCCCCACGCCCACCGCTCGCCCCTCCCCGGGCAGCTGCTGGCCGCCCGCACGCTGCGCTGCAAGGCCAACCTCGCGACCCGGCTGCACGGCCTGGACGAACTCGTCGGCCCCGTCGAGACCCAGTCCGTCTACGTCACCCTGCCCAACCCCCTTGCCCCCTAGCCGCCCTGCACCCCCGACCGCAGCACCCCGTCCCCCGTCCCCGGCGCCCCGCGACCGCTCAGGCCACGCGGCACGCGGCCACGAGAGGAGAGCGTCGCCGTGCCCCCGACCGATTCCGGCCTCAGCGCCGGCTCCGACGACACCCTCGAACTGCAGCTCCCGCCCGGATGGGGTGCGCTCCTCGCCGACGGCGGCCGGCGGCCGGCGTCCCCCCACGACCCGGCCGCCGGCCCGCTGCTCGACGACCTGGCGGGCTGGGGAGCGGCCGACACCCCGGCCGGCCGCTTCGCGCTGCGGCCCGTCCGGCCGGCCCGCGACCTCGACCGGATCACCGGCTGGATGAACGATCCGGCGGTCGCGGCCTTCTGGGAGCTGGCGGGCCCGCCGGAGACCACCGCCGCCCATCTGCGCGGCCAGCTCGACGGCGACGGCCGCAGCGTGCCCTGCCTGGGGGTGCTGGACGGAGCGCCGATGAGCTACTGGGAGATCTACCGCGCCGACCTCGACCCCCTCGCCCGCCACTACCCGGCCCGGCCCCACGACACCGGCATCCATCTGCTCCTGGCCGCCGGGGAGCGAGGCCGCGGCCGGGGCACCGCCCTGCTGCGCGCCACCGCCGACCTCGTCCTCGACCACCGCCCGGCGTGCACCCGGGTCGTCGCCGAGCCGGACCTGCGCAACACCGCCTCCCTGGCGGCGTTCCTGAGCGCCGGATTCCGCTACGCCGACGAGATCGCCCTGCCCGAGAAACGCGCGGCGCTGATGGTCCGCGACCGCGCCCACCGCCATCTGCTCTGACCCCGGGACCGTCCCTCGACGGTCCCGTTCCGCTTCGCCGTCCATCCCGCTGCCCCGGTTGTCCCCCGCACGAGCCGGGGCGGTCCCGCTCCGAGGAGTCCCGCCTTGTCTCCTGAATCCCGTGAACCCCATGAACCCTGCGAACCTCACGAAAGCCGGCCTGCGCACCGCGCCTGGCAGCACGCCGCGAGCCGGCTGTTCGCCAAGCTCCTGGCGGAGTTCGCGTACGAGGAAATCCTGATCCCCGAGCCCGACGGCACCGCCCCCGACGGCACCCCGCAATACCGCCTGCCGGTCACCGACGACCTGGTCTACCGCTTCCGTGCCCGCCGCGGCGCCTACGGGCACTGGCGCGTCGACCCCGCCTCCGTCACCCCCGGCACCGACCCGTTCCACTTCCTCACCCGCGCCCACGACACCGTGCTGGGCCTGTCCGGCGACACCACCGGCCATCTCATCCGCGAGCTGACCGCCACCCTCGCCGCCGACACCCGGCTCGACGCCACCGCCCTCAGCGCCGCCGACCTCGCCGACCTGGACTACGCCGCCCTCGAAGGCCACCAGACCGGCCACCCCTGGCTCGTCGCGAACAAGGGCCGGCTCGGCTTCTCCGCCCAGGACGCGGCGACCTGGGCCCCCGAGGCCCGCACCGCGCGGCGGCTGCCCTGGCTCGCCGCACACCACCGCATCGCCCACTACCGCGGTATCCCCACCCTGGCCACCCCCGACCGCCTCTACGGCGAGGAACTGGCCCCCGCCACCCGTCACGCCTTCGCCCGCACCATCGCCGACCAGGGCCACGACCCGGCCGACTACCTCTACCTCCCCGTGCACCCCTGGCAGTGGGACGAGACCATCGCCCCGCTCTTCGCGCCGCAGCTCGCCGACGGATCCATCATCGCGCTGCCCACTGACAACGACCTCCGGCTGCCGCAGCAGTCGATCCGTACCTTCCTCAACATCAGCCGCCCCGAGGCCCGTACGGTCAAGCTGCCGCTGTCGATCCTCAACACCCTGGTGTGGCGCGGCCTGCCCACCGAGCGCACCCTCGCCGCCCCCGCCGTCACCCGCTGGGTCCACGGCCTGCGCGACGCCGACCCCTACCTCCGTGACGAGACCCGGGTCATCCTGCTCGGCGAGACCGCCTCGGTCACCGTGGAGCACCCCCTCTACGACCGGCTGCCCGGCGTCCCCTACCAGTTCAAGGAGCTGCTGGGCTGTATCTGGCGGGAGCCGGTCAGCGGCCGGCTCGACCCCGGCGAACGCGCCCGCACCCTCGCGGCGCTGCTGCAGACCGACCCCGCGGGCCGCGCCCTGACCGCGGAGCTGGTGCACCGCTCGGGTCTGGAGCCGCGCGAATGGCTGAGCCGGCTGTTCGCCGCGCTGCTGCCGCCCCTGCTGCACTTCCTCTACCAGTACGGCACGGTCTTCTCCCCGCACGGCGAGAACGCCATCGTCGTCTTCGACGCCCACGACGTCCCCACCCGCCTCGCTGTCAAGGACTTCGTCGACGACGTCAACACCAGCTCCTGGCGCCTCCCGGAGCACGACGCCATGCCGGACGACGTCCGCACGGTGCTGCTGACCGAACCCCCCTCCTTCCTCACCCAGTTCATCCACTCCGGCCTGTTCGTCGGCGTCTTCCGCTACCTCGCGCCGCTGTGCGCCGACCAACTGGGCGTTCCCGAGGCCGAGTTCTGGTCACTCGTCCGGGCGGAGATCCTGCGCCACCACGAGCGCTTCCCCCACCTCAAGGAGCGGCACGAGACCTTCGACCTGCTCACCCCGCGGATCGAGCGGCTCTGCCTGAACCGCAACCGTCTGCATGTGGACGGTTACCGCGACCGCCGCGACCGGCCGCACGCGGCCGTGCACGGCACCGTCCCCAACCCCCTGCATCTGCCGTGACCGCGGTGGCTGTCAGTGGTCCCGCGTAGGCTTGCCACGCTATGACGAAGCCCTCCCTCCCCGATCTGCTGCACGCCGCCGTCACCGCCGTCGGCGGCACCGAGCGCCCCGGCCAGGTGGCCATGGCCGAGGCCGTCGCCGAGGCCGTGGACGACAACGCCCACCTGCTCGTCCAGGCCGGCACCGGCACCGGAAAGTCCCTCGGCTATCTGGTGCCGGCCCTGGCCCACGGCGAGCGCGTGGTGGTCGCCACGGCCACCCTCGCGCTGCAGCGCCAGCTGGTGGAGCGCGATCTTCCGCGTACGGTCGACGCCCTCCATCCGCTGCTGCGCCGCCGCCCGGAGTTCGCCATGCTCAAGGGCCGCTCCAATTACCTGTGCCTGCACCGCCTCCATGAGGGCGCCCCGCAGGAAGAGGAGGACGGCCTCTTCGACGTGTTCGAGCAGGCGACGCCGACCAGCAAGCTCGGCAAGGACCTGCTGCGGCTACGCGACTGGGCGGACGAGACCGAGACCGGCGACCGCGATGCGCTGACCCCGGGGGTGTCCGACCGCGCCTGGGGCCAGGTCTCGGTCTCCTCCCGGGAGTGCCTGGGCGCCTCGAAGTGCGCCTACGGGGCGGAGTGCTTCGCCGAGGCCGCCCGGGAGCGCGCCAAGCTCGCCGACGTGGTCGTCACCAACCACGCGCTGCTCGCCATCGACGCGATCGAGGGCGCCCCGGTCCTCCCGTCGCACGAGGTCCTGATCATCGACGAGGCCCATGAGCTGGTCTCCCGGGTCACCGGCGTCGCCACCGGCGAGCTCACCCCCGGCCAGGTCAACCGCGCCGTCCGCCGGGCCGCCAAGCTCGTCAACGAGAAGGCCGCCGACCAGCTCCAGACCGCCTCGGAGAGCTTCGAGCGCCTCATGGAGCTGGCGCTGCCCGGCCGCCTCGAAGAGATCCCCGAGGACCTCGGCTACTGCCTGATGGCGCTGCGGGACGCGGCCCGTACGGTGATCTCGGCGCTCGGCTCGACCCGTGACAAGTCGGTCCAGGACGAGGACGCGGTCCGCAAGCAGGCGCTCGCTTCGGTGGAGAACGTCCATGCCGTCGCCGAGCGGATCGCAAACGGCTCCGAGTACGACGTCGTCTGGTACGAACGCCATGACCGCTTCGGCGCCTCGCTGCGGGTGGCCCCGCTCTCGGTCTCCGGTCTGCTGCGCGAGAAGCTCTTCACGGACCGCTCGGTGGTCCTCACCTCCGCCACCCTCAAGCTGGGCGGCGACTTCAACGGGGTCGGGGCCTCCCTGGGCCTGGCCCCCGAGGGCACCGAGGGCGAGGACATCCCGCCCTGGAAGGGGCTGGACGTCGGTTCCCCCTTCGACTACGCGAAGCAGGGCATCCTCTACGTCGCCAAGCATCTGGCCCAGCCGGGCCGGGAGGGCGGCCGCACCGACATGCTCGACGAGCTCGCCGAGCTGATCGAGGCTGCGGGCGGCCGCACCCTCGGTCTGTTCTCGTCGATGCGCGCGGCCCAGGCAGCCGCCGAGGAGCTGCGCGGCCGGCTGGACCTGCCGATCCTGCTCCAGGGCGAGGAGACCCTCGGCGAGCTGATCAAGGCCTTCGCCGCGGACGCCCGTACGTGCCTGTTCGGCACGCTGTCCCTGTGGCAGGGCGTCGATGTGCCGGGCGCGAACTGCCAGCTGGTGGTGATGGACCGGGTGCCGTTCCCGCGCCCGGACGATCCGCTGATGAGCGCCCGGCAGAAGGCCGTGGAGGAGGCCGGCGGCAATGGCTTCATGGCCGTCGCGGCGACGCATGCGGCCCTGCTGATGGCCCAGGGCGCCGGCCGTCTGGTCCGGGCCACCGGCGACCGCGGGGTGGTGGCCGTCCTCGACCCCCGGGTGGAGCGGGCCCGCTACGGCTCCTTCCTCCGCAAGTCGATGCCGGAGTTCTGGTACACCACCGACCGCAACCAGGTCCGCCGCTCCCTGGCCGCCATCGACGCTGCGGCGAAGGCGGCGGAGGCCGACGCATAGCCGGCGCACCGACGGCGGCGCGGCCAGGGCCGGAGACACAGCAGAGCCCCGGAACCGGCGCAGTGGTTCCGGGGCTCGGTCGTGAGGGGTGGCTCAGACGCGGCGGAGCACCGCCACCACCTTGCCGAGGATGGTCGCCTCGTCGCCGGGGATCGGCTGGTACGCGGAGTTGTGCGGCAGCAGCCAGACATGGCCGTCCTCGCGCTTGAAGCGCTTGACGGTGGCCTCGCCGTCCAGCATCGCGGCGACGATGTCGCCGTTCTCGGCGACCGGCTGGCGGCGCACCGTGACCCAGTCGCCGTCGCAGATCGCGGCTTCGATCATGGAGTCGCCGACGACCTTCAGCACGAATAGCTCGCCGTCGCCCACGAGCTGACGGGGGAGCGGGAAGACGTCCTCGACCGACTCCTCGGCGAGGATCGGGCCACCGGCGGCGATCCGGCCGACCAGGGGGACATAGGAGGCGGCGGGCTTGCCGGCGGTCTCGGTCGTCGCGGAGCTGGACTGGTCCGAGCCGCGGACCTCGTACGCCCGGGGGCGGTGCGGGTCACGCCGGAGGAAGCCCTTGCGTTCGAGCGCCATGAGCTGATGGGCGACCGAGGACGTGCTGGACAGCCCGACGGCCTGGCCGATCTCGCGCATGGACGGCGGGTAGCCGCGGCGCTGGACCGAATCCCGGATCACCTCGATCACCCTGCGCTGGCGGTCCGTGAGCCCGGAGCTGTCGGCGCGGATGCCGGGCGGGCGGCCGGGCAGCGAGCGAGCTGGCTTCTGCTCTTCGGGGTCCGCCGTGGCGTCGTCCATCGGTGGCCGCTGTGCCGTGTGCGGTTGCTCGAACCGGCCCTGGGAGTGGCTCTGTGCGGTGATGGTCGCGCTGTCTGCGGTGGTGGTCACGTCGGCCCCTCTCGAAATGTTCTCCCTGGTTAGCCAACGGTAGTTGCTTTCGAAAGGTTGCGCCAAACACACGTTCGAGTGAAATATTCGCCGATCTGCTGACCGAGGCGAGTGAGGGGTGTATGGCCGAGCGGTTTTTCGAGTCCCGGGCCGCGCCCGCCACCCGTGACTCCGGCCCGCTCGCGACCCCCGGGGGCGCCGGAGCGCGCGGTCCGGTGCGGCCGCCGCCGCGACCCCGCCGATTCTGTCACCCCGGCCCCGCCGCGCTTCCGGCCGGGTCGCTTCCCGTACTCTCGTCTGCGGCGTCCCGGCCCGCCGCCCCCGCGACACGCGGTAGGCGCATGTAAGCGGCCCGACACCACATCTAGTGGTTAGATGCCTTCGGTTACCCAGAAGTTGTGGTCCCTGGTCTCTCGTCGAGCGCGGGATCGCCTATGCTGGTGACTGCTCCGAAGGGCCCGTACGGACCGGCCGGAGGTCTGTCGCCGTGCGCCGGGATCGTTGGCGTACGTACGTCCGTATATCAAGGGTGAGGAGGGTGGAGCGTGCATTGCCCCTTCTGCAGGCACCCGGACAGCAGGGTCGTCGACAGCCGTACCACCGATGACGGGACGGCGATCCGCCGGCGCCGCCAGTGCCCCGACTGCTCCCGCCGTTTCACGACGATCGAGACGGCGTCGCTGATGGTGATCAAGCGGAGCGGGGTCACCGAACCCTTCAGCCGCAACAAGGTCATCGCGGGCGTGCGCAAGGCGTGCCAGGGCCGCCCGGTCACCGAGGACGCCCTCGCCAAGCTCGGCCAGCGGGTCGAGGAGGCGGTGCGCGCCACCGGCAGCGCCGAGCTGACCACCCATGACGTCGGGCTCGCCATACTGGGCCCGCTGCAGGAACTCGACCTCGTCGCGTACCTGCGCTTCGCGTCCGTCTACCGGGCGTTCGATTCACTCGAGGACTTCGAGGCGGCCATCACCGAGCTGCGGGAGCAGCGCGAGCAGGGGCCGCCCGGGCAGGACCACGGGAGCGAGGGCGAAGGCCCGGCCGTTCCCGTGCCCGCCACCGCCGCCGACTGAGCTCGGCGCACATCCAGGACCTGTACCGGGGCGCGAGCAGGGCGCCCCGGCAGCAGCAAGACATACACCGTGCCACGGAATGAGTGCGCACATATGGGCGTTTGCCCGTATACAGGGAGGCGGAATGACAGAGACGACGAGCGGCCCGGCACGAGGCTCCCGCGCCAAGGGCAGCAAGGCGAGCAAGGGTCTGCGTATCGAGCGCATCCACACCACACCCGGCGTGCATCCGTACGACGAGGTGGAGTGGGCGTCTCGTGACGTCGTCATGACCAACTGGCGCGACGGCTCGATCAACTTCGAGCAGCGTGGCGTCGAGTTCCCCGAATTCTGGTCGGTGAACGCGGTCAACATCGTCACGAGCAAGTACTTCCGTGGTGCGGTGGGGTCCCCGACCCGCGAGGCCAGCCTCAAGCAGCTGATCGACCGCGTGGTCACGACGTACCGCAGGAGCGGCGAGGAGAACGGTTACTTCGCCTCCCCGGCGGACGCCGAGATCTTCGAGCACGAGCTGGCCTACGCCCTGCTCCACCAGGTCTTCAGCTTCAACTCGCCGGTCTGGTTCAACGTCGGCACCCAGCAGCCGCAGCAGGTCAGCGCCTGCTTCATCCTCTCCGTCGACGACTCCATGGAGTCGATCCTCGACTGGTACAAGGAAGAGGGGATGATCTTCAAGGGCGGCTCCGGCGCCGGCCTGAACCTCTCCCGCATCCGCTCCTCCAAGGAGCTGCTCTCCTCCGGCGGCAACGCCTCCGGCCCGGTCTCCTTCATGCGCGGCGCCGACGCGTCCGCCGGAACGATCAAGTCGGGCGGCGCCACCCGCCGCGCGGCCAAGATGGTCGTCCTGGACGTGGACCACCCGGACGTCGAGGCCTTCATCGAGACCAAGGTGAAGGAGGAGGAGAAGGTCCGCGCGCTGCGCGACGCGGGCTTCGACATGGACCTGGGCGGCGACGACATCACGTCCGTCCAGTACCAGAACGCCAACAACTCGGTCCGCGTCAACGACGAGTTCATGAAGGCCGTCGAGACCGGCTCGAAGTTCGGCCTGCGCGGCCGGATGACCGGTGAGGTCATCGAGGAGGTCGACGCCAAGGGGCTCTTCCGCAAGATGGCGGAGGCCGCCTGGGCGTGCGCCGACCCCGGCATCCAGTACGACGACACCATCAACCACTGGCACACCTCGCCGGAGACGGGCCGGATCACCGCCTCCAACCCGTGCAGCGAGTACATGCACCTGGACAACTCCTCGTGCAACCTCGCCTCGCTCAACCTCCTGAAGTTCCTGCGCGACGACGACCTGGGCAACCAGTCCTTCGACGCCGAACGCTTCGCCAAGGTCGTCGAGCTGGTCATCACGGCGATGGACATCTCCATCTGCTTCGCCGACTTCCCCACCCAGAAGATCGGCGAGACCACCCGCGCCTACCGCCAGCTGGGCATCGGCTACGCCAACCTCGGCGCCCTGCTGATGGCCACCGGCCACGCCTACGACTCCGACGGCGGCCGTGCGCTGGCCGGTGCCATCACCTCCCTGATGACCGGCACCTCCTACAAGCGCTCCGCCGAGCTGGCCGCCGTCGTCGGCCCGTACGACGGCTACGCCCGCAACGCGGACGCCCACAAGCGCGTCATGAAGCAGCACTCCGACGCCAACGGTGTCGCCACGCGCATGGACGACCTGGACTCCCCGGTCTGGGCGGCGGCCACCGAGGCCTGGCAGGACGTGCTGCGCCTGGGCGAGAAGAACGGCTTCCGCAACGCGCAGGCCTCCGTGCTCGCGCCGACCGGCACCATCGGCCTGATGATGGACTGCGACACCACGGGCGTCGAGCCGGACCTGGCCCTGGTCAAGTTCAAGAAGCTGGTCGGCGGCGGCTCCATGCAGATCGTGAACAACACGGTCCCCAAGGCGCTCAAGCGGCTCGGCTACCAGCCCGAGCAGGTCGAGGCGATCGTCGCCCACATCGCCGAGCACGGCAATGTCGTCGACGCCCCCGCCCTGAAGACCGAGCACTACGAGGTCTTCGACTGCGCCATGGGCGTCCGCTCGATCTCCGCCATGGGCCATGTCCGCATGATGGCCGCCGCGCAGCCCTTCCTCTCCGGCGCGATCTCCAAGACGGTCAACGTCCCGGAGACGGCCACCGTCGAGGAGATCGAGGAGGTCTACTTCCAGGGCTGGAAGCTCGGCCTGAAGGCGCTTGCGATCTACCGCGACAACTGCAAGGTCGGCCAGCCGCTCTCCGCCAAGAAGAAGGAGGAGGAGAAGAAGGCCGAGCCGGTCGCCGAGAAGAAGGTCGTCGAGTACCGCCCGGTGCGCCGGCGCCTGCCCAAGGGCCGTCCCGGCATCACCACCTCCTTCACGGTCGGCGGCGCCGAGGGCTACATGACCGCCAACTCCTACCCGGACGACGGTCTCGGCGAGGTCTTCCTGAAGATGTCCAAGCAGGGCTCGACCCTCGCGGGCATGATGGACGCCTTCTCCATCGCGGTGTCGGTGGGCCTCCAGTACGGCGTGCCGCTGGAGACCTACGTCTCGAAGTTCACCAACATGCGCTTCGAGCCGGCCGGCATGACGGACGACCCGGACGTGCGGATGGCGCAGTCGATCGTCGACTACATCTTCCGCCGCCTGGCGCTGGACTTCCTGCCGTTCGAGACCCGCTCGGCGCTCGGCATCCACTCCGTCGAGGAGCGCCAGCGCCACCTGGAGACCGGCTCCTACGAGCCCTCCGAGGACGAGGTCGACGTCGAGGGCCTGGCCCAGTCGGCGCCGCGCCAGATCGAGTCGGCGCAGGAGCCCGCACCGGCGGTGAAGATCGTCGAGGACGCCGCCGCACCGGCTCCCCAGCAGGCGCACACCAACGCCGAACTCGTCGAGATGCAGCTCGGCATCAACGCCGACGCCCCCCTGTGCTTCTCCTGCGGGACGAAGATGCAGCGGGCCGGCAGCTGCTACCTGTGCGAGGGCTGCGGCTCGACCAGCGGCTGCAGTTGATCATGAGCCCTCGTCGGGTGTGAATTAGCTGTTCAGGTGGGGTGCCGGCGTTTTGCCGGCACCCCACCACGCGTTTCGTTGGCGCGGCTTGCATTCAATGCAGCCTTGTCGCGTCGGCCGTGCGGTTACTCGGCGCGTTCGGCAGCTGCAATGGCTCGTTGCAGGGTCTGGCGAGCCTGTGTCAGTTCGTCTGCCCGCTGGTCAAGGTGGGAAAGTTGGGCACGTAGTTTGTCCAGCACTCCCGGACAGGGACGCAGCGAGCCGTCGGCGAGGGCGCAAGGCAGTACCTGCCGGATCAGGCTTGTGGACAACCCGGCCGCCAGCAGGGCGCGGATCTGTCTGACCGTTTGCTCGACGGCATCGTCGTAGTCGCGGTACCCGTTGGCCTGACGGCTTGAGGCGATCAGGCCGACGCTCTCGTAGTACCGGAGAAGGCGCTCGCTCGTCCCGGTTCTCTTGGCCAGTTGCCCGATCAGCATTGTTGCTCCACTGCGCTTGACCTTGCCATGGTGTCAACCTTCAACGATGGGACCGACAGCAGCATTCCATCGCTGCCACCGATCCTGACCAGGAGATTCGTTGATCATCGATGCGCACAGCCACGTCCACGATCCTGTGCACAGCCACATCGCCTTGCTGGATGAGGCAGGAGCCGACCGCGCCGTGCTCTTCGGTACCCGGCCCCATCCTGAGCGGGCCACTGATCTGGCTTCGTTGCGGCGCGAGATGAGTGTGCTGGGCGAGACGGTCAGCGGACGGTCCAACGGTCCGGACAGCTACCAGGCCGCGTGGCAGGAACTGGACGCTGCGTGCGTGGCATACCCGGATCGTTTCATCGGGTTCGGCAAGGTTCGTCTGGACCAGTCGGCTGAGCAGATTGCGGCGGAGGTCGAGCGGGAGATCGTCGGCCGGGGTTTTCGGGGCATCGGTGAGCTGACCCCACCGCTGGATGAGGCCGGACAGATCGAGCCGGTCCTCCGGGCAGCCGCCGGTCACGGCGGGCTGCCGGTCGTCGTGCACGGGTTCGCGCCGACCACGGCGGGAGACCTCGCAACTCTCGCCGGTCTCGCGCGCCGTCACCCGACCGTCCCCCTGGTGATCAGCCAGCTCGGTGGACTGAACTGGCTGACGGCCATTGAGCTGGCCCGGGACACCCCGAACATCTACCTGGAACTGTCGACGGCGAACATCATCTTCGCGGTGCGATTGGCCATCGAAGAGGTGCCTGACCGCACTCTGTTCGGCTCGGACGCGCCCTACGGTGACCCGTTCCTCGCCCGCGCCACCGTCGAACGCGTCACCGCGCCAGGTGCACTGCGCGATCGCGTCCTGGGCGGCACCCTCGCGGAACTGCTCGGTCTCTGACCGTACGTGCGTGCCCCGCCGGTACGAGGAATAGCGCACGACAGGAATAAGTGCTCTGCGCCAGTAGCAGAGGGGCGGCCGGGCGGGAGGGCATCTCCCGTACGGCCGCCCGCCCGGGCTGAGATGGCCCGGGAAAGCGCGGAGGGGACCGGCCTGGCGCCGGTCCCCTCCGTCGTGCGCGCCGGGGAACGCTCGGCCGGCGTGTCGCGCGTTCGGCGGCGTGCCCTCGGGGGAGCGGGGCGGCTGTGCGGGGGAGCGGCAGCGCCGCCCCGTTCAGTGCCCCTTCTTCAGTGCCCCATCACCGAGACGAAGGTGTCCGGGTCGGCGTCGAAGCCCCGGAGGCCGGGGCGGAAGCGCCATTTGCCCGTCTCGTCCCGGGTGAATTCGGCCACCGTCGCGGCGGTCGCCCCCGCTACCGAGGCGAAATCGTCCTCCGCCAGATCGGTGTAGCCCTCGCGGATGCGTACGTGGGTGTTCGGCACCTCACCGAAGATCTTGCGTCCCCCGCCCTGTTGGATGGCCACCCCGACGAGGACCCGGGCGTAGGAGTCGGACAGCCGGTCCAGTTCCAGCGTCATGATCTCGTCGGCGCCGAACCCCTGGCCGGTCCTGCTGTCCCGGTTGAGGGTGATGGTCCCGTCGGGTGACCGGCTGTCGAAGGCCACCAGATAGGCCGGGTCGCCGTGCGGCGCGTCGGCCGGGTACGTGGCCGCGACGATGTCGAGGTCGTTGTCCGGTGTCCCGAGGGGACTGGGGTCCCACTTCAGTGTGACCTCGACCTTTTCGATGCCTTTGTTGAGCGTGCTCACCGGGCTTCCCCTCCTTCGTCTCCCGGAGACGCGGCCCGGCCACGCGAGGAGGATGCGGACGGCTCCCCAGGACTTCCCGTTGCGGGACCATCGTGCCACGCCCGCCGTCTCCTGGGCGGAAGCAACTTTCCCTGGTGGCAGGCGATATGGAGCGGGTGCGGTTGGCCGGAAACCGCCCTCCGGGGCGCGGCCCGAGCGCCCGGTGGCCTCCTTGTCGGGCGGAACCCGTGAGGCTCCCGTGGGGCGTTCGGTTGACCCGTCGCGTCCATGGGAGGACCGGGTCCGTGCGCGCCGGGACGGCGCGGTGGCGACCACCCGCGCACTCCCATCGGCCCGTGTCCGCATGGAAGTTCGGGGTGGTCGGAATGTGACGCGCAGTGATTCCGCTTCGCCCGCGGGCCGTACGATGGCGCGGTGCTTGTCAAGTGGATTCGCCTCACCGTCGTGGACCGTCGTGGGTTCGAGCGGGGGCAGCGGAAATGGGCGGGGCTGCTGGGTGAGCCGGGGTTTCGAGGGCAGGGCGGAGGGTGGAGCCGGGGGCGGCCGGGCGTCGCGCATCTGGTCGCCTTCTGGGAGAGCCGGGCGTTCTACGACTCCTTCATGGCGCGTTCGCACGACCGGCTGGCGGCTGCCCAGGTCGGCACCTACAAGGACGCCCAGGTGCGCCTGTTCGAGCACGAGTTCGACGTGAAGGTGGGCTTCCGCCCGTCGTTCGTCGAGGTGGACGTGCTGCGGCTGGCGCACTGCCAGGTGTACCAGGAGCGGGTGGACCACTTCATGCTGATGCAGGAGAAGGTCTGGAACCCGGCGATGGCGGGCTCGCCGGGAATGCAGCGGGGGATGCTGGGGCGCGCCCCGGGCGAGGAGTTCCTGGTCCTGTCGATGTGGCAGTCGGCGGCCGAGCGCGGGAAGTACCGGCCCGAGCGGGTGGAGAGGCTGGCGCTGCGGGCCCAGATAGCCGCGGACGTCCGGGCCATCGCCGGGGACGTGGTCGAGCTGGAACCGTCATGGACGGTGTGAGCGGCGGCCCGTTCAGGAGTCCGTGCCGTGCGCGGAGCCGGCGGCGTCGGCAGTGGTGCTGTCGGTGGTGAAGGCGCCGGCGCGGGCTGCGGCCAGTGCGGCCGCCGCGGCCTGGTCGGCCTGCGCGGCCCCGACCGGCTCCCGGGTGATGAACAGGTTGAAGAAGAGCGGCGCCGAGACCGAACGGACCAGCGCGCCGGCGTCGATCGCGTGGCGCACGGAGCTGTGATCGGTACGGGAGGCGGTGCGGGCAGGGGCGTCCGCCGGGGCTCCCGGTGCGGCGTCCGCGGGAGCGGGCAACTCCCCGCGTCGGACGGCACGTTCGACGAGGATCTCGCAGCGCGCGAACCGCTCGGCGTAGTAGCCGCGCAGTGCCGCGGCCGCCCGCTCCGACCGGAAGCCGGCGGCGATCATCGCGGAGCCCGACGCGGCCACCGCGGGGTCGGCGAAGGACGCGACGACCTCGTGGGCCAGGGCCCGCAGATCGCCCTCCAGGGACCCGGTGTCGGGCGGGGTCCAGGTGTCCTCGCCCGCGAGGTCCAGGGCGTCCGCCAGCAGGCCCTCGACGTCCTTCCAGCGGCGGTAGAGCGTCGTCTTGTGCACGCCGGAGTGCTCGGCGACGTATTCGACGGTCAGGCCCGGATAGCCGTACTCGGTGAGACCGGCCAGGACGGCGTCGCGGACGGCGGCGCGGGTGCGGGCCGTGCGGCCGCCGGGGCGCCGGGTGCCGGGGGCGGGAGCGGAGTCGTCGGCCGGGTGCCGCTCGCCGCTCGCTGCGTCGTCAGTCAAAAGCCATTCCCTTGCGTTAGTGGGCGGATCGTGCCATGCTCATCGTAATGCAACGGGTGTTGCGTTTGATGGGGGGATCGCCATGGCAGGGGACTGGTGCGGGGGAAGTGCGTCCGGAGCGGGGCGCCCGGATCCCGGCGCACGACATCATCGCGGAGATCGCGGAGAGGGAGTGGCGTGCGGTCGGCCATGGTGGAGCCGGCGCGTGGTGGCGCCGGGGTGCGGCAGGTGCAATGCAGGCGAATTACGCTGGCGGCATGGCTCGGCCCCGACGCATCGTCCTCATCCGCCACGGAGAGTCGGAAGGGAATGTCGACGACACCGTCTACGAGCGCGAGCCCGATCACGCCCTCTCGCTCACCCCGGCCGGGCTGCGGCAGGCGGAGGAGGCCGGCGGCCCGCTGCGGGAGATGTTCGGGGACCAGCGGGTCTCCGCCTATGTCTCGCCCTACCGCCGCACACACCAGACCTTCCGGGCGCTCGGTCTCGATCCCGCCAGGGTGCGGGTCCGCGAGGAGCCCCGGCTGCGCGAGCAGGACTGGGGGAACTGGCAGGACCGCGACGACGTACGGCAGCAGAAGGCCTACCGGGACGCCTACGGGCACTTCTTCTACCGCTTCGCCCAGGGCGAGTCCGGCGCGGACGTCTACGACCGCGTCGGCGCGTTCCTGGAGAGCCTCTGGCGCAGCTTCGAGGACCCGGACCACCCGCCGAACGTCCTCATCGTCACGCACGGGCTCACCATGCGGCTGTTCTGCATGCGCTGGTTCCACTGGACCGTGGCCGACTTCGAGTCGCTGTCCAATCCGGGCAACGCGGACCGGCGCACCCTGCTGCTCGGCGAGAACGGCCGCTACACCCTCGACCGGCCCTTCGACCGCTGGTGTCAACCCGAGCCCTACGGGGCCACCGGTTAGAGTGCACACCGATGACCCTCGACCACCGTGACGCGGACCGCCGTGAGCGGGCCCTGGCCAGCCTGCGCGGGCTGGCCGTGGGCGACGCGCTCGGCTCCCAGTTCTTCGTCCCGGCCCACTACCCCGCGCTCAAGCGCCGTGAGCTGCCGCCCGCCCCCTGGCAGTGGACCGACGACACGGAGATGGCCTGCTCCGTCCTGGCCGTGCTCACCACGCACGGGCGGATCGACCAGGACTCCCTCGCCCGCTCCTTCGCCGACCACCACGACTTCGACCGCGGCTACGGTCCGGCGGTCAACCGCATGCTGCGGCTGATCCGCGAGGGCGGCGACTGGCGGGAGCTGGCGTCCGGGCTCTTCAACGGCCACGGCTCATGGGGCAACGGAGCTGCCATGCGCATCGCTCCCCTCGGCGCCTGGTATGCCGACGACCCCGAGCAGGCCACTCACCAGGCCGAGATCTCCGCCTACACCACCCACCAGCACCGCGAGGCCGTCGTCGGCGCCATGGCCGTCGCCGCCGCGGCCGCCCTGGTGGCCGACCCGGCCCGCGACCTCGGCCCCGAGCAGCTGCTGGACGAGGTCCTGGCGCTGGTCCCGCGCAGCGCCGTACAGGCCGGTCTGCGCCGGGCACGCGACATGCTCGACTACGCCGACTCCGGTACCGTCGCCGCCGTCCTGGGCTGCGGCCGGCGCACCAGCGCCCACGACACCGTGCCCTTCGCCCTCTGGGCCGCGGCCCGGCATCTCGGCGACTACGAGCGGGCATTCTGGGCCACCGCCCATGCGGGCGGTGACGTCGACACCACCTGCGCCATCGTCGGCGGCATCGTTGCCTCCGGGCGCGCCGGCGCCCCGCCCGAGTCATGGCTGGCTGGCACCGAAACCCTCCCCTCCTGGGCTCCCGTCCGCACCGACTGATCACCGCCGCACCGCGGCTCGGCCCGCCTGCCCGCCTGCCTGCCGCGAGTCGGCCGTCCACGGCTCTGCCCCGGATGTCGCGCCCCGACCGTCCGCCACGTCCGCCCGACCGCCCGTGGCTGCTTCCGTGTTCCTGCATCCCTCCCAACGGGCGGCTGCGGGGCGCCAATTCGGCCCCGGTGGTGGGGTTGTGGCCCACGGGGCCGCGGCGCGTGACGCACTCCGCGCGGGCCTCCGGACACCCGTCGGCAGCGGTACCGGACCACCCCGCCCGCACCTGCTCGGATATCGTTTTCCGCCGGGTCGGGATCCGGTGCGGACGGCCGGACCGAATAGGCGTAACCTTGCTGGCGCCATGCCGTACGAGCCCCCCACCCACACCGTCGAGCGATCATTGCGCGCCACGACGGGCGCCAAGATCGTCGCAGGTGTCGACGAGGTCGGACGCGGAGCGTGGGCCGGTCCGGTCAGCGTCTGCGCAGCGATCACCGGTCTGCGCCGTCCACCCGACGGACTCACCGATTCCAAGCTGCTGACTCCCAAGCGCCGCACCGAACTGTGCGAGGTGCTCGGCGAATGGGTCACGGCCTATGCCCTCGGGCACTCCTCGCCCGAGGAGATCGACGGGCTGGGCATGACCGCGGCACTGCGGCTCGCGGCCGTCCGCGCCCTGGCGGCGCTGCCGGTCCGGCCGGACGCGGTCATTCTCGACGGCAAGCACGACTACCTGGGCGCGCCGTGGCGGGTCCGCACGGTCATCAAGGGTGACCAGTCCTGCATCGCGGTCTCCGCCGCGTCCGTGATCGCCAAGGTGCGGCGCGACGCGATGATGGCCGAACTGGGGCTGGGCTACACCGACTTCGACTTCGCGGCCAACGCAGGCTACCCCTCGCCGACCCATCGCATCGCCCTGGAGGAGTACGGTCCCACGCCGCACCACCGAGTGTCGTGGTCCTACATGGACGCCCTGCCCCGGTGGCGGCATCTGAAGAAGGTGCGCATCACCCCCGAAGCAGCCGCTCTGGAAGCCGGTGGCCAACTCGGCTTCGATTTCTGAGCGGTGCGGACATCAATTCGGTACCCGATGACGTGTTCCGCACTTACGTTTGATAGACATCCCTTTATGCCTCTCATCCCCGAGGAGCCTCAGATTCACGAGAGTGTCCCGGGTCCCCGCGCAACTGCCGCCGCAGGCCGCACCGCGCCGACCCCCCGTCCTGTTCCTGGCCCCGGTCCCCGCCCCGCGCCTCCGCGTGGCGCTCCGGCGGCCAGCGTCCGTCCGGGCAAGCCCGGACCTGCTGCCCCGCCGCGTGGGCCTGTCGCCGCTCCGCCGGCGCAGCGCACCAGCTCCCCGCAGCCGCCGGCCGCCACGACCGGTGCCGCTTCGGGAGCGCAGCTCCAGCTGATCCCGGCACCCGCCGCCGGCGCCGTCGACGCCGCTGACGAGGCCGTTGACCTGCTGCTGGACTCCGGGCGAGCGCCGGGCGAAATCCTGGTGCTGACCACCGGCGAGACCCACCCGTGGGCCGCGCACGAACTCACCTTCGGCGAGGCTTCGTACTGGGCCCAACACGACGCCGCCGACGATGTGTTCTACGCGGATGCCGCTGCCGGGCGCGCCACCGGCCGGCCCGTCGTGATCGTCGCTGTCAACGGCGGTTCGGACGAGGTCACCGGGACGGCACTGCCGGCCGCGATGGCCCGTGCCGGAACGCTGCTGATCGTCTGCGGCGACCCGGAGCGGATCACGGCCGTGCTCGGCGCCCACGCCTGACCTGTCGGCCAGCAACAGCCCGTCGGTCCTTGAGGCCGTCGGGCTCGCTTGCGTGGGAGGTCCGTGGTGTGCGGTCGCCATGCGCGGTGGCAGGTGGTGCGCCCGGCCCTCGTGGCGGCGGCCGCCCTCGCCTCGTGTGGGGGAGGGTGGCCGGGCGTACCGCTCGGGCCGCCTCAGCGCGCGGCCGTGTGCCGGTGCGCTTCCGGGGCGCCGCCCGCGCGCCGGGGCAGCGGCCGGTTCTGCAGGACGGCAGCGTTCGCACCGGAAAGCGGCGCCTCCGGCCGCGCAGCCGTCAGGCGACGCGCCTCCGTCCGCACGGTGTCCGTCTGCCCGGTGTCCGCACGGCGCGGTTCGGGGACCGGCAGATCCGCGGAGGGCGGCCTGGGGCGGCGCCCGCCCCGGCCCTCTCCCAGGACCTGCCAGCGCTCCGGGGTCAGCGTGATGTACGCCCCGCAGCGGAGCCCGTGCAGGGTGCAGGCATCGCGCAGCCCCCACATCCACGCCCCGTCCGTCTCCGTCCAACGGGGCTCGCCCTCACGGCAGTAGAGCAGTACCGCGGTCCGGACCGGGGCCCGCAACCGCAGATCGTGCGGGATCACCCGGCGCAGATGCGCCAGCAGCGCATTGCGGAACTCCCAGCCGTCGGGAACGGCCGCGAGCTCGGTGAACGAGGCGCTGGCCGTCACCCGGTCCTGCGCGTCGAGCACCGCGACGATGGCCGTCGACGAACCCGGGCGATGACGCTCGTGCAGCTCGGCGACGACCTCACGGGGATTGCGCAGCAACGGGATCCCGGCCGAGGCCCATTCGGCGGGCACCAGCATCCGCCCCAGCCTCGCGGCGGATTCGGCGGACACGGGCAAGGACACATGCGGGGGCGGAGCGAAGCCGAAGGTCATGTTCCTCCCTTCGTCAGGCGTCCACGCGTCGGGCGGTGACCGGGCGCCAAGGCGCACCACGGCTCGGCTCGGCCTGACCACGGACGGCCGGTGGGGGAAGCATTCCAATTCTTCCCGTCGTACACGCATGCGGCAACGAGCAATTCCCGCCGGTGCCGGGAATGCCCCGGAAGGTCACCGATGTACTTGCCCGCCACGGCCTCGCCCGTGCCGTACCGCTCCTAGCCCTGTACGGCAAGGACCAGTGGAAACACCCCCTCCGCGCCCGCCCGGCGCAGCAGCCGGGCGGTCATGGCCAATGTCCAGCCGGTGTCGGCGTAGTCGTCCACCAGCAACACCGGGCCATCCGCAGACGCCAAGGCCTGCGCCAACTCCGGCGGCACGCTCAGCGAGCCGTGCAGCGCCCGCAGCCGCTGAGCGCTGTTGCTGCGCGGAATCCTTCCCTCGGCGCCGTCGTCCCCCGAGGCCACCGTGCCCAGGAACGGCATCCGGCCGACCTCGGCGATCCGCTCGGCCAGTGACCGGATCAGCTGCGGGCGGCTGCGCGAGGAGAGCGCGACGACGCCCACCGGGCGAGCTGGCGCCTCGGCCGCGCCCGACGCCCAACCACCCGGGCCCTTGGCCCAGTCGGCGAGCACGGTGACCACCGCGGCGGCCACATCGTCGGGCACCGGGCCGTCGGGTGCCTGCGGTGCGAGCATGGGCCGCAGACGGTTGCCCCACCCGATGTCGGAGAGCCGGCCCAGAGCCCGCCCCGTCGAGGACAGCTCGCCCGCCGGGATGCGCCCCTTGAGGTCGACCCCGACGGCCGGCAGCCCGGTCGGCCACATCCGCCGCGGTTCCACCTCCACTCCCGGCCGCCCCAGCTCACCGCGCGCCGCGTCCAGCGAAGCCGCGGACACCTCGGTGCCGAACCGCGCCCCGGCGCAGTTGTCACAGCGACCACAGGCCACCGCGGCCTCGTCGTCCAACTGCCGCCGCAGGAACTCCATCCGGCAGCCCGCCGTGGTGGCGTACTCCCGCATGGCCTGCTGTTCGGCCTCGCGCTGGCGCGACACCCACGCATAGCGCTGGGTGTCGTACGACCACGGCCGGCCGGTGGACGTCCAGCCGCCCTTGACGCGGTGCACGGCGCCGTCCACGTCGAGCACCTTGAGCATGATCTCCAGGCGCGAGCGGCGCAGTTCGACCTGCGGCTCGAGGGCGGGCAGCGACACCGGCCGGTCGGCGGCGGCCAGCACGTCCAGGGTCCGGCGCACCTGCTCCTCGGGAGGGAAGGCCAGCGACGCGAAGTACTTCCAGATCGCCTCGTCCTCCCGCCCCGGCAGCAGCAGCACCTCGGCGTGCTTCACCCCACGACCGGCACGGCCCACCTGCTGGTAGTACGCGATGGGGGACGACGGCGACCCCAGATGCACCACGAACCCCAGATCGGGCTTGTCGAAGCCCATGCCCAGCGCGGAGGTCGCCACCAGCGCCTTGACGCGGTTGGCGAGCAGATCGTCCTCGGCCTGCTGGCGATCGGCGTTCTCCGTCTTGCCGGTGTACGACGAGACCGTGTGCCCCCGCTGGCGAAGGAAGGCCGTGACCTCCTCGGCGGCGGCGACCGTGAGGGTGTAGATGATCCCCGAGCCCGGCAGCTCGTCCAGATGATCCGCGAGCCAGGCGAGCCGGTGTGCGGCGTCCGGCAGCGGCAGCACGCCCAGGCTCAGGCTCTCCCGGTCCAGCGGCCCGCGGAGCACCAGCGCCTCGGTGGAGCCCTCGCCCGTGCCGAGCTGCTCGGCGACATCGGCGGTCACGCGTGCGTTGGCCGTGGCGGTCGTGGCGAGCACCGGCACACCGGACGGGAGGTCGGCGAGCATCGTGCGCAGCCGACGGTAGTCCGGCCGGAAGTCATGGCCCCAGTCGGAGATGCAGTGCGCCTCGTCGACCACCAGCAGACCGGTCGCCGCCGCGAGCTTGGGCAGTACCTGATCACGGAAATCGGGGTTGTTGAGGCGCTCGGGGCTCACCAGCAGGACATCGACCTCACCGGCCGCCACCTCGGCCTGGACGGTGTCCCACTCCTCGGTGTTGGACGAGTTGATCGTGCGTGCCCGGATCCCGGCCCGCGCGGCGGCCTCGACCTGGTTGCGCATCAGCGCGAGCAGCGGGGAGACGATCACGGTCGGCCCGCTTCCGCGCTCGCGCAGCAGCGCCGTCGCGACGAAATAGACCGCGGACTTGCCCCAGCCCGTCCGCTGCACGACCAGCGCCCGGCGGTGGTCGGCCACCAGCGCCTCGATCGCCCGCCACTGATCCTCGCGCAGCCTGGCCTCGCCGCCGGGATCACCGACGAGTCGGGTCAGGACGGCATCGGCGGCGGCACGCAGATCATCGTTGCTCATGCC
This sequence comes from Streptomyces kronopolitis, assembly GCF_014646275.1. Classification (GTDB taxonomy): domain Bacteria; phylum Actinomycetota; class Actinomycetes; order Streptomycetales; family Streptomycetaceae; genus Streptomyces; species Streptomyces kronopolitis. The sequence continues at coordinate 81,129 of NZ_BMND01000003.1, forward strand.
CCCATGCAACCCGATGCCACTGACAATGCGCGAACCCCCGCCCGAACCTGTGGACAACTCGCTCGCCCGAGAGTTATCCACAGGGGTCGCGGCGCGACGGCCCGCCGCGAGATCTTCGGGCCATGAATCCGCACAGCGAACCCAGCAAGCGCACCACCGACGGCGATTCCACCGCTCAGCCCGCCGCCCCGACCCCGTCGCACACTCCCGGCCCGTCCGAACCGCCGGCCTCCGCCGACCCGCACCGCGCACCCGAGCCCGCCCCGTCCACCGGCTCCGCAGACGATTCCCGCCCCCTCGACCCCGCGAACACCACCACCCCCACCAACCCTGCTGACACCACGAGTCCGTCCGCTCCCTCCACTCCTTCCAGCTCCGCGCACTCCTCCGCCCCCGCCGACGCGGTCCCCGCGCCGGTCTCCGAAACGCAGGTCACGCTGCGTAGCCCGGCCGAACTCGCCGACGCACTGCCGTACCTCATGGGCTTCTATCCGGACGACAGCGTGGTTCTGGTCGCCCTCCACGGCGACCGCGGGCGCTTCGGCGGCCGGGTCCGGCTCGGCATCCCCTCTGACACCACACAGTGGCCGGATGTCGCCGACCAGCTCGCCGACTGCCTGGTCAACGCGGGCAAGGAACGTGACGCCCGGCCCGAGGCGATCCTCGTCTACCTCTGCCAGGAGCCCGCGCAGGGCGAGAGCGGCAAGGACGTCAAGGACCGGCTCCGCCCGCTCGCCCAGCGGCTGCGTACGGCCTGCGGTGCGCTGGACGTGCCTGTCCTGGAAGCCCTGTGCCTGTCCAACGGCCGCTTCTGGTCCTACTGCTTTTTGCCTGCACTCTCCGTGTCCCGGGCCGCTGTGTTGCGGGTGGACGGTCTCCGGCAGTGGAGGCGCGTCGTGGCTCTGGCGGCCTGATGTCTCATTCGGGGCTCAGCAGGGGCCGAGGGTTGTGGTGCGCCGTGGCGGGCAGGTGCGTGACCGGTTTGTGTGATCCGTTGCTGAGCTGTTGACGCAGGTTCTCGATCTCAAGGTGCTGTGCGGCCAGCCGAGAAATCGCTCCTTGTCGGAAGTTGGTCAGCTCCTGGAGGTCGGTGTCACGCTTGTCCAGGCGCTGGCGGAGGTTGGTGATCTCCTCCTTGAGCCGGGTGATCTGGGCCTCGCGCGGGTCGGGGATGGTGCCTGCTTGCTGGAGGAGATCACGACGACGGGTGAACTCCTCGGCCAGGTGCTGGAAGGGGCCGGGCCGTCCCTCCTTGGGATAGAAACCCGTGCGGTTCACCCCGGCCTGGGTGGCGAGGGTCTTGATGTCGCATCGCCCGCCGGGTGGGATCTCACCTCGTAGGAGTCGGTCCATGGCGGCTCGGATGCGGTCCTCGGCCTGCTGTCTTTGATCGTCAGTGGTCCGCATGGATCTCCTGCTCGGGTCCAGAGCCGGCCGCGTCGATCTCGTCGAGGACGCGTTGCGCGCGATCGAGTTCGGCCCGGAGTCGGATTCGCTCGGTCTTCTGGGGGCGGCTGAGGGAGCCGAGGAAGGTTTTGGTCTGGGTGACCGTCTCGGCCCAGATGGGACGGTGGCAGGGGTGGTGGGTGGCCTGCGGGCAGCGGGCCGAGTCACACATTCCCGCCAAGGGTTTGGTGGCGTTCGGGGTGCCGGCCAGTTTCAGGCAGAGGGCCTTTCCGGGGTCGGCGAACCAGCAGTAGTTCGCCGTTCCCAGGTGCAGGGTGCCGGCTCGCTTGGCCAGGAGGTTGCGGAGGTCCTGGTCGCTGGACCGGACGTGGGGCGAGGTGGCCTCCTGCCGGGCCAGTTCCTCGTCGACGTGGGTGAAGAAGTCGATCAGCTCGTGGGCCCCGGTGCCGCTGGGCAGGATGCCCTGCTGGAAGTTGCGGAACTCGGCTGCGGCCAGGCTCAGATTCCGTTCCTGCTCGTGCTCGTTGACCTCGGCCAGCAGCTTGGCCTGAGCTCCGCCGGGCCGGGCGGTGTATCCCTCGGTGGTAACCACCGAGAGGTGCTTCAAGGCGATCTTCGCGGCCAGCATGCCGTTGGGGCGATAGGCCAGCTCCATGGCGAGGGTCCGCCGCAGCATCCGCAGGTTGACGGTGCCGTCCGGGATCGGCGCGAGCCCCAGCCTGCGACCGAGCGGACCGTTGACGAAGGGGCGAAGCGCCCGGGTGTATCCCGAGTGGAAACCGATCCTTCCGAACAAGGATTCGCCAGGGCCAGCGTGGAGGTGCACCTGCTCCGCGAGTTCGACTGCCCGGTGTACTTCTTCGAGCACGACCCACTCATCTTCAAGGCCACCGAGCTTCTGACCTTTGATGATCTTGCTGGCGAGGCTGTGCCGAACCATGCCGGGACCGACCTCTCTGGTGCGGCGGCAGCCGACGAGGAGCTCGGCGAGCTCGCTGTTCCTCATCCCGGAGACGGCCGCGATGACCGTTAGCGCCGCCTGCCGGGCGACGCCCGCCAGATCCTGCGCTTTTTGGGTGTGCAGCGGCGTGATCCACGGCACCAACTCTTGGGTGTCCGCGCGGGGGACAGCCGCGACTTCGCGACCCCAGGGCTTGGCCAGCCCGACCTTGGCCACGGTGTCCTCGGCGAGCTCGCGGAAGCCCGGGGTGAGCATGTGGGACCGGACCTCACGGCAGCCGACGCGGACGGCCAGGGCCAGGAAGTTCACCCGCAGCAGCGGGTCGTCGGGGTTCCAGCCTGCGGCAAGCCGCTCGTTCACTCGTCTGTCGGTCATCTCGACCAGGGGATCCCCGGTGGAGCGATGCTCATCCAGGGCCCGGGCCAGGTCGGCGAACGTGGGGTTCGGCCTGCGGGCGCCGCCGTGCCGTGGCGGTCGGCTCTCGACCTGCCGGAGGAGAACGGTCAGATGAGGTCCGAGGGTGTCAACGATGTAGAGGCAGGCGGCAAGCAGCGGTTGCAGGATGTGGTCGGGAACGGGCTGTGTCTTGTTCTCCGCCTGCTTCGGCATCCCGGCGACCACGGCCGGCGGGGTGAAGTTCCAAGGGCGGAAGCTCGGGTGATAGCGGTCGTTGGTGAACAGATCGCTGTAAAAAGCGAGATCCATGACGGCCGTGACGACCGCCCGCTGCTGGGACGGGCTGGCGGCCCGGAGACGCCGGCCATGCTTGTCCCGAATCGTGCTGCGGACGGCGAGATAGCGCTGGCAGTGCTCCTGCGTGACCTCACGGAGACTGGCGATGCCTTGGCTCGTCAGCCAGTTCAACCAGGGGAACAGCAGGCCGCGGACGCGGCCGGTGGTCGCCAGAGCCCGAGGAGTGCGGTAGGCGTGGGGCAGCTGGGCGACGGCGGGATGCGCCGGCGCGCAATACGCGATCATCAGTTCCTTGGCCACCAGCCGCCATCTCGAATTGTTGATCTTTGTGAAGTCCCAGATCAACTGGCCTCCCGAGAGCTGCTTGGGACGGCCTAGGATGCCGCGGAGATCCCACACGTCCTGATCGAACAGCGGCCGCGGGAAGCCCTCGACCACGGTCCATCCGGCCAGCTCGAAGACATCGACGCCGCTGAACGGCGAGGACGCCGCTTCCGCGATGGTGAGTGCTTCGGTCATGCCGTTCGCTCCTCAGGCCGCAGGGGCAGTTCTTCGTCGGCGTCAGCGACCTGCGGGGCAGCGGCGGCCAGCACCGCTGGATCGAAGCAGTCCAGGACCTGCGTGACGCGCTGGGCATAGGGCCCGAACACGGCCATGAAGTGGTCGGCAGGCAACTGCCTCCACTGCCGGGCGAAGAAAGCTTTCAACCGCAGCAGGTTGGCCGCGTGCCGCGGGGCGAACACCGCCAGCGGGCAGAGCAGGCAGACCCAGGGCCGAGCCGGACACGGCTTGCCCTTCGGCCCGTGCAGGCCGGCCAACTGGTCCGCGCAGGCCGCGACGAAGACGTCGCGTTCACCACCCACGAGCTCGTCGATCGCCGTGTCGTCCAGCTTCAGCTGGGCGATGACCTGCGGGTAGTCCCGCGCGAGGGCGACGGTGTCCTCCTCGGATAGGACGGTGGGGGCCTGAGCCCGACGGAGGAGATCGCCCTGAGCCTCCTCGATCAGGGCCTGAACGGCCCGCTGCTGGGCCGGCGTCGCCGCGGTCAGGTAGTGATCGCCCTCGACCGCCGGGGTGTGGTTGGGATCGATCGTCACCCGCGGGCTGCCTGCCCAGGTGCGGCGGTCGCGATGGCTGTGGAACGTGGTCCGGATCCGCTGCCGGTGAACCGGGAACGGGGCTCCGGAGTCGTCCAGCAGGCCGTGACGACGGACCCAGGCCCGCACGGAGATGTCAGTCATCCGCGTGGTCTCGACGGCGTTGCCGCCGTGGGTGGAGCTATCTCTGATCCACAAAACTCCGCGATCCTCGTCCGGTGCGAGGGAGCGAAGCGGGGCCGAGTGCTCCAGCCAGCGTTCGAGCAGCCGCACGGCCTTGCGGGAAAGGTTCAGGCTCTCCCGTGAGGTGCGGCCCTTGACGTAGTTCAAGAGCATCTCGGAGTCGCCGGTCCAATCGAGGTCCGTCAGCCCGAGACCGTCGATGCCGTCGGGAACGATCCCGCTGTAGGCGCCGAACAGCAGCTGGTAGGAGATCACCATGTCCGGCTGCGGGAAGAGTGCCGTCCGTGCTTCGGCCAGCTGACGGCGGACAACGAGGGCCGTCTTCTGCCGGACGCCGAGCACGAACTTCAGCGAGCGGAACGTGACCGGACCGTGGTGGGCCTGAAGCCAACACAGGTTGTCGGTGGACCAGTCCCCGCTTTCCCGAGGATCGTGGCCCCTCCGGGCGGCGGCCAGGGCCTCGGCGTGTGCGGTAAAGGCTTCCCGTACGTTTCTGTGGCAGAGGTCGAGCAGCCGGGACCACTCGGCCTCGCTGTAGGGGGCGAAGGCTTCACTCGGGTCGCGCTGATTGAACGTGCGGCCCTCGGTCATCAGGCGGACCGGCAGCGGCAGCCTTCCCGTTTCCTCGTCCCATGCCTTCAGTAGGAACCGGATGTTGCGTTCATCGACGTACTGGGCGGACATCCAGAATTCGATCATGTCCGTCCGCGACAAGTCCCCGGCACCGCCGGTGAAACCACGGGTGTGCAGGAACAGAACCAAGCGCCTGGCAGAGATCAGGTGTTTGTCGATGGCTGACCGTGTGGTGAGCCGCCCATGCGGGTGGATCAGGTTGACCAGGCCTGCCATCAAGTCCTGGGCCAGGTCCGGGCAGTCGCTGGCGGGCATCTGCCCTTGCCGGCCGACGCCGTCGACGGTGGTGTAGGCGATGCCGATCGGGTCGTGGAGAACGGTGGCGGTCACCAGAGATCATCCTCGTCTTCGTCAAACTCGCCGTCCGCCTCCAACTCGGCGTCGACATCGCTGATCAGCTCGTAATCCCGCCCGGCCTGTTCGTAGGCGTCCCGGAAGATCCGGGTCATGTCCAGGCGGCGGAGGTACTTTTCCGTGGTCAGGACGCTGGAGTGACCAAGTAGGTCACGCAGCACCATCAGAGGGTCGGCCTTGGCCAGGTAGAGGGCCAGGCCAGCGTCTGCATCGGTGTCCTTCACCAGTTGGGCGGCCTGCCGGTAGTAGCCGCTGACCAGTCGGGCAAGTGTCCGCATCGCGAAGGTGTGCCTGGTTCGGTGCGGGTAAACGTGCGGGAACCGGGGCTCGAACCGTTCGCGGATGCGGTCCGCGGTCCGGGAGAAGACCGTGGGCCAGGCGGTGAACGGGCCGCCGTCCGCCCGCACTGCCAGCAGCATCGACCCGCCGTTCGGCGCGACCAGCCGCCGTCGCTCGGCGGGCCGTAGCCCCTGCCAGGACACCCGGCGGCCGTTGACCCGGCCGCCGAACTGGTCGGCCTCGGTCACCAGCAGCGGCGACCCCCATCTCTCCGGTGGCCGCCATCCCGCCCCATCCGCCGCCAAGGCTCGATCCAACTCTCGGTAACGGTGTAGGTCCGCCAGCTTGTCGTAGGAAACCCACGTCGTTCGGAACTTCCGGCCTTTGGCGACGCCGGACGGCACGGGCAGCGGAATCGGAAGCTGAGTAGGCCGCGGCGGCAAAGCCGGCAGCTCGACCGCGAGGTAGTAGGTGAACTCCTGCAACCGCAGGCCCGTGTCCAGCGCGGCGGCGCCGACGGCGCCGTTGCGGGCCAGTTCCCGGCCTCGGAACCGATCGTCCTCGCCGTCAGGGCCCAGGCCCCGAAGTGCGCGGACGAACAGCTCTGCGAAGTCGTCCTCCAGGTACTTGATGGTCACGTGCGGCTTCGGCACCCGCCGGATGGCCTGGTTCACCGGCCGCCGGGCGATCTGGTCGGCGAAGAAGACCGTGGCCTGCCGGTAGGTGAAGGGCTCGGTGTTCGCGTACCCCTCCGCCACCGCCCACCGGTAGAGGATCGACAGGATGCTCACGTGCTGGTTCCAGGTAGTCGCCTCCAGCCGGGCGTCCAACGGGCCGCAGGCCCGATGCACCGCGTACGAACTGAGCCCGGCCTTCAACCGGTCCCGTTGATCGAACAGCCCAATGCCACGGTCACCGAGGAAGACTGCCCAGTCCCGCACCGCTCGGGCGTAGACACCCCACGAAGCAGGCTCCGGGCACCCGTTCACCGGCAGCTCTCGCAGCCAGCGGTTCACCGCCACCAACGGCCTTGGCGACACGGGGTCGTCCTCGAAGCGCAAGTCGCTATCGATCAGGACCGGCATCCGCTCGGGGATCACCGGCTCATGTTCGAGTTCCCATGTCTCCCAGCCCTCCGGCTTGAAGAAGATCAGTTCCACGGCCCGAGAGCGTAGGGACCACATCCGGACTGATCGGCCTGTACCGATCCACATCACCCGAACGAGACACGGCCTCGTACTGCCTGAAAACTTCCAGATCAGCCGGATGGAGACACGGCACGAGTGCAAGAGAAAACTGCTGCCCCGATTTCCGGTGCTGCCCCGCCGAGGGCACCCCCATGGTCATGCCCGGCACCTCGGTGATGGCCGCGGCCGCCGCCTATGCGGGCATGCAGGTGCGCGGCTCGCTCAAGGAGATGGAGGCCCGGCTGACGCCCCGTACGGGCAGGCGGGCCGTGGAACAGGAGAAGACGCTGGACACGGCGGCCGGCGCGCTGGTGCCGCGCATGCTCGAACGGGACGGCGCGGCGGCCGTCCGGCAGAACACCCTCGCCCTGGCCGGAGCCATGATCCACCGATTCCGTCAGGACACCCCCTCGGGCAGCAACCGCGCCCGGGACGCCTGCGACGACGCCCTGATCACCGATGCCGAGGCCGCCGATCTCATCCTGGGCCTCCAGGACCGCGTCACCCGCGACCGGGCGGCGGAGTGGATGGACGGCTCAGCTGCCGCGCCCGCCCTGCGGCTGTGGCGCGCACTCGCCCGCCGCTGCGCCGGCGGCTACGCCGAGCACGCGGTGGCGCCGCTCACCCTCGCCGGCTGGGTCTGCTGGTCCACCGAGGACGGACCGTCGGCACGCGTCGCCCTCAGCTGCGCCCTCTCCCTCGACCCCGAGTACACCTTCGCCCAGCTGCTGCACCGCGCCATCAACGAAGGCCTCGATCCGGAGCCGCTGCGCCGCTGCCTGCGTGAGCAGCACCACGAGGCGACGGGCACCGCTGACGGCGAGCCCACGCCCGACGCCGGATCCGCAACCACCACCGAGGGGACGCGACGACCGGCCGGGCGCCCTGGGCCGACGCGTCGCGGACCGGCTCGCCGCCTCCGCGGACCACGGGGCAGCACGGGCCCGGGCACCCGTTCGACGGACGGGCGCGGCAGGCGCCGGACCGGCCGGGACGGCGACCGGAGCCGGCGGTGAACACGACATGGCTGCGCGGCCGACGTGACCTGGGCGCCGGCCGGGCCGTTCACCTGAGTGGCGTAGGCCGTACGAAGCCCCGACCTCACCAGGGAGCGCACAGCGTGCCAGGCATCGTCCCCCTCACTCATCCGCCTCAGCGGCCGACCGGCGAGCGGCGTCCGGCGCCGCCCCGGCCCCCGCAACCGCAGCCCGTGCACTCCTCACTCGTCTGCGTCGCCCTCCCGGCCCTCGCGGTGTCCCCGGCCTCGGGGCAGTTGACCGGCCAGGGCACGGACGGTTTCTACCGCGACGGGCGGCGGGTTCTCTCCCGCTGCGAGCTCCGGGTCGCGGGCGACGAACCACTCGTCCTCCAGGGGCGGTTGGACGGCGCGGACCGGGCCCGGTTCCTCGGGGTGATCCGCAGGGTGGGAGAGCGCGGACCGGACCCGGACATCCGCGTGGAGCGACTGCGCTCCGCCGACGGCACCGAACGGATCACCTTCCACAGCAGCGCGTCGCGACCCGTCCGGCTGCCGGTCGAAATCCGCCTGGGTACGGACCTCGCGGAGCTCGGGAGCATCGCCGTGGGTCTGCCCGGCCCGGAGCTGAGAGCCGCGGTCCATGGCTCCGGACTGCGCTGGTCCGGGGCCGGAGTGCATGCGGTGGTGTCCGCGTCGCCCACGCCCCAGGACGCGCTCGCCTCAGCGGGCCTGCTGCGCTGGGAGCTGGAGCTGCCACCCGGCGGCCGCCGCACCGTCGAGCTGCACACCGGACTGGAGCACGACGGCGGCGATTCAGCAGGTCGGCGGCGTTCCGGCACGGTCCTCATTCCGGGCCCGCGCACCGAACCGGGCGTCGCACGCACCCGCAGCGCCCGCCCACCGCGGCCCTGGACGGCGGCCCGCCTCGAATGCGACGACCACCGCGCCGACGCGCTCATGGCAGCCGCCCTCGACGATCTCCACGGCCTGGTGATGCGGGACCCGGCCGCTCCCGCGGACACGTTCGTGGCGGGCGGATTCCCCTGGCGCTGCGGCCTTTCCCCGGTCGAGGCCCTGTGGGCCGCCCGGATGCTGCTGCCCCTGGGCAGCCGGCTCGCCGCGGGCACGCTGCGGGTGCTTGCCCGAAGCCAACAAGCCGCACCAGGGGTGGATTTCGGCCGAATTCCCGGCCCGCTCCGGGACGCCGGACCGCATGCCCCGCCGAGCTGCACCGGCGTCGAAGCGACCCTTCTGTTCCCCACCGTCCTCGCGGAGGCCCGCCGCTGGGGGCTTCCCGACCACGAGACGGAGCGGCTGCTGCCCGCCGCGGAACGCTGCCTGAGATGGCTGCGGACCGTCACCGACCCACCGGCCGGCAGCCGCGGCGGCTACGTCCCCGACCCCGCGCCCGGCGGACCGTACCGCTGCGAGACCCAGGCCCATGCCCATCGCGCGGCACTGCTGGGCGCCGACCTTCTCGAAGCCACCGGTTCGTCCGACGCGGCGGCGCTGCGTGACTGGGCCGCCGACCTGCGCACCCGGTTCCGCACGGACTTCTGGTGCGAGGACGGTGCCGGCGGCCGCCCCGCCGCCCTGCTCACCGCCGACGGGCGCCCCCTGCCGCAGCTCGGCTCCACCACCGTCCACCTCCTCGACACCGGGCTGCTCGGCGGTGGGGCCCTGGCCCCCGGCCTGCTGGACGCCACCCAGACCGACCAGCTGGCCAGGGCGTTGGAGAGCCCCGCCATGGACTCCGGGTGGGGCCTGCGCGGAATGGGCACCAAGGAGAGCGGCTACAACCCGTTCGGCCACCGCAGCGGTGCGGTCCGCGTCCATGACACGGCGATCGCCGCCGCCGGACTGGCCGCGGCCGGCCACGAGCAGGCAGCCGGGGCCCTGACCAGGGGGATCCTCGACGCGGCGGACAGCTTCGCGCACCGCCTCCCCGAGATGTACGCGGGGGAGCAGCGCACCGCCGGCGGCGTGCCCGTACCGCATCCGGCGGCCTGCCGCCCCGCTGCCGTGGCGGCGGCAGGCGCGGTGCACATCCTGATCGCTCTCGCCGGTCTGCGCCCCGATGTCCCGGGCGGGACGGTGTCCTTGCGGCCACTGCGCACCGCCCCGCTCGGCGCGATACAGCTCACCGGCCTGAGCGTGGCCGAGCAGCCGTTCGCCGCACGGGTCAGCAGACTCGGCATGGGGATGGTGGAGACGGCCGCGGAGGGTCTGCAGCTGGGCTCGTGAGGTGCCGTGGGACCTGTTTATCGTCAGGCGGACGACTATGATCACGCCATGCCTCCCTACGACCCGTCGGCCTTCCCGCCCTTCGCCGTCACTGTCGACCTGGTCGTGCTCACCGTGCGCCGCCACGCCCTGTGTGCGCTGGCCGTGCGGCGCGGTGAGCCGCCGTTCCAGGGCCGCTGGGCCCTGCCCGGCGGGTTCGTCCGTGCCGACGAGGACCTCGAGGGCGCGGCCGCACGGGAGCTCGCCGAGGAGACCGGGCTGCATGCCCACTCCCCGGCCGGACCGGCCCCCGTCTATGGCGCGCACCTCGAACAGCTCGCCACCTACGGCGACCCCGAGCGGGACCCGCGGATGCGGGTCGTCAGCGTCGCGCATCTGGCCCTCGCCCCCGACCTTCCCGCTCCCCGCGCAGGCGGCGACGCCCACAGCGCGCGCTGGGCACCGGTCGACACCCTCTTGGAGCAGGACGACGCCCTCACCCGCGAGGGTGAGCTGGCGGCTCCGCTCGCGTTCGACCACGCCCGGATCCTGGCCGACGGCGTCGAGCGGGCCCGTTCGAAGATCGAGTACTCCTCGCTCGCCACGGCCTTCTGCCCGCCGGAATTCACGGTGGGGGAGCTGCGCCGCGTGTACGAGGCGGTCTGGGGGGTGGCGCTGGACCCCCGCAACTTCCACCGCAAGGTGACCGGGACCCCCGGCTTCCTGGTGCCCACCGGTGGTACGACGACCCGTCAGGGCGGCCGCCCCGCACAGCTGTTCAGGGCTGGTGGAGCGACGCTGCTCAACCCGCCGATGCTCCGCCCCGAGGTCTGAGACGTCGCGTGCAAGGCCCGACATCGGAGGGCCTGGCTTCACCCACGGTGACACGACGAACCGTCAAGATTGAACATTACGAGAAAATAGGACATATCGCAGGTATCTTGGCCGAGTGAGTCCTTACGTCGCCCCAAGAGCTTCCGGCCGGCCTCACGCCCCACGAGGGGCACCCGGTCCGCCGCCGTCGCGCCCGTCCGGCGAACCTCGCGACCGGCGACCACCCGTCGCCGATGACCCCGGAGGTGCGGCTTCGCGAGGCCGTGATCTCCCCGTGGCGGCGACCGGCCCGGCCGGACCGTAGTCGAAGAGCCGAGCGCAAACCCCGGCCCCCTCCGCCGGCCGGGTCCCTGGGGTGGTGTCCTTCGACACCCCTCACGCCTGCCGCGGTGTGGAATGGCCTGCTCTCGTGGCAAGTTGGGCGAAGTGTCGACCGGGCGTGCCCGAGTGGAAAGAGGGGCTGGTGAGGTATTCCGTTCCGCCCCGGCCGGATTCCCGGAGAATTCCCGTCATTTCCGGTGAGGTGGCGTTGTCATCTGCCCTTCGGTGCCCGCGTCAAGAGGTCGTTCGGAATTGACCAAAGAACGCCGGTTCGTGATGCGGTTCACGAGTCAACCAGCAAGTGGGGTAGGGGTGTTGCTGTGGCGCATCTGACCTGCGGTGATGTGTGCCCGGCGGGGTGTGGCTGACTCTGCTGATCGAGTAAGGCATATGTTTTGGCGCCGTGTTGTTATGGCTGCTGCTCGCAACTCGCCGCAGAGAGCGCATTTCTTTCCGATAAAGCGTCAATTCGGGGATGGGGGGCGATCACCCTTTCGTGTGCTTTTCACCAAAGACCTCAAGGGTGTTCAGAGTGTCGCCGACAACAGATGCGTGAGTACCCTTGCGCACACCATGATGACCGCGGCTCGCCCCGGCGACACCGGCCTCGCAGGCCCGGGCGAGCTTGACCGCTACCCCTACGCCAACGCCGGCAACGCCGCGAACGCCGCCAGCGCGGCCGGCCAGGACCGTGCAGAGCGCGTTTCGCAGGTCTGGGACGGCTCCGAGGCAGACATCGGCCGGGTCGGCCGCCGCGCCGCCGGAAGCCGCGGACGAGGCCTGCACGGCCAACTCGTCCAGCAGCTCGGCCAGATGATCGTCTCCGGCGATCTCGGCGCCGACCGCCCGCTCGTCCCCGAGGAGATCGGCCAGCGCTTCGAGGTCTCCCGCACCGTCGTCCGCGAGTCGCTGCGAGTCCTCGAGGCCAAGGGCCTCGTCAGCGCCCGCCCGAACGTCGGCACCCGGGTCCGCCCGGTGAGCGACTGGAACCTCCTCGACCCCGACATCATCGAGTGGCGGGCCTACGGGCCGCAACGCGACGACCAGCGCCGTGAGCTGTGTGAGCTGCGCTGGACGATCGAGCCCCTCGCCGCCCGGCTCGCCGCGGGCCACGCCCGCGAGGACATCCAGCAGCGGCTCGCCGACATGGTCGAGATCATGGGCCACTCCGCGGCCCAGGGCGACACCATGACGTTCTCCCGCGCCGACGCCGAGTTCCACTCGCTGCTGCTGCAGCTCGCCGGCAACCGCATGCTCGAGCACCTCTCGGGCATCGTCTCCGCGGCCCTCCATGTCTCGGGCGGCATCGCCGGCGGCTGCGAGCGGCCGGTCGAGACGTCCGTGGGCCAGCACATGCGGGTCGTCGACGCCATCGGCTCCGGCGACGCCACGGCGGCCGAGTCCGCGATGCGCCAGCTCCTCGCCGCCCATGGCGAGCCCGGGGGGCAGGGCTCCGGGACGCCCGCCGACCACGTCGTCCCCGCGCCCCGCGAACACTGAAAGCCCGTACCCGACCGCGTACGGGCCATGGGCGCCACGCGGCTGCCGTGCCCTGCACGCCCTCCGGGCGGGGCACGCCGCACGCGGCGAAGGCGCAGAAGATCGCCGGATCCGGATCGTCGACCGGATCCGGCGAGAGGTCTCGGGAGGGTTGCATGTCATATGACTGGGAATGGGTCGTTATGGGGTGTGACTCGGGCCACGCAGATTGGGCGTAACACTCTTCAGGGAAGCGCGATGACTTAAGAGGTGATAGCCGAGGAGGGAATAAGAGCGGCGTGAGAGACGCTGTTCAACTCCCCGGTTGCCCCTGCGCCGTCGGTCTATCCCCACCGGCGGTCGTCGGCTCCGATCCACAGTGGACGGGGTCGGAAGCCGTTTCCATCGTTCCGAGAGGTTGTTCGTGTCGGCCAGCACATCCCGTACGCTCCCGCCGGAGATCGCCGAGTCCGAGTCTGTGATGGCGCTCATCGAGCGGGGAAAGGCAGATGGGCAGATCGCCGGCGATGACGTGCGTCGGGCCTTCGAGGCTGACCAGATTCCGCCAACCCAGTGGAAGAACGTTCTGCGCAGCCTCAACCAAATCCTCGACGAGGAGGGTGTGACGCTGATGGTCAGTGCCGCAGAGGCGCCCAAGCGCACCCGCAAGAGCGTCGCAGCGAAGAGTCCGGCGAAGCGCACCGCCACCAAGACCGTCGCGGCGAAGGCCGCCACGGTCAAGAAGACCACCGCCGCCGCGTCCTCCGCCCCTGTGGCGGACCCGCCGGCCGGTGAGTCCGAGTCCGCGCCCGCGAAGAAGGCAGCGGCGAAGAAGACGGCCGCCAAGAAGACCGTCGCGAAGAAGACGACGGCCAAGAAGGCCACCGCCAAGAAGACCGCGTCCAAGAAGGACGTCGACGAGCTCCTCGACGAGGACGTGACCGAGGAGACCCCGGCACCCGGCAAGGGTGACGCTCCCGAGGCCGCCGAAGGCGCGGAGAACGCCGGCTTCGTCCTGTCCGACGACGACGAGGACGACGCCCCCGCACAGCAGGTCGCCGCGGCCGGCGCCACCGCCGACCCGGTCAAGGACTACCTCAAGCAGATCGGCAAGGTCCCGCTCCTCAACGCCGAGCAGGAGGTCGAGCTCGCCAAGCGCATCGAGGCGGGCCTGTTCGCCGAGGACAAGCTGGCGAACGCCGACAAGCTCGCCCCCAAGCTCAAGCGTGAGCTGGAGATCATCGCCGAGGACGGCCGCCGGGCGAAGAACCACCTCCTGGAGGCCAACCTCCGTCTGGTCGTCTCCCTGGCCAAGCGGTACACCGGCCGCGGCATGCTCTTCCTGGACCTGATCCAGGAGGGCAACCTGGGTCTGATCCGTGCGGTCGAGAAGTTCGACTACACCAAGGGCTACAAGTTCTCGACCTATGCGACGTGGTGGATCCGCCAGGCCATCACCCGCGCCATGGCCGACCAGGCCCGTACGATCCGTATCCCCGTCCACATGGTCGAGGTCATCAACAAGCTCGCGCGCGTCCAGCGCCAGATGCTCCAGGACCTGGGCCGCGAGCCCACCCCGGAGGAGCTGGCCAAGGAACTCGACATGACCCCCGAAAAGGTCATCGAGGTCCAGAAGTACGGCCGCGAGCCGATCTCGCTGCACACCCCCTTGGGTGAGGACGGCGACAGCGAATTCGGTGACCTCATCGAGGACTCCGAGGCGGTCGTCCCGGCCGACGCGGTCAGCTTCACGCTTCTGCAGGAGCAGCTGCACTCGGTTCTCGACACCCTCTCGGAGCGGGAGGCCGGCGTCGTCTCGATGCGCTTCGGTCTCACCGACGGCCAGCCCAAGACGCTGGACGAGATCGGCAAGGTCTACGGCGTCACGCGTGAGCGGATTCGTCAGATCGAGTCGAAGACCATGTCCAAGCTGCGTCACCCGTCGCGCTCCCAGGTGCTGCGCGACTACCTCGACTAGTCCGGCCCGCCCGGACGGCGTCATGGAGCCCGGTCTCTCCCTCCGGAGGGGCCGGGCTCGCGCATGTCCGGGTGCGCGGGGCGATCGTTGGCGTCACTCTGGGTGTGCGTGCACTGTCCCGGAGTCAGGAGTCCGTATGCGTCCGTCCGCCCGCGCTGCCCTCGCAGCACTCGCGCTGGTCCTCGCCCTGCCGGCGACGGCGGCCGCGGACGGGTCGGTGATCGGTGGCAGACCCGCGCCGTTGTCGCACAGCCCGTGGGCGGTCGCGCTGGCCTCGCACGAGCGCTTCGGGCTGCAGCGCTCCGGGCAGTTCTGCGGCGGCGTGCTCGTCGGGCACTCGACGGTCGTGACGGCGGCGCACTGTCTGAGCACGGAGGTCCTGGGTGTCCCCTGGCGGCAGGTCCGGGACCTGCGGATCGTCATCGGACGCGACAACCTCACCGGTGGCGGCGGCCAGGAACTCAAGCCCGCGAGGGTCTGGGTCAATCCCCGCTACAACACCTGGACCAACGACGGCGACATGGCCGTCCTCACGCTGGCCAGGCCGGTCCCGAACCGGCCCATCGTGGTGGCCAGGCGGCATGACAGCGCCTACCGGCCGGGCAACGCGGCGACGGTCTACGGCTGGGGGGACACGACGGGTGGCGGCAGCTACGCGTCACGGCTGCGGGCGGCGCACGTCAATGTGCTGCGCGACGCGGTCTGCGCCCGCGCCTATCCGGGCAACGCCGACGGCAGATACCGTGCGCGGTCGATGATGTGCGCAGGGGAGCCGACCGGCGGTCGGGACGCCTGCCAGGGGGACAGCGGTGGACCGCTGGTCGTCCGGGGCCGGCTGGTCGGGCTGGTGTCATGGGGGACCGGCTGCGGTCAGCCGGGCAGTCCAGGGGTCTATACGCGCGCCTCGGCGCTGCTCCCGGCGGTATCCGCACACGGGGCCGGCTGAGCCGCGCGCGGGGCTCTCAGGGCCGCGTGCGGGCGCACGACTGCGGGCGGCCTCCCGGTGGTGCCGGGTGGCCGCCCGCGGTACGGCGCTGTGCCGCTGTTCGCTCGTCGTGGATGCGAAGTGTCAGCGTTCCTCTTCGGACGCGGACGCCGGAGAAGCGGTGAGCCGCTCCGTCTCGTCCTGTATTTCCGCGGCGATCTTCTTGAGTTCTGGCTCGAACTTGCGACCGTGGTGGGCGCAGAAGAGCAGTTCTCCGCCGGACATCAGGACGACGCGCAGGTATGCCTGGGCGCCGCAGCGGTCGCAGCGGTCAGCGGCCGTCAGCGGGCTCGCGGGTGTCAGAACAGTAGTCACGTCGCCTCTTCTCTAGCTCGACGAGCTGTCGTACCAGGGTCAACATCCAACCAGGCCGAAAACGTTCCCGCTCGTGCCTTTTCCTCGAAAAAACTCTCCGAGGGGGCCGGGTGCTGCCGGGTGGCGGCGAATGAGCCGTGTTGCGTGGTGGTCTGATTCACGTTGGTTGTTGGTCTCTGTCCTCCCGGCTGGCTTGCCGGTTGTTGATGAGGACGTGCCCGGAGCCTAAATGGTTCATGCCTCGAAGGGAACGTGATGTGCACGTCACTGCGATGTCACCCCTACGAGGGATCGAACGCATGAGCGAAATTCTACTAGCATGAGCATGGTTACGGGTGGCGTCACATCGGCTCTACCAGGCCTCGGTACCCTCTGACCGGCGACACCGCCACAACCGAGTCCGTGGAATGCGGACTGCCAGAAATTCAGCGAGGAGCGAACCGCGTGACCGCCGAGATGTCCGTGCCGTCCACCGCAGTGCTGACCGGGGCAGACCGGGACGGATCCAACTACACCGCGCGGCATCTGCTCGTCCTCGAGGGGCTCGAAGCCGTCCGCAAGCGCCCGGGCATGTACATCGGCTCGACGGACAGCCGCGGCCTGATGCACTGCCTGTGGGAGATCATCGACAACTCCGTCGACGAGGCGCTGGGCGGCTACTGCGACCACATCGAGGTGATCCTTCACGACGACGGGTCCGTGGAGGTCAGGGACAACGGCCGAGGCATCCCCGTCGATGTCGAGCCGAAGACCGGCCTCAGCGGCGTCGAGGTCGTGATGACCAAGCTGCACGCCGGCGGAAAGTTCGGCGGCGGCTCGTACGCGGCCTCCGGCGGACTGCACGGCGTCGGCGCCTCCGTCGTCAACGCCCTGTCCGCCCGGCTCGACGTCGAGGTGGACCGCAGCAGCAAGACGCACTCGATCAGCTTCCGCCGCGGCGTACCCGGCATCTTCACCGAATCGGGTCCCGACGCCCCCTTCGACCCGGGCAACGGCCTGCTCAAGGGCAAGCGGATCGCCAAGACGAAGACCGGCACCCGGGTGCGCTACTGGGCCGACCGGCAGATCTTCCTCAAGGACGCCAAGCTCTCCCTGGACACCCTGTACGCCCGCGCGCGGCAGACGGCGTTCCTCGTGCCGGGCCTGACCCTCGTCGTCCGCGACGAGCGGGGCATCGACGGCGCCGGCAAGACGGAGGAGATCTTCCGCTACGACGGCGGCATCAGCGAATTCTGCGAGTACCTCGCGCAGGACAAGGCCGTGTGCGACGTACTGCGCCTGAGCGGCCAGGGCACCTTCAAGGAGACCGTCCCGGTCCTCGACGACCGCGGCCACATGACCCCGACCGAGGTCACCCGGGAACTCGGCGTCGACATCGCGCTGCGCTGGGGCACCGGCTACGACTCGACGCTCAAGTCGTTCGTCAACATCATCGCGACGCCCAAGGGCGGCACCCACGTCTCCGGGTTCGAGCGGTCGGTCACCAAGACCGTCAACGAGGTGCTGCGGTCGAGCAAGCTGCTGCGCGTGGCCGAGGACGACGTCGTCAAGGACGACGCCATGGAGGGCCTCACCGCCGTTGTGACCGTGCGGCTCGCGGAGCCGCAGTTCGAGGGGCAGACCAAGGAGGTGCTCGGCACCTCGGCGGCCTCCCGGATCGTCGCCCAGGTGGTGAGCCGGGAACTCAAGGCGCACCTGACCTCCACGAAGCGGGACGCCAAGCAGCAGGCCCGTGCCGTCCTGGAGAAGATCGTCGCCGCGGCCCGTACGCGCATCGCCGCCCGGCAGCACAAGGAGGCCCAGCGGCGGAAGACCGCGCTGGAGTCGTCCTCGCTGCCGGCCAAGCTGGCGGACTGCCGCAGCGACGACGTCGACCGCAGCGAGCTCTTCATCGTCGAGGGCGACTCGGCGCTGGGTACGGCGAAGCTGGCGCGGAACTCCGAGTTCCAGGCGCTGCTGCCGATCCGCGGCAAGATCCTCAATGTCCAGAAGTCGTCGGTCTCGGACATGCTCAAGAACGCCGAGTGCGGCGCCATCATCCAGGTCATAGGGGCCGGGTCCGGCCGCACCTTCGACATCGACACCGCCCGCTACGGCAAGGTCATCTTCCTGGCCGACGCGGACGTCGACGGCGCCCACATCCGCTGCCTGCTGCTGACCCTCTTCCAGCGCTACATGCGGCCCATGGTCGAGCAGGGCCGGGTCTTCTCCGCCGTCCCCCCGCTGCACCGTGTCGAACTGATCAACCCCAAGAAGGGCCAGGACAAGTACATCTACACCTACTCGGACAACGAGCTGCGCCAGACCCTGCTCGAGCTCCAGCGCACGAAGGTCCGCTACAAGGACAGCATCCAGCGCTACAAGGGCCTGGGTGAGATGGACGCCGACCAGCTCGCCGAGACGACCATGGACCCGCGCCACCGCACCCTGCGCCGCATCAACATCAGCGATCTCGAAGCGGCGGAGAAGGCCTTCGACCTCCTGATGGGCAACGAGGTCGCCCCCCGTAAGGAGTTCATCACCAACTCCGCATCCACTCTGGACCGTTCACGCATCGACACCTGAGTCGTCAGCGGCAGCCGGCGGGCGCCTCTCCACCCCAGGGTGGACAGGTGCCCGTCGGCTTTCCACCCGGGACCCACCCTGGCGCCGATCCGCACGGTGCCGCCGCTCCATAGCGTCGGAGACGTCGAATTCCCGTCCCACGGAGGGCCAGGTCATGAGCGGCTCGCTCAACATTGTTGTGATCATCGGGGTCATCGCGCTGGTGTTCGTCCGGCAGTTCTCGGCGCAGCGGATCTCGTCGGAGGGCAAGGCCTGGTGGCTCATTCCGGTCGTCCTGACGGTCATGGCACTACGGCAGCCCGGCCTCGTCGACCCGGCGCACCACATGGCGTCCGGCGTCCTCCTGGGCGCGGAGGTGCTGATCGGGCTGGCCTGCGGCGCCGGCTGGGCCTGGACAACGCGTATCTGGACCGGCGACGACGGCGCGGTGTGGACCAAGGGGAGCTGGGCGGCGGCCGGGGTGTGGGCCTGCGGCATGGCGCTGCGGGTCGGTCTCATGGGTATCGCCGCGGTCCTGGGCATCCACCAGGGCAGCGCGGCCACGATGCTCTCCGTCGCGGCGATGCTGCTGACCCGTGCAGGAGTCACCACCTGGCGGGCCCAGGGTCTGCAGCGGACGTACCGTGTCCCTGTCGCGGGCTGAAACCCCGCGAGCGCCGTGGAAGGGACCGTAGTGCCACCGACAACCTGGACGAGCTGGCCGTTGCGGGAGTCGCTGGCCCGTGAGGGCGTCAGCGGCGCCCGGTTGTGGATCGGCCGGGCGGTGCGCATCGCGGTGGTGGCGGGGCTGGTATGGACCACCCTGGTGGGACCGGCCTTCACCGGCTGGCGCCTGGTGGCGTTGTGCGCGGGCATCGCGGCCACACTGGTGACGTTCCGCGGCTTCTTCCGTACGACGCTGGCACACCGCCTGTGGCCGTCCATCGGACTGTTCGTCCTACTGCTGGCCGCGGCCTTCGGCCTCGCCGGCGCGGGGGCGCAGGTGCCCGCCACCGTCCTGTGGTGCACCTGTGCCGTCGTCGCCATGGAACGGCTGCCACTGGGCGTCGCCGTACCGTGCTCCCTCGGCGCACTGGGCGGGTACGCCGCGCTGAACACCGGCAACTGGTGGGCGACCGCCGCGACCGCCGCGGGCCTGGGACTGGCGGGCTACGTCGTACGGCTGGACGCCGAGGCGCGCGGCAACGCTCAGCGGCTGCTGGCCCAGGAGCGGGCCGCCCGCGCGGCCGAGGCCGAATCGGCGGCGCTCACCGAACGCGGGCGGATCGCGCGCGAGATCCACGACGTCCTCGCCCACAGCCTGAGTGCCCAACTGGTGCACCTGGAGGCCGCACGGCTGCTGATCCAGCGCAGCACCGACCTGGAGGCCGACCGCGAGCAGCTGCTGGAGCAGGTGACGGCGTGCCGGGGAATGGCCCGTGAAGGGCTGGACGGCACCCGTGAGGCGCTTTCGGCACTGCGCGGGGAGATGATCCCGGTCGAGGACTTCCTGCGGCGTCTGGCCGCCGCTGAGAGCGCTCGGCTGGATGTGACGGGCGAGTCCCGCGCCGTGCCGGCCGAGGCGGGCCTCGCGGTCCGCCGCGTCGCCCAGGAGGCGTTCACGAACGTACGCAAGCACGCCCCGGGGGCCCGGGTGAGCGTGCGGCTGGAGTACGCGGCCGACGTGATCGGGTTGGAGGTGCGCGACTCCGGCGGCCGAGGCGCGCCCGGTGAGCTCGCGGGAAGCGGCTCCGGATACGGTCTGCTCGGGATGCGGGAGCGCGCCGAACTCCTCGGCGGAACGCTGGAGTCCGGCCCCGACGAGGAGGGCTTCGTGGTGCGGTTGCGGGTGCCCGCATGACGGCGGACGCGACAACGCGAGTCGTGGTCGCCGATGACCAGACGGTGGTGCGCGAGGGGATCGTGATGCTGCTGGGGCTGCTGCCGGGGATCGAGGTCGTCGGATCGGCCGCGGACGGCGAGGAAGCGGTCCGCCTGGTTGCCGGACTCGCCCCCGACGTCGTCCTGATGGATCTGCGAATGCCGCGCTGCGACGGTGTCGAGGCCACCCGCCGTATCCGTGCCGAGCACCCCGGTACCCAGGTCGTGGTCCTCACCACCTATGCGGACGACGACTCGCTCTTCCCTGCCCTGCAGGCCGGTGCCCGCGGCTATCTGACCAAGGACGCGGACGGCGACGAGATCGTCCGCGCCATCGCCGACGTGCTCTCGGGGGAGGCCGGGCTGTCCCCCAGGATCCAGCGCCGGCTGCTGGAGCGCTTCACGGAGCCCGTGCGAACGGCGCCGTATCCGCCCGACGAGCCCCCGGACGGGCTGACCGCCCGCGAGGTGGAGGTGCTGCGGCTGGTGGCCGAGGGCCAGTCCAACCCGGAGATCGCCCGCTCCCTGCACGTCTCCACCGCGACGGTGAAGACCCACATCAACAATCTCTTCGCCAAAGCGGGACTGCGGGACCGCGCACAGGCCATCCACTACGCGTACCGGCACGGCCTTGCACAGCCGCCCCAATAGCCCGTCACCTGATGGGGTGAAGGGTTCGCAATGAAGAGTCCAGGATCTTCCTTTCTGTCCACTCTTGGGCCACACGGACAACAAACCCGTGCACCAAGGAGAGTTCGGTGGACAAGCAGGACGGCCGTTCGGCCGGTGAGTCAGGGGCCCTTCGGCTCGACGACCCCTGGTACGACGCTCTCGCCTCCGGGTGGGGCGAGCTGGATGACGAGACAACACCTGCGGACGAGTGGGACCGCACGGAGAAACCCGAACCGGTCCCGGTACCCCCGCCCGTACCGGTAGCGGAACCACGGTCCGCACCGCACGACGAGATCTATCTGGCGGTGCAGCGAAGCGCGGCCTTCCAGGAGGTGCGTCGCCGCTACCGGCGGTTCGTCCTGCCCGGCACGGCGGTCTTCCTGGCCTGGTACCTCGCCTACGTGGTCGCCGCGACCGCCGCACCGGGCCTCATGGCCCATCGCGTCGTCGGTGCGCTGAACGTCGCGATGCTCGCCGGACTCGGCCAGTTCGCCACCACGTTCCTGCTCACCTGGGCCTACGCGCGCCACGCCCGGCTGCGCAGGGACCGCGCGGCACTCGACATCCGCTGGGAAACCCAGGAACTCACCGGGGGGAACATCCGTTGACCGGCGACCACCAGACCCTCGCACTGGTTTTGTTCAGTGTGTTCATCGCCGTCACCCTGGCGATCACCACCTGGGTGAGCCGCCGCCGGCACGGCTCCGCCGAGGAGTTCTACGCCGGCGGGAGACTCTTCTCGCCCATGGAGAACGGGTTCGCCATCGCGGGTGACTACATGTCCGCGGCGTCCTTCCTCGGGATCTCCGGGCTGATCGCCCTCTTCGGCTACGACGGCCTGCTGTACTCGGTCGGCTTTCTGGTTGCCTGGCTCGTCGTCCTCTTCCTGGTCGCCGAACTTGTCCGCAACTGCGGCCGGTTCACCCTCGCCGATGTCGTCGCCGCCCGGATGCGAGAGCGCCCCGTCCGCATCGCGGCCGGCACGGCCTCCGTCACGGTGTCCGTGCTCTACCTGGTCGCGCAGATGGTCGGCGCCGGCAGTCTGGTCGCCCTGCTCCTGGGCGGCGCCAGTCAGCAGGCCCGCACCTGGATGGTGATCGGAGTCGGCGCCCTGATGGTGGTCTACGTCGCCTTCGGCGGCATGCGGGCCACGACCTGGATCCAGATCGTCAAAGCGGTACTGCTCATGGGCGGCGCCATCGCCCTGACCGTCCTGGTACTCATCCGGTTCCACGGTGACTTCAATACGCTGCTGAACACCGCCGCGGAACGCAGCGGACACGGCCGTGAGTTTCTCACGCCCGGTCTCAGGTACGGCGGCGGCTGGACCGCGCGGCTCGACTTCATCAGCCTCGGCATCGCACTGGTCCTGGGGACCGCCGGACTGCCGCATATCCTCTCCCGCTTCTACACCGTCCCCACGGCACGCTCCGCCCGCCGCTCCGTCGTCTGGTCCATCGGCCTGATCGGTGGCTTCTACCTGATGACCATCGTGCTCGGCTTCGGCGCCGCAGCAGTGCTGGGCAGCTCCGCCGTGCATGCGTCCAATGCAGCCGGCAACACCGCCGTCCCGCTGCTTGCCCTCAATCTGGGAGGCGGCGCCGGTTCGACCGGAGGGACAGTTCTCTTCGCCGTGGTTGCCGCGGTCGCGTTCGCCACCATCCTGGCCGTGGTCGCCGGCATCACGCTCGCGTCGTCGGCCTCGGTTGCGCACGACCTGTATGCCTCGCTGCGACGCCCGCGCGGCACGGCGCAGGACGCCCAGCGCGCCGAGGTGGCCGTGGCACGGATCGCGGCGGTGGGGGTCGGCGCGGTTGCCATCGGCCTCAGCCTCCTCGCCCAGGACCTGAACGTCGCCTTCCTGGTGGGGCTGGCTTTTGCTGTCGCGGCTTCGGCCAACCTGCCGGTCCTGCTGTACACCCTGTTCTGGCGCCGCTTCACGACCCGGGGGGCGGTCTGGTCCGTGTACGGCGGTCTGATCCCGGCGATCACCCTGGTCGTGCTCTCGCCGGTCGTCTCGGGCGGCACGGAGTCGATCTTCCCCGGAGTGGACTTCGCCGTCTTCCCGCTCGAGAACCCCGGTGTCGTATCGATCCCGCTGGGCTTCCTGATGGGCTGGCTGGGAACGCTGCTCTCCCCGGAGGCTGCCGACGAAGCACGGCATGCAGAGACGGAGGTACGGGCGCTCACGGGCGCGGGGGCGGCCTAAGTACGAGACCGACGAGTCCGGGGGCGGGCAGGCCCTGGACTCGGAGGGCACGATGCGGGGGTGGGCGGGACCGTGACAGTTGCGCGGTGGTCCGGCTCTTGGCTCCCATACACAGAGTCACCCAATGCACGTCGCTCTTGGGGTGGCGGTTTGCTGGTCTAGACCCACTCGTAGCGGTGCTCGGGGCGGCCGGTCTCGCCGTACTTGAGGGTCAGGCGCACCCGCCCTGCGCGCTCCAGGAGCTTGAGGTAGCGCTGCGCGGTCTGCCGGCTCAGCCCCGCCTGCATGGCGACGTCCTGCGCGGACAGCGGGGCGTCTGCGGAGCGCATTACCGAGCGCACGCGGTCTGCGGTGGCGGTGGAGTGTCCCTTGGGCAACTCGGCGGGCCCCGCGTTGGCGGATGCCAAGGTGCCGAAGATCCGGTCCACTTCGGACTGCTCCGCCTGTCCGCCACTCGCAAAGGTGCGGTGCAATGCGGCATAGCCTTCCAACTTGGAGCGCAGGCCCGCGAAGGTGAACGGCTTTACCAGGTACTGCAGTGCGCCGTGACGCATGG
The DNA here is from genome assembly GCF_014646275.1 of Streptomyces kronopolitis. Lineage (GTDB taxonomy): Bacteria > Actinomycetota > Actinomycetes > Streptomycetales > Streptomycetaceae > Streptomyces > Streptomyces kronopolitis. The sequence goes on from NZ_BMND01000003.1 coordinate 104,899, forward strand.
CAGCGTGCACGGTGGCGATGTCGCGCGCGGCCGTCACCATGATCACGTCGGTCAGCACACCTCGGCGTCGCAGGTCGCCGACCAGCTGGAGCCCCGTCCTGTCGGGTAGATAGTGGTCCAGGAGGATCAGGTCGACGGGGTGGCTCTCCAGGGCCGCGAGGGCCTCCGCGGCGGTGTGCGCGAGACAGCTGACCCGGAACCCGTCAGTCTTCGCGACATACGCCGCGTTGATCTTCGCCACGTGCACGTCGTCGTCCACGACCAATACGTTGATCATCGGCCATCCTCTGTTGCGCCTCCGGGAAGACGCGCGCCCGAAGCAGCTCGTCCGGTGCCGTCAGTTTCTGCGACTGCTTGCCGGAGGGTCGTTTCACGCCCTGCTGGAAGCTCATAGGACAGGGCGTCAGGGACAGTCACCGTGAATACCGCGCCACCACCGGGGCGCTCGCCGACCTCGGCGCTGCCTCCATAGCGCTCGGCGAGACGCCGTACGAGGGCCAGGCCGATGCCGCGCTGCCCGTGGGCGGGCGGCTCCTTGGTCGTCCAGCCCTCGGTGAAGATCTCGGCGCGACGCGCTTCGGGCACGCCCGGACCGTTGTCGCTGACCCGCAGGACGGCGGTCCGGTCGACGGTGCACACCTCCACTTCCACGAGCGCGTCACGTCCACCCGACGCAGCGTCCAGGGCGTTGTCCACGAGGTTGCCGAGCACGGTGACGAGGCTGTGCGGATCGACCAGACGGTCGGGCAGGTACGCATCGGGCGAGATGCTGAGGGAGACGCCGCGCTCGGTGGCGACGGTGGCCTTGCCCACCAGGAGGGCGGCCAGCAACGGATCGTGGATGCGTTCGGTGACCTGCTCGGCGGTCGCGCGATGCACGCCCACTGCCTGGGTCACAAAGTCCACCGCCTCTTCGTGCAGCCCGAGTTCGAGCAGGCCGAGGAGAGTGTGCAGCCGGTTGGCGTGCTCGTGGTCCTGGGCGCGCAGGGCATCGATGAGGCCCCGGGTGCCGTCCAGCTCGCGGCCGAGCCGTTCCAGCTCGGTGCGGTCGCGCAAGGTGACCACGGCACCCCCGTCCTCGGTCGGCATGCGGTTCGCCACCAGGACCCGGTGCCCGCTGACGGCCAGCAGGTCAGCCCCCGACACACGGCCGGCCAACACGTCGGTCGTACGACCGGGAGGCAGGGCCGTTTCCAGGGGACGGCCGTTGTCCTCGGCGCGGAGCTCCAGGAGGCGCTGCGCCTCGTCGTTCATGAGGCGGATACGGCCTTGCCTGTCGAGCGCCAGGAACCCCTCACGGATGCCGTGCAGCATTGCCTCCCGCTCGGCGAGCAGTGCGGAGATGTCGGAGAACGCCAGGTCGTGCGTGCGGCGCTGGAGGCGGCGGGAGACAAGGTAGGCGGCGAGAGCGCCCACGGCCAGGGCCCCGCCGGCGTAGGCGAGCAGTTGGGGGACGGTGGAGAGCAGCCGTTCCTGCACGCTCTTGTACGCGATGCCGACGGACACCGCTCCGATGATCTTGCCTTGCTCGTCACGGAGCGGCACCTTGCCACGCGCGGACCTGCCGAGAGTGCCTTCGTCGATCTGCATGACTTCCCGGCCGGAGAGCACGACGCTGGGGTCGGTCGAGACGTGGCGCCCGATCTCGGCCGGATCGGTGTGGGACCAGCGGACCCCTCGCTTATCCATGATCACCACGTATTCGGCTCCGGTGGCGGCGCGAATTCGTTCCGCCTCGTTCTGCACGGGGCCGTGCAGCGTCGGCCGGGAGGACTCCAGGGCGTCGTCGAGGCGCGACTCGGCGGCGGCGGTCTGTGCGATGGACAAGGCGCGGCGCATCGCTTGATCGTCGAGTTGCGCACTGAGCGGGGCGAGGAACAAGCCGGTGGCCAGTGCGGTGACTCCTGCGGCAATGGCCAGCTGCACCATCAGGACCTGGGAGAACACCTTCCGTGGCCAGCCCAGGTGCGGGCGACGAAACCTGGAGGTGGCCGACCCGTGGTTCGGCTGGTCCCGCCGATCACCGGACGCGTGCGGGACGCCGTGGGGTGCGCTGCTGGTGGGGGAGGAGAGCGTTTCGGCGGCGGGAAGCGGCGCGGGACCCGAGGGCTCTGTGGCGCTCGGGCGCGGAACGGAATCCTCCTTTTCGCCCATACGAACGAACAGTAAGCGCGTTGATGGTCGGGCCGGTAACCCTCACAGTGACGAATTCGGAGCGTGTTCGCACCGCGACGCCGACGTGGCTTCGGTCGACCGTGTCCCGATCATGGGCTGGCGCGGAACGCGACTTCGGCTGGTGCGAGGAGTTATCCACAGGCCTGTCGGTTGCGGAACGTGCGCACTTAGCCTCGAAAGGTGAGCCGACTGGGCTCTGCAGGCGTCGGTCTGAGCGCGACCGACTGATGGTCGAGGTGCGCGACCGAGCGCGGAGAGGAGTGGTCATGCGGTGGACGGGGGAGGGCTGCGGGGCCTGGCGAAAGCCGCGAAGGGCGGCTGGTGAGATGCTGCGCGGTCGACGCCGGGCCGGGAGTGATTCATCCCGGCATGGCTGGTCAGTGAGTTTCGCCTGCAGTCTCACGTGGTCCTCGCCCAGCCCCGTGCCGCCGGAGGAGCATCGCCCCACCACCGAGACATCACCGTCGAGCCACCACGCTCCCCGATCTGTAGATGACCGTCGACTCGGCAGAGACGAGGTCCCCGATGGGAGTCGAGTGAGGGAGAACAACGGTGGAGAACCCGGCGGGTGTGCGGCGGAACCCTCGCGGTCAGCTGCCGACGGCTTGCGCCGTCCTCCGGGGCATGCGGTTCACCGCGTCGATGGAGACAACGGCCATACGCGCCGGTGGACCGAGCGGCGCACCACAGCTGGCGGGCGCCGCAGCACCATCGGCCCGCTGTTCGACGGTGACCTGCCAGCTGCGGCCGTCGGAGTGCGCCACGGTGACGGCCCACGCGGAGGAGGCTCCCGTGAGGGAAGAGCCTCCGGGCGTCGCACTGCCGGCCGGCCTCGGTTCGGGCCGCACCGTGTCGGTCCGTACGACGTCGAGTGCGTCCGCCCGATCCTCTCCGAGCAGTTCGCGGACCGCCAGGTCGGCGGCCTGTCCCGGCCGGTCCCACGCCGAACGGCCGCGGCAGTGGTCGATCGTGATCCGTCCGTCGCGCGCCGCTTCCACAGCCTCCTTGACGAGGGGAGCCGAGGCACGTCCGTAGGCGTAGCCGAAGGGCAGGACGAACAGAGTGGGGGAGAAGCGATGCCCTCCGATGTGGGTGACCTCCCAGGCCTCAGCTCCGCTCGCAGCGAGCTCGGCGGCCAGCGGGCGCCCGAGCAGAGCGCAGCAGCGGTCCCGCTTGCCGTTGGTGCACACGAGGACCAGCGGTTCACCGATGTACGGCTCCCAGAGGCTGTGGTGCTCGCCAGCTCCCAAAGCCGTGAAGTCCAGACCGAGAGCCGCCCGCGGGTCGCTGACGGTGGTGGTGCGGATCCAGGTACGTCCGGGAGCGGTGTGCGCGAGGAACATCCGGTGCCGGGCGGTGCCGTTGCAGTCGGCATGGCGCCCGGGGCGGCGGATCAGGGCGACCCGCACGCCCGTCCCCTCGGTCGCGGCCTCCAGGGCCCGGCCGACATCAGGATCGAGGTGACTGTTCGTCAGCGCTTGGGCTCCCCAAGGTCCCGTCTGCTCGATGAGCAGCCAGGTTCGGGCGGTGGCCGCGGTCGCGGTGAGCGATTCGGCCGATTCACGGGAAGCGGTGGCACAGGTACTCACATAGGTGAGCCTAACCTCATCCGCTGAGTGCCCGACGCCGGGTGTCCCCCAGCGGGTGACGGCGATGGCTCGCGTCGCCTTACCCGGGAGTCCTTACGGGCGGTTCAGCAGTGCCGAGGGCGGTCGCGGCGGCGGAGTCTGTGTCCCGGCGCCGGCTCCCGTAAGGCTCAGCAAGGTGAAGCGCCGGCCTCGCCCGCGAACTCATCGCTCACGGCAACCGCTGTGGAGGACGGGGACCGTGATACTGGCCGCTGGGACGCAGGCGCAGGGGGCTTTCGGAGTATTCCTCCAGGGCGTGGGCGATCCAGCCTGCTGTGCGGGCAATGGCGAAGATCGTCTCTCCGGCCTCGGTCGGCATGCCTGTGGAAGCGGTCAGTACGGCCAGTGCCAGGTCGACATTTGCGTGCAACTCCGTATGGCGGGCCGTGGTGGTGATCACTTCACGGGCGGCCTGCAGGGCGAGGTGGGCACGTGGCACATCCTCCAAAAGGCGGAACAGCGTGCGAGCCCGCGGGTCATCACCGGGATAGAGAGGGTGACCGAGTCCTGGTACCCCTCGGCCGGCCCGCAGATGGTCGGTCACGACGGCGGCCGCGCTGCCCCGGTCCAGTACCTCCGCCAGCATCCGGTGGGCAAGTCCGCTCGCCGCGCCGTGCAGCACGCCGTCCAAGGCCCCGAAGCCGGCTGAAACGATCGCATACGGATGGGCACGGGCAGAGGCGGCAACCCGGACTGCGAGCGTAGAGGCGGCGAGGTCGTGGTCGATGAGCAGGACCAATGCGGCGTCCAGCGCTCGGAGCGCCTCGGGAGTGGCCGGTTCCGCGGTCAGTCGTGACCAGAGGCGTGCGGCGAGGGCATCGTCGGCCGGTGACTTCGGGGCATGCGGTGGCAAGGCGTCGACGAGGGTGGGGATGAGGCTGCGGGCGATGTCGACGACGGTGTCCTCGGACAGGTCGAAGCGGAGCGGGTCGGCGGCCGCGGCGGCGATCACGCCGACCCGTAGCCGGTCCATCGGTCCGCTGTGTGCCGGCAGGGCCTCAACGGCGCGTTGGGTGGCGGACAGTGCGTCGCGCGGTGCTGTGAAGCGCATGCCGGGGCGTAGTTCACCGGTCCACAGCCACTCGGCGACTTCTTCGTAGCTGTAGTGGGCGGCGAGTTGCGAGGTGTCGACGCCGCGGAAGTAACAGTGATCGCGGTCGATCAGGGTGATGCCGGTGCGGATCGCCAACTCGCTGCCGGGTGTCGCGGATTCGCGGCGGCCGACGCGGCGGGCCAGTGCCTCGACCTCTTTCGCGTCGAAGGTGCTGCCACGACTGCCGGGCGTACGGCGGCTGGTCAGTTGGCCGCGGCTGACATAGGCGTACACCGTCTCCGGTTTCACGCCGAGCCGCTCGGCCGTCTCCCGGGTGCTCAGTCGCTGTCCGCCCCGGCCTGGTGCCGCTTCCTGCTGGTCTGCCATGGGATCACCGTATCGGGATCGTCCACATTGATGGAATCAATATTGACAAGTATTGAGTCAAGGATGGACAGTCGAATCAATTATTCGGGTGAGGAAGAGTAGGAGATCAGCCATGCCGATCGCTGAGGTGAACGCACCGGTTGACGCGCCGCGCGGACTTGCGGGCGTCATCGTCACCGAGACCCAATTGGGTGACGTCCGGGGCACGGAGGGCTTTTATCACTACCGTCAGTACTCAGCCGTCGAGCTGGCCTCAGCCCGCAGCTTCGAGGACGTGTGGCACTTGATGTTCCACGGCGAGCTGCCCGATGCGGCGCAGCTGGCCGCCTTCAGGGCCGAGACCGCCGCACTGCGTGCCGTACCCGCGGCCGTATGCGACGCGCTGCCCGCCCTCGCCCGTGCCGGTGCGCGCTCCGGCCCGCTCGCCGGTTTGCGCACCGCGTTGTCGCTGCTCGGCGCGACGGCCGGCTTCCGGCCCCTGTACGACATGGACGCCGACCATCGCCGCACCGACGCCCTCGCCGCATGCGCCGCAGTACCGACGCTGATCACCGCGCTGCACCGGCTGGGCCGGGGCCTGCAGCCTGTCGAGCCGCGTGCGGACCTCGGCCACGCGGCCAACTACCTGTACATGCTCACCGGCGAAGAGCCGGACCCGGAGCGTGTCCGGGCGATAGAGGCGTATCTGATCTCCACCATCGACCACGGATTCAACGCCTCGACCTTCACCGCACGCGTCATCGCCTCCACCGGCGCCGACCTCGCGGCCTGTCTCGTGGGCGCCGTCGGCGCACTCTCCGGCCCGTTGCACGGCGGCGCGCCCAGTCGCGCACTGGACATGCTCGATGCGATCGGCACCCCCGACCGCATCGATTCCTGGGTCCGCGACAGCATCCTGCGCGGCGACCGGATCATGGGGTTCGGGCACTCCGTCTACCGCACCGAGGACCCGCGTTCGAGGATGCTGCGAGGGGTCGCCGAACGGTTCGGAGGGCAGCTGGTGGACTTCGCCGTCCAGGTGGAGGCGAGGGTCGAAGCACTGCTGGCCGAGCTCAAGCCCGGTCGTGAGCTGCATACGAACGTGGAGCTCTACGCGGGTGTCGTCATGGAGCTGTGCGGGCTGCCGAGGGAGATGTTCACGCCCACCTTCTGCGCGGCCCGTGTGGTCGGCTGGAGTGCCAACATCCTGGAGCAGGCCGAGGACTCGAAGATCATCCGTCCGGCGGCCCGGTACGTGGGTCCGCCCCCGCCGCAGCCGCTGCCGGTCGCCGTGCCCCGCTAGCGAGCGGTGCGGGGGCCGAGCCGGGCCCCCGCAGCCGGCCGTCCGTTACGATCGACAGCTCGTCCGCCGCCGGTCCGCGCGGCCCGCCACCCGCACCATGGAGGCGCCCCCTTGGCCACGCAACAGATCCCGGTCGTCGTGCTCGCGGGCTTCCTCGGATCGGGCAAGACCACCCTCCTCAACCATCTGCTCGGCAACGGTGACGGCACCCGCATCGGCGCGATCGTCAATGACTTCGGCAGCATCGAGATCGACGCCATGACCGTCGCCGGGCAGGTGGACTCGATGGTCTCGCTCGGCAACGGCTGCCTGTGCTGCGCCGTGGACACCAGCGAACTGGACACCTACCTGGAGCGGCTCGCCCGCCCCGCCGCCCGCATCGATGTGATCGTCATCGAGGCCAGCGGCCTGGCCGAGCCGCAGGAACTCATCCGGATGATCCTCGCCAGCGAGAACGACCGGATCGTCTACGGCGGGCTGATCGAGGTCGTCGATGCCGCCGAATTCGATGACACCAGGGTCCGCCACCCCGAACTGGACCGGCATGTGGGCATCGCCGACATCGTGGTGCTCAACAAGGCCGACCGCATCGGCGACGCGGCGCGACAGGAGCTCGTCGCCACCCTCGCGGACCTCGCTCCCGGCCGGCCGGTGATCTGCACGGCGTACGGCCGGGTCGATCCCGAGCTGTTCTTCGACCGCGGAGCGGGGGAGGGCGACGACCCGTCCGTACGGCAGCTGTCGTTCGAGGACCTGCTGCGCGAGGCCGCGGCGGGCGAGGACGATGACCACCACTGCGACGGCCACTGCGCTCACCCCGGCCACGCCCATGAGGGAGGCCATCTCCACGCCGCCTACCAGAGCGTGGAGTTCACCTCCGCCGAGCCGATGCACCCGCGCCGGCTCATGGACTTCCTCGACAGCCGCCCGGCCGGTCTCTACCGCATCAAGGGGTTCGTCCACTTCGACGTCCCGGAGAACCGCCAGCGGTTCACGCTGCACGCCGTCGGTGACTTCCTGCGCTTCTACCCGGAGCCGTGGCCGAGGGGCGAGGAGCGGTGCACCCAGCTCGTCATGATCGGCAGCGGCATCGACGCGTCCGCCCTGCGCAAGGAGCTGGAGAACTGCCGGGACAGCAGCCCGTCGGAGGCCGGCGCCCACAGCATGTGGGGCGTGCTGCGGTACGTGGCCGCGCGCGAGGAGGACTGGTGACGCCGCCGGGCCGGTGAGCCACCGGCCCGACCGCGTCCATTCGTCCCTCGGACCGCTGCCGCCTACACCGGCCCGGCCAGCGCCGCCACCGGCTTCGTCAGCGGCACGCCCGAGCCGTCCCGCCGCGGATCCACCTCGGGCAGCTCCACTGGCGACCCCTTGGCGTCCGCGGCCCGCACCGGAGCCGGCCCCGCCCACGCCAGGGTCAGACAGTCCTCGCCCTTCAGGAACCGCTGGCAGCGCACCCCGCCGGTCGCGCGCCCCTTGCGCGGATACTGGTCGAACGGGGTGAGCTTGGCCGTCGCCACCGAGTCGTCCAGCGTGCCGTGCGAGCCGGCGACCGTGAACACCATGGCGTCGGCGGCCGGATCGATCGCGGAGAACGAGAGCACCTTCGCGCCCTCGGCCAGCTTGATGCCCGTCATCCCGCCCGCCGGCCGGCCCTGCGGCCGTACCTGCGCGGCCGGATAGCGCAGCAGTTGCGCCTCGTTGGTGAGGAAGACCAGGTCCTCCTCACCGGTGCGCAGCTCGGCCGCGCCCACGATGCGGTCGCCCTCCTTGAGGGTGATGACCTCCAACTCCTCCTTGTGGGAGGGGTAGTCGGGCACCACCCGCTTGACCACGCCCTGCTCCGTGCCGAGCGCCAGGCCCGGTGAGGACTCGTCCAGCGTGGTCAGGCAGATCAGCTGCTCGCCGTCCTCCAGCGTCAGGAACTCCGAGAGCTGCGCACCGCCGGAGAGACTGGGCGCGGACGCCGTCTCCGGGAGCTGCGGCAGATCGATCACCGAGAGCCGCAGCAGCCGGCCCAGGGACGTCACCGCGCCCACCTCGCCGCGGGTCGTCGCCGGCACCGCCGAGACGATCACGTCGTGCTTGACGCGCCGGGCGTCGGTGTCGAAGGGCACCTCTCCGGTGACCGTACGGGCGAGCAGGCCCGTCGAGGACAGCAGCACCCGGCACGGGTCGTCGGAGACCTCCAGCGGCACCGCGCCGACCGTGGTGCCCGAGGACTCCAGCAGGACCGTGCGCCGGTCCGTGCCGTACTTCTTCGCCACCGCGGCCAGCTCACCGGACACGAGCTTGCGCAGCTCCGCGTCCGAGTCCAGGATCTGCGTCAGCTTCTCGATCTCGTCCTTCAGGCGGTCCCGCTCCGACTCCAGCTCGATCCGGTCGAACTTGGTCAGCCGGCGCAGCGGGGTGTCGAGGATGTACTGGGTCTGGATGTCGCTCAGCGAGAACCGCTCGATCAGCCGCTCCTTGGCCTGCGCGCTGTTCTCGCTGGAGCGGATCAGGCGGATCACCTCGTCGATGTCCACCAGGGCCGTCAGCAGGCCCTCGACCAGGTGAAGACGGTCGCGTCGCTTGCCGCGCCGGAACTCGCTGCGCCGGCGCACCACGGTGAAGCGGTGGTCGACATAGACCTCCAGCAGCTCCTTGAGGCCCAGCGTCAGCGGCTGGCCGTCCACCAGCGCGACGTTGTTGATGCCGAAGGACTCCTCCATCGGCGTGAGCTTGTAGAGCTGCTCCAATACGGCCTCGGGGTTGAAGCCGTTCTTGACCTCGATCACCAGCCGCAGGCCGTGTTCGCGGTCGGTCAGGTCCTTGACGTCGGCGATGCCCTGCAGCTTCTTCGAGCCGACCAGGTCCTTGATCTTGGAGATGACCTTCTCGGGGCCGACCGTGAACGGGAGTTCGGTGACGACCAGGCCCTTGCGGCGGGCGGTGACGCTCTCGACGGTGACCGTGGCGCGGATCTTGAAGGTGCCGCGGCCCTTCTCGTACGCGTCCCGTACACCGTCGAGCCCCACGATCCGGCCGCCCGTCGGCAGGTCGGGACCCGGCACGAACCGCATCAGGGTGTCGAGATCGGCGTTCGGATGCTTGATCAGATGCCGGGCCGCGGCGATGACCTCGCCCAGGTTGTGCGGCGGCATGTTCGTCGCCATGCCCACCGCGATGCCGGACGTGCCGTTGACGAGGAGGTTGGGGTACGCGGCCGGGAGGGCGACCGGCTCCCGCTCCTGGCCGTCGTAGTTCGGCGCGAAGTCGACGGTGTCCTCGTCGATGGACTCCGTCATCAGGGACGTCGCGGACGCCATCTTGCACTCGGTGTACCGCATCGCGGCGGGCGGGTCGTCATTGCCCAGCGAGCCGAAGTTGCCGTGGCCGTCCACCAGCGGGAGCCGCATCGAGAACGGCTGCGCCATGCGCACCAGGGCGTCGTAGATGGACGCGTCACCGTGCGGGTGGAGCTTACCCATCACCTCGCCGACGACGCGGGCGCACTTGACGTAGCCGCGCTCGGGCCGCAGGCCCATCTCGTTCATCTGGTACAGGATGCGGCGGTGCACGGGCTTGAGACCGTCGCGGGCGTCCGGCAGGGCGCGCGAGTAGATGACCGAATACGCGTACTCGAGGAAGGAACCCTGCATCTCGTCGACGACGTCGATGTCGAGGATCCTCTCCTCGAAGTCGTCCGGCGGCGGGGTCTTCGTGCTGCGGCGGGCCATCGCGGCTGCGGCTCCTTCTGCTGCGTCTACTGCCGATAACGGAAAGCGTCGGTCAACCCGTCGGGTCAACCGGGCGGGGGCTCAGCCCGCGCATATCTCAGAGTCTGACGCCGACCATTGTGGACCGCCCCACCGACAACGCCGACCGCGACTCCCCCTTCGGCCCCGTGGAAGCCGCACGCGGCGTACGTACAGGGCCGGTCGCCCGGGAACTTCGCCAGATGCCGACGCGCTTGCATACAGTGACAGAACTTCCTCGCAAGCGGATCGAAGGGACGTACATGCCCATGGGTCACACGGCCACAGAACAAGCCGGGTCCGGCGGCCTGACAGCGACCGAGCACCGGCTGGCCAACGGCCTGCGCGTGGTGCTCTCCGAAGACCACCTGACGCCGGTCGCAGCGGTCTGCCTGTGGTACGACGTCGGCTCCCGCCACGAGGTCAAGGGCCGTACGGGCCTCGCTCACCTCTTCGAGCACCTGATGTTCCAGGGCTCCGCGCAGGTGTCGGGCAACGGCCACTTCGAGCTGGTGCAGGGCGCCGGCGGTTCGCTCAACGGCACCACCAGCTTCGAGCGCACCAACTACTTCGAGACCATGCCCGCCCATGAGCTGGAGCTCGCGCTCTGGCTGGAGGCGGACCGGATGGGCTCGCTGCTGACCGCGCTCGACGACGAGTGTCTGGAGAACCAGCGCGACGTCGTCAAGAACGAACGCCGCCAGCGCTACGACAACGTCCCCTACGGCACGGCCTTCGAGAAGCTGACGGCCATGGCGTACCCGGAGGGGCACCCGTACCACCACACGCCCATCGGGTCGATGGCCGATCTCGACGCGGCCTCACTGGAGGACGCCCGGGCGTTCTTCCGCACGTATTACGCACCCAACAACGCCGTGCTGTCGGTCGTCGGTGACATCGACCCCGAGCAGACGCTGGCCTGGGTGGAGAAGTACTTCGGCTCGATTCCCTCGCACGACGGCAAGCAGCCGCCGCGCGACGGCACGCTGCCCGACGTCATCGGCGGCCAGCTGCGGGAGGTCGTCGAGGAGGACGTGCCCTCCCGCGCCCTGATGGCGGCCTACCGGCTGCCGCACGACGGCACCCGTGAGGCGGACGCCGCGGATCTCGCGCTGACCGTATTGGGCGGCGGAGAGTCCTCCCGTCTGTACAACCGGCTGGTGCGCCGCGACCGCAGTGCGGTGGCCGCCGGCTTCGGTCTGCTGCGGCTGGCCGGAGCGCCCTCGCTGGGCTGGCTGGACGTGAAGACGTCCGGCGGGGTGGAGGTCCCCGGCATCGAGCGCGCGGTCGACGAGGAGCTGGCCCGCTTCGCCGCCGAGGGGCCGACCCCGGAGGAGATGGAACGCGCGCAGGCCCAGCTGGAGAGGGAATGGCTGGACCGGCTCGCCACGGTCAGCGGCCGCGCCGACGAACTGTGCCGCTTCGCCGTCCTGTTCGGCGACCCGCAGCTCGCGCTGAGCGCCGTGCGGCGCGTCCTGGACATCACCCCCGAGGAGGTGCAGGCGGTCGCCAAGGCCCGGCTGCGCCCCGACAACCGCGCGGTGCTGGTCTACGAGCCGACCGAGTCGAACGACGCCGCCGACACCGAGGAAGGGCAGGCGGACCAGTGAGCGACGCCACCACCCACGCCGACACCCCTGTGAGCACGATGGACTTCCACCCGCAGCCCCGGGGCGGCGCGCCCAAGCCGTGGGCCTTCCCGGCGCCGGACCGCGGCCAACTGCCCAACGGCCTCACCCTCCTGACCAGCCACCGCCCCGGCCAGCAGGTCGTCGCCGTCGAGATCAACCTCGTCGCGCCCCTGGACGCCGAGCCCGAGGGCCTGGACGGCGTCGCCACGATCATGGCGCGGGCGCTGTCCGAGGGCACCGACAAGCACGACGCGGAGGAGTTCGCCGCCGAGCTGGAGCGCTGCGGCGCCACCCTGGACGCGCACGCCGACCACCCCGGCGTACGGGTCTCCCTCGAGGTCCCGGCCTCCCGGTTGCACCGCGCGCTCGGCCTGCTCGCCGACGCGCTGCGCGCCCCCGCCTTCCCGGAGAGCGAGGTCGAGCGGCTGGTCCGCAACCGCCTCGACGAGATCCCGCACGAGCTCGCCAACCCGGCCCGGCGCGCCGCGATGGCCCTGTCCAAGGAGCTGTTCCCGGCCACGGCCCGGATGTCGCGTCCGCGCCAGGGCACCGAGGAGACCGTCGCCCGCATCGACGCCGCGGCCGTCCGCGGCTTCTACGACACCCATGTGCGGCCCGCCACGGCCACCGCCGTCATCGTCGGCGACTTCACCGGCGTCGACCTGGAAGCGGCGCTGGCCGACACCCTCGGGGCCTGGAGCGGCTCGACGGCCGAGCCGCTGAAGGCCTCGCCGATCACGGCCGACGACACCGGCCGCGTGGTGATCGTCGACCGCCCCGGTGCCGTCCAGACGCAGCTGCTCATCGGCCGGGTCGGCGCCGACCGGCACGACCGGGTGTGGCCCGCGCAGGTCCTCGGCACGTACTGCCTGGGCGGGACCCTCACCTCCCGATTGGACCGTGTGCTGCGCGAGGAGAAGGGCTACACCTACGGCGTGCGCGCCTTCGGCCAGGTCCTGCGCTCCACCGCGCCCGGGTCCCCCGAGGGGGCCACGGGGGCCGCGCTGCTCGCCATCAGCGGCTCGGTGGACACCGCCTCCACGGGCCCGGCGCTCGATGACCTGTGGAAGGTGCTGCGCACCCTCGCGGCGGAGGGGCTGACCGACGACGAGCGGGATGTCGCCGTGCAGAACCTCGTCGGGGTCGCGCCGCTGAAGTACGAGACCGCGGCGGCCGTCGCGGGCACGCTCGCCGACCAGGTGGAGCAGCAGCTGCCGGACGACTTCCAGGCGCAGTTGTACGCCCGCCTCGCGGAGACCGGCACGGTCGAGGCGACCGCGGCGGCGGTCAGCGCGTTCCCCGTGGACCGGCTGGTGACGGTCCTCGTGGGTGACGCCGCGCAGATCGCCGAGCCGGTCAAGGAGCTGGGCATCGGCGAGGTGACCGTCGTCGGCGGCTGACCCCGCCCGCATGACGAAAGGTCATATATCGACAAAGCGGCTCCCGTGGCACCCACTCGCCACGGGAGTCGCTGTATGTCCGTTTTCTTACCGCTGGTTGTCCAGGTTCTTGTGGCATCCCGCACAAAAAACGGCATCTGTTTGCCCAACGAAAGTGGCCCCGTTTAGCGTCGTTCCGGCTGTTCGTCACAAGTCCGCCACAACAGTGGCACCGGACAGTCATCGCCGAATCCCCGTACGGTGCGAGCCAGGGGAGCCGGGGACCCACACGTCCCTTGGGGTGAATCGGACTCCTCTCGCGAGGAGCCCGTAGGAGACCTTCCTGCTCCGAACCCGTCAGCTAACCCGGTAGGCGAGAAGGAGGGAAAGGACAAGCCCGTACATGGCGTTCATCCGTGCCACCGGGAAGCACCGCCGCGCCGACCGTCCTACCCGGACGACCCGCAACGTCGCCGGTATAGCCACCCTCGCGGCGGGCGGTGTGGTCGCCTCGGTGGCCTCGCCGGCGCTGGCCGCGACGGACGTGGCACCCGCCCATGACACCGGTCTGCAGCAGGCCGTCGTGATGGGCGACCAGCTCGCCGGCCATGTCGCGGCCCAGGCCGACGCGCAGCGCGCCGCCGCGGAGTCCGCCGCCGCACAGGCGAAGGCCGAGGCCGTCGCGAAGAAGCAGGCCGACGAGGCCAAGCGGCGTGCCGAGGCCGCGCACAAGGCCAAGGTGCGCGCCGCCCGCGATGCCGAGCGCAAGCGGCTGAACACCTTCATCGCGCCGGTCGCCGACTCCTACGTGTCCACCGGCTACAAGGCCTCCAGCAGCCTGTGGTCCTCGGGCAGCCACACCGGCATCGACTTCCACGCCGCCTCGGGCACCAGCGTTCACGCCGTCGGCGAGGGCACCGTCGTCGAGGCGGACTGGGGCGGCTCGTACGGCAACAACATCGTGATCAAGATGAACGACGGCACGTACACCCAGTACGGTCACCTGTCGTCGTTCGCCGTCTCGGTCGGCCAGAAGGTCACCCGCGGACAGCAGATCGCCCTCTCCGGCGCCACCGGCAATGTCACCGGCCCGCACCTGCACTTCGAGGCCCGCACCGGCCCCGACTACGGCTCGGACATCGACCCGATCAGCTACCTGCGCGCGCACGGCGTCAACGTCTGATCCGCCGCTCGCCCGTCCCCACGCCCGGGAGGGGTGCTGAGCACCGCGTCCTCCCGAAGCCCCGGTCCCGCGACCGGGGCTTCGGCGTATACGGCAGGACATTCCGGCGGCACCAACGCGGTACGCGGTGCACGCGCCGGAGGTGGAGCCCGCGTTCCCACGACTTCCGGCCAAAAATTTCCCTGAATATTCGGAGCCCATCGGAAAAGCCGTGCCGGTCCAATAGAGTCACGGAAAAGACGCCGACCGGCGGCGTTTCCAGGGGATTACGGCGGAGGCTCGGAAGATGCGAGGCCATATTTCCGCGCATGCGGTGTGCACGGCGATTCGCGACGACATTGTCTCCGGTGCGCTGGCGCCGGGGAGCCGGCTGATCGAGGAGATCCTCGCGGCGCGTTACGGGGTGTCCAGGGTGCCGGTCCGCGAGGCGCTGCGCACCCTGCAGTCCGAGGGCTTCGTCACCACCCGCCACCACGCCGGGGCCTGCGTCGCCGAGCCCACCGCGCAGGAAGCGGCCGATCTCCTGGACGTCCGTGCCCTGTTGGAGCCGCTGGGCGCCGCCCGCGCGGCCGCCCGCCGCAGCCCGGCCCACCTCAAGGTGCTCCGCGGCCTGGTGCGGCTGGGCCGCGAGCGGGCCCGGCACGGCGATCCGGGGGATCTGCGGCAGCTGGACGACTGGTTCCACGAGACGCTGGCCCAGGCGGTCGGCAGTCCCAGCCTGACGGCGCTGCTGACCCAGCTGCGGCGCAAGATCGAGTGGATGTACGCCGTGGAGCCGCCGGCGCGCACCGCCGAGGCGTGGGACGAGCACGGTGCCGTGCTGGACGCGGTGGCCCGGGGGGACGCGGAGCGGGCCCGCGCCCTGATGGCGGCGCATGTCGAGCACTCGCTCCCGGCGTACCGGCTGCGACGCCCGCTCAAGACCGGAGTGAGGGATACGAAACCGCCCGTCAACACGGTGCGCGTCCGCCCTTAACAACCGTCCCGTAGAAAAGAGGTCCCGCACACGAAGAAATGCGGGACACAGAGAATGGGCTTCGGTGAGCAGGAGTGTGATCCGTCCGCTGTAAATCAGCCCGATATTCGGATGTCATTCTGTCGTGCCGCGAAGGGTGAATGTTGGGCGCTGCATGATGCACGCTTTGCGCGGCTGGAACGCACGTCATCTCTGACTGGGTGCGCTATTTCTCGCCGCCGGATTTCCAGGCGGACGGGAAATTCCCGTGCACCGCGCGACAAAAGCCCGCGCGGCAACCGCGCACACCGTGGCCCCGCCCCGGACTCAGGGAGCAGCGAGAACGGCCCCGTCGCGGCAACCGGTCATAGGTCGCCGCGACGGGGCCGCCGCGTACAGCAGAGAGCCGGTGGGCTCAGACGGTCTCGGGGAGTTCGTCGAGGCCCTCGGCGACGAGCTTGGCCAGGCGGTCGAGCGCGGCCTCGGCGCCCTCGGCGTCGGAGGCCAGCACGATCTCCTCGCCGCCCTGGGCGCCGAGGCCCAGGACCGCGAGCATGGAAGCGGCGTTCACGGGGTTGCCATCGGCCTTGGCGATCGTTATCGGGACGCCGGAGGCGGTGGCGGCACGGACGAAGATCGACGCGGGGCGGGCGTGCAGGCCCTCGGCCCAACCGACATTGACGCGGCGCTCTGCCATGGTGTTGCCCTTCAAAGTCGTGACTGTTGTCTAGACCAGTCTCTCACGCTGCCGGACCTGCTCCAGCGGACGCGCCAGCTGGCCCGCGCCACCCCTGTCCCAAGGGAGGCCCGGCCGACCAGGCCCGCCGCACGGTCCACAGCATCACCGGCCGCCCTGCACCCGAGCGTACGCGCGCCGGGCCCGCTGTCGGTGCCCGGTCGTACGCTGTCCGCATGCAGAAACCGCAGGACCACGCGTACCCGACCCACTGGGAAGCAGACGTGGTGCTGCGTGACGGCGGGACGGCGCGGATCCGCCCCATCACCCCCAACGACGCCGAGCGGCTGGTCTCGTTCTACGAACAGGTCTCGGACGAGTCGAAGTACTACCGCTTCTTCGCGCCCTACCCGCGCCTGTCCGACCGCGATGTGCACCGTTTCACCCACCACGATTACGTCGACCGGGTCGGTCTCGCCGCGACGGTCGGCGGCGAGTTCATCGCCACCGTCCGCTACGACCGGATCAACGACCAGGGGCTGCCCGCCAAGGATCCCGAGGACGACCAGGCGGAGGTCGCCTTCCTCGTCCAGGACGCCCACCAGGGCCGCGGCGTCGCCTCCGCCCTCCTGGAGCACATCGCGGCCGTCGCCCGTGAGCGCGGCATCCGCCGGTTCGCCGCCGAGGTGCTTCCGGCGAACTCCAAGATGATCAAGGTGTTCACCGACGCCGGCTACACCCAGAAGCGCACCTTCGAAGACGGCGTGGTCCGGCTGGAGTTCGATCTGGAGCCGACCGAGCAGTCCATGGCCGTGATGCGCGGCCGCGAGCAGCGGGCCGAGGCCCGCTCCGTCCAGCGGCTGCTCACCCCGCGCTCGGTCGCCGTCATCGGCACCGGCCGCGCCACCGGCGGTGTCGGCCGCACCGCCCTGCGCAGCCTCCTGGACTCCGGCTTCACGGGCCGGGTGCACGCCGTCAACCACGCCTTCCCCGACGGGATGCGGCGGCTGGACCCCGAAGGCGTGCCGGCCGTCCGCGCGCTGCGCGAGATCTCCGAGCCGGTCGATCTCGCCGTCGTCGCCGTGCCCGCGGACCGCGTGCCCGACGTCGTCCGCGACTGCGGCGAACACGGCGTCCAAGGGGTGCTGATCCTGTCCTCCGGTTATGCCGAGGCGGGCCCGGACGGCAGGGAGCGGCAGCGCGCCCTGCTCGGCCAGGCCCGCTCGTACGGCATGCGGCTCATAGGGCCCAACGCCTTCGGCCTGATCAACACCGCCCCCGGTGTCCGGCTGAACGCCTCCCTCGCGCCCCGGATGCCCGGTGCCGGCCACATCGGCCTGTTCACCCAATCCGGTGCCATCGGTATCGCCCTGCTCAGCGGACTGCACGCGCGCGGCCCCGGCGACGGCGGCATCGCCGGCATCTCCGCCTTCGTCTCGGCCGGCAACCGCGCCGACGTCTCCGGGAACGACCTGCTCCAGTACTGGTACGAGGACCCGGACACCGATGTCGTGATCCTGTATCTGGAGTCCATCGGAAACCCCCGCAAGTTCGCCCGGCTCGCCCGCCGCACCGCCGCCGTCAAACCGGTCGTGGTCGCCAAGGGGGCCCGGCACAACGGCACCGCCCCGCCGGGCCACGCCGTGCCCACCGTCCGCGTCCCCGACAGCACCGTCGCCGCCCTGATGCGCCAGGCGGGCGTGATCCGCGTCGACACGGTCACCGAGCTGATCGACGCCGGGCTGCTGCTGGGCTCCCAGCCGCTGCCGGCCGGCTCGCGCATCGCCATCCTGGGCAACTCCGAGTCGCTGGCGCTGCTGGCCTACGACGCCTGCCTGACCGAACGGCTGCGCCCGCAGCGCCCCCATGTCCTCTCCTCGGCCGCGACACCCGACGACTTCCGGGCCGCGCTGGACGAGGCGCTGGCCGGCGATGGCTGCGACGCCGTGGTCGTCACGGCCATCCCCTGGGTGGGGGAGGGGTCCGCGGTCTCCCCGGAGGGCGGTGAGGGCGCCGCGCTCGCCGCCGCCCTGCGTACCGCCGCCGAGGCCCACCCGGAGAAGCCGGTCACCGTCGTCCACCTCGCCATGGACGAACTGGCGGAGACACTCGCGGCCCCGGCACCGGCCCCGGAGCAGACGCAGGAGTCCCGGCCCGACGCCCCTGCCGCCGACCGGGAGGCCCGCCCCGAGGACGCGGCTCCGGCACCCGCCCCGTCGGCCCCGGAGACCCCACCGCCCCCGCGCCACCCGTCGTACCCCGCACGCCCCCTGACCCCTCCGGGACCGCCCCCCGCCCTCACCGCACCGCAGGCCCGCGCCAACGAGGTCACCGCCCCGTCCCCGCGCCGCGCCGCACCCCTGCGCATCCCCGCCTACCCCGCCGCGGAGCGCGCCGTCCGCGCGCTCGCCGAGGCCGTCCGCTATGCCGCGTGGCGCCGGGAGGCCGCCGATCCGGGCCGGGTGCCCGAGTACGACGACATCCAGGAGGCGGCGGCCGGCGCCGACATCGAGCGCCTCCTCGACCGCCTCACCCGCGACGTCCCCACCGGCCGCTCCGTACCCGTGCCGCCCGAGGATGCCGAGGCCCTGCTCGCCCGCTACGGCATCCACACCCGCCCCGTCCTCCCCGCGCCCGACCCG
Organism: Streptomyces kronopolitis; assembly: GCF_014646275.1. Taxonomy (GTDB): domain Bacteria; phylum Actinomycetota; class Actinomycetes; order Streptomycetales; family Streptomycetaceae; genus Streptomyces; species Streptomyces kronopolitis. The sequence continues at coordinate 123,610 of NZ_BMND01000003.1, forward strand.
GACACGGCCGTCCGCGCCGCCGCCCGCCTCGGCTACCCGGTGGCCCTCAAGACCACCGCACCCCATCTGCGGCACCGCGCCGACCTCGGCGGCGTGCGCCTCGACCTCGCCGGCGAGCGGGAACTCCGCCGCACCTACGCCGAATTGACCGATTTCCTCGGCTCCCCGGAAGAGCTGCGTCCGGTCGTCCAGTCCATGGTGCCGCGCGGCGTCGACACGGTCATCCGGGCCGCCATCGACCCGGCCGCCGGCGCCGTCCTGTCCTTCGGCCTGGCCGGTGCGCCCTCCCAGCTGCTGGGCGACATCGCTCACCGCCTCATCCCGGCCACCGACCGCGAGGTCGCCGAGCAGATCCGCTCGATCCGCGCCGCCCCGCTGCTCTTCGGCTGGCGCGGGTCCCAGCCCGTGGACACCGCCGCGCTGGCCGAGCTGCTGCTGCGGGTCTCCCGGCTGGTCGACGACCACCCCGAGGTCGTCGGCGTGGACCTCGAACCGGTGGTCGTCGCCGCCCACGGACTCTCCGTTCTGGGCGCCTCCGTCCGCCTGGCCAGGCCCCCTGCCACCACTGACCTCGGCCCCCGCCGGCTGCCCGTCTACTGAGGCTCTCGCGCCCCGGTACGCCCCGTAAGATGGACCCCATGGCTAAGACCGGTACGACGACACAGGGACTGCGTGCGGCGATCGAGCGCAGTGGCTATTACCCGACGCTCGTGGCCGAGGCGGTGCAGGCCGCGGTCGGTGGTGAGCCGGTGGTGTCGTACCTCGTCCACCAGGAGACGACCTTCGACGCCAACGAGGTCCGCCGGCATGTCACGGTCCTCGTCCTGACCGGCACCCGCTTCATCGTCAGCCACACCGACGAGCAGGCCGCCGACGCCACCTCCCCGTCGCCGTACGCGACCACCTCCACCGAGTCCGTCAAGCTCGGCCGGATCTCGTCCGTGGTGCTCAGCCGCGTGGTCGCCAACCCCGAGTCGTACACCCCCGGCCAGCTGCCCCGCGAGGTCGTGCTGACCATCGGCTGGGGCGCGGTCGCCCGCCTGGACCTGGAGCCCGCCGCCTGCGGCGACCCCAACTGCGAGGCGGACCACGGCTACACGGGCTCCTCCACCGCCGACGACCTCTCGCTGCGGGTCAGCGAGGCCGGTGACGGCCCGGACTCGGTGCGCGAGACGCTCACCTTCGCCCAGGCGCTCTCCGAGGCCACCGCGGCCACCACCGCCCGCTGATGGCCCACACCGTCCCCGCCTGGCCGGAGCCCGAACCGCTCGACCCGCTGGCCGCCCCCGCGCCGCGGTACGGCACCGGCTCGCTCGCCGATCTGCTGCCGGCCGTCGCCGCGGGGCTGGGGATACCCGGCGAGCAGACCTCGCTGGAGCTGGCCCCCGCCGACCGCGCCTGCGTCTTCCTGATCGACGGCCTCGGCTGGGAGCTGCTGCGTGCCCACCCGGAGGAGGCGCCGTTCCTGACCTCCCTCCTGGACACGTCGTGCAACGGCACCGGCCGCCCGCTCACCGCGGGCTTCCCCTCCACCACCGCCACCTCCCTCGCCTCGGTCGGGACCGGCCTGCCGCCGGGCGCCCACGGCCTGCCCGGCTACACCTGCGAGGACCCGGCGACCGGCGCCCTGATGAACCAGCTGCGCTGGTACCCGTGGACCGACCCCCATGTCTGGCAGCCGTACCCGACGGTCTTCCAGCGCGCGGCCGCCGCCGGCATCCACACCTGCCAGGTCTCCGCACCGAACTTCCAGCACACCCCGCTCACCAAGGTCGCGCTCAGCGGCGGCACCTTCCACGGCCGGCTCTCCGGCGAGGAACGGATGGACCTCGCCGCCGAGCAGCTCGCCGCCGGTGACCGCTCGCTGGTCTACACGTACTACTCCGAGGTCGACGGCAAGGGGCACCGCTACGGCGTCAACTCCGATGCCTGGCGCGGCCAGGTGATGTACGTCGACCGGCTCGCCCAGCGGCTGGCCGAGCAGCTCCCGCCGCGCAGCGCCCTGTACGTCACCGCCGACCACGGCATGATCGACATCCCCTTCGACCCGGAGTCCCGCATCGACTTCGACGAGGACTGGGAACTGCGCGCCGGCGTACGCCTGTTGGGTGGCGAGGGCCGCGCCCGGCACGTCTACGCCCATCCGGGCGCGGCCGCCGATGTGCTCGCCGTGTGGCGCGAGGTGGTCGGTGAGCAGATGTGGGTCGCGAGCCGCGACGAGGCCATCGCGGCCGGGTGGTTCGGGCCGACGGTCGACGACCGGGTGCGCGCCCGGATCGGCGATGTCGTGGCGGCTGCCCATGCCGACATGGTGATCATCGCCACCGAACGGGAGCCCCGGGAGTCGGAGATGGTGGGGATGCACGGTTCGATGACCCCGGTGGAGCAGCTGGTGCCCCTCCTGGAAGTCCGTACCTGATCCGCACGCCCCCCACGCACACGTCGCCCCCCACGAGCCCGAAAGGCCCGCAACTTCCCATGCCCGAGCTGGTGTTCTTCTCCGGAACCATGGACTGCGGAAAGAGCACCCTCGCTCTGCAGATCGAGCACAACCGCTCCTCCCGCGGTCTGCAAGGAATGATCTACAGCCGCAACGACCGGGCCGGCCGCGGCAAGCTGTCCTCCCGCCTCGGCCTGGTCACCGAGGCCGTCGAGGCGGCCGATGACCTGGACTTCTACGCCCATCTCATCGGACATCTCTCCTCCGGCGGCCGGGTCGACTACGTCATCGTCGACGAGGCGCAGTTCCTGGCCCCCGAACAGATCGACCAGCTCGCCCGCGTCGTCGACGACCTGGAACTGGACGTCTTCGCCTTCGGCATCACCACCGACTTCCGCAGCAAGCTCTTCCCCGGCTCCCAGCGCCTGGTCGAACTGGCCGACCGGATAGAGGTGTTGCAGGTCGAGGCGCTGTGCTGGTGCGGCGCCCGCGCCACCCACAACGCCCGTACCGTCGACGGCCGGATGGTCGTCGAGGGCGCGCAGGTCGTCGTCGGCGACGTCGTGGGAGACGTGGACAGCCCCCAGGCCGAGGTCGGTTACGAGGTGCTGTGCCGACGCCATCACCGCCGCCGCCAGACCTCGGCCACGGCCCGCGCGGCCGCCCTCTCCCCGGACGTCCTGCCCGTCGACGGCGCGAAGTAGCAACGCCCCGCTTGCTTCCGCGCCTTGCACGCCTCACGCACGGTGGGCGCCCGCGCCTTGCGCGCCTGCGTACGGGACGCCCGCACCGGAGCCCCGGTGGACACTCACCGCTCCGCGGGAAGGGAACCACCGGCCCGGAACCGACCACCCCGCCCGGCGCGTCCCCGCGGGCATGACGCACCCTCCGGTCCTGCTGCGCCCCGCCGTCCCCGCCGATCTCGACGCGCTCGTGGAATTGCACACCCGGGCCCGCACCGCGTACTACCGGGCGGGCGGGCTCCCCGCGGCACGGATCGACACCCCCGACGGGCCGTCCCGGCGACGGGAGGGGTGGGAACGCTCGATCCGCTCGGCCACCAGGACGGTGCGGTGCGCGCTGCGGAACGACACCGTGGTGGGCGTGGTGGCCATGGGCCCGCCGCTCGGCGCCGGGAGCGAGCCGCGCGACCCCGGGACCGAGGCCGAGGCCGTGGGCGAGCTGTACCAGATCCATGTGCTGCCCGGGCAGTGGGGACGGGGCATCGGCGGCCAACTGCACGCGGCCTTCGTACGGTTCCTGCGCGAGGCGGCGCTGGCAGCGGGCCGCGTCGAGGCGTGGGAGCGCAACGAGCGTGCGCGGGCCTTCTACGCGCGGCACGGCTGGCGGCCGGACGGACACCGGCGCCCGGGACCGGCGGGCGCGTGCTACCTCCGGATGTGCCTGGACGTGGCCGCCGCCTGAGCCTCACCGCCCCTGGTGCGGCGAGCGGTTCAGCCCTGCTGGATGATCGTGAAGACCGCGCCCTCGCTGTCGGCGACGGTCGCCAGCCGGCCGTGCGCGGAATCCCGGGCGGCGTGCAGCACCTGCCCGCCCAGTTCGGTGACCCGGCGGGCCGCCGCGTCCGTATGGGGAACGGCGAAATACGTCATCCAGTGGGAGCCCCGGTCGCGGGGCAGGCCGGTGCCCACCCCGTGGACACCGGCCACCGGGCGGCCCTTGAGCCGCAGCGTCAGATGGTCGAGGCCCGCCACGCCCGCCGGCTCCGCCTCGAAGCCGAAAACGTGCTCGTAGAACGGACTGACCGAGCCGGTGTCGCGGGTGACCAGCTCGTTCCACACGGGCGTGCCCGGCTCGCCGGTGTGGGCGGTGCCCATCAGCGTCCTGCCCTGCCAGATACCGAAGATCGCGCCCTGCGGGTCGGAGGCGATCGCCATCCGCCCCGTGTCGTCCTCCGCGTCCAGCGGCCCGACGCCCACCGTCCCCCCGCAGGAACGGATCTGCTCGGCCGTCACATCCGCGTCGTCGCTGGCGAGATAGGTGGTCCAGGAGACCGGGAGGTGGCGGTCGGGTGCCAGCTCACCGACCCCGGCGACCTCCCGGCCGTCGAGGAAGGCTCGGGCGTACGGACCGAAGTGCTGCGGCCCCGGGCGGAACTCCCAGCCGAACAGCGCGCCGTAGAACTCCTGCGTCGCGGACATGCTGTGGGCCAGGAGGCTCACCCAGCAGGGCGCGCCGGACATCCGCCGGGTCGCTGCCTCGGTCGTCATGGTCGCTTTCTCCTCGGACTGTCGGGGGTGCCGACCCTGTGCGGTACGGGCACGGGTCCCGAGCAGATGCTCGCACCCGGTGACCTGGAGTGCGCCCCGGCCGCGCCGTCCACGGCGCGTTCGCGGGGGAGAATGCCCGGATTGAGGCCCCCGGCCCGTTTCGGTGACGTGACAACCCGGCGCGACTGCGTCATACGGAGGGTGGGCTACCGCCTTCTGTACGTAGCTGTTGCTACGCAAGGATGAGTCCCATGAACGTCATCATCACCGCTACCGAACTCGCGAGCGAGCTGGCGCAGCCCGCCGCCCCCGTCCTGCTGGACATCCGCTACCAGCTCGGCGGCCCGCCCGGGCGCCCGGAGTACGAGGCCGGCCACGTGCCCGGCGCGGTCTACGTCGACCTCGACGGCGAGCTGGCCGCACCCCCCGGCCCGGCCGGCCGGCACCCGCTGCCCGACCTGGACGTGTTCGCCCAGGCCATGCGCGCCGCGGGCGTGTGCGCGGACCGCCCTGTGGTCGCCTACGACGGAGGCCAGAGCTGGGCGGCCGCCCGCGCCTGGTGGCTGCTGCGCTGGACCGGCCACCCCGACGTGCGCGTCCTGGACGGCGGCCTGGCCGCCTGGCAGGCCGCCGGGGGCGCCCTGAGCACCGATCAGCCGACGCCGCCCGCCGGTGACTTCACGCCGCTGCCCGGCGCGCTCCCGCTGCTGACGGCGGACGACGCGGCCGCGCTGGCCCGCCGCGGAGTCCTGCTGGACGCCCGCGCCGCCGAGCGCTACCGCGGCGAGGTCGAGCCCATCGACCCGGTCGCCGGCCACATCCCGGGCGCCGTGTCCGCGCCGACGACCGAGAACGTCGCCGAGGGCGGCACCGTCTTCCGCGACGCCGCGGAACTCGCCCGGCGGTTCGCCGCGCTGGGCGCCACGGCGGACACCGAGGTCGGTGTCTACTGCGGCTCCGGGGTCTCCGCCGCCCACCAGGTCCTGGCGCTCGCGGTCGCGGGCGTCCCCGCCGCCCTGTACGTCGGCTCCTGGAGCGAGTGGACGGCCGACCCCGCCCGCCCGGTCGCCACCGGCCCGCAGCCCGGCTGAGCCCCGTCACACGCCCGTCCGCCCGCCCCCTGGAAGCAGGGGACGGGCGGACGGGCAACACCGCTCGGGAAGCGCCGCCGCGCTACTCCGGCTTCTTCCGCCGGGTGCCGAAGACGATCTCGTCCCAGCTGGGCACCGCGGCGCGGCGACCGGGCCGGACGCCGTCCGCCTCGGCCTGCCGGTCCGTGGTCCCGGTCAGCCGGTCGCGGTGGCCGGCCACCGCACGCGGCATCAGCACATCGGCGTACGCGGAACCCGCGCCCGCGCTGGCCGCTGGGGCGGGCGGCTCCTCGACCTCGGCCTCGGACTCCTCGTCGCCCGGCGGCGCCTTCGCGCTCTCCGGCACGATCATGTCGCCGCGGAAGCTCGGCACCGCCTCCAGCAGGCTGGTCAGCGAATCCCGCTCGCGCTCCCGCTCGCCGACGGCCTCCTCGGCGCCCCGCGACTCGTCCTCCTCGCCGCCGGACTGCCCCGCACGCTCGGACGACTGCCGGTCCAGGGTGCGGTCCAGCGGCCGGTCGCGCGGCAGCCGCGCGATCCGCGGGACGAACGGGAAGCTCGGCTCGGGCGTGTCGTCGCTCTCGCCGATCAGCGCCCTGGCCTCGTCGTCCACGGCCTGGACGAGCCGCCTGGGCGGGTCGTACGTCCAGCTCGCCGCGTGCGGTTCGGTGGCGACGCGGTAGACGAGCAGTACCTCCCAGGTGCCGTCGTCGCGGCGCCAGGAGTCCCACTGGACGCTCTCCTTGTCGGCGCCGCGCAGCAGCAGCCGCTCCGCGACCGCCTCACCGAGCTGCGGACCGGTGTTCTCGCCGGGGCGCCGGACCGGTGTCTTACGGGCCCGCTCGGCCATGAAGGCACGCTCGGCGAGCACCGGGCCCTCGAAGCGGCGCACCCGGTCGACGGGGATGCCGGCGAGCTGGGCGACCTCCTCGGCGGAGGCACCGGCTCTTATACGGGCCTGGATGTCCCGCGGCCGCAGATGGCTCTCGACCTCGATCTCGATCTGGCCCAGCCGTGCGCGGTCATTGCGGACGGCGGCGCGCAGCCGTTCGTCGATCGGAAGCGTGTACTCGGTGCTGTCCGCAGCTTTGAGCACCAGCCGTGTGCCGTCGTTGGAGACGGCCACGACACGCAGTTCGGGCATGGGGACCTCCCGGGTGGTGCCTGCCGACGTCACGTGCGTCGCTGCTTCCGCTAGTCGAGTGTGGCCTGCCCGGGTGCAGCCTGCCACAACATTGCCGAGTTGCCCGGCGTGTCGAGGCTTGGCCCTGAAACGCCGTTATGACACGGTTACCTGTTCGCAACGCTCAGTGACCGTGCCGCTTGCCCTGTCGCCGTTCACCCGTGCCGGTCGGCGGCGCCCCGGGGCGAGTGCCGCCTTCACAGCCCCTCCCGTGGGTTCCGGGCAGCCGGACGGGAACCGGGGCCAGGGCTCGCCACAGTACTCCATTCGGACCACTGACGTGGACCGCCGCGCCGCCGAACTTCTGGGCGGGCAACGGAGTTGAGTCGCCTTGTCGATCTCTCTACCTGGCACGTAGGTGGCAAGTTTCACAGATTCCCCAAAATCGGAACTATTGGGTACTCCGAATGGTCACTTCTCCATGCAAGGTGGATCGAAGGGGCTACCAAAGGTCGGAGATGGACGTAGAAACCGAAAGCGACACGAAGAAGAAGGAGAAGCGGATAGACCTGAGCGTGGCTCAGGTGTCCGGCAGCGCGCTCGCCGCGGCTGCCGCGGCGTATCTCGCAGGCCAGCTCGGCGTCTACGGAACCATCATCGGCGCGGGCGTGGTCAGTGTCGTGGCCACCACCGGGGGCTCGATCTTCCAGCATCTGTTCCGGCGTACCGGCGAACAGATCAAGGAAGCATCGGTCATCACCCGGCCGAAGCCGCGCCGCTTCTCCGCCGCCCGCGGTCGATCCGGCACCCCCGACGCACCGCCCCCCGCCTCCACGATGGTGCTGCCGACCTTCGACCGGCAGGGGACGGAGGACGAGGTCACCTCCGTCGCCGCCCGGACGCCCGGGCCCGACGCGGCCCGTACCCAGCTGTTCCCGAGGGCGGACGCGTCCGGAACCCGCGACCCGGAGGGCGCCGACGACGCGACGCGGATGCTGCGCGCCGTCGATTCCTCCTCCCCCGGGGAGCACGCGTCGGACCGGGCCGCTCCGGAGCGGCCGGCCGACCGCACGCAGCTGGTGCCGCGCCTCGACGAGCGGACCGCGATGCTCGGTGCGGCCGCCCGCCGGCCCGTACGGCATCCGGCCGGAGCGCCCGAGACGCTCAGCACCGCGACGTACGGCACCCGGCTGCGCGGCTGGAAGCGGCCGGCGCTCGGTGCGCTGGCCGTCTTCGCGCTCGCCATGGGCACGGTCACCGTCACTGAGATGATCACGGGGCAGACGGCGAACGGCGAGCAGGGCACCTCGCTGGGCAACATCGTCCAGACCGGGGGGTCAGGACGGCATCAGCCCAGTACTCCGCAGTCGCCTGAACCCGGCAACTCCCCGGACGACGGCAAGCGGCACGGCAACAGCGGCGAGCCGTCCCCGGACCCGAGCCCCTCGGACAGCACCGGAACCGGCAAGGACAAGGGCAACAACAGCCCGTCCCCGGACCCGAGCCCCTCCGGCGGCGGCCAGCCCTCGTCCGACCCGGGCACCCCCTCGCCGGCCCCGTCCACGAGCGGTTCCTCCGACGGCGGAGCCACCGGAAAGGGTGACGGCTCGACCGGGGGTGACACCTCGGGGGGCTCGCAGCAGCAGCGGGGGTCCGACGGGCGCGACCCCGCCCCTAAGGCGCCCTGACCCCGGACGGCCCCTTGGGGGCGACGGTCCGCAGAGCGGAACCGGAACGGCCGCGGCCCGGTGACCTGTGAAGGCACCGGGCCGCGGCCGTCGTCGTGGCTCAGTCCCCCAGGACCCGCCGCAGGTACGCGTTGGTGAACCGGCGGTCGGGGTCCAGCCGGTCGCGGACCGCGGTGAACTCACCGAACCGCGGATAGGCCTCGGCCAGGTAGGCGGCGTCACGGGTGTGCAGCTTGCCCCAGTGCGGACGGCCCCCGTGCGCCGTCATGATCCGCTCGGCGGCGGCGAAGTACGCCTGGTGCGGTGTCCCCCGGAACATGTGCACGGCGATGTAGACGGTGTCCCGGCCCGAGGCGGTGGACAGCGCGATGTCGTCGGCCGGAGCGGTGCGGACCTCCACCGGGAAGCTGATCCGGAAGTCCGAGCGCTCCACCAGGGCCCGCAGCTCGCCGAGCGCCGCGACGGCGGCCGAGCGCGGCAGCGCGTACTCCATCTCCACGAACCGCACCCGCCGCGGGGAGGTGAACACCCGGTAGGGGATGTCGGTGTAGGTGCGGGCCGACAGGGCGCGGCTGGAGAGCTTGGCGATGCCCGGTATGGCGGCCGGCACCGCCCGCCCCACGCTGCAGACGAGCTGGAACACCCCGTTGGACAGCAGCTCGTCCTCGACCCAGCCGCTGACCCTCCCGTGGGGCGCGGCCGGGCCCTGGCTGCGGTTGTTGCGCTTGGTGTTGCAGCTGCCGGTGTGCGGGAACCAGTAGAACTCGAAGTGCTCGTTCTCGGCGACCAGCTCGTCGAAGCGGTCCGTCACCTCGTCGTAGGGCATCGGCTCCTCGCGGGCGGTCAGCAGGAACTCCGGCTCCACGGCGAAGGTCAGCTCGCTGATCACCCCCAGCGCGCCCAGGCCCAGCCGCGCCGCGGCGAAGACCTCCGGCCGCTCGTCGGCGGAACAGGTCAGGCGCGAGCCGTCGGCGGTGACCAGCTCCAGGGCGGTGACCTGGGCGGCGAGCGACGCCGAGTCGCGGCCGGTGCCGTGGGTGCCGGTGGCGGTCGCCCCGGAGGCGGTCTGCTCCATGATGTCGCCCATGTTGGCCAGCGACAGCCCGTGTGCGGCCAGCGTCTCGTTGAGGTGCCGCAGCGGGGTGCCGGCGGCCACGGTCACCGTGCCGGCCGCGCGGTCGATCCCGCGGATCCCGGTCAGCCGCTCGGGGCGGATCAGCAGCCCGTCGGTGGCGGCGGCCGGGGTGAAGGAGTGGCCGGTGCCGGCCGCCTTGACCGTGAGCCCGTCCGCGGCGGCCGCGCGGATCGCGTCGGCCAGCTCCTCGGTGCTCGCCGGGGCCACGCTCCGGGCGGGCCGGGCGGCGACGTTGCCCGCCCAGTTGCGCCACACACCGCCCGTCGCGCCGCGTCCTTTCGAGCCGCCGACGGCGTTGCTGACTGCCATGGTGACGTCCCCTCCCGCGTCCGGCCCACGTGGCGTGGGCGCATGATGCCGGTCGCCGACGCGCACTGCCACGGCCGGGTGACGCGCCTCACACACGCGGGATCCGGCCGCGGTCGCCCGGCTCCCGGACAAGTCGTACCGACGGTAACTCCCGAACGGGCGGCGCGTGTTCACTTCGCGCGCCCCGGTCGGACCGGCAGGCGGACGCGCGGGCGGGACCGGACCGTGCGGCACCCTCCGGGGCTACGCCACGCTCTCCTCGTCCTGCGGCCGCAGGACCGCGCCGCCGTGGGCGGACGGCGCCCCGGCGGCCGCCGGCTCCGTCACCGGGGAAGCCGTCTGGGGGCGGAGCCTGCGGTGGCCCGCCAGGGCCACCAGCGCGCCGAGCACGCCCGCGGCCGCCGGCACCAGATACCCGCGGCCCGCGCCGGCGGCGTCGACCACCCAGCCGGCCGCCGACGACCCCAGCGCGACGCCCACCGCCAGACCGGTGCCGGTCCAGCTCATGCCCTCGGTCAGCTGGGAGCGCGGCACATGCTCCTCGACCAGCGCCATCGTGGTCACCATCGTCGGGGCGATGGACAGCCCCGCGAGGAACAGCGCGACGGCCAGCAGCGGCAGCGAGTCCACCAGCTGCAGCGGCACCATGCTCACCGCGATCACGCAGACCCCCACCACGAACCGCCGGGACGCATGCCCCCGCAGGTGCAGCAGCCCGAAGACGGCACCGGCCGCACACGAGCCGAGCGCGTAGACCGCCAGCACCAGGCTGGCCGCGGCCTTGTGCCCGGTCTCCTCGGCGAAGGCCACCGTCACCACGTCGATCGCCCCGAAGATCGCACCGGTCGTCACGAACGTCACCACCAGCACCTGCAGCCCCCGCGAGCGCAGCGCCGATCCCTTGACGTGCAGCTCCCGCGGATGCGGCACCGGCTCCGTCGTGCGCTGCGCCGTCAGCCAGAAGACGCCGACGGCCAGGAAGACGGCGGCCAGCAGGGGTCCTGCCTCCGGGAACCACACGGTGGACAGGCCGATGGACAGGATCGGCCCGAAGATGAAGCACGTCTCGTCGACGATCGACTCCCACGCATAGGCGGTGTGCAGCTCGCGCGGGGAGCCCCGGTAGATCTCCGCCCAGCGGGCCCGGATCATCGAGCCGATGCTGGGCACGCACCCGGCCCCCGCCGCGAAGACGAACAGGGTCCAGTCCGGCCAGCCCTGCTGCGCGCTCAGCAGCAGACCGGCGACCGCGGCGATCGACACCAGGGTGGCCGGGCGCAGCACCCGGCTCTGGCCGTGCCGGTCCACCAGCCGGGAGATCTGCGGGCCGAGCACCGCGGCGGACAGCGCGAGGGTCGCGGACAGCGCGCCCGCCAGGCCGTAGCGGCCGGTCAGCTGGGAGACCATCGTGACCACGCCGATGCTCATCATCGACAGCGGCATCCGGCCCAGCAGTCCGGCGGCGGAGAACGACTTGGTACCGGGGCGGCCGAAGATGGCGCGGTAGGGACTGGGCAACGGGGGCGCTCCGCCGGTGAGGACCGAAGATCGGTAAGGAATGTCTGCAGCCGATACAGCTTACGGGCCCGGCGCCGCCGGCCGCCTCCGGATTTCGGGCACGGCTACGACTGGGCCCGCCGGGGCCAGCCCGCCGCCCCCGGAGGAAGGGTGGCAGGATCGACGGCATGCCCGAACAGTGCGATCCCCGTCCTTATGACGCCCTGCTGCTGCTGTCCTTCGGCGGCCCGGAGGGGCCCGATGACGTCGTCCCGTTCCTGGAGAACGTCACCCGCGGCCGCGGCATCCCCCGGGAGCGCCTCAAGGAGGTGGGGCAGCACTACTTCCTGTTCGGCGGCGTCAGCCCCATCAACGCCCAGAACCGCGAGCTGCTGGACGCGCTGCGCGAGGACTTCGCGGAGAACGGACTGGACCTGCCCGTCTACTGGGGTAACCGCAACTGGGCGCCCTACCTGACCGACACCCTGCGCACCATGGTCCACGACGGACACCGCCGGATCGCCGTCCTGGCGACCAGCGCCTACGCCTCGTATTCGGGCTGCCGGCAGTACCGCGAGAACCTCGCCGACGCGCTCACGGCCCTGAAGGCCGAGGGCCTGGAGCCGCCGCGGGTCGACAAGCTGCGGCACTACTTCAACCACCCCGGCCTCCTGCGCCCGATGATCGACGGGGTGCTGGCGTCGCTGGCCGCCCTGCCCGCCCCGGTGCGCGACGGCGCCCACCTCGCCTTCACCACGCACTCCATCCCCACCGCCGCCGCCGACACCTCCGGCACGCCCGCCGAGCACACCCAGGACGGTGCGGGCGGCGCCTACGTCGCCCAGCACCTCGACGCGGCGCGGGTGATCGCGGACGCGGTCCGCGACCGGACCGGTGTGGACCACCCCTGGCGGCTCGTCTACCAGTCCCGCAGCGGCGCCCCGCACATCCCCTGGCTGGAGCCGGACATCTGCGACCACCTGGAAGCGGCGCACGCCGACGGCGTCCCGGCCGTCGTCATGGTCCCCGTCGGGTTCGTCTCGGACCACATGGAGGTCAAGTACGACCTCGACACCGAGGCCGCCGCCAAGGCCGCCGAGCTGGGACTGCCGGTCACCAGGTCGGCCACCGTGGGTGCCGACCCGCGGTTCGCCGCGGCCGTCCGCGACCTCCTCCTGGAGCGCGCGGCCGCGGAACGGGGCGCGACCCCGCAGCGCTGCGCCCTGGGCGCCCTCGGCGCGGGGCACGACCTGTGCCCGGTCGGCTGCTGCCCGGCGCGCAGCCCCCGCCCGGCCGCCGCCGGCGCCGACTGGCCCGGCCCGGTCGCCGAGGCCCGCGCGTAAGCCGTACGCCCGCCCCACCCCCCGCCAAAGCGAGCAAGGAGCACCGTGCCCGACCCGCTGAACCCCGACGCCCCGCGCACCGCCGCCACACCGGCCGACGCACTCCACGACGAACTCCTGGAACTGGCCCTGGAGGCCGCCCGCCGTGCCGGGGACCTGCTGCGCGACGGCCGCCCCGCTGACCTCGGCGTCGCCGCCACCAAGTCCAGCCCCATCGACGTCGTCACCGAGATGGACCTCGCCTCCGAGAAGCTGATCACCGGCTTCCTGGCGGAGCACCGCCCCGGCGACGGCTTCCTGGGGGAGGAGGGCGCCAGCAGCGACGGCACCAGTGGCGTCCGCTGGGTCATCGACCCCATCGACGGCACGGTGAACTACCTCTACGGGCTGCCGTCCTGGTCGGTGTCCATCGCGGCGGAGAAGGACGGCGAGGCGGTCGTCGGCGTGGTGGCCGCCCCGATGCGCGGCGAGACCTACCAGGCTGTCCTGGGCCGCGGCGCGTTCAACAACGGCGAGCGCCTCCACCACCGGCCCGCCCCGCCGCTCTCCGAGGCCCTCCTGGGCACCGGCTTCGCCTACCTCGCCGAGCGCCGGGCCGCCCAGGCCGAGGTGCTGCGCACGCTGCTGCCTCAGGTCCGCGACATCCGGCGCGGCGGCTCGGCCGCGATCGACCTGTGCGACGTGGCCTGCGGACGGCTCGACGCCTACTACGAGCGCGGGCTGAACCCCTGGGACCTGGCGGCGGGCGCCCTGATCGCCCGCGAGGCCGGCGCGCTCACCGGCGGCCGCCCCGGCCGCGCGCCCTCCGACGAGCTGACCCTCGCCGCCTCCCCAGCCCTCTTCGCGCAGCTCCAGCCGCTGCTGGAGGACCTCGGCGCCTGGCACGACTGACCCCGCCCGCACGCGGGCACGACAGCGCCCCGGCACCATCCCCTGGATGCCGGGGCGCTGTCGTCGTGCGCCGGGAAGCGGTCAGGCGTTGCTGACCGCGCCGTAGCGCACGCCGTGCTCGGTCGCCAGTCGTTGCAGGTCCTCGAGCTCTGCCTGCTCGACCTCGGCGAGGAAGTCGTCGCCCGCAGCCCGGGCCCGGTCCAGATCAGCTTCCGTGTTCTGTATGCGCTGCAAAATGCCTGCGGTGAACGCGTCCATGTGCGCCCCCTCGTCGTGGGTCGGTGGCACGGGGTGTGCCGACGGGTGGGTGATCACTGCGTGGTCCCTGCGATGGAACAGTGCGTGGCAAAGGGTGCTTTAAGTTGCCTGATAAACAGGGTGTGATCGCGGGTGTGCAGTCGTCCTCCCCACCCGGTACCCCGGGGAAACCTCAACCCACGCGGGAATCATGGCCGTCGGGCGTCCCGGGCCGCTCTCCACCCCTCCGCACCCCTCTTACCGCCGGTTTATGGCTCTTCGGGGCAGGATGGAAGGGCTTTCGGACAAGTTGTGCCTGCCCGCGAGGGCCCTGAGGAAGGACTAGCGACGTGCGTGTTCTCGTCGTCGAGGACGAGCAGCTGCTCGCCGATGCGGTGGCCACCGGACTACGCCGGGAGGCCATGGCCGTCGACGTGGTCTACGACGGCGCTGCCGCCCTGGAGCGGATAGCGGTCAACGACTATGACGTGGTCGTGCTCGACCGTGACCTCCCGGTCGTCCACGGTGACGACGTCTGCCGCAAGATCGTCGAGCTGGGGATGCCCACCCGCGTGCTGATGCTCACCGCCTCCGGCGACGTCAGCGACCGCGTCGAGGGCCTGGAGATCGGCGCGGACGACTACCTCCCCAAGCCGTTCGCCTTCACCGAGCTGACCGCCCGGGTGCGCGCCCTGGGGCGCCGTACGACCGTCGCGCTGCCGCCCGTGCTGGAGCGGGCCGGCATCAAGCTCGACCCCAATCGCCGCGAGGTCTTCCGCGACGGCAAGGAGGTCCAGCTCGCCCCGAAGGAGTTCGCGGTGCTGGAGGTCCTGATGCGCAGCGAGGGCACGGTCGTCTCGGCCGAGCAGCTCCTGGAGAAGGCCTGGGACGAGAACACCGACCCGTTCACCAACGTCGTACGGGTCACGGTCATGACGCTGCGCCGCAAGCTCGGCGAGCCCGCGGTGATCGTCACCGTCCCCGGCTCGGGATACCGGATCTGACCGGCGATGCCCTCCCTGCCCTCGTTCTCCAAAGCGGCCGCACCGCCGCCGCCCCTGCCCCCCAAGCCCACCTGGGACCCCCGGCCGGTCAGCAGCATCCGGCCGTTCCCGTGGCTGCGCCCCACGATCCGGATCCGCCTGACGCTGCTGTACGGCGGCATGTTCCTGATGGCCGGCATCGTGCTGCTGACGATCATCTACATGCTGGCCGCGGACGCGCTGCACGACGGCAGCACGCTGCCCCTGAAGATCCTCGGCGGCAAGTTCCAGTCGACCAGTGACCAGTGCGACCTGCCGACCAAGACGTCGGGGCCGCTGCTCCAGGCCGCCGTCGACCAGTGCCTCCAGGCCCAGCGCGCGCTGGCCCTCAACGACCTCCTCAACCGCTCGCTGCTGGCCCTGCTGGGGCTGACGGTGGTGGCCTTCGCGTTCGGCTACGCCATGGCCGGCCGCGTGCTGGCGCCGCTGGGCCGGATCACCCGGACCGCGCAGCGGGTGGCGGGCTCGGACCTGCACCGCCGCATCGAGCTGGGCGGACCGGACGACGAGCTCAAGGAGCTCGCGGACACCTTCGACGAGATGCTGGACCGCCTGGACCGGGCCTTCGAGTCGCAGCGGCGCTTCGTGTCCAACGCCTCGCACGAGTTGCGCACCCCATTGGCGATCAACAGGACGCTGCTGGAGGTCCAGCTCGCCGATCCGGACGCGTCCCCCGAGCTGGCGCAGCTCGGCAAGACGCTGCTGGCCACCAACGAGCGCAGCGAGCAGCTCGTGGAGGGCCTGCTGCTGCTCGCCCGCAGCGAGAACAAGGTCGTCGACAAGAAGCCGGTCGATCTGGCCGAGGTCGCAGCCCAGGCCGTCGACCAGACCCGCGAGGAGGCCCACGGCAAGGGCGTGGAGCTGCGCGGGGTCCGCCAGCAGGCCTTCGTCCAGGGCAACGGCGTCCTGCTGGAGCGCATCGCGCTCAACCTCGTCCAGAACGCGGTGCGCTACAACGTGCCCGAGGACGGCTGGGTGGAGGTCACCACCGAGCCGCAGACGGGCTGCGCGGTACTGGTGGTCGCCAATACGGGCCCGGTGGTCCCCGCCTACGAGGTGGAGAACCTCTTCGAGCCGTTCCGGCGGCTGCGGACCGAGCGCACCGGCAGCGACAAGGGCGTGGGGCTGGGCCTGTCCATCGTGCGCTCGGTGGTCCGGGCGCACGACGGCACGATCACCGCCGCACCCCGCGAGGGCGGCGGACTCGTGATGCGGGTCGTCCTGCCGCTCTGACGCAGGCCACAGGGCGGTTGTACGCCTGCTGGAGGCGCTGCGCGCCCCGGTGCGCGGTGCTCGGACATCCGTGCGTACGATCGCCCGTCTCGCGGCCGTACACCGCCTCGCCTCCCGAGTTTGACGCGAAGGGGGGTCGGCGGGGATCCTTCGCCGAGTTCGCTTTGCGCGGAATTGAACCGGTCCGCCCACCGGTCCGTGCGTGTGTGATCCCTCACAGGCGCGAAATTCCAGCCATCTACGCTCCGTGAGCGAAAACGCCGTCGGAATGCCTGGGACGTCCGGGTTTCCGGGGGGTCGGATCACGGGAAGTACAGGTGATGGGCTGCGCGAGGTGCGACATTCGGACCGTGTACGGTCCTGATCGCCATCCAAACCGATCACCTCTTCAGGGGTGCGGTTGGGTGTCGATTGAGTAACAGACCTTGATGTGAGGCAAAATCTCCGCCTCAGGTCGGGCACAAGTCCGGCCTCTCACGCGTTACGAGCGCTGAGACACCGCAGACACCCAGAGGGGGAGAGCGAAAATGGCTACGGATTACGACACCCCACGCAAGACCGACGACGACCTCAACGAGGACAGCATTGAAGAGCTGAAGTCGCGGCGGAACGACAAGTCCGCCTCGGCGGTCGACGTCGACGAGTTCGAGCAGGCCGAGGGCCTGGAGCTGCCCGGCGCGGACCTGTCCAACGAAGAGCTGGCCGTGCGCGTGCTGCCCAAGCAGCAGGACGAGTTCACGTGCATGAGCTGCTTCCTGGTCCACCACCGCAGCCAGCTGGCCGCGGAGGACAAGAACGGACAGCCGATCTGCCGCGACTGCGCGGCCTGAGTTCGGTCTGCCCATGGCAGGCATGAACCCGTTCCGTAAGGGCCCCAAGGGCGGCCACGGTCCAGCGGCAGGCGCACGATCACACCAGGAAAACGCGCCCGTGCCCACGGACCCGACCGCCCTCCCCACGGAGCCGACGGGCAAAGCACCGCAGGAGCGGGGCCACGGGGCCTCGCTCGAGGCCCTGACCGGCCGCGGTGCCGCAGGACGCGGTGGCAGGGTGCGGGCAGCGATCGCCGTGATCGCCGACCGCATCATCGACACCGCCCCGCGGATCCCGGTCCGCGATCTGGCGACGCTGCGCGCCCAGTTCCCCGGACTGACCCCCGAGGAGCTGGCCGACAAGCTCGTCGCGGGCGCATGCGCGGCCACCGCGACCGTCGGAGCGGGCGTCGGCGCGGCGGCGATGCTGCCCGTACCGCCCGCCATGCCGGCCGAGCTGGCCGCCGAGGTCACCGGCGTCGCCTCGGTCGAGATCAAGCTGATCGCCGAGCTGCACGAGGTCTACGGCCTGCGGCCCGCGGGCAATTTCCGGCAGCGCGCGATGGCCTGCCTGACCTCGTGGACCGAGGAACGGGGCATCGACGTCACCAAGCCGGCCTCGCTGAACTTCGCCCTCGGCGGGCAGATGCGGCGGGAGCTGCGCCGGCAGATCATGAAGCGCACCCTGCGCAACCTCCCCAACCTCACCCCGTTCATGATCGGCGCCGCCGTCGGCGCGTTCATGAACCGCCGTGACACCGGAAAGCTCGCGGAACGCATCCGCAAGGACCTGCGCGCCCACCAGGTCCCCTGGGACGCCCTCCCCGGCTCCGCGCCGACCGCCCCGCCGCACGACTGACGCCGCACGGCCGCCGCAGCCGCCCGCCACCCCGCCGTACGGCGGAAGCGGGCCCCCGGCCTCCGGTCAGGTGCGTACCGCCGCCAGCGCCGCCACCAGGCGCTCCGGGTCCCGCGTCGACAGATAGGCGTAGGGCGTCGGGTCCCCGGGATCGGTGATCTCCACCCGCACCGCGGTGCGCACATAGCTGCGCAGCAGCATGAACGCGCGGGCATCGGCCTTGTACGTACGCCAGGCCACCGCCTCGTCCGCGTCCAGCGCCCGTGCCTCGCCCAGCGCCGACGCGGGGATCTTCGCCTCGCCGGCGATCAGCGCGCCGCCCACCACCCGGATCCGTGCCGAGCCGTACGTGCTCACCGCCACCGCGGACAGCGCCGTGCCGCCGATCAGCCCGCCGAGCATCGGGAGGGTCCCCACGGGGAGCAGCATCAGGGCGCAGGCGACGCCGATCAGCGCGGCGATCACCCACCAGGAGCGGGGCGCGGTGAGACGTTCTTCGTACGACTGCATGGCTCCAGCTTGGCACGGCGGCGCGGGCCCGTGACGTGCGCGGGTAGGGTCTGCACTCGTGAGTGGAACTGACGAACCCAGGGCGAGGCTGACGCCACCGAAGGACGCCGTCGCTCCGGTCCGGCACGCCGATGCGCCGGCCCCCGGGGAGCTCCTCGGCGCGCACTACGACCGGTGCTTCGGCTGCGGCACGGGACAGCCGCACGGCCTGCACCTGGAGGCGCGGGCCGGCGAGGGTGTGAGCGTGCGGGCGGAGTTCACCGTCAAGGAGGCCCACCAGGGTGCGCCCGGCCTGGCGCACGGCGGGGTGCTGGCCACCGCGCTGGACGAGACGCTCGGCTCGCTGAACTGGCTGCTGCGGGTGATCGCGGTGACCGGCCGGCTGGAGACCGACTTCGTGCGGCCGGTGCCGCTGGGCACGGTGCTGCATCTGGACGCGCGGGTCACCGCGGTGCACCGGCGGAAGATCTACTCGTCGGCCGTGGGCCGCATAGGCGGTCCGGACGGTCCGGTCGCGGTGCGTGCCGAGGCCGTCTTCATCGAGGTGAAGGTCGACCACTTCATCGACAACGGAAGGGCCGAGGAGATCCAGGCGGCGATGGCCGACCCGGACCAGGCCAAGCGTGCGCGTGCTTTCGAGGTGAACCCGTGAGTCAGGGACGTGATCCCGTGGAGGTGCTGCTGCGGCGGCTGGACCCGGAGGTGCCCGTGCCGTCGTACGGGCACCCCGGCGACGCCGGTGCGGACCTGGTGACCACCGAGGCCGCCGAGCTGGCGCCGGGGGAGCGCACCGTGCTGCCCACCGGGGTCTCGATCGCCCTTCCCGAGGGCTATGCGGCATTCGTGCATCCGCGGTCCGGGCTGGCCGCCCGGTGCGGACTGGCGCTGGTGAATGCCCCCGGGACGGTCGATGCCGGGTACCGTGGAGAGATCAAGGTGATCGTGGTCAATCTGGATCCGCGCGAGAGTGTGCGGTTCGAACGATTCGACCGGATCGCCCAATTGGTCGTCCAGCAGGTCGAGAAGGTGCGCTTCCACGAGGTGGCGGAACTTCCCGGCTCGGCGCGGGCCGAGGGGGGATTCGGTTCCACCGGCGGTCATGCGGCGGTGGACGGCTCCACGGGCGGGAATGAATACGCATCGGTCGGTGCCGACCGGGAAGGACAGTGACGTGTTCGGACGTCGCAAGAAGAACGAGGCTCCTGAGGAGTCGGCCAGGGACACCACGCTCCCCGACGAGCAAGCGGTGGGCGACGCCGACGAGGACGAGGCGGCACAGCAGCGGCTGAGCCTTCCGCCCGCGCCGCGGCCCGACGGCCCCTGGGACGCGGCGGAGGTCTCCGAGCCCGGTGAGGGCCGGGTGGACCTCGGCGGCCTGTTCGTGCCCGGTGTCGAGGGTATGGAGCTTCGGGTGGAGGTCGCCGGTGACGCCATCGTCGCCGCGACCGTGGTGCTGCAGGACAGCGCCGTGCAGCTGCAGGCCTTCGCCGCCCCCAAGAACGAGGGGATCTGGGGCGAGGTCCGCGAGGAGATCGCCTCCGGCATCACCCAGCAGGGCGGCGTCATCGACGAGGTCGAGGGCCCCCTGGGCTGGGAGCTGCGCGCCCAGGTACCCGTGCAGCTGCCGGACGGCACCAACGGTGTGCAGGTCGTGCGCTTCATCGGCGTCGACGGCCCCCGGTGGTTCCTGCGCGGTGTGATCTCCGGCCAGGGTGCGGTGCAGCCGCAGGCCGCGGGCGTGCTGGAGCACATCTTCCGGGACACCGTCGTCATCCGCGGTGAGTCCCCGATGGCGCCGCGTGACCCGATCGTCCTGAAGCTGCCGGACGACGCCCAGATGGTGCCGGACGGCGTGCAGCAGGAGCCGGTCGAGCAGTCGCGCTTCGGCGGCGGTGTGGAGCGTCTGGAACGCGGACCGGAGATCACCGAGATCCGCTGACACAGGCGGCGGCCGGGCGGCGCGTGGGCGCCCCGGCAACGGCTGGATCCTGACGGTCACAAGGGCCCGTACTCCCCGGCAGGGGGTGCGGGCCCTCGTCGTCCGCGCAGGTCAGGCCGCAAGGCGTAGAGATTGCGTCAACGGGGCGCCAATGGCCGTAAGGGAGGCGTCAACGGCGGTCGCGGGCGGCGGGAAGGGCGCTTTGCTCTAGAGGTCCGTACCTCCTCATTCCTCTAGGAGCACCCGATGGCCGACGTGGCCTTCGTCGTCGTCACCCTCGCGGTCTTCGCCCTGGTGGCCCTCGTCGCCAAGGGGGTGGCGAAGCTGTGACCGTCGAGAACATCGTCGGCCTGTTCGTGGCCGTCGCCCTGCTCGGCTACCTGGCCCTCGCCCTCGTCTTCCCGGAGAGGTTCTGAGGTGTCCACTGCTGCTGTTGCGGCGGGCCAGATGAGCCCCGCCCTCGCCGGCGTGCTCCAGCTGACCGCGCTCGCCGCGGCGCTGGTCCTGGCATACCGCCCCCTCGGCGACTACATGGCCGCCGTCTACGGCGCGCCCCGGCACCTGCGCGTCGAGAAGGTCCTCTACCGCTGCATCGGCGCCAACCCGGACGCCGAGATGCGCTGGCCGGCCTATCTGCGCGGCGTCCTGGCCTTCTCCGCGGCGGGCGTGCTCCTGCTGTACCTGCTCCAGCGGGTCCAGGGCGGGCTGCCGCTGTCCCTCGGCTTCGCGTCGATCAGCCCCGACCAGGCGTTCAACACCGCCGCGTCGTTCGTCACCAACACCAACTGGCAGTCCTACAGCGGCGAGCAGGCCATGGGCCACGTCGTGCAGACCGCGGGCCTGGCGGTGCAGAACTTCGTGTCCGCCGCCACCGGCATGGCCGTCGCCGTCGCGCTGGTCCGCGGCTTCGCCCGGTCCCGCACCGGCGAACTCGGCAACTTCTGGGCCGACCTGGTCCGCGGCACGGTGCGGGTCCTCGTCCCGATCGCGGTCCTCGGCGCCCTCGTCCTGGTCGCCTGCGGCGCCGTGCAGAACTTCTCCGGCATCCACGAGGTCGGCCAGTTCATGGGCGGCGTCCAGCAGACCAACGGCGGCGCGGTCGCCTCCCAGGAGGCCATCAAGGAACTGGGCACCAACGGGGGCGGCTACTTCAACGCCAACTCCGCCCACCCCTTCGAGAACCCGAACGCCTTCAGCAACCTCTTCGAGATCTTCCTGATCCTGGTCATCCCGTTCGCGCTGACCCGCACCTTCGGCAAGATGGTCGGGAACGTGAAGCAGGGGTACGCGATCCTCGCCACCATGGCCGCCGTCTGGCTCGGCTTCACCGCGCTGATGATGTGGAGCGAGTTCGCCCACGGCGGCCCGGCCCTGCAGGCCGCGGGCGCCGCCATGGAAGGCAAGGAAACCCGCTTCGGCGTCGGCTCCTCCGCGATCTTCTCGGTGGCCACCACCCTGACCTCCACCGGCGCGGTCGACGCCTTCCACTCCTCGTTCACCGCCTTCGGCGGCGGCCTCCAGCTGCTCGGCATGATGCTGGGCGAGATCGCCCCCGGCGGGGTGGGCTCCGGGCTCTACGGCATGCTCGTGATGGCGGTCATCGCGGTGTTCCTCGCCGGCCTGATGGTGGGCCGCACCCCCGAATACCTCGGCAAGAAGATCGGCACCCGCGAGATCAAGCTCGCCGCCTGCTACCTCCTCATCACCCCGACGCTGGTCCTCGGCTTCACCGCGGCGTCGATGGTGCTGCCCGACGCGCTGGGCTCGATGCTCAACACCAAGGCGCTGGGCGCCGGCCCGCACGGCTTCTCCGAGGTCCTCTACGCGTTCACCTCCGGCGCCAACAACAACGGCTCGGCCTTCGCCGGACTGAACGCCAACACGCCCTGGTACAACACCACGATCGGCCTGGCGATGCTGCTCGGCCGCTTCCTGCCCATGGTGTTCGTGCTCGCCCTCGCCGGCTCGCTCGCCGAACAGCAGCCGGTCCCCGAGACCGCGGGCACCCTGCGTACCGAAAAGCCGCTCTTCGCCGGGCTGCTCGTCGGCACGATCCTGATCGTCACCGGTCTGACCTACTTCCCGGCGCTGGCCCTCGGCCCGCTGGCGGAGGGGCTGTCATGACCGTCCCCGTGAAACCGGAGGAGCCCGGCACCATGGCCTCCCGCTCGACACTCACCCCGGCCCGCGCGCCGCACCAGGACGCCCCCGGCGGGCAGCAGCCCGGCGACGGCCGCGTCGGCGGCGGACTCTTCGACCCCGGGCAGCTGATCCGGTCCCTGCCGGACGCGCTGCGCAAACTCGACCCGCGGGTGATGGTCAAGTCCCCCGTGATGTTCGTGGTCGAGGTCGGCTCCGTGCTGACCACGGTCTTCGCCTGCACCACCCCGACGGACTGGTTCGGTTGGACGATCGCCGCCTGGCTGTGGCTGACCGTGCTCTTCGCCAACCTCGCCGAGGCGGTCGCCGAAGGCCGCGGCAAGGCGCAGGCCGACACCCTGCGCAAGGCCAAGACCGACACCGTGGCGCGCCGGCTCACCGACGGGGCCGCGGAGCGGATACCCGGCACCGAACTGCGCATCGGCGACCTGGTGGTCTGCGAGGCCGGCGACATCATCCCCGGTGACGGCGATGTCGTGGACGGCGTGGCCTCCGTCGACGAGTCGGCCATCACCGGCGAATCGGCCCCGGTCATCCGCGAGTCCGGCGGCGACCGCTGCGCGGTGACCGGCGGGACGAAGGTGCTCTCCGACCGCATCGTCATCAAGATCACGACGCGGCCCGGCGAGACCTTCATCGACCGGATGATCAACCTCGTCGAGGGCGCCGCACGGCAGAAGACCCCCAACGAGATCGCGCTGAACATCCTGCTCGCCTCGCTCACCATCATCTTCCTGCTGGCCGTCGTCACCCTCCAGCCGTTCGCGATCTACGCGGGCGCCGAGCAGCCCATGATCGTGCTGCTCGCCCTGCTGGTCTGCCTGATCCCGACGACGATCGGCGCGCTGCTCTCGGCCATCGGCATCGCCGGCATGGACCGGCTCGTGCAGCGCAACGTCCTGGCCATGTCCGGCCGGGCCGTCGAAGCCGCGGGCGATGTATCGACATTGCTGCTCGACAAGACCGGCACCATCACCCTCGGCAACCGCCAGGCAGCCGAGTTCGTCCCGGTACGCGGCACCACCGAGGCCGAGGTCGCCGACGCGGCCCAGCTGTCGTCACTGGCCGACGAGACCCCCGAGGGCCGCTCCATCGTCGTCCTCGCCAAGGAGAAGTACGGACTGCGCGAGCGCCACCAGGGTGAGTTGACGGGCGCCGAGTGGATCCCGTTCACCGCCCAGACCCGGATGTCGGGCGTGGACATCGACGGGCGCAAGGTCCGCAAGGGCGCGTCCGGTTCGGTCATCGCCTGGGTCCAGGAACGCGGCGGCCCCGTCGCCGAGGACGCCCGCACGCTCACCGACGCCATCTCCGAGGCCGGCGGCACCCCGCTGCTGGTCGCCCTGGAGGACGAGAGCGGTCCGCGGGTCCTGGGCGTCATCCACCTCAAGGACGTCGTCAAGGAGGGCATGCGCGAACGCTTCGTCGAACTGCGGCGGATGGGCATCAAGACCGTCATGATCACGGGCGACAACCCGCTGACGGCCAAGGCCATCGCCGAGGAGGCGGGCGTGGACGACTTCCTCGCGGAGGCCACCCCCGAGGACAAGATGGCGCTCATCAAGCGCGAACAGGCCGGCGGCAAGCTGGTCGCGATGACCGGCGACGGCACCAACGACGCGCCCGCGCTCGCGCAGGCGGATGTCGGCGTGGCCATGAACACCGGCACCTCGGCCGCCAAGGAGGCCGGGAACATGGTGGACCTGGACTCCAACCCGACCAAGCTCATCGAGATCGTCGAGATCGGCAAGCAACTGCTCATCACCCGGGGCGCGCTGACGACCTTCTCGATCGCCAACGACGTCGCGAAGTACTTCGCGATCATCCCGGCGATGTTCGCGGTGGCCTACCCGGGCCTGGACACCCTCAACATCATGCGGCTCTCCAGCCCCGACTCCGCGATCCTCTCGGCGATCATCTTCAACGCGCTGGTCATCGTCGCCCTGGTACCGCTCGCCCTCAAGGGGGTGCGGTACCGGCCGGTCAGCGCCGACCGGATGCTGCGGCGCAACCTCGCCGTCTACGGGCTCGGCGGCCTGATCGCCCCGTTCCTCGGCATCAAACTCATCGATCTGCTCCTCTCCCTCATCCCCGGAATCGGGTGACCGCCGTGAACAACTCCGTACGCAACACCGCCCGCTTGATGGGGGCGGGCCTGCGCGCCCTGCTCGTACTGACCGTGGTCTGCGGGGTCCTCTACCCGCTGGCGGTCACCGGCGTGGCCCAGGCGGCGTTCCCCGGCCGGGCGAACGGCTCCGAGGTGAGCTCCCACGGCAAGGTCGTCGGCTCCTCCCTGATCGGCCAGCGCTACGACAAGGGCAAGGACAAGCAGGGCAACCCCGTCCCGGACCTGAAGTACTTCCAGCCGCGCCCCTCGGCGGGACTGGGCAGCAACCGGGCCAACGGCGTCAACCCCCGGTACGACCTCCAGGTCTCCGGCGCGTCCAACCTGGGCGCGACCAACACCGACCTCGTGAAGGCGGTGAAGGAGCGCAAGCAGTGGGTCGCCGAGACCTACGGGGTGCCCGCGTCGAAGGTCCCGGCCGACGCCGTCACCTCGTCGGGCTCCGGCCTCGACCCGGACATCTCCCCGGCCTACGCCCGGCTCCAGGCCGACCGCGTCGCCAAGGAGAACCACCTCCCCGCCGACCGGGTCCGCCGGCTGGTCGAGGACCACACCGACGGGCGCACCCTGGGCTTCATGGGCGAACCCCGGGTGAATGTACTGGAGTTGAATGTCGCGCTGAGGGACTTGACACGGGGGCAGGGGGGCTGAGGGGGCGCCGGCTCGGTGGCTTGGCTGGGGCGGGGCTGGGGCTTGCGGGCCGGTGGGGCCCAGCGATTGCAGGTGGAGCCTCCCGCCGTTGCGGCTGTTGTGGCTGCGACGGCGGGAGGCCGAAGTGCGTCTGCGTCCCGGGTCGATGCGGGAGTTATCCACAGGCGTTGCCCGCCGCTCCGCGCCGTACGCATACTGACGCCACCGGCAGGCGAGAAGGACCCGGCGACCCGGATCCGGGGAGGAGCCTGAGAAGTGGGGGAGCGGACCATGCACGACGGGGGAAGCACGAACGGAGCCGACGAGGACGGGCGGGCAACAGCCGTCGCGGAGCGCGCACGAGCGATGGTCGTCGTCGAAGAGGTGCACCGGAGCTACGGGAGCGACGCCGGCGCCGTGCACGCGCTGCGCGGGGTGTCCTGCCGCATACCGCACGGCGAACTCGTCGCCCTGCGCGGCCGATCCGGATCCGGCAAGACGACACTCCTCAACCTCATAGGCGGCCTGGACAGTCCGGACTCCGGGCGGATAGTCGTCGACGGCACGCCGCTCGCCGACCTCGGTGAGAGCGGCCTGCTGGAGATGCGCCGGGACCGTATCGGCTTCGTCTTCCAGTCCTTCGGGCTGATACCGATCCTGAGCGCCGCCGAGAACGTGGGAGTGCCGCTGCGGCTGCGCAAGGCGGCGCCACGCGAACGCGAGGAGCGCGTCGCGCTCCTGCTGTCCCTCGTGGGGCTGTCCGGGCATGTCGCGCAGCGCCCCGGTGAGCTCTCCGGCGGTCAGCAGCAGCGCGTCGCGATAGCCCGCGCGCTCGCCAACCGTCCGGCGCTGCTCATCGCCGACGAGCCCACGGGGCAACTGGACGCCGAGACCGGCATGGAGGTGATGGAGCTGCTGCGCGCCGTGGTCCGCAGCGAGGGCGTCACGGCCCTGGTCGCCACGCACGACCCCAACCTCCTCGGCCTCGCCGACCGCGTCCTGCACCTGAACGACGGGCTGATCATGGAGGAGGGGTAGGGGGAAGGGGCAGAGGTGGGGGAGGGGAGGGCGGAGGGCGGGGGGGGGAGGGCCCCAAGAAGGTTGAGTTCGCGTGCAGAAGCTGGCCCTGGCCCACCCCCGCCCCTCGCCCCAGCCCTCCCCCCCGGGACCTACCAGACGTCGCCGTCGCGCCAGTCGCAGGTGAGGTCGGTGTCGAGGTCGAGTGGCGTGGCCGCGGTCGGCAGGACGTAGATGCAGCCGTCCTCGTCGGCGGTGCGCCGGATGCCGTAGGGGGTCAGCGCCCAGGAGTGGCCGCGCCACAGTCGCCAGCCGCGGGCCGCGTAGAAGGAGGCGGCCTCGTCGGAGGCGCCGAGTGCGCCGAGGTCGTAGCCGCTGCGGACCACCCGCTCCAGCGCGTCCATCATGGCCGCGCCGTGCCCGCGTCCGCGCCGGTCCGCACGGACGCCGACGCCCTCCACGTACCCGCAGCGCAGCGCCCGGCCGCCGTGCAGCAGACGCCGCTGGATCACGGAGGCGTGCCCGATCACCTCGCCGTCCTCCTGGACCAGGGCGTGCAGACCGCCGAGCGCGTGCTCCCAGTCCTCGGCGGTCATGTCGTCGAAGACGTCGTACAGGAGGGCGCGGACCGCCTTGAGGGTGGCGGCGTCCAGGTCTGAGGTGTGGGCGATCCGTACGTCGGGGATGCGGGGCGTCGTCAGCTCTGCCTCGGTCATGCCGGTCATCGTCGCAGCCGTCCGGTGGCCGGGCGACGGCTTTTCCCGTCCGTCAGCGGTTCGTCCGCTCCCGGTGCGGCGCGACTGCCCTCCGCCCACCTTCCACGCCCCGTCCCCGCCCGACCCCAGGACCGCCTGACCGGACACCCGTCCCCCACGCCTTCGGGACTGCCCGTCCCCCATCCCTTCCGGACCCCCGCCCCCGCCCCCGTTCCCTGACGGCGCCCGCTCCTCCCACCGCCCGCCCCCTCCAGAGCCTCCTCCATCAGAGTCCCGTCAAGACCGGTCGTGAAGTCGTCCGACGGGGCTTTTGTGGCCTTGTCGGGTCGTAGGGTCGCAGCAGGGTCAGCCCGGTGGGGGCGGCTTTCACGTAAGACAATGGGGCCATGGCACGCGGCAAGCTTCGGATATATCTCGGCGCGGCACCGGGCGTCGGCAAGACGTACGCGATGCTGTCCGAGGCGCACCGGCGCGTGGAGCGGGGCACGGACCTCGTGGTGGCGTTCGTCGAGCACCACGGCCGGCCCCGTACGGAGGTCATGCTCCACGGGCTGGAGCAGATCCGGCGCCGGGAGCTGGAGTACCGCGGCGCGGTTTTCACCGAAATGGACGTGGACGCGGTGCTGGACCGCGGGCCCGCCGTGGCGCTCGTCGACGAGCTGGCGCACACCAACGTCCCCGGGTCGCGCAACGGCAAGCGGTGGCAGGACATCGAGGAGCTGCTGGAGGCCGGGATCGATGTGGTCTCGACGGTGAACATCCAGCATCTGGAGTCGCTCGGGGACGTCGTCGAGGCGATAACGGGTGTGCGGCAGCGCGAGACCGTGCCGGACGAGGTGGTCCGCCGGGCCGACCAGATCGAGCTTGTCGACATGTCGCCCCAGGCAATCCGCCGGCGGATGGCGCACGGCAACATCTACCAGTCCGACAAGGTGGACGCCGCGCTGTCCAACTACTTCCGGCCGGGCAACCTCACGGCGCTGCGCGAGCTGGCGCTGCTGTGGGTCGCCGACCGGGTGGACGAGTATCTGCAGGAGTACCGCGCGGAGCACTCGATCCGCTCCACCTGGCAGGCGCGCGAGCGCATCGTCGTCGGACTCACCGGCGGGCCGGAGGGGCGGACGCTGATCCGCCGCGCGGCCCGGATGGCCGCCAAGGGGTCGGGCAGTGAGGTGCTCGCCGTCTACATCGCCCGCAGTGACGGGCTGACCTCGGCCTCGCCCAAGGAACTCGCCGTCCAGCGCACGCTGGTGGAGGACCTGGGAGGAACGTTCCACCACGTCATCGGCGACGACATCTCCGGTGCCCTGCTGGAGTTCGCGCGGGGGGTCAACGCCACCCAGATCGTGCTGGGGTCCAGTCGCCGTAAGGCCTGGCAGTACATCTTCGGGCCCGGGGTGGGCGCGAGCGTCGCCCGGGACTCCGGGCCCGACCTCGACGTGCACATCGTCACCCACGAGGAGGCCGCGAAGGGCCGGGGGCTCCCGGTGGTGCGCGGGGCGCGGCTGGGGCGGGCCCGGATCATCGCCGGGTGGCTCGTCGGCGTCGCCGGACCCGTGCTGCTCTCGCTGCTGCTGACCGGCATCGCCAACGGGCCCGGGCTGGCCAACGACGTGCTGCTGTTCCTCTTCCTGACCGTGGTGGCCGCGCTGCTCGGCGGGCAGCTGCCGGCGCTGGCGTCGGCCGCGGCCGGTTCGCTGCTGCTGAACTTCTACTTCACCCCGCCGACGCACACCCTCACGGTCAGCGACCCGGAGAACCTCGTCGCGATCGTGATCTTCTTCGCGGTCGCGGTGTCGGTCGCCTCCGTGGTCGATCTCGCCGCCCGGCGCACCCACCAGGCCGCCAGGCTGCGTGCCGAGTCGGAGATCCTGTCCTTCCTGGCGGGCAGCGTGCTGCGCGGTGAGACGACGCTGGACGCGCTGCTGGAGCGGGTGCGCGAGACCTTCGGCATGGAGACGGTGGCGCTGCTGGAGCGGGCCGGCGACGTCGAGCCGTGGACCTGCGCGGGCCGGGCCGGCACCGACCACGGCACGCCGCTGCTGCGCCCCGAGGACGCCGATGTCGACATGCCGGTGGGCGACCACATGGCGCTGGCGCTGCGGGGCCGGGTGCTGCCCGCGGAGGACC
Source organism: Streptomyces kronopolitis (assembly GCF_014646275.1). Classification (GTDB taxonomy): domain Bacteria; phylum Actinomycetota; class Actinomycetes; order Streptomycetales; family Streptomycetaceae; genus Streptomyces; species Streptomyces kronopolitis. Next base: position 152,769 of record NZ_BMND01000003.1, read on the forward strand.
GCCGGGTGCTGGCCGCGTTCGCCGCCCAGGCCGCTGTCGTGCTGGACCGGCAGCGGCTGGTGGGCGAGGCGGAGCGGGCCCGGGAGCTGGCTGAGGGCAACCGCATCCGCACGGCGCTGCTGGCCGCGGTCAGCCACGATCTGCGTACCCCCCTGGCGAGCATCAAGGCCTCCGTCACCTCCTTGCGCTCCGACGATGTCGCCTGGTCCCGGGAGGACGAGGCGGAGCTGCTGGCCGGCATCGAGGCGGGCGCCGACCGGCTGGACCATCTCGTCGGCAACCTCCTGGACATGTCCCGGCTGCAGACCGGCACCGTCACCCCGCTGATCCGCGACATCGACCTCGACGAGGTGGTGCCGATGGCGCTGGGCGGCGTCCCGGAGGGCAGCGTCACCCTCGACATCCCCGAGGAGCTGCCGATCGTGGCGGTCGACCCGGGGCTGCTGGAGCGCTCGGTCGCCAACCTCGTCGAGAACGCCGTCAAATACAGCCCGGACGGCAGGGCGGTGCTGGTCTCGGCCAGCGCGCTCGGCGACCGGGTGGAGCTGCGGATCGCCGATCGCGGTCCGGGGGTGCCGGACGGCGCCAAGGACCGGATCTTCGAGCCCTTCCAGCGCTACGGTGACGCGCCGCGCGGCGCCGGCGTGGGGCTCGGGCTGGCCGTGGCGCGCGGCTTCGCGGAGGCGATGGGCGGCACCCTCGCCGCCGAGGACACCCCCGGCGGCGGGATGACCATGGTGCTCACCCTCCGGGCCGCCTCCGGCGGGCCACCCGCCAGGCCCGGTCTCCCGGCGCGGGCCACGACATGACCCGGGCCGCCGGGATCACCCCCACCCCACCTCCCGCGGGTCCGGCCCGCCGGGGGACGACACCGCGAGGAGAACGCCAGTGAACCGGGTGCTTGTGGTCGATGACGAGCCGCAGATCGTCCGCGCCCTCGTGATCAACCTGAAGGCGCGCAAGTACGAGGTCGACGCCGCCCCCGACGGGGCCACCGCGCTGAAGCTCGCGGCCGCCCGCCACCCCGATGTGATCGTCCTCGACCTCGGGCTGCCCGATATGGACGGCGTCGAGGTGATCAAGGGGCTGCGGGGCTGGACGCGGGTGCCGATCCTGGTGCTCTCCGCGCGGCAGACCTCCGACGAGAAGGTGGAGGCGCTGGACGCCGGCGCGGACGACTACGTCACCAAGCCCTTCGGCATGGACGAGCTGCTGGCCCGGCTGCGGGCGGCGGTGCGCCGGGCCGAGCCGACCGGTGCGGCCGACGACGCGGTGGTCGTCGAGACCGCGGGGTTCACCGTCGACCTCGCCGCGAAGAAGGTCAACCGCGGCGGCCGGGACATCCGGCTGACCCCCACCGAGTGGCACCTCCTGGAGGTCCTGGTCCGCAACGCGGGGCGGCTGGTCAGCCAGAAGCAGCTGCTCCAGGAGGTGTGGGGGCCCTCGTACGGCACCGAGACCAACTATCTGCGGGTGTACATGGCCCAGCTCCGCCGCAAGCTGGAGAGCGACCCCTCGCACCCGAAGCACTTCATCACCGAGCCGGGCATGGGATACCGCTTCGAGCAGTAGTGCCGTGGCGCGGGTGGCGGCCCGCCCCGGGCGGGCGCGGCTTTGTGAGGCGGGTACGAAGTCCCTGTGCGGACCGTGATCCGCCGCCCCGGCCACCGGTACGCTTGGGCGCATGAGTGCTGGGACCCGATCCGAGAAGCCGGCCGGTCGCTTCCGCCGGATGCTCGACCGGCTGTCCTCCTCCGAGGAGGAGCTGCAGTCCGCCGAGCTGCAACAGGATGCGCAGAACGCGGGGTGCACCCGTATCTGCGACTGCGACGACCGGCAGATAGTCAAGGTCACCGGCACCCTGCGGCATGTCACGCTGCGGCCGCGCGCCGGGGTGCCCGCGCTCGAGGCGGAGCTGTTCGACGGCTCCGCGGCGCTCGACGTGGTGTGGCTGGGACGCCGCTCCATCGTCGGGATCGAGCCGGGCCGCAAGCTCATCGCCTCGGGCCGGGTCTCGCTGAGCCACGGACGCCGGGTGCTCTTCAATCCGAAGTACGAACTCCGACCGCTCGGACAGGAGTAGCCGGTGACGTCTCACGACCGACCGACCACTGACGCGCATGCCCATCCCGATCCCTCCGCAGGCCCCTCGCCCGCCCCGTCCGGCCAGGGCGCCGAGGACGCCCCCGACGGCAGGCAGCTGACCGAGGCCGCGCTGTTCGAGGCGTTCGGCGGTGTGCGCGGCATGGTGGAGACCGTGGTCCCCGGCCTGCTGTTCGTCACGATCTTCACGATCAACAAGGACCTGCACGCCTCGGCGATCGCCGCGCTGGCCGTCTCGCTGGTGCTGGCGGCCGTGCGCCTGGTCCGCAAGGACACCGTCAAGCACGCGTTCAGCGGTGTCCTCGGGGTGGCCTTCGGCGTGGTCTTCGCGATGATGACCGGCAACGCCAAGGACTTCTACCTGCCGGGCATGCTCTACACCCTCGGGCTGGCCGTCGCCTACCTCGGCACCACGCTCGCCGGCGTCCCGCTGATCGGCCTGATGCTGGGTCCGGTGTTCAAGGAGAACCTCTCCTGGCGCACCCGCAACCCCGGCCGCAAGAAGGCCTACGCGAAGTCCAGCTGGGCCTGGGGGCTGATCCTGCTCGCCAAGTGCGCGATCCTCTTCCCGCTGTACTGGTGGGCCGACACCACCCAGCTCGGCTGGGTGCTGATCGCGCTGAAGATCCCGCCGTTCCTGCTCGCCGTCTACCTCACCTGGATCTTCCTGGCGAAGGCGCCGCCGCCGATCGACGTCTTCGCCGAGATGGAGGCGAAGGAGAAGGCCGAGGAGGAGGCCGCCGAGCGCCGCCGCGGCGAGCGCGCCGCCGCGGCCCCAGTGGCCGAGCCGTACGGGGACATCGCGGCGCCGGCCGCCCCCGAGCGCCCGCAGGGGCCGCGGCACCGCCGCTGACCCGCCGACGCACCGAACGCCGTGGCCCGGGAACCGTACGGTTCCCGGGCCACGGCGTTCATCGGGCCGGGGCGGCCGGTGCTACGCCCCCTCGTGCCGCACCGACAGCAGGTCCTCCAGCTGCTCCTCGCGCGACTGCGCCGCGACGAACAGCAGCTCGTCACCGGCCTCCAGCGCGTCCTCCTTGTTGGGCGTCAGCACCCGCGTGCCGCGGATGATCGTGACCAGGGAGGTGTCCTGGGGCCACTCCACGTCGCCGACCCGGGTGCCGGCCAGCGCGGCCTCCGGCGGCAGCGTCAGCTCGACGAGGTTGGCGTCGCCGTGGCTGAAGCGCAGCAGCCGCACCAGGTCGCCGACGCTGACGGCCTCCTCGACCAGGGCCGACATCAGACGCGGCGTGGAGACCGCGACATCGACGCCCCAGGACTCGTTGAACAGCCACTCGTTCTTGGGGTTGTTGACCCGCGCGACCACCCGCGGCACGCCGTACTCGGTCTTGGCGAGCAGCGAGACGACGAGGTTGACCTTGTCGTCACCGGTCGCCGCGATGACGACGTTGCACCGCTGCAGCGCCGCCTCGTCCAGCGAGGTGATCTCGCAGGCGTCGGCCAGCAGCCATTCGGCCAGCGGCACCCGCTCCACCGAGATGGCGGTCGGCGCCTTGTCGATGAGCAGGATCTCGTGACCGTTCTCCAGGAGCTCGCCGGCGATGGAACGGCCCACCGCGCCCGCGCCCGCAATCGCGACCCTCATGACTGCGCCCCCTCGGGACCCGTGGCGAATGCCGCCTCGACCTTCTCGACCTCGTCGGTGCGCATCATCACGTGCACCAGGTCGCCTTCCTGCAGCACCGTCTGCGAGGTGGGCAGCATCGCCTCACCCAGCCGGGTGAGGAAGGCGACGCGGACGCCGGTCTCCTCCTGCAGCGTGCTGATCTTGTGTCCGACCCAGGACGGGTCGGTGTGGACCTCGGCGAGCTGGACGCCGCCGCTCGGGTCCCGCCACAGCGGTTCGGCGCCCGAGGGCAGCAGCCGGCGCAGCATCTGGTCGGCCGTCCAGCGGACGGTGGCGACGGTGGGGATGCCCAGGCGCTGGTAGACCTCGGCGCGGCGCGGGTCGTAGATGCGGGCCGCGACGTTCTCGACGCCGAACATCTCGCGGGCCACCCGGGCGGCGATGATGTTGGAGTTGTCACCGCTGGAGACGGCGGCGAAGGCGCCCGCCTCCTCGATGCCGGCCTCGCGCAGGGTGTCCTGGTCGAAGCCGACGCCGGTCACCCGGCGGCCGCCGAAGGACGAGCCCAGGCGACGGAACGCGGTCGGGTCCTGGTCGACCACCGCGATGGTGTGACCCTTGCTCTCCAGGGTCTGTGCGAGCGCGGAGCCCACGCGCCCGCACCCCATGATGACGATGTGCATGCTGATTACCCCGTGCCCTGTACTAGCGCGATGACCTGCACAAACACCCTGCTCACTACTTCCTTCTCCCAGTACCGGCGACACGAGGCCACGGCTCGCGACACGGACCCGGCGGGGTCGGCGGGAGCGCCGCGCGCGCCGTGGTCCGGTACAACCGTAGCCGCAATGCCGACCCCGGTAGGGGGCGCGGTGGGCGGCATTCGGATGGGGCACCGCCCGGTGGCGCGCCCGCCTCCCGCACCGGGCTGCGCCGCGCCGCTCCCGTAGGGCACGCTGAGCGATGTGCCCAACCTGCCTCTCCAGCCCCAACAGGGCTCCTACACCTCGCACATGGTGGTCTGCGGCGACGATGCGCTCGCGCACCGGCTCGCCGCCGAGCTCCGGGATGTCTACGGCGAACGGGTGACGCTGGTCGTCCCCTCCGCCCGGGAGCCGCACCGCCCCCGCATCCCGCCGCCGGCCCGCGCGCTCGACCGGGCGACCGCGCTCCTGGGCCGGGTGTCCGCCGCGGTCGCCCGTACCCCGCCGGCGCCGTCCGAGGCGCTCGGGGACGGCACGGAACGCCCGGAGGAGGCCGTACGGATCCTGGAGGCGGCGCAGCCGGACGACCGGGCGCTGGCCGAGGCGGGCGTCGCCGAGGCGGGCGCGCTGGCCCTGGTATACGACGACGACGAGCTCAACATCCACGCCGCGCTGCGCGCCCGCCGGCTCAACCCCCGCCTGCGGCTGGTCATCCGGCTCTACAACCGCAAACTCGGCCAGCACCTGGAGGAGTTGCTCGACCAGGCAGCGGCGGTCGCCGCCCTGGACAGCGACGGCGGCGGGGACACCGGGGCCGCCGACGCCTCCGATGCCTCCACGACTGTGCTGTCCGACGCCGACACCGTGGCCCCCGCGCTGGTGGCCACCGCGGTCGCCGGGACCAGCAAGGTCATCGAGGCGGACGGGCTGCTGCTGCGGGCGGTGGAGCGGATGCCGGTGCCGCCCGGCCGGCCCGGCGGCCCCGGCCTGTGCACCCTGGCGCTGCTGCCCGCCGCCGCCAACGACCCCGGCCAGGAGCCGGGTTCGGGCCACGACGGCGACGAGCGGCCGCTGCTGCTGCCCGACGACGCCGCGGTCGCGGGGGCCGCCGGCTGCGGCACCGTCGTCCTGGAGACCGTCTCCTATACGGGGCGGCCGGTGCGCCCGGCACGGCTGCGCGGCCGGGGCGCCCCCCTCGCCTCGCTCTTCTCCCGGCGGCTGCGCTGGTCCCTGGCCGGCGTCGTCGGCGCGGTGCTGGCGCTGGCCGTCGCCTCCTGGCTCACCACCGGTCTGGCCCCGGTGCACGGCGCCTACCTCACGCTGCTGGACCTCTTCGCGATCAACGACCCGGCGCTCGGCCAGCCGCTGCCCCGCAAGATCCTGCAACTGCTGTCCGGGCTGACCGGGCTGTTGCTGCTGCCGGTGCTGGTCGCGGCGGCGTTCGAGGGGCTGGGCACCTTCCGCAGCGCCTCGGCGCTGCGCCGCCCGCCGCGCGGACTGTCGGGGCACGTGGTGCTGCTGGGCCTCGGCAAGGTCGGCACCCGCGTCCTGGCGCGGCTGCACGAAATGGGCATCCCCGTGGTGTGCATCGAGGCGGACCCCGAGGCGCGCGGCATCGCCCTGGCCCGCCGGCTGCGGGTGCCCACCGTCCTCGGGGACGTCACCCAGGAGGGGGTCCTGGAGGCCGCGATGATCGGCCGGGCGGCCTCCCTGCTCGCCCTCAGCAGCGCGGACACCACGAATCTGGAGGCCGCCCTCTACGCCCGCAGCGTCACCCCGGGACTGCGGGTCACCCTGCGGCTGTTCGACGACCGGTTCGCCACCGCCGTCTACCGCACGCTGCGTGCCGCGCACCCCGGGGCGCTCACCCGCAGCCGCAGCACCTCCTTCCTGGCCGCGCCGGCCTTCGCCGGCGCGATGATGGGGCGCCAGATCCTGGGGGCCATCCCCGTCGAGCGCCGGGTGCTGCTGGTCGCCCGGGTCGGGGTGCGCGGCAATCCCGCGCTGGAGGGCCGCACCGTCGCCGAGGTGCTGCGGCCCGGGCGACTGCGGGTGCTGGCCGTCGACACCTCCGCGCCCGACGAGGCGCAGCCGCCGGCCGCGGCCGCCGCGCCGCCGCCGGACACCGAGCGCGAACCGGCCCGGCTGGTGCACGAACTCGGCGACGACTACGTGCTGCGGCCGCAGGACCGGGTGCTGCTGGCGGCCACCCGCCAGGGGCTGGGCGATCTGCACGTCCGCCGGCCGCGGGCCACCGGAGCCGCAGCCGCGGCCCGGCAGGGCTGACCGGGGCGGGGGAGCGGGCGGAGCCCCGCCCGCTCCCCGTGCGCGGGGCCGCACCGTGACCCCGGCGTCGCACCACGTCACCGGTGTGATCACTGCGTGACGGCGCCACTCGTTCCCGTGACGGACGCCAGGGGTACGTGACGAACGACACAGTCCGGGCCGCCGTGTCCGGCCCGTGCGTGCGACGTGCGGATCCTGTGCGGGCACCGCCCCGTGGAGCGCCCGTCAGCAGGCCGGATGTGCCCCGCGGGACCCACCGCGCTCCCGGGGGCGGTCACCGGTGCGGGGAGCGGGTGGGCGCGGGCCTTGACGAAGGCTTAGCATCCTCTGCGTGTCCAAACTGACCGACGTGCCCAAACGGATCTTGATCGGGCGCGCACTGCGCAGCGACAAGCTCGGGGAGACCCTGCTTCCCAAGCGCATCGCACTCCCCGTCTTCGCCTCCGACCCGCTCTCCTCGGTGGCCTATGCGCCCGGCGAGGTGCTCCTCGTCCTGTCCGTCGCGGGAGTCTCTGCGTACCACTTCAGCCCCTGGATCGCGGTCGCGGTCGTGGTGCTGATGTTCACGGTCGTGGCGTCGTACCGGCAGAACGTGCACGCCTACCCGAGCGGCGGCGGCGACTACGAGGTCGCCACCACCAACCTCGGCCCCAAGGCGGGTCTCACGGTCGCCAGCGCCCTGCTCGTCGACTACGTGCTGACCGTCGCGGTCTCCATCGCCTCCGGCGTGGAGAACCTGGGCTCCGCGATCCCCTTCGTCGTCCAGCACAAGACCCTGTGCGCGATCGCCATCATCGTGCTGCTGACGCTGATGAACCTGCGCGGCGTCAAGGAGTCGGGCAAGCTCTTCGCGATCCCGACGTACGTCTTCGTGGCCGGCGTCTTCATCATGATCGCCTGGGGTGTGATCCGCGCCGTCGTCATGGGCGACACGATGCAGGCCCCCACCGCGGGCTTCACCATCCACGCCGAACAGGGCGGACTGGCCGGCTTCGCGCTGGTCTTCCTCCTGCTGCGCGCCTTCTCCTCCGGCTGTGCCGCGCTCACCGGCGTCGAGGCGATCTCCAACGGCGTCCCGGCCTTCCGCAAGCCGAAGTCCAAGAACGCCGCGACCACCCTGGCCCTCATGGGCGGCCTGGCCGTCACCATGTTCTGCGGCATCATCGGCCTGGCCATGGCCACCCATGTCCGGATGGCCGAGAACCCGGCCACCGACCTGCTCCAGAACGGCAAGCCGATCGGCTCCGGCTACACCCAGAACCCGGTCATCTCGCAGGTGGCCGAGGCGGTCTTCGGCAAGGGCAGCTTCCTCTTCGTCATCCTGGCCGCCGCCACCGCGCTGGTGCTGTTCCTCGCCGCCAACACCGCCTACAACGGCTTCCCGCTGCTCGGCTCGATCCTCGCCCAGGACCGCTACCTGCCGCGCCAGCTGCACACCCGCGGCGACCGCCTGGCGTTCTCCAACGGCATCGTCCTGCTGGCCGGCGCCGCCGCGATCCTCGTCTACCTCTACGGCGCGGACTCCACCCGGCTCATCCAGCTCTACATCGTCGGCGTGTTCGTCTCCTTCACGCTCAGCCAGATCGGCATGGTCCGCCACTGGAACCGCCATCTGCGCTCGGAGACCGACCCGGCCAAGCGCCGCCGGATGCACCGCTCGCGCGCCATCAACGCCTTCGGCGCCTTCTTCACCGGCCTGGTCCTGGTCGTCGTCCTCCTGACGAAGTTCACCCACGGCGCCTGGGTCGCGCTGCTCGGCATGGTCATCTTCTTCGTGACGATGTCCGCGATCCGCCGCCACTACGACCGGGTCGCCGACGAGATCGCCGCCGAGGAGACCCCCGACGATGACGTGGTCCGCCCCTCCCGGGTGCACTCCCTCGTCCTGGTCTCCAAGGTGCACAAGCCCACCCTGCGCGCCCTGAACTACGCCAAGCTGATGCGCTCCGACAGCCTCGAAGCGGTCAGCGTGGACGTGGACCAGGCCGACACCAAGGCCCTGCGCGAGGAGTGGGAGCGGCGCGGCATCGAGGTCCCGCTGAAGGTCCTGGCCTCCCCGTACCGCGAGATCACCCGGCCGATCATCGACTACGTCAAATCGCTCCGCAAGGAGAGCCCGCGCGACGCCGTCTCCGTCTACATCCCCGAGTACGTCGTCGGCCACTGGTACGAGCACCTCCTCCACAACCAGTCCGCGCTGCGCCTCAAGGGCCGCCTCCTGTTCACCCCCGGCGTCATGGTCACGTCCGTGCCCTGGCAGCTGGACTCCTCCGAGGCCGCCAAGCTGCGCGCCCGCAAGCGCGCGGAGTGGAACGCGCCCGGCGCCGTCCGCCGCGGACCGGTCAGCCAGCCGAAGAAGGAGAAGTCGGCCACCAAGAAGTAGCCGCCGGCGCCCGGACCCGTGCCACGGCCGGGTCCGGGCACCGCTCCGCCGGGCCGCTCGGGGCGGACGGGGCACGGGGGCCCGGGCACCGCACGCCGGGCCGTAGACTTGACGGTCGGCGTCCCGCCGTACCGCCCCGGCACCACCCCATCTCAGGAGCCCTCCCGCCATGCAGGCAGAACCGAAGAAGTCGCTGGTCGGCGAGGAGTACGAGGTCGAGGTCGGCCCGGTCGCGCACGGCGGCCACTGTATCGCCCGCACCGGCGAGGGCCAGGTCCTCTTCGTCCGGCACGCCCTCCCCGGTGAGCGCGTCATCGCCCGGGTCACCGACGGCGAGGAAGGCGCCCGCTTCCTGCGCGCCGACGCCGTCACCGTCCTCGACGCCTCCAAGGACCGCGTCGAGGCCCCCTGCCCGTTCTCCGGCCCCGGCCGCTGCGGCGGCTGCGACTGGCAGCACGCCGCGCCCGGCGCCCAGCGCCGCCTGAAGGCCGCGGTGATCACCGAGCAGCTGCAGCGCCTGGCCGGGCTCACCCCCGAGGACGCCGGCTGGGACGGCACCGTCGAACCCGCCCCCGGCGACAAGGTCGCCAAGGGCGAGGTGCCGGCCTGGCGCACCCGCGTCCAGTACGCCGTCGACGCCGAGGGCCGCGCCGGCCTGCGCAAGCACCGCTCCCACGACATCGAGCCGGTCGACCACTGCATGATCGCCGCCCCCGGCGTCTCCGAACTCGGCATCGAGCAGCGCGAGTGGCCGCAGATCGCCACCGTCGAGGCGATCGCCGCCACCGGCTCGCACGACCGCCAGGTCGTCCTCACCCCGCGCCCCGGCGGCCGCCTCCCGATCGTCGAACTCGACAAGCCGGTCTCCGTCCTGCGCGTCCACGAGAAGGACGGCGGCGTGCACCGCGTCCACGGCCGCCCCTTCGTCCGCGAACGCGCCGCCGACCGCACCTGGCGCGTCGGCAACGGCGGCTTCTGGCAGGTCCACCCGAAGGCCGCCGACCTCCTCGTCGAGGCCGTCATGCAGGGCCTGATGCCCAAGAAGGGCGACATGGCCCTCGACCTGTACTGCGGCGTCGGCCTCTTCGCCGGCGCCCTCGCCGAACGCGTCGGCGACAAGGGCGCGGTCCTCGGCATCGAATCCGGCAAGCGCGCCGCCGAGGACGCCCGCCACAACCTCGCCGACCTCGACCGGGTACGCATCGAACACGGCAAGGTCGAGGCGGTCCTGCCCCGCACCGGCATCACCGACGTCGACCTCGTCGTCCTCGACCCGCCCCGCGCCGGCGCCGGCAAGCAGACCGTCACCCACCTCGCCTCCCTCACCCCCCGCCGCCTCGCCTACGTGGCCTGCGACCCCGCCGCCCTCTCCCGCGACCTCAAGTACTTCGCCGAGGCCGGCTATGTGCCCCGGCGGATGCGGGCGTTCGATCTGTTCCCGGTTACGCATCATGTGGAGTGCGTTGTGGTGCTGGAGAAGGCGGATAAGGGCGCCTGACCTGCGAGTTTGTGGGCCGGGTGGTTTCTTCGACCTGTTTACCTACCGGCACCGGGTCGAGTGGACGGTTCCTCCGTGGTGGACACTTTGACCTGCGGTTTTGGGACAAGTACGCGGTCCTGACGGCATGAGTGTCGTGGTGGCGCCGAGAACTCTTGACGCTCGAATGACGCCCGCCCGGGCATGCTGCCGCATCGTCCACGCGTTGTGGCCGACAAGCACCGGCGGAGGCCCGACCTCCCGGTAGCCACGCGGTTACCGGGCCCGGCTGCCGAAGTGCCTGCGTGCCCTGAGTCCGGACGTGGGGAGCTTGCGATCACCGGTTGAGCGGACGATGGCAATGGGCCGGACGTCGGGGATGGCGGCCAACCACGAGAGGTCGCCGGTGTTGCGGAGCGGCGGACCCGCCATCGCGTTACCGGTACGGAGTGGGCTGTCAGAGCCGCCTGTTCGCTGAAGCCCATGCGAGACGCCTCAGGCCGTATCCCGGGTGTCCCAGCAGTGACGGAACCACGTGAGTGTCTCGGCGAGCAGTTCGCGGTTGTGGTCTTCCTCCAAGAGGGAAAGACGGAAGTTGGGACGCAATTCCAGCTTTCCCTCGGGGATGTCGATGCCCTTCAACTCGTTGAGGCGGCCCAGGAGTTCGGCGCGCAGTCCGCGGTCGGTGAAGGGCTCGCGCGCGGCGAGGTGCTGGAACACCACCTCCGCCGTGCCGCCGCGCCCGCCGCCCGGGTAGAGCGTCAGCGGCCAGATGCCGCGGCCTGGTGCCCCGGCCTCTCCGAGCATGAGGAACGCGCTGGTGGTGACCTGCCCGGCGCCGTGGCCGATCCATCCGCCGCCCTCCTCCCAGCGGTGGAGGAGGGCACGGACCGTTGTCACCGTCTCGGGGGAGTCATCTGCCGCGAGTTGGCGGAAGAACCGGTCGGCGCGCGTCTCCCCGCCCTGGCCTTGCGCGGTGCGCTGTGCGGCGTCCTCGCCGTGCGCCTCGGTCTCGTCAGCGCCGGTGAGGAGGAGGGCGAGATCATCGGCAGAGACGCGCTGCGCCGGATCGGCGGCACCGTTGACGGTGAAGCGGATGCCGTCCGCGGTCAACCGGGCGCGGACGTCGCCTCCGTCGCCCGGGGACGTCCAGCGGAACCCGTCGGAGACCTTGCCCTCGGAGGTCAGCACGCGGTGGGCGTTGGCCAGGCCCGGGGTGCCGGCCAGGTGGTTGCCCACAGCCTGGGCGCCCGAACCGAGAAAGGCGGCAAGGTCGCCGTAGGACGTCCAGGTGCCGTGAGGGAGCGCTGCGACTACCTGATGGGCCAGCTGCCAGTCGCGGTTGCGCTCTGCCCGACCGATTCCGCGCAGAGGGGCCGGCCACAGTGCGATCGCGCGCTCGGCAAGATCGTCGGCGCGGGCAAGGATCTCCTGGGCGCCCCACCGCTCGGTGGCGGCGATACGCCGGTTCATCTCCAAGTGGCTGCCTTTCAGCAGGTCCTGCTTGCGCTCGAACGGGTGGTTGGATAGTTCTGAGTTGACCGCTGTGAGTGTCAGGTTTCCGAGCGTGTGCCGCAGCCGCACGTGCAGGTCCTCGGGGGTTTCCGTGGTGGCCGCGTCCTCGTGCAGCATCCGCATCCACTCGTCCCCCGCGGACTGGGGCAGGACGTGCTCGATCGTGAGCTGCGGGGTGGCGAAGTCCACCGGCTCGGGGTGCTCATGGCTCTCCTCCAGCCGCTGGAGCACCATCTTGCGCTGATGCCACCGCCCGTACTGGTAGAAGGGAGCGGCCCGGATCTTCCCGCGCAACTCGTCGTCGTCCGGCCAGAAGCGATTGTCGGCGGAGAGCAACTGATGCAGACCGTCGGCCACGGGCACATCGCGCGGTAGCTGTCCGGGCACGGCTTGGAAGACCCGGTTGAGGTTGTTCGTCGGCACCCGGCAGATCATCCGGCGCACCAAGAAACTCTCGATGTACGACATCGCTCGGGCGGTTTCCGGGGAATCGAGTTCCCCGCGCTCACGCCGGTCCATCAGCAGCATCAGAGCGGGGTAGGTGACCTGGGCCTGCCAGGTGTCCAAACGACGCAGCTGGGCGCGGACGGTGGGGTCCGGCTCTTCCTCGGGGTGGAGCAGCCGACGGAACAGCGCGCCGCGGTGGTGCAATTCCCGGATGTACGCCTCGATCTCGGCCTCGGAAATCTCGCGGCGCTCGAAGTGCTGCTGCTGAGATGCGTAGAGGTCCTGGCGACGCACCCGGTCGTCCCCGCCCAGCACCAACTGAAGCCACATGAGCTGTTCGAGTTCGTCGTTGCTCAGGCTGTTCTGCAGCGGCAGCCAGTAGGTCTCATAGATGTGCTCACCAAGGGTGGGCAGCCGCATGAACAGGTAGTTGCGCAGCAGGTCGGCTTGGCTGAGCTTGAGGCCGGTGTTGTTGAGCGACTCGAAGATGCGGTGGACGTTGTCGCCGCGCTCGGCGGTCACCGCCACCAGCGTGAGCCGGGACGTGAGGGCCTGCTCGATGCGGAACACGTCCTGCGGGGCGGTCGGGTCCTCCGCTTCGACGAGTTTGCGGCGGAAGAAGCTGTAGGCCGTGCCGACGTTTCCGCCGCCGGCCCGTGTTTCGAGCGGGCCACGGATGTGCGCGGCGAACTGTGGCCGGTCGGCCTGCGTCGGCAGCAGCCGGAGATGATCGGTGCCGCTCTTGCGCTTGTTGATCAGGTATTCGTCGTCGATGCGCTCGGCCTCGTCCGGCTGGGTATCCGCGATGTGGTCGCGGATCGCGGCCAGAGCGAGTGACAGCGTCGTCAGTCGCTGCTGGCCGTCGACGACGAGCCATCGGGGGAACGTCGCCTCGTTCTGCGGGGACGGTGCGAGGACGACCGAGCCCAGGAAGTGGGTGCTCGCTCGGTCCCCGGATTCCAGCAGCTCGGCCTGCTCCAGGATGTCGGCCCAGAGCTGTCCCAGCTGCCGCTCGGTCCAGGAATACGTCCGCTGATAAAGCGGCACCTGGAACTGCTGGGCCCTGCCCTGCACGAGATCGGCGAACAGGGTCTCCTTTGCCTGCATGATGCCCCCCTGACGAACGGTGCGTGACGACGTGCGGGAACGACCCTATGGCCGCCGCCGGGAAGGAGGAGGGCCAAGGCGGAAATCTGCCCCGGCCCGGCTGTCACCTGCCGCTGTGCCCGGGCTCCGCCCACGAGTTGCCGAGGAACGGGCTGGGCTTGCCGTGCCAGAAGATGTCCACGCTGTCGCGTGCCCGGGTCGCGGCCACGAAGAGCAGGGACCTGGCCCGCTGCATCTCGTGCCGGTACCGGGCGGGTTCGCGATCATGCAGTCGGCCCACGTCCTCACGCGGAACGAGCCCGTCGGCCACGCCCGCGAGGATCATCCGCTGGTACTCCAGTCCCTTGAACCGGGACATCGTGCCGATGTGTACGCCGGCGGAGCCGTTCGGTCCGTCGGAGCGGATCTCCACCGAGTCGATGCCGTGCTGCTTCAGGGTGTACCCTATCTGCGCCGCCATTTGATTGGTCGGTACACACACCGCGATCTGTTCGTGCGCGATGGCCGAGTCCGCGTCCGTGTCCCACTCCGTGATCAAAGCGGCCACGCCCTCTCGCTCGGCTTCCCGGTCCGGGAAGGCGTGTCCGGCCGGGAGCCCACCGTTGAGCACGGAGCGGTACCCGGCGAGGGTCTCTGTGCCGCCGTCGAGATCGTCGAACGTGTTCTCGCCCAGGACTCCGAGGGCCGAGCGCAGGATCTGTCGTGTGGTGCGGTAGCTAAGGGTCAGCTTCGCGGATCGTCCGCGGATATTGACGCCCAGACTGCCGAGGGTCACCTGGTTCTTGTAGATGCGCTGGTGGGTGTCGCCCACCAGGAACAGGTCGTCCGATGTACGGGGCGCCATGGCGCGCAGCATCTTCCAGTGGGCGGAGCGCAGGTCCTGAGCCTTGTCCACCACGATGTGGCGATACCGGTAGCGCAGCCAACCACCGGAGCCGTCCTGCAGGTGGATGTTGTCGAGTCCGCCCGCTTCCTCCTGCTGCCGGGCGATGTTCCGGATGAGCTGTTCGCGGCCCATCTCGAGACGTGCCGCGCGCTCCGCCACCTGGTCCCAGGTCTGTCGCCCGAGGCGCTCGAGCCGCTGGGTGAAGCGCTCGGCGAGCTGCCAGATCTCGGCCCGCTCGGCGCGGCCGATGCTCTTGCCACGCCCGGCCCGTCGGGCACGGAAGTAGTCGGCGCGGCTGCCGACGGCCTGGCCGAGGATCACCTGGGTCCACTCCTCGTGCAGGAACTCCGGGTCCCAGGTGTCCTCGCCCAGCTCGTCGAGCAGCGCGCGCCATTCGCGTACGGCCTGTCCGTCGTCGATGGCCTGCTTGCCGTTGCCGGGTTCGGCCTCACGGACGATGCGCAGCGCCAGCTGGTCGACGTGACTCACCTCGACCCGGCCGAGCAGTCCCTCACCGCCCAGCTCCAGCAACCGGGAACGCAGGTCGGCGGCCAGGTTCTTGTTGTACGTGGTCAGCAGGACCGGCTTGTCGTGCCCTGGGGGCAGCTGCCGGACGAGGTGGCGTACCCGGTGCAGTGCGACGACGGTCTTGCCCGTGCCCGGTCCGCCTCCGGCCCGGGCCGCTGTAGCGGCGTTCGACGAGTTTGGCCTGAGTGGGGTGCAGGAAACTCTTCCACCGGCCGAAATCGGCGCTCCCCAGTGCTCCGCGGAGGTCCTCGTCCGTGGTGGTGACGACCTACGGGCAGGTTTTTGATGCTCAAATGACGCTCTGGGAGGCGTCTTGACGCTCATTCTGATGGCGCGTCAGGCTGCGCCTTCCCAGCCAGGAGGGGTTTCGAGCTGCTTGGAGGCGCGTGCCGAGCGAGAATTCCACCTCTGGCGGCGGCGCTCGGGTTCTGGCGGAAGTCCTGGGCCTCGTCTTCGAGTTCGGGCGACATTGCGTGCTCGGAGCGTTCCCCCAGCCTGTGCAGTGCGCGCGCCAGGTGACGCAGCAACGTGTGACCGCTGAGGGCCCCCGGCTCAACCGGTCACGTAGCGGCGCCCCTGCCTCGTCGACCAGTCGCTGGTAGAGACGAATACGAGCCTCGCCGTGACGGCGTTCGAGTTCCTCATCGCGCTGGACGTCGGGGTCGTTCAGGGGCAGGTGCCAGCGGTGATCCAGGCTCTCGGCGACCGAGTGACGGGTGCGGATGGACCAGCCATCCCGCGGCGCAGTGAGCACACGCTGCTGGAGGAAGGCATCGTCCAGGTTGCGCTGGGCCTCATCGGCCTCGTCGACCAGCAGCAGGTCCAGATCGTGCTGGAAACGTTCGATGACGCGCATGTTGGCGGCTGACCCGCTTGCTTTGGAGTGCAGCATGCCGGCCGGAGTGGTCACGATGACCTCGGCGTCGGCGAAGTCGTGCAGATCATGGTGGCGCGGGCAGCGGGACGGCATCGGGCAGTCCTGCATGCCGCGCTTGCCAGGGACCAGGAACCTGCCTCGGCACGGCCGGCCCTTCTCCTCCAGAGGCTCGCTGTTGACCAGTTGATCGGGGGGCGCAGGTCCACCGTGTAGCGGGCGGCGCCGTCCGCATAGCGAGGGAGGTGGGTGTCCTGGTCGTGAAGGGTGGTGCCCCAGTAGGCGGCCACGTGCTCCGAGCGGTTGCTCCGGCCGATCTGCGGAACAGCCTTGATTCCCAAGGCGCGCAGGAAGGCAGCCTTCGCGTACACATCGGCGACCGACGCCAGCAGGTAGCCCCCACGGAGGCCGCGGCGCACCGCGAGCACGGTGAGCAGGTCCATAAGCGTGGACTTGCCGGAGTTCATCAGCCCGACCAAGTGCAGGACGCCGTTCAGGGCGAGGGGACGGTCGACGGCGAGGTCGCCCAGGGCGCCGGGGACCGATTCGGGCACGGCGAATTCAGTGGTCGCAACCGTGCTGCCCAATTGCGGTTAGTGACCTGCGGCTGGTCCTCGAGGAGGGTGTCCACAGAGGTTGCGACGGCACGCAACTCGCCACGGGTGAAGCGAAACGGCTCCCGGCGGCGTGAGGCGACTGGATCCGCCAACTTCAACGGTTCGTCCGCAGGCAGTCAGTCGGGCACATGCGCCGATTCCCAGGAGCCATCGGCGCGCGTGAAGGACACGGTCGATCCCACCGGCGCTGGACGGATGCCGGCAGGCTTGTAAGGAACCGTAGCTTTGAGGGCTTGGCGATACGTGTCGTGCCAGCCGATGAGATAGGGCGAAGACTGCGCGGTGAAGACGGTGCCCGGACGGACATGGCGGCCGCTCTGCTCCGCGTCGAAGCCGCGCAAGCGGACGTTGACACGGAGGTAGCGGTCCAGCATGTGGAGGAACTGGGTGGGAAGCGAGCGAGATGAATGCCTCGACAGAGCACAGACTCGGACGGTTCACGGACCGCGACCTGGCCGGGCGATGGTTCAGCCACCGCCAGGAGCACGCCGTGCTCGGCCTGCTGTCAGCGCAGGAGAACCAGCGCCGCCCCCGCAACTGAACCGCTTCGCGACGTGGAAGTGCGCGAACTGGCTCGCGACTGCGCGTTCACCACCACGGCCGAGGACGGCCGTGTCCGCTACAAGCTGCTCGGCAAGTCTTCAAGGACCGCCAACTGATCGGCGACGAGGAGGAATGGGGTGTCCTGTACATCGTGCACCGCGCCGTGCAGGTGCTGCTGCATATCAACGACGACCCCACGCACCTGTTCGGCTACCGCAAAGGCCGCACCGGTCCCCATGCCCTGGTCACGGATATGCCCCAGCGGCTGAACGCCTTCCAACAGCACCTCAACGAGCTGTAGTCCACCGGCGACGGCCGCTACGTCCCCCTCGACGGCGATCAGTCATGGTACGAGGTTGCATCCCGCAGGCGGCTCGGTGAAGCCCGTCAGACATTGTCTGACCAGGGCTATTGTGAGGTCGGCCCGCCCGGGTCGCGGGGGCAACCAGCTGCTTGCCAGTCGTCCTCGGGCGAACGAACACTCAGCCTCCAGAGGCCGTCGAGATTCACCCGGAACAGTTTCCGTGCACGGGAGCTACGGCGTGTTCGGAGGCGTTGTGAGTCTGCGATCAGAAGGCATGGGCCTGGGGGCGCGGAAGGGTGGACGGAGCTCCGGCGTGGTTCGCACCGTGAGTGCGGACCAGCCCGCGGAGGCCGACACCCGGTCCGAGGAGTTGAAGGATGACTGGGACCAGTCCCTCGAGGCCGCCCTCACACCGATCGCCTCCATGGTGGCGTCGATCCTGTCGCTCGCGGCCAGCAACCAGAGGCGGAAGGCCTGAGCCCGGTCAGCTCACGGAGCCGCCCGAGCCCAGCTTGGCCGTCACCTCGTCGAGGAGCCGCGCGCCCTCCCACAGCGCGTTGTCCGGGGTGGATTCGGACTGGAGCAACTTCTGTGCGGCTGTGGTGAGGTCGTCGAGCCTCTGCTGAAAGAACGTTCTGGCAGAAGGCTGCGGGCCAGGGGGGAACGATACGGTCCAGCTGAGTCCGTGGTGTTCGTCCAAGCCGAGTGCCGGCCCTTCCCTCGCGGATCCGAACTGCTTCCGGAAGTCGCCGACGATCTCCTCGACCGCGCTGCGGATGGGGTCGCTCAGGGGTTCCACCGGAGCCACCGAACTCTGCGCGGCAGGCTGTTCGCCCGGTCGGTCGACGGTACCGGGGGAGGAGCTGCCGGCGAGCCGGTGGCGTTCCAGCTCCTGCCGGCCGGCCGGCGTGAGTCGGTAGATCTTGCGGCCGTCGGCCGTCGCATGGCTGAGCAGGCCCTCGGCCTCCAGCTGGCGCAGCCGCGGATAGACGATGCCGGGAGAGGGGCGGTAGGCGCCGGCGAACCGCTCGCTCAGCTTGGTGAGCAACCCGTAACCGTGGCTCGGCTGTTGATCGAGCAGAGCCAGCAGGTGGAGCCGTATCTGGCTGTGGGAGAAGCGGAGATTGCCGCTCATCCGTCCGTCCTCCTGGATGACTGATACCAAGGGCTTCCTGGCGTGCATGAGATGAGGCGAGGAAGCCCCAAGGTCTGTTGTGGCGCCTGACCTGGACTCCCTCGCCACCGCACTCTATGTGAAGACCGATGTCCTGCTGAAGGAATCGCCCCCCATCTGGCCCGTGGCGTCCCGAGATCGGCATCGCGCCCCGGCTCAGTGACGCCGAGGTGGTCACCCTGGCTGTGATGCAGGCCCTGCTTGGGTTCACCTCCGGACGCCGCTGGGCCCGCCACGCCGCCACCCGTCTGCGGCACTTGGTCGCGTACCTGCCCGGACAGTCGGGAAAAACCGGTTTCGGTGTACAAGTGAACGTGCACCATCTCGTATGGATGGGAGTGCACCGAACCTGATGCAGTGACGGGAGGGTGCCACGAGTCGTCTGTCGTCGGTTTCGGGGTGGCAGGGGGACGGCTGACGTGGTCTTGGGCCCGCATCGTTGGCTGGAGTGGAGACGGTTTCGCGGTCTGTACGAGTCCGGCGCGATCAGCCTGTGGCAGATCGCGCCGGAGACCGGACTGAACCGTCACACGGTCGCGAAGCACTTGTCGAGTGAGGCTCCGGTCGCGCCGCCGGAAAGGCTGGTCGAGGGGCGGCAGCTTCGGCGGGCGGTCGATGAGGTCGCTTTGCTCGTCGATGCGATGTGCAGGTCGGAGATCCTGCTGAAGGCATCTGTGATCCACGAGCGTCTGGTGCCGGAGTACGGGGTCGTCATCAACTACGAGCGGGTCAAGATCTACCTCCAGGAGGCCCGCCCCCGGTTCGTCGAGGAACTCGGCATCAGCCCGGGCGAATTGGCACGCTCGCTGACCGCCTACGGACCACTGACCCTTCGCATCCGTCATCTAGTCCGCGATGCGGGTACCTTCGGTTTTCTCCAGGTTGTCGCCGTTGAGCAGCACGACGCGGCCGGAGACGCTACTGGCCCAGATCGAGGCGCTGCCGCTGCCGAAGTCACCCTTGGCCTTGTGGTGTCCAGGCATCCTGACCGGGACGATTCCCCTGAACTGGCTGGAGACCCGTCCGTTGACGGACTCCAGGTGAACCCTGGCGTCAGCTGTCTCCGACAGGCAGACGCTGATGTCACCCGACACGCTCGACAGTTTCAGCGCACGGGTCCTGCGGGGTGTGGCGTACAGGGCGACAGTGCCGGACACGGACCGGATCTCGACGTCGCCGCTCAGGTTGATGGCGTCCACGTGTCCCGAGGAGGTCTCCACCTCCACGGCACCGGACAGCTGGTTTAGCGTGGTCCCGCCCTCCCCGTTGTGCACCTGGACGTCGCCCCGGCTGTCGCCGACCAGGACGTCGGCGGACACGGACCACAGGTCGAGATGGCAATGGCGTGGCACGGCGAGGTAGATGACGGCATGTTGGGACGGTCGGTGGCGCAGTCGGCCCTTCGCGACGTGTTGCCGGCCGGTGCCATGGTGCCCCAGGAAGAGTAGACCGTCCCGGTGCTGGACGCTGATCGGGTGCCGGTCGATCTCGGACACGTCCAGCGTGACGTCGTCGTCGTCCGTCCCGATCACCTGGATGCGTCCCCTGGCAGTGAAGGACCGGACGGCTGCCACCCCTTCCAGAGTCATGCGCCGCGGTCGATCGATCTTCAAGTGCGTCATTGCGCTCCTTTGTTCCCATGGACCGTCACGCCTGGTTCGGAGCCGATGAAGCCCCGGTGGGGATATCTCTGACGGGGGGCAGCGATATCCCCACCGAGGCGGCCGGTGGGCGGTTACCTGGATCGGTGTCCGGTGCGGGGTCAGCTGCGGGCAGCAGGCATGCCCGTGCTCTGCTGGAGCTTCGTCGCCTCGTTGTGGGTGGTCTCCGCCGCGTGGCTGACGAAGTCGAGGACCAGCGCCAGCTCGTGGTCGGCGTAGCGGGAGCACAGCTCCATCATCGAGTCCGTTATCGAACCGAAGAGTCCGAGGACCTTGTCGGGCACGTTCGGGTTGACAACGATGATCACCTTTCGCCGGTCGTTCGGATCCTGCTCCCGGTTCACCAGTCCGGCCTTCTCCAGGCGGTTGATCACTCCGGTGATGGCGCCGGAGGTGAGTCCGGAGACCTCGGCCAGCCGACCTGCGGTGACCGGCCCGGGGCCGGAGGACGCGAGGTCGAGGCACTTCAAGTCAGTTGGGCTGATGCCCAGTCGGTCGGCGATCGCCTGGTGGAACAGGACAGTCTCACCGCTGAGGCGGCGCAACTTCCACGAGAGCGCACCGACGAGGTCCTCCCTTGGGGGCAAGCCAGTTGACATGTGTGCTAAAGCCTCCCTAATATCTTGCCTCGTAAGATAAGATACTTCATGGTGGACGAGTTCTCAACCGTGCCGCTACTTCTTCTGACTCTCCCTGATCCAGGTCCAGCTCTCCCTCAGGCGGGGAAGCGCTGTTCATCTTGTCGGGTCGGGAAGCGTCTGGCCGTCTCACCCGCGACTGTTACGCGTTATGGACGTCGGGCCGTGGGCAAGCAACGAGGAGACTGATGTGACTGCAACCGATGTGGAAGTGCCCGCCGGTGCGGGCGGCAGCGCGGCCCAGAGCTCTCGACGATGGTGGGCGCTCATCGCCTTGCTCCTGGCGAGCTTCATGGACCTGCTCGACGGAACCATCGTGAACGTGGCCATCCCGTCGCTGCAAAGGAACTTAGGGACGAGCGACTCCGACGCTCAGTGGGTGGCCTCGGGGTACGCGCTGGCGTTCGCGCTGGTGCTGATCACCGGTAGCCGGCTGGGAGACATCTTCGGCCGCAAGAACCTGTTCATGATCGGCGTGGCCGGTTTCGTGCTCTCCTCGGTCCTCTGCGGAGCGGCCCAGGGCCCCGAGATGCTGATCGTCGCCCGCGTGCTGCAGGGCGCGATGGCCGCGCTCATGGTGCCGCAGGTGCTCTCCACCCTGATGGCGACCTTCCCGCCCAGGCAAGGGGCCATGGTGGCCGGCATGTTCGGCGGGGTCTCCGGCCTCGCTGTGGTCAGCGGTCCTATGCTTGGCGCGCTGCTGATCAAGGCCGACTTGTTCGGCCTGGAGTGGCGGTCGATCTTCCTGGTCAACGTCCCGGTCGGGATCATCGCGCTGATCGGCGCCGCCCTGTACGTGCAGAACACCAAGTCCGAGCATGTGCAACGAGTCGACATTGTGGGCAGTCTGCTGGTCACGGCAGCCATGCTGCTGCTGGTCTATCCCCTGCTCCAGGGCCGAGACCTGGGGTGGCCGGCGTGGACGTATGTGTCCATGGCGATGTCGGTTCCGGTGCTCGCGCTCTTTGCCTTCGTGCAGATCCGCAAGGGCCGCGCCAACAAGTCGCCGCTGGTTGAAATGAGCCTCTTCCACAAGCTCTCCTTCAACGCGGGTCTGCTCATCGGGTTCCTGTTCTTCGCCGGGCTGATCGGGTTCTTCTTCGTCTTCATGATGTACCTGCAGATCGGCCGCGGCTTCGAGGTCGTGCACGCGGGTCTCACCGCCCTGCCCTGGTCGCTCGGCATGGCGATTGGTTCGGCGGTCTCCGGCGCGGTCCTCGCCCCCAAGCTCGGCCGCAAGCTGCTCAGTACCGGGGCGCTGGTCATGTGTGCCGCCTTCGTCGGGCTCATCCTGACGCTGCACTACGAGGGCATCAACGCCTCGTCCTGGCAGATGCTGCCCAGCCTGGTGGTGGCCGGACTCGGCATGGGTGCTGTCGTCTCCTCGCTGTTCGGCATCGTGCTGGCGGCCGTGGAGCCGCGGGAGATCGGGTCCGCGTCGGGTCTGGTGAACGCCATCACCCAGGTCGGGGCCTCGGCCGGCATCGCGATCCTCGGCGTCGTCTTCTTCTCGCTGCTCGGCTCCCAGTCCACCGGTATCGCGGACCGGGTGACCCCGCAGCTGAGGGTCGAGATGTCGGCGGTGCACGTGCCCAGCACGGTCCAGGACCAGGTGATCGCGACCTTCCGGTCCTGCTACCACGACCGGATGGTGGCGAAGGACCCGTCGCAGACGCCCGCGAGCTGCGGCGGCGCCAAGTCCGGAGACGGGGCGACCGCCCAGGTGCCGGACTCCGTCAGTAAGCAGATGGCAGCGGTGTTCGAGCACACCGGCTCCCGGGCGAACGGTGAGAACTTCACCCTGGCGCTCCAGCGCACCCTGTGGTGCGCGGCGGGAGCCATGATGCTGGTCTTCCTGCTTTCCTTCCTCCTCCCGGCCCGCGCGCGGAAGTGGGGATAAGCACCGGGAGCACTGATCGCGGTGGAGTCAGGACCTTGATGTCCTGGCTCCACCGCGATCGCCGTGCCCCAGGTCCTAACGCCCCCAGAGACGTTCGAAGACGCGGTAGGACACCGAGCGCGGCAGGATCTTGCTCAGCTTGACGGCCGCCCGGTAGTGCCGCCCGGGGATGCAGACCGGCTCCCCGGACCGCACGGCCGCGATTGCCTCGCGGGCCACCTCGTCCCGGTCGAGCCAGACGAACTCCGGCAGGCGGATGCTGCGCATTCCGCCGTGCGCTCCGCCCTCACCGCGCCGGACGAAACCGGGGCAGAGCACTGTGGCGTGGACACCGGACTTGCGTGCCTCGCAGTACAACGTCTCCGTCATCGACGTAAGGAAGGCCTTGGTCGCGGCATAGGTCGCGCCCTGGGGCTGAGGGAGGAAGCCAGCAATGGACGAGACGTTAAGGATGCCGCCGTGCCGACGGGGGATCATGATGGACAGTGCCGCGTGGGTCAGCCGCAGTGGTGCCAGTACGTTGAGGTCCACCTTCCCCAGTTCGTACTCCAGCGGTTGGTCTGCGAGCGGGCGGGGGGGACGAGAGCCTGCACCGGCGTTGTTGACCAGCAGGTCGATCGGACGGTCGGGGTCGGTCAGCCGCTCGGTGACCGCGGCCAGTTCCTCCGGCACGGTGAGGTCGGCCGTCAGCACCTCGATGGACACCTGGTAGTGGCTACGGAGCTCCTCTGCCAGGCTCTTCAGGCGGTCACCGCGTCTCGCGACCACCACGACATCGGCCCCCTGCTCCGCCAATCGTCGGGCCAGACTCTGACCGATACCACTGGATGCCCCGGTCACCAGGGCGGATGTGTAGGTCACCATCCCGTGCCACCTTGTCTCTCGCTGGGCGCTCGCCAACCGGGCGAAGACGGAGCGCACGCCATTGTTTTGGCGACGATGCTGGCCAACGGAGCTAGCGCGCTGCTGGACAGCGGTAAGGCGGCGGCGAAAACAGCGTGAGGCCCCGTCGATCGCGACGAACCGGCCCCGCGGGCAGAAGTTGCGGACTCCCGCCGACCGATCACGACGACGGTCACCGGAACCCGAGACAGGGGCTGCACCCCGGCCTCGGCCGTCCACCCGAGGTTTTCGGTCAGATTTAGAACACTGGTTCTGCCCGGCAACGCGGGGTGAGCCGTGACCTGGTGGCATCAAGTCAGCTCGGTTGACTTGAAACCTTCCATGCCGCCACCGCCGCGTCCATTGAGCCGCTAGTGCGCTTATCGAACATCGGTCAGGTTGCAGGTCCAGGACTGCGGGACCTCTTCGAACAGGAAGAGGAGCGCGTGACAGAGAGGGAAACTCCAGTGGTCCAGCTTGTCGGAGTCGCGGTTCTGATCGGCAGCGGTCTCATATCCGGAGTCTTCTTCGCGGTTGCCGTCAGTGTTCTACCGGCGCTGAACGCGATGACACCTGACCGCTATCTGCAGGCCCATTCTCTGCTGGGCCAGGGGTATCACCCGACCATGCCGCTGTTGGTCAATGCGACCCTGGTGGCCGACATCGTGCTGGCCGTGGCCGCACCGTCCGCGACCATCCGCTCCCTGCTGATCACGTCGATTGTCGGGATCGTGGTGGTGGAGGCGGTCTCCCACCTCTGCAACGTGCCCTTGAACAAGGTGGTCAGGGGCACGGACGCCGATGCCGTTCCGGTCAACTGGCAGGATCCCCGTCCCAGGTGGCGCATGTGGCACATGATCAGGACCGTTGCGGCGCTCGTGGTCCTGCTGCTCAACAGCCTCGCGATCACGTTCGCCAACTGACGACGCCACACCGGGCCGGTTCCGGCCCGACCTCACACATGGGCAACACTCAGTCGAAGGGAACTGGGATGAGACCGTGGTTTTACACATGGCTGTACAAGCGAGGAGCCGCGTGGGAGCGCGTCGGTGTCAGCCCCGAGTTGCGCGAGCTCGTCACCGAGGGGCGCATCAAGGCACCGTCGCAGTCCGAAGGCCGTCCGCGCGCCGTTGACCTGGGCTGCGGTACCGGATCCAACGCTGTGTTTCTCGCTCAGAATGGCTTCGACGTTGTGGGAGTCGACTTTACCGATTTCGCCCTGGAGCGGGCCCGCGTGCGGGCCCGTGAGGCGGGCGTCGGACAGCACTGCCGATTCATCAACGGAGACCTCTCGGCGGCGGAGATCCCAGGTGTCGTCGGGCCGTTCGATCTGCTGGTCGACTACGGGACCCTGGACGACACCACCGGTTCCGTGAAGCGCGGCATAGTGAACACCGTGTTGCGGCTCTCGCGCCCTGGATCGCAGTTCTTCCACTGGTGTTTCGCGGCGGACAAGAAGGACCTGCCCTGGGTGGCTCGCAAGAGAATGTCCAGGCTTCTTCACACGGTCATGGCACCGGGAGAATCGGAGCGTCTTTTCGGCCACGCCTTCGACGTCGAACGGCTCCCCGATCCGCCCAGGCCCGCGCATGCCGCCTGCTTCCTCATGGTGCGTAGCTGAAACCAGCGGGATCAGGCCAGGGTGCAGCCCGGTGAGCGGCTGGATGAGCGCACGAAGCCGCGGCCGCAACCGCATCCCAAATGGGCCGTCAGTAATCGGCCAAAACGAAGGTGGAAAGGGCTGGAGGTAGTCGTCGGCAGCCATTCTGTGTGCAAGATCGTGCCAGTATCTATGGGATGTCGGATGCCTGAGCTTCAGGGGACGTGACCGGTCCGGCCGAAACGATATCGGCTGGCAAAACGCGTATGTTGCAGTAGAAGAGCATTCGAAGCTCAACGGGGGTCTGCATGCGATTCAGCATTCTTGGAAGTATGGAAGTGTACGACGGGGAACACCTGGTCACTCCGACATCGCCGAAATTGCGTCACGTACTGGCCGCTCTGCTTCTCCATGCAAATCGGCCGGTCCGGCCCGAGTCGCTGATCGAGGAACTGTGGCTGCACGAACCACCGGCGACGGCTGCCACCACGCTCCAGACCTACATCTACCGGCTCCGGAAGAAGCTCGGCCTGTACGAGGGGATTGGTGAGCGGGAGATCCTGGCCACGGTCAACTCGAGCTACCTCATGCGGGCCAAGGCGGAGCAGCTCGACGTGACTTTGTTCGAGCAGCTTTCCCGACTCGGGCAGGAGGCGCTCCAGGACGGCAAGCCCGAGCAGGCGTCTTCACTGCTCGGCGAGGCCTTGACCTTATGGCGCGGAAACATGCTGGAAGGCGTGCCGGTCGGTCCGCTGCTGGAGGCGCACCTGGTGCGCTTCGAGGAGGCCCGGCTGCGCGCACACGAGATGCGGATCGATGCGGGCCTGCAGATGGGCCAGCATCATGAACTGATCGCCGAGCTGAGGTCGCTGATCGCCAGTCACCCCCTGCATGAGGGGTTCCCCGCCCAATTGATGCTGGCCCTCTACCGTTCGGGCCGCCGACTGGAGGCGCTGGAGGTCTACCGTTCGCTGCGTCGTCGGCTCGTGACCGAACTGGGGCTGGACCCGTCGGGCGAGTTGGTGGGGCTGCACCGTGCCATCCTCAGCGCCGATCCGTCCCTGAATCTCCCCGCCGGAGAGCGGAAGGTCGTCCGGCTGAACAGCGGACCGGCTCAACTCCCGTATCAGAATTCCGATCTGGTCGTTCACAAGGGTCTGGCCGCGCAGCTGGAAGCGGTGCTGCGAACAGCTGCCGACCGGCCCCGGTACTGGGACGGCACAGCGGCTGTGGTCTCCCTTCACGGCATGCCCGGCGTGGGAAAGAGCACCTTGGCGCTGCGCACAGCGCATGAGTTGCGTCCGCTGTTCCCGGACGGTCAGCTCTACGTCGACCTCCGCGACCAGCACGGTCGGCCGCTGCCTTCCGCCGAGGCCGTCGACGGATTCCTGAGAGGGATCGGACTGCAGCCGGATTCGTCCGACCGGCTGGAGGACCGCGCGGAGCACTTCCGCGCCTGGAGCACGGACCGCAAGGTGCTGGTCGTCCTGGACAACGCGGTGTCCGCCGAGCAGGTGCTGCCGCTGCTGCCCAGCGGACCGCAGTGCGCGACCATCCTGACCAGCCGGTCGCACCTGGCCGGACTGGGCGAGGAGATAGCGCTCGAACTCTCGCTGCCGTCCGTCGAGGAGGGTGTCCATCTGCTTGAGTCCCTGCTTCCGGCCGGACAGGTGTTGCAGGACCGGCAGCATGCCGAGAAGGTCGTCCTGCTGTGCGGCCGCCTGCCGGCCGCCATCTGCGCGGCTGCGACCCAGCTCGGTTCGAGCCCCCAGTGGCGGCTGCGCGACCTCGCCGACTGGCTGGCCGACTCGGCGGGCAGGCTGAGCACCCTCATGTCGCCAGACGCAAGCCTGCGCAACACCCTCGAGCTCATCTGCCGGTCGTCCGGACACAGTGTTCAGAGGATCTTCGAGCGGCTGGGAATGCTTCCCGAGACGTTCACCCGTGAGGAACTCCTGGGCGGCGGCGACGATGTGGACGGCGCGCTGAAGCACTTGGTGGAATCCCGGCTGGTGGAGCGGGTCATCCGGATCGAGGACGGCAGTTATCGACCGGCTTATTGCTGTCATGAATTGGTAAGGCTGTATGCGCAGGAACGCTGGCGCGCGGCCATGCCGCGGCGGGAAGACCCCCTGCCGCCCGGGTCGTACCTCGGGCCGGTCACCACCCCTGATATGTTGCCCGACTGCGCAGTGCCGGGTGCCCGCCTGTATGTGATGGAGCGATGATGGACCAACACAGCGCGCTGCCCTTCCCGTTCCAGAGCCCGGGTGCGCTGGAGATGGCCGAGGAGTGGGAGCGGCTACGTCGCTCCTGTCCGGTCGCCCGCGTCGGTTTCGCGACCGGGGACAACGGCTGGCTGGTGACCCGGTACGAGGACGTGCGCACCGTGCTGACCGACGCACGCTTCAGCCGTGCGGCCGCGGCACTTCCGGACGCGCCGCGGATGCGTCCGCTGGCCGCCGACGCGGCGACCATCCTGTCGAAGGACGCGCCCGAGCACACCCGGCTGCACAAGCTCGTGGCACGAGCCTTCGGGAAGAAGCAGATCGAGCGGCTGCGCCCGTTCGTCGAGCAGACCACCCAGGAGCTGCTGGACGTGATGGAGCAGGCCGGCCCGTCGGCCGATCTGGTGGCCGACCTCGGGCTGCCCCTGCCGGTCGCCGTCATCTGTCAGCTGCTCGGCGTGCCCTTCGCCGACCGTGACCGGTTCTGCCGGTGGGCTGACGTGATGCTCAGCCTCGGCACTCATACCTCGGACCAGGTCCGGGCCGCGCGCTCTGAGCTCGCCGGCTACCTGGGGGAGCTGATCAAGGTCAAGCGCCAGAGGGAGGGCGACGACGATCTGCTGAGCACGCTGATCGGCGCCAGCGAGGCCGGCGACCGGCTGAGCGAACACGAACTCGTGGTCTTTGGTGTCACCCTGCTGATCGCCGGCTACCACACGACGTCGAGCACCTTCGCTAACGGAGCTCTGCAACTCCTGCGCCGCCCGGACCTGACCGCGAGCATCGCGGGGAACCCCGAGCGGATCCGGGCCACGGTCGAGGAGATCCTGCGGTACAGCACCGCCGGTGTCAACGGCGGAACCATCAGGGTCGCCACCGAGGACGTCGAACTGGGCGGGGTCCTGGTGCGGGCGGGCGAGGCGGTGCTGCCCGCGATCACCTCGGCGAACCGGGACGAGACGGTCTTCGCGAACGCCGCCGCCTTCGATCCCGACCGCGACCACAACCCCCACCTGGCCTTCGGGCTCGGGACGCACTATTGCCTCGGTTCCCAACTGGCCCGGCTGGAGC
The DNA here is from genome assembly GCF_014646275.1 of Streptomyces kronopolitis. GTDB lineage: Bacteria > Actinomycetota > Actinomycetes > Streptomycetales > Streptomycetaceae > Streptomyces > Streptomyces kronopolitis. The sequence goes on from NZ_BMND01000003.1 coordinate 181,285, forward strand.
TGACAGTGGTCATCGATGGGCTGCTGCGCCGGTTCCCCAAGCTGCGCCTCGCCGTGCCGGAGGAGGAGCTGAGCTGTACTGCGGGCGTCATCCGGAGTCTGACGGCGCTGCCGGTCGTCTGGTGACCGCGATATCCCGCGAAACATGACTAGGCTACGGTCATGGCGACATGATCAGGAAAAGGGGTGCGGATCGTGGCAGACGATCTGGAACATCAGGAGCCGCCAAGGCCGTTGAGGATCTCTGACGCGGAACGCGATCGGGCCATCGAGCAGTTGCAGACCGCGCTCGGCGAGGGGCGTATCTCACTGGCCGAACTCGACAAGCGGCTTTCCCTGGTCTACTCGGCCGACACCAGGCCGGAGATCGACGCCGTCATGGCCGACCTGCCGGCCGCCCGTCCGCTGGAGGCGCTTGAGGTCCACCGGGTCAAGTCGATCGCGCGGATCCACGGTCGCTGGGAGGTGCCGGCGTTCCTGACCGTCGGCTGCTACGACGCTTTGATCCGGCTCGACTTTCGCCAGGCGTCCATCGGACACCCGGCGGTCCGCATCGACCTGTCCGCCGCCAAGAGCATCGTCCGTCTTCAGCTGCCCCCCGGGGCATCGGTCTCGGCCCACGGACTGGCGGTCCACAAGGGTCTCATCCGCAACCGGGTGGCCGACCGGAGCGGTCTCCCTGGCGGTACCGAGTTCATGATTACCGGCCATCTGACGAAGGCGCTGCTGTTCCTCAGGTGACATCCCGGCCCGCATCGGCCGGCAAATGGTTCGGGCCGCGCACCAGATCGGTGCGCGGCCCGAACCATGTGGTCACCACTGCACGGGAATCTCCACGAAGTTCTGGATCAGCGCGCCCTCGTTCCGCGGCAGTTCGTCCGCGGGAGCGGTGAGCCGCAGCTCGGGGAAGCGGCGCACCACGCCCTCCACGGCCACCTGCAGCTCCATCCTGGCCAGGGCGGCCCCGGCACAGAAGTGGATGCCGGTGCTGAAGGTCACGTGGTGGTTGTCCCGCCGGGTGATGTCGAAGGTCTCCGGGTCGGTGAAGACGTCGGGGTCCATGTTGGCCGACTCGATCGAGGGGATGATGCTCGAACCGGCGGGGATGAGGACGCCGCCGACCTCGATGTCCTCCTTGACGTAGCGCAGCATGGACAGCGAGGAGCCCATCACCTGGAGGCGCAGTAGCTCCTCGACGGCCGACGGCACGAGCGACGGATCGGCGTGCAGCCGGGCGAGGTCCTCGGGCCGGCTGAGCAGGACGACGAGGCTGGAGCCGAGCTGGCCGGCAGTGGTCTCGTACCCTGCGATCAGCAGCAGCATCACCCAGTAGACCAGCTCGTACTCGCTCAGGCCCGACTCGTCGTCGTCCTGGACCGCGATCATCGCGCTGATCAGGTCGTTGCCGTGCGTCTCCCGCTTGGCGGCCACGAACTGCTGGACGTAGGCGATGAGCTCGCCGCGGGCCCGGCCGATCTCCTCACCGGTGAACCGGCTCACCGACAGGAAGTGGTCCGTCCAGCTGCGGAACTTGTGCTGATCCTCAAGCGGGACCCCGAGCAGCTCGCAGGTCATCCGGATCGTCAGCGGGAACGCCAGCGCCTCGTTCAGATCAGCCGGGCGGGGGCCCTTCTCCATCGCGTCGAGGAGTTCTGCCACCACCTTCTCGGTGCGCGGCCGCAGCTCCTCGACCCGCCTGGGGGTGAAGGCCTTGGTGATCAGACGGCGCATCCGGGTGTGCTCCGGCGGGTCCGGGCTGATGTGCGGGTCCTGGAACATGACGTTGTCCTTCGTCATGCGGGCGGTACCCGGTCGGGTCAGGTCGCGGCTCACGCGCTCGTCGGACAGGACCGCCCGCATGTCCGCGTACCTGGTGATCAGCAGGGCCCGGTCTCCGCTCGGGAGCTCCACCGGGACGACTGGCTCGTCCCGGATGCTGCGCAGCTCGGCGGGCTGTTCCAGCGCGGACGGCCGCTTGAACGGGTACGGACACGCACCGGTTGTCCGGGGGCTCGTAGTCATGCGTCTCCCTCAGAGATGAGATCCGATCTGTTCGACCGGCTCGGTAGTGGTGCAAGTTGGGAACTTCGCTCCCAGCGCGGCCGGTTATGCCGATGAGACTCTGGCAGCCGGTGATGGACGATCACTGGACGCTCAGCCGGTGCCCTTCCGACCGAATCCGCCGTACAGCGCTCGGGAGCGCACCGTGCACGAGGTCGGCGGCGGCGCGCGCGGGTGGGAGCACGGCGACGACGTCGCTGCGTCCGGAGGCGATCGCCGGGTGCCGACGGGCCAGGCTCAGCAGGCTTTCGCCGGGACCGGCGTCGATCAGCAGGAAGTTGCCGTTGGCGAGGAGCCGGTCGAGCGCGGGGCCGAAGAGCACCGGCTCGGCGATCTGGCGGGCCCAGAAGCTGGGGTCGACGGCCTCCGCCGACCCCAGCGGGTGCCCGGTGTAGGCCGAGTAGAGCCGGACGGCGGGCGGGCGCAGGGCCGTCCGCGCGACGTCGGGCAGGGCAGAGGCGACGACGGGATCCATCAGCTGGCTGTGGAAGCCCTGGCGGGCCCGGGCCCGGCGGCACAGCACGCCCTGTGCGCGCAGCCGGCTCTCGGCCTCGGCGAGCGGCGCCTTGGCACCGGCCAGCAGGATCTGGCGGGGGCCGTTCAGCGCCCCGACCACCACCCCCTCGGGGAGCAGGGAGGCCAGCGTGTCGGGCGACGCGGCGACGGCCAGCATCCCGCCGGGAGGTGTCCGCGTCGCAGCCTCCGTCCGCGTGATCAGCAGCCGCACGGCATCCGGCAGGGACATCACGCCGGCGACGACGGCCGCGACGGCCTCGCCGACACTGTGGCCCAGCAAGGCCGCCGGGCGGACACCCCAGCTGCGGATCAGACGCGCCGTCGCGTAACCGAGGGCGAACAACAGCGGCTGAGCCTGCTCGGCCTCGTCGAGACCGTCCTCGCGCCCGGCCAGGAAGTCGGCCCGCAGCCGCTCCGCCCGCACCCCGAGCAGGTCGAAGACGTTCTCCATGGCGGCGGTGAACACCGGCTCGGCGCCGTAGAGGTGCCGTCCCATGCCAGGGTGCTGAGCACCCTGGCCCGCGAACAGCAGCACTACCGGGCGCGGGCCGGACTTGGCGGTGGTCTCCATGGACGCCTCCGAAGGCAATGGTCAGGCGCCCAAGGGCGGGGCGCCGCACACCGACCATGGGGTGGCGGAATCTCGGCCCACTAGCGGGCGGCTGGACCGCCGCTCTTACAGGGATGCCAGCTTCTCGCCAGCCCGCGTCCAGCGGAGCCGCCCAGCCTGGTGCACCGGGGGTCTGCCGGTGATCGAACCGGCCGTGACGCAACGGCGTGGTGCGCCCGGCCGGATCCCTGACACGTCCCCGCCACCTCACACCGTTCGACTCGGGGAGGACCCGTGTATCAGAACTTGATCGTTGCCCGGATGGATCCGTCGCAGGCGGATTCCGTCGCGGAGATCTTCGCGGAATCGGACGCTTCCGAACTGCCGCACCTGATCGGGGTGTCCCGGCGCTCGCTGTGGCGCTTCCACGACCTGTACTTCCACCTCGTGGAGGGAGACCAGGACGTCACCCCCAACCTCTACCGGGCCCGCAGCCACCCGCTCTACGAGGACATACACGTCAGGCTCGCGCGGCACATCCAGCCGTACGACCCGGCGTGGAAAGAGCCGAAGGACGCCATGGCCAGCCCGTTCTACACCTGGGAGAACAAGCGTGAGTGCTGAAGTGAAGAAGGTCGCCGTCACCGATGTGACACCGAACCTGCGCCGGGGCGGGGACGTTCGAGTCCTGCTCAGCCCGCTGACGGTCGGCGCCACCTCGGGATTCATGGGGACGGTCACGCTGGAGCCGGGCGAGTACGTGTGCGAGCACTACCACCCGTACTCCGAGGAGTTCGTCCACCTGGTCCGCGGGATCGTGAGCCTCACCATCGATGGCACGACGCTGGAGCTGCACCCGGGCGACTCGGCCATGGTGCCGATCGGCCTGCGGCACCGGCTGGTGAACACCGGCTGCGTCCAGGCGCAGGCCGTCTTCCACCTGGGCCCCTTGGCGCCCAAGCCCGAACTCGGCCACGTGGACACCGAGTTCCTGCCCGGCCACGAGGACGTTCCGGCGCCTCAGGTCGGCGGGCCGGTCGGGGCGGACGCATGAGGACGATGGATGTCGCGATCACCGGCATCGGTGTCATGGCCCCCGGAGGCCTGGGCTGTGACGCGTTCTGGGACCGCATCGTCTCCGGCGGGGCGGCCACCCGCCGGGTCAGCCTGTTCGACCCGACCGGGTTCCGCTGCCAGGTGGCGGCCGAGATCGACTTCGACCCGGCCGCCCACGGGCTGACGCCGCAGGACTGGCGCCGCATGGACCGGGCCGCACAGTTCGCGGTCGTGGCGATGGACGAAGCCGTGGCCGACAGCGGGCTCGACCTCGCCGGCATGGATCCCGGGCGGGTCGCCGTGACCGTGGGCAACGCGGTGGGCTGCACCACCGGGCTGGAAGAGGAGTACCGGGTCCTCAGCAACGACGGTCGGCAATGGGCCGTGGATCACACCTTTGCCGTCCCCCAGCTCTACGACTATCTGGTGCCCAGCTCGATCGCCACCGAGGTGGCGTGGCGGTCCGGCGCCGAGGGCCCGACCTCGGTGGTCTCCTCCGGCTGCACCTCGGGCATCGACGCCCTGGGCTACGCTGCCGGTCTGCTGGCCGAGGGCAGCGCGAACGTCGTGCTGGCCGGATCCGCCGACGCGCCGATCTCGCCGATTACCATGGCGTGCTTTGACGCGATCAAGGCCACCTCCACCTACAACGACGACCCGAGCGGGGCCTGCCGGCCTTTCGACCGGGACCGCCGGGGCCTCGTCCTGGGTGAGGGCGCCGCGATGTTCGTGTTGGAGAATGCCGACGACGCCCAGCGCCGGGGTGCTCATGTCTACGCCCACATCCTGGGCTACGCCACCCGCGCCAACGGCTTCCACATGACCGGCCTGCGCGCGGACGGCCGCGAGATGGCGGAGGCGATCACCGTCGCCCTGAACCAGGCCAAGTTGGACCCGAAGGACATCGACTACGTCAACGCCCACGGCTCCGGCACCAAGCAGAACGACCGGCACGAGACCGCGGCGGTCAAGACGAGCCTGGGAAGCCGGGCCTTCGAGATCCCGATGAGCTCTATCAAGTCGATGATCGGCCACTCCCTGGGCGCCATCGGATCCATCGAGGTGGCGGCCTGCGCGCTGGCCATCGAGCACGACGTGGTCCCCCCGACGGCCAACCTCCACGAGCGCGACCCCGAGTGCGATCTGGACTACGTTCCCCTGACCGCGCGTGAGCAGAAGATCTCCACGGCACTCTCGGTGGGCAGCGGATTCGGCGGGTTCCAGAGCGCGATCGTGATGGCCGCACCCGACAAGGCGGCGGCATGAGCGAATCGCGGGAACGGCAGAGCACCGACGGCGGCCGTGCGAGGGCGGTCTTCACTGGGATCGGTGTCGTGGCTCCCAACGGGAAGGGCACCGAGGACTGGTGGGCTGCCACCCTGGCCGGCAAGAGCGGGATCGACACGGTCCGCAGCTTCGACGCCCGCTCCTACCCGTCCCAACTCGCCGGAGAGATAAAGGGCTTCGACCCGGGGAAGCGTTTGTCGGCCCGGATCGTCGTCGAGACCTCGCGGATGAGCCACTTCGCCCTGGCCGCCACAAGGATGGCCCTGGACGACGCTACCGTGGACCTGTCGCAGATCCCGGAGTACGAACTCGGGGTGATCACCGCGAACGCCAGCGGTGGCGCCGAGTTCGGCCAGCGCGAGCTCCAGAAGCTGTGGCGCGGCGGTCCCAAGGACGTCAGCCCGTACATGTCCATTGCCTGGTTCTACGCCGCGACCACCGGCCAGATCTCCATCGGCCACGGGATGCGCGGGCCGTGCGGTGTGATGGTCAGCGAGCAGGCGGGCGGCCTGGACGCACTGGGACAGGCCCGCCGGGTGGTCCGCGACGGCACCCGCCTGGTCGTGACGGGTGGGAGCGACTCGTCCCTGTCGCCGGCCGGGTTCGTCTCGCAGCTGCCCACAGCAAACCTCACCACGGTCAACGATCCGGCCCGCGCCTACCTGCCGTTCGACACCGACGCTTCCGGCTTCGTGCCTGGCGAGGGCGGCGCGATCCTGGTGCTGGAGAACGCGGACACCGCACGGGAACGCGGTGTCGACCGCCCTTACGGTGAACTCGCGGGCTACGCCGCCACTTTCGACCCGCGCCCCGGCTCGGGACGTCCGCCTACGCTCACCCGCTGCGCGCGCGCTGCCCTCGCCGACGCACGGATGCGGCCTGAGGACATCGACGTCGTCTTCGCGGACGGGCACGGCACCGCAGAGAAGGACCGCCAGGAGTCGCGGACGCTGGCCGAGCTCTTCGGCCCACGGGCGGTTCCGGTGACGGTGCCCAAGACCACGACCGGTCGGCTCTACGCGGGGGCCGGCGCGCTCGACACCGCCGGTGCCCTGCTGGCGCTGCGCGACCAGGTCGTGCCGCCCACCATCCACGTCAAGAACCCGGTCGCTGCGTACGAGCTGGACTTGGTCATCGATCAGCCCCGCGAGACCGTGCTGCGGACCGCCATGGTCATCGCGCGTGGGCACGGCGGGTTCAACGCCGTCGCCATCGTGCGACTGGCCGACTGACCGACCGGCACAGCAGAACCACCACTGTGAAAACGGAGGCACGACCATGAGCGCTTTCACTCTCGACGAACTCAAGACCATGCTGCAGGAGGCGGCGGGCGTTGACGAGTCGGTCGACCTCAACGGCGCCGTGCTGGACACGCCGTTCAGCGGCCTCGGCTACGACTCGCTCGCGATGCTGGAGCTCGCGACCCGCATCCAGAACCAGCTGGGCGTGCCGATCCCGGACGACCACATCGAGTTCATGACCACCCCGCGGGCCGTCCTGGAGTACATCGACAGCCACCTGCCGATGGGAGCGTGACCATGACCGCACGGACCGAGAACACCGTGGTCATCGACGCCCCCATGGACCTGGTGTGGGAGATGACCAATGACATCGAGTCCTGGCCGCACCTGTTCGACGAGTACGCCGCGGCCGAGATCCTGGACCGCTCACCGGACGGGACCATCCGCTTCCGGCTGACCATGCTTCCCGACGAGGACGGCAAGGCCTGGAGCTGGGTTTCGCTGCGCAAGCCCGATCCCGCGACCCGCACCGTCCGGGCCCACCGGGTGGAGACTGGACCCTTCGAGTTCATGAACATCGCCTGGGACTACCAGGAGGCCGAAGGCGGCGTCCGGATGCGCTGGATGCAGGAGTTCCACGTACGGCCGGAGATGTCGTTCGACGACGCGGAGATGGCCGAGCACCTGAACACCAGCACCAAGGTCCAGATGGCCAGGATCAAGAAGTTCGTCGAAGAGGAGGCGGTCGGCCGCCGCGGGGAGTCGGGCCGATGAGCCAGATCCTGCTGCCACTGGCCCTGATCGGCAGCGGGATGGGGGCCGGCGGACTGATGATCGCCACGCTGGGAGGCGCGCCACTGCTGCTCAGCCTCCCCGCTGACCGCTACATCCCCGTCCACCAGTTCCTGGTCACCAGGTTCGATCCGTTCATGCCGATCTGCATGATCACGGCGATGCTCTCGGATATCGCCGCGGTCACGCTGACCGACGGTTCGGCCCACGGGCCCGAAGCTGTCGCGGCCGTGCTGCTTCTGGGCGCGATCGTGGTGTCGCTCGTCAAGAACGTCCCGATCAACAAGTGGATCGGAACGCTGGAGCCGGGGGTCGTACCGCCCGACTGGGAGCGGATCGACCCCCGGGTCCGATGGCGCAACTGGAACGTCGTCCGGACCGCCTTCGCGGTCACCGCGCTGCTGGCCAATGCGCTCGCAGCGGCACTCGCCCTGTAACTCCACACCTTACGGAGAGTCCATGAACCTGTCTCTCGACGGGCAGAACGTGCTCGTCACCGGCGGCACCCGCGGCATCGGCCGGGCCATCGTGCTGGCCGTGGCCACTGCCGGCGCCAACGTCATCACCTGCCACCGCAACGACACCGAGGACTCCCAGAGCCTCGCACGTGAGCTGAAGTCGGTGCCCGGCCACCACCACCTGGTGAAGGCCGACATCGGCCGGGCCGACGACATCGAACGGCTGCTGGACGAGTGCCGGAGCCGGTACGGCACGCTCAACACCCTCGTCAACAACGCGGGGGTCATCTCCCACATACCGTTCGCCGAACTGGCGCAGGACGAGTGGCAGCGCGTCATCGACACCAACCTCACCGCCCCGTTCCTGATCGCCCAAAAGGCGCTCCCGCTGCTCGCGGAGAAGCCCTCGATCATCAACGTCGGCTCCCGGGTGGCCACCGTCGGACTCGCCCTGCGCGCCCACTACACCGCCAGTAAGGCGGGCCTGATCGGGCTTAGCCGGTCGATGGCGAAGGAACTCGGCCCCAAGGGCATCCGGGTCAACGTCGTCGCGCCCGGTGTCATCGACACCGAGGAGGCGGCGAGGCTCACGCCGGAGGAGTACGAGGCGCTCCAGCAGCGGTACCGCCACATGACCGCCCTCGGCCGGCTCGGCCTTCCCGCCGAGGTCGCCTCGGTGGTCGTCTTCCTGGCCAGCCCCGAGTCGAGCTACCTGACCGGCGAGATCATCCACGTAGACGGAGGTATCTGACATGGCACACCCCGAGAAGGCCTTCCGGGTCCTGCTGCGGGTGGAGACCCGCCCCGGCATGGCGGCGGACTTCGAGCGGACCTGGCTGGAGATCGGCGCCGCGGTGACCTCCAACCCGGCCAACCTCGGCCAGTGGCTGATGCGCTCCACCGAGGAGGAGCACATCTACTACATCATCAGCGACTGGACCGACGAGCCCGGCTTCCGTGCCTTCGAGCACAGCGAGCAGCACGTCAAGCACCGTGAGCGGCTGCACCCCTTCCGCTCCGGCGGCTCGATGGCCACCATGCAGGTCGTCTGCCACCTGCCCAAGGCCGAGGCGGCGACGGCATGAGTGGCGAGATTCGGGTGATCATCTACTGCCGGGTGCCCGAGGAGGGAGACGCCCCGCTGGAGGCGGCCTTCCACCACATCAACGAGGACCTGGGCAAGGTGCCCGGTCTGCTGCGTAGCGAACTGCTGCAGTCCACCCTCGACGGCGAGAGCTGCTCCTTCGCCGTCCTGAGCTACTGGAAAGACGTCCAGTCGTTCCAGGCCTGGGAGCAGGGGGCGGCGCACCGCAAGCAGACCTCGCCGCTGCGCCAGTACCAGGACCGGGGCGGCAGCCGGCACTACGGGATCTACCAGGTGCGCGCCACCTTCGCGGTCCCCGAACAGGCCTGACGGCGCTTCACCACGAGAAAGGAGTCTGGCGATGCGCAGCCTGCTGCGTGCGCTGGTACTGAATCTGTACGAGGGATTCAAGGCGCTGGGAGCGATGCATTTCCCCCTTCCTCCGCAGAACCCCGGTGGACGAGTCCTGACGGAACCCCCGTCAGGCTCACCGGAGCGACTGATTCCCAGCATTTCAGCGACCGCGGCCGAGCGGTGGCTGTGCGACGAGCTGCGCCGGGAGATGCAGTGGCCGACCTTATGACCCGAGTAGAGAGAAGCCCTGTGATGTACCGTGCCGTCCCGGCCCGGACTGTGCTCGTCACCGGCGCGGCGGGCTTCATCGGCGCCAACTTCGTCCACTATTGGCGCAGGACGCATGCCGATGACACCATCATCGCCCTTGACGCGCTGACCTACGCCGGCAACCGGGAGAGCCTTGCGGCGGTGCGTGACGACGTGGTGTTCGTGCAGGCGGACATCGCTGACGGCGCCCGGATGGCCGAAATCCTGCGCGAGTACCGGGTACAGGTGGTGGTGAACTTCGCCGCCGAGTCGCACAACAGCCTCGCCGTCCTCGACCCCGGCAGGTTCTTCCGGACCAATGTGCTCGGCACCCAGACGCTGCTCCACGCGAGCCTGGACGCCGGGGTCGATCGGTTCCACCACGTCTCGACCTGTGAGGTGTACGGGGATCTGGCCCTCGACGGCATGGAGGTCTTCCACGAGGGGTCCCCGTACCGGCCCCGCACTCCGTACAACGCCAGCAAGGCCGGAGCCGATCACGCGGTGCGCGCCTACCACGAGACCTTCGGCCTACCGGTCACTATCACCAACTGCGCCAACAACTACGGGCGTTACCAATTCCCGGAGAAGGTCGTCCCGCTGTTCGTGACCAACGCGCTGCGCGGCCTGAGCCTGCCAGTCTACGAGTCCCGGCACAACCGGCGGGAGTGGATCCACGTCGACGACCACTGCCGTGCGATCGACGCGGTGCTCACCGACGGCGAGCCCGGAATGACCTACCACGTCGGAACCGGGGTGGAGGTGAGCGTTCAGCAGCTCGCCGACCTGATCCTCGACGAGCTCGGGCTACCCACCTCGCTGCAGACCACGGTGGCGGACCGGCCGGGCCACGACCGCCGGTACCTGCTGGACTCCAGCCGGATCAGGGAGACCCTGGGCTGGCAGCCGACCGTCGCGTTCGAGGAGGGCCTGCGGGAGACGATCCGCTGGTACCGCGACAACCCCGGCTGGTGGGAGCCGCTGCTGGAGCGCCGCCCGGTGGTGGAGGAGCGCGCCTGGTCGCCGTCCGAGGCCGGCGCCCGATGAAGGCCCTGGTTCTGGCCGGTGGTACCGGCTCGCGGCTGCGGCCCATCACCCACACCTCCGCCAAGCAACTCGTACCGATCGGCAACAAGCCGGTGCTGTTCTACGGCCTTGAGGCGATTCGGGATAGCGGCATCCGTGAGGTCGGGATAATCGTGGGTGAGACGGGCGCGGAGGTGCGGCGCGCGGTCGGTGATGGATCACAGTTCGGTCTGTCGGTCACCTACATTCCGCAGGAAGCCCCGTTGGGCCTGGCGCACTGCGTGCTGATCGCCCGTGAGTTCCTCGGGGATGACGACTTCCTTATGTACCTCGGCGACAACTTCGTCATCCATGGCATCCGCGATTTCGTCACCGAGTTCCTCGCCCGGCGCCCGGACGCGCAGCTGCTGCTGACCAAGGTCGCCAACCCCTCGGAGTTCGGGGTCGCCGAACTGGACCAGGGCGGCCGGGTGGTCAGGGTGGAGGAGAAGCCGAAGGAGCCCAGGAGCGACCTCGCCCTGGTCGGGATCTACATGTTCACCCCACTCGTCCACAGGATCGTGGCGCAGCTGCGGCCCAGCGCGCGCGGCGAGTTGGAGATCACGGAGGCTATTCAGGAACTGATTCTCCATCAGGCAGCCGTCAGCTCGCACACCATCTCCGGCTACTGGAAGGACACCGGGCGGGTCGAGGACATGCTGGAGTGCAACCGCATGGTCTTGGAGAACATCGCCCCCCGGATGGAAGGGAGCGTGGACGACGAGAGCGAGGCCGTCGGCCGGGTGGACATCGCCGAGGACGCGGTTGTCATCCGGTCCCGGCTGGTGGGCCCCGTGTCCATTGGGCCGGGAACGGTCGTCGCGGACAGCTACGTCGGACCGTTCACCTCGCTCGGGTCTGGCTGCCGGCTGGACCACACCGAAATCGAGTACTCAATCGTGATGGACCACTGCTCCATCAACGGGGTGAGCCGGATCCACAACTCGCTCATTGGCAAGAACGTGGAGGTCTCCCCAGCCGGCCCCGCGCCGCGTGGCCACCAGCTGGTCGTCGGCGACCACAGCCGGGTCCGCCTGAACTACTGAAGGAGAGAACATGTCGCACCGAGCCGACGCTCTCGCCGGCCGGGCCCGGCCCGACGACACCATGTTCCTGGCCGACCGGCTGAGCCTTTCCGCCACCACATTCGACAATCCCCGCTTCACGACCGAGGACGTCGTGCCCTGGCTGGAGCGGGCCCGGAAGGAGGGCGGCTTCGCCGTCGACCGGATCCCGTTCGCCGCGCTGGACCAGTGGAGCTTCGACCATGAGACCGGTAACCTCGGCCATAGCACCGGGCGGTTCTTCACCGTCGAGGGACTGCGGGTGACCGGTGGCGGCTGGTCCGCCGAGGGTATCACCCAACCGATCATCAACCAGCGGGAGAGCGGGATCCTGGGGATCCTGGTCCGTGAGATCGACGGCGTCCTGCACCTGCTCATGCAGGCCAAGATGGAGCCCGGCAACACCGGACTGGTCCAGCTGGGCCCGACCGTCCAGGCCACCCGGAGCAACTACACCCGCGTCCACCACGGCGGTCACACGCGCTATCTGGAGTACTTTGTCGGACCGGACCGCGGCAAGGTCCTGGTGGACGCGCTCCAGTCCGAACAGGGCGACAGCTTTCTGTACAAGCGCAACCGCAACATGGTGGTGGAGGTGTTCGAGGACGTCCCGGTGCACGACCACGACGTCCACCGCTGGATGACCCTGGGGCAGGTCCACTCCCTGATGGGGATCGACCACCTTGTCAACATGGACGTAAGGACCGTGCTGAGTTGCATGCCGCTGGGCCGGCAGCGCGGGGCGCTCGATGAATCCGTCGTCGGGGAGCCGGCCGACTCCTTCCAGAGCGCGCTGAGCAAGTCCCTGGACCGCAGCGAGCAGGCGGTCCACGGCGATCTGGAGCTGCTGACCTGGCTCCAGGACCTGAGGACGGAGAACTCCCATTCGGCCCGGCTGGTACCGCTGCGGGAGCTGGCCGGGTGGAGCACGGACGAGGGCGCCGTCACCGAACCGTCGAACAGCTGCGTCAAGGTGATCGCCGTCTCGGTCGAGGCCGGCACCCGAGAGGTGACCCGGTGGACCCAGCCGATGCTGCAGTTCCCGAGCCAGGGCGTGGCGGCCTTCCTGGCCAAGCGGATCGACGGGGTCCTGCACGTCCTCGTCCAGGGCAAGGCACAGCCGGGGATTCGGGACGCTATCGAGTTCGGACCGACCGTGCAGTGCGTGTCGCGGGACTGGCGCGCACTGCCGCAGGGCGAGTGGCCCCCGTTGCTCGACCTGGTCCTCGGCGCCCACGCCGGGCAGGTCCGGTTCAGCGCAGTGCTCCCAGAGGAGGGCGGCCGGTTCTACCAGCGGGACAACCTGTACACCGTCATCGAGGTCGGCGACGAGTTCCCGGACGCCGAACCCGACACCATGCGGTGGGCGACCCTCACCCAGCTCAAGGACCTGCTGCGGTGCGGCAATCACATCAACGTCGAGGCCCGGACCCTGATGACCTGCCTTCAGTCTCTCTGGCAGGGCCCGCAGTGACGGCGGACCGGCTGGCCGACGGGCGGCCCGGGACCGCCGAGCTCAGGATCGGGGTGCTCGGCTGCGCGGACATCGCCCGGCGCAGGATGCTGCCAGCCCTTGCGGCCAGGCCGGGCATCCGCGTCGCGGCGGTCGCGAGCCGCGCCCGGGAGAAGGCCAAGTCCTTCGCGATGCAGTTCGGTTGCGATGCCGACGACGACTACGAGCGGCTGCTCGCCCGGCCGGACCTCGACGCGGTGTATATCCCCCTGCCCACCGGCCTGCATGCGCTCTGGACGGCCCGGGCACTCGAGGCGGGCAAGCACGTGCTGGTGGAGAAGTCGGCCACCGGTACGCTCGCCGAGGCGCAGGACGTGGTCGCCCTGGCGCGCGAGCGTGGCCTGGCTCTGATGGAAAACTTCGCGTTCGTCCACCACAGCCAGCACGCGACTGCGAAGCAACGGCTGCTGTATGGCGAGATCGGTGAACTCCGAGTGCTGCAAGCATCGTTCGGCATCCCGCCGCGTCCGCCTGGGGACATCCGTTACCGGCGGGAGCTGGGCGGTGGGGCGCTGCTGGACGTCGGTGCCTATCCGCTGCGCGCCGCCCTGATGTACCTGGGCGATGGCGTCCAGGTCATCGGCGCGGTGCTGCGGGTCGGCTCGAACCAGGAGGTGGACACGGCTGGAAGCGTGCTTCTGGCCTCGCCGGACGGCGTCACCGCCGAGCTCAGCTTCGGGTTCGAACACGGCTACCGCAGCCACTGCGCGCTGTGGGGGACGGAAGGGCGGCTCGTACTCGACCAGCCCTTCACCCCGCCGACGACCGCCCGGCCCATCCTGCGGCTGTCCCGTCAGGACCACGTCCAGCAGTTCGTGCTCGACGCCGATGACCAGTTCGGCAACACTGCGGCGAGTTTCGCGGGGCTCTCCCAGGGGCCGGCCACCGTTCGTGAGGAGCAGTACACGCGGATCCTGCGTCAGGCCGCTCTGCTGAGCACTGTCCGGGACACGGCCCGGGTGCTGCGGTCGAGCTGACCGGCCGCGCCGACATACATGCCACCAAGCCGATCAACTGACCAGCCTCTGAGGAGAGATAATGGAAGATGTGAGCGTTTCCGTGCTCATCGTGGGAGGAGGGCTAGTTGGTCTTTCGGCGGCAGTCTTCCTCACCTGGCAGGGAGAGCAGCCGCTCCTCATAGAGCGCCACCCCGGAACCTCGCTCCACCCCCGGGCCCGCGGTGTGAACGTCCGGGCGATGGAGCTGTTCCGGCAGGTCGGCCTGGAGGACCGGATCCGGGCCACCGAGTCGGCCGTCGCGCTCGCCGACAACAGTGGCATCGTCCGGATGGAGTCCCTGGCCGGACTCCAGGCCCCGGGCTTCAACCGGGAGTACCTGGGCGAGGACGCGCGGGACGTCAGCCCCACCGGCTGGACCTTGTGCGAGCAGGACGACCTGGAGCCGGTGCTCCGGGCACGCGCGGAGGAAGACGGAGCCGACCTGCGCTTCGGGCACGAGCTGGTCGGGCACATCCAGGACGCCGAGGGCGTGACCGCCACCGTGCGCCACCGCCCCACCGGCGAGGAGTACGCGGTGCGAGCCCGCTACCTCGTGGTGGCCGACGGCGCCGGAAGCCCGATCCGCGAGCAGCTCGGCATTGCACGGCAGGGGCGTGGCCTCCTCGCGCGGTACCTGAACATCCACTTCCGTGCCGACCTCACCGAGGTGCTCGGGGAGCGGCGCTTCGTCATGGCGTACGTCCTCAACGATGAGGTGACCGCGGGGCTGCTGCCGATCAACAACACCGACCGGTGGCTGCTGCACGTTCCCCTGGACCCGAAGGCTGACTCCGACCAGGATGGCTGGGACGAGGCGCGCTGCGAAGCGGCCGTGCGGGCCGCGGCGGGTGTCCCGGACCTGCCGGTGAAGATCCTGGGGGCCCAGCCCTGGCAGGCGGCGGGACTGGTGGCCGAGACCTTTCGGGTGGGGCGGCTCTTCCTCGTCGGGGACAGCGCCCATGTCATGCCGCCGACGGGGGCGTTCGGTTCGGCCACGGGCATCCAGGACGCCCACAACCTCGCGTGGAAGCTGGCCATGGTGCTGCGCGGCGAGGCATCCGAGGCGCTGCTCGACAGCTACGAGGCCGAGCGCGAGCCGGTGGCCCGGACCACGGTACGGCAGACCGTGCTGCGCTCGCTGGACCGGCCCGGCCACGGCGAGCAGATCCCGGAAGGCGCGATCCTGCCCGACCACGTGGTCGCGCTCGGATACCGCTACCCGGTGCGCGATGTCGCTCCCGAGGACGTGCTGACGCGGGACGACGGTTCCGCCGCTCCGGGTACGCGGGCCCCGCACCTGTGGTTGGAGCGGGACGGTGTGCGGATCTCCTCGCTGGACCTCTACGACGGCTGCGGGATGGCCCTGGTGGCCGGGCCTGAGGCGGGGGACTGGCGCGAGGCCGCGTCCGGTGTCCCGGTGCCGATAACCGTCCACCGGATCGGGGCGGACCAGCTCACCGACCCGTTGCAGCGGTGGTCCAGGACCCACGGTGTTCCGCGCGATGGCGCCGTGCTCGTCCGGCCGGACGGATTCGTCCTGGACCGCTTCACTGGCGAGGCCGACCCCCGGACCGCCCTCACCGAGGCGCTGAGCACGCTGTTGGGAAGTCAGCCCGGTACCGACGCGGTCACCGCCGCCACGAACGATGTCAGGAGCCACGGATGAGGCTGCACCTGTTCAAGCTCGGCACCACTCCGATCGGCGCGCCCGTGCCGGGGTACCTCGTCCAGACCGAGGACGGCACCAACGTGCTGGTGGACACCGGGTTCTCGCGCGCGGCGGCGGGCCCCGGAGCCTTCATCAGCGTCGGACCCGACGAGGGCGTGGAGGCCAGGCTCGCTGCCCTCGAGCTGCGGCCGCAGGACATCCACCTGGTGGTGTGCACCCACCTGGACCCGGATCACGCCGGCAACCACGACCTCTTCACCGACGCCGAGTTCGTCGTCCAGCGCAGCCACTACGAGCTGGCGACGTCGAGTGAGCTGGGTCGGCTGGAGATGGCCAGGGGGAGCTGGGACCTGCCCCACCTGAAGTACCGGCGGGTCGAGGGCGACACCGAGCTGCTCCCCGGCGTGCTGCTTGTGGAGAGCTCCGGACACGTCCAGGGGCACCAGTCGGTGCTCGTCCGGCTGCCACGGACCGGCGCGGTGCTGCTGGCGGCCGACGCCATCCCCTCGACAGAGTTCCTCGACCCCGAGCAGCGGGCGATGACGCCGTTCGACGTGGACGAGGCCGCGGTCCGTGCGAGCACCCGCAGGCTGGTCGAGCTGGCGGAGGCCGAGGGCGCGCTGCTGGTCCACGGCCATGACGCGCAGCAGTGGCAGACACTGCGGACCGCGCCGACCGCGTACTACGACTGAGCCGTCCCACGGCGCGGGGCGGCGGGCAAGCCCGCCGCCCCGCGCCGTTCGTGCTGGACGGCTCAGTCACCACCGGACGGGCAGCGCCCGCGGACCGCGCTGCATGGTGCGCAGATCCCACTCCAGGTCCTCCACCGCCACGTCCAGGCGTAGTCCGGGGAAGCGGGCGACCAGCGAGCCCACCGCGATGGCGAGTTCCGCGCGGGCGAGCTGGGCTCCCAGACAGCGGTGCGGGCCGTGGCCGAAGCCGATGTGCGGATTGGGGCTGCGGGTCATGTCCAGCCGGTCGGGATCGGTGAACACGGTGGCGTCCCGGTCCGCGGAGATCACGGCCGGCAGTACGGCCTCGCCCGCGCGGACCAGGGTGCCGCCCAGTGCTACGTCCTCCAGTGCGACCCGCACCGTGCCGCCGCTGACCGCGGCCGGGGTGTACCGGACCAACTCGTCCACCGCGCCCTCGATCAGCTCGGGCTGCTCGCGGAGCAGCTCCCACTGCTCCGGGTGCCGGAGCAGTGCCAGCACGCCTCCGCTGATCGAGTGGGCCACCGTCTCCACCCCGGCGACGAGCAGGGTGACCCCGAAGGTCACCAGCTCGTCCTCGTCCAGGCGTTCCTCCTGGGGGGCGTTGGCGAGGTCGCTGAGCAGGTCGTCATCGGGCTGCCGGCGCTTCTCCTGGATCAGCTGCGCGAGGTAGCCCTTGAGTGAGGCCGTGGCACCCTCGATCTCCTCGGCGGAGTTCGCGGTGACGCTGAGGTAGACCTGGGACCATGCCCCGAACTGCTCCTGGTCGGTGACCGGCACACCGAGCAGCTCGCAGATCACCGTGACCGGCAGCGGCCTGGCGACCGTGGTGACCAGGTCGGCGCCCGGACCGGCCGCCGCCAGGGCGTCCAGCAACCGGTCGGTGGTCTGGTGGATGCGCGGCCGCAGCCCGTTGATCCGCCTGGTGGAGAACGCCCGCATGGCGATCCGGCGCAGCCGGGTGTGCTCGGGCGGGTCCATTGTGGTGATGGATCGGGCTTCCAGCGCCGCGCGCCGGGCCCGTGGAGCGCCGGCGCGGGCGGCGGCGGCCCGGCTGAAACGGGGGTCCGAGAGCAGCTGGCGGTTGTCTTCGTACCGGGCGGCGATCCAGGCCGGGTCCCCGGTCGGTAGCGCCACCCGGTGCAGGCCGTCCGTGGCGCGCAGGTCGTCGAACTCCGTGGCGGGGAGCCAGGGTTGGGCCGTTGGGAAGGGAAAGGGCGTTGCAGGATGTTCAGTGGTCACGTCTGTTTCCTGGTGAGGTGTGGTGTCCTGATGGGATATGAGGCCCCCCGCCTCGGGCCTGTCTCCGCGGACCGGTCAAGGCGAGGGTGGGGAACGGGAAGGGCTGGCGGGAGCTGCGACGGCCTCGAGGTTCAGCGGCGGGTCGCGAGGACCGGCCGCCGGGTCGCGATGAGCTCTTCGAGGAGCACCGCCACCTCCTGCGGCGCCCGGCGCCCGGCGAAGGCGGTGCGCATCGCGGACGCCTTCCGCCGGTAGCCGGGATCGATCAGGACGGTGCGCACGGCCTCGGCGAGGACTGGGACGGGCGGACGCTTCGACCGCAGGTCGATGCCGGCGCCGCTCCAGGCGAGCCGGGCGCAGACCTCGGGCTTGTCCTCCGTTACCCCGGCGGCCACGATCGGGACGCCGTGGGCGAGGGCGAGCTGGACCGTGCCGTAGCCGCCGTTGGTGACCATGGCGCTCAGGTGGGGCATCAACTCTGCGTAGGGCAGGAACGGTTCGACGTGGACGTTCGCCGGCAGCGAGGCGGGATCCAGGTCAGGGTGGGACGCGCCCGCTGTGGTCACGACGACGGTGATGTCCTGACCGGCCAGCGCTTGGACGGTCGGTACCACCAGCTCGCCCAGGTCGCGGGCGCCGGTGCCCTGGGTGACGAGGACGACGGGCCGGTCCTTCTCCAGCTTGGGCCACCAGTCGGGCAGCGGGCCGGGCGGAGGAACGGCTGGGAACAGCGGTCCGACGAAGTGCACCTGCTCGGGCAGGCGCCGGCGCGGGTACTCAAACTCGGCCACGGTCGCCTGCACGTACAGGTACGGGGTGAGGTTGGCGTCGAACGGGCTGGAGCGAACCGGTGACAGGCCGAGCTCCCGCCGGATGACGTTCATCTGGTCGAGCGGCTCCGGGAACCGGCGCCGTTCGGACGTCTCGGTGTACCAGTTGCGGATCCGCAGCCAGGGCTGCCCCCCGGGCGGCCAGCCCTTCCCGAACGGCGGCACCCACGGGTCCGGAATGGCCAGGGGCGCCACGCTGAGCGTCGCCCACAGCTCTCCGTGCAGCTCGTGAATGAGCGAGGCGGCGGCCATGGTGGAGTCGGCGAGCAGGACGTCCGCCCCGTACCGAGCCATCAGCGCCTTGAGGTCGCGGTACTGCCCCGGCACGGGGCGGACGAAGACGTGTTCCAGGAACCACGGTCCGCGGGCCTCGGACGGCAGGGACAAGAACTCGGGGTACTCGTCGGTCAGTCGGTCGAGGTCGACGAATCTGCCGTCCTCGGGCGGTGCGAATTCGGCACTGGAGCGTGCGACCCGGTCGGCATAGGCGGTGCCCGTGTACCAGATCACCCGGTGCCCGCGTTCGACCAGTTCGGTCGCGACCGGGCCGAACGGATTGACGTGACCGCTTGCGGCCAGGGTGGCCAAGAGGATGGTGGACATCATCCGCTCCGTTCGAGGAGTCGTGCCCGCCGCAGCGGTCGGCGAAGACACTGAGGTCAGCTGGCGGCCAAGGATCGTCCACCTCGCTGGACCCTGGCTGGACGCTCGCGCGGCCCGGCTGGACGCGTTCGTGCGGCGGGCTGTCGACTCCCGCTCACGCGGAGCGGGGGCTGTTCAGAACTGCCGGGTGACCTTGGCCCCGCGCTTCCAGATCCCCCGGATGGCCCGGGTGGCGCGGATGTTCAGGGTGGGGTCGCCCGCCACCAGGAGGAGGTCCGCGCGCAGACCGGGAGCGATCCGGCCCCGGTCGGACAGCGAGAAGATACGGGCAGGGTTCGCGGTGGCCGCGGTCAACGACTCTCGCGGGGTCAGCCCGGCGCGGACCAGCAGCTCCAGCTCCCGGTGCAGGCTGATGCCGTGCAGCCACATCACCGCGTCGGTCCCGGCCAGCAGCGGCACCCCGGCGGCGTGCGCCGAACGGACGGCGGTCTCGGCGGCCGCCACATCCACCGGGAGCCGTCGCGCGTTGCCCGCGCGGTGGCGCTCCAGCAGCGCCAGGTCCTCGGGGGCGAGCCGGCCGGCCACAGCCGGGTCGTCGGCGAGGGTGCCGAGCTCGGAGCTGCCGGAGAACAGCTCGACCATGCTGAGAGTGGGTATCGCGAAGGCCCCGTGCCGGGCTAAGGTCTCGCCGAATTCGGGCCCGGGCGCACGATCGACGAGCAGGTGGGCCAGACCGTGCGCGCCGGCCTCCACGGCGTCGAGGCCGGCCTGCACGGTACCGGTGTGGACGATGGTGAGCATGCCGCGCTCACGGGCCGCGGCGATGACCGCCGCCATGGTCTCCTTCCGGATCACCGGAAGCGTGCTGTCGTCCATGTGGCCCGAGACCTGGCCGTCGTCGTAGTGGACCTTGATGTAGTCCGATCCTTCGGCGATCCGGGCGTCGACGAAGTCGGCGGCCTCCTCGGGCTCGGTGAGAGTCGGGATCTCCGGGAAGCGCGCCGAGCCGTGCCCGCCGGGGACAGTGGCGGCGCAGCAGGCCGAGCGGAGGTCGGCGAGGGACGAACCGAGAGGGCCGTCCTGCTCCTTTTTCGCGGCGGCCATCTTGTCCGGGAAGTTCGCCATGTCCAGCTCGGTGGTGACCCCCCACGCCAGGGCCTGGCGCAGCGCGGCGCCGACGATGTGGGTGTGCGCGTCGATGAGCCCGGGGAGCACGGTGCACCCCTTGCCCTCCACCACCTCGGCGCCGGCCGGCACAGCGAGTCCGTGGCCGATCGCCTCGATGCGACCGTCCTCGACGACCACGGTGTCGTCGGAGGGGACGCGGTGTCCGTCGAAGATCCTTACGTCGCGAAAGACCGTCCGGGTCATGAGGCTCCTCCTGGGTATCCGGTGCTGCCATCGGGCGTCCACCGTGCGTCCAGCGCGCATGGTGAAGCTGGGGGCGGTTCCGGGGGTCTGCGCCCATGGAGGGGCTGTATCAGGAGGGACTCGACGGGGCTGTGGGAAGCCGGTCGGGGGCCACCGTAGGTGAAGAAGAGGGCGACTGTCCACGGGATGCGGAGCCACCCAGCGGCGTCAAGTCCTGTTCTTTGGTGGCGATATGACGGATATTCGGATGGGAGGAAAGCGGAGGCCATGGCATCGGAAACCGAGGTTTTGGTGGTGGGCGCGGGGCCCGTGGGCTTGACCTTGGCGATCGAGCTCGCCCGACGGCAGGTGGATTTCCGCCTCGTGGATCGCCGGGTGCGGCCGCGCCCGGGCACGCGCGGCTGCACCGTCTGGCAGCGCACACTGGAGACCTTCGACCTGATGGGTCTGCCGATGGTGGACTTTCGAAGGCGCGCGGTGGGTTACCAGCGCCGGGTCTACCACCCCTTCGGGGAAGCAGAGCTGGCCGTCAATCTGCACGAGGACGAGGGCCCGTACCCGCTCCCGCTGCTCATCGGCCAGCAGGAGACCGAGCGTGCGCTGACCGAGCGCCTGCGGGAACTGGGCGGCGAGATCGAGCGCGGGGTGCGCGCCGTCGACCTGGACCAGGACGCCGACGGCGTCTCGCTCACCCTGGAGCACGGTGACGCGGCCCGGGAAACGGTCCGGGCGGGCTGGGTGATCTCGGCGGAAGGCTCGCACAGTGTGCTGCGGGACGCGCTCGGCATCCCGTGGCACACGACCCGCTTCGGTGGGACGCAGCTCGTCCAGGTGGACGCCTTCGCGCTCGGGCTGCCGTCCGACGGCCCGGGTGAGGCGCACCTGTACATGACCGGGGACGGCTTCCTGGGGGACCTGCCGCTGCCTGACGGGCGACGCCGGCTGTTTGCCGCGGTCGCCGACCCGGATCCGGAGAACCGGCTCGACCCCTCAGTGGAGGAGGTGGAGGCGTACGTCCGGAAACTCTCCGGCGCGCCGGACGTCCGGCTGGAGTCACCCCTGTACAACTGGCGGGTCCGGCTGCACAACAGCGTCGCCGCCCAGTTCCGCAAGGGCCGCTGCTTCCTGCTCGGCGACGCCGCGCGCACCGTCATGCCGGTCACCGCTCAGGGCATGAACACCGGCATCCAGGACGCCTTCAACCTCGGCTGGAAGCTGGCCGCTGTCATCACCGGAGCCCCCGACCAGCTGCTGGACACCTACAACGCGGAGCGCCTGCCGGTCGCCCACGACCTGCTGACGCGCACCGAAAGATCGTTCTGGGGCGGTGTCGGCACGCCCCCCACGGCTGAGGCCGTCGCCGCCGGGGTCGGGAAGCAGCAGCAGGCCCGCGGCGAGAAGGCCGTGGACTACAAGAGCAGCCCGCTCAGTCGGCAGTCTGCGGAGCACCCGGGCCTGGCGGCCGGTGACCACGCCCCGCAGGTCGCGCTGCTCGGGGCGGACGGGACCGCGACCACCCTCTACGACGAGCTGCGCCATGGAGGGTGGGTGCTCATCACCACGGCTGCCACGCCCGGTGCCCTCCCCGGCGTCCGTGCGACGCGTCTGGCCGCGACCGCTCAGAAGACGGCCGGCTACTACGCGCTGGCCCCGGGCGAGGCGCTCCTGATCCGGCCGGACGGCTACGTCGGATACCGCAGCGCATCCGGTCGCGACGAGAACGCGGTCAGCTACCTGATCCGGGTCCTCGGCGGCTGAACGCCGTTCTTGCAGCGCATCGCCCTTGGGACGCATGGTCCTTGGGCGCACCGGGAGAAATAGGAGAGGCAGACATGACTGGACCAGCGGCAGCGCCAGCTTACGAGACCTACGAGATCACGCTTCCCGGCGGCCGGAAGGTCCTGAGCCCGGAAGCCAACCAGGGGGTCGCGCTGTGGCAGGACGTCGTGGACAACGACATCTACGCCCAGGCGGTGGCCGGCCTGTCGGCCGGTGACGTCCTCTTCGACGTGGGGGCGAACATCGGGTTCGCCGCCTACCTCTTCACTGACCTCGTGCCCGGCCTGCGGGTGTACTCCTTCGAACCCGCCGAGGCCTGCTACGCCTGCCTCAAGGTTAACGCGGCCCGTCAGCAGGCCGACATCACCGCGATCCAGACCGCCGTCGGTTCGAAGCCGGGGACGGCGGAACTGACCTACTACCCCAAGTCGCCCGCGCAGAGCAGCCTTTATCCGGACAGCGACGAGGACCGCCGCAACAGCACGACCTACCTGGTCAACAGCGGTATCGGTGCGGACGTCGCCGACGCGTTCCTGGCGACCATGCACCAGGGGCACACCTACCCGGTCGAGGTCACCACGGTGGCTGCGGCCGTCGACGAGTACGGCGTAGACGAGATCGCCCTGCTGAAGATCGACGTGGAGCGGGCAGAACAGGACGTCCTGGACGGCATCGGCGAGGCGGGCTGGTCCAGGGTCCGCCGGGTGGTGGCCGAGATCCACGACACTGACGGCCGGCTCGATGCCATCACCCGGCAGCTGTCCGAGCGCGGATTCACGGTCGAGGGCGGCCAGGAACGGCTGCTCGCGGGGACCAACGTCCATATGCTGCTCGCTGCCAGGGGCCGCTGAACAGCCTGACCAGGTCGGCAGGTTCGTCGACTCAGGAATGTGGAGGTCTCTTGAAAGTCCTGATGACGTCGATATCGGCCCCCGGGCATGTCACCCCCATGGTGCCGCTCGCCTGGGCGCTCCGTGGCGCCGGGCACGAGGTCGTGGTCGGTGGCCAGCCCAATCTGATGCCGGCCGTGCGCGGAGCGGGACTGTGCGGGCGGCCGATCGGGGAAGCCTTTGAACAACTGCTCCATCTGCGGAACATGCTGCCGGACGGCGCCACCCCGATCGAAGCGTGGGGACGTGTGGTCGACCCGTTGTACGCGAGTGCGGCGAGGACCTGGGCCCACCAGGCTCACCGCACGGTGGACGAGTACCTGGACTTCTGCCGGTCCTGGGCTCCCGACCTGATCATTTCCGAGCCGTTCGAGTTCTGCGCACGCCTGCTGGGCGGAGTCCTGGAAGTCCCGTGGGTTCGCCACGGGATCGGCCTGACAGGGCGGGCCGCGCGGTTCGAGCAGACTGCGGCCGAGGCTCTGATTCCGGTCGTCGGGCGGCTGGGGCTGAAGGAGGGCGCGCCGGAACCCGTGCTGACCCTCGACAACTGTCCGCCCTCGTTCGGGCAGACAGGTGCCGCGACGCACCGGCCCATGCGGTACGTCGCTTACAACGGAACGGGTGCCGTGCCGGATTGGGCGCTGAAACGCACCGGCGTGCGGCGCGTCTGCATCTCGCTGGGCACGCAGACGCTCGTGCTCAACGGCGTTCCGCTGCTGCGCCGGATCATCGAGGCGGTCTCCGGGACCGACGGCGTGGATGTGGTCGTGGCGCTTGCCGCCACGGACCAAGAGTCGCTGGGCACGGTTCCGGAGGGAGTGCGGGTCGTCGAGTCCCTGCCGCTGAACGTGTTCCTCGACCGGTGCGACGTGGTGATCCACCACGGTGGGGCCGGCAGCTCCCTGACGGCGACCGCGTTCGGCCTGCCCCAGCTGGTCGTTCCACAGTTCCTCGACCAGTTCGAGTACGGTGACCAACTGGCCGCCGTGGGCGCGGGGATCACCATGGACAGCGCGGAGAAGCAGAACGGCGTCCATGAGATCCGGAAGGCCGTGCTCGAACTCCTCAACAACCCAGTCCACGCGCGAAGTGCGCGGGGGCTGCGTGGCGAGATGCAGGCGATGCCGTCGCCCGGTGACACCGTCGCCGTGCTGGAGCGACTGGCCGCCAGTGTCTGATGGTCGGGCGTCGCCGCGTGCCGACGGGACGAGAGGCTGTGCGAGCCCCTCGTCCCGACGCGGTCTCAGGCGAGCTTGAACCAGTCCTTGAAACCGATCGCCGCGCCCAGGTCCCCCTCGGTGATGAGGCGCTTCTCGGCGCTGAGGTGGAAGCCGGTGGCCTCGCCGACGGACAGCAGCAGCAGATCCCCGAGCCCGACGGTCGTCACGGCCGTGGCGGACACGGCCGCCCCCCTGCGGGCCTGGCACTTGCCGTCGCCCACGGCGACGGTGTACTCCTGCGTACCCTCGGTCGTCGTGACGTTGAACTGGAACTCGCCCTGGACGCCGGACGCGTTCTCCGGGACGAAGGCCACCTGGTACAGGGCGAAGAGCGTGTCCAGGGCCTCCGCGGGGCCTCCGCAGAGCGCCACCGCCTTCGCCTCCGCTTCCTCGGCCGTGCCGCCTCCGATCAGCCCACGGAGTTCGGCGATGTTCTTCACGCGTGCTTCCATCATTGCTCCGATCTCACAACGCCCGGGACGTACCCCGGTTCGAGCTGCACCTTCGCACCTCCCGCTGGACGTCCTATAGACGCTGTGATCACGCACGGAGCGGGCGGGGTTGCCGGGGGCGCCGGCGGCGGTGACAGCTGCGGTCCAGCGACCTGCCAGAGCGCTGCACCAGGCTCGAGGGCGCAGGGCTGGCAGTCTCGAGAAAGGACCGGAACGGCATGGAGATCGTCGGAGACGGCTTCATCGCACACCACCTGCGCCCGTTGGCCCACCGGCATCCCGGCACCGTGGTCTTCGCTGCCGGCGTGTCGAGTGCCGGGTCCGTGGCCGAGGAGCAGTTCGCCCGTGAGGCGGACCTGCTCTACGCGGTGATCCGGCGCTGCACGGCCGACGGGCGGCGATTGGTGTATCTCTCGACCTGTTCGGCGGGGATGTACGGCGCGCAGGACAGCAGGGGCCGGGAGGACGAACCGGTCTTCCCCAGCTCGGCGTACGGGCGTCACAAACTGGCCCTGGAAGCGGTTCTAGCGGCCTCCCGGGCCGACCATCTCGTCTTCCGGGTGACCCACCTGGCCGGTCCAGGGCAACGGGCACACCAGTTGCTCCCGGGGCTGACCGAACAGATCCGCAGCGGCGCCCTTCAGGTGTACCGCGGCGCCTACCGAGATCTGCTCGACATCGACGACGCTGTGTCGATCTTCGACGCGCTGATGACGGTCGCCGAGCCGCCGCAGGTGGTCAACGTGGCCTCCGGTACCTCGGTCTCGGTCCAGGACATCGTCGCGCACATCGAACGGTCTCTGGGCACCGTGGCGCGAAAGACCTACCGCCAGGTCGTCGGCGCCTACACCGTCTCGGTCGATCGGCTCACACAAGTGGTGCCGGAGGTGGCCGAGCGGGTCCGTCGGCCGGACTACTACCGCACGGTCATCGACCGCTATCTGAGCGCGACGCTTCCGGCGGCTCCGGCTGCCACGGAAGGGAACCGATGAGGACCGCACGCCTGCTCACGACCGAGCGCCGGCACAGCCGTATCCTCGGCCTGGGCATCTACCGGCCCCGCAGGGTGGTGACCAATGCGGAGATCTGCGAGCGCATCGACTCCACCGAGGAGTGGATCGAGACGCGCTCCGGCATCGTCACCCGGCACTTCGCGTCGCCCGACGAGACTCTGCCGGTGATGGCCGCGGCGGCCGGATCCAAGGCCCTGGCACACGCGGGCCTGGAACCGGGACAGATCGACTGCGTGATCGTGGCGAGCATGTCGAACCTGGTCCAGACCCCGGCACTCGCGGTGGTCGTGGCCCATGTGCTGGGCGCACGACACGCGGCCGCCTTCGACCTCGCTTCGGCCTGCGCCGGCTTCTGCCAGGCACTGGCGGTCGCCGGTGACCTGGTGTCGTCGGGGGGAGCCGGACACGTCCTGGTGATCGGCGCGGAACGAATGACCGACATCGTCGAGCCGACCGACCGTGGCATCGCGTTCCTCTTCGCGGACGGAGCCGGCGCGGTGGTGGTCGGCCCGTCCGCCGAGCCAGGGATCGGACCGGCGGTACGCGGGGCCGACGGCACCTACGCGAAGGCTCTGCGGATGGACAGCGACTGGGGCTCGGTCAGGGACGACCCGAGCCTGCCGCGGCCGTACATGAGGATGGACGGTCGCAGTGTCTTTCGCTGGGCGGTGGGCCAGATAGTGCCCGCGGCGCGGCGCGCCATGGCGGCCGCGGGGGTCCGCCCCGAGGAGCTGGCCGCCTTCGTTCCGCACCAGGCGAACCTGCGGATGACCGAGGTCATGGTCGACCGCCTCGGCCTGCCGGACTCGGTGCAGGTGGCGACGGACGTGACGGTCAGAGGCAACACGTCGGCGGCCTCGATCCCGCTCGCGATGGAACGGCTGCTGAGCGAGGGCACGGTGCACAGCGGAGAGCCAGCGCTGCTCATCGGGTTCGGTGCGGGCCTGAACTACGCGGGACAGGTCGTCCTGATGCCGTGACAGCGGCAACTGCCATACATCGCACCGGATATGGATGGCAAACACCAGTACGAGAACGAGGAGAGGTAATGCGGGTATTCACTGTGGCGGACTTCCAGAAGAACGTCGACGCCTGCGTGGGCGTCGATGACGCGGTCGTCTTCGACGACGAGACCAACCTGGAGACCGCGTTCATCGACCTCGGGCTGGACTCGCTGGCCGTCTACGAGGTGTTCACGCGTCTGGAGGAGGACCTGGGATTCCCCATCCCGGACGAGGACATCGACAACCTCAAGACCCTCAGTGCGGTCCTGAAGTATGTGGAGGGCCGCCTCGCCGAGGCCCGGTAGGCGGGCTGAAGGACCGACTCGCCGGGCACAGGATTCCGATCCTGGGCCCGGCGAATTCGTGGTCGGCGTCGGATTCTCGGTGGACATCGCCTCTCTGGTGACCGTCGAGTCCATCGCGACCATTCGCGCATGGCGAGACCGGTGGGCGGCGGGACCGTCCAGTCCCGCCGCCCACCGGTCTCGTCGACCGGGCACGAATCCCGGCCGTTGGGTCAGGCTGACGCCTCACCGATGACCGCGGCGTCGAAGTCGCCCTTCCCGGCGGCGACCGCCCGCTCGAAGTAGGCCGACGCGGTCTCGGTCACGGTCAGCTCCAGGCCCAGGTCCCGGGCCTCCTCGACCACCAGACGCAGATCCTTGAGCATCAGACTGGTCCGGAAGGCCGCCGGCTGGAACTCGCCACTGCGCATCAGGTCGGCGCGGAATGACATGACCTTGGAACTGAACCCGCTCACCCCGATCGCGGCCAGCAGCAGGTCACGATCCAGGCCGGCCCGCTCGCCGTACCGCACGGCATCGGCCAGCGAGGCGACCTGAGCCCCCAGCAGGAGGTTGAAGGCCAGCTTCATGGCGGGCGCCTGGCCGACCGGCCCCAGCGGGATAACGCTGCTGCCCAGAGCCGTGAGCATGGGCTTGGCCGCCTCGACGTCCTCCGGGGCGCCGGAGGCGAGCACGCGCATCGAGCCCTCGCGTGCCTGCGACGGGTTGCCGATGACGCAGGCATCGATCCAGCGTGCGCCCGTCTTCTCCACTCGCGCACTCGCGTCGCGGGCGTACTTCGGCGAAACGGTGGAGGTGTTGACCACCAGAACATCCGCGCGCAACTCGATGTGGTGGAAGAGGATCTCCTCAACCGCGCCCTCGTCGGCAACGCTGAGCACGAGGACTTCGGCGGCGGCCGCGGCCTGGGCCGCCGAGTCGGCCAACTCGGCGCCGGCCTCCGCGACGGGCAGCGCTCGCTCCTTGGTCCGGTTGTACACGGTGACCCGGAACCCGGAGTCGAGCAAGCGGAGCGCCATTCCGCTGCCCATGCTGCCGAGCCCGATGAAGGCGATGTGTCGGCCGGTCATCTACGACCCTTCCGGTGACGGGTCCGCGGCGATCCCGCCGCGGACAGGACAGTTCGAACGTGCGAGGAGACGAACTCAGAGCTTGTCGAGGATCTCCGGCGGCAGGCTGTCCACCGAGAGCTGGGACAGGACTCGCATCGAGCTGTTCCGGAAGTAGGTGAGGAACCCCTCCACGGTGGTGGTGTCGCGCGGCTCGGCCAGGTATGGGGCGAGTTTGCGCTCGGCCTCCTGGACGCCGTCTTGGCCGGCCATGTGGCGACCCACGTCCTCCAGCGTTCCCTCGAACGTGATGAACCGCACCATCCGGTCGTCTTTGATGAACAGCGAGGTGGCCGTGATGCGGCCGATCTCGTTGCCGTTCTCGTCCCGGATGATCGGGGAGCCCGCCCGCTTGAAATTGGAGGCGGAGAAGATCTCGGCGATCTCCTCCTCGAATCCGGTCTTGATCTTGTAGGTGATGGCAGCGGTGGCCATGGGAGGTCCCTCCGGGTCGGTGGAATGGGGCGGATTGACGGCTGAACGGGGGGTTACAGCCCGCCGTCGATGTTCAGCGTGATGCCGGTGACGTAACGGGCGGCGTCACTGGCGAGGAAGAGCACGGCGTGAGCGACCTCATCGGCCGTCACCAGGCGTCCGAGGGCGGACATTCGGGACATTCGGGTCCGGACCGCGGCCGGGAAGCCGGAATCCAGGCCCATGTCGACGATGCCCGGGGCGACGGAGTTGACCCGTACGCCCTTCGGGCCGAGTTCCTTACTCAGAGCCCGGGTCAGTCCGGTGATCCCGGACTTGGCGGCGCCGTAGTGGGCACGCCCCGGCACGCCTCGCCCCGCGGCGGAGGAACCGATCGAGATCACCGACGCGTCTTGGGCGAGCAGGCCGAGAGCGCCTCGGGTCACCCGGTACGCGGAGGTCAGGTTGGTCTCTAGGACACGCTGCCACTCCTCCTCGGTCAGTTCGGCTAAGGGGGATGCGGCGTCGATGCCGACGTTGTTGACGAGCACGCCGATGTCGCGGCCCGCGTCGCGGCAGGCCTCCACCAGGCGGCCCACGTCCGCCGGATCGGTCAGGTTGGCCCGGACCATCCGGTGGTTGCCACCGATCTTTTCAAGTGCCCTCAGAACAGGTTTGGCTGACGTGTTGTCACTGTGGTGGCAACCGATGACGTCGGCGCCGGCGTTCGCCAGGGCCTGCGCCGTCGCGAAGCCGATCCCGCGCGTCGCGCCCGTGACAAGTGCCAGCTTGCCGTCCAACCGCAGATCCACTGCGCCTCCAAAACGGTGAACAGTTCGCTTCTACGGAGACTTTCGCGGGAAAGGCTGGAGGCTTGCTGGACCGCCCGTGTCACGCCGCCGGAGTGCCGTTGGAGTGCCGCCGGGATCGCCACCGAAGCGTCTGCGGAGTGCCGCCGGAGATCCGCGTGCTCTCGTGCTCGCCGACTTGCTGCCCTTCGCCGGGCCCTGACTGAAGCCGTTCTCCAAGGGCGGGAACACTCTGAGCACCGCCCTCGGACACGCCCACCGGTGCGCTCTCCGGGACGGCGGCACGTCCGGCCGAGCCGGCAGGTTTCACAGTGCGTGTGCTCGCCGGGTGCGCGCGCAGTGAAGGCGGGGAGGCCGATGGCGTACACGGCCATCCAGCTCTGGAAGCCCGTCGACCGGGCCGGCTCTCCCTGCCCGTGACGCTCGTTTGACGCTCCGGGGGCCTGACTGGCTACCTGAAGAGCCGCAAAATACTGCCTGACCTGGTGTTTCTTACCTTCCTGCCGCATGCGGCATGTTTCCGGTGACGCATCATGTGGAGTGCGTGGTCATTCTGGAGAAGGCGGCCAAGGGCGCCTGACCTGTGGTTTTGTCCGTGCGTGTGAGGCGCGGTGTGGGGGTTGCGGGCGGTGTCTTGACGCTGAGGTGACGGTCTCCGTGGCATTCTGACGCTCATTTGACGCTTGTCCTGATGGGTAGTCAGGTGCTTTACGCCACTGGTCAGATGGCCTGCTGGCCAGTGAGGCGTGGGCGGTTGTGGGGTTCCGACGGACGCCGCAGCAAGGGGCGCTCGGTTCGGGAATCGCGGACGTAGCGCACCACGGCGGCGCCGGGGTCGCGCGTGCAAGGCCTCGCCGGGCCGACCTGCACCAGGACGGGTCGTTGCCTGCCCGCCGACTCCTGGGCGTCCCCGATCCGCAGCAGCGTGCCGACCTGTCCGCCAACGCGTCGGGCGCCCGCGGCCGAAGGTGGCATCCCCCGTCTGCGGAGCCCCCTTATGTCCGTGGGCACCGAACTCAACCAGCCGCGAGTCGGAGCCGGTTGGTGCGGCAGCAGGAAGCGTCGCCGTGCGCCGGGGGGGCGGAGCGAAGAGGGGCTGACCGCTCCCTCCGGGGCAGGAGTGCCTGGTACGCGCGGGCGGTGCCGTCGCGTAGGTGTGGGGCATGGCGAGCAGGTGGACAGGGACATCGATGCGGCCGCGTACGGCACCGAATTCCTTCGTGCCGTACGCCACCCGGGCCGAGCGCGGAACTCGTGCGGGCAAGGGCCTGTCGTGCTGTACTGGCGAGGTGGAGCGGAAGCACGCACTGGCATCGGTCGCCCACCGGAGGCAACCCGGCGGCGCGGCTTCGGACAGTGCGAGTGACTGGCGGGCCGAGCAGGTGCGCACCCGGGTCCGGCTCATGATCGAGATCACGGCACGGGTAGGGGCGTACCGGAAAGGGCTGGTCGCGGCCGTTCGCCGGCTCAGCCCGGAGGAAGCGGCGATCCTCTCGGATCTGGAGCGCCACGGACTGCAGGTGCCCCAGTTGCACGACGTGCTGTGCGGCGGCCATGTGCTGGTTGACGAACCGCGGCTGTACGAGGACTGGCGGTTCGCCAAGGTGAGTCACGAGCGCCTTTCCAGCCACCACCGTGACATCGACAAGGCCCGCTATCCCGACATCGGGATGCGCGGGGACGTGGTGCGGGAGAAGCTGCACGGGCGCACCGCCCAGGGCACCTGGGTGCAGTTGGAGAAGACACCGGCTGCTTTCGGCGGGCGGAAGCTGCCCAGTGTGAGCGACCTCCGCCACCTCATGGACTACGTGGTCTACCGGATCACGCGCAGCAATGTCGGGCCCTGGGGGCTGTCCCGAATGACCGAACGGCGACCGCTGTACCTGTCGCCGTTCCTTGCCGTGCCGACGTCCCTGACACCTCCGGTCGCGCGGGTGCTGACCCAGGCCCTGCGCCGGATCGAGGAGGCCGACGACGCCACCGCCGTCTCTGCGGACCTGGCGGCTCGGTTCCCGCCCCCGGACCGGGAGGACCTCGCCGGCGAGCTGGGGCAGTCGTTGTCCGGCAGGGCGGGCCGTGGGCTGTTCGGCAATTCCGAGGTGTGGGTGACCGAGACCCTCTCACGCAGCGCCGCCGCGGTGCTCCGTGAGAGCCGCGTGCCGACTGCGGTGGAACCGTGGCAGACGGGAGGACCGTCATGAGCGATGACGATCAGCGCGATGTTCCCCCTGCGGCGCCGTCCGACGCGGGTGTGGCGTCCGCCCCTGCGGGGCTGGTCTCGGCCGTGGTGAACCTGGTCAACACGGGACCCGTGCTGCTCGGTGCGTACACCATCGCGGAACTCACCGCCGTGGACGCGATCGTGGACTTCCTGGAGGCCAGGCCGTCGGACGACGTGATCGCCGAGGCCGTGCGCTCGCTGGCGGCCCGACAACTGCTGCTGGCGGGTGACACGGGCGAGGAGGTCCAGGTGCAGGGCGACCTGGGCATCGCCGTGGCGTTCCAGCAAAGGGCCCGCATGGTGCTCGATGCCCGCACGACCGGGTCGGGGCCGGGTGAGCCGTGGCGGATCCTGTTGCTCCCCCAACCCGAGCGGATCTGTCTCATGGTCCGCATCGACGCGCTCGGCGTCCACCAGATGGGGCTGTACAAGCTCGACGAAGCCTTGAACGCGCTCACCGAGTGGCTCCCGCGAGGCCCGTCGGCGGACCCCGGAAAGTCAGTGGACACCGACGCCGTCCTCGCCGCCGCGGAGCGCTCCGCACTGATCACCGTCACCGAATACACCGCGCAGGGATCCGCCGAAACCGCGGGCAGCAGCAGGGACCTGGTGCTGGCCCGCAGCGGCGGACGACTGCACGTCCTGGCCCGCGACCCCGCCAACCGGGAAAAGCTGGTACCGGACCCTGACTCGGGCAAGGACGACGTAAACGAACGGCTCGTCGGCCTGCTGACGTAGACGACTGACTGCCCCTGCGGACAGCGCGCACGGCACCGCTCACGTACCACTCACGGGAACGGGCCCCGGATGGAAGGCCCGAGGCCCCGCCAGATCCCTTCGCTGAGGGAGAACCTCAAGCGGTCCACAGTGGCGCGGCTGGCGCCGGCGCCATGGAGCGGTGTTTCGCGGGAGGAGGCGCAGGCACCACTCTCTGTGGCATCCGCGCCGCCGCAGGAGCCCGCCGCCGAGATGTGGTTCTGGCCGCCCGAAGGGTACTTCGCCTTCCCTCTGGAGGACTGGCAGGAGCCGCTGGGGAAAATCTGGGAGGCGCTCCGGGAGATCCCCGGGACCGCCCAGGCGGATCCCTCTCCCCTTCAGCTGATGGAGCTCTTCGGAGGCATCCTGGGCATGCTGGAGGGGCAGGACGTCATCCATCTCTCCATCGGCGCCCACCCGGAGGAGGACGGCTCCGCCTTCATGCTGTCCGTCCTGACGGTGTCGGAACAACCGCTCGGGGTGGCCAGGCCCGCCCTGGCCCTCGCCGGGGCGCTCAAGGCCCTGGGCACGGGTGGCGCCACTCAAGTGAACATGGTCGACCTGCCCTGCGGGCCGGCTCTGCTCAGCGACGGCGTGGAACGCGCTCCGGCACCACCCGCCCGTGACGGGACGGACCCTCACGACGCCGAAGACTCCGTCTGGCGCGGCACCGTACTGATCCCCAGCCCCACTGGATCGTCGGTATACCTCATGCAGCTCACCACGGCCGCCCTTGCACATGCGGCCGAGTACCGGGAGATTTTGCTGGCCATGGCCCACACCGTTACGTTCGATTCCCCGGACGGTCCGAGTCCGGCCGAGGACCCGGCCGCCATCCGGCGACGCGAAGTCGAGGAACACACGCGGAAGGCATTCGGATGAGCCTGAATCGCTTGCCGGCCGACGGCCCGCAGATGCCGCCGATTGCGGGGAATGCCCTGGACGATCCGCGGATGCAGGAGGTCTGCCGATCCCTGCGCATACGGGTGTGGACACGCCTGGTGCCCTCGATCCTGATCGCCGTTGCCGTCGGCGTACTCGCCGCAATCGGCTCCCGCCCGGCTCAAATTGCCGCCATCTTCGTGGCAATCGCCTGTTTCGTGATGATGCAGATCGCCATCAGCAATGCCTTGTGGCTGCGGCGCATCGAACGCGTTCTCCGGGTCTACCCCTGGGAGCAGCGCCTCGGAGTCAAACGCCTCGATACCAACGAGCGACGATCCCGGAGCCCCCATGTCGTCAAGTTCTCCCGGGGCTCCGGCGAATGGCCCGCGGAGATGGTCATGAGCCCGGTCCTCGGCCACCGCACGTGGGAAGCGGACATGTCCGAGGCCATCTGGTTCGCGGGCGACGAACGCTTCGGCGGAGTGGTCGCCATTCCTGGTGGCCGGGCCCCGATGTTCACCAAGCCCCGGCAATGGGACCAGTTGGAAGCCCGCAGGGCAAAGGCCGGCGCCGATGAGGTGGGTCGAGCCCGTCGAGCCGGGCTCGACGGGAAGAAGTGGTAGGGGGCTTCATCGGCCCACGGCTCGGTATGCCCTGACGCCTCCGGGCAGCAACACGGGATGCGGGCCCGGGCGGCATCGCGCCCCAAGGTGACCCGCTGCATGCCTGCGGCGTGCGGCTGACCGACGTCCGGGACCACCCGCACGATACGCAACACGCGACAGTGGGCTCGGCACACGCCGACGGTCGGCCTGACCGTGGCCGGTGCCGCTCCCAGAGAAGAACGAGCAGCATATGCGGGAGGCGCGCCCCCCGGGGGCGTGTCTCCCGCACCATGATGACCATCGTCCTTGCGCACAACTCCCCTGCCATGCGAGGGGTGTTCGAGGTGCTCCCGAGGTGTTCGGCTGGACTGCGGCAGCGGGGTACGAATCGCCCTCGCCAGCAGGGAAGGGGCTGGCTTCGACAAGCTGGTCGACCAGACGCTTGAGGTCGTCCAAAGCGAGCCTGGAACGCTACCGACCAGGTCTTCGACTCTGCAGACGAATATCGGGTCCGCACGTTCTACGAGGTCTACCGAGACCGTGCGCATTTGAGGAGCATGAGGCGCAGCCCCACACCCAGCGCCTCTTCGCCGAGCGGGAGCAGGATCTGGAGCGGTTCGAGATGACGTACCTGAACACGGATCGGACGCCGAAGGGCTGACCGTTCCGGACCATTTCTGGAAGGCCGCAGGGTCGGCCTTCGGGTTGCCCCACGGCGTCGGCCTTCGGGTTTGCCCCGCGGCGCCGTCGTCGGGCCAGTACGGCGTGGCTTGCGTCCGCTAGTCGGCTGGCGTCCACGGTGGGTCAGGCGTGGTGTTCGTCGCGTCGCACCGCCAGCAGTCCCACTCGTCAGGCAGCCGGTACAGCTCCCGCCAGAACCCCGTCGGCTCGCCGTAGATGACGCATTCCGTACCGCACCACCCGCACACGAACTCGAAGTTCACCCATCCCCCTGTGGTCTCCACCTTGATAGCAGCCGAAGCACGCGACGGGCCGCGAAGCAAGGAAGACCCTCCGTTCCGGCGTCCTGGTTTCGGCCGGGGCACCGCTTTCACGTCAACCTGAGCCTGTTCGACTGACACGCCGGCCTGGCCAGCGGTACACCATGCCGAGATCCGCCACCCGGCGGACGACGGAGGGGACCGCCCGATGCTCACGATCAACGTGGCTGTACTGCTCGCCATCATCGTCTTCGTACGGCTACGGCGGCCCGTTGAGCCCCGCACCCGCCTCGACCAGATGTTCGGCATCACGGTGATCCTCGTGCTCGGTCTTCTCCTCGCCCCCACCGACTTCGGACACAGCGTCCTCGGCGCCGTCCAGCAACTGGTGGAGGGGATCGCGAAAGCGTCTCACTGACCGACAGCCACGGCGGTGTCGAGCTGTAGGCGCGCTGGCAATGCCCTGAGAGACGAGCGTGACAGCTGCGAGCAGCAGGTCACGCCGCGGCGCGGTGGGTCGGGCGGTGGAGACCATGACCGTCACCACTTCCCTCAGGCGGGCGGTCAGCGCTGACCAGTACGCCGGTGGCCACCAGCGTGTCGATGCACGCGGTGATCTGCCCGACGACGACCTGCGGTTCCTGGCCGGGCGAGCCCGCCGGTGCCGCTCCGGACGGTGAAGGCGCGCCAAGTCTTCGAGGCGCCCGGAGCGAGCATTTGCCATTGTCCGCGCCGGACGTCGAGCACCGCCGTGCCGTTCTCTGAAGTGGTAGTGGACATGAGGGGCGGGATCAGCACGGCGCCCTCAATACGGTCGACTGATCGGTCAGCCACCGGCACATCACGAGCAGCTGGTGCGGTCGGCGATGGCCGTGGCGCTCTGCGCCCGGCTGTCTGCGCGAGCGCTGCGTCGACGACAGCAGGGGCGATGAGCCTGGATGCCGCGAAGGGGGCTTGGCTGACGATCTGTACCTGCGGCTGCCTGACGCGCTGTGTACGGGCCCGTGCGCAGGACGAGCACATCCACGCCTCAGTGCGGCCCGATATCCAGCTCCGCGAAGTCGACGAATGGCAGGGCCACGGGCCTGCCCCGAAAGGAGAGTGCAGGTCGGGCTGGGCCTCCAGGCGGTCGGCGAGCTGGACACAGCCGGCCAGTGTGCGTACCGACTATCGGTGCTCGCGCCGGTCCGCACCTGCGAGTTGATCACCGCAGGGCCGACGGTGTTCGACATCAAAGAAGCCAGAGAAGTCGCCGACTACGCGAAGAGGGAGGCGCGGTGTGGTGGTGATTCCTGCTGGTCGGAGTTCTGACGGATCCGCGTGAGGCAGCGGCAGAAGGACCTGCGCGGAACGATCTTGCCGGGACCGTGAAGTCGCTGTGATGGAAGGCGAGTTAGCTCAAGCAGAATGAAACATATGTATGATTCTGCGTCAGAGGTGGTTCGGGGCACCGTTTGTGCTGGGTTGTGCGCCTGCGTGCTGCAACGTTCGTCGGCGACCTGTTTGAAGGTTGTCTCTTGTGCGCTGCCTCCCTGACCTGCTCCATTTCCTTACGCCTATGCTGTTGAGGGATCATGCAATTCCGCTGGAAAACTCGATTTGCAGCGTTCGTGGTGACGCTGTCCGTATTCTTCACCGGGGGGATGGGGGCGGCTGCAGCTGCCGAACCACGGAAACCCGAATCGGGGATAGAGAGATGCCTTTCCTTACCTCTGAAAGAGAGACTTTCATGCCTGAAGGAATCTCTTCACGATAAAAAGGTTGTTGCGGGGCTTAGCCTCATCGTCTTCTTCATCGCTGAACACGAGTGGCACGCAGAGGCCAAGAATCGCTTTCCCGACCTGTACAAGAAGTCTCAGGATCTGAAGAAGCTTGCCCAAGAGGTCAACTCATTCAAGGTGAAAGCGGAAGACTTCAAGGACGCGAAAACTGGGGCTGAGGCTGTTGCGATCCAAAAGAAGTTGATTGAAGGCCTCGAGAAGGAGTTTGATCTATTCTATCGGCCCGCAGTGGCATCGGCGCAGCTTGTAAAAGCCATGGCTGAGCTTGCGGTGCTGCTCACTCCAGTTCTGGGAATGGCCTCCGAGATTCTCGACGATAAGGAACTCTGGGCCACGGTTGGCAACATAAATTCCGGTCTCAGCGTGATGGATAAAGCCCTCACTGGCTTGAACACCGACGTGGCTCAGATGAACCGGGGCCTGGATGAGATGCACCAGGGCCTGAATAAAATGGATCAGGGCCTGGGCCAGATGAACCACGCACTTGATGGAATGAACCAGGCCATCGACGAGGCCAACCGGGCTATGGAGCGGACCAACCGCGCCGTCTCTGGAATGGACAAGGCTCTCGATGACTTGAATAAGAGACTGAAGAGCGGTGCCTTCTCGGAGGAAGGAAGCCCCTTCAAGGGTCTGGACCTTTCTGACGCCGGAGACTGGATCTTTGGGACTTCCAAGGCGGAGCAAGACAAGGCAAAGCAAGCCATCATCTCCGCCATAATGAACCTCCTTCCCGGCGTAGGGGACGCGAAGGGGATCGCCGAGCTCCTCACTGGAGCGGACTCGGTAACCGGAGAGAAGCTCTCCTCTGCCGATCGCGCCCTTGGGGCAGTGATCTTCCTGCGTTGGGTCAAAGCGGGAAGAGCGCTGATCAGGGCCGAAGATCTGTCCAGGGCCGTTAAGAACGAGAAAGCCCTCAACCGGATCGGAAACATCCGATGGGGGGAAGGCGGCGGAGGCAAGACCGTGCTCGGGGACTACTACAAGACGCCCGTGACCGAAGATCTGCGGAAAATCGTCAACCCTGGAAAGGGTGGAACCAACTGTCGCGCATGCGTCCTGGGAGTTGAGAAGACCCTCGATGGCGCGCCGGCCTCTGCTCTTCCCGAACTGGGCCGCGGGAATCTCCAGACGCTGGAGAAGTACTTTCCGGGAAAGCGGTTCAGGGATAGGTCGCTTTCCAATCTCGTCAAAGACATCAAATCTGCAGGCGACGGGTCGCGAGGTATTGTGTTCGGGGCAGATTCGCGTGGTGGCCACGTTTTCAATGTAATTAACCGCGACGGAGATGTAGTATTCTTGGATGGGCAGAGCGGTCACGCAGATCCTACAGGATACACAGGCTACAAGTTCATGAGGACAAAATGACGCTCAGTCGATCCGAAGCCCTGAAGTCGGCAGAAGAGCTGCTTGTAAGCGAAACGGGTCCCTACGATCCAAACCTCAAAATTGACTACGATCTCGTGATGGAAAGGGATGGGCTTCTCATCGTCCCGTACAACTCCGAAGAATACCTGGAGACGAGAGACTCGTATGTCATGCTGCTTGACTGCTGGCCCATTCTCGTGAACCTCGCTACGGGGCATGCCCGCATGGGTAAAATTGAG
The DNA here is from genome assembly GCF_014646275.1 of Streptomyces kronopolitis. Lineage (GTDB taxonomy): Bacteria > Actinomycetota > Actinomycetes > Streptomycetales > Streptomycetaceae > Streptomyces > Streptomyces kronopolitis. Next base: position 219,791 of record NZ_BMND01000003.1, read on the forward strand.
GAAAGAGAGTTGTGGCGTGACTAGGCTGCCTCTCTCCTCATAGCAGCCAATCAGCCAGGCACCTGCCTGGTTGCCGGCACCATGTCAGGTAGAGCACAGCCCCGTAGCGCAAATCGCTACGGGGCTGTGCTCTCGGTCTTGAGGCGCGTTCGGCGAGTGCCGGTCTCCGTGGCCTGAACTTCACGCGCCCTCAGGCGTCCGACAGCACGGGATGTTCGGGTATCGATCCAGGTCGTGGAACTGCGGCGCCACCCGCACTGCGAAGCAGGGGGTGGCGCCGGTCAGGTCGTACGAAACGGGAGGCTGCGATCCGGTCGGACTCGGTGCCGCGATCGGCCTGATGATGAGCGAGCGCGCCATGGTCGCCTCGGCCGCCGGCGGCAGCGTCCTCCCCAAGCTCGCGGGGATGAGCCCGAAGATCCTGCCCTCGGGGCGGTAGCCAGCGCAGCTTCCCCGTACCGGTTCCGTGCCCGGCCCCGCTCGTAGGCGTTCAGCGGCGGTACTCGGCCCGTGCGACTGTGATGAATGAGCGGATGAGGGGGTTGGTGTCGCCGGTGTTCCATGCGGCGACCACTCGGCTTGGTGTCATGTCGGTCAGGGGAATTGCGGTCAGATCTGTGGGCAGGTCGTGGCTGAGGGGGGACAGGCCGACGGTGCCGTTCCAGAGGACGGCGTGCAGGCATTCCTGGACGACGCGGACGACCGGGCCCTCGCGCGGCGTGCCGCCGTTCCAGTACGACTGCCAGGCCGGGTCGGTTCCCTCCGGGAACTGGAACCAGTGGCGGTCGGCCAGGTCGGCCAGTGTGAGGTGGTCGTGACGGGCCAGCGGATCGTCGGCGCGCAGTACCGCGCCGACCGGGTCGGTGCGGAGCTGGCGCACCGTCAAGGCGGTCTCGTCGAACGGTGCGCGGGTCAGGGCGACGTCGACCAGTCCGGCGCGCAGTCCGCAGGTCGGGTCGGTCAGGTCGGTGTCGCGGATGCGGATGTCGACACCGGGGTGCTTTTGCCGGAAGGCGGCCGCCAGCCTGGTGATGCCGGGGTCGGTGCCGTCGCCCAGGATGCCGACGGTGAGGGCCGCGGTGCCGGCCGCCGCGTGCACGCGGATGCGGAGGCCTTCGGCCCGGTCGAGGAGGGCCCGCGCTTCGTCGAGCAGTACGGCCCCGACCGGGGTGAGCGTGACGCCGGCGGGGGAGCGGGCGAGCAGCAGGGCGCCGATCTCCGTCTCCAGCTGCTTGATCGCCCGGCTCAGCGGCGGCTGGCTCAAGTGCAGTCGGGTGGCGGCCCGGCCGAAGTGGAGTTCCTCGGCGACCGCCACGAAGTAGCGCAGGGTGCGTAGCTCCACGCTGCCACGATATCCGCGGGGTATCGGCGTGCCGGAACGGGTCTTGGACACCCGCAGGGTCCCGGCGGTGCACTCGGAACATGACCGACGCAGCGAAGAGCAGTGAACCGCAGGCCGGACCCGCCGTATCGGTGGTCGGCCCCGAGGACGGCGAGCGGATCGTCCTCGGCTCCACGCGTATGCGCGTCCTCGAGGACGGCAGCCACACCGGGCACCGCCTGGGGGTCACCGAGTCCGTCCTCGCCCCGCACACCCCCGGACCGCCGCAGCACCGCCACGCCGAGCACGACGAGGGCTTCTACATCATCTCCGGCACGGTGCGGTTCACCGTCGGGGACAAGAACCACGACGCGACCGCGGGCACGTTCGTGATGGTCCCGCCCGGCGCTCCGCACACCTTCGCCAATGTGACGGACCGACCCGCCGTCATGCTCACCGTGCTCACCCCCGACCTGTATGTGCAGTACTTCCGGGACCTCCAGGACCTCCAGAGCATGACCGCCGACGGCAGGCCGATGACACCCGAGGCTGGCATCCGTGCGATGAGCCGCTATGCCACAGAGCCGGCCACCGACTTCGCCTGAGCGGACTGGGCGACACCGCCTGGCTGTCCGCCCTCGGCGCGCCGGGACCCGCCCGGCCGTCCCCGGGCCGCGTGGGCCGCGCTTCCGCGTCGGCGCTCGCCGCGCCAAGGTGAGATTGCCCGGCCTGACGAGCGGAAACTTGGCACGCCGTCAGTCGGCGTAATGGCCCGACAGGGTCGTCCTCCCGCGACAGGCTGTGGGTCTTGATCGCGGTCGTGTCGGGAGCCCGTGTGGACAGGTCGGGTCAGTGGATCTTCGAGCGGATCGGTCGTGACCGCCGGCCGGACCGGGGGCGCGCGGGCGGGCGGCTCGCGGCGATTGTCGACGACAGCGGCTTCGAGGTGCCTCGTCCGCCCGCGTGGATGCGCTGGCTGCCGCTGGCCTACGTCGTGTGGGTCCTGCTGCTGGAATTCGTGACCCCCACGCCCTGGGCGGTGAGTTTCCTGCTCATCGCGCTGCCGGTGACCGCCGCGTACACCCTCGGTCCCGTCGCGGTCGCGGCGGTCACCGTCTTCGCGATGGTGCTGGAGGGCGTGCTGGCCGGCACCCCCTGCTGCACGGGCCACAACGTGCACCAGCTGTGGGAGAACCACCATGTCGCCGCCTATATCGCCACCGGCCTGGTCGGCATCGTCGGTGTGGCGCTCGCCGCCCACCGCCGCCGCCAGGACCGGCAACTGGTCCGCGCCCATTCGGTGGCCGAGGCGCTGATGCGCACCCTGCTGCGGCCGGTGCCGCACCAGGTCGGGCAGGTGCTGGCGGCCGGGCTCTACCGGTCCGGCGAGGTCGGCAGCATGGTCGGCGGCGACCTCTTCGACATCCGCGCCACCCCGGCCGGCGAGCGCGCGCTCATCGGCGACGTCCGCGGCAAGGGGCTCCAGGCCGTCCGTACGGTCGCCGACCTCCTCGGCAGCTTCCGCGAGGCTGCCTACGACCAGGTGGATCTGAAGGCGGTCGCCGCCCGGATGGAGCGTTGCCTGACCCGTGAGGCCGAAGAGGTCCCCGACGACGAACTGTTCGTCACCGCCGCCCTGGTCGAGTACGACGCCGTCGCCCAGCAGGTGACCATCGTCAACCACGGACACATCGAGCCGGTGCTGATCTCCGGGGGCGAGGTGACCGCCCTCACCGGGCCCCCGGCCCTCCCGCTCGGCCTGGGCAACCTGGACGACGACGACCCCGTTGCCTACACCCATCCCTTTACCCACGGCGACGTGCTGCTCCTGTGCACCGACGGCCTCATCGAGGCCCGCGACCAGAACGGGGCCTTCTACCCGCTGCTCGACCGCCTCCGGTACCGCTTCGCCGGCCGCCCAGCCCCCGGCCCCGTCGACGTCATCGACTTCCTCAACACCGACCTGCCGCGCCACACCCGGGTCTTCCATGACGATGTCGCCCTTCTGGCGCTGGGGCCGTATGAGGTCGGTGGAACGTAGGTCTCCCGGAACCCGTCCCGTCAGCGACGTCTCGGGATCACGCGGTCAGACGTCCCCGGGGCACGCGGTCAGATGCCCGTCCGGCCGTCGAGGCGCTCGCGGAGGAAGTCGGCGTGGCCGCAGTGGCGGGCGTATTCGGCGATCATGTGGGTGTAGATCCAGCGCAGGGTGACCTGTCCGCCCATGAAGGGGCTGGTGTCGTCGAGGGAGTGGGTGGCGCAGTGCGCCCGGGCGCGGTCGATCTCGGCCTGCCAGAGCGGGAGTGCCTGTGCGTAGGTGGCTTCCTTGGTGAGGTCGAAACCCCCGTCGGCGCCCTTGGCACCCTTGGCGCCTTTAGCAGCGTCGGTGTCTTCCGTGCCGGTGCTGGACGGGAAGATCGGCGGGGCGTCCTCCTGGGCCAGGATCCGGCAGAACCAGTTCCGTTCGACCTCGGCCATGTGCTGGACGAGGCCGAGCAGGGTGAGGGGTGAGGGTGCCACCGCCGCCTCGCGGAGCTGGTGCTCCTCCAGGCCGTCGCATTTCTGGGCGAGGGTGGTGCGGTAGAAGTCCAACCAGCTCTCCAAGAAGGCTCGTTCATCGGCGTCCAGAGGCGGCATGACGCGTTCGGGAGTGCTCATGTCGTCATCGTGGCAGGGGGGTCTGACAATGCCCGGTGACCAGCGGAAAGGTGAGTGGGGAGGGCATGTGGGGGGAAGGAGGGGCGAGCCGAGTCGACGGTCCCGAGCAGCCCCGGGTGGCCCGACGGCCCGCGGTGGGATTCGCGGGTCATTCCGGTTGGTGGGCCGAGCGTGCTGCCTCCACGAAGTCCTCCAGTGCCGCCCAGAACGGGCGGAAGGCGGCATCGAATTCGAGCAGGTCGGTGGAGTCGTGACGGTCGTCGGCGTCGTGGGACAGGGCTGAGGTCATGGCCGCGTAGAAGGGGCCGGTCGCCTGCTGGAGGGCGAGCGCTGCGGCGGCTGCCGAGGGTGGGCCCTCCAGTTCGACGACGCGCGCGCAGCGCCGGATCTTGGCGTACTCGGCGACCTCGCGCTCCCGCAGCTCGCCGAGAGTGGCCGTACGGTCCGGGGAGCCGGGCTGCCGCAGGACGGCGGAGATCTCCCAGAGCAACTCGCCCATGTGATGGGTCTGTTCGATGAGATCCAGGTAGGCCGCGCGCCGGCTCTCCCGCAGCCGTTCGGCCCGCTGGGCGCCGGCGGCGATCTCGGCCTGGATCCTGGCGGCCTGGGTGCTGCCGCGGCCGGTGACCCAGCTGGCGAGCACCGCTGTGCCGCCCGTCACCGCCGCGATGGCCAGAGTCCATACCGTGCTGTCGCCCACGTGTCGCCACGATACCGAGCGGTGGCGGAGCCCGGGCGGCACGGTCGACCACTACTGTCAGCCTCGGTCTTTGTCTCGCTGTGCCCCGCTGCGCCCCTCACTCACCCCGCTACGACGGGAATTCGGCCGGTGGCACCGTGCTCGTGGTCGCGTTGCCGCCGACGACCTTGTTCAGGGTGAAGGTCAGCACCGTGTACTGCGTCCCGCCCGTCACCCGCACCGTTTTGAAGTGCGCCTGGTCGTCGAACTTCTCGAAGCTGCACTCGCGGGTGAAGGAGCTCTTCCGGCTGCTCCAGTCCTCGCCGGTGGTGAAATACACCGTGTAGGAGCCGCTGTTGACGTTCCGTATGGTCGCGTTCGACCCGTGGCGCACATAGACGGAGAACGCGGTGTGCTTGCCGCGGGTGAGCGCCACGACCGCATCGCGAGCCGTGCCGTTCCTGACGGTCAGCCGTCCCAGACCGGCCCGGCTGCCGTCGTGGACCAGGGCGCCGTTGGTGAGCCGTCGATGCTCGGCCCGTTCCGTACGCGGCAGGTGCACGGAGGTGTCGTAGCCGAGGGCGGTGAGGGCGTGCCCGGCGGACGTGAGGCTGTGCGGGCTCTGTGCCTTGCCGAGTTCGACGCGGGGTGCCGTGGCGCAGCGGCCTCCGTCACCGCGGGCGCTCTTGAGATCCTGTCCCAGGGCCCGTAGTGCGGAGACGAGTTGCGTGTTGGCAGGTGAGGCGTCGCCGGGAGTCGCGGCCATTTGCAGGGTGTCCGCCGCACTGTCCGCGCGGGACGATGCCGCGTCCAAGGCGGTGTTCAGGGCGCTGCCTTCGTGCGCGTCGTCCACCGCGCGCAGTGCCCGGTTGAGCGGTTCGAGGGCGCCGGTCAGTATGTGGCGGTAGGTGGCCCGGTCGACGGATGGTGTCGGGCTGGGGGAGGGGGCCGAGCTGTCCGCGGTGTCCGACGGGGCGCCGCTCGCGCCGTCCGACGAGCAGGCCGACAGCGGCAGCGAGAGGGCGAGGACCGCGGCAGCGAGGCCCGCCGCCCGGTGCCTGGTGCGCGGGCGGCGCCCCGGGCGCGGCAGCGAGGCGGACGCGCCGCGAGCCGCGTTGTGCGTGCGGCTCCCGTGCTGGCTGTGCGTGCGACTCCCGTCGTGGTCGCGAGCCGGGCTCCCGTCGTCGTCGCGAATCGGGCCCCCGTCGTTGTGGGTCAGTCCCCCGTTCGGGTCCGACGGTGTCCCGCCCGTCGCGCGCGCAGAGGTGTACGTCCCCATGAGTCCCCCGATTACCCCGGTATCCCCCGACATCCGGCAACCGCCGGAAGAACCAGGTTTCTCCGCCCGCCAAGGGGTGTCAAGGCCGTTGGTGGGGGCGGTAGTTGCATGGCGAGGCCGCCCATTTCCCACTTCCGTAGGGGGCGCCGGCCATGCGGGTGTTGGTGGGAGCCCCCTTTGATCTCGGCGGTCCCGAGTGCCCCTCTTCCGGGGCGGCCGAACCGCTCGACAGCCCGGCCCAGCTCAGCCCGACCCAGCCCGACCCGGCCCAGCCCGACCCGGCCCAGCCCGACCCGACCCGGCTCGACCCCCCGCCAGCGCCCCTCCGTACGGGTGCCGAGCGGGTCCCGCCCCGCCCGCTCATGGGGCCCCTGCGACAGACGGGACCCCCGGTAGGCCGTTAGAGCCCCCACCCGGCGCGCGCCCTCCCACTACCTCTCACTCAGAGCTAAAATTGGGGCATGGCTGCAGGGGAGTTCCCCGACTCGCTCGCCGAGGTGCTGGCCGGTGTCCAGCGGCTGATCAGGCGCCGGTTGCGGGCCGGGCTGACCGCACCCAGGCTGCGCGGCGCCGAGGTGGAGCTGCTGCGGCTGGTCGCGGACCGGCCCGGTATACGGGTGTCCGCCGCGGCCAGGGAACTCTGTCTCGCCGGGAACTCGGTCTCCACGCTGGTCAACCAGCTCGGCCGGGCCGGGTTTCTGCGCCGTGAGACCGCCGCCGACGACCGGCGCTCGGCCCTGCTCTACCCCACCCCGGAGGCCCGGTCGCGGCTGCGTGACTGGGAGACCCGCCGCAGCGCCCTGGTGAGCGAGCAGCTCGCGCGCCTCCCGGAGGCGGACCGGGCGGCGCTGGCCGCGGCCCTCCCGGCGCTGCGCAGGCTCGCCGACAACCTGCACGAGGAGGCGGAGGGCACATGACCACCGACGACGAGGGACGGCCGGGGGGCACGCCCGCTTCCGGCGGCCCGGACCGCGCGCCGCGCACGCCCGCTGCCCCCGCCCCCGGCACCCCTGCCCCGTCCGCGCCCCCTCCCGACGCGGTGACCTGCCGCGGTCTGCGGTACGCCTTCGGTGAGACCCGGGCCGTGGACGGCGTCGACCTGGCCGTCCGCCCCGGGGAGGTCTTCGGGCTGCTCGGGCCGAACGGTGCGGGCAAGACCACCGCGATCCGCTGCATCACCACCCTGCTGCCCGTCCCGGAGGGCATGGTGCGGGTCTTCGGGCACGACGCGTCCCGGGAGCGGATGGCGGTGCGCCGGCTGCTGGGGTACGTACCGCAGCAGCTGTCCGCGGACGCCGGGCTGACCGGCCGCGAGAACGTCGCGCTCTTCGCCCGGGTCTTCGACGTCGCACGCCGCGAGCGGGCGGCCCGCGTCGGCCAGGCGCTGGAGGCGGTCGGCCTCGCCGACGCGGCGGGCCGGCTGGCCAAGACGTACTCCGGCGGCATGATCCGCCGCCTCGAACTCGCTCAGGCGCTGGTCAGCGCGCCCCGCCTGCTGATGCTCGACGAGCCGACGATCGGCCTCGACCCGATCGCCCGTACCAGCGTGTGGGAACACATCAACGCCGTACGGGCCGCCACCGGCATGACCGTCCTGGTGACCACGCACTACATGGACGAGGCCGACCAATACTGCGACCGCGTCGCGCTGATGCACCACGGCCGGATCCGCGCCCTCGGCACACCGGACGAGCTCCGTGCGGCCCTCAGCGCCCGCCGCCGCGCGGCCCGGAACCCGGCCCCGCCCACCACCGCACCCTCACCGGGCGCCCCCGCCACTTCCCCCGCCCCTTCCTCATCGGCCCCATCGCGCCCGCCCGAGACCGCACCGACACTGGAGGACGTCTTCCGGGACGTAGCCGGCAGCGGCCTCGACGAGCAGTCTGGAGACTTCCGCGATGTCCGAAGCACCCGCCGCACCGCAAACCGAGTCGGCTGAACCGGCCACCGCCACCGACCGGCTGGACCTGCTGCTGGTCCCGCCGCGCGCCCGCCCCGGCTGGCAGGTGCTGCCCGCCAGGGTCGTCGCGATGTGCGTGGTCGAGCTGCAGAAGCTGCGCCACGACCGGACGGAGCTGTACACCCGCGCGGTCCAGCCCGCCCTGTGGCTGCTGATCTTCGGTGAGACCTTCACCCACATCAAGGCCATTCCGACCGGCGGCATCCCGTACATCGACTTCCTGGCGCCCGGCATCATCGCCCAGTCGGCCATGTTCATCGCGATCTTCTACGGCATCATGATCATCTGGGAACGGGATGCCGGCATCCTCACCAAGCTGCTGGTCACGCCGACCCCGCGGTCCGCCCTGATCGCCGGCAAGTCCTTCGCCGCCGGGGTCAAGGCGCTGATCCAGGCCGTCGTGGTGATCGTGATCGCCGCGCTGCTCGGCGTGGCGATGACCTGGAACCCGCTGCGGCTGCTCGCCGTCGCCGTCGCGGTGGTCCTCGGCTCGGCGTTCTTCTCCTGCCTGTCCATGACGATCGCCGGCATCGTGCTCACCCGCGACCGGCTGATGGGCATCGGCCAGGCCATCACCATGCCGCTCTTCTTCGCCTCCAACGCCCTCTACCCGGTGGCGGTCATGCCGGGCTGGCTCCAGGCGGTCAGCAAGGTCAACCCCCTGAGCTACCAGGTCGATGCCCTGCGCGGCCTCCTCCTGGGCACCCACGCGCATCTGGCCCTGGACTTCACCGTCCTGACCCTGGCGGCCGCTGCGGGCATCGCCGCGGCAGCGTCACTCCTGGGGCGCCTGGCGCGCTGAACGGGCCGAGCGCGCCGAGCCGGCTGAGGGGACTGTGCGGGTCGTGCGGGCTGACGCCGGGGCGGGCGCGGTCCGTTCGTGTACGGGGCCAAAACCGCGCCCCCACCCCACGACCGAACCCGCTTCCGGCGCCACGTCACGTGCGGGCACCACGTCACCTGCGGGCGCCACGATGCCGACAGCCCGACCACCACTCCGGTACACGCACCAGGGCAGGAAGAACTGAGTGATCGGGCCGACCGTAAGGGCGTACAGCACGGTCCCGATGCCCACGGTCCCGCCCAGCAGCCCGCCCGCGGCGAGTACGGCGAGCTCGACCACGGTGCGGACGAGCCGCAGGGAACGCCCGGTTACACGGGACGCACCGGTCATCAGCCCGTCCCGGGGACCGGGGCCGAAGCGGGCGCCTACGTAGACCGCGACCGACAGGCCGTTGAGCAGGACACCGCCGACGAGCAGGCCGACCCGGGCGGCCAGGCCGAGATGGGCGGGGACGAGCGCGAGGCCCAGGTCGGAGGAGCAGGCGAGGACGACGATGTTGGCGAAGGTGCCGAATGTCGGTCGCTGCTTGAGCGGGATCCACAACAGGAGCACGAGTATCCCCAGGAGGGCGCTGACCGTGCCGAAGCTCAAGGAGGTGCGGCGTTCCATGCCTTCGGTGAGCACGCTCCAGGGGTTGACCCCCAGCGACGCCCGGACCAGCAGCGACAGGCTCGCCCCGTACAGCGCGAGACCGGTGAACAACTGGGGAAGGCGTCTTCGCGGTTGCTCCCCCAGGGGCAGGTAGGTGAGCGGTGGCGGTGACGGGCGCGTCACGGAGGACCTCCGAGTTGTCGGGGTGTGCCGCACGGCGAGCTGTGCCGCGCGGCCGGCGGACGCGAGTCTGTACAGTGATTGGCCCAGATGGCATGGCCAATTCCGGGGGAGTGGTATGGCCGACTCGCAGGCGTTCCGGACCGTGGACGGGGCGCCCCGCGCGGGGCGCACACTGGGCAGCCGGCAGCTCGCCGCGCTGCTGCCCGACCCGGCGGGCATGCGGCCCGCCTATCGCCATCTGGCCCAGGCGATGAGCGCGTTGATCCTGGACGGGCGGGTCGCGTTGCACGTCAGACTGCCCGCCGAGCGGGAGCTGGCCACCGCCCTGCACCTCAGCAGGGCCACCGTCACGGCCGTGTACGACCTGCTGCGCGAGAGCGGTTACGCGCACAGCCGCCAGGGCTCCGGCACGTGGACGGCCCTTCCGGAAGGCCGCACTCCGAACGCCGTCAGTCGACTACTCGGACCCCACGACACCGCGATCGACCTGGCCAGGGCGGCTCCCGGGCTGCCGGAACGGATCCTCACCGAGACCCTCCTGCGGATCGCCCCTCAGCTGGGCGAGCACGCGCACACCCCCGGCTACCACCCCTACGGCCTGCCGGAACTGCGCGCCGCCATCGCCGAACGGTTCACCCGGCGCGGACTGGCCACGCTGCCCGAACAGATCCTGGTGACCTCCGGCGCTCAGCACGCCCTCACGCTGGTCATGGGTCTGCTCTGCCGCCCCGGGGACCGGGTCGTGGTCGAGGCTCCGTCTTACCCGAACGCGCTGGAGGCCATGCGGCGTGCCCAGCTCCGCACGGTGTCGGTCCCGGTGACCGACGCCGGCTGGGACATCGAGATCGTCGAATCGACCTTCCGCCAGGCCGTGCCCCAACTGGCCTACCTGATACCCGACTTCCACAACCCGACCGGTTGCCTCATGCCCGAGGAGGAGCGGACGCGCACCCTGTGGGCCGCGCAGCGTTCCGGCAGCTGGCTGGTCATCGACGAGACCCTGGCCGACCTCGCCCTCGACGTCCCCGCCCCGCCACCCTTTGCCTCCCGCGCCGCGCCCGGCACCACCGGCCGGCTCATCACCCTCGGCTCGATGAGCAAGTCCCACTGGGGCGGCCTGCGCATTGGCTGGCTGCGCGCCCCCTCGCAGCTGGTCACCGAACTCGCCGGGCAGCGGGTCGCCACCGACATGGGCGGCTCCGTACTGGACCAGCTGCTGGCCCTCGCGCTCCTGGACCGGGCCGGGGAACTGCTGCCGCCCCGTCTGGAGCAGCTGCGGGAGCAGCGCGCCGCCTTGGCCGCCGCCCTGGCCGAACACGCCCCAGCCTGGACCTGGAAACTGCCGCCCGGCGGGCTGTCGTTGTGGGTGGACCTGGGCCGACCCGTCGCCTCCGCGCTGGCCGAACGGGTCCTGGACTACGGAGTGCGGATCGAGGGCGGCGCCTGCTTCGCCGCCGACCCCGGCCTCTTCGAACAGCGCCTGCGCATCCCGTACACCACGACCCCCGACACCCTCCGCGAAGCCGTGCGCCGCATGGCCGTCGCCCTCGCCGACGGACTTCCGCGCTCGTCCGCCACCCGGCGACCCCACTGGGTCGTCTGAACACGTTCCGACCGACGGCTTCCGAAGGCGGGACGTGCAGCTTCGGGCCGCGGCCCAGGCTTCTCTCGGAAAGGCTCGCCAATGGAGCCGTTCGCGCATCGTTTTGACAGTGGCATGTCCGGCCGGCGGGTAAATAGCGAATAAGAGCAACACTCGCTTCTTCAATTCCCGTACGACGCAACGCATATGGGGAATCACCTAGCCGGCCCTCTGGCAGGGTGAGAGGAGTATCGGTGCACCAGAAGTGTGCCGGTGCCGTTCCACGGACTTTCGTGGTCTTCCCGGAAAACAAGGTTGGCCTCGTGCGTCCGTCCGCCCTTGCCTTCAGGTGCGCCCGCCGGTCAACCGGCGGCGGAATCCGCGGAGGTGGGACGTATGCGCTTACCCGCGCTCTGCCATCGGAGGGATGAGTGAGGTCGACCGGACCGCGGTGCGCGGTTCAGCCGGGCCGCCACCGCAGCGGTATGCGGTTTCGTGGTGCCCGGAGAGCCCTTTCCTCCTCAGCGCATTTAGTGCCGCCTGCGTGCGCGGGACGGCGCGTCCTCGCGTACGCACGTGACCGACCGCACCGCGTCCTCGCATGTGCCCGCGGCCGACCGCATCACGTCCGCTCAAGAGCTCCACCGGACCCGCCGCCGCCCGTGAGGCCTGCCGGGTGTGCGCCCCTTGCCCCTGTCGTGTGACCGAGACGCGACTTCCGCCGGTGTCCCAGGAGTATGACAATGCAACGAGCCGACGAATCCGCCGCGGTGGCCCTTCGGCCCTATATCAAGGCCCACTATCACTTCCAGTTCTTGAGCGCCGCCTTTCGCTTCGGCCTCTTCGAGATCCTCGAAAAGGACCCGGGGCTCACGGTCAAGGACATCGCCCTGCGGCTGGAATTGAACGAGCAGCCCACCCGCATCCTGCTGCTCGGCTGTACCGCGACCGGGCTTCTGCACAAGGACGGCGACGGGTACCACAACACCGCGCTCACCCGCCCCCTCGCGGAAAACCTCGACCAGGCGCCCGCGGCGTACATTCCCTGGGAGAGTCAGGGGATCTACCGCGCGATCAGCTGGTTCGCCGAGGCGCTCGACGAGGACTCGAATGTCGGCCTGCAACGGGAAATCCCCGGCACCGCACCGACCCTCTACGGGCGACTCGCCGAGAACCCGGAGCTGGAATCCGCCTTCCACACCATGATGGGTTCGGTGAGCCAGCTGGTCGCCGAGGAGATCGTGGAAAAGGTCGACCTCTCGGGCCATCGGCACCTCCTCGACGTCGGCGGTGGCACGGCCGTCAACGCGGCGAACCTGGCCAGGAAGTGGCCCCACCTCCGGATCACGATCGGCGACCTGCCCTCGATCGCGGCGCTCGCCGAGGAGAAGATCGCGGACATGGGGCTGGCCGACCGGGTCGACGCGGTCAGCCTCGACGCCTTTCACGACGAGTTCCCCTCCGGCCCGGACGCGGTGCTCTTCGCCCACTTCCTCGAAATCTGGTCGGCCGACCGCATCCGCGACCTGCTGGCCCGCGCCTCCCGCCAACTCCCCTCCGGAGGAGGTCTGTTCGTCGTCACCCCCTACCAGAACGACGACGAGACCGGCCCGGAGCGCTCTGCCTATCTCTCCGCGTACTTCCACACCATCGCGTCCGGCGAGGGCATGGTCTACACGCCCAAGGAGTACGAACAGTGGTTCACCGAAGCGGGCTTCGCCCCCACCCGGCGAGTACTGCTCGGCCCGGACGCCGTGGTGATCTGCGGCCGTAAGCTCTGACCCCTCCGTCTACCGGGAACCTCCAGTGCGGCGAGCCCCCATTACGGTCACCGCACCGGAGGTCTTCCCCGTACCGGGTGGATGGTTGTCCTGCCTGGCGCGGGCGGGCGGGCGGATGGCTCCGGACGGCCGCAGCTCGGTCCGGAAGGCACGACGCAAGGTCCGTACGTGGAACCCGTCCCTCCGTCGGCTCGGCCCGCCCCGGCCCCCGTCGCGCCTGTTCAGAGCCATCCCCGCCGTTTGAAGACGACGTACAGGCCCGTGCAGACCATCGCCATGAGGACCACTGCGAACGGGTAGCCGAGGGCCCAGTGGAGTTCCGGCATGCTGTGGAAGTTCATGCCGTAGATGGTGCCGACGAGTGTCGGGGCGAAGAGGATGGCGGCCCAGGCGGAAATTTTCTTGATTTCCTCGTTCTGCTCGAAGCCGGCCTCGGCCAGGGCCCGCATCTCCGCGTTCTGCTGCTGGTTCACCAGGGTCGCGTTGACGGTGAGGATGTCCTGGAGGGCCTGCCGGAAGCCGTCCACGCGCTCGGTGGTGTGCAGCGCGTGGTCGGCCACGTCGCGCAGATAGCGGCGCAGCTCCTCGTCGATGGCGTACTTCTCGAAGCCCGCGGTCAGGTTCTCCAGCATGCCGTTGAGGGGGCGGGTGGCGCGCTGGAATTCGACGACCTCGCGGGAGAGTTCGTAGATCCGGCGGGAGACGCCGGGGTCGCCGCCGAAGACCTCGGTCTCGATCTCGTCGATGTCGTTCTGGACCCCGTCGACGACCGGTGCGTAGCCGTCGACGACGGCGTCGAGGATCGCGTAGAGGACCGCTTCGGGGCCGCGCTTGAGCAGTTCGGGGGTGTCCTCCATGCGGTGGCGCACCGCCGAGAGGTCGGGGGCGCCGCCGTGCCGCACGGTGATCACGAAGTCGCGGCCGACGAAGACGTGCAGCTCGCCGAAGTCGACCTCCTCGGCGTCGTCGAGATAGCGCGCGGCGCGCAGCACGACGAACAGGGTCCCGCCGTACCGTTCCAGCTTGGGACGCTGATGCGCCTCCAGGGCGTCCTCGACGGCGAGGGGGTGGAGGTCGAACTCCGATGCCAGGGTGACCAGTTCGGCCGGGGTGGGCCGGTGCAGGCCGATCCAGGCGAGGGTGCCGGCGGCGGCACGCTGCTGCTGGAAGGTGTCGGCGAGCGTCTCGTGGGTGCTGACGCGGTGTCCGTCGCGGTAGAGGGCGGCGTGGATGATGCTGTCGCCGGATTCGGCCGGTGGTTCGGGGGTACCGGAGTCGGCCGGGGCGGTGGCGGGCGGGGGACCGGCGGGCCGCTTCTTCGCGGGTTTGCGCAGGCCGCGCAGGCCGCGCAGCCGACGGCCGGGAGGTTCAGAGCTCACGGTAGAACCGACCTCCGTCACAATGGGGATGAACAGGCACACAGAATCTCGACGCAGGATATCTGCCGCGGATGTCGGCACAGGTCAGGGGCCATGGTGCAGGATGGAAGGAGTGGGGACGCGGCGTGTGTCGCGTCCGCCGAGCTTTGTATGTTTATCTCTAGAATTGCGCGATGCAGATACCGCAGACAGCCAGCGCTCCCCTGGGTGAGGTGATTCGGTGAACGGCCCCGATGCCACCGACGAGCAGTGGGAAGGGCTCGCCGAGGTCGTCCCGCTCCGCAGCAGCCACGAATGGCCTTCCTGGCCCGACCACCGGGCGCTGCCCGAGGACGAACCGGCGGAGCAGCTGCGGCGCTTCATCGTCATCCGCGTCCAGACCTTCGCCGACGCCCGCGAGGTCGCCGAGTATTTGATGGCGCAGATCCCCGTCCTGCTGGACCTCAGCAGCGCCGACGCCGATGTCGCCAAGCGCATCCTGGACTTCTCCAGCGGCGTCGTCTTCGGGCTGGGCAGCGGGATGCACCGCGTCGACACCAACGTCTTCCTGCTGGCCCCCGTCGGCACCGAGGTCGAGGAAGAAGCGGCGGGCGCCATCCCCCGTTCGTAGGAAGAGCTGTTGGGCGTAACGGTTCTCCGCTCGGGGTACTGCTTAGCGTCCGTATATGAATACCGACAGTGTGCGGCCGGCGGTCACCGAGTTACGGCTGTCCGCGTTCAAGAGCCATCGTGGTGTCACCCTGCCGCTCGGCCCGCTGACGCTGCTGAGCGGCGGGAGCGGCAGCGGCAAGTCCAGTGCGCTGCAGGCGTATGCGATTCTGGCCCGGCTCGGCAGCGGGGAGTCGCTCGCGCGGGTCCTGGGGGAGGTGGCCGGCGGCCCGTCGGCGTGTGTGCCGGCGGGGGCGCGCCCCGACGAGCAGGGGCGGCGCGGCTTCCGTATCGGGTGCACGGTCGACGGCCCGGTCGGCCCCGTCTGCCTCGATCTCGCCGTACAGGCCGAGCCCGAACTGCGGATCGTCGGCGAGCGGTTGACCGGCGGCGGCGAGACCTTGCTGACCACCGCCCTCACCGACCCCACCCGCCCCGCGGTCCAGGCGGCCTGGCACACCGCGGGGACGACCCCGGTGACCCGTGCGCCGCTTCCCGACGACCGGCTGGGCACCTCTTTGCTGCCGCTGCGTGTCGCGGGTAAGACGGCGGGCCAGCGGCTGGTCCTCGCCGCCGCGGAACAGGTGGTGGTCGCGCTGCGGTCGGCGTTCGTGTGCGATCCGCGGCCGGAGGTCATGCGCTCCGTGGGGGCGGGCGGTGCGGGTGAGCAGCCTGGGGGCGTCGGTGGTGCGGCGGGGCGCGGGGGCGGTGCCGGGGCACGGCGGAACGGGCGTGCGCGGAGTGGCGCCGGGGGCGGTGCTTCCGGCAAGGCCGGGAGCGCACCGGGAGGGGCCGGTGGGGCAGGGGCCGCCGGTGCCTGGGGGGTCCGGGGGCGCAAGGGGAGTGCCGGGAGTGGTGTGGCGGGCGGCTGGGGCGACGGCGCACCGGAGCAGCACGACGAGGGACGGCTGCGCTCCGCCTGCGACAACCTGCCCACGGTGCTGGCGCGTACCGGCCGGGAGTGCGCACGGCGGCATGCCGTGCTGGTCGCGGCCGTACGGGAGGCCTGCGTCGGGCCCGTGGAAGGACTGCGTACGGTGCCGCATCCGCCGGCCGGAGCGGCAGCGTCCGTGGCCGGTGCGGTGGCGGGCGGTGGTGACGCTTCGGGCTCGCCGGGTGTGTGGGCCACGCCGGGGGCGCCGGGCGTGGAGCGGGTGCGGGCCGTCCTCGACCGGGGCGAGCTGGGGGAGCTGCCGGTCGAGCAACTCGGCGACGGTGAGCTGCGGTTTCTCGCGCTGGCCCTGGTACTGCTCACCGGGCCGGACGTCCTGGCCATGGATCCGGTCGGGGAGGTGCCGTCGGCCCATCAGCAGATGACGGTACTGGCGGACGGGATGGACCGCTGCATGGACCCCCGGCAGGCCCGTGAGCTGGTGTCGCTGGCCGTGCGGATGACCGAGCGCGGCCATGTGCGGCTCCTGGGGACGGTGCGCGATCCCGAGGTCGCCGCCGGACTGCCCGGCGTGCAGGTGCTACACCTGGGGGTATGAGTGAGGATCTTCATGCGCTGCAGCGACGGCTGGCCGAGTTCGCGGCCGCGCGGGACTGGCAGCAGTACCACACCCCCAAGAACCTGGCGGCGGCGCTCAGCGTCGAGGCCGCCGAACTCGTCGAGATCTTCCAGTGGTTGACACCGGAGGAGTCGGCGGCGGTGATGTCCCACCCGGGCAAGGCCGGGCGGGTCGAGGACGAGGTCGCGGACGTCCTGGCCTATCTGCTCCAGTTCTGTGAGGCGCTGGGGATCGACGCCCTGACGGCGCTCGCGGCGAAGATCGAGCGCAATGAGTCGCGCTTCCCGGCCGTCCGCTCGGCACGCCCGGACCGGGCGCGGGAGGGCGAGGAGGAGTAGGAGGGGTGGGAGGAGTGGGGGAGTAGGGCGACGAGCGGAGGGGCGGCCGGCCGCGGGGCGGGCCGCGGGTGAGCGGGGCGGGGGCGTGGGTCCCCGCCCCGCGGCGTGAGGTGAGGCCCCCCTGGCGTGACCTTGTACTGCCGTTGTCCGGGGCGGTCCTGGGGCATTTCGCGCCGGGGCCGGGGCCCCTGCGCGCTGGTCCTGCTGTCCCTTCCGCGCCGGTTCTGGGGTCCCTCGGCGTCGGTCCTTGGGCCTTGCCGCGCCGGCCTATCGGTGTTCTCTGCCAGCTCCCGCAACGCCGCTCCCGGCGTTCCCTCCGGTGTCCCTTTCGGCGTTCACTTCGCCGTTCACTTCGGGTGTCTTGCGTGACATGTGCCGGTGGTGTGAGGGGTGGGGAGGGCGTGGCGGGTGAGGAAGGCGCGCGGACGAAACGGCCCTTCCTCACTCTATGGAGTCATGGATCTTTCCACATCGCCTTGGTTGTCCACAGATTTGCGAATTCCCCTAGCTTTTTTGGGTGTTGGACCTCACTCTGGGTAGTGAAAAGAGTGCACGGTGCATGTGAGTGATGAGGACATGCGACTGATGAGGAGAGGAGGGAGCGGATGGACGCGGTGCGGATCATCGAGACCAGCCGACGCGGTGTGGCGGAGGCGAACACGGTTCAGGGAGTGATCGCCGAAGCCTGGCAGGCGCAAGCCCTGGCGGAGGCGATAGGCAGCCACCTCGCGATATTCGGGCCGTACGAAGTGCGGTCCAGGGCCCGGGGGCTGGGTGATGCGGGCGGGCGGTTCAGCGGGGGACTGCTGTGCCCGGCATCGGCCACCGGCGGGCCGCGGGCGGGTCAGCTGTCCGAAGTGCGCGACGTCAAGGAGGCATTAACCGGCCTGTGCCGATTGCTGCGGGAGGTGTGCGAAGCGCTGGTGGCCGTGGTGCTGCTGGCGGACGAGGACGGAATGTACTGGACGTGCGTCGAGGCGATGGACACCGTCGACGAATCGCGCGACCGCGTCGCCGGAATACTGGAGAAGCTGGAGGTGCGCGACCGGAACCCCGCCTGATGCGGGGCCGCCCCCACCACGACCGCCACAACCGCGTCCACGACCGCGCCCACGACCGCGTCCACGCGGAATGCGCCCCGAGCGGCACGTCACCACCACCGGGAGCACCGCCCCCAATCCCGATACGCCGCAGCCTGCCCGGCCGTCGCGCCCACCGACTCCTGTGCCGGACGGCTCCCGTCACCCTCCACCGTTCGACCGTCTCCTTACCGCCGCTGCTCGCCACCCGGGCCCGCGTCAGGGCCCGCGCCCGGCCTACACCTGACCCGCGCCCGGCCTGCACCCAGCCGCGCCCGGGCTCGCGTCAGGGCCTGCGCCCGACCCGCGCCCGGCCTACGCCCGACCCACGCCCGGCCCGCCCTCAACCTGCACCCGCCCCTACCCGACCAGCCCCCCGGCCGACTCAACCGATCCGACATCCCCCGACTCCCTCCGCGAAGTCGTCGGAGCGGCCAAGATGGGTGGATGGGATTCCAAGTCGACTCCGAGGCCGGGCGGCTGCGCCGGGTCATCCTGCACCGCCCCGATCTGGAGCTGAAGCGGCTCACACCCTCGAACAAGGACGCCTTGCTCTTCGACGACGTGCTGTGGGTGCGCCGCGCGCGGGCCGAGCACGACGGGTTCGCCGATGTGCTCCGGGACCGCGGGGTGGAGGTGCACCTCTTCGGGGATCTGCTGGCCGAGAGCATGCAGATCCCCGAGGCGCGCAAGCTCGTCCTGGACCGGGTCTTCGACGAGAAGGAGTACGGGCCGCTGGCCACCGACCACCTGCGGGCGGCGTTCGACGAGCTCGCGGTCCCGGAGCTGGTCGAGGCGCTGGTCGGCGGCATGACCAAACGGGAGTTCCTGGAGGGCCACCCCGAGCCGACCTCGGTGCGCTTCCATGTGATGGATCTGGACGACTTCCTGCTCGGACCGCTGCCCAACCACCTTTTCACCCGCGACACCTCTGCCTGGATCTACGACGGGGTGTCGATCAACTCCATGCGCTGGCCGGCCCGGCAGCGCGAGACCATGCACTACGAGGCGATCTACCGGTACCACCCGCTGTTCCGCGGTGAGGACTTCCACGTCTGGTCGGAGGGGCAGGCGGACTTCCCCTCGACGATCGAGGGCGGGGACGTCCTGGTGCTCGGCAGCGGTGCGGTGCTGATCGGGATGAGTGAACGCACCACGCCGCAGGCCGTGGAGCTGCTGGCGCGGGGGCTGTTCGCGGCGGGTTCCGCCCGTACGATCGTGGCGCTGGACATGCCCAAGCGCCGGGCGTTCATGCATCTGGACACCGTCATGACCATGATCGACGGGGACACCTTCACCCAGTACGAGGGCCTGGGCATGCTCCGCTCGTACACCATCGAGCCGGGGTCGGGTGACCAGGACCTCAAGGTCACCGACCATCCGCCGGAGCACATGCACCGGGCCATAGCGGCCGCGCTGGGCCTGTCCGACATCCGGGTGCTGACCGCGACCCAGGATGTGCACTCCGCCGAGCGGGAGCAGTGGGACGACGGCTGCAATGTGCTGGCGGTGGAGCCCGGCGTGGTGGTGGCGTACGAGCGGAACGTCACCACCAACACCTTCCTGCGCAAGCGCGGCATCGAGGTGATCACGATTCCGGGGAGCGAGCTGGGACGCGGTCGCGGCGGGCCGCGCTGCATGAGCTGTCCGGTGGCGAGGGACGCGGTGCCGGGGGCAGCCTGATGTGGTGATCCGTACCCTTCGGTGGTGGGGACCGGACCTCGTGCAGCCGGGGGCTCCGTATAGGGATACGTTCGTTCGTATACAATTCCAATATTCGAGTCCGTCCCGACTGCCGCGAACCAGGAGCCCACCCATGGCGATAGACCTCAGGGGCCGCCATTTCCTCAAGGAGCTGGACTTCAGCGCCGAGGAATTCCGCCGACTGATCGACCTGGCGGCCCAGCTGAAAGCGGCCAAGCGCGCCGGCACCGAGGTCCCCCGCCTCCAGGGCAGGAACATCGCCCTGATCTTCGAGAAGACCTCGACCCGGACCCGCTGCTCCTTCGAGATCGCGGCCGCCGACCAGGGCGCCTCGACCACCTACCTCGACCCGTCCGGCTCGCAGATCGGGCACAAGGAGTCGGTGAAGGACACCGCCCGGGTGCTGGGCCGGATGTTCGACGGCATCGAGTTCCGCGGCAGCCGCCAGTCCGACGTCGAGGAGCTGGCGGCCCACGCCGGGGTGCCCGTCTTCAACGGGCTGACCGACGAGTGGCACCCCACGCAGATGCTCGCCGACGTGCTGACCATGGCCGAGCACGGCGGGGGCCGCCCGCTGGAGGAGACCGCCTTCGCCTACCTCGGCGACGCCCGGAACAACATGGGCAACTCCTACCTCGTCACCGGCGCCCTGCTCGGCATGGACGTCCGGATCGTGGCGCCGAAGCAGCTGTGGCCCGAGGAGTCGGTCGTCGCGCAGGCGCGCGCGCTCGCCGGGGAGAGCGGCGCCCGCCTCACGCTCACCGACGACGTCGCCGAGGGCGTGCGCGGCGCGGACTTCGTCACGACCGATGTCTGGGTCTCCATGGGCGAGCCGAAGGAGGTGTGGGACGAGCGGATCATGCAGCTGGCGCCGTACGCGGTGACCATGGACGTGCTGCGCGCCACCGGCAAGCCGGACGTGAAGTTCCTGCACTGCCTGCCCGCGTACCACGACCTGGGCACGGCGCTCGGCCGGGAGATCCACGAGCGGCACGGACTGTCGTCGCTGGAGGTCACCGACGAGGTCTTCGAGTCCGCGCACTCCGTCGTCTTCGACGAGGCGGAGAACCGGATGCACACGATCAAGGCGGTGCTGGTCGCCACGCTCGCCCGCTAGGGGCGGGTGCGGCGCGGCCTCGCCCGTGCCGCCCGGCCGGTCTCCGGCGAAGGGCGATCATGCAGGTCAAGCGGTTACCATCGAGCCGCTCGCGGGGTTCGGACCCACCGGTCCGGACCCCGCCTTCGTGTGTGGCCCACCCGCGCCGCGCGCACCGCACCACCAGAGAGAGAACCGCCCCATGCGCCCGTCCGTCTCCCGCCGCCGCCCCCCGGAGGCGCTGCGCGCCGCACCTCCCGCGGCCTTGTCCGGACCGCGGATCAAGTCCCCCGACCTGCTCATCGCCGAGTCGGGCGCGGACCTCGAAGGCCACGGCCTCCGGCGCAGCATGGGGCTCTTCCAGCTCATCTGCTTCGGCATCGGCGCGATCGTCGGCACCGGCATCTTCGTCGGCCTGTCCGACACCGTCGCCGAGGCCGGTCCCGCCGTCCTCGTCTCCTTCGTGCTGGCGGCCGTCACCTGCGTCTTCACCGCCTTCTCCTTCGCCGAGCTGGGCGGCGCGATACCGGTCTCCGGCAGCTCGTACTCCTACGCCTACGCCACCCTCGGCGAGCGCACCGCCTTCCTCGTCGGCTGGTGCCTGCTGCTCGAATACGGCATCTCGATCTCGGCGGTCGCCGTCGGCTGGGGCCAGTACCTCAACGAGCTGCTCGGCAGCCTCACCGGCTGGCAGCTGCCCGCCGCGCTCTCCAACCCGCCCGGTGACGGCGGCATCGTCAACGTCCCGGCCGTCGTCGTGATGCTGCTCGCCGCCCTGCTGCTGGTCCGCGGCGTCCGGGAGAGCGCCCGGGCGACCGCCGCGATGGCCGTCCTGAAGCTCGCGGTCCTGGTCGTGTTCTGCGCGATCGGGCTCAGCGCCTTCCGGGCCGGCAACCTCACACCGTTCGCCCCGGAGGGCATCGCCGGCATCACCTCCGGCGCCTCGGTCGCCTTCTTCTCCTACATCGGCTTCGACGCGATCACCACGGCCGGTGAGGAGGTCAGGAACCCGCGGCGCAACATCCCCCTCGCGATCATGATCTGCATCGGCCTGGTCACCGTCCTGTACTGCCTGGTCGCGGCCTCCGCCATCGGCGCGCTCTCCGCCGGCGACGTGGCCGGCCGGCCCGCCGCGCTGTCGTTGATCGTCAACCGGGTCACCGACTCGGCCCTCGGCGGCGGGGTGATCGCCTTCGGCGCCGTCGTCGCCATCGCCTCGGTCGTCCTCGCGGTCATGTACGGGCAGACCCGCATCCTGATGTCGATGGCGCGCGACGGGCTGGTCCCGCGGATCTTCGAGCGGGTCTCGCCCCGGACGTCCACCCCCGTCGCCAACACCTGGATCGTCGCGGCGGTCTTCGCCGTGCCGGCCGCGGTCGTGCCGCTGGACGCGGTGATGAACCTGTCGACCATCGGGACGCTGGCGGTCATGGTGGCGGTCAACCTCAGCGTGATGGTGCTGCGCCGCACCCGCCCCGATCTGCCGCGCCGCTTCCGCGTGCCGCTCTTCCCGCTCAGCCCGCTGCTCGGCATCGCCTTCTGCCTGTACCTGGGCTACGGCACCGGCCCGGCGACCTGGCTCCAGTTCGCCGGGTTCCTGCTGGCCGGGGCGCTGCTCTACACCTGCTACGGGCGGCGCCGTTCGCGGCTGGCGGCCTGACCGCCTAGGTCCGCCGGGCCGGCCCGGTCACCGGCGAACCGGCCGCCCCGGCCCCCGCCGGCGGCACCGAACCCCGCCGGCCTCACCGCCGGCGCCGGTGGGGCAGGTCGGGAAGGGTGAACCAGACGGCCTTGCCGCACGCGGTCGGGCGGCAGCCCGCGTCCGAACTCAGCGAACGGAGCAGCAACAGGCCGCGGCCCGGCTCGCTGTGGCTCTGCGCGTTCCGGGCGGCCGCTTCGGCTGCTTCGGCCGCCTCCGCGGCATCGATGAACGAGGTGCCGGTGGCCCGCGGCTCCCTGGCCAGGGCGTCCGTGCCCGCCTCGGCGTCGTCCGCCTCCGCGCTCTCCCCGGCGTCGTCGCCGACCTCGTTCCCGGCCCCGTTCCCGGCCCCGCTCCCACCCTCGGTGCTGTCCCCGTTCCCGTCCCCGTCGCCGTCGCCGGTCCCGGCGCCCTCCGCACGCTGCGCCGGAACCCGGTCGTCGGCCTGCTGCTGACCGGCCGCCGCCGCACCCCGCTCCACCAACCGCACCGACCCCGAATCGTCCGCCGCCACCGCAGCCCCCGCCCCGACCGGCCCTGCATCGTCCGCCGCAACCGCAGCCCCCGCATCCCCCGACTCCGGCCCGGCCGTCCCCGCCTCGCCCGGCGCCTCGGCCGTCCCCGCCTCGCCCGGCGCCCCGGCCGCTCCCGCCTCGCCCGGCGCCACCGGAGGCGGGGCCGGGCCGTCGAGCAGGTCGTCGATGAGCATCGGATCGTTGTCGTGGACCTCGATCCGGCAGCCCTCCCGCGCGCGCTCCACCACCAGCTCGATGGGGTGCGTACCGGGGGTGTGCTTGAGGGCGTTGCTCACCAGCTCGCCGGTGAGCAGCTCCGCGGTCGTCCGGTCGGCGGTCATCTGCAGGTCCTGCATCGCGGTGCGGACCATCGCGCGGGCGACGGGTACGGCCGTCTCGCCGCGCGGCAGCGTGATGCGCCAGGTCGTAGGGGTCGGGGGTTCCAGCATGGGCCGTTGTTCCGTTTCGCAAGAAGCCAGGTCGGCCGTCCGAGGTCGATCCGTACGTCGACCCAGCTTAGGAAGCGCCGGGGCGACGAGGGAGGGGCCTGCGACGGGGACCGGGCGTGCCGGAGGTCGTGCCCGGACGGGACCTTCGACTCTTCTCCGCGCGGCCCCGGGGTGGCGGACGGCACCGACCGCGGGACGTTTATCGCGTCCTCGTGACGACAGTCATGAAGGGGTGATAGCTTCGAGGAGCATCCGGAACAGCATCCACCGGCCGACCGGTCAGAGGGGGCAGGCAGCCCGATGAGCCCGTTCGCAGGATCCGCCCGCAGTACAGAGCCCTGGCAGCACCTCCGCGTGACCAGGAAGGACGGGGTCGCCACCGTCACCCTCGCGCGCCCGGACAAGCTCAACGCGCTCACCTTCGAGGCCTACGCCGACCTCCGCGACCTGCTCGCGGAACTCTCCCGGGAACGCTCGGTGCGCGCCCTCGTCCTGGCGGGGGAGGGGCGCGGGTTCTGCTCGGGTGGCGACGTCGACGAGATCATCGGCGCCACCCTGGGCATGGACACCGCCCAGCTGCTGGACTTCAACCGGATGACCGGGCAGGTCGTCAGGGCGCTGCGGGAGTGTCCGTTCCCGGTGATCGCGGCCGTGCACGGGGTCGCGGCCGGGGCCGGTGCGGTCCTCGCGCTGGCCGCGGACTTCCGCGTCGCCGACCCCTCCGCCCGCTTCGCCTTCCTCTTCACCCGGGTCGGGCTGTCCGGCGGTGACATGGGCGCGGCCTACCTCCTGCCGCGTGTCATCGGCCTCGGCCATGCCACCCGGCTGCTGATGCTCGGCGACGCCGTCCGCGCCCCCGAGGCCGAACGGCTCGGGCTGATCAGCGAGCTGGCCGAGGAGGGGCGGGCCGACGAGGCGGCCGCGGCCCTCGCCAAGCGCCTCGCCGAGGGCCCCGCGCTGGCCCACGCCCAGACCAAGGCGCTGCTCACCGCGGAACTCGACATGCCGCTGGCCGCCGCCGTCGAGATGGACGCCGCCACCCAGGCGCTGCTGATGAACAGCGACGACTACGCGGAGTTCCACGCCGCCTTCACCGAGAAGCGGACGCCCAAGTGGCAGGGGAAATAGCCATGCGGGTCGCCGTCGTCGGCGGGGGACCGGGCGGGCTGTACGCCGCGGTCCTGCTCAAGCGCCTCGATCCCGCCCGGCAGATCACCGTATGGGAGCGCAACGCACCCGAGGACACCTTCGGCTTCGGTGTGGTGCTCTCCGACGAGACCCTCGGGGGCATCGAGCACGCCGACCCGGAGGTCTACCGCGCGCTCCAGGCCGAGTTCGTCCGCTGGGACGACATCGACATCGTGCACCGCGGCCGCACCCTGACGTCCGGCGGGCACGGCTTCGCGGCGCTGAGCCGGCGCCGGCTGCTGGCCGTGCTCCACCGGCGCTGCCGCGACCTCGGCGTCGAGCTGCGCTTTCGCAGCGAGGCCCCGCCCGCCGCCGAACTCGCGCGCACCCACGACCTGGTGATCGCCGCCGACGGGGTGCACAGCGCGACCCGCACCGCGCACGCCGAGGTCTTCGGCCCGCAGTTGACCACCCACCGCTGCCGCTACATCTGGCTCGCCGCCGACTTCGCCCTCGACGCCTTCCGCTTCGAGATCGCCGAGACCGAGCACGGCGTCGCACAGCTCCACGCCTACCCCTACTCCCGCCCGACGCCCGCCGGGCCCGGGCGGAGCCCCGCCGGGGCCGAACGGTCCCCGGGCGCCAGCACCGTCATCGTCGAGATGCGCGAGGAGGTCTGGCGCGCGGCCGGGCTCGACCGCTGCGACGAGCGCGAGTCCGCGCAGTGGTGCGCCAAGGTCTTCGCGGACGCGCTGGGCGGCCGGTCGCTGCGCGCCAACAACTCCAGCTGGATCGCCTTCCGCACGGTCGTCAACGACCGCTGGTCGCACGGCAACACGGTGCTGCTGGGCGACGCCGCGCACACCGCGCACTTCTCCATCGGCTCCGGCACCAAGCTCGCCGTCGAGGACGCGCTGGCGCTGGCCGCCTGCCTCCAGGAGCAGCCCGACACCGCCTCCGCGCTGGCCGCCTACGAGGAGGAGCGCCGCCCCGTCGTCGCCTCCACCCAGCGCGCCGCCCGCGCCAGCCTCGCCTGGTTCGAGGAACTGGCCACCTACCTGGACCAGCCGCCCCACCAGTTCGCCTTCAACCTCCTGACCCGCAGCCGCCGGGTCACCCACGACAACCTGCGGCTGCGCGACCCCGGCTTCGTCACGGCCGTCGAGCGCGAGGCGGGCATCGAGGCCAGTACCCCGCCCATGTTCACCCCGTTCCGGCTGGGCGGGCTGACCCTGCGCAACCGCGTCGTGGTCTCCCCGATGGACATGTACTCCGCGGCGGACGGCGAGGGCACCCCGGGCGACTTCCACCTCGTCCACCTCGGCGCCCGCGCCCTGGGCGGCGCCGGGCTGGTGATGACGGAGATGGTGTGCGTCAGCCCCGAGGGGCGGATCACCCCCGGCTGCACGGGGCTGTACGCACCGGGCCACGAGACCGCCTGGCGCCGGGTCACCGACTTCGTCCACACCTCCGCGCCGGGCACCGCCATCGGCGTGCAGCTCGGGCACTCCGGCCGCAAGGGCTCGACCCGGCTGATGTGGGAGGGCATCGACGAGCCGCTCCCGGAGGGCAACTGGCCCGTCGTGGCGGCCTCCCCGCTGCCCTACCGCCCCGGCGTCAACCAGCTCCC
Source organism: Streptomyces kronopolitis (assembly GCF_014646275.1). Taxonomy (GTDB): domain Bacteria; phylum Actinomycetota; class Actinomycetes; order Streptomycetales; family Streptomycetaceae; genus Streptomyces; species Streptomyces kronopolitis. The sequence continues at coordinate 245,845 of NZ_BMND01000003.1, forward strand.
GCACGCCCTGACCGGGCCCGAACTCGTAACCGTCCGCGAGCAGTTCGTGGCCTCCGCCGAGTCCGCCGCGCGCGCCGGCTTCGATCTGCTCGAACTCCACTGCGCCCACGGCTATCTGCTCTCCGGCTTCCTCTCCCCGCTCACCAACCGGCGCACCGACGCCTACGGCGGCGACCTCACCGCCCGGCTGCGCTTCCCGCTGGAGGTCTTCGACGCGGTCCGCGCCGTCTGGCCGGCCGAGCGCCCGATGACGGTCCGGATCTCCGCGACCGACTGGGCGGACGGCGGCACCACGGCCGACGACGCGGTGGCCATCGCCGAGGCCTTCGCCCGGCACGGCGCCGACGCCATCGACGTCTCGACCGGGCAGGTGGTCCCCGACGAACGCCCCGACTTCGGCCGCTCCTACCAGACCCCGTTCGCCGACCGGATCCGCAACACCCTCGGCGTGCCGGTGATCGCGGTGGGCGCCCTGTCCTCCTGGGACGACGTCAACTCCCTGGTGCTGGCCGGGCGCGCGGACCTGTGCGCGCTGGCCAGGCCGCATCTGTACGACCCGCACTGGACGCTGCACGCCGCCGCGGACCAGGGGTACACCGGACCGGGCGCGCCCTGGCCGCTGCCGTACCGGGCGGGCAGCCGCACCCCGCCCACCGGACGTACCGACGCGCCGAAGCCCCGCCTCACACTGCGGTGACGGGGAGGCACGGGCAGTGGGGCGGGGCCGTTGGGGGGCCGGGCCGGCGGACGGTCGGGCGGACGGCGCGGGAGCGCGGTCTCAGCGGGCCGACGGGCCGGCGGTGCGGCCGGTCAGGGCGTCGGCACGCTGGTGATCCGGGCCGAGACGACGGGCTTGTCGTGCTGTTCGACGGTGACGGTGGACTGCCGGCTGCCGTCGTCGGCCCGCTCGGTGGTCCGCGCCCGCACCCAGGACGGCGCATCGAGTTCGGCGTAGCGCGCGAACGTGCACTCCAGGGAGGTGGGGAGGGTGCTGCCGGGGGTGTCGGCCTGCGCGGCCTGCCGGGCGGCCTCGATCATCAGCATCCCGGGCGCGTGGTCCACGGGGTGGTCGAAGAGCACCGGGTGCGAGGTGTCCACCCGCAGCTGCCAGCGGTCGGCGTGCTCGGTGGGGGAGAGCACCACATCGCGGTCGTGCTCCCGGGCGACCAGCCGCGGCTCGACGGCCTGCGGCACGGGCAGCTTCCGGGAGTTGGCGAGGTCGAGGTCGCTGTACTCGCCGCGGAGCCGGCGGTAGACCGCCGGGCTGTGACAGGAGTAGTCGAGGGCCGCGGTGGCCAGTTCGGCGCCGTCGCACAGGATCCGGAACTCCTGGCGGGCGGTGGCCAGCCGCTTGCCGCGGAAGACCATGTCGTGGTCGGTGACGTGCAGTTCGATCTCGGCGGGCCGTCCGGTGGTGCGCAGTGCCTCCGGTAAGAGGTCGTAGCGGACCCGCTGCCAGATGATCGGGTGGTCGAGCGGCACCTGGTGGGCGACATGGCTGAGTAATATCCCGGCCTGCCGCATGGTCTCTATCAGCAGGATCGGATCGTGCAGACCGTGGCGCGGGCCGTAGAAGGTGTGGGCGCGCGGCCACTGGGCGCTGATCACCCAGCTGTCGGAGCTGCCGGGGCGCCAGTCGGTCAGGAACACCTCCGAGATGGCGGTACGGTGCACGTACTCCCGCGGCACCGTCGTGGTGAGAGCGGACGGTCGGCTTCCGTTGGCGTCCTCGCCTCCGATGTCAGGGCGCTCATCGCGCACATGCGGCGCGAGCGTGGCGCTGGCCATAGATGTTCCTCTCTGAAGTGCGGCTCTCCGCGCCCCCGGCGGGCTGAGCCTGTGTCACCGTCCTGGCACCCTAAGATACGGACCATGTGGTTTGTTTTCCAGTGCCGTACGGGCCCCGGCTGCGATCGGGGCGGTGGACGGTGGGGTCAGACCGGGATCGTCACACAACGGCCGTGCGGATCCAGGTGACTCAGCGCGCCGGGCGACGCCAGACCCGGCAGGGTGTGCTTCCACAGCGCCGTGACGCGCTCCGGGAGGTCGGCCCGGTTGGTGGCGGCCCGGGAGAACAACTGGACGCCCATGTAGGCCGCGACGAAGAACTCGGCCGCCCGGTCCGGTGCCACGCCGGGCAGTAATTCCCCGTTGTCGCGGGCCTCGGTGAACATCGTGGTGATGATGTCGGTCCACGCCTGGTAGGGCACCAGCGGGTTCTCGCTGAAGGTCGTCTCCACCGCGATGCGGGTGCCGGCCTGCAGCAACGGATCGCTGCGCAGGGCCAGCGCCACCTGGTGGGTGAAGTCGATGGCGTCCTGCAGCCGCGACTCGCTGACCTGTGGCAGAAAAGGATCGGTCTGCTCCGTGATGACCGCGCGGGCCAGTGCGTCCTTGGACGTGAAATGGAAGTACACGGCGCCCTTGGTGACCCCGGCGCGCTGGATGATCTCTGCCATCGTGGCGGCCTGGTACCCGCGGGTGCCGATGACATGAGCCGCCGCTTCGAGGACGGCCCGTCGGGTGCGCACTGCGCGTTCCTGCTTGACCACCGATCATCCTCCGTATGCTCTCTTGGAGTTGTTGTGCCTGAGTGCGACCCGCCGCCCGTGGCCGCGCAGTCTATTTCCGCATCATAAAGAAGCCAACCATGCGGTATTGATTCGCGCCCGCTTCGGTGGCGTGATCCCGCGTCGTGGTCCGGTACGGCACCGAAGAGTGATACGAGCGCGAGGAGCTGTCCGATGTCCCCCACCGTCGTCCCCGCCATACCGGCCGTCCACCGCGAGGTCCGCCTCGCCGACCAGGCCGAAGGCGAAGTGACGGCAGGTCACTTCATGATCGCCGAGGTCCCGGTGCCGGTCCCCGGGCCGGGGCAGGTACTGGTGCGTACCCGTGTGATGGCGGTGACCGCCGCGATGCGGACGCAGATGACCAAAGTGCCGCTGCCGATGCCGTCATTCGTCCCGGGGCAGGCGCTGTGGGGCGCCGCGGTCGGCGAGGTCGTGGCCGCGCCCGGCGGCGGCTTCACCCCCGGGGAGCTGGTCCACCATCCCTACGGCTGGCGGGAGTTCGCGGCGGTCGACGAGTCGCGCGTGCGGCGGCTCGACCGGGACGCCCTGCCGACGCCCGCCGCGCACCTGTCGCAGGGGGCGACCGCCTGGGGCGCGCTGCGCCGGGCCGCGGAGGTGCGCCCGGGGGACACCGTCTTCATCACCGGCGCCGCCGGCGGCGTGGGCAGCCTGGCCGGGCAGCTCGCGCGCCGGATGGGGGCCGGCCGGGTCGTGGGCAGCACCGGCTCGGAGCGCAAGGCGGCCCGGCTGCGCGCCGAGTTGGGGTACGACGACACCATCGTGCGCGGCGCCGGGCCGATCGAACGCCAGCTGCGCCGGGCCGCGCCGGGCGGGATCGACGTGCTGCTGGACACCGTGGGCGGCGAGCAGCTCCCGGCGGCGCTGGCGGTGGCTCGTCCCGACGCGCGGTTCGCACTCGTCGGCGCGCTCTCCAGCCAGTTGGGCGGCAGCGGCGGCGCCCTCACCCCGCTGGAGCTGGACACCGGGCTGATCATCACGCGCCGGGTCACGCTGCGCGGCTTCGGGCTGCACGCGCACCCGGACCTGCCGCGGGAGTGGACCGAGGAGTTCGGGCGGGGGCTGCGGGACGGCTCGCTGAGCTTCCCGCACACCCTTCTCCAGGGGATCGAACAGGCGCCGCAGGCGCTGTGCGAACTCACACAGGGGCGTCATATCGGGGCCGTACTGGTCGAGTTGTAAGGGCGGGAGCGACGGGCGGGGCGCTGCTGACCGGGCCGGCGGCGCGGCTCCCGGTCAGCCGGCCGCCGGGAGCTGCGCGGGCGCCGGGATGCCCGCGGCGATCCGGGCCGGCGCGGTCGGCAGCAGGCCCCACATGCCGACGATCGACTCCTCCTCCCACCACGTCCCGTCCTCGCTCCCCAGGTGCAGCAGACCCACCACGAGCGAGGTCAACAGCTGGGCCGTCCGGCGCGGTTCGGTGTCCGACGCGTGCGAGCCGGCCGGACCGCACGGCCCGCAGGTCACCGCCTTGTCGAGGAAGAGCGCGTACCAGCGCTGCTCCAGGGCGTAGATGCCGAGCCCCGGCGCGGTCTCCGGCCGCAGCCGCAGTCCGGCGCGCAGCACGGCGTCCGTGCGCACCCGGCCGAACAGTTCGACGGTGAAGTCCCGTACGGCGGTGGTCAGGGGCTGCGGGGAGCGGGTGAAGGCCTCCTCCACCTCCTGGAGGGTGGCGAGCGCGGCGTCCCGCACCGCGAGGGTGAGGTCGTCCTTGGACGTGAAGTGGAAGTAGAGGGCACCTTTGCTCAGCCGGGCCCGCCGGCTGATCTCGACCATGCCCGCTGCGGGAACCCCCTTCTCCAGGAAGGTCTCTGCGGCCGAGCGGATGAGTGCCTGGCGGCTCTGGATGGCGCGATGCTGGGTGGGCACGGTGTCCGTCCCGTCTCTAGTACGGCTGCGAGCTCAGTGCAGTCTACATAGAAAACCAACCATGCGGTTCGGTATGCTTCCCCGGATTGGCCGGAACTGGCGCTCCCTGACGCGAAGCTGACGCCCGGTCGCCTGTTCGGATCTTCGCGGGCTCAAGGGGTGCGGTGCGTACCCAGTCTGGCCGTGCCGCGCGGCGTTGTCGACCCGTCAGGAGCGACAACGATGCATTGACAAACAGCGCAGGCGGTTTTTAAATCTCCGAAGGCGGTAAACGGGACGAGGTCTTCCGACGCAGCCGCCGCGACGGTCGCGTACCGCCCCAGGACAGTGGTGCGCCATGGCGAGACCGCCTCTGCCCACACCAGTCGTCGACCGCAGGCCGCCCGACCAGCCGAGCCAGCAACGTCACCCGAGCCCCTGCACCCATAGGAATCCGGAAAGGTCTCAGCCATGCGCGTAGCAACGGAAGTCGGCGAACGTCCCGTGAGAGGCGCGCGGGGCGCCGGCGGTGAAACCATCAGGGCCGCCGTCTTCGATCTGGACGGCACCCTCGCCAACACTCTCCCCGCGATCAGCAAACTTCTCGTCAAGGTCGCATCCGAGCAGGGCTGTGCGGTGACCCCGCGGCAGGCCGCCGCCGCGATCGGCAAGCCCCCCGGCCCCGCGTTCGGCCGGTTGCTGGGCCTGCCCGAGGAGGACGGCCGGGTGCAGGCCGCCATCTCCCGCTACCGCGAGCTGTTCTCCTACGAGGTCCTGTGCCAGGGCCCGCAGCTGCTCTTCCCCGGTGTGACCGCGGGGTTGTCCGCGCTGCGTGCCCACGGCGTCGAACTCGCCGTCGCCACGTCCAAGACGACCCGCAGCGCCGAGGCGCTCCTCGACGTCATGGGCATCCGCGACCTGGTCGGCCCGGTCATCGGCCAGGACATGGTCCGGCGCGGCAAGCCGCACCCGGAGATGGTGCTGCGTGCCGCCGGCCGGCTCGGTGTCGCGACGTGGCAGAGCGCGTACGTGGGGGACACCGTGGGGGACATGCGGATGGCCGTCACCGCGCGCATGGAGCCGGTCGCGGTGACCTACGGGGTCGGCAAGTTCGGCGAGCTGGCGGGGGTCGCCGGCACCCGGATGTGCAGCTCCTTCAAGGACGTGGTCTCCGTGATCGCCGCCGCCAGGCCGCGGTCGGGCGTGCCGGTGGGGGCCCAGCAGCGCCGTCGCTGAGACCGGGGGAGCGGGGGAGGCAGGGGAGGGGGCGCTAGGCCCCGGCAGTCAGCTCGTGTGCGTAACGGGCCCCGGCGGTGTGCAGTTTGGCGTGCAGCAGGCCGAACACCTCCGCCGCGCGGCCGCCCGGCCAGTCCTCCGGCAGGAGGGGAGAGGGCAGTCCGGGATCCGCATAGGGCAGCTGACGCCAGGCGTCCAGCGCCAGCAGATAGTCACGGTAGGCCGCCTCGGGGGGAACCGGGCGGCGCGGTGACCATCGGCGCAGGACGGGCTCCTGCGCGGCGAGGAAGGCGCGGTGCGCCGCGGCCACGGCATCGAGGTCCCACCACCGCGCCACCGCGTCGGCCGTGGGGGCGAAGCCGGCGTGGCTGCCGGTGAACAGGTCGACGTACGGGTCCAGTTGCAGCCGCTCCAGGGTGTGCCGGGTCTCCTCGTAGAGCTGTGCGGGGGCGATCCACACCCCCGGCGCGGCGGTGCCGAAGCCCAGCCGCGCCAGCCGGGAGCGCAGCAGGTGCCGCTTGTGCCGCTCCTCCTCGGGGACGGAGAAGACGGCCAGCACCCAGCCGTCGGACAGCCGCGCGGCCGGCCGGCCGAAGATCCGGCGGTCGCCGTCCTCCAGGAGCTGGCGGGCGTCGTCGGACAGTCCGTAGGCCGCCGCCCCGGTGTCCGTCCGGGCGGGGACCAGCAGTCCGCGCCGCTTGAGCCGGGAGACCGCGGAGCGCACCGACGGCGGATCGACCCCGAGCGCGCCGAGCAGCCGGATCAGCGCGGCGACCGGCACCGGAGCGGCCCGGCCCGTACCACCGGGCTCGCCGCGTCCGTAGGCGCCGTAGAACGTCACGATCAGGGACCGTGGGGTGCGCTGCGTCTGCTGGTCGTTCACCGGGTCACTCTACGGTCGGCCTAGCGGGGGTCGCGCAGCCGGAAGCGCTGGAGCTTGCCGGTGGGGGTGCGGGGCAGGGCGGTGTGGAAGACGATCTCGCGCGGGCACTTGTAGGGCGCGATCCGGGTCTTGGTGAAGGCGCGCAGGGCCGCCACCGTCGCGTCGTCGGGGGCGACTCCCGCCCGCAGGACGACATGGGCGACGACCAGCTGTCCGCGGTGCTCGTCGGCCCGGCCGACCACCGCCGCCTCGGTCACATCGGGGTGCCGCAGCAGCGCGTCCTCCACCTCCGGACCCGCGATGTTGTAGCCGGCCGAGATGATCATGTCGTCCGCGCGGGCGACGTAGCGGAAGTAGCCGTCGGGCTCGCGGACGTAGGTGTCGCCGGTGATGTTCCAGCCGTCCCGGACGTACTCGGTCTGCCGGGCGTCCGCGAGATAGCGGCAGCCGGTCGGCCCGCGGACGGCCAGCAGCCCCGGTTCGCCGTCCGGTAGCGGGGTGCCGGCCGCGTCCACCACCCGGGCCTGGAAGCCGGGGACCGGCAGGCCCGTCGTGCCGGGCCGGATCGCCTCGTCGGCGGCCGAGATGAAGATGTGCAGCAGCTCCGTGGCGCCGATGCCGTTGATGATCCGCAGGCCGGTCGCCTCGTGCCAGGCCTGCCAGGTCGCGGCGGAGAGGTTCTCGCCGGCCGAGACGCAGCGGCGCAGCGAGGAGACGTCGTGCCCGGCGAGCTTGGGGAGCATCGCGCGATAGGCGGTCGGCGCGGTGAACAGCACCGAGATCCGGTGCGCGGCGATGTCGCCGAGCAGCCGCTCCGGCCCGCCCCAGTCGGCGAGGTAGGCCGAGGCGCCGGCCCGCAGCGGGAAGATGACCAGCCCGCCGAGACCGAAGGTGAAGCCCAGCGGCGGGCTGCCGGCGAACACGTCGTCCGGCTCGGGGCGCAGCACCTGCGCCGAGAAGGTGTCCGCGATGGCGAGCACATCGCGGTGGAAGTGCATGCAGCCCTTGGGGCGCCCGGTGGTGCCCGAGGTGAAGGCGATCAGCGCGACATCGTCGGCCGCGGTCGGCACCGCCGGATACGGCGCCCCGCCCGGCCGGGCGAGCCGGCGCAGGTCGTCCGGGCCGTCCCCGCCGAAGGGGGTGATCCGCAGCTCCGGGACGCCCGCCCCGGCGAGATCGTCGACCGCGCGGACATCGCACAGCGCGAACCGCACCCGGGCGATGTCGCAGATCGTGGCCAGCTCCTCGGGGCGCTGCGCGGCCAGCACGGTCACCGCCACCGCCCCCGCCTTCATCACGGCGAGCCAGCAGGCGGCCAGCCACGGCGTGGTGGGGCCGCGCAGCAGGACGCGGTTGCCGGGCTCCACCCCGAGCGGGCCGGTGAGGGCGTGGGCGATGGCGTCCACCTGGTCCCGCAGCTCGCCGTACGTCCATACCGGGCCGTCGGCGTCACGGAGCGCGGGCCGGTCGGGGCCGAGCCGGGCGATGGTGGCGTCCAGCAGCTCGGCGCCGCAGTTCAGGTGGTCGGGATAGCCCAGATCGGTGAGGTGCGGCCACTGGTCGGGCGGTGGCAGCCGGTCGCGCGCGAAGGTGTCGGCGTGCGCCGAGGGCCGTAGCTCCATGGCGGGTGCCCCCTTGGGCGGGTGGCCGACGGGCGGCCGGTGGTGGGAGGGGGACTGCAAAGGCCGGTACGGAACCGGTGGGAAGGCTCGGGGGACTGCTCGTTCCGCGGGTCGGGTACTGCCGTTCGGATCCGTCGTCAGCGTAACGTGTTCGTGACGGCAGTCAACAGACCGCGATAGAGGACCGTTACCAGGGAGCCGCCTCGTGACCGTATTCGCGCTGGGACCGGATGAGCGCAAATGGTGTGCCGAACTGCGCGCGCTCACCGCGGAGCGGCTGCGGCCGCTGGCGGAGCAGGGCACCGAGGGCCGGGTCAACCGTCCGCTCGTCGCCGCCCTCGGCGAACTGGGCCTGCTGCGCCGCCTGTTCCCCGCCGACGGCGCCCTGCGCGCCCTGGACCTGTGCCTGCTGCGGGAGTCCCTCGCCCAGGAGTGCACGGAGGCGGAGACCGCGCTGGCGCTCCAGGGGCTGGGGGCCTATCCGGTCGTGCAGTCCGGGACGGCGGCGCAGCGGGCGCGGTGGCTGCCGGAGGTCGGCGCGGGCCGGGCGGTCGCGGCCTTCGCGCTCAGCGAGCCGGGCGCCGGTTCGGACGCCGCGGCGCTGTCGCTCGCCGCCGAGCCGGACGGGCCGGACGGCTGGCGGCTGACCGGCGAGAAGTGCTGGATCTCCAACGCCCCCGAGGCCGACTTCGCCACGGTCTTCGCCCGCACGGGCGGCGGCGCGGGCGCCCGCGGCGTCACTGCCTTCCTGGTCCCCGCCGACCGTCCCGGACTGACCGGCGAGCGCCTGGACATGCTCAGCCCGCACCCCATCGGCACCCTCGTCTTCGACGGCACGCCGGTGACCAGGGCGGACGTCCTGGGTGAGGTGGACGCGGGGTTCGCCGTGGCGATGGCCACGCTGAACCTCTTCCGGCCCAGCGTGGGCGCCTTCGCGGTCGGCATGGCGCAGGCCGCGCTGGACGCGGCACTGGCACACGCCGGCGCGCGCACCGCGTTCGGCGGCCCGCTGAAGGACCTCCAGTCCGTCGGCCACCAGCTCGCCGAGATGGCCACCCGGGTCGAGTCCGCCCGGCTCCTGGTGTACGCGGCGGCCTCCGCGTACGACACCGGGGCCCCGGACATCGCGCGCCGCTCGGCCATGGCCAAGCTGCTGGCGACCGAGACCGCCCAGTACGTCGTCGACGCGGCCGTGCAGATCCACGGGGCCCGCGCGCTGCGCCGCGGCCACCTGCTGGAACACCTCTACCGGGAGGTCCGTGCACCGCGCATCTACGAAGGGGCCACGGAGGTGCAGCGCTCGATCATCGCCAAGGAGCTGTACCGGGAACGGAGCTGAACCGCGCGCCCGCTGCGTGCCGGCACCGCCTTCCGGCCCTGTGACGACCCGGTGAGCGGGCCCGTCGGCCGGGGCCGGCCGACGGGCGGGTGTCAGTGCCGGATGGCAGGCTGAACAGCAGAGAGGATCCGCGAAGGGAATCGCCATGATCACTACCGACGCCGTCCCCGGCTCCCCCTGCTGGCTCGATCTCGGCGCCCCTGATGTCGAGGTCGCCGCGGCGTTCTACCGAGCCGTGTTCGGCTGGCGGTCCGCGCCGCAGAGCGGTCAGGAGGCGGGCGGCTACACCCTCTTCCGGCTCGACGGCAGCGCGGTCGGCGCGGTGGGTCCGCTCACCGAGGACGGCGCCCGCTCCGCCTGGACGCTGTACTTCCACACCCCCGACGCGGACGCCACGGCCAGGGCGGTGGAGCGGGCCGGCGGCACCGTGCGGGTGGCCCCCGTCGAAGTCGGCGCGGACGACGGCCGGTTCGCCCAGTTCACCGACCCGCAAGGGGCGCAATTCGCCGTCTGGCAGCCCCTGAAGGACCCGGGCCTCGAAGCCGCGGACATCCCCGGCGCGCTGTGCTGGACCGAGCTGTACACCACCGACGCGGCCGCCGCGCGGGCCTTCTACTCCACCGTGTTCGGCTGGAGCACCCGGGACATGCCGCTCCCCGGCGGTGGCGGCGGCACCTACACCCTGCTCACCCCCGCGAACAGCGGCGAGGACCGGACGCACGGCGGCCTCATGGAGGTCCCGGCCGATTTCCTCGGCCGCGGCGGAACGCCGTACTGGCACCCGGTGTTCGCCTCGCGGGACTGCGATGCCACCGTCGGCCTGGTGACGGGCAACGGCGGAACCCTGTCGATGGGTCCGGAGACCGCCGAGGGCGTCGGCCGCCTCGCTGTCTGCACGGACCCCGCGGGCGCGGAGTTCGTGGTGCTGACCCCGGAGGAGACGGCGGGGTGAGCGGGCAGGCCGGGGGAAGAGCGCGGGGCCGGGCCGCAGGCTCCGGGCGGGCGTGGTGCCGGGGCGCGTTGATCGTCCGGTAAGTGATTGTTGATCGCGTTCAGGCACTCTGCGGCTATCTGCCGGCGGGGGATGAGATGAGGAACGCGAATGCCCCAGAAACGTGTCACGGTGACCGTGCATGCCTCCGACCCGCTCAGCCGGGCCGGCGTGGTCAGCCATCTGCAACTGGAGCCCTCCGTCGAGATCGTCCCGTACCGGGGCGGCGCGGTGGACGGGGAACGGGGTGACGGAGTGTGGGGGAGGGGCGGCGGGGAGGCGGCGGGGGCCGTGGCCGTCACGCTCGTCGACCGGTTCGACGAGTCCGCCGCGGCCGAGCTGCGGCGCCTGGTGCGCGGCGGCGAGCAGCGGGTGGTGCTGATCGCGCGGGATCTGCGCGAGCCGGACCTGCTGACCGCCGTAGAGTACGGCGTGCGGGCCATTCTCTGGCACCACCAGGCCACCCCGCGGCGGCTGTTACGGGCGGTGCAGAGCGCGGCGCGCGGTGAGGGCCATCTGCCGCCGGACCTGATCAGCACGCTGCTCACCCAGGTGGGACGGCTCCGGCGGTCCGCGGTGACCTCCACCTCGGTCGCGCTGACGCCGGCGTTCGGGATGGCCGCGCGCGAGGTCGATGTGCTGCGGCTCATCGCCGAGGGGCTGGACACCCGGCAGATCTCCGAGAAGCTCGCCTACTCCGAACGCACCGTCAAGAACGTTCTGCACGGCCTGATGACGCGGCTGCACCTGCGCAACCGCGCGCACGCCGTCGCCTACGCACTACGAGAGGGATACATCTGATGCGCTCCGGAGCTGCTGCGGAACCAGGGGAACCCGGGGAACCAGGGAAGAACACCGGCGTCGCGCACGCCCGCCCGCGGACGGGGGAGCGGGGATGATGCACGAGGTCGACGAGGCGCTGCGGCGGGTGCTGCGCCGCGGGGCGCTGCCGGACGGGGCGGGCGACGTAGCGTTCGAGGCGCCGAGCCGCGACTGGGCGGCGCGGCGCAACACCCCCACGCTCAACGCGTATCTCTACGACATACGCGAGGACGTGGCCCGCCGCGAGCGCGGGGCGATCGCGGAGCGGGACGCGCGCGGCGTGGTGGTGCGCAGACGCCAGCCGCCGCGCTGGTTCCGGCTGTCCTACCTGGTCACGGCCTGGACCAGTCGCCCGGAGGACGAGCACCGGCTGCTGTCGGCCGCGCTGGGCTGCCTGCTCGGGCAGGAAACTCTGCCCCCGGAGGCACTGACCGAGGCGCTCCGGGCACTGGCGGCGACGATCCCGCTCACGGTCGCGGTGCCGCCTCCCGAGTCCCGCTCGATCGCCGACATCTGGTCCGCGCTCGGCGGCGAACTCAAGCCGTCCCTGGACGTGGTGATCACCGTGCCCTTCCCGGTCACACCCTCGTACGAGGTGGCGCCCCCGGTCACCGAGGGCGCCGCGGTGGTCGTCCGCGGCGTGGACGGCACGCCGGACGACTCCCGACTCCGGATGCTCCGGTCGGTCCCGGAGGCCGAGCCGTCCGGGACGAGCCCTCGCGCGGGTGAGCGGTGAGCGGGACGGCGGCGCGTGCCGACACGACGGAGTGCGAGGACGCGGCGGAGCGCGAGGACGCGAGCGGTGCGCTGCTCGGGCGGCTGGCGCGGCTGCGGGAGCGGGTGGCCGGGCTCGTCGAGCGGCGCAGCGCCGGCGACCCCACGGCCTCCGACCCGCTGCGCGGCCTGTATGTGACCCCCGAGACGGCCCGGCGGCTGGCCGCGCGGCCGCCGGAATCCGCTGCGGCGGAGGCGTGTGACGACGCGGCGGGAGCGGCGGAGGCGGAAGCGGGGGCAGCGGACCGGTCCGGGGCGCTCGCCCGGCAGTTCGGGCTGTCCGCCCTGGACCTCGCCCTCCTCGTGGCCGCGCTCGCCCCCGATGTGGACCGGAGCTTCGAGCCGCTCTACGGCTACCTCAACGACGATGTCGGGCGCCGCCGCGCCACCGTCGCCCTGGCCCTGGAGCTGGCCGGCACCGGCCCGCACGAGCCGTCGGCGCGCGCCCGTTTCCACCCCGCCGCGCCGCTGCTCTCCGGCGGGCTGCTCGTCGTCGAGGACGCGGACCGGCCGCTGCCCGGCCGGGCGCTGCGGGTGCCGGAGCGGGTGGTGGCCCATCTGCTGGGGGACGAGGGACTCGACCCGGAACTCTGCGGTGGCGGCGTGGAGTTGCTGCCGTCCGGTGAGGGGCCCGGGGAGGGCCAGGACGGCGACGGGGAGGGGTTCTTCGGGCGGCTGGCCGTCCTCGCGGGACAGCGGCCGCTCGCCGCGCATCTGCGGGAGCGCCGTCCCGGTGCCGCCGCCGGGCCGGTGAGCGACGCGCTGCGGGGCGCCGGCCTGCCCGTGCTGCGGTACCGGCCGGAGGGCGGCCAGGACGGCGGCGCGGTTCCGCTGGGCGCGCTGCTGCGCGAGGCGCGGCTGCGGCGGGCGGCGCTCGTCGTGGGGCCGCTGCCGGAGCGGCCCGGAGGGCTCGTCCGGGCGCTGGCGGGCCGGGACGTGCCGGTGGTGTTCCTCGGCAGTGAACCGTTCGACCCCGGCTGGGCGCCCGACGCCGGGCTGCTCGCGCTGGACGCGCCGCACGGCGCGGTGGCGCCGGCCGAGGTGTGGCGCAACGAACTCGGCTCTGTGGAGGCCGACTTCGATCTCGGCGCGGCCGTGGCGCCCTACCGGCTGGCCGCCTGGCAGATCCGCCGGGCGGCCCGCGCGGCCACCGCCCTCGCCGCCTTCGACGGGACGCCGCTGACCGCCGCCCACGTCCAGCGCAGCGCACGCCAGCAGTCCGCCCCGCTGCTGGACCGGCACGCCCGGCGGGTGCGGCCGGCCGTCGGCTTCGACGGGTTGGTCCTGCCGCCCGAACCGCTCGCGCTGCTGCACGAGTTGGTGCAGCGGGCCCGCCACCGTGAGCAGGTGCTCGGCGCGTGGGGGCTGCGTACCGGCGGCGGGCGCGGCAGGGGCGTGGTGGGCCTGTTCGCCGGGGAGTCCGGCACCGGGAAGACGCTCTCCGCCGAGGTCGTGGCCGGGGAACTGGGCCTGGACCTCTACGTGGTCGAGCTGTCCGCGGTGGTGGACAAGTACGTGGGGGAGACCGAGAAGAACCTGGAGCGGATCTTCTCCGAGGCGGATCGCACGGACGCCCTGCTGCTCTTCGACGAGGCCGACGCCGTCTTCGGCAAGCGCTCGGAGGTCAAGAGCTCGCACGACCGCTACGCGAACCTGGAGAGCGCGTATCTGCTCCAGCGGCTGGAGGCGTTCGACGGGATCGCCGTGCTCACCACCAACCTGCGGGCCAACATCGACGACGCCTTCACCCGGCGGCTGGACCTGGTGGTCGACTTCCCGTTCCCGGACGCTGAGCAGCGGACCGCGCTGTGGCGTTCCTGCCTGACGGCCACGCCGTGTGCGGACGACCTCGGGCTGGAGGCCTGCGCGAAGGAGTTCGAGCTGTCCGGCGGGGCGATCAGGTCGGCCGCGGTGACCGCCGGATACCTCGCCGCGGGCCGCGGCGCGCCGGTGTCGGCCGAGGACATCCGGGCCGGCGCGCGGCGCGAGTACCGCAAGATGGGGCGGCTGGTGCCGGACGCGTCGCCGTTGTGGCACTGAGACGAGAGACGGGCAAAGCCGCCGGGCCGGGAATGTTCCGGCCGGGCGGCTCGTTGGCCCTGGGCCCGTCCACGCCGACGCCCCAGGGAGCATCGTGCACGAACCCACGCCCGCCGCCGCCCGCCCCACCGCTCTCCCCGCCCTCCCGGCACCGCGCACGCAGGCCGCGCTCCTGATCGAGCGGGGCGTGCACACGATCGCCGGGCTGTCCGCCGACGAGCTGTACGCCTTCGCAGAAGCGGCCGAGTCGGCCGGGACCGCCGCAGCTCCCGGGGGCGGCGGGCTCGGCGGCGCCCTGCTCGCCGTCCACCCGGACCGCGCCCCGGCCTCCGCCCTCGCGCCGCTGCTCCGCCGCGAGGGCACACCCGGCTTCGTCGTCACCGACATGCAGGACGTCGACCGCTTCGCGCCGCTCGACACCCTCGTGCTGCCCGACGCGCCGCTCTACCTCGTCACCGGCCCCGAGCGCGGCGACGAGCTGGCCAACCGGAGCCCGAACGAGGCGCTGCCCGCCCTCACCGCCCGGGACCGCACCCCGCTGCTGCTCACCGAGGGCATCCACTGGGTGCTGCAACAGCCCGCCGTCCTGGCCCGCAACCACTGCTTCATGACCATCGGCTCCCGCCTGCGCAAGGCCGACGGCACCCTGGACGCCCGCACCCCGGCGGTCTGGATCAGCAACGGCACCGGACGGGACGGCCGCGAGCGCCGCAACGCCCCCAAGGTCGGCTGGTGCTGGGCCGGCAACCGGCACACCTGGCTGGGCTTCGCCTCCGCGACGGGCCGCCGCGGAGCGAACTGAGCGCCCGCGCTCACTGCCCGTCGGCGATCTTCCAGTCCTGCCGCTCGTTGGGCCCGTCGCTGCACGCCCAGGTGACCGCACCCTTGTCGTTCTGCATATCGGTCAGGCACTCGTTGTTGGACGTGTTGACGATGCGGGTGCGGCCGTCGGCCGCGTCCTCCAGCCGCCACTTCTGGTTCGTGGGCAGCTTGCCCGAACGGAGGTCCTCCGCGGAGACCGCCTCGATCTGGACCTCGTTGGTGCCGGCCTTCGTGTCGACGACGCTGCCCGGGGCGCTGGCCGCCTCCAGGGCGACGGTGTTGTTCTCGGGGAAGTGGTGGATGACCCACCACTGGTTGCGGCCGAACTCGTCAGCCGTCCATTTGGGGTTCTGGCCGACCTGTGTGCCGTCGGTCTGATCCCCCTGGTTGACCTGGAGGTACCAGCCGCCGTTGACGGCGCTGCGGATCGTCTGCGCCTGCGGGCCCTCGTCCTTCTTGTCGTCGCCGCCCTTGGGCGCCTTGTCCGCGGGCTTCTCCGGGGCCGACGGGGCCTGCGACGGCTGCACGGACGGCGCCGGGGGCGCCGGCTTCTTGGGCGGCTCGATCGGGCGCGCGGCCTGGCCGGGCTTCTCCTTCGCGGCGGTGGTCACCGAGGGCTGGGCGGTGAACCACAGCGCCACGAACGCCAGCACCGCCGCCATCAGCAGTGAACACAGCGCCATCGCCCAGCGCGGCAGCACCGACAGCTGAAGGTAGCTGCCGTGCAGCTCCGTCGGCTCCGGCACGCCGGCGCGCAGCGCGGAGACGGTGAAGGGGTGCTTGTTGCTGCCGCCGATCCAGCTGACCGTGCCGGGCCGGATCCGGAGCTGTGCGAAGGCGGCGCGTCCCGGGGCGACCTGCACCGAGCCCGGCTGCGCCTCGACGCTGAGGGCGTCACTGTTCTCCCGGCCGGACAGCGAGACCGTCAGCGGCTGGTTGCCGAGGTTGTCCACGGCGACCGCCGCCTTGGCACGCCACCGGCCGCGCACGGCCAACGGGACCAACTCGCAGCGGAGTTCGGTGAACGGACCGACCGTGACCTGCCCCTCGACCACATCGCGGATCTCCGGGTGCTCGGCCGGCTCGACGCGGACGCCGAACGGCGTCGGCCCGGCCACGGCGTCCGGCGTCCGCGGGGGCGCGAAGGTCACCTGCGCGGTGCCCTCGGCCCCCGGGTACAGCCGCAGCACCTCCGGCTCCACCCGCGTCCATCCCGCGGGGTCGCCGACCGGCCGCAGCCGGTACTCCTCGACGGTGTCGCCCGTGTTGCGCAGGCGCAGCCGTACGCTCGCGGCGGCACCCGGGTCAACGGTGATCGCGGCCGGTTCCAGTGAAGTCCACATACTCACCCGGGCAGTCAACTCGTCCGGCGGGCACGGGGCAGTGTCCGCGAGGGCAGAACGGGGGGCAGAGCCGGGTGTCCTGACGGCCGGTGCACGGGGCGGCTGCCCGCACGCCGGAGCGGCGCAGGGCCACCCCACGACCCGGGACACCGCAGCTCAGGCCGCCTCCGGACGTCGCCCCGCCGGCCCCCGGACACCGGCCGCACGACGCCCTCGTGGCCGAACGGGCAGCCCGCTCTGCCCCCGCCGGCGCCCGTTCGTCTCTACACCGGGGCCCGCCCGGGCGCGAGGATCGACAGCGTACGAACGGGAGCACATGACCGGCGGTGACCAGCGCGGGTCGGCAGTGAGCGGGACGGGGGAATGTCATGCGGTCGCATGACCGGCGGCCGGAATCCGGCCGCGAGCACGCACAAGCGGCCCCCGCTGCGCGCACGACCACCGCCGATGCGGCCCGGACGGCCGTGGGCCGGTCCGGACCTCTCGTCCCGGAGGCCGTCGCCGTCCTCCAGCGGACCGCGGGCAACGCGGCCTTCTCGGCCGCCCTGGCCGCCGACGAGCAGCACCGGCGCGGCGCGGGCTGCGAACACCCCGCACCGTCCGTGCAGCGCTCGCCCGTCGCGGACGTCCTGCGCACCCCGGGCCGTGCGCTCGACGACCCGGTACGGGCCGACATGGAGTCACGCCTCGGCGCCGACTTCTCCGACGTGCGCGTCCACACGGACGCCGCCGCCCACGAGTCGGCCGCGGCGGTCCAGGCCCATGCGTACACGTCCGGTGCGCACATCGTCTTCCAGCGGGGGCGCTACGACGGCTCCTCGGCGGCCGGCCGCCACATGCTCGCCCATGAGCTGACCCATGTCCTCCAGCAGCGCTCCGGGCCGGTGGCGGGCACCGACCGCGGCGACGGGACCAGGGTCTCCGACCCCGCCGACCGGTTCGAGCGGGAGGCGGAGGCGAACGCCTCGCGGGCGCTGCGCCGCACCGCGCCCGTGCAGCGCGGCACGGAGCCGGAGACGGAGGCGGGGCCGGAGCCGTCGGCATCGGCCGGGTCCGTGGTGGCCGGGCACGGCGCCCAAGTGCAGCGGGTGGAAACGGGGCCCCTGGCCGGGCAGTTGGCCGAGCCGTGCGCCGATCCCGCCGTCCAGCAGCGCGTCGAGGCCTACGACGCGCTGACCGACCAACGCCCCAAGGAGCGGCTGCACCTGCTCGGTGAGATCGCCGACCTGCTGCACCGGCACGGCGACCAGGAGCAGCTGCCGCACTTGCGGAAGGCCGTCGAGGCCGAGATGCAGCGGCAGTCCGCGCGGCTGTCCCGGCTGCGGCGCGCCACCGCCGACGAGGACGGCCCCTACGAGCTGATGACCGAGGAGGGCCTGCTCTGGAACTCCCCGGAATTCGCGCACAGCACCGGCGCGCTCGGCCTGACCGGGCAGAGCTATGTCGCCGAACTCTCGCACCGCAACCTGGCGGCCATGCGGTCGGAGAACAGGGACCGCGGGCAGAAGAAATTTTTCTCCAAGGAGCGCAGCGAGCCCGCGTGGATGGAGCCGGTGCGCCGGAAGCTGCGGCAGGCCCTGCTGGGCGCCGAATTGCACCACTACACCCCGAGCAAACGCGCACGCGCCATGCTCACCGACGGCGCCGTGCAGCCGAAGACGAGGCTGGAGCTGGAGAAGCCGGAATTCGCGCACAACACGACGGCCTATGACGAGGCGGGACTCGCCAATACCGGATTCGTCTTCTTCGTCATCGAGGCCCCGGGAGCGTTCCGCGGCACCCGTTTCGCCAAGGATCCCGAGGACGAGGTCGACACGCCGGCGTGCGTCCATCTCCCCCTCCAGCAGTCGGGTCTGCTCAGCAGCGGCTGGGTGATGCTCTCCGATTTCGCCCAGCGCGAGTACCCCGAGATCCGCTCGGCCGCGCATGACCGGGCCGACACGGACTCGGCGCTTCCCACCCGCGAACTCAAGGACCCCGCCACCCACACCCGGCTCGTCCGCAAGTTCGCCCTGGGCGCCGGTGACATCGAGGCGGACGACTTCCTCGCCGTGGCCGACCGGCCGGACGCCGAACGCGCGGCGTCCTCCCTCGTCATTCCGCAGGTCCGGGGCGATGAGAAGAGCACGCAGAACTACTACGACGACGAAGGAAAGGCCGTTTCGTACCAGGAACGGCTCTTCCAGAACATCCTGCACGGCCCCGACATCATCCCCGGTCTCACCGAACGCGCCGTGCTGGAGATCGCGCGCTTCGAGCGGAGCAATCCGAAGCTGGCGGACAGCTTGAAGGGCATGAGCGGCGAGGCCTTGATGCATTACCTCCTGAAGCACTTGCTGAGGCCGCAGGCCATGCTGCCGAAGGCGGCACGGATCGCCGAGGAGAACATCTCCTACGACGTTTCCACCTGAGTGCGACGCGCCGCCATCCCGTTTCACCCCCACGCCTACTAGGAGCAACGTTCCATGCCCAATTACCTGTCGCCCGGCGTATACGTCGAGGAGGTCGCCAGCGGATCCCGGCCCATCGAGGGCGTGGGAACCTCCGTCGCGGCCTTTGTCGGACTGGCGCCCACCGGCCCGCTGAACGAGCCGACGCTGGTGACGAACTGGTCCCAGTATGTCGCGGCCTTCAGCGAATTCACGGACGGCTACTACCTGGCGCATTCCGTGTACGGATTCTTCAACAACGGCGGGACGGCGGCATACGTCGTGCGGGTGGGCGGCACCGCCGACGGCCCGCAGCCCGCCGGGGCCTCGGAGGCGGCGCCCAGGGCGCTGACCGCCGGTGAGCCGGTGGCGCTGGGCACCTTCAAGGTCGCCGCTCTCGCGCCCGGTTCCGCCGCGGGCGGTGCGCTCACCGTCGAGGTGCAGGAGCCCGAGGGCGAGGGCGGCGCCGACCGGTTCAAGCTCGTCGTCAAGGACGGCGACAAGGTCGTCGAGAGCTTCGACGTCAGCGCGAAGAAAAGCGCCCGGAACTATGTCGTCGCGCAGGTCAAGCAGCGGTCCAAGGCGATCGTCGTCGAGGAGGCCGTCGCGGCCGCGCAGCTGGTGAAGCCGGACGCCCAGGCCGTCACGCTGACCCCGCCGGCCCCGGCGCCCGCCGCCCCCGTCGCGCGCGGCGCCGTCGAGCGGCTGGACTCCGGCCGGTTCATCGGTGACTCCGCCGACCGCACCGGCTTCGGCGGCCTGGAGGCCCTCGACGAGGTCAACATGGTCGCCGTGCCCGACCTGATGGCCTGCTACCAGCAGGGCCTCATCGACGAGGAGCAGGTCCGGGCCGTCCAGCTCGGGCTCATCGCGCACTGCGAGCTGATGGGCGACCGGATGGCCGTCCTCGACCCGCCTCCCTCGCTGAACGCCCGCGACATCCGCAAGTGGCGCCAGGAGACCGCCGGTTACGACTCCCGCTACGCGGCGCTCTACTACCCGTGGCTCAAGGTCTTCGACCCGACCTCCGGCCAGTCGCGCGTCGTCCCGCCGTCCGGCCACATGGCGGGCGTGTGGGCCCGCAACGACTCCGAGCGGGGGGTCCACAAGGCGCCGGCCAACGAGGTCGTCCGCGGGGCGGTCGATCTGGAATTGCAGATCACCCGCGGTGAGCAGGACCTGCTCAATCCGGTCGGTGTGAACTGCATCCGGTCCTTCCCCGGACGCGGAATCCGGGTGTGGGGCGCGCGGACCCTGGCATCCGATCCGGCGTGGCGCTATCTGAACGTCCGGCGCTACTTCAACTACCTCGAGGAATCGATCCTCATCGGGACGCAGTGGGTGGTGTTCGAGCCGAACGACGAGGCGCTGTGGGCCCGTATCCGGCGCAACATCTCGGCATTCCTGGTCAACGAGTGGCGCTCGGGCGCCTTGTTCGGCCAGCGGCCCGAGGACGCCTTCTACGTGAAGTGTGACGCGGAGGTCAACCCGGTCGAGTCCGTTGACCTGGGAAGGGTCATCTGCGAGATCGGCATCGCGCCGGTCAAGCCCGCCGAGTTCGTGGTCTTCCGGCTGGCGCAGTTCTCCGGAGGCGGCGGAGAACTGGAGGAATAATCCTCCCTCCCGTTCCCTCCCCTCGCCCGTACCGGCATTCTCCTACCTACCGCAACAGGAGTGAAATCTCATGGCCTTTCAGCCAGGTGATGCAATTGCAACACACAATTTCGGCCTCCAGATCGACGGCGTCATGGTCGAATACCTTCAGGAGGTCAGCGGCCTGACCATGGAGCAGGACGTCATCGAATACCAGCAGGTGTCGGCGGCCGGAAAGCCCGTCGTGAAGAAGATGCCCGGCACGAAGAAGGCCGGCGAGTGCACGGTGACCCGCGGTATGACGGAGAGCTCCGCGTTCAGCGAATGGATCAACAAGTCCATCGCGGGTGACATGGGTTCGGCCCGCAAGAACGCCACCATCATGATGATGGACTACCAGAACAACCCGGTGAAGCGTTACAACATGCGCAATGCCTGGTGCAGCAAGGTGGAGACCAGCGGGGTCAAGGCGGGCGACGCGGCCGCGCTGACCGAGCAGGTCACCATCGTCTTCGAAGAGTTGGTCATCGAATAATGCGGCGCGCAGGCCCGGGAGCGCGGACGGCCGCCCCGGCGAATACGGCACCGCCGGCGGACGCCGCACCGGCGGCGGAGACGGCGGGCGCGGCAGCCGTGCCCCGTGCGGCGGTGCGTGAACCACTGCGGACGGAGTTCGAGTTCGAGCTGCCGCGCGGATTCGTCGACGAGTCCGGCACCGTCCACCGCAACGGCGCGATGCGTCTGGCGACGGCGCGGGACGAATTGATTCCGCTGCGGGATGTGCGCGTACGCGAGAACCCGGCGTATCTGTCGGTCGTGCTGCTCGGCCGGGTCATCACCCGGCTCGGCACGCTCGGGTCCGTGCACGACGGAACGGTGGAGAACATGTTCGCCTCCGATCTGGCCTTTCTGCAGGACTTCTACCGGCAGATCAACGCCGAGGGGCACACCCGTGCCGCCGTGGCCTGCCCGCATTGCGAGGAGTCCTTCGAGGTGGAGCTGGCCGGGAGCCGCCTGGGGGAATCGTGACGTACGCGGCTGGTCGGATCGAGGAGGAAGTCGCCTATCTGGCCTACCACTTCCACTGGGGGCTGGACGACATTCTCGACCTCGAACACGCCGACCGGCGCGCGTACGTGGCACAGAGCGCGGCCCTGGTCGAGCGGGCCGAAGGGAAGCAGTGACGGGGGATGAGTGTGTTGGGGTGGCTGCGGGGGCCGCGGGGTGCGCGGGGCGTGCGGGGCGCGGAGCGTGTGCGGGAGTCGGAGGCCGGGACATCGGTGGAGGCGGCCGGGAGTGAGGGAAGCCCGGCGGGTCAGGGCGCCCGGGGGAGCGGCCGGGCGGGTGGCTGGGCTGCGGTGCCTCCCGTCCAGCGGGTCCTGGGGGCACCCCGCACCGTCGCGGAGACCGGCTTCGCCGCGTCGCTGAGCGCGCACCGCGATCCGTCCTTCGGCGGCGAACTCGGCCATGACGTACGCGCCTCGGCACCCGCCGGAATGCTCCACGGCGTCCTCACCCCCCTTCCGGCAAGCGGTGTGGGGACCCCGCTCGGCCTCGACCTCCCGGCTCTGCGACTGCCGGTGGCGGGGCGGGGCGGGGAGGAGGGCGTGGGGGAGGTTGCGGGTGGGGTTGTGGGTGAGGCTAGGGCGTTTGGGGCGGGGGGCTCGGGTGGTTCGGTGGGCGGGGGCGGTAGTGGTGTGGGGGCGGCGCGTCGGGGTTTGAAGCGGGCGGTGGATGTTCAGCGGGTGTCGGGGGTGTCGGGGGTGTCGGCGCGGTCGGGGCCGTCGGCTTCTTCTGTCGCGTCTGCCGCGTCTGCCGCGTCTGCGCCGTCGGATTCGTCTGCGTCTTCTGCGTCGTCTGCCGCGTCTGCGCGGTCGAGGGCGGGGGCGTTGGGGTCTTCCGCGTCGGTGGTCAGGGTGCGGGAGTCGGTGCGTCCCGCGTTGGTGTCGGCGCCGCGGGCGGCCGGTCTGCCGGTGCGCCGGGTGAGGGCGGTGGGCAAGGGGCCGGCCTCCTCGGCTGCGTCCGGACCTGCGGCGTCGGCTGCCGCAGCGCCCAGGCCGGTTGCCGCAGCGCCGGTGTCGGCTGCTGGGGACTCGGCACCTGACATTGGGGCGTCCGCGCCGGTCATCCGGGCGTCCGCGCCGGTCATCGGAGCGTCGGCACCGGTTGTCGCCGACCCGGCGCGCGGGGCCGATGCCCGGCCCACAGCTGTCCCGGGCCCGATCCCCCTGCCGGGATCCGGGGCACCCGCCGCACCCTCCGGGGAGGCGGCGGTGACGCCGGCCCCTGTCGCTGTACCGCCCGATACTCCCGTGCGGGCAGTACAGCGACGGGCGGCCGTGCGCCGGGCACCGGGGGCCGCACCGGAATCGGGAGGTCCACCCGTGGTCGTCCCCGAGGCGAGTGGCCCCGGTCGTGGCCTTGGTCGTGGCCCGGATCCCGTGACCGCGTCGCCGGGCAAGCCGGGTGGAGAGGGAGCGTCTAGGCCGGTGTCGGCGACCAAGCCTGCGGGCGAGGGGGCGACCGCGTCTGCGCCGTTGTCGGCGCCCACGCCTCCGTCGTCGGTCGCGTCTGCATCCCCGTCCCGGGCGGTGCCGGCTTCTGCGCCCGCTTCCCGGCCCGTGCCGTTGTCCGCGCCTGCTCCTGCGCACCAGCCTGGGCCTCCGCCCGCGTCTGCGCCCGCTTCCGCGCCTGCGCCTGCGCCCGCGTCTGCGTCGCGGCCCGGGCCGTTGTCTGTGCCTGCGTCCGGGCCCGGGCCTCTGCCCGCGTCTGCGCCCGCGCCCACTGCGGCATCCCCTTCCACCCCCACGTCCGCCTCCCCGCCCACGCCCGCTGACGCGTCCCCGTCTCAGGCGAAGCCCGTCCCCGCCGTTCGGCCGGGCGCGCAAGAGTCGCGGACGGAGCGGCCTCAGACGGGCAACTCCGTACAACGCACGACGTCAACGCGGCCACTGCGGGCGGGACTTGGGGCACCGATTCAGTCTTCCGGCAGGCCCATCGAGCCGGCGAAGCTGCCCGAGACCGGCGGATCAGAGGCCACCGCCGCGCAGAGTGGGATACGGACGCGGGCCACGGCCCAGGAGAACGTCACTGCCCCTGCCCCTGCGCCTGACCCTGCACCCGCAGCCCCGAGCACTGGTCCCGCCCGCAATACGATGCGCGCGGCGTCGGGGGACGAGCGTCGGGAGGTGCAACGGTCGGCGAGCGCCGATGCGCCCTCGGGACCGACGCGCGATGCCGCAGGGAACCTCCAGCCCATGCCGCGTACCGGTCGCCGGCGCCCACTGATCGGCGCACCGTTCGTACCGCGTGAGCGGTCGGAGGGGGCGAAGGGTGCGACGGCTCCAACCCCCGTTCAACGGGCGGGTACACCGTCGGCCACGCCCTCGCCCGCCCCGGCGCCCAGGCCGGTTACCTTCGAAGCCGGGCCGACGCCTGTGCAGCGTGCGAATGTGCCGTCGGCCCCGTCGGCCCCGTCGGCCCCGTCGGCTGCGTCGCCGCGTGACGCTGCGGTGTCGCCGTCGGCCGTCCCCAAGGTGGTGACGCCCGTCCAGCGCGCGAGTGCACCCTCGTCGGTACCGTCACGTGACCCCGCCGTCCCGACTGCTCCCCACGAACTCGGCCCCGTACCCGTGGGACCGACACCGGACACATCCCGCCAGGCCGTCGTACAACGGGCCGCCGCACGCACGGCACGCACCGCACCACGCGCCACACACGTAGCGGGAGGGAGCGACGCGTCGTCGCCGCAGGCTTCGGTCCGGGACGCAGGGACGTCCCCCACGCCCACCCCCGCACCGATGGGTGAGGCGACGAGGGCGAGGAGGGCCAATGTCGCGCCTGACGCCTCCGGAGCACAGTCGTTGCTGCGTACGGCGGTTGAGGCGGCACCGCCGCAGCCGGGCCCCCGGCCGGGTGTGCGGCGCGCCCCGCTCGCGACGGCACGGGCACTGGTCTCCCGGGAGTTCGGCCAGAACAGCAGCGGACACCTCGGGCGAACCGGAACCCCGACACCGCCCGCAGGGCTTCGCACCACGCCCGCCGCACCGCTGCGAGCAACGCCCACCAGCACACCCCACCCGGGAAACCCGACACAGCAAGCACCGGCTCCGCACCCCGTGGCCCCGCAGCCACTCACCTCACCACGGACCCTGCAGCGAGCCTCAACTGCCGTGCCCTCAGCCCCACCGGCCCAACCCCTAATGCCCCTCGCAGCCCCAACACCAGCCCTGGCAGCACCGTCTGCCCCCGCCATGCCCTCCACCCCAGCCACACAACGACGCACCCTCACGTCACCCACGCCACCAGTCCCACCCATCGCACCCTTGGTCGCCCCCGCCTCCCCGGCCCCGCTCGTGACCACCCGCGCGCCTCACCCCGTACAACGCACCCGCCACGCCACACCCACAACCCCCACGGTCACCTCAGCTGGCACCCCCACAAGTGCCCCGCCGACCACCCCACCACCTCCCTCGCTAAACACCCCAACAAACACCTCCCCACCACCCCCCACCCCCCTCCAGCGCACATCCGCACCCCCCAACCGCCCCTCACCCCCCGCTCCCACCTCAGCCCCAACCCCAACCCCAACCCCAACCGCACCCCCCACCACCCCCGCCGAGCTGGACGAACTCGCCCGCCGCCTAGTGACGCCGCTGTCCCGACTGCTACGGGCCGAACTGCGCAGCGACCGCGAACGCATCGGCCGACTACGCGACCGCGGCCGCTGACCCAACCGACCGCCGCCGGCCACCACCCCCTCAGCCGGACCCCACCCCCTCAGCCACTCCCTCACCCACCCACCCACCCAGAAAGCCACCCCATGCCCGCGACCCAGGACCCCGGATCCACCGTCTTCTTCAAGTTGTCCATCGACGGCCAGGACCTCGGGCTGTTCAACGGCTGTGACGGGCTGGCCTCCGAGGTGGAGGTGGAGCAGCGGCAGGAAGGCGGCAACAACGGATTCGTCTGGCAGCTGCCCACCCGCGTGACGCACTCCACGATCCGTCTCACCCGCCCGCTCACCGCCGACACCTCCCGCGTGGCGGCCTGGATCTCGTCCATCGCCACCGGTATCCGCCGGCCCACCGCCCAGATCGCCGCCCTGCGCGCCGACGGTTCGATCGTCGCGCAGTGGGGGCTGGTGGAGGTGCTGCCCGTGCGGTGGCAGGGGCCGAGTCTGGACCCGGCCAGCCCGGGGGTGGCGACCGAGACGCTGGAGATCGCGCACCACGGATTCACCGACGCGGGAGGTGCCTGAGATGCCCGCGCCGACCGGCGGCAAGGCGGGCGCGAGCCTCGTGCGGGCCGCGCTCGCGATCCATCAGCCCCCCACCGACCTCGGCGGCTCGCTCGGCGGCCGGATCGGTGAGGTGGAGTTCCAGTTCAACCCGACCCAGTTGCAGCTCGGGCGGGAGGCGGAGTGGCACACCCAGGCCGCCGTCGCCTACACGCGCGGCGCCCCGCCGAAGTTCACGGGTGCCCGGCCGGCCACGCTCCAGCTGGAGGTGTTCCTGGACGCCTCCGGCACCCCCAACGCAGGGAAGGTGCAAAAGCAGGTGGAACTCCTGCTCTCCTGCTGCGAGGTGACCCCGCAGAGCGTCAGCTCCAAGCGCCCGTCGCCGCCGTGGGTCCGCTTCTCCTGGGGGGCGTTCAACACCGTGCAGTTCGTCGCGTACGTGACGAGCGTCAGCGCCACCTACACGCTGTTCAACCCGACCGGCGAGCCGATCCGCGCCACCTGTTCGCTGTCCCTCACCGAGGTGGCGATGCCCACCAAGGGACAGAACCCCACCTCCGGCGCGCTCTCCGCCCGCCGCATCCACCGCACGGTCGCGGGCGACTCGCTGGCCTCGCTGGCGTGGCGGGAGTACGGGGACGCGACCCGCTGGCGGCTGATCGCGGAGGCGAACGAGATCGACGACCCGATGCGGCTGCGGCCCGGCACCGAGCTGCTGCTGCCCGCCGCCGACGAGGGCCCGCCCGAGGGCGGTCCCGTCCACAGCCCCACCGGGCACCCCACCCTCCAGGAGGCCCAGCGATGAGCGAGAAGACGTACACCAGCGTGCTGCACGTCGAGATCGGCGGCACGGTGCTGCCCGACCGGCTCGCCGCCCTCCTCACCGAGGGCTGGGTGGACGCCAGCGTCAACGTCCCGTCCGCCTTCCAGCTCACCTTCTCCGACCGCGGCTCCGACATCCTCCAGACCTTCCCGCAGCTGAAGATCGGCGCGAAGGCGGTGCTGTCGCCCTTCACCGACGGGCAGCGCGGCACCCCCATGCTGACCGGCGAGATCACCGCCCTCGAAGTGGACGCGGACGCGAGCGGCAAGTCGCTGGTGGTCCGGGGCTACGACCCCGGGCACCGGCTGCTGCGCAACCGCCGCGTCGCGGGCTACCCCCAGATGACCGCGAGCGATATCGTGCGCCGCCTCGCCGGCCGCAACAAGCTCGCCCTCGGCACGGTGGAGGCCACCCGTACCGTCTACGAGCTGGCCACCCAGCCCAACATCACCGACTGGGACTTCCTGCTGCGGCTGGCCCAGGAGAACGACGTCCACCTCTCCTTCGACCCGCAGGGCAAGCTGCGGTTCGCCAAGCTGGCCCCCGCCTCCTCCGCGCCCGCCGACACCACCCCGGCCGCGCAGAGCCCCTACGTCCTGGAGTTCGGCCACAACGCGCTGCACAGCCGGATCGCGGTCACCGCCGCCGGGCAGGTCGCCAAGGCGGGCGCGCGCGGCTGGGACATGCGCGCCAAGCGCGCCCTGTCCGCCGAGTCCCCGGCCACGACCAGCAAGGACATCGTCGCCGACCTCGCGCCCGGAGCGCTCAGCAAGCCCTTCGGCAGCTCCGAACTCACCGCCACGGACACCCCGTTCACCACCCAGGCCCAGGTCACCCATGCCGCCCGGGCGCTCGCCGACGACGTGGCGGGCTCGTTCGCCGAACTGGAGGTGGCGGTCACCGGGAACCCCCAGCTGACCCCGGGCCGGCCGGTCGCCCTCAAGGGAGCCGGCTTCCCGTTCGAGGGGAAGTACACCGCGACCGGCGTACGCCATGTCTTCGAGTCCGGACGGCAGTTCACCACCTGGCTGACCGTCTCGGGCCGGCAGTTCCGGTCGCTGTACGGGCTCGCCTCCGGCGGCGCGGAGGCGGCGCCGCCGATGCCGGGGGTGGCGATGGCACTGGTCAGCAACGCCAAGGACCCGCTGAAGCTGGGCCGGGTCAGGCTGCGTTTCCCCTGGCTGTCGGACACCTACGAGAGCGACTGGTGCCGGGTGGCGCAGCTGGGCGGGGTACGGGGCGGCGGGCTGATCCTTCCCGAGGTCGGCGACGAGGTGCTGTGCGCCTTCGACCGGGGCTCGCTGGAGCATCCGTACGTCCTGGCCGGGCTCTACAACGGCAGGGACAAGCCGACCCCCGACCCGGACGGGCTGCCCGCGGTGGACCCGACCAGCGGCCGCATCAACTGGCGCTCCCTCGCCTCCCGCAGCGGCCACACCGTCGAGCTGGTCGACGCCAAGTCCCGGATGAAGAGCGGCATCCGGCTGCAGACCGGCAACGGCAGGCTCACCGTCCACCTCGACGAGACGCGCACCCAGGTCACCGTCCGCAGCGACGGCTCCGTCTCCATCACCGGGACGAGGAACGTGAGCATCAGGGCGGGCGGCAATCTGTCGCTGACCGCGGGCGGCTCGCTGACGATGAGCGCCGGCGGGGCGGTCGACATCAAGGCGGGCGCGAAGTTCGGCGTCATGGCGGGCGCCGTCGCGGACATCAACGCGACCGGCGCCATCAGCCTGAAGTCGGCCGGCGCGGTGGCCGTCAACTCCGTCGGCGCGGTCTCCGTCAGCGCGGTCGGCGCGGTGGCCGTCAACGCCGGTGCCGCGGCGGCCATCAACTCGCCGGCCACGGTCACGCTGAACGCACCGGCCGTCCTGCGCAACGGCATTCCGTTCTAGGGGATCCAGGGGATCCAGGGGATCTAGGGGGCGTGAGGAACGTGAGGGACGTGTATTCCAAGGGGGGCACCGGACATGAGTGAGCAGTTCGTCGGCGCGGGCTGGACCTTCCCGCTGCGCACCGACCCGGCCGGCGGCATCGCGCTGGCCCGCCGCGAGCGCGAGATCGAGGAGTCGATCCGGCTCGTCCTGGCCACCGCGCCCGGTGAGCGGCCGATGCGGCCGGAGTTCGGCTGCGCGGTGCACGACATGGTCTTCGCGCCGGTCAACGAGGCCACGGCCGGCCGCATCCGCTACGAGGTGCGGTCCTCGCTCGACCGCTGGGAGCCGCGCATCGAGGTCCAGGACGTCGAGGTGAGCCCGGCGCCCGACGAGCCGTCCGTGCTCTTCATCGACGTGCGCTACAGCGTGCGCGGCACCAACAACCCGCGCAGCCTCGTCTTCCCCTTCTACGTGATCCCGTCCTCGGAGTCACCGTCCACCGAAAGCGACGCCTGATGGCCCTGCCCGCACCCCACCTCGACGACCGCCGCTTCCAGCAGTTCGTCGACGACGCCAAGCGCTATGTCCAGCAGCGCTGCCCCGAGTGGACCGACCACAACGTCTCGGACCCCGGTGTGACCCTCATCGAGGCCGTCGCGCACATGGCCGACCAGATCGTCTACCGCCTCAACCGGGTGCCGGAGAAGAACCACCTCGCCTTCCTCGACCTGCTCGGCGTCACCCTCTTCCCGCCCTCCGCGGCCCGCGCCGACGTCACCTTCTGGCTCTCCGCCCCGCAGCCCGAGCCGGTGGTGCTGGCCGCCGGGACGGAGGTGGCCACCGGCCGCACCGAGACCGAGGAGGCGGTGTCCTTCGCCACCGAGGACGATCTGACCGTCGTGCCCTGCGAACTGGACGCCGTACTGCGGCAGGAGGCGGGGACCACCCCCGTCGACTGCAGCCAGGACATCTTCGCCGGCAGCGATGTCGCCGTCTTCACGGCCGCCCCGCAGCCGGGGGACTGCCTGCTGTTCGGGCTGTCGGCGGCGGTGCCGCGGTGCGCGGCCGTCCTGCGGCTGGACAGCCGGGTGGACGGCGTCGGCGTCGACCCGCGCCAGCCGCCGCTGGTCTGGGAGGCGTGGACCGCCGACGGGTGGATCGGGTGCGAGCTGGCGGAGGACTCCACCGGCGGCCTCAACCGGCCCGGCGAGGTCGTGCTGCACGTCCCCGCGGGGCACCTCGTCTCGCGGGTCGGCCGCACCGACTCCGCCTGGCTGCGCTGCCGGGTCGTGGAGGCCGCACCCGGCCAGCCCTTCTACAGCGCCTCGCCGACCGTCCGGTCCGCGTCCGCGTTCACCATCGGCGGCACGACCGCGGTCGCGCACGCCGAGGTGGTGCGGGACGAACCGCTCGGTGAGTCCGCGGGCGTGCCCGGCCAGCGGCTGCGCCTGGCCCAGGCGCCGGTCGTCGCCGACCGCCCGCCGCTCCGGCTGGAGGTCTCCGACGGGGACGGCTGGCAGGAGTGGCAGGTCGTCCCCGACTTCGCCGCCTCGGGCCCGTACGACCGGCACCTCACCCTCGACGCGTCCACCGGCGAGATCGCCTTCGGCCCGGCCGTGCGCCAACCGGACGGCGAGGTGCGGCAGTTCGGGGCGGTGCCGCCCAAGGGCGCGGTGCTGCGGGCCGCGTACTACCGCACCGGCGGCGGGCGCAGCGGCAACGTGGCGCGCGGCGCGATCCAGGTGCTGCGCAGCTCCATCCCGTTCGTGGCGCGGGTGGAGAACCGGGAGGCGGCGCGCGGCGGGGTCGACGGCGAGACGGTGCGGGAGGCGAAGGTGCGGGCACCGATCGCGCTGCGCGCCCAGGAACGGGCCGTGACCGCCCGCGACTACGAGGAGCTGGCCCGGCGCGCGGCCCCCGAGGTGGCCCGGATCGCCTGCCTCGCGGTCGACCCCGCGGAGCCCACCGCGGGTGCGAGCACCGGCACGGCGGGGCAGGGCGGCGCGGCGGTCCGGACCGGCGAGAACGCCGTGCGCGTCCTGGTCGTCCCGCAGGCCGTCCCGGACCGCGGCGGACGCCTGCGCTTCGAGCAGCTGGTACCCGGCGAGGAACTCCTCGGCCGGATCACCGGGTTCCTGGACGAGCGCCGCCCCCTGGGCACCCGCCTCGCCGTCGGCCCGCCCTTTTACCAGGGCGTCACGGTCGTCGCGACGCTGCACTCCTTCCGGGCCGCGCACGCCGAGCGGGTGCGGGCCGAGGCCCTGGACGCGCTGTACGCCTACCTCGACCCGCTGACCGGCGGCGCGCACGGGGACGGCTGGCCGTTCGGCCGCCCCCTGCGCTCCGGTGAGATCTTCGCGGCCCTGCAGCGCGTACCCGGTGTGGAACTCGTCGACGAGGTCCTGCTGCACCCCGCCGACCCGCTCACCGGCCGCCGCGGCGATGCCACCGACCGCATCGAACTCGCCCCGTCCGCCGTGCTGTTCCCGTTCGACCACCGCGTCCGCGTGATCGAGGCACGATGAGGGGCACCCCCGCGGCGTCGGTGACCCCGCACCCCCTGGGCGCGGCGCTGCCCGCCGTCTACGCCGACGACGACTTCACCCAGCGCTTCGTGGCGGGCCTCGACGTGGTCCTCGCCCCGCTCTTCCACGTGCTCGACTGCCTGGAGAGCTACTTCACGCCGGCCCTCGCCCCGGAGGACTTCATCGACTGGCTGACGAGCTGGGTCGGCACCGAACTCGACGGCACGGAACCGCTGGCCACCCGCCGCCGCGCGGTGGCCACGGCCGTCTCGCTGCACCGCGTCCGCGGCACCCGGCGCGGCCTGTCCGAGGCGGTCCACCTGGCCTTCGGCGTACGCCCGGAGATCGCCGAGAGCGGCGGCGCGACCTGGTCCGCCCGCCCCCTCGGCCCGTTCCCCGGCTCCCCGGGCCCCGGCCTGCGGGTGACCCTGCGGGTCCGCGACCCCGCCGCCACCGACCCGCACCGCCTGCACGCCGTCGTCGCGGCGGCCCGCCCCGCCCACCTCCCCTTCACCGTCGAGGTGGCTCCGCTCCTCGCCCCCTGAAGCCCGCCCCGCGCGTGCCGACGCCACGCCCGAAGCCCTCTCCGAAGGAACCTGCCCCATGGCCACCGACCACCCCACCTGCCCGGACTGCGGCGCCCCGGCCCCCCAGACGGGCCAGTCCTTCTGCGACTCCTGCGGCGCCTTCCTCCGCTGGGACCGCCCCACGACCCCCACGCCCCCGACGACTTCACACCCCACACCCCCGGCCCCCGCACCACCCGCGTCCCCACCGGACACGGCCCGGGCCCATCCCGCGACGAGCGGCCCGGACGACGGCACCGGGCGCCCGGCTGCCCCGTACGCCACCCCCGGACGCCCGGCCGCCCCGCACGCCGGCGCTAGGCCCGCCGCCACCGATCCCCGGACCGGCGCACCGGCCCCCGGGGGCGCCACCCCACCCTCCGACCCGCACCGGCCCGGCGCCGAGGACCCGACCACCCCGCTCCCGGCAACCGCCGCAGCCCCCGGCGAGGGTCCGGCGCACCCCTCCACACCCGCCGCGAGGCCCGCCCCGCCCGGCGAGCGCCAGGTCTCCGAGACCGGCATCCGCGCCCTCCTGGTCCCCGTACCGGACGCCCTGCCCACGGCGCCCCCCGAGGCACCCGGCGGCGTGCTGCCCGGCCGTCCCGAAGCGGCCCGGCCCCGCGTCCGCACCCCGCATGCCGCCCCCGAGCCCGAGAACGCGCTGCCCTGCCCGACCTGTGCCAAGCCCAACGCCCCGGCCCGCCACTTCTGCCACAGCTGCGCCACCCCCCTCACCCCCTCCACCCGCCCGGAGGCCGAGGGCCCGTACGCCGGGGAGCGCCCGCGCCTGCACCGCGACCGCACCCGGTGGATCACCCGCGCCGTGGTGGCCGCCGCCCTCGCCGCGGTGGTGGCGGGCGGCATCATCGGCGGTCCACCGGCCGCCCGGGCCGTCCAGGACCACTTCGCCGACCGCGTCCAGGTGCCCGCCGCCACCTGGAAGGCCTCGCACTCCGGCCCCGGACACGGCGCGAAGCTCGCCTTCGACACCTACTCCAACACCTGGTGGGGCACCGGCTACTCGGGCGCCTCCGACGGCCAGTACCTGGAGGCCGGCTTCGGCCAGCCCACCGACCTGCTGAACGTGGTGATCACACCCGGCGCCTCCGCCCGCACCCCCCAGGCCGCCGACCCGGCCCGCCCCCACGAGTTCGACGTCCTCGTCACCGACTCCGCCGGCCAGCAACACCTCTCCCACTACCGCCTCAACGACGGCGGCCCCCAGAACATCGACGTCCACGTCCGCGCCGCCCTCACCGTCCGCCTCATCCTCCACTCCGCCTACGGCACCACCGACAAAAAGCAGGTCGCCATCGCAGAACTGGAGTTCTTCGGACGGTCGGGGGGCTAGGCGGGGGTGGCGGGGCCGGCCGCCTCGGCCACCCCGTTCGGGGTGGCCCGCAACCACGAACTCCAGCCGGTTCACGTCTCTGGTCGCAGCCAGCGCATGCGTGGCGTCCGTGCGCTGCCGCTTGCTCGCTCTGACCGGCCCGGCCGCCCTCAGCTCCGCATGGCCTCGGGGCGTTGCAGCATCCACAGGTGGACGCCGCTGCCGCTTCTGACGGTTGCGGTCGGAGGCAGCGCGACGACTGCCGGCGACCAGCGGGGCGTTCAGCGCGGTGGCCCGTCCGGCGAGGGCTGCCAGCCGCCCGCGTCCGGAAGGTCTGCGCTGCTGAGCCAGTGCGAAACCTCGGGGCTGCCAGGGACGGCGGGGGCCATCAGGCCAGGGGCCGTCGGCGATCTCGCAGTGCCAGCCGTCGTCCGGCGACCGAGGTACTCATCGAGGCCGCGCCGATCGGCCTGCTCCCGGCGCATGCGAAGGTCCGGCGGGACGGGTACCGGGGAGAGACGGGGCCGACCGGCACGGCGTAGCAGGTGACCCGCCATTGCCCGCGTCCCTGCTTGGCGGCGTGGGCTCGTGTGCTGCTGGTTGGCCCATGAGGTTCGAGTCCCCGGCGGAAGCCACAAACGCGGGCTGGTCGTGCCGCGCCCCGGCGATCTGCCCTGAGTGTTGCAGACACTGCTTGCCCCGGTTCACCGGGGACCGTCCGGCGATCCATTGGCGCACTCACGCGGCGTCCGTCCCCAAGGGCCATGACGAGATTCGCCGGGGACGGCTCCGGTCTCAGAAGAACGTCTTGTCCCAGTCGCCTGCGACAAGCGCCCGGACCGCGTTGCCGAAGCCGCTGGCGACCCGCTGGATTCCGGCGTCACCGGCGAGGTAGACGTCGCTGTTGTCGGCCAGCAGAACGGCCTCCTGCGTATCGGTGGCCGTTCCGACAAGCACGACGGGACGGCCGATGCGCTTGCCGAAGATGCGCACACTCCTGGGGAGTGAGTGCGCCGAGTCCATCGTCTCCTCCACCGAGGTGGTGAGGAACGTCTCGCTGAAGCGGTAAGACCAGGTCACGGTGAACTCGCCATAGGTTTCGAGGAATTCCCGGATACCAGCCGTGAATTCGAATCCTTCCTCTTCGTATCGTCGACGCGCCTCCGCGATATCCAGAGGGTGGATCTCAAAACGGGCCCTGTCGGCAAGGGAGTTCCGCAGCGCTTCGAGTTCCCGACGTTCGGTGTTCCCGTTCATCCCGTGAGTACCTCTCGTCCGAATCCCGGCACCCAAGTCTGGCAGTTGGCGCACATCTTGAACTTCTTTCCCTTGGGGTTGACGGTCACCAGGTCGATGTTCTTGGGATCCGCGCCGACCGGCAGAAGCTCGGTCCTGGCGCAAAGTCCCAGAGAAGTCCCAGACATGCCGCCGCACCCCCTCCTGTCCCGTATTCACGCAGGGCAGAAAGGGTGCGGCGGCACCCGCCCCTCAGATGTCCCGGAAGATCTCGATCTGCGCCCCGATCGAGTTGAGGCGTTCCGCCAGGTCCTCGTAGCCGCGGTTGATGACGTAGACGTTGCGCAGGACGGAGGTGCCCTCGGCGGCCATCATGGCCAGGAGGACGACGACGGCGGGGCGCAGGGCCGGGGGGCACATCATTTCGGAGGAGCGCCAGCGGGTGGGGCCGTCGAGGAGGACCCGGTGCGGGTCGAGGAGTTTGACCTGGGCGCCGAGGCGGTTGAGGTCGGTGAGGTAGATGGCGCGGTTGTCGTAGACCCAGTCGTGGATGAGGGTCTGGCCCTGGGCGCTGGCCGCGATGGCCGCGAAGAAGGGGACGTTGTCGATGTTCAGGCCCGGGAACGGCATCGGGTGGATCTTGTCCAGGGGGGCCTGGAGCTTGGAGGGGCGGACCGTCAGGTCGATCAGGCGCGTGCGGCCGTTGTCCGCGGCGTACTCCGGGCTGCGCTCGTGGTCCAGACCCATCTCCTCCAGGACCGCCAGCTCGATCTCCAGGAACTCGACGGGGACGCGGCGGATGGTGAGTTCCGACTCGGTCACCACGGCCGCGGCCAGCAGGCTCATGGCCTCGACCGGGTCCTCGGAGGGGGCGAAGTCCACATCGCGTTCGATGTGCGCGGTGCCGTGGACGGTGAGGGTGGTGGTGCCGATGCCGTCGACCCGGACGCCCAGCTCCTCCAGGAAGAAACACAGGTCCTGGACCATGTAGTTGGAGGAGGCGTTGCGGATGACCGTGACGCCGTCGTGGCGGGCGGCGGCCAGCAGCGCGTTCTCGGTGACGGTGTCGCCGCGTTCGGTCAGCACGATCGCGCGCTTGGGGGAGACGGCGCGGTCCACCTCGGCGAGGTAGGTGCCGTCGGTCGCGGTGATCTCCAGGCCGAAGTGGCGCAGCGCCGTCATGTGCGGGGTCACGGTCCGGGTGCCGAGGTCGCAGCCGCCCGCGTAGGGCAGTTTGAAGTGGTCCACGCGGTGCAGCAGCGGGCCGAGGAACATGATGACGCTGCGGGTGCGGCGGGCCGCCTCGGTGTCCATCGCGTCGAGGTCGAGTTGGGCGGGCGGCACGATCTCCAGGTCGTTGCCGTCGTTGATCCACCGGGTCCGTACGCCGATGCTGCCCAGCACTTCGAGGATGCGGTAGACCTCCTCAATGCGGGCCACCCGGCGCAGAGTTGTGCGGCCGGCGTTCAGCAGCGTGGCGCACAGCAGCGCCACGCAGGCGTTCTTGCTCGTCTTCACGTCGATGCCGCCGGACAGCCGGCGGCCGCCGACCACCCGCAGATGCATCGGCCCGGCATAGCCGAGCGAGACGATTTCACTGTCGAGCGCCTCGCCGATTCGGGCGATCATCTCAAGGCTGATGTTCTGATTCCCGCGCTCGATGCGGTTGACCGCGCTCTGGCTGGTGCCGAGCGCCTCCGCGAGTTGTGACTGGGTCCAGCCACGGTGCTGCCGCGCGTCACGGATGAGCCTGCCGATGCGTACGAGGTAGTCGTCTGCCATGAGGTGAACGTATCTCAGATATGAGATGGGTGCGCAATTGCTCTTGCCTGGGTTGTTCTCCTACTATGCGAACAAGTGAAGGGGAGTCATGAAGGCGGTTACCGAGTCTCAGGGGGAGTCATGAAACGTGTGCAGGGTGCCGTTCCGGCCCGGGGCGGCCGGCGGCGGGCCGTGGTCGCCGCCGGTCCGTTCCTCGTCGTGTTCCTCACGCTCGCCGGAGTCTGGACGGCGCTGTCGGGGCGGCTGCCCGACCCGCTCGCCACCCATTTCCGGGCCGCGGGCCGGGCCGACGGCTTCACCTCCGTACAGGGCTTCGCGACCACGTCCCTCGCCCTTCTCCTGCTCTTCGGCGCCGTGGTCGGCTTCTTCGTCCAGCTGCGGCCGGATGCCCCCGAGGCGCCCTGGGTGATCGCCGGCGGGTACACCCTCGCCACCGTGTGGGGTTACGCCGTGTGCGTGACGCTGCTGAGCAACGCCGACGTGGCCGAGGTGTCCACCGTTCGGGTGCCGCCGTGGATCCTGGCCCTCAGCATCCCGGTGGCGCTGCTCGCCGGGGCGCTGGGGCGGCTGCTCGCCGGAGCGGCACCCGCCGGGCCCCGCCGGCCGCGCGGAGCGGTGTCCCGGCTCGACCTCCCTGCGGCCGAGACGGCCGGCTGGTCACGCACCATCAGCTCGCACCCGCTGTTCGTGCTGGGGGGCCTGCTGCTCGGTGCCGGGCTGGCCGTCGGCTCCCTCGCGGATTGGGCCGGCGGCGTGGGCCTGCTGTTCGGCGCCGCCGTGGTCCTGCCGATGGCCTCCGTCCGGGTGACCGTGGACCGGCGGGGGCTGACCCTCGCGCCGACGCTGCTGTCCTCGCGCTGCCGCTTCCGGCGGATCCCCCTGGACCGCATCGCGGAGGCCGGCAGCCGGCGGATCGCCTGCTTCGCCGAGTTCGGCGGCTGGGGCTACCGCATCAGCGCCGGCCGCAGCGGCTTCGTGCTGCGCTCGGGAGAGAGCATGGTGGTACGGCTGACCAACGGCAGGGAGTTCGTGGTGACGGTCGACGACGCCGCGACCGCCGCCGCACTGCTCAACACGTACGCCGACCGCGCCCGTTCGCACCAAGGAGGCTGAGGTGCTCTTCCGCGTCGACCCCGGCTCGTCCGTCCCGCTCGGCGACCAGATCGCGGCCTGTGTCCGCGGCGCCGTCGCCGACGGCACGGTGGACGCCGGCGAGCGGCTGCCCGCCGCCCGCGAACTCGCCGCCTCGCTCGGCGTGAACGTCCATACGGTGCTGCGGGGTTACCAGCGGCTCAAGGAGGAGGGCCTGATCGAACTCCGCCGCGGCCGCGGCGCGATGGTCACCGGCTCCGCCTCCCCCGCCCGCGCCCGCCTGGGCGAGACCGCCGAGCGCCTGATCGCCGAGGCCCGCCATCTGGGCCTCTCCGACGAGGAGATCGTCACGGTGGTACGGACGGGGCTGACGGGGCGGTGAGAGGGCGCCCACCCCGGTGAGAGGGCACGGGCCTCCTACCGCCGCCCTCAGTCGTTGAGGAACCCCAGATCCAGCCGCCGCAGCCGTGCCGGGTCGGCGAGGATGTCGATCTCGACGACCTTCCCGTGGGCGAGGGTGAAGCCCATGACCGACAGCGGCTGCCCGTCCGGCGCCGTGACCAGCCCGGGGGCGCCGTTGACCAGTGCGAGCCGGGCGAACGGCGCGAACCCGGAGAACAGCAGGGCCTGTTCGACGACCGCCCGCGCCCCGCGCACCAGCTTCGTCATCCCGCCGCGGGCACTCCCGCCGTCGGCGCGCAGCACCACGTCCGGGTCGAGGACGGCGAGCAGCGCGTCGAAGTCGCCGCCGCGCGAGGCGGCGAGGAAGGCCTCGACCACCTCCCGCTGCCGGGCGAGATCGGGGTCGGGGGCCGGGGCGGTGCCCTGGACGCGCCGCCGGGCCCGGCTGGCGAGCTGCCGGGCGGCGGCGGGCGTGCGGTCGACGATCGGCGCGATCTCGTCGAAGGGCAGCGCGAACATGTCGTGCAGGACGAAGGCCAGCCGTTCGGCGGGGGAGAGGGTCTCCAGGACGACGAGCAGCGCCAGCCCCACGGAGTCGGCCAGCACCGCCGCGTCCTCCGGGCCGTCGGCGTCCAGCCGGCGCACGACCGGCTCGGGGACATGCACCTCCAGCGGCTCCTCGCGCCGGGCCGAGCGCCGGCGCAGCTGGTCCAGGCACACCCGCCCCACGACCGTCGTCAGCCAGCCGCCCAGATTCTCCACACCGTCCGCGCCGGACCGGTCGAGCCGCAGCCAGGCCTCCTGGACGGCGTCCTCCGCCTCGGTCGGCGACCCCAGCATCCGGTAGGCCACCGCCCGCAGATGGCTCCGGTTCTCCTCGAAGCGCGCCGCCAGCCACTCGTGCTCATCCATCCGCCTCACCCTTCCCCCGTTCCGCTTCCCGCGGGTTCCGTCCCCGCAGGGTTCAGTCCCCGCAGGGTTCTGTCACCGTCATGACGTATCCGGCGGGACGAACGTGACACGGGGGCGGCGACGGGCTCAGCGTTTTCCTCGGCACGCTGCCGGGAGCGGCCGACGAGCGGGACGCGCCTTCGGCGGCGGGGCCGCGCGCCCGCTCAGCTCTCGGCGATCTCGCGCACCTCGGCGGTGACGGTCCAGTGCTCCGGGTGGATCCGCAGGAACCGCTCGGTCCACTCCAGCGCCTCGGCCTTGTCCTTGCACCGGGTGAGCGCGTAGCCGCCGACGACGTCCCCGTCCCCGGTGAAGGGCCCGTCGGTCCGCCGCAACGCCCCGTCGGACCAGGTGATCCGGGTGCCCTGCGAGGTCGGGGTGAGGCCGGCCGTCTCCAGCATCACCCCCGCCTTGGTGATCTCCTCGAACAGCGCGCCCATCCGCCCCTCGAACTCCGGGTCGGGACTCTCGGCGGGGGCGTTCCGCTCGCCGATGCGGACCATGGTCAGAAAACGCGGCACGGTGACTCCTCGGTCGGGACGACGGCGCCGGCCCCACCACACACCCTCACACCGAACGGGCACCGGCCGGATCGGCACCTTTCCCGGAATTCTTCTGACTTTCCGCCGCCCCGGCCACCGCAGCGCCCCGCGGCCGGGGCGACCCCGCGGAACACCCGCGCAGCCCGGGCGTCGCGACGCCGACCAGGGCGACCGCGCCGACGCACAGCAGGCCGCCGCTGACCAGGGCGGTCAGCCCGGACGTCGCGTCGGCCAGCAGGCCTTGGCGCAGATTGCCGAGGTCCGGTCCGGCCTGCCCGACGATCTGCTCCGCGGCGCCGACCCGGCCGAGCAGTTCGTCCGGGGTGTGCCGCTGGACGAGGGCGCCGCGGCACACCACGGACACCGTGTCGGCCGCGCCGGCCAGCACCAGCCACCCCAGCCCCGTCCACGGGTGGGACGAGAGGCCGAACAGGGCGAGCGCGATGCCCCAGGTCGCCGAGCCACCGAGCATCACCAGGCCGGGGCGGGCGCTGCGGGTGAAGGTCCCGGAGAGGACGGACGCGACGACGCCGCCGGCCGCGAGGGCGGTCAGGAACAGCCCGAGGGTGCCGGGGCCGCCGCCGAACCGCTCCGCGTTGATCAGGGGGAACAGGCTGATCGGCATCGACAGCACGGTGGTGGCCAGGTCGGTGAGGAGCGCCCCGCGAACGACGGGCGTGCGCACCAGGAAGGCCAGGCCGTCCCGCACCCCGCGCAGCCCCGGCCGGGCGGGCCCGTCCCCGGGGCGCAGCCGCGGCAGGCCGCGCGCGCCGTACAGCGCGGCGGCGAAGGTGAGCGCGTCGACCAGGTAACAGCCGCCGGGGCTCAGCCCGTTCAGGAGCAGCCCGCCCAGCGCCGGTCCGGTCAGCATGGCGCCCTGGAAGGCGATCCGGTCCAGCGCCAGCCCGGCCGCGCGCTGGTCCTCGGGAAGCAGGCGGGGGACGATGGCGCGGACCGCCGGACCGCTGCCGGCCCCGAAGCAGGACTGCACGGCGACCAGCAGCACCACGCCCGCGGCCGGCAGGCCGCCGAGGAAGCCCTGGACGGCCAGCAGCAGGGAAGCGCCGGTCTGGCCCCAGGTGGCGGCCAGATAGCAGGTCCGCCGGTCCAGCCGGTCGACGACGGACCCGGCGAAGAGCCCCAGGACGACGAGCGGCACGGCCCTGGCGAGGCCCACCGCGCCGGTCCAGGCGGTGCTGTGCGTCATCTGCCAGACCTGGTACATCACGGCGACGAGCGTCATCTGGCCGCCGAGCCCGGAGAGCGCCCGCCCGGCCCAGAGCCGCCGGTACGGTGCCGAGGAGCGCAGCGGGCGCACATCGAGGAGGGCCCGCCTCACTCCCATGCGGGGTCCGCGGCCAGCTTCTCGGTGATCCGGTCGTGGAAGCTCTTGCGGTCGAGGGCCCGCTCGATGTCGGTGACGACCTGGCTGAGCGGGTAGGGGATCTCCGCCTCGATCTCGGCGAGCGCGGCCTCGGTGGCCCGCCACTCCGCCGCCAGCCGGCCGGCCACGCTGCGGGCCTCGTCGGTGAGCGTCACCTTCTTGCTGCGCCCGTCGTCGCCCGGCACGGTCCGGACCCAGCCGGCCGCGCGCATCGCGGCCACCTTCTGACTGACCGCCGAATGCGTCCGCTCGACCGACGCGGCCAGCTCGGTGATGGTCATCGGCCCCTCGGTGTGCAGCCGCAGCAGCTCCATGACGTAGCTCGGCTTGAGCCCGTCGATCTCCTTCTCCGCGTAGACCCGGGCGATCTCCGCGTCCATCGAGGCCTGGAGCAGCCGCAGCGGCCGCCAGCGGCTGTGGTGCGTGGGGTCGGGTGCGGGGTCCTTCGTCGCCATGGCGGAAATGTAACAGCACTTATATAAGCGCTGTTGCATTTGGCCGTCGAGCGCGGTCGCGGGGACAGCCGCCGAAGCACAGGAGGAACGGCGCCCCGTCGCGGCGCCGTTGACGGCTCGATGCGGAGTTCCGTCGCATCTCCGCTGACCCGTGGGGACCGGATCGGAGGAGACGCGCGGGCTCGGCTGCGTAGCTGGGACGAATCCGCACGCACCGCCCCGCCACCTGTCCACGGAGGGGGCACTGCCCGGGCGATCACGCGCACGCCGCCCTGCGTGGTCGGCAGCCGCGTCGCGTCGCGGCCCTAGGCGTGGGCCGAACGGGTGCATCCTGAGCCGGTCTGCGGGGTGGGCCGCTGTGGTCGCGATCTTGCCTCGTCCGCCGCGTTATGGTCCCGCGTGGAAACGCTGCCCCGGGGAAGTTCCTGCTGCTCCCGCTGGTGTTCTTGGAGGCTCGCGGGTATGCCCCATTCGTATGGCGGGCCGGCGGACGGCCGGCGTGGCTTCCTGGCCGGGCTCCGGTCGGGAGCGGGTGCCCTGCTCGCGGCGGCCGCCGCGGTGCTGAGCACGCTGATCATCGCCGCGCCCGCCGCTGCGGCCGTGCCCAGTTGCAGCATCGGGGCCTACGTCACCGACCTCTACGCGGTGGATCCGGTCAGGCGCACCGTGACCGCGGACCTGTGGCTGTGGAGCGTATGCCCGCGCAAGGATCTTGCCGCTGTCCAGCGTCTCGAGTTCACCAACGCGACGACGGTGACGCTGACCGCCCCTTCCAGCGAGAAGGTGGGCAACGAGTACTGGACGCAGGTCAAAGTGGCCGGGACCTTCCGGCAGGCCTTGGACCTGACGGACTTCCCGTTCGACAAACAGATCGTCCGGATCCAGGTGGAGGAGAACAAGCTGGACGAGTCGCGGTTCGTCTACCGGGCGGATGTGAAGAACTCCACGTACAACCCCAGGATCCATCCCGACGACTTCAAGATCACGCGATTCCGGATCGGTGTCGTGGGCGCGCCCTACCGGACGAACTTCGGCGACCCCCGGCTCAAGCAAGGCGGCAGCAGCCGCTACTCCCAGCTGGTGATCGAGTTCCAGCTCACCCGAGAGGACCTCACGAATTTCGGCAAGCAGGTCCTGCCGGTATATGTGGCCTTCCTGGTCGCCCTGATCTCGTTTCTGATCTGGTCGACGGACACCGAGGTCGCCATGGTCGCACGGCTCGGGATTCTCGGTGCGGCGCTCTTCACGATCATGCTCAACCTGCGGGCGGTCGACGAGGCGATGGGCACCTTCCTGAACGTGACGCTGGTCGAAGAGATCCACTTCATGAGCCTGCTCTACGTACTGATCGGTGTCGCCAACACCACCTACATCATGAAGATGCTGACCGATCCCCTGACCCGACCGGCGGCGCGGCACCTCAACAACCGCGTTTTCGCCCTCGCGACGGGCTTGTACCTCATCGTCAACACCGTCGCCATCGCCCTCACCGTGTCGTTCTGAGTCCGTGCGCCGCTCGGCGCCGCGGCGGCCGCCGGCTCTGCGGCTGCCGGGCTCCTGACCCGGGCGATCACCCTGCGACCTCGGGTTCCGGATTCCGCCGGGCATGCGGGCGGAACCCTCCCCGCACTCACACCCCCCGTGCGCAGAGCCGCGCGACCAGGTGCGCCGAGACGGAAGCCCGGATGACCGGGTCGTCGAGAAGGTGACTCGATCGCGCGCGCAGGGACAGGTGTGAACGCCAGGGCATGACCCCGCAGCGGCAATGTATTAGAGTTATCTCGACATCGAGATATCTGCCGAGAGGCGTACCGCTGCCGCGCCAGTAGGAGCATGTCCAACTTAGGCTTACCTTAGTGGATGGGGCAAGGAGCTGTGACGGCAGCATTGCGGTGGTACGCGCGAATTCATGCATGAAGGAGACTGTCGTGTCGGCGAACAGCTTCGACGCCCGCAGCACGCTGCAGGTGGGCGACGAGTCGTACGAGATCTTCAAGCTGGACAAGGTCGAGGGGTCCGCCCGTCTGCCGTACAGCCTGAAGGTGCTGCTGGAGAACCTGCTCCGCACCGAGGACGGCGCGAACATCACCGCCGATCACATCCGGGCGCTCGGTGGCTGGGACTCGCAGGCCCAGCCCAGCCAGGAGATCCAGTTCACGCCGGCCCGCGTGATCATGCAGGACTTCACCGGTGTGCCGTGTGTGGTGGACCTCGCGACCATGCGTGAGGCCGTCAAGGAGCTCGGCGGCGACCCGGCGAAGATCAACCCGCTGGCCCCGGCCGAGCTGGTCATCGACCACTCCGTCATCGCCGACAAGTTCGGCACGAGCGACGCCTTCGGCCAGAACGTCGAGCTGGAGTACGGCCGCAACAAGGAGCGCTACCAGTTCCTGCGCTGGGGCCAGACCGCCTTCGACGAGTTCAAGGTCGTCCCGCCCGGCACCGGCATCGTCCACCAGGTGAACATCGAGCACCTGGCCCGTACGGTCATGGTGCGCGGCGGCCAGGCCTACCCCGACACCCTCGTCGGCACCGACTCGCACACCACCATGGTCAACGGCCTCGGTGTGCTGGGCTGGGGCGTCGGCGGCATCGAGGCCGAGGCCGCGATGCTCGGCCAGCCCGTCTCGATGCTCATCCCGCGCGTGGTCGGCTTCAAGCTGACCGGTGAGCTCAAGCCCGGCACCACCGCCACCGACCTCGTGCTGACCATCACCGAGATGCTGCGCAAGCACGGTGTCGTCGGCAAGTTCGTCGAGTTCTACGGCGAGGGCGTCGCCGCCACCTCGCTGGCCAACCGCGCCACCATCGGCAACATGTCGCCGGAGTTCGGCTCCACCGCCGCGATCTTCCCGATCGACGACGAGACCCTGAAGTACCTGCGCCTGACCGGCCGCGACGAGCAGCAGGTCGCGCTCGTCGAGGCGTACGCCAAGGAGCAGGGCCTCTGGCTCGACCCGGCCGCCGAGCCCGACTTCTCCGAGAAGCTGGAGCTGGACCTGTCGACGGTCGTCCCGTCGATCGCCGGCCCCAAGCGCCCGCAGGACCGCATCGTCCTCGCCAACGCCGCGCAGCAGTTCGCCGTCGACGTGCGCAACTACGTCGCCGACGACGAGGAGGCGGGCAAGGAGTCCTTCCCCGCGTCCGACGCGCCGGCCTCCGCCAACGGCATCCCGACGAACCCGGTCACCGTGACCGCCCCGGACGGCTCGACCTACGAGATCGACCACGGTGCGGTGACGGTCGCGGCCATCACCTCCTGCACCAACACCTCGAACCCGTACGTCATGGTCGCCGCCGCGCTGGTCGCGAAGAAGGCCGTGGAGAAGGGCCTGACCCGCAAGCCGTGGGTCAAGACCACCCTCGCCCCGGGCTCGAAGGTCGTCACCGACTACTTCGACAAGGCGGGCCTGACGCCGTACCTCGACAAGGTCGGCTTCAACCTCGTCGGCTACGGCTGCACCACCTGCATCGGCAACTCCGGCCCGCTGCCGGAGGAGGTCTCCAAGGCCGTCAACGACCACGACCTGGCCGTCACCTCGGTGCTCTCCGGCAACCGCAACTTCGAGGGCCGGATCAACCCCGACGTCAAGATGAACTACCTGGCCTCCCCGCCGCTGGTCGTCGCCTACGCGCTGGCCGGCTCCATGAAGGTGGACATCACCAAGGACGCGCTCGGCACCGACCAGGACGGCAAGCCGGTCCACCTGGCCGACATCTGGCCGACCGAGGCCGAGGTCAATGACGTCGTGGCGAACGCCATCGGCGAGGACATGTTCAACAAGTCCTACCAGGACGTC
The DNA here is from genome assembly GCF_014646275.1 of Streptomyces kronopolitis. Classification (GTDB taxonomy): domain Bacteria; phylum Actinomycetota; class Actinomycetes; order Streptomycetales; family Streptomycetaceae; genus Streptomyces; species Streptomyces kronopolitis. The sequence continues at coordinate 290,188 of NZ_BMND01000003.1, forward strand.
TTCGCGGGTGACGCCCAGTGGCAGGCGCTCTCGATCCCGACCGGCAACACCTTCGAGTGGGACGCCGAGTCGACCTACGTCCGCAAGCCCCCGTACTTCGAGGGCATGACGATGGAGACCACCCCGGTCTCCGACATCTCCGGCGCCCGGGTGCTGGCCAAGCTGGGCGACTCGGTCACCACCGACCACATCTCCCCGGCCGGCGCGATCAAGGCCGACACCCCGGCCGGCCAGTACCTCACCGAGCACGGCGTCGAGCGTCGCGACTTCAACTCCTACGGCTCGCGCCGTGGCAACCACGAGGTCATGATCCGCGGCACCTTCGCCAACATCCGTCTGCGCAACCAGATCGCGCCGGGCACCGAGGGCGGCTTCACCCGCGACTTCACGCAGGCGGACGGCCCGGTCTCGTTCATCTACGACGCGTCGCAGAACTACCAGGCCGCCGGCACCCCGCTGGTCATCCTGGCCGGCAAGGAGTACGGCTCCGGCTCGTCCCGCGACTGGGCCGCCAAGGGCACCGCGCTGCTCGGCGTCAAGGCCGTCGTCGCCGAGTCCTACGAGCGCATCCACCGCTCGAACCTCATCGGCATGGGCGTCCTGCCGCTCCAGTTCCCGGAGGGCCAGACCGCCGAGTCCCTCGGTCTGACCGGCGAGGAGACCTTCTCGGTCTCCGGCGTGACCGCGCTGAACGACGGCACCACGCCGCGCACCGTCAAGGTGACCACGGACAGCGGCGTCGAGTTCGACGCGGTCGTCCGCATCGACACCCCCGGCGAGGCGGACTACTACCGCAACGGCGGCATCATGCAGTACGTGCTGCGCTCGCTGATCCGCAAGTGAGCCGGGCCGCCGGCTGACGGCCGGCGGTACGCGACGGGCCGCACTCCCTCGGTCGAGGGGGTGCGGCCCGTCCGCGTTCCGGGGTGCCGGGGATCACGGCGACCCGAGCAGCTCCACCTCCGCCAGGGTGCCCCCGTGGTCGGGCAGCAGCCGGTAGTGGCGGTAGCGGCCCGGCCGGGCGATGCCGAAGACGCGGGTCTGGCGGTCCCAGGTGAAGGACTCGCCCTCGCGGTGGTCCAGCCGCGTCCAGCGCTGCCCGTCGGTGGAGCCCTCCAGGTTCCAGCCGGACGGCGCCGCGGCGCGCTGTGCCGAGGTGAGGGTGTACGACCCGGCCTCGGCGGCGCGGTCGAGGTCCACCGGGGCGCCGGTCAGGTCGGCTGAGGTGTCGGAGGTGTTGTCGTAGAGCGGGCCGCCGCCGGGGTCGGTCAGGTCCCGGGGCGGGTCGGGGACCTTGTCGTCCCGGGTGATCGAGGTCGGCGCCGCGTGCGGGCCGCTGCCCCAGGCGGACGGCCGGGGGCCCATGGTGAAGTCCAGGGTGCCGCCGCGGGCCAGCAGCCGGTGCGGCAGGGCGGTGGAATTCCACGGGGTGCCGTTCACGGTGAGCTTTTGGACGTAGACGTTGCGGGCGGAGTTGCGCGGGGCGTTGATCGTGAGATCGCGGCCGTTCTCCAGATGGACGGTGGCCTTGGTGAACAGCGGGGAGCCCACGGCGTATTCACCCTGGCCCATCACCAGCGGATAGAAGCCCAGCGCGCTGAAGACGTACCACGCGGACATCTCGCCGTTGTCCTCGTCCCCCGGATATCCCTGGCCGGATTCGCTGCCGAGATAGAGCCGGGACATCGCCTCGCGGACCTTCTCCTGGGCCTTCCAGGGCTGGCCGGCCGCGTCGTAGACATAGGCGATGTGGTGCGAGGGCTGATTGCTGTGCCCGTACATGCCCATGCGGGTGTCGCGGGCCTCGGTCATCTCGTGGATGACATCGCCGTAGGAGCCGGCGAATTCGCGGGACGCGGTCTCCGGGGTGGAGAAATAGGCGTCCAGCTTGCGCGCCAGGCCGGTCCGGCCGCCGTAGAGGTTGGCCAGCCCCCGGGTGTCCTGCGGAGCGGTGAAGGCGAAGGTCCAGGCGTTGGTCTCGGTGTAGTCGTAGCCCCAGACGCGGGGGTCGAAGCGGTCCGGGGGCAGCCGCCAGCCGCCGCGGGCGTCCTTGCCCTGGAAGAAGCCGACCCTGGAGTCGAAGAGCTTGACGTAATTCCGGGCGCGGTCCAGGAAATACGCCGATTCCTCCTTGTAGCGGGGCTTCTTGGTCTTCTCGTACAGGGCTTGGCCCATGCGGGCGATACCGAAGTCGTTGAGATAGCCCTCCAGCGCCCAGGACATTCCCTCGCGGGTGTCGGTACTGGTGTAGCCGAGGAACGGGGCGGTGGCCATGCCCTTGCGGCCGACGCCGGGGCTCGGCGGGGCGACGGTGGCGTTCTTGACCGCCGCGGCATAGGCGGCCTCGGCGTCGAACCCGACCCCCTTGGCATAGGCGTCCGCGAAGGCCACATCGGAACTCGTCCCGGTCATCAGGTCCGCATAACCGGGCGAGGACCAGCGGGAGATCCAGCCGCCGTCCTTGTATTGCTGCACGAATCCGTCGACCATTTTCCCGGCCCGCTCCGGGGTGAGCAGGGAATAGGCGGGCCAGGTGGTCCGATAGGTGTCCCAGAAGCCGTTGTTGACGTAGACCTCACCGTCGACGACCTTCGAGCCGGTGCGCTCGGGGGAGTCCGGGCCGGTCTGCGGGGAGAACGGGCTGGCGTAGCGGCGCCGCGAACCCACCTGTTCGAAGCCGGAGTTGGGGTAGAGGTAGAGCCGGTAGAGGTTGGAGTAGAGGGTGGTGAGCTGGTCGCGGCTCGCGCCCTGGACCTCGATCCGGCCCAGCAGGTCGTCCCACTGCGCCTGCGCCCGGTCCCGGACGCCGTCGAAGGCGGTCCCGGCGGGGATCTCCCGGTCCAGGTTCGCCTTGGCCTGGTCCACGCCGATCAGGGACGTCGCGATCCGCATGGTCACGGTGCGGTCCGCGCCAGGCCGGAAGCGGAGATAACCGGTGACGTCCTTCCCGCCGCCGCCCCCGAGCGGGCCGCCGCCGGTCACCGGCGCGTCGAAGACGCCGTAGACGAAGAGCCGGGTGGCGCCGACCGACAGCCCGCTGCGGACGTCCGAGAAGCCGGTGACGGTGCCGTGCTCGGTGTCCAGGCTCAGGCCGCCCTTGTCGTTGACGTTGTCGAAGATCAGGCTCGCCCGGTCGCCGGGGAAGGTGAAGCGCATCAGCGCGGCGTGATCGGTCGGGGTGATCTCCGTCTTGAGGCCGTTGTCGAAGGTCACGCCGTAGTAGTGCGGCTTGGCGATCTCGTTGCCGTGGTGGAAGGGCAGCGCCCGGCCGGTGCGCGAGGCGTCCGGGGTGCCGGCCGCGACGGACGGCATCACCTGGAAGGTCTGCCGGTCGCCCATCCACGGGCTCGGCTCATGGCTGGCGCTGAAGGCCTGGAGGGTGGGCAGGTTGTCGGCGTTGTTCTTCCGCGCGTACTCGTAGAGCCAGTCGGCCGAGCCCGCGTTGGTCACCGGGGTCCAGAAGTTGAAGCCGTTGGGGACGGCCGTGGCGGGGAAGGTGTTGCCGCGCGAGAAGCTGCCGCTGGAGAGCGTGCCGCGGGTGGTGAGGGCGTAGTCGGAGAGATGGGCGAGCGGCTTGTCCGGGGGCGCGGGGGCCAGGCTGATGTCGTCGACCCAGCCGCGGAAGGCCGCGGCGGTCCGCGGGGCGCTCGGCGCGTCGTAGCCGACCAGGACGCGGGCGACGGTCTTGCCGGCGGCGACCGCGCCGATCCGCGCGGCCCGGTGGTTCCACTGGTTGGCGTAGAGCGTCTTGGAGGCGCCCTGCCCCTGCGGCGTCAGCGGCGCGCCGTGCTGGTCGGCGGCGGACAGCTCGCTGAGGTAGGTGCCGTCGGTGAAGGCCAGGTCGACGGCGGCGTGGGTGGCCGGGTAGTCCGGATCGCTCCGCGCCATCTCCGGGAAGATCTCGTAGGAGAGCGCGGTGTCCGCCGTGACGGGGACGCTGACCTCGAAGACCTTGTCGTACGCGTAGCCGTGGCCGGCGGCGGTGTGGGTGCCGGCGTAGCGCAGCGCATGGCGGCCGCTGTAGCCGGCGTGCGCCTTGGCGGTGGGGGAGTCGGCGGGGCCGGTGTCGGTGCGGGTGCTCATGCCGGGCGCGGCGGGGGTGGTCTCCGGGGTGACGCCGGCGGCCCTGGGTTGCCCGTCCGGGCCGGTCTCGACGGTGTCCGTCCAGTCCGGCTGAGGGTCGCCGGGCTCGAAGGAGGAGTGGAACTCCGCTGCCCCGTGCGGGCGTTGGGGTGGTGCGGCCTGGGCCGCGCCGGCCGGCAGGGGCCCGGTGGCGAGGAGCAGGGCGGCCGCCACGAGGACGGCGGGGCGGGCGAGCGCCCGCGGTGGACGGTGCCGGTGTCTGAGCCGCACGCAAGCCCTCTCAACCAGGGTGACATCGTTGTCAGTTGGGTGGCGCCAAGGTAAGGCAGAGATAAGTAACGTGCGTGGGGGCCGTGGTGTCAAGGGTGACGCCGAGATCGGTGGGCCGGTCGGGTCACCGGGGTGCCCGGTGGCGGCGACCGGAAAATCCTCCGTATGCCGGGGAGGTCTCAACTAGGGAAAGACTGCCGTCCGGCCCTGCGTTCGATCTTGCCCCTGCGAGGGGAAGTGGACTATACCTGTCGGCGTCCGGCCGGCCGTGCGACACGGCCGTGGATCCGGGGGGAAGGCGGGGAACGGATGACCTCTCCGCACGTCCCTGGCGAGCCCGGTGCACATCCCGTACAACTCAGCTTCATCTGACCCGCGGTGCCGGGGTGGCTCCGGTACACCGCCTGAGTCCTGAAGAAGGCGAGGACTTGAGCATGGGATCCACCTCTTCATTCAACCGTCGTGATCTGGTCAAACGAGCCGCTGCCCTCGGCATCATCGCCGTACCGGCCATGGGGACGCTGTCGGCGTGCGCCACCGGAGGCGGTGGCGGCAACGAGGACAAAGGCGCCAAGAACAAGGGCGCGACCTCGGCGAAGAACCCGCTGGGAGTGAAGAAGGGCGCGCCGCTCGAGGCGTTCATCTTCAAGGGCGGCCTCGGTGATCAGTACGCCAAGGACGCCGAGGCCGACTTCGGCAAGACCTATGGCGTCACCGTCAAGCACACCGGAACGCAGCAGATCGGACCGAAGCTGCAGCCGCGCTTCGCCGGCGGGAATCCCCCGGACCTCATCGACAACTCCGGTGCCGACCACCTGGACATGAACAAGCTGTCCGCACAGGGGCAGTTGCAGGATCTGACGGAATTGCTCGACGCGCCCTCGCTGGACGACCCGAAGAAGAAGGTCCGGGACACGCTCTATCCCAGCACCCTGGAAAAGGGCAAGCACAAGGATGCCTTCGACGTCTTCTACTACGCGTTCACGGTCTACGGCACCTGGTATTCACAGAAGCTGCTGAAGGACAAGGGCTGGGAGTACCCGGCCTCGTTCGACGACATGATCAAGCTCTGCGGCGAGATCAAGAAGGCGGGCGTGGCGCCCTGGACGTACCCGGGCAAGTACCCGTACTACGTCCACTTCAATTTGTTCGCGCAGATCGCCAAGATCGGCGGCCTCGACAAATGGATCGCCATCGACAATCTGGAGCCCAAGGCCTGGACGTCGAACGACGCGGTCAAGCAGGTCGTCGAGCACTATGCGGAGCTGGCCGCCAAGGGCTACTTCCTCCAGGGCAGCCAGGGCCTGACGCACATCCAGTCGCAGACCGCCTGGACCCGCGGCAAGGCCGTCTTCATCCCCAACGGCTCCTGGGTGGAGAACGAGGCCTCCCCGACCACGCCGAAGGACTTCGGGATGGCCGTCGGACCGCTGTTCAACGGCGGCAGCGGCGACAGGATGCCGCACGGCACCCTGCGCGCCGAGCCCAGTGAGCCGTTCATCGTGGCGAAGGACGGCAAGAACCCGGTCGGCGGAATGGAGCTGCTGCGCATCCTGCTCTCCAAGAAGCACGCGCAGAATTTCGCGACCAAGGTCCGGTCGCTCACCGCCGTCAAGGGCGCGACCGAGGGCATGCGGCTCTCGCCGGGGCTCTCCTCGGCGGCCGAGGCCGTCACGGCGGGCGGCCGGAACCTGCTGATGATCCAGCTGCAGGAGTGGTACCCGAAGCTGACCGACGAGAAGCTGGGCGGCCTCACCAGCCAGCTGCTGACCGGTGACATGAAGGCAGCGGAGTGGATCAAAAAGGCCCAGCAGTACGCGGACGAGTTCGCCAAGGACGACTCCGTCACCAAGTTCCACCGCGAGTCCTGACCGCATACGCCACCTGACGAGGGAGGGGCCGGGGAGCGCAATGCAACACGGCAAGTACCGATTCATCGTGGGGTTCCTGGCCCTGCCTCTGCTGATCTACGCGATCTTTGTGATCTCGCCGTTCGTCCAGGCATTCCAGATCTCGACCACGGAATGGAGCGGCCTGCGCGGCGCCGCCAAGAACATCGGGCTGGGCAACTACGACAAGCTGCTGCACAGCGACGAGTTCTGGAACGCGCTGCGGCACAACATCGTGATGCTGGTGCTGGTCCCCATCGCCACCCTCGCCCTGGGGCTGTTCTTCGCCTTCATGCTCAATGTCGGCGGCCGGGCCCGCCGCGGCGCCCTCATCACCGGCGTCCGCGGGGCCTCGTTCTACAAATTCGTCTACTTCTTCCCGCAGGTCATCTCGATCACCATCATCTCGGTGATCTGGTTCAACATCTACAACCCGGATCCGCACGACGGCATGCTCAACTCGCTTCTCGGCGCGGTGGGTCTGGACTCGTTGCAGAGTTCCTGGCTGGGCGCCCGCAGCATCGCCCTCGCCTGCATCATGGTGGTGATGGTCTGGGCGAATGTCGGCTTCTATGTCGTGCTCTTCTCCGCCGCCATGGCCTCCATTCCGCGGGAGATCTACGAGGCCTCGCTGCTGGACGGGGCCAACCGGCTCCACACCTTCTTCCGGATCACCCTGCCGCTGCTGTGGGACACCGTGCAGACCGGCTGGGTCTATATGGGCATCATCGCGATGGACGCCTTCGCCCTGGTGCAGATCATGTCGGTCAACATGGGCGGGCCGGACGGCGCCACCGATGTCGTGCCGCTGCGGCTCTACCAAACCGCCTTCCGTGACAGCCAGTTCGGCTACGCGGCGGCGATGGGCGTCGCCATGCTCGTCGTCACGCTGTTGTTCGCCGTCCTCACGATGCGCTTCGCGCGCCGTGAGCGGATCGAGTTCTAGGGGCAGGGCGCATGACGACGGAAACCAATGCGGTGGAGAAACTCCCGGCGGCGGCCGGACGGCGGTCCGAGGGCGGGAAAAGCGCCCGGACCACCCACGGCGGCACCGAGCGCGGCGTGCTGAACGTCTTCTCGCACGGCATGCTCATCGTGTGGGCGCTGATGGTGGGCATGCCGCTGCTGTGGGTGCTGTGGAGCTCCTTCAAGAGCAGCGGGGACATCCTCAGCACGCCCTGGTCGCTGCCGGACCGGCTGCACTTCGAGAACTGGAGCAACGCCTGGGAGAAGGCGAACATCGGCAAGATGTTCCTCAACACCCTGATCGTGGTGGGTGGTTCGGTCACCGGCACGATGGTGCTCGGCTCCATGGCGGGCTACGTGCTGGCGCGGTTCACCTTCCCGGGCAACCGCGTCCTCTACTACCTCTTCGTGGCCGGGATGTCCTTCCCGGTGTTCATGCTGGTCATCCCGCTGTTCTTCGTGATGAGGGACTTCCCGGGAATCCCGCTGCTGGCCACCTACCAGGGCCTGATCGCGGTCTACATCGCCTACTCGCTGCCGTTCACCGTCTTCTTCATGACGTCCTTCTTCCGCACCCTGCCGACCTCGGTGGCGGAGGCGGCGATGATCGACGGTGCCTCGCACGCCAGGACGTTCTTCCAGGTGATGCTGCCGATGGCCAAGCCCGGCCTGATCAGCATCGGCATCTTCAACTTCCTGGGGCAGTGGAATCAGTACCTGCTGCCGATGGTCCTCAACCAGGACGAGGACAAGTACGTGCTGACGCAGGGCCTGGCCAACATCGCGCTCCAGCAGGGCTATGAGGGGGACTGGGGCGGGCTGATGGCCGGCATGATGATCGCGATGCTGCCGGTGCTGCTGGTGTACTTCATCTTCCAGCGCCAGGTGCAGGCGGGGCTGACGGCGGGGGCGCTCAAGTAGGACCCCGGCCGCGGAACCGGCCCTTTGTTCGTACCGGCGATTGTTTTGCGCCATCCTGATATCCGCCCGCGCACGCTCCGACGTGCGCACATCGGGGCGGCTCCGCGTCGGCGGAGCCGCCCCGCGGCCTTTCCGCCGGGCCGACCGTCGATCATGCCGGGCTCAACGCCTTGACGGGACTTCCCGGCTGGAGTTCTGCTTAGGGTTCACATGTTGAATCGACGGCCGCCCCTCGACGAGGTGGGTGCGGTCGGCCGGAGGTCGTCGCGCCTCCCCGGTCACCGCTGGGGGAGCCCGGCCCGAGACGGGAGAATGAGTCAATGGAGACTCCGGGGTCGCAGTCCTCGCTGCACCGGGCCAATCTGGAGCGGGTCGTCCGCGCGGTGCGGATGGCGGGCTCGCTCACCCAGGCGGAGATCGCCCGGAGCACCGGGCTGTCCGCGGCCACCGTTTCCAACATCGTTCGTGAGTTGAAGGACGGCGGGACCGTTGAGGTGACCCCGACCTCGGCGGGCGGGCGGCGGGCGCGCAGCGTCTCGCTCTCCGGCGACGCGGGCATCGTCGTGGGGGTCGATTTCGGGCACTCCCATCTGCGGGTGGCGGTCGGCAACCTCGCCCATCAGGTGCTCGCCGAGCAGTCCGAGCCGATCGACGTGGACGCCTCCGCCGCGGAGGGCTTCGACCGGGCGGAACAGCTGGTCAACCGGCTGGTCGAGGCCACCGGGATCGGCGCCGGCAAGGTCATCGGCGTCGGGCTGGGCGTGCCCGGGCCGATCGACGTGGAATCCGGGACGCTGGGCTCGACCGCGATCCTGCCGGGCTGGTCGGGGACGAACCCGGGCCGGGAGCTGTCCGGGCGCCTGGGGGTGCCCGTCTACGTCGACAACGACGCCAACCTGGGCGCGCTCGGCGAGCTGGTGTGGGGCGGCGGCCGCGGGGCCTCGGACCTGGCCTACATCAAGGTCGCCAGCGGGGTCGGCGCCGGCCTGGTGATCAGCGGCCAGATCTACCGCGGACCGGGCGGCACGGCGGGCGAGATCGGGCACATCACGCTGGACGAGTCCGGTCCGGTGTGCCGCTGCGGCAACCGCGGCTGCCTGGAGACCTTCACCGCGGCCCGGTACGTCCTCCCGCTGCTGCAGCCGAGCCACGGCCCGGACCTGACCATGGCGCGGGTGGTGCAGCTGGCCCGCGAGGGCGACCCCGGCTGCCGGCGGGTCATCGCGGACGTAGGCCGTCATATCGGTAGTGGTGTGGCGAATCTGTGCAATCTGCTCAATCCCAGCCGAGTGGTGCTCGGCGGCGACCTCGCGGAGGCCGGCGAGCTGGTCCTCGCGCCGATCCGGGAGTCGGTCTCGCGCTACGCGATCCCCAGCGCGGCACGGCAGTTGGGGATCGTCCCCGGCACCCTGGGCGGCCGCGCCGAGGTGCTGGGCGCGCTGGCGCTGGTGCTGAGCGAGATGGGCGATTCCTCCCTGCTGGACGGCGGGCAGCAGGCGGACGCCCCGGCCCTGGCGTGACCGCTCTGAGTTCACACAGCTAACGCATGGCACCGTTGTCATCTCGTTAAGGATTTACTCCTTGACGGTCGGCTGGTGTCCGAGTTGACTTCCAGCCACCTCGGCCGCAACGACGCGGCCACGTCAGGGAGGCAACCCCAATGAACGTATGGACGCGTCGCGTCGTCATAGGCACTGCCGCCGTTTCGATGGCACTCTCCGTGGCCGCGTGTGGCAAGGCCGGCGACGGCAAGGCCGCCGGTGGTGGCCAGAACAAGACCATCGGCCTGCTCCTGCCGGAGAACAAGACCACGCGTTACGAGACCTTCGACCGTCCGCTGATGGAGGCGAAGATCAAGCAGCTGTGCAGCGACTGCACGGTGCGCTACAACAACGCGGCGCAGGACACCGAGACCCAGAAGAAGCAGTTCGACGCGCTGATCACGCAGGGCGTCAAGGTGATCATTCTGGACGCGGTCGACTTCAAGGCCACCAAGTCCTGGGTGAACCAGGCCGCCAAGAAGGGCGTCAAGGTCGTCGCCTACGACCGGCTGGCCGAGGGCAAGCTCTCCGCCTACGTGTCCTACGACAACGAGAAGATCGGCCGCCTCCAGGGCCAGGCCCTGGTCAAGGCCCTCGGCGACAAGGCCAAGGACAGCAATGTCGTCATGATCAACGGTTCGCCGACCGACCCGAACATGCCGTTCTTCAAGAAGGGCGCCCACAGCGTCCTCGACAAGCAGGTCAAGAAGATCGCGTATGAGCAGGACATCCCGGACTGGTCCTCGGACGAGGCGAACAAGAAGATGAGTGCGGCCCTCGACTCGCTCGGCAAGGACGGCATCCAGGGCGTCTACTCCGGCAACGACGGCATGGCCGGCGGCATCATCACCGCGCTCAACCAGAAGGGCGTCAAGGTCCCGGTCGGCGGCCAGGACGCCGAGCTGGCGGGCCTGCAGCGGATCCTCAAGGGCGACCAGGCGTTCACGATCTACAAGCAGATCAAGCCGCAGGCCGACTCCACCGCCGAGATCGCCGTCAAGCTGCTCAAGGGCGAGAAGCTCGGCTCCCTGACGGACCGCACGGTCGACAGCCTCAGCGGCGAGGTCAAGGGCATCCCCGCCAAGCTCTACGACGCGCAGATCGTGACCAAGGACAACATCGAGTCCACGATCATCAAGGACAAGGTCTACAAGGCGAGCCAGATCTGCACCGGCGACGTCAAGAAGGCCTGCGCGGCGGCCGGCATCAAGTAGGACTCCGGGCCCACAGCGGGCCCGGCCCCCGCCCGGCCCGCGGCCCCCGGCGCCCCCCGCCCCGGCCCGCGACACCCTGGCACCCCGCTCCGACGGGGCCGCGCGGCAACCGCCCCGCGGCCCCCGGACCGACCCCTGTCCCGCCCCGCTCTCCGCCCGGCCGGGCCCCCTGTCCGCCCGGCCCGGCCACCCGTCCGCCCGCGCCGCCGCCCGCACCGGCCGCGCGGCCGGACCGTCCCCCGCAGGCCCCCTGCTCCACGCACCACACCCCCGCCGCTGTGACGGCGCACATCCCCGCCGTTGTGACGGCGGCGAAGGAGATGATTCACGTGTCCGCTACGCCTGTGCTGGCGTTGCGCGGGATCTCCAAGCGGTTCGGCGCCGTCCAGGCACTCACGGACGTCACCCTGGAGATCCACCCCGGTGAGGTGGTCGCCCTCGTCGGCGACAACGGCGCCGGCAAGTCCACCCTGGTCAAGACCATCTCGGGGGTCCACCCGGTCGACGACGGCGCCATCGAGTGGGAGGGCGCCGCGGTACGCATCGGCAAGCCGCACGACGCCCAGGAACTCGGCGTCGCCACCGTCTACCAGGACCTCGCGCTCTGCGACAACCTCGACGTCGTCGCCAACCTCTTCCTCGGCAACGAGATCCGCACCGCCGGGGTCCTCGACGAGATCGCGATGGAGAAGCGCGCCAAGGAGCTGCTGGACACCCTGTCCATCCGCATCCCCAGCGTCCGCATCCCGGTCGCCGCGCTCTCCGGCGGCCAGCGCCAGGTCGTCGCGATCGCCCGGGCGCTGATCGGCGACCCGAAGGTCGTCATCCTCGACGAGCCCACCGCCGCCCTCGGCGTCGAGCAGACCGCCCAGGTCCTCGACCTCGTCGAGCGGCTGCGGGAGCGCGGCCTGGGCGTCATCCTCATCAGCCACAACATGGCCGATGTGCAGGCCGTCGCGGACCGGGTCGCGGTGCTGCGGCTGGGCCGCAACAACGGTGTCTTCGACGTCGAGGGCACCTCCCACGAAGAGATCATCGCCGCCATCACCGGCGCCTCGGACAACGCCGTCACCCGCCGCCAGGCGCGTACGGACCAGGTGAAGAAGGAGGCCGGGGCATGAGTGACCTCACCAAGCAGCCGGCGAACGACCCCGCGAAGGACGCACCGGCCGCCGTGGACGCCACCCCGCCGGCCGCCGTCGACCCCCGGCTGCTCGTCCGCGAGCAGGGCTTCGCCGGCTACCTCGGCGACTTCAGGCGCCGGGTGCGCGGGGGCGAGCTGGGCTCGCTGCCGGTCGTCATCGGCCTGGTCGTCATCGCGATCGTCTTCCAGTTCAAGAACAGCAGCTTCCTGTCCGCCGACAGCCTCGCGAACATCGGCGTCTACACCTCCGGCCTCGGGATCATGGCCGTCGGCATCGTCTTCGTGCTGCTGCTCGGCGAGATCGACCTGTCGGTCGGCTCGGTGGCGGGCGTCGGCGCGGCCGTGTGGGCCGTCCTCAGCGTCACCAAGGGCGTCAACGACTGGCTCGCGGTGCTGATCGCCATCGTCGTGGGGCTGGCCATCGGCGCCCTGCACGGGTTCTTTTTCGCCAAGATCGGCGTACCGGCCTTCGTCGTCACCCTGGCCGGATTCCTCGGCTGGAGCGGCCTGCAGATCTGGATGATGGGCAACGAGGGCTCCATCAACACGCCGAGCGGCAGCCTGGTGGAGAACCTCACCGGCTACTACTTCGAGGACAAGGCCGCCGGCTACGGCCTGGCGCTGGTCGCGGTCCTCGCCTACGCCGGCTCGCTGCTGCTGGACAGCCGGCGCCGCAAGGCCGCGGCGCTGCCCGCCCGCCCGCTCAGCGAGATCCTGCTGCGCACCGGCGTGGTCGCGGTGATCGCCTTCGCGGTCGCCTACGTCCTGAACGAGCCGGCCGGCGCCCGCGGCCTGCCGCTGGCCCTGGTGCTGTTCCTCGGCGTCCTGCTCCTCGCCGACTTCGTGGTGCGCCGCACCACCTACGGCCGGCAGATCTTCGCGGTCGGCGGCAACGCCGAGGCGGCCCGCCGGGCCGGCATCAACGTGCACCGGATCCGGATCAGCGTCTTCGCCATCTCCGGCATGCTCGCGGCCTTCGGCGGACTGTTCATCGCCAGCCTCTCCGGCGGCGCCACCAAGAACCTGGGCTCCGGAAACACCCTGATGAACGTCATCGCGGCGGCCGTCATCGGCGGCACCAGCCTCTTCGGCGGCCGCGGCAAGATCTGGTCCGCGCTGCTGGGCATGCTGGTCATCCAGTCGATCCAGCAGGGCCTGAACCTGCTCGGCATGGCCAGCGAGATCCAGTACATGATCACCGGCGCGGTGCTGCTGGCCGCCGTCGTGATCGACTCGGTCTCCCGCCGGACGCAGAAAACGGCCGGCCGTACCTGATCCCACCGGTCGTCGTTCGACGGCAGCGGCCCCCACCGGGCATGATCCGGTGGGGGCCGGTCCGTGTGCGCTCCGGGGGCGAAAAGGTTGAGCCGGCGCCCCTGTCACCCGAGTGACATACATCGCAAGGCCCGGGCGTCGCCGCGGCGGACGCAACATTAGACTCATCTGATCGGCAAGCTCGATCCACGGCAGCAAGCAGCAAGGAGGCAGGGGTGCAGGAGGTGCCGCGCAACGCGAGTCCGGCCGGGGCGGTGGCGGGCGACGGGAGGGCGCTGCTTTCCCGTATCAGGGGACCGCGCGATCTGGACCGACTGGCCCCGGAGCAGCTCGTGCAGCTGGCGGGGGAGATCCGTACCTTCCTTGTCGACGAGGTGTCCAAGACCGGCGGACATCTCGGCCCGAACCTCGGTGTGGTCGAGCTGACCATCGCCCTGCACCGCGTCTTCGACTCGCCCAAGGACAAGGTGCTCTTCGACACCGGGCACCAGTCCTACGTCCACAAGCTTCTCACCGGCCGTCAGGACTTCACCAAGCTCAAGGCGAAGGGCGGCCTGTCCGGCTACCCCTCCCGTGCCGAGTCCGCGCACGACGTGATCGAGAACAGCCACGCCTCCACCGTGCTGGGCTGGGCCGAGGGCCTCGCGAAGGCCAACGAGGTCCGCGGTTCGGCCGACCGGGTCGCCGCGGTCATCGGTGACGGCGCGCTGACCGGCGGCATGGCCTGGGAGGCGCTGAACAACATCGCCGCCGCCAAGGACCGCCCGCTCGTCATCGTCGTCAACGACAACGAGCGCTCCTACGCCCCGACCATCGGCGGCCTCGCCAACCACCTCGCCACGCTGCGCACCACCGACGGCTACGAGCGCTTCCTGGCCCGCGGCAAGGACCTGCTGGAGCGCACCCCCGTCCTGGGCAAGCCGCTGTACGAGACCCTGCACGGCGCCAAGAAGGGCCTGAAGGACTTCATCGCCCCGCAGGGCATGTTCGAGGACCTGGGCCTGAAGTACGTCGGCCCGATCGACGGCCACGACATCGAGGCGCTGGAATCCGCCCTGACGCGCGCCAAGCGCTTCGGCGGCCCGGTCATCGTCCACTGCCTCACCGAGAAGGGCCGCGGCTACCAGCCCGCCCTCCAGGACGAGGCGGACCGCTTCCACGCCGTCGGCAAGATCCACCCCGACACCGGCCTGCCGCTGTCCTCGGGCGGCAAGGACTGGACGTCCGTCTTCGGCGACGAGATGGTCGAACTGGGCAAGGAGCGGGACGACATCGTCGCCATCACGGCGGCCATGCTGCAGCCCGTCGGCCTGGACAAGTTCGCCAAGGCGTTCCCCGACCGGGTCTACGACGTCGGCATCGCCGAGCAGCACGCGGCGGTCTCCGCGGCGGGCATGGCCACCGGCGGCCTGCACCCGGTCTTCGCGGTCTACGCCACCTTCCTCAACCGCGCCTTCGACCAGGTGCTGATGGACGTGGCGCTGCACAAGTGCGGAGTCACGTTCGTGCTGGACCGGGCCGGTGTCACCGGCACCGACGGCGCCTCCCACAACGGCATGTGGGACATGTCGATCCTCCAGGTCGTCCCCGGCCTGCGGATCGCCGCACCCCGCGACGCCGACCAGGTCCGCGCCCAGCTGCGCGAGGCCGTCGAGGTCGACGACGCGCCCACCGTCGTGCGCTACTCCAAGGGCGCGGTCGGCCCGGCCGTCGAGGCCGTCGGACGCGTCGGCGGGATGGACGTGCTGCGCGAGCCGGCCGACGGCGTCAAGCGGCCCGACGTCCTGCTGGTGTCGGTCGGCGCCCTCGCCCCGATGTGCCTGGAGATCGCCGACCTGCTCGACAAGCAGGGCATCTCCACCACGGTCGTCGACCCGCGCTGGGTCAAGCCGGTCGACCCGGCGCTGCCCGGGCTCGCCGCCGCCCACCGCGTCGTGGTCACCGTCGAGGACAACATCCGCTCCGGCGGCGTCGGTTCGGCCGTCGCCCAGGCCCTGCGGGACGCCGGGGTGGACCTGCCGCTGCGCGACTTCGGCATCCCCGAGCGGTTCCTCGACCACGCCTCCCGCAAGGAGGTCATGGCGGAGATCGGTCTCACCGCGCCGGACATCGCGCGCCAGGTGACCGGGCTGGTCTCCAAGATTGACGGTCAGTCGCAGTCCCCGCTGCGTTCGGACGCCCCGGAGCCGGCCGGCGCCCAGGGCGCGGCCGAGCCGGCCGAGGCCGCCCGCGACTGATTCCGCAGCCGCCGCCGATGGGCCGGCCGGTCATCCGTACGGATGTTCCGCCCGGCCCATCGGCATGAGCACGGCCGCACCCCATCGGGTGAATCCCCACCGCCCGGCGCCCCGCCGAAGCTGACTGTTTCCCGGCATTGCGGAGACTCGGTCAGTTCAGGAGAGTTGCGAGGGTCGTCCAGGTGGAGGTTCGCCCATGAGCACACAGCACGGCACACCACATGATTCACGCCGCAGTCGCGGTCTGTTCCGGACGAAGACTGTGGAGCAGTCGATCCTGGACACCGAGGAGCCGGAGCACACACTCAAGAAGTCCCTGTCGGCGCTCGATCTGACCGTGTTCGGGGTCGGTGTCGTCATCGGCACCGGCATCTTCGTCCTCACCGGGAAGATCGCCAAGGAGCAGGCCGGACCGGCCGTCGCGCTGGCCTTCGTCGTGGCGGGCGTGGTCTGTGCGCTGGCCGCCCTGTGCTACGCCGAGTTCGCCTCCACCGTGCCGGTCGCCGGCTCGGCCTACACCTTCTCGTACGCCTCCCTGGGGGAACTGCCGGCCTGGATCATCGGCTGGGACCTGATCCTGGAGCTGGCCCTGGGCTGCGCGGTGGTCGCCGTCGGCTGGTCGGGCTACATGCGCGAGCTGCTGGGCAGCGGCGGGTGGGCGCTGCCGACGATCCTGTCCGGCACCCACGAGGGGCGCTTCGGCTTCGACCTGCTGGCCTGCATCCTCGTACTGGTGCTGACCGGCATCCTGGTGCTCGGGATGAAGCTGTCCTCGCGGGTGACGGCGGTGGTCGTGGGCATCAAGGTCACCGTCGTCCTGCTGGTCATCATCGCCGGCGCCTTCATGATCACCGGCGCCAACTACCACCCGTTCATCCCGCCCAGCCGGCCCAGCGCGGCCGGCGGCGGACTGTCCGCGCCGCTGGCGGAGCTGATGTTCGGCTTCACCCCGACCACCTTCGGGGTCATGGGCATCTTCGCCGCGGCGGCCGTCGTCTTCTTCGCCTTCATCGGCTTCGACATCGTTGCCACCGCCGCCGAGGAGACCCGCAACCCGCAGCGCGACGTGCCGCGCGGCATCCTCGGCTCGCTGGCCATCTGCACGGTCCTCTACGTGGCCGTGTCGATCGTCGTCACCGGCATGGAGAAGTACAGCAAGCTCTCCACCGACGCCCCGCTCGCCGACGCCTTCAAGGTCCTGGGGCACCCCTTCTTCGCCGACGTGATCAGCTTCGGCGCCGCCGTCGGCCTGACCTCGGTCTGCATGATCCTGCTGCTCGGCCAGAGCCGAGTGTTCTTCGCGATGAGCCGGGACGGGCTGCTGCCCCGCGTCTTCTCCCGGGCCCACCCGCGGTACGGGACCCCCTACCGCTCCACCATCGCGCTGGGTGTCGTCGTGGCCATCGCCTCCGGCTTCACCTCGATCGACGTCCTGGCCGAACTCGTCAACATCGGCACCCTGTTCGCGTTCGTCGTGGTCGCCGTCGGCGTCATCATCCTGCGCCGCTCCCGGCCCGACCTGCCCCGCGCCTTCCGCACCCCGTGGGTGCCGGTGGTGCCGGTGCTGTCCGTGCTGGCGTCGGTGTGGCTGATGCTCAATCTGCCCGCCGAGACCTGGGTGCGGTTCGGGATCTGGATGGTCGTCGGCTTCGTCATCTACTTCCTCTACGGCCGCTCCCACAGCCGCCTGGGCCTCCGCAACCGGCGCCCCACCGAGGACTGACGCCCCGACCACTCCTCCTGCCGGCCCCGTGTGCCGCGCCGGTCGCGGCTGCACAGGGCGCACAGGGCGGTCGCGGCGCACGGGGCGGTGCGCCGCGGGAGCCGCCGGAGAGCCGTCTCGCTTCGGCACCCGCTTCCGCCACCGCGCCCTACCCCTCGTCGCGCCGCCGCCCCCATACCGCCCGCGGCCCCGTCACCCGCGCGCCCAGCGCCCGGACGCGCTCGCGCAGTTCGCGGTCCGCGGTCACCACCAGGCAGTCCCGACCGCCGGCTTCCTCGGCCACCAGCCGCACGATCCGGTCGTCGCCGCTGCCGTCCGCCGCCACCACCCGTACGCCGTCGACGGATTCCACCCCGCGGGCCGCGCCCTCCACCACCAGGACCAGCTCCAGAGGCGGCGCCATCAGCCCCGGCAGGCCGTCGGCGGCATAGCCGGGCAGGGCGTCGCGCAGCCGCTCGGCCGCGCCGTGCCGGTCCCGCCACCAGCCGTCGGGCACCGAGCCCACGACGTTCGCGGCATCGACGATGACCAAGGAGTCCATGCCGCCACCCTCCCACGGCCCGCCCGCGCCCCGCGCACACGGCAGCGCGGGCCGGCTCCGCCGAGCCGGCCCGCGCTTCCTGCGATCAGTACCCCGCTACGCGGGCACGCTCGCGATGCCCGGGGCCAGGAACTTCGTGCCCCGCACCCGCTCGGAGACGCCCGCGCGGTCCAGGTACGGCGTGATGCCGCCCAGGTGGAAGGGCCAGCCGGCGCCGGTGATCAGGCACAGGTCGACGTCCTGCGCCTCGGCGACCACGCCCTCGTCCAGCATCAGGCCGATCTCCTGCGCCACGGCGTCCAGGACGCGGTCGCGGACCTGCTCCTCCGTCAGCACCGAGTCGCCCTGCTTGAGGAGGGCGGCGACCTCGGGGTCCAGCTCCGGCTTGCCGGAGTCGTAGACGTAGAAGCCGCGCTTGCCCGCCTCGACGACGGCCTTGAGGTTCGGCGAGACCGTGAACCGGTCCGGGAAGGAGCGGTTGAGCGTCTCGGAGACGTGCAGACCGATCGCCGGGCCGACAAGCTCCAGCAGCACCAGCGGCGACATCGGCAGCCCGAGCGGCTCGATGGCCTTCTCGGCGGTCTCGACCGGGGTGCCCTCGTCGATGACGTTCTGGATCTCGCCCATGAAGCGGGTCAGGATGCGGTTGACGACGAACGCCGGGGCGTCCTTCACCAGCACCGCGGTCTTCTTCAGCGTCTTGGCGACACCGAACGCCGTGGCCAGCGAGGCGTCGTCGGTCTGCTCGCCGCGCACGATCTCCAGCAGCGGGAGGATCGCGACCGGGTTGAAGAAGTGGAAGCCGACGACCCGCTCGGGGTGCTTCAGCTTCGACGCCATCTCGGTGACCGACAGCGAGGAGGTGTTGGTGGCGAGGATCGCGTGCGCCGGGGCGACGGCCTCCACCTCCGCGAACACCTGCTGCTTGACGCCGATCTCCTCGAAGACGGCCTCGATGATGAAGTCGGCGTCGGAGAAGCCCTCGGCCTTGTCCAGCACACCGGAGACCAGGGCCTTGAGGCGGTTGGCCTTGTCCTGGTTGATCCGGCCCTTGCCGAGCAGCTTGTCGATCTCGGCGTGGACGTAGCCCACACCCTTGTCGACGCGCGCCTGGTCGATGTCGGTCAGCACGACCGGCACCTCGAGGCGGCGCAGGAAGAGCAGCGCGAGCTGCGAGGCCATCAGACCGGCGCCGACGACACCGACCTTGCTGACCGGGCGCGCGAGCTTCTTGTCCGGGGCGCCGGCGGGGCGCTTGGCGCGCTTCTGCACCAGGTTGAACGAGTAGATGCCGGCGCGGAGTTCACCACCCATGATCAGGTCGGCGAGCGCCTGCTCCTCGGCGTCGAAACCGGCCTGGAGGTCTCCGCTCTTGGCGGCGGCGATGATGTCCAGCGCCCGGTAGGCGGCCGGGGCGGCGCCGTGCACCTTGCCGTCGGCGATGAACCTGCCCTTGGCGACGGCCTGGTCCCAGGCCTCACCGCGGTCGATCTCGGGGCGCTCGACGGTGACGTCGCCCTTGAGGACGTTCGCCGTCCAGATCAGCGACTGCTCCAGGAAGTCCGCGCCCTCGAAGATCGCGTCCGCGATGCCGAGGTCGAAGACCTGCTTGCCCTTGAGCTGCTTGTTCTGGTTGAGCGAGTTCTCGATGATGACCGAGACGGCCTTGTCCGCGCCGATGAGGTTCGGCAGCAGCGCGCAGCCGCCCCAGCCGGGCACGAGGCCGAGGAAGACCTCGGGCAGCGAGAAGGCCGGCAGGGCCTTGGAGACCGTGCGGTAGGAGCAGTGCAGACCGGCCTCAACGCCGCCGCCCATCGCGGCACCGTTGTAGTACGCGAAGGTCGGCACGGCGAGCTTCGAGAGCCGCTTGAAGACCTCGTGGCCGCCCTTGCCGATGGCCAGCGCGTCCTCGTGGTTCTTCAGCAGCTCGACGCCCTTGAGGTCGGCGCCGACGGCGAAGATGAACGGCTTGCCGGTGAGGCCGACGCCGACGATGTCGCCGTCCGCGGCCTCCTTCTCGACCTGGTCGAGCGCGGCGTTGAGGTTCGCCAGCGAGCCCGGGCCGAAGGTGGTCGGCTTGGTGTGGTCGAAGCCGTTGTCCAGCGTGATCAGCGCGAACTTGCCCGCGCCGTACGGCAGATCGAGGTGGCGGACGTGCGCCGACGTGACGACCTCGTCCGGGAACAGCTCGGCCGCACCCTTCAGGAGTTCGGCGGTGGTGGTGGTGCTCACTTGTCGCCTCCGGCGTCCTTGTGGTTCGGGTTCTCCCAGATGACCGTCGCGCCCATGCCGAAGCCGACGCACATGGTGGTCAGGCCGTAGCGGACCTCCGGCTGCTCCTCGAACTGCCGGGCCAGCTGGGTCATCAGCCGGACGCCGGAGGAGGCCAGCGGGTGGCCGAAGGCGATGGCGCCGCCGTACTGGTTGACGCGCGCGTCGTCGTCGGCGATGCCGTAGTGGTCGAGGAAGGCGAGCACCTGCACGGCGAACGCCTCGTTGACCTCGAACAGGTCGATGTCGCCGATGCCCAGGCCCGCCTTGGCGAGGGCCTTCTCGGTGGCCGGGATCGGGCCGTAGCCCATGACCTCGGGCTCGACGCCCGCGAAGGCGTAGGAGACCAGGCGCATCTTGACCGGGAGGTCGTGCTCGCGCGCGAAGTCCTCGGAGGCGAGGATCGAGGCGGTCGCGCCGTCGTTGAGCCCCGCGGCGTTGCCGGCCGTGACGCGGCCGTGGGTACGGAACGGCGTCTTCAGGCCCGCGAGGTTCTCCAGGGTGGTCCCCGGGCGCATGGGCTCGTCGGCGGTCACCAGGCCCCAGCCGGTCTCGCCGACCTCCGCGTTGGTGTTGCGCACCGAGATCGGGACCAGGTCCTGCTGGATCTTCCCGTTCGCGTACGCCTTCGCCGCCTTCTCCTGCGAGCGCACGGCGTACTCGTCGGCGCGCTGCTTGGTGATGTGCGGGTAGCGGTCGTGGAGGTTCTCCGCGGTCATGCCCATGAACAGCGCGGACTGGTCGACGAGCTTCTCGCTCACGAACCGCGGGTTCGGGTCGACGGCCTCGCCCATGGGGTGGCGCCCCATGTGCTCGACACCGCCGGCGATGACGGCGTCGTACGCGCCGAAGGCGATGGAGCCCGCGGTGGCGGTGACGGCGGTCAGCGCACCGGCACACATCCGGTCGATGGAGTAGCCGGGCACCGACTGCGGCAGGCCGGCGAGGATGCCGGCGGTGCGGCCGAGGGTCAGGCCCTGGTCGCCGATCTGCGTGGTGGCGGCGATGGCGACCTCGTCGATCTTCGCGGGGTCCAGGGCCGGGTTGCGGCGCAGCAGCTCCCGGATGGCCTTCACGACGAGATCGTCGGCGCGGGTCTCGTGGTAGATGCCCTTCGGGCCCGCCTTGCCGAACGGGGTGCGGACGCCGTCGACGAAGACGACGTCCCTAGCGGTACGAGGCACGTTGGCTCTCCTCCAGGTGCGGGATGGCACTGCTGCACTGCTGTGAGAGCGCCCGGGGGACGCTTCACACCGACATGCTACTTACGGGTAACCAAGCTGCACACCCCCACCGGCCGGAGCGGTGAAGGTCACACCGGATGGCCGCGTCGCCCGCCGGTCGACACCTCGGCGCACGACCCCCGGAGTGGGGCGAAAAGGACCGAATGCCGTCCGAATAACGACCCAATACCGTCGGGTCTTGGCGCAATTCGACCCATTGCGCACTTAAAGTGACCGCATGGAGACGAAGAGGAGTGATGTCGTGACCCGGCGCGCACCGCTGGCGGTGCCGCGCGCGATCGGCCTGGTCTGTGCGGTCGCCGCCGGCGGCGCCCTGGTGTCGGGCTGCGGGAACTCGCCCGAGAAGGACACCGGAAGCCCCCGGCGCCCGGTGCCCGCCTCGGCCCCCGCCTCGCCGAGCAGCTCGCTCAGCGCGGCCCAGGCCCAGCGCAAGGCCCTGGTCCCCAGCGCCACGGTGGACTACGCGCAGGCGATGAAGGCCGCGGTCGCCGCGGTCCCGGCCTCGGAGCCGATCGCCGCGGAGCTCAAGGGGACGGCCACCGCCCCGTACTGGAACACCTCGGTCGCCACGTCCGACGGGACGGTGAGCGATGTCCGCGTGGACGCGCGCACCGGCAAGGCGGGGCAGCCGCAGACCGAGTCGGACGACTCCGGCGACAAGCAGCAGCTGGCCGCCCGGCTGTCCAAGGCCACCGTCACCGCCCAGCAGGCCGCGCAGACCGCGACCGAGAAGTCGAAGGGCACCGTCACCTCCGTCGAACTCGGCAACTCCGACCACGGCAGCAGCGACACCCCCGCCTGGGCCGTGGGCGTGGTGAGCACCAGCGACTGGAACGAGACGTCCTACGAGATCGACGCCACCAACCGCAAGGTCCTGTGGATGCACGCCGAGCAGAGCTGACCGGCGCACCACACGTCCCGGGCCGGGCGAGCACCCCGGCCCGGGACCGTCGCGTCAGTCCGCGTCCGCCTGCAGTGCCTCGGTGAGGATCGGCGTGACCTGCTCGATCTGCCAGGGGCGGGCGCCGTGGCCGGCCAGCACCTCGGCGACCGACTCCGCCGTCGGCAGCTCCGGCGGCTCCCAGCACAGCCGGCGCACCGTGTCCGGGGTGATGAGGTTCTCCTGCGGGAGGTTCAGCCGCTCGGCGAGCGCGGTGACGGACGCGCGGGCGGCCGACAGCCGGGCCGCGGCGGCCGGGTCCTTGTCGGCCCAGGCGCGGGGCGGCGGCGGCCCGTTGAGCGGCTGGCCGGGCTGCGGCAGCTCGCTCTCGGCCAGCGCGCGGGCGCGGTCGACGGCGCCCTGCCACTGCTCCAGCTGCCGGCGGCCCATGCGGTGGCCGAAGCCGGGAAGCGCGGCCAGCGCATGGCTGTTCGGCGGCAGATTCAGCGCCGCCTCCACGATCGCGGCGTCCCCGAGCACCTTGCCGGGCGAGACGTCCCGCCGCTGGGCGACCTGGTCACGGGCGGTCCACAGCTCGCGGACGACCGCCATCTGACGCCGCCGGCGGACCTTGTGCATCCCGGACGTGCGCCGCCAGGGGTCCTTGCGGGGCGGCGGCGGGGGAGCGGCTGCGATCGCGGCGAACTCCTGCCGGGCCCACTCCAGCTTCCCCTGCTTACCCAGCTCCTCCTCCAGCGCGTCGCGCAGGTCCACCAGCAGCTCGACGTCGAGCGCGGCATAGCGCAGCCACGGCTCGGGCAGCGGGCGGGTGGACCAGTCGACGGCGGAGTGCCCCTTCTCCAGGGCGAAGCCGAGGACGTTCTCGACCATGGCGCCCAGGCCGACCCGGGCGAAGCCGGCCAGCCGTCCGGCCAGCTCGGTGTCGAACAGCCGGGTGGGGACCATTCCTATGTCACGCAGGCACGGAAGGTCCTGGGTGGCGGCGTGCAGCACCCACTCGGCGTCGCCGATCGCCTCCCCCAGCCCCGACAGATCGGGGCAGCCGACCGGGTCGATCAGCGCGCTGCCGGCCCCCTCGCGGCGCAGCTGCACGAGGTAGGCACGCTGGCCGTAGCGGTAGCCCGAGGCGCGCTCGGCGTCGACGGCCACCGGGCCCGTGCCGCCCGCGAAGGCGGCCACGACCTCGGCGAGTGCCTCGTCGGTGGCGACCACCGGGGGAATGCCCTCGCGGGGCTCCAGGAGAGGGACCGGCGCCGGTCGGGGGTCCGGAGGCGAGTCTCCGGATGCTCGCAGTGTCGTGTCTGCTGCGGTGTTTTGGGCGTCGGTCACCAGTCAAGGGTATCTGTGTATGCACGTCGCCCGTCGAGGGAACGTTCCCTCGACGGGCGGGCCGGTCGGGTGAGCGGTCAGTGGATGATGCCGGTGCGCAGTGCGACCGCCACCATTCCGGCCCGGTCCCCGGTGCCGAGCTTGCGGGCGATGCGGGCGAGGTGGCTCTTGACGGTCAGTGCCGAGAGCCCCATCGAGACGCCGATGGCCTTGTTGGACTGGCCCTCCGCCACCAGCCGCAACACCTCGACCTCACGGCCCGACAGCTCGCGGTAGCCACCGGGGTGCCCCGGGGCGCCCGGGGGGCGGCGCTGCATGCGGGCCGCGTTGGCGCCGATCGGCGAGGTGCCGGGGCGTCCGGGGATGCCCAGGTTGGTACGGGTGCCGGTGACGACGTAGCCCTTGACGCCGCCCGCCAGGGCGTTGCGCACGGCGCCGATGTCGTCGGCCGCGGACAGCGCCAGGCCGTTGGGCCAGCCCGCCGCCCGGGTCTCGGACAGGAGGGTCAGGCCGGAGCCGTCGGGAAGGTGGACGTCGGCCACGCAGATGTCGCGCGGGTTGCCGACGCGGGGACGGGCCTCCGCGATGGACGACGCCTCGATGACATCACGCACTCCGAGGGCCCACAGGTGGCGGGTGACGGTGGAGCGGACGCGAGGGTCGGCGACGACGACCATGGCCGTCGGCTTGTTCGGGCGGTAGGCGACCAGGCTCGAAGGTTGCTCGAGGAGAACAGACACCGGGCCTCCTGGGGGGAGTGGCGAGGGACGGAGCCGGCAGGGGGGAGCCGGAATGATCCGTGTTTGAAGGGTCACTGACCTCTTCGGCAGCAATCCGGCGGGACTTTAGACTTTGATCACGATTTAGTTAGGGGCAATTCGGGCAAATCGGATGCGTGATCGATCACAGATGCGCATCCGGTGTGCACCAAGATGATCAATCCCGTACGCGATGCGGTGCGGCACCGCCGCCTCGCCGCCCGCACACGACGGCCGGACGGGCGCGAGGCCCGTCCGGCCGTGGAAGCCAACCCCGGGCGGTCGCGCGCGGAACTCTCGGCGCGCACCGGACCGGAGGGGAGAAGCGCAGCTCAGCGGGGCTGTGCGCCGCGACGCTGGGGGAGCGGGACGACCCCGCCGCGCGGGGGCGTGTCGACCGCGGCCGGCGGCAGGCCCGCCACCTGGCACAGCAGATCGCACCACGCCGCCAGATGTGCCGCCAGGTCCGGCACCCCGCCGGCGCCCTCGCTCGGCGTCCACGAGGCCCGGATCTCGATCTGGGTCGCGGGTTCACGCGCCGCGAGCCCGCCGAAGTAGTACGAGCCGGCCCGCGTCACCGTGCCGCTCGGCGCGCCGTAGTGCACCCCGCGTGCGTCCAGTGCGCCCGTCAGCCACGACCACGACACCTCCGGCAGCAGCGGATCGCTGCCCATCTCCGGCTCCAGCTCCGCCCGCGCCAGGGTCACCACCCGGAACGCGCCCTGCCAGGTGTCGTCCCCGGCCGGGTTGTGCAGCACCACCAGCCGTCCGTCCGCCAGATCCCGGTCCTCGCCGTCCGGGCCCGCGCCGCGCTCGACGACCGCCGCTTCCAGGGCGTACGCGAACGGGGCGAGCCGCTTCGGCGCGGGCGTCGGATCGATCTCGATCTCCGGCCGCAGTCGGGCCGCGCGGAGCGCTTCGACCGCCTGACGGAAGGGGATCGGGGTCTCGTCCGCGCCGTCCGCGAGGTGTTCTTGAGCCGCAGCCATGCCCGGAAGATTAGGCGGAACCGGGCCCGCATACGGGGAGGACACCCGGTGCGCGCGTCGCCCGTTCGGAGGTGCCCGCGGGCACATGCGGAGATATCGACCACCTGTCGAAATCCGCCACCGGCCCGGCGTGCGAAGATTTGGGGCGTGAGCGCCAACAACCAGGCCACGGGCCAGCAGCAGACCGCTACATACGACTCGGCTTTCCTCAAGGCGTGCCGACGGGAGCCGGTGCCGCACACCCCGGTGTGGTTCATGCGCCAGGCCGGGCGCTCACTCCCCGAGTACCGCAAGGTCCGCGAGGGCATCGCGATGCTCGACTCCTGCATGCGGCCCGAGCTGGTCACCGAGATCACACTGCAGCCCGTGCGCCGCCACGGCGTCGACGCCGCGATCTACTTCAGCGACATCGTCGTCCCCCTCAAGGCCATCGGCGTCGACCTCGACATCAAGCCCGGGGTCGGCCCCGTCGTCGAGAACCCGATCCGCACCCGCGCCGACCTCGCGCAGCTGCGCGACCTGGAGCCCGGCGACGTCTCCTACGTCACCGAGGCCATGGGCATGCTCGTCCGCGAGCTCGGCAGCACGCCCCTCATCGGCTTCGCCGGCGCGCCCTTCACGCTCGCCAGCTACCTCGTCGAGGGCGGCCCGTCGCGCAACCACGAGCGCACCAAGGCCCTCATCTACGGCGACCCGCAGCTGTGGGCCGACCTCCTGGACCGCCTGGCCGACATCACCGCCGCCTTCCTCAAGGTCCAGATCGCGGCCGGGGCGAGCGCGGTGCAGCTCTTCGACTCCTGGGTGGGCGCGCTCTCGCCGGCCGACTACCGCCGCAGCGTGATGCCGGCCTCCGCCAAGGTGTTCCGCGCGGTCGAGGGCCTAGGTGTCCCGCGGATCCACTTCGGCGTCGGCACCGGCGAACTCCTCGGCCTGATGGGCGAGGCGGGCGCGGACGTCGTCGGCGCCGACTGGCGCGTCCCGATGGACGAGGCGGCCCGCCGCGTCGGCCCCGGCAAGGCGCTCCAGGGCAACATCGACCCGGCCGTGCTCTTCGCGCCCCGCGAGGCCGTCGAGACCAAGGCCCGCGAGGTCCTCGACGCGGCCGCCGGCCTGGAGGGCCACATCTTCAACCTCGGCCACGGCGTGCTGCCCACCACCGACCCCGACGCGCTGACCCGGCTCGTCGAGTACGTGCACACCCAGACGGCCGGCTGACCGGAGGCGCTCCACCGGGGGCCCCTCCCCCCCCCGCCCCCACCCCGCCCCTCGCCCCCGTCCGGTGTGATCGTGATCGTCAGTCCCCGGCCTCCCGTACGGCCCTGGTCGCCTTGCGGGCGGCCACCAGCACGGGGTCCCAGACCGGTGAGAACGGCGGGGCGTAGCCGAGGTCGAGGGCGGTCATCTGCTCCACGGTCATCCGGGCCGTGAGCGCGACCGCCGCCACGTCCACGCGCTTGCCGGCGCCCTCCCGGCCGACGATCTGCACCCCCAGCAGCCGCCCCGTACGGCGCTCGGCGAGCATCTTGACGTGCATCGGGCGGGCGCCGGGGTAGTAGCCGGCGCGGCTGGTGGCCTCGACGGTCGCGGTGACGAAGCGCAGCCCGGCGGCCTCCGCATGGCGCTCCAGCAGCCCCGTCCGGGCGATCTCCAGGTCGCAGACCTTGCTGACGGCCGTGCCGACGACGCCGGGGAAGGTCGCGTAGCCGCCGCCCGCGTTGGTGCCGATGACCTGCCCGTGCTTGTTGGCGTGGGTGCCCAGCGCGATATGGCGGGTGCGGCCGGAGACCAGGTCCCACACCTCCACGCAGTCCCCGCCGGCCCAGATGTGGTCCTGGCCGCGGACCCGCATCGCCAGGTCCGTGAGCAGTCCGCCGGACTCCCCCAGCGGCAGCCCGGCCGCGCCGGCGAGCGTCGTCTCGGGGCTCACCCCCATGCCCAGCACGACCACGTCCGCCGGGTACTCGGCGTCCTCGGTCGTCACCGCGCGGGCCCGGCCTTCCGCGCCGGTCAGCACGCCGGTGACGGTCGTGCCGCACACCGTCTCGATGCCCATCGCGCACATCGCCTCGTGGACGAGGGCGCCCATGTCCGGATCGAGGGTGGACATCGGCTGCGCGGTCCGCTCCAGCACGGTCACCTCGTAGCCGCGGTGGATCAGGGCCTCGGCCATCTCCACCCCGATGTAGCCCGCGCCGACCACCACCGCCCGCCGGCCCGCCGAGGCCTCCAGGGTCTCCAGCAGGGCCTGCCCGTCGTCGAGCGTCTGCACGCCGTGCACCCCCGGCGCGTCGATCCCCGGCAGCCGGGGCCGCCGCGGACGCGCCCCGGTCGCCAGCACCAGCTTGTCGAAGCCCGTCCAGCTCTCCCGCCCGCCGTCGTCCAGCTCCCGGGTGCGCACCCGGCCGCGGTCCAGGTCGAGTTCGGTCACCTCGGTGCGCATCCGCAGATCGATGTCCCGCGCCCGGTGCTCCGCCGCCGTCCGCGCGATCAGCGCCTTCGGCCCGTCGACCTCCCCGCCCACCCAGTACGGAATCCCGCAGGCCGAGTACGACGTGAAGTGGCCGCGCTCGAAGGCCGTGATGGCCAGCTCACCGGACGTCCGCAGCCGCCGCGCCTGCGAGGCCGCCGCCATCCCCGCCGCATCACCACCGACGATCACCAGGCGTTCCGTACTCATACCGGCCCCCTTGCCGTCCGTACCGTCCACGTGCCGTGCCAGGCAGGGCGTCGTGCCGTTCCCTTGCCTGCCTTCGTCACGTTACGGCCCGCCGGCCCCGCGCGCGGGGCCTGTGGAAAACCCCGAGCCGGCCAGGACCACCGCCGCCACATCCCCTACCAGGGCGGTCGCCGGGCACACCGCCATGGACAGGGGGCATGGCGTGGGCGAGGAGCTTCCCCGCTTCGTCCGGCTCGGCGGCAGCAGGGAGCTGACGGCCTGCTACGGCGCGCCGCGGTCCGTCCGCCGTTGTTGTGACGCGCGGGGCGGCCGCGGCCGGTCAGCGTTCCAGTACCAGTGCCAGCCCCTGGCCCACCCCGATGCACAGGGCCGCGAGGCCGGTGCCCGAGCCGTGGGTGGCGAGTTGGTGGGCGACGGCGCCGGCGAGGCGGGCGCCGGAGGCTCCCAGGGGGTGGCCGATGGCGATGGCGCCGCCGTGCGGGTTGACCACCGATGGGTCGAGTTCCGGCCACTGGGTGATGCAGCCCAGGGCCTGGGCCGCGAAGGCCTCGTTGAGCTCGAAGGACGTGAGGTCGGCGAAGCCGCGCCCGGAGCGCTCCAGGGCGCGGCGGACCGCCTCCACCGGGCCCAGGCCGAACAGCTGCGGCTCGACGCCGGTCACCGCGCTGGCGCGGATGCGGGCCAGTGGTTCGCGGCCGGTGGCGCGCAGGCCCTCCTCGTCCACGAGAAGCAGGGCCGCGGCGCCGTCGTTGAGCGGCGAGGAGTTGCCGGCGGTGACCGTGCCGCCGGCCGCGCGGAACGCCGGCTTCAGCTTCGAGAGGGACTCCAGGGACGAGCCCTCGCGGATGGTCTCGTCGCGCAGCAGGTCCACCTCCGGCAGCGGCACGACCTGCGCGTCGTAGGCGCCCTCCCGCCAGGCGCGGACCGCCTTCTGGTGGCTGGCCAGGGCGAAGACGTCCTGCTGCTCGCGGGTGATGCCGTACTGGTCGGCGATGAGTTCGGCGCCCTCGCCGAGCGCGACCGTCCACTGCGGGGCCATCCGCGGGTTGACCATCCGCCAGCCCAGCGTCGAGGAGAACATCTCCTGGTGGCCCGCGGGGAAGGCGCGTTCCGGCTTGCGTAGCACGTACGGCGCGCGGCTCATCGACTCCACGCCGCCCGCGACCGCGATGTGCGCGTCGCCGTGCGCGACGGCCCGGGCCGCCTGGATGACCGCCTCCAGGCCCGAGCCGCACAGCCGGTTCACGGTCACCCCGGGGACGGTCACCGGCAGCCCGGCCAGCAGCACCGCCATCCGCGCCACGTTGCGGTTGTCCTCGCCGGCGCCGTTGGCGTCGCCGAAGCAGACGTCGTCGATCCGCGCCGGTTCGAGGTCCGGGGTGCGGTCCACCAGGGCCTTGAGCACATGGGCGGCGAGATCGTCCGGCCGGGTGCCGGCCAGCGCGCCGCCGTACTTGCCGACGGGGGTCCGTACGGCATCGACGATGTACACATCCCGCAGGCGTGGGTCGGTCATCAGGCGCTGTCCTCGCTGTCCCGGGCTCGGCGTGCGGTGGGCGCCACGAAGATCGCCACCCACCGACCCCGAGTCTTTGCCCGCCGCTGCCCGCTGTCAACGGGGGCTCTCGGACACCGTGGCGGCCGCGGCGGGGTCCGGGCGGCGAGGGCGAACGGCGGCGGCGCCCCGGCGCGTTGCCGCACGCGGGCCGCCCGGCGGCCGCGGCGCACGGCTCTGAGAGAGTGGGGCCATGAGCGCAGCGCACACCCCCGCGGGCCGCGGGCCCGGTCATGTCGTCGTCATCGGTGGAGGCATCGCCGGGCTGGCGGCCGCGCACCGGCTGCTCGCGGGCGGCGCCCGGGTGACCGTCCTGGAGGCCTCCGGCCGGCTCGGCGGCAAGCTGCGCGCGGGCGAGATCGCGGGCGTCCCGGTCGACCTCGGCGCCGAGTCGATGCTGGCCAGGCGCCCGGAGGCGGTGCAGCTGGCCCGTACCGTCGGGATCGGCGACCGGCTCCAGCCGCCGACCACCGCCACCGCGGCCCTGTGGACCCGCGACGCGCTGCGCCCGATGCCCAAGGGCCACGTCATGGGCGTGCCCGGGGACCTCGCTCCGCTCGCCGCCTCCGGTGTGATCTCTCCGGAGGGCATGGCGCGGATCGCCCAGGACGAGACCCTCGCGAGGACGGAGACCGGCGAGGACGTCGCGGTCGGCGAGTACGTCGCCGCGCGGCTCGGCCGGGAGGTCGTCGACCGGCTCGTCGAACCGCTGCTCGGCGGGGTCTACGCGGGTGACGCCTACCGCATCTCGATGCGCGCCGCCGTCCCGCAGCTCTTCGAGGCCGCCCGCGCCCGGCGCTCGCTGACCGAGGGCGTACGGGACCTCCAGGCACGCGCCGCCGCCAGCGCACCGCAGAACGGGCAGAGCGGCGCCGCCCCGGTCTTCATGGGCATCGACGGCGGGATCGGGACCCTGCCGGAAGCCGTCGCCGGCGCGGTGCGCCGGGACGGCGGCGAGATCCGCTCCGGGGCCGCCGCGGACGCGCTGCACTGGACGGCGGAGGACGGCTGGCGGATCCGCACCGGAGACCGGACGCTCACCGCGGACGCGGTCGTGCTGGCCGCCCCCGCGGGCGCCGCCGCGCGGCTCCTGCGCGCGGACTGCCCCGCCGCGGCCACCGAGCTGGCCGGCGTCGACTACGCCTCGATGGCGCTGGTCACCATGGCCTTCCGGCGCGCCGACCTGGACCGGGTGCCCGGTGGCAGCGGCTTCCTCGTACCGCCCGTCGACGGCCGCCGGATCAAGGCCTCCACCTTCTCCAGCCACAAGTGGGGCTGGCTCGGCGACGCCGACCGGGACCTGTTCGTGCTGCGCACCTCCGTCGGCCGCTACCAGGACGACGCCGACCTCGCGCGCGACGACTCCGAGCTGGTGGCGCTCTCGCTCGCCGACCTCGGCGCGGCGGTCGGACTGTCCGCCCGCCCGGTGGCGTCCGCCGTCACCCGCTGGGAGGGCGGGCTGCCGCAGTACGCCGTCGGCCATCTGGAGCGGGTCGCCAGGATCCGCGCCGCGGTCGCCGGGATGCCGGGTGCGCTGCGGGTGTGCGGGGCGGTCTACGACGGCGTCGGCATCCCGGCCTGCGTCGGCTCGGCCCGGCGCGCCGCCGACGAGATCCTCGGGACCCTGGCGGCGGACCGGGCCCCGGGCGAGTGAGAATGGACGGCATGACAGACGCTTCCACCCCCGCTTCCGCGCCGCAGACCCCCGCGGCGCCCGAGAAGACCCCGAACGCCGGCAAGAAGGCCAAGGACCTCAACGAGGTCGTCCGCTACACCCTCTGGTCGGTCTTCAAGCTGCGCGAGGTCCTCCCGGAGGACCGCAGCGGCTACGCCGACGAGGTCGAGGAGCTGTTCGCGCAGCTCGCGGCCAAGGACGTGGTGGTCCGCGGCACGTACGACGTGTCCGGCCTGCGCGCCGACGCCGACCTCATGATCTGGTGGCACTCGGAGAGCTCGGACGCCCTGCAGGAGGCGTACAACCTCTTCCGCCGCACCCGTCTGGGCCGCGCGCTGGAGCCGGTGTGGTCGAACATGGCGCTGCACCGCCCCGCGGAGTTCAACAAGTCGCACATCCCGGCCTTCCTGGCCGACGAGCAGCCGCGCGCCTACGTGAGCGTCTACCCCTTCGTGCGCTCCTACGAGTGGTACCTCCTGCCGGACGACGACCGCCGCCGGATGCTGGCCGACCACGGCAAGATGGCCCGCGGCTTCCCGGACGTGCGCGCCAACACGGTGCCCTCGTTCTCGCTCGGCGACTACGAGTGGGTGCTGGCCTTCGAGGCCGACGAGCTCTACCGCATCGTCGACCTGATGCGCCATCTGCGCGGCTCCGAGGCGCGGATGCACGTCCGCGAGGAGGTCCCGTTCTACACCGGGCGCCGCAAGCCGGTCTCCGAGCTGGTCGCCGGCCTGGCCTGATCCCGCGCGGCAGGACAGCACCGCGGGCCGCCCCTCGGGGACGGCCCGCGGCGGCTCGTGCGGCTACTTGCCCGGCAGCGCGTGCTGCGACCGCTTCATCTGCTGACCCGGCACCGGCTCGGGACGCGGCGCGCAGGAGACGCGCCGCGCCGGGACCTTGCCGTGCAGCAGGTACGCCTCGGCGTAGGTGTTCACACAGGCGTTGTCGCTGAAGGCGACGCCGTGGGTGCCCGCCCCGTTCTCGGTGACCAGCGAGGAGCCGGGCAGCCGCCGCTGGAGCTCCAGCGCGCCCGGGTACGGCGTCGCCGCGTCCCGCTCGGCGGCCAGCAGCAGCACCGGCGGCAGCGCGCCCGGCTCGGTGCGGATGTCCAGCGGGCGGCGCGGTCCGTGGAGCACGCCGTCGACCTCCGTCTCGGCGCTGCGGCCCGCGGCGTTCACCAGGTCCTGCGCGGCCCCGGAGCCGTCCGCCCGGTGCGCGGCGGCGCTCAGCGCGGCGTCCGCCGTCTCCGCCCGGTCGGGCCAGAAGGCGCACGGCAGGTTCATCCAGGCGTTGTCCCAGGTCTCGAACGGCGCGGTCCGCGCGATCTCGCTGTTGTCGCGGTTCCAGGTCCGCCAGCTGCGCGGCCAGCGGGCGTCGTTGCACTCGATGGCGGTGTACACGGCGGCGCTGTTCTCGTCGGCGGCCGCGCCCGCCAACTGGGGCAGGGCCTGGGCGATCAGCGGCTTGGGGTCGCCGTGCAGATAGGCCGCGAGCGCCTCGGCCCGCATCGGCCAGAAGGCGTCGTTGTAGCCGTTCTTGAGGAACGCCGACTGGAGCTGCCCCGGGCCGATCTTGCCCTCCAGGGGGGCGCGGCGCAGCTTGCCGACGGCGGTGTCGTAGTGGCGCTGCACCGCCTGCCGGGTGGTGCCCAGGTGGTATTGGCCGTCGTGCCGGGCCACCCAGCGCAGCCAGTCGCCCCAGCGGCGCTCGAAGGCGATGTCCTGGTCGAGGTTGTTGCGGTACCAGATCTGCCGGGGGTCGGGGTTGACCACGCTGTCGAAGATCATCCGCCGGACGTGACCGGGGAAGAGCGTCGCGTAGACCGCGCCGAAGTACGTCCCGTACGAGGCGCCCATGAAGGTCAGCCGCCGCTCGCCGAGCGCGGCCCGCAGCATGTCCAGGTCGCGGGCGTTGTTGACGGAGTTGTAGAAGGGCAGCGCGGACCCGGCCCGGCGGACGCAGCCCCGGGCGTAGGCCCTGGCCTGCGCCACCTTGCGGCGTTTGAAGGCCGCGTCGGGGTGCACCTGGCTGTCGGTGGGCACCTTGGCGAACTTCTTGGGGTCCTGGCACGACAGCGGCGCCGAACGCCCGACGCCGCGCGGCGCGTAGCCCACGAAGTCGTAGGCGCGCGCCAGCCGGCTCCACTTGGGCAGCCCGCCGTACAGCGGGAACTCCATGCTGGACGCCCCCGGCCCGCCGGGGTTGAAGACCAGGGCGCCCTGCCGCTCGCCGCGCGCGGTGGCCCGGGCCCGGCTGACGGTGAGGTGGATCTTCCTGCCCTCGGGGTGTGCGTAGTCGAGGGGGACGGTGAGGGTGCCGCACTCCACGGACGACGGCAACTGCTCCACCGGCGCGCAGCGGCCGAATTCGAGGTGGTGCGCGACCGGCGCGGGTGGCGCACCGGCGGTTCCCGTGGCGCCGCCTGCCGGGGCAGTGGCGAGGGCGCTCACCACCAGCGACCCGATGGTGCCGTACAACGCGAGTGCTCTCACTGGCCGTCCCTTCGTGTGTGCATACAAAAGGGATAGTTGGGGCGCGCATTGTCGATGTAAAGCACCGAGGACCGGTGTCGGAGGCTATGCCCCGGACGAGTGGAGCGCGGCGCGCAAGGAGGGGTCGGTGAGGGCGGTGGGACCGCGGAGGGCGAGTGTGATCAGTGAGCCGGGCGGGGTGCCAGGGGCGTCGGGGGCGTCGCGCGAGCCGGTCGTCGCGGGCAGCCGCCGTTCGCCCGCGACGGTGGCCCAGTCGCTGTACGGGTGCAGCTCGAAGCGGGCCACCGCCCAGAGGCCGAGGGTGAGGATCTGCGGCACCGTGAACCAGATCAGGACCTGCCCGCTGTCCGCGCCGGGCGCCGCCGTCCAGTAGGTCGCGACGGCCGACAGCAGCGTCACGAGGGCGGAGCCCTTGACCAGCCGGACGGCGCCGCCGATGCCCGGCCGGACCGCGGCCGGCTGCGCCAGCCCCTGCGTCTCCAGCCGGTCGGCCACCCGCCGCACCGCCGCGTCGCCCACCAGGGCGTCCCGCACGGCCGGTATGTGGCGCTGCCCCTCGGGGCCTATCGCGGTCAGGGCGGCGCGCTCGACGGCGTCCGTGCCGACCGGGTCGACGACGGTGGCCCAGCCGGTGTCAGCGAGCAGCAGCCGGCGCTTCTGCGCCATCAGCACCAGCACCACATCGGCGAGCCGGTGCGGCCCACCGGACAGATAGGCCATCTCGTACAGGGTCAGCCCGGAGGCGTGCCGGTCCGCGGCGGCCGGATCCGGGGCGATGTCCCCTGCCGCCTCCGGGGCCGGCGGAAGGGCGCGGGCGGCGGCGAGCGCGGCCCGGCACAGCAGCGCGCAGGACAGCACCGTCGCCGACCAGGCGACAAGGAGGAAGAGCAACGACATAGCCGGTTTTCTACGGTACGGCCAGGTCCGTCGCCACCCGATTTCTCACCATGTGAGCAGCCCCACGCGGTACCGCGGGTTCCGCCGCCGCGGCCCGAACCGCCCCCGCCCCGCACCCCGGTGCGCGCGGCGCCGCGCTCACCCCGGGAGCAGCGCCTGCCGCAGCGCGCGCACCAGCCGGGCCAACGGCCGCGCGGACGCCGGCCGCCGCCGCGCGCGCTCCCGCCGCCAGCGCCGCAACTCCCGCCGCGCCGCCGGGTCCTCGGGGCGCCCCCGGTCCAGCAGATACGCCGCGAACCCCATGGCGTCCTGGCGGTAGCCGCCGCCCATGGGACGGTGCCGGGCGTAGCCGAGGAACGCCTCCCGGTAGGCCGGGCCGAGGATGCCGGGCAGCTCCGGCGCGACCTTGGCGACGACATCGGCCCGCTTGGCGGTCAGCGCCCGGCTCTGCACCCGCAGCCGGGCGCGGTCGAAGCCCTCGGGGTCCGGCGTCCCGGCGAGCAGCGCCGACAGCAGCGCGGTCTGCGCCAGCGCCAGGCGCTGCCGCGCCGCGTCGGTCGTGGGGTCCGCGCCGCCGGGCGGGGCCGCGGCCGCCCGCCCGCCGCGGGCCGGTGCCACCGGCCCGGTCTCCGGCTCAGGCCGCTTCGGCACGGCAGGCCTCCTTCCGCACGCGGCGGATCGCGTCGAGTTCACCGGCCAGCTCCCCGTACCCGGGGAAGTCCTCGTCCCGCTCCAGCAGCACACCGGGCGGGGTGGTCCGGGCGCACAGCGCGGCCAGCACGTCCAGCACCGGCCGGGTCACCGGGTGGGCGTGGCTGTCGTGCCACACCCCGTCCCGCTCCACCCCGCCCGCGACGTGGACGTAGGCGAGGGCCTCCAGCGGCAGCCCGTCCAGGGCCACCGCCGGGTCCTCGCCCCGGTTGACGTGGTTGGTGTGGAGGTTGGCGACATCGATGAGCAGCCGCACCCCGGTCCGCTCGACCAGCTCGGTCAGGAACCGCGCCTCGGTCAGCTCCTCGCCCGGCCAGTTGATGAGCGCGGCGATGTTCTCCAGCGCCAGCGGCACCGGCAGCGCGTCCTGGGCGATCCGCACGTTCTCGCACAGCACGTCCAGCGCGTCACGGGTACGGGGCACGGGCAGCAGATGCCCCGCCTCCATCCGTGGCGAGGCGGTCAGCGGCCCGCCGGCCCGGACGAAGGCGATGTGCTCGCTGACCAGCGGGGCGTCCAGCGCCGTGGCACGCTCGGCGAGCGCGGTCAGCCGGCCGGTATCCGGACGGTCGGCGCCGCCCAGGCCGAGCGAGACGCCGTGCGGGATGACGGTGGTGCCCCGGGCGCGCAGCTCCCGCAGGGCGTCCGGCAGATGGCCCGGGCAGATGTTCTCCGCCACCACCTCGACCCAGTCCACCCCGGGCAGCTCCGCTATCGCGTCGGCGATCTCCGGCCGCCACCCGATCCCCGTCCCCAGGTGCTGCATGGCTCCCCCTCTTCCGTGGTGGGGGTCTCCTCACCGCGACCGGGCGGCCCGAATCCTGTACCGGCCGGATTCAGAGGTTGATTTGAGCTTCACGGGCGTGGCCGGGCGGACGGCTTCATGCGCCGGCGGACGGTCTCGGGGGCGCGCGATCCGGCGCCTCGATCCGGTTCCTCGGCTGAGCCTGCCCCCCCGTCAGCCGTCCGCGCCCCCGGGTGCGTGCAGGGTCCGTCGCACGGCGCCGCGGAGCCAGGCGTGGCCGCCGTCGGCCGCGTGGCGGGGGTGCCACGCCATGCCGACGGTCACCGGCGGCAGGGGCAGGGGGATGTCGAGCAGCCGCAGGCCGAGGGCGGTGGCGGCGTCGGTGAGGGGGGAGGGGGCGTCGCCGCGGGGTGCGACGGGGGCGAGGCAGACGATGTCGCTGCGGGCGGCGAGGGTCAACGCGGCCAGGTGGCTAGGGAGGACGACAGCGACTCGCCGGTGGAGGTTCCGCTCGGCCAGGGCGGTGTCCAGGGGGCCGGTGAACCGGCCGCGGCGGCTCACCACGACATGCTCGGCGGCCGCCAGCCGCTCCGGGGTCAGCGTCCCCTCGGTGAGCGGGTGGCCGGGCCGGACCGCCGCCGCCATCCGGAGCGTGACCAGCTCCTCGACCTGGGCCTCGGGGTCGACGTGGTCGATGGCGCCGACCTCCAGATCGATCCGGCCCTCCCGCAGGCCCGGTCCGGCCTCCCACTCCTCGGCCCGGAACCGCAGCGAAACCCCCGGCGCCTCCTGCCGGACCAGCCGCAGCAGCCCGGGAGTCAGCGCCGCGCCGAGCAGGTCGGCCGCCTGGACGGTGAAGGTGCTGCGCAACGTGGCGACATCGACGCCCGTGCCGGGGCTGAGCAGTGCGCCGAGGCGCCGCACCACCGCGGCGGCCTCGTCGCGCAGGGCATGGGCGCGGGGAGTGGGGACCATGGTCTGGCCGGCCCGGACCAGGAGGGGGTCCTGGAGGAGGCGCCGGAGCCGGGCGAGGGTGCGGCTCATCGCGGCGGGGGAGGTGTGCAAACGGGCGGCGGCGCGGGTGACGCTCTGCTCGGCCAGCAGGGCGTCCAGGGCGACGGCGAGGTTGGCGTCGATGACGGGGTCGGGACTGCTGCTCAAGGCGTTATTCCATTTCAGGCAATGATTGCTTGCTCAAGTTCCCATTGTGGCAACAGCGTTGGTCTCCGCAGGATGAGGGACGTACCGATCCGGCACGACCCACGAGGTTTTCATGATCGTCATCACCGCTCCCACCGGGAACATCGGCCGCCATCTGCTGCCCCTGCTCCTGGAGTCCGCCCCCGCCCACGGCGAGGAACTGCGCGTGGTCGTGCGCGACCCCGCCCGGCTTCCCGACGCGGTGCGCGCACGCGTCGAGGTGGTCACCGGCTCGCACGGCGACGCCGGGGTCGTCGACCGGGCCTTCGAGGGCGCGGACGCCGTCTTCTGGCTCGTCCCCCCGGACGCCACCCTGGCCCCCGACGACGCCTACCTCGGCTTCACCCGCCCCGCCGCGAAGGCCCTCGCCGTACACGGCGTCGGCCACGTCGTCGCCGTATCCGCGCTCGGCCGCGGCACCCCGGTCGCCGACCGCGCCGGCCTCGTCACCGCCTCCCTCGCCATGGACGACCTCCTCGCCGGCACCGGTGCCGCCTACCGGGCCCTGGCCAGCCCGTCCTTCTTCGAGAACCTCCTGGAGGAGGCCGACTCGATCCGCGAGAACGGCGTCTTCACCGACGTCGTCGACGGCGACCGCAGGGCCCCGCTCGTCGCCGTCGCCGACCTCGCGGCCGTCGCCGCCGGCCTGCTGCTGGACCGCTCCTGGACCGGCACCGACAGCGTCCCGGTCCTCGGGCCGCAGGACCTGTCCCCGCACGACCTGGCCCGCATCATGACCGAGCAGTTCGGCCGCCCCGTCCACTACGCACGCCAGCCGCTCGACGAGCTGTACACCACCCTCGTCGGCCACGGCCTCCACGAGGCGTTCGTCCAGGGCATCGTCGACATGAAGCGGGCCAAGGACGAGGGCCTGGACGCGGGGGCCACCCGCACCCCGGACACCGCGACCCCCACCACCTTCGCGCAGTGGTGCGCCCGCACCCTCAAGCCCGCCGTCCTCTCCTGACCGCGGTCCACCACCCCGCACCGCCACCCCCTCCGAAGGAGCCCGCCATGCCCACCGCGCAAACCGCACCGCCCGTCACCGCGTTCATGCTCATCAAGACCACCCCCGAGTGGCTCGCCATGACCCCCCGCGAACGGATGGACGCCTTCACCACCCAGGTCGTCCCCGCGATCAGGTCCAAAACGACCGGCGTCCGATCACGCTTCTACGACACGGAGTTCTACTCCACCCGCGTCACCGACGTCTGGGTCTGGGAAGCCGACGACCACGACGCCTACCAGCACCTCATCGACGCCCTCCGCGAAACCCCCTTCTGGGACCGCTACTTCGAGATCGTCGACCTCCTGGTAGGCACCGAGAACGGCTACGCCCGTACTTACGGCCTTGATCCTGTGGCCACGATCGCCACCTGATCGTCCCGAGGGGGCGCGGCCGGTGCCCTCCGGCCCCAGAAGCCGGAGGGCACCGGCCCCACAGGCACCCGAGAGCGGTCCACCGCACGCGTCAGGAAGCGGCCCGGTCCTTCCGCCACCGGAGGAACAGGACCACCGCGGAGGCGATGGCCACCGTGCCCGTGCTGACGCTGAGGGCGACCTGCTTGCCGCCGTCGAAGGCGAAGCTGGTGGAGACATTGACGGCGACGGCGATGACGAGCACGAGCCAGAGCAGGGCCTTCATAGCGGTTCCTTCGGTAGGTGAGATCGAGCGGTGCGTTCCGATCACCAGATTGCCCGCCGCACCGGGAGGGATCGAGGGGGCGCTGTCCCGGAGGCGTGGTGGAGCGGGCTACACCACAGGGCGGGTGGTCCGCACGACTACGGCGGGCCGGGCGCCCGCCTAATCTTGTGGTCATGAGAGAGCGGCTGCGGCGGGAAGGGCGGGCCACGAGGCACCTGCTGAGGTCGGCCGGTCTTGCGCTGGCCTCCTCCCTGTTTCTCGCGGTACTGGTGTTCACCGCGGTGGCCACCGCCACGGTGATCGGGGCGGGTGTGCTGCCCGAGACCGTGCTGCTGCTCCGCAGGTTCGCCGGGATCACGCGTCACGAGGTCGAGAAGCGGACCGGTGAGGCGGTGCCGGAGTCGTATGTGCCGCTCACCGGACCGCTGTCCGTGCGGGTGCGCAGCGCGCTCAAGGACCCCGGCACCTACCGAGACCTGCGCTGGCTCGCCGCGCACTTCCTCTACGGCCTGCTGCTGGCCTACGGCGCCGTCCTCCTGTGGATCGTCGGGCTGTGCGTCGACGGGGTGTGGTGCGCGGTGCTCGGTCGCCGGGCCGTCGTGCTGCCGTTGATCGGGCGTCTCGCGGACCGGGACGCGGCCTGGTCGCGCGCCCTGCTGGAACCTTCCGCGGACGCCCGGCGCAGCGACGAACTCGCCGAGCGGGTGGCGGAGTTGACGGCTACCCGGGCCGGCGCGGTGGCCGCCCACGGTGCCGAACTGCGGCGCATCGAGCGAGATCTGCACGACGGCACGCAGGCCCGCCTGGTCGCGCTGTCGATGCGGGTGGGCCTGGCGAAGCGGGCCTACGACACCGACCCCGACGCGGCCCGCAAGCTGCTCGATGATGCCCAGGACCAGGTCGAGGAGGCGCTGACCGAGCTGCGGCACGTGGTGCGCGGGATCCATCCGCCGATCCTGACCGATCGCGGCCTGGTGGGCGCGGTACGGGCGCTCGCGGCCGGCAGCGGGCTGGAGGCGGAGGTGTGCGAGGACGGTGTCGAGGGAGGCGCGCGTGCTCCGGCGGCGGTCGAGGCGGCGGCGTACTTCGTCGTCGCGGAATCGCTGACCAACGCGGCCAAGCACAGCGGATCGCGCCGGGCGACCGTGGAACTCGTGCGGACCCGCCGCGCGTTGGAGATCACGGTACGTGACGAGGGCCGCGGTGGCGCCGAGGAGTCGGGCGGCAGCGGGCTGCTGGGGATGCGTCGCCGGGTGGCGGCGCTCGACGGGACCGTGCGGGTGACCAGCCCCGTCGGCGGCCCGACCGTGATCGAAGTGGAGCTGCCGTGCGTGTGGTGATCGCCGAGGACAATGCCCTGCTGCGGGAGGGGCTGGTGTTGCTGCTGACCTCCGCCGGGCACGAGGTGGCGGCGGTCGCGGCCGGCGGGCCCGAGGTGCTGCCCGCCCTCATGGAACACCGCCCGGACGTCGCGGTGCTGGACGTCCGGATGCCGCCCGGCTTCCGGGACGAGGGGCTTCGGGCGGCGCTCGCGGCGCGGGCCGAGATCCCCGGGCTGCCGGTGCTCGTGCTCTCGCAGTACGTCGAGGAGACCTACGCCGCCGAGCTGCTGGGCGGCGGCGCCGGCGGGGTGGGCTATCTGCTGAAGGACCGGGTCGGCCGGGTCGACGAGTTCCTGGACGCCCTGGAGCGGGTCGCGGCGGGCGGCACGGCGCTCGACCCCGAGGTGGTGGCGGAGCTGCTGGCACGGCGCCGTGACGACCCGCTGGACTCCCTCACCCCGCGCGAGCGCGAGGTGCTCGCGCTGATGGCAGAGGGGCGCGACAACACCACGATCGCCGCGCAGTTGGTGGTGACCGAGCGGGCGGTCAGCAAGCACATCGGCAATGTGTTCCAGAAGCTGGACCTGCCGCCGAGCGACAGCGGTCACCGCCGGGTGCTGGCCGTACTCGCCTACCTGAACAGGGGACTTCGGACGTGAAGGACCGTGGGATCTGTACGTCCTACGTTTAGTGCGTGGCCGAAGGGTCGAGTCCGTGGCTCCGGGTGGCCGTGCTTATCGACCCGCCGCACGGCTACCCGTGATCTGTCGGCGGGCGCCACTCGGCCACGAGTGTCGGGCCGGGGGCGATCTCCGTGAACCCGGCGTCGTGCACCACGGGGCGGCCGCTGCGGGTGAGTGCGTCCCATTCCGCGGGTGGTGCGGACCGTACGGAGAGGGGGAATCCGGCGGCGCGCCAGGCCGCTCGCTCCTCGGTGGAGAGTTCCCACCACGCCAGCTGTGCGGCGTGTCCGGCCTGGGCCATCTCCTTGCCCGCCGTCATCTCCAGCCCGGGGTTGAGCCACAGCACCGGGCGGCCGGGGGCGGGCGGGCCGGGGGGCTCGGGGTCGTCCAGCTCCGTGCCGGAGACCTGGAGGCGCGCCAGGTCCTTCGGCCAGCCGTCCAGCGGCACCGGCGGGAAGACCCGCACCTCGGCGCGGGCGCCGGTGACCGTGATGCCCGGCAGCGCGGCGGCGCGCCGCCACTCCGCGCCGCGCGCCCGGCGCACCACCTTCCGGATCCGGGCGTCCTGCCAGTCACGCACCGCGGCGGCCCATTCGCCGTCCCCGGTCGACCGCTCGTCCGAGAGCAGCACCAGCACCGCCCGCGCCGCGGTCTCCAGCGCGTCGGTCCGCGCCGGCGGGGCGTCCTTCTCGATGCGTGCGACGAGCGGCAGCACGAACTGCGGCGCCGCGTCCCGGTCGTGCGCGGCCTCGGTGAAGGGGCTGTCGGAGCTGTTGCCGGGCTGTCCGGCGGTCTCGGTGCTGGTCACCCGAACAGTCTGCCAGCCGCCACCGACAGCGGCCCCGGCCGCGGCTCCCGCCGGAGGTCCGCCGGTCGCCGCGCCCTGGCCGTAGGCCCTGCTGCCCGCCCGAGCCGGAGTGCCCGCACAGGCCGTGGGTCCTGCCGCCTGCCCGAGCCGGAGTGCCCGCTCCGGCCATGGGCCCTGTCGCCCGCCCCGGCCGGAGCGGGTGCCTCCGGTAGGCGCAGCGCGTCAACTCCGGCCGCCCCACGCGGGGTTGTGACACGCGGGAACGGGGCAGCGGGCGTCCCCGCGCGGGTGTCGGACGTCCGGATTGGCTACCGTCGGGCGATGGGGCGGCATCGGCCGCGCGGGGAACGACGGAGGCGGAGGGGCGCATGAGGCTGGACGGGGTGGGGCGGCGCTACGGGGTGCGGGGGCCCTGGGTGCTGCGGGAGGTGCGGCTCGACGTGCCCGCCGGGGCACTGCTGCGCATCGAGGGGGCCAACGGCAGCGGGAAGTCCACCCTGCTGCGGCTGCTGGCCGGGATCGACCGGCCCAGCACCGGACGGATCACCGGCCGCCCGCGCAGCGCCTACGTGCCCGAACGGTTCCCCGGCGCCCTGCCCTTCACCGCCGCCGGCTACCTCACCCACCTCGCCCGCATCCGCGGCCTGCGCGGCCCCGAAGCGGGCCGCCGCGCCACCGAGTGGCTCGAACGCTTCGGGGCGGCCGGGCACGCGCGCACCCCGATGGCCGAGCTGTCCAAGGGGACGAGCCAGAAGGTCGCGGTGGCCCAGGCGCTGCTCGCCGAGCCCGCGCTCCTGGTGCTGGACGAGGCCTGGACGGGGCTGGACCACGGCGCGCGCGAGGTGCTCGACCGGGCCGTGGCCGAACGGGTCGCCGACGGCGGCACCGTCGTGTTCGTCGACCATGACCCGCGACGGCTGGCGGGCGCGGCCGACGCCCACTACCGGGTGGATGACGGGCGGTTGCTCCCCCGGGACACGCACCTCCCGACGGCGGACCCGGGGACCGCGACCGGCCCCAGGGTGACCATCGAGGCCGAGGGCCCACCGGGCAGCGCGCCGCCCGCCGGAACCGACCAGGCACTCGCCGGAGCGCCCCCGCTGCCCGCCGTCACACGGAGCGCGCCGGGACCGGACGGTACGACGCTGCTCACGGTCCCGGCGGCGCACTCCGACGCCGTGCTGCGCGCGCTGCTCACCGCACGCCCGCCCTGGCACATCCGCGCGGTCACCACCGCCCCGGGAGCGGACGGGGCCGACGGCCCCGCGGACACCGGAGCCCACGACACCGCAGAACACCCCACTGCCGCCCCCACTCCCACTCCCGCCCCCGCACCCGACGAGGCGCCCCTCCCGTGAACGCCCTCCTCCGCTATCAGACGGCCCTGCTCATCGGCTCGCACCGCGCGCTGCCGCCGGTCATCCTCTACGCCGCCTGGCTGGCGATCGGGGTGCAGGGCGGCGGCCCGCTCCTGAGCACGTTCGGCTACGCCGCCGGCGCCCTGGTGCCGGTCGCCGCCTGGCTGACCCGGATCTGTGTCACCAACGAGCCGCCGGCCGCCCGTAGTTGCGTGGCCTCGGCCGCAGGCCCCGGACGGGCGCACCTCGCCGCCGTGCTCACCGCGGCCGGCACCGCGCTGGTGCTCGCGCTGCCCGGGGTGCTGCTGGTCACGCTGCTGTCCGACCCGCGCTCCAACGACCATCGGGTGGCCGTCCCGGTCCTGCCCGCGGCCGTCGCCGGGTTGCTCACGGCGCTGACCTGCCTGCTCATGGGCATCGCGATCGGCGCGCTGAGCAGCTGGCCGGTGCTGCGCAGCGCCGCCTGGGGCGTTCCGGCGAGCCTGACCGCCGCGCTGCTGCTGCTCGTTCTGGGCGCCTCGCCCGTCAACGCCGCCCTCTCGGGCATGATCACCGGCTCCGCCCGCGGCACGGTCCACACCCCCTGGCTGCCGCTCGCCGCCACGCTCCTGCTCGCGGCGGCCGCCACCGCCGCCGCCTGCGCCCTCACGTCACGCCGCAGCTGAACGAGGGGGATCGCGGGGTGGGTTCGGGGGTGGGGGAGCAGCCCTGCTCAACCGTCAGCCGGGGGGAACACTCGCCCCGCCCAACCCCCAACCCCCAGCCCCCTCACCCGCCTACCGCGACCCCTCCGCCACCAGTGCCCCCGCGTCGCGGGCCAGGGCCGTCAGGCGGGAGATCGCCCGGAAGTACTTCTTGCGGTAGCCGCCGCGCAGCATCTCCTCGCTGAACAGCTCGTCGAAGGCCTTGCCGGAGGTCAGCACCGGGACCTCGCGGTCGTAGAGCCGGTCCGCGAGGACGACCAGGCGCAGCGCCGTGGACTGGTCGGGCACCGCCTGGACGTCGGTGAGGCAGACCGCTTCGATGCCGTCGCACATCGCGCCGTAGCGGCTGGGGTGCACCGTGGACAGATGCTCCAGCAGGGAGGGGAAGTCGTCGAGCGAGGCACCGGGCGTGCGGTACGCCGTACGGGTGACCGTCTCGTCGTCGTACGGGGCGGGCGCCTCGGGCAGTCCGCGGTGGCGGTAGTCCTCGCCGTCGATGCGCAGCGGACGGAACT
Organism: Streptomyces kronopolitis; assembly: GCF_014646275.1. Classification (GTDB taxonomy): domain Bacteria; phylum Actinomycetota; class Actinomycetes; order Streptomycetales; family Streptomycetaceae; genus Streptomyces; species Streptomyces kronopolitis. The sequence goes on from NZ_BMND01000003.1 coordinate 334,474, forward strand.
GGGCGCTCAGGCCCTGGATCTCGCGCAGGAAGTCGGCGGCGGCGAAGCGGCCCTCGCCGAGCTTGCCGGGCAGTGTGTTGGACGTGGCGGCCAGTGCCACACCGGCGTCCACCAGCTTGCCGAGCAGGGTGGAGACCAGGACGGTGTCGCCGGGGTCGTCCAGCTCGAACTCGTCGATGCACAGCAGCCGGTGCTCGCCGAGCGTGCGCACGGTCTGCTGGAAGCCGAGCGCGCCGACCAGGTTCGTCAGCTCGACGAAGGTGCCGAAGGCCTTGCGCTCCGCCGGGGCGGGCGTGGCGTGCCACAGGGAGGCGAGCAGATGGGTCTTGCCGACGCCGTAGCCGCCGTCCAGATAGACGCCGCGCGGGCCGGTGGGGGCCGCCGGCTTCCTGGAGAACCAGCGCCGCTTCCCGCCGCCCGCCGGGGCGCCGATGCCGTCGGCGAAGTCGCTCAGGACCTGGACGGCCTCGGACTGGCTGGGCTGCTTCGGGTCCGGGAGGTAGGTGTCGAAGCGGGCGCCCTGGAAGCGCGGCGGCGGCACCATCTCGGCCACCAGGCGGTCGGCCGGGACATGCGGGGCGCGGGCGGTCAGCGCGGCAGGGGTCGCGTCGTCACCGCCGGCCGGGGGACCGGCTGTCGGGTCGGGCTGCGCGGAGGAGGGCTGGGAAGATGACACAGCCGTCCAGCCTATCTCCTGTGCGGTGGCCGCCGGTCCGGTGAGCGAGGCATGTCACACTGCCGCCATGCGACGCCTGTTCCCCCTCCCCGCCCCGCCCGCACCGACCCCCGACACCGCTCCCGCCGACGCGGCGGCCGGCCCGGTGGACCGGCAGTGGACGGTGGACGAGCTGGCGGAGGCCTACGCGTATCCGGCGGCGGACCACCCGTTGCGTGCGGGGCGCCCCGGCTGGCTGCGCGCGAACATGGTGTCCTCCCTGGACGGGGCGGCCCATCACGAGGGCCGCTCGCAGCCGCTCTCCGGGCAGGCCGACATGCGGATCTTCGGGGTGCTGCGGGGGCTCGCGGACGCCGTGGTGGTGGGGGCGCAGACGGTGCGCCAGGAGGGCTACCGCCCGGCCCGCGCCCGGGAGGTGTTCGCCGCCCGCCGGGCCGCCGCCGGCCAGGGCCCGGCCCCGGCCATCGCCGTGGTCAGCGCCGGTCTGGCGCTGGACTTCACGCTGCCCCTGTTCACCGAGCCGCTGGCGCCCACCCTCGTACTGACCGGCGCCGGCGCCCCCGCGGACCGGGTGGCGGCGGCCCGGGCGGCCGGCGTCGAGGTGCTGTTCGCCGGGGAGGGCGCGGGCGTCGACCCGGCGCGGGTGGCCGGGGCGCTGGCCGGGCGGGGGCACACCCGGCTGCTGACGGAGGGCGGGCCCAGGCTGCTGGGGCAGTTCGCCGCGGCCGGGGCGCTGGACGAGATGTGCCTCTCGCTCGCCCCGGTGGTGGCCGTGGGGGATGCTCAGAGGATCATGAACGGTCCGGCCGTCCCGGTTCCGAAGCGGTTCGCCCTGGCGTCGGTGTTGGAGGAGGAGGGATTCCTGTTCACCCGCTACCGCCGGGCGTGACAAACAGCGGAATTACCTGTTCCGCTTAGCTTCCGTTGGGCACACTAAAAGCCAGCAGGCCCCGTGTGGCGACGGGGCAGGATGGTTTCTGTGGGGCACCGTGCGATGCGGTGTCCCGAGGAGAAGAAGGGCGTCCGTCGTGTTCACGAGCGTATTGATGATCGAGAAGCCTCTGACGCCTGCCGACGTGGAGTTCGTGACCACGCTGCACGGCGACGACCGGATCTCGTTCGTCGTGCTCATGCAGCCGCGCGGCAAGCAGGACGTGCTGCTGCGGGCCATCGACGACGTCGCCCTCGGCGAGTTCGACGACGCCGTACGGGAGGGCGAGGAGCCGGGCGGCGAGCGGGCGGAGGCACCCGCCGAGGTGGCCCTCGCGCACACCCTGGGGGCCCTGCGCGCCACGGGGGCCGAGGCGGTCGGCCAGGTGGTCGAGGACCACCCGCTGGACCTGCTGCGGTCCATCGTCGAGGAGACCGGGGCGGACGAGGTGATCGTGCTGACCACCCCGCACTTCGTCGAGGAGTTCTTCCACCGCGACTGGGCCTCCCGTGCCCGCCACATGGTCGGCGTCCCGGTCCTCAAGCTCTTCTCGCACGCGGCGGACGACCAGCCCCAGGGCTCCCCCGGGAACTGAGCGGCGGGATCAGGGGCGGACGCCGCTCCGCAGCCGGCCGTCCCGCACCTCGGCGACCTCGTCGGCCGCGTCCAGAAGCGCCCGGTCGTGGGTGACCAGCACCGTCGCCGTCGCGCGCTGATGGGTGAGGGTGAGCAGCAGATCGAGCACCGCGGCGCCCCGCTCGCGGTCCAGGGCGCTGGTCGGCTCGTCCACCAGCAGCACCGCCGGCTCGTTCATCAGCGCCCGGGCGATGTTGACCCGCTGCCGCTGGCCGCCCGACAGCTGGTGCGGCCGCCGCCCGGCCAGCCGCTCCAGGCCGACCGCGGCCAGCAGCTCCCGCGCCCGGCCGCGGGCCGCGCGGGGCGAGCGGCCGTCCAGATGGGCCATCACCTGGAGCTGCTCGGCTGCGGTCAGCGACGGGAGCAGGTTCGGCTGCTGGAAGACCGTGCCGACGGTGGTGCGGCGCAGCGCCGTCAGCTCCGCGCGGCCGAGCCCGGTGGTGTCCGTGCCGTCGAGCACCACCCGTCCGCGCTCCGGGCGGATCAGCGTGGCGGCGACCGCCAGCAGGCTGGACTTGCCGGAGCCGGACGGGCCGATCACCGCCGTCAGGCAGCCGGGCGCCACGGTCAGCGAGACCTCGTCCAGCGCGGTCAGGCGGGCGTCGCCGTCGGGGTAGGTGAGGGTGACATCGGTCAGTTCGAGGCTCATCGGGCACTTCCCAGGGCGGTCAGCGGGTCGACGGAGGTGATGCGGCGGACGGCCAGCGCGGCGCCGGCGGCGCCCAGCGCGGTCATGATCAGGGCCGGTGCCAGCACGGTGGACGGAGCGAGCACGAAGGGCACCGCGGAGCCGAGGCCGGCGCCCACCGCGGCCACCACGGCGCTGCCCAGACCGGTTCCGAGCAGCAGCAGGACGAGGGCCTGGCCGAGCGCGTCGCGCAGCAGCAGGCCGGTCGAGGCGCCCAGCGCCTTCAGCACCGCCACCTCGCCGCTGCGCTGGATCGTCCACACCGTGAAGAACGCCCCGATGACCAGCGCGGAGATCACGAAGAGGAAGCCGCGCATCAGCTGGAGGGAGCCGTTCTCCGCGCGGTAGGAGCCGATGGCCTGGAGCGCGTCGTTGGTGCCGACGGCGCGGGTGCCCAGCCGCGCGTCGGCGGCGGCGACATCGGCCGACCCCGTGGTGGACAGGGCGAGCACGGTGGCGGCGGGACCGCCCGCCGTCCCGGGGCCGCCCGCCAGCCCCCGCCAGTCGTCCAGCGACATCCAGACCACCGGCGTGTGGCTGTACATCGCGGTGCCCGACACCGCGGCGACGGTGCGGGTCCGGCCGCCCAGCGTCAGCGTCCCGCCGTCCCGTACGCCCAGCGCCTCGGCGGCCTTCGAGGACAGCACCACCGCGCCGTCCTCGACCCCCGCGGGCGCCGGCCCGGACCCCGGCCGCACCCCGAACGCCGACACCGCCGCGCTCCGGTCGCCCGCCGCGGCCTTCGCCGGCGCGATGCCCAGCGGCGCGGCCTCCCGTACACCCGGCACCCGCTCCCAGGCCGCCACGGTGCGCGCGGACAGCCGCGAGTCGGTGAACGAGGGGTCGCCGCCGCCGGCCGGTGCCGAGAACACCAGACGGTCGGCGGACAGCCCGGTGATCGCCGAGGTGTTCTCCCGTTCCAGGCCCGCCGTCAGTCCCGACAGCAGCCCCACCAGCACCGTGATCAGCGCGATGACGCCGCCCATCAGGGCGAACCGTCCCCTGGCGAATCCCAGGTCCCTCCAGGCCACGAACACAGGCGGTGCCCTCCTCGCTTCTCCTTCGCCGGACCCACTGCCCGGCGGCCGGAGTCCACCGTCGCCTCCCGGGCGGGGGCCGGGCATCGCGCGGGGGAGTGGTCCGCCGGCGCCCAAAGGTGCGCCCCGCGGTCAACCCTTCGGTTGATGCCGCAGGTGAGGAGGGCCCTTAGCCTTGGGGAGCCGTGACCGAGGAAGCCATGACCGCACACTCCCTGACCCCCGTCCTGCGGGCCCTGCGCAGCTGCCTGCACCTGCTGGTGGCCGGGCTGCTGGCGCTCGCCGCCGTACGGGCGGTGGCCGGGCACGCCCCGAACGCCCCGGCCGTGCTCGCCACCGCCGCCGTGCTGCTCGCCCTCTACGCCCTCGGGCCGCGGCTGCCCCGGGTGGGCAGCTCACCGCGCGCCGCGGCCGTGTGGCTCGCGGCCGTAGCCCTGGTGTGGCTGGCGCTGCTCGCGCTCACCCCGGACGGCGTCTGGCTGGCGTTCCCGCTGTTCTTCGTCCAGCTGCATCTGCTGCCGCCGCGCCGGGCGCTGCCCGCCGTCGCGGCCACCACCCTCGCCGCCATCGCCGGCTTCGGCTGGCACACCCACACCCTGAGCGTCGGCACGGTCATCGGGCCCGCCCTCGGCGCCGCCGTCGCGGTCGCCGTCGTCCTCGGCTACCAGGCCCTCTACCGGGAGAGCGAGCAGCGCCGCCGCCTCATCGAGGAGCTCACCGCCACCCGCGGCGAACTGGCCGCCGCGGAGCGCGCCGCCGGCCGGCTCGCCGAACGCGAGCGACTGGCCCGCGAGATCCACGACACCCTCGCGCAGGGGCTCTCCAGCATCCAGCTGCTGCTGCGGGCCGCCGAACGCGTCCTGCCCCAGCAGCCCGCGGCCGCCCTCGGGCACGTCCGGCAGGCCCGCACCACCGCCGTCGACAACCTCGCCGAGGCGCGCCGCTTCGTGCGGGCGCTCAGCCCGCCCGCCCTGGAGGCGGGGTCGCTGCCCGCCGCCCTGGAGCGGCTCTGCGCCACCACGGCCCGCAGCTCCGGGCTCACCGTGCACTGCCAGGTCTCCGGCGTGCCCCTCGCGCTGCCCACCCCGCACGAGGTCGCCCTGCTGCGCATCGCCCAGTCCGCCCTCGCCAACACCGTCCGGCACGCCGCCGCCGGCCGCGTCGAGCTGACCCTCAGCTACATGGACACCGAGGTCGCGCTGGACGTCGTCGACGACGGGGCCGGGTTCCGGCCCGCCGAGGTGCCCGCACCCGGCTCCGCGGCGGCCGACGGCACCGGCTTCGGCCTCGCCGCGATGCACGCCAGGGCCCGCGCACTCCAGGGGACGCTGGCCGTCGAGTCCGCCCCCGGGGAGGGCACCGCGGTCGCCGTCACCCTGCCCTGCCCCGCCACCGCACCCGACGCCGCCCCGGAGGCCGCTTCGTGACCGCCCGCGTCCGGCTGCTGCTCGCCGACGACCACCCCGTCGTCCGCGCCGGGCTGCGCGCCGTCCTGGAGACCGAACCGGACTTCGAGATCGTCGCCGATGTCCCCACCGCCGAGGAGGCGGTCCGCCTCGCCGCGCGGGGCGAGGCCGACGTGGTCCTCATGGACCTCCAGTTCGGCGGCCGGATGCTGGGCTCGCAGGCCACCGCCGAGATCACCGCCCGCCCCGGCGGCCCCCGCGTCCTCATCCTGACCACGTACGACACCGACGCCGACATCCTCGCCGCCATCGAGGCCGGCGCCACCGGCTACCTCCTCAAGGACGCCCCGCCCCAGGAGCTGGCCACCGCGGTCCGCACCGCCGCCGCCGGACGCTCCGCGCTCGCCCCCACCGTCGCGCTGCGCCTGATGGACCGGCTGCGCACCCCCGCCAGCGCGCTCTCCCGGCGCGAGACGGAGGTCCTCCAGCTCGTCGCCGAGGGGCTGTCGAACGCGGCGGTCAGCAAGCGGCTCTTCCTCAGCCAGGCCACCGTCAAGTCCCACCTCGTCCACATCTACGCCAAGCTCGGCGTGGACTCCCGCACCTCCGCCGTCGCCGCCGCCACCGCCCGCGGCCTGATCCGGCGCTGACCACCGGCCGCCGGGCCGCGGCGCCCGCCCCGCCGGGGTCCGCGGGCCGGGGCTGTCGGTGCCGGGTGCGAGAATCATCGGCAGCACGACCGAACGGCAGCACCACCGCTCGCGATGATCGACGATCAGGGAGACGCACCATGGCACCCGCCATTCCGGCCTCGATGGACCGGCCGCACTTCATCGGCATCGGCGGAGCCGGCATGTCGGGCATCGCGAAGATCCTCGCGCAGCGCGGCGCCCGGGTCGCGGGCAGCGATGCCAAGGACTCCGCGACCGCCGAGGCCCTGCGCGCCCTCGGCGTGACGGTTCACCTCGGCCATGCCGCCGGGCATCTCGCCGAGGACGCCACCAGCGTCGTCGTCTCCTCCGCGATCCGCCCCGACAACCCCGAGCTGGCCGCCGCCCACGAGCGCGGCATCCCGGTCGTCCACCGCTCCGACGCGCTCGCCTCCCTCATGGACGGCCTGCGCCCCGTCGCCGTCGCCGGCACCCACGGCAAGACGACGACGACCTCCATGCTCGCCGTCTCCCTCGGCGCCCTCGGCCTGACGCCGTCCTACGCCATCGGCGGCGACCTCGACGCCCCCGGGTCAAACGCCGAGCACGGCGCCGGCGAGATCTTCGTCGCCGAGGCCGACGAGAGCGACCGCAGCTTCCACAAGTACGCCCCCGAGGTCGCCATCGTCCTCAACGTGGAGCTGGACCACCACGCCAACTACGCCTCGATGGACGAGATCTACGAGTCCTTCGAGACCTTCGTCGGCCGCATCCGCCCCGGCGGCACCCTGGTCATCTCCGCCGACCACCCCGGCGCCCGTGAGCTGACCGCCAAGATCGCCGGCCGCCATGACATCGAGGTCGTCACCTACGGCGAGTCCGCCGACGCCGACGTCCGCATCCTCAAGGTCAACCCCCGCGGCCTGACCAGCGATGTCACCGTCACCCTCAGCAGCGGCAAGATCCTCACCTTCACGGTCTCCGTCCCCGGCCGGCACTACGCCCACAACGCCGTCGCCGCCCTGGCCGCCGGCATCGCCCTGGGCATCCCGCCGCACAACCTCGCCTCCGCCCTCGGCAAGTACACCGGCGTCAAGCGCCGCCTCCAGCTCAAGGGCGAGGCGGCCGGCGTCCAGGTCATCGACTCCTACGCCCACCACCCCTCGGAGATGAGCGCCGACCTCGACGCCATCCGCGGCGCCGCCGACGGCGCCCGGGTGCTGGTCGTCTTCCAGCCGCACCTCTTCTCCCGCACCCAGGAGCTCGGCACGGAGATGGGCCGGGCGCTCGCCCTCGCCGACGCCTCCGTGGTCCTGGACATCTACCCGGCCCGCGAGGACCCGATCCCGGGCGTCACCAGCGCCCTGATCATCGACGCCGCGCGCGCCGCCGGCGCCGATGTCACCGCCGAGAGCGACCAGGCCGCCGTCCCGGACGTCGTCGCAGGAATGGCCAAGCCCGGTGACCTTGTTCTGACCATGGGTGCCGGCGATGTGACCGACCTCGGCCCCGCCATCCTGTCCCGCCTGGGCAGCTGAGCGAAGGAGCCCCGATGCCGTACGAGATCGACAAGCCCGACGAGCAGTGGCGCGCCGAGCTGAGCCCCGCGGAGTACCGCGTCCTGCGTGAGGCCGGCACCGAGCCCGCCTTCGTCGGCGAATACACCGACACCACCACCGAGGGCGTCTACTCCTGCCGGGCCTGCGGCGCCGAGCTGTTCCGCTCGGACACCAAGTTCGCCAGCCACTGCGGCTGGCCGAGCTTCTACGACCCCAAGGACTCCGACGCGGTCGAACTCATCGAGGACCGCGCCCACGGCATGGTGCGCACGGAGGTCCGCTGCGCCGCCTGCGGCTCCCACCTCGGCCATGTCTTCGAGGGCGAGGGCTACCCCACCCCCACCGACCAGCGGTACTGCATCAACTCGATCTCGCTGCGGCTGGCTCCGGACGGGGGCTGAGGGCGGCACGCCGAGCCCGTGCCGGGTGCCGCGCATCCGGCACGGAAGCGGCCGTCAGGGCGGGGCCGGCGGCCGGATCCAGCCGAGCGAGCGCTCGACGGCCCGCTTCCAGTTCTCGTACTCCGACCGCCGCCGCCCGGCGTCCATGTCCGGCAGCCACTGCGCGGCCCGGTGCCAGTTGCGGCGCAGCACCTCCAGGTCGGGCCAGTAGCCGGCGGCGAGCCCGGCGGCGTAGGCGGCGCCCAGCGACACCGTCTCGACGGCCATCGGGCGCACCACCGGCACGTCCAGCACATCGGCGAGGATCTGCATGAGCAGGTTGTCCGACGTCATGCCGCCGTCCACCTTCAGCTCCTTCAGGGTGAGCGCGGAGTCCGCGTTCATGGCGTCCACCACCTCCCGGGTCTGCCAGCCGGTGGCCTCCAGCACGGCCCGGGCCAGATGCTCCCGGGTGATGTACGAGGTGAGGCCGACGATGACCCCGCGGGCGTCGCTGCGCCAGTACGGCGCGTACAGGCCGGAGAACGCCGGGACGATGTAGCAGCCGCCGTTGTCCTCGACGCCGCGCGCGAGGGTCTCGATCTCGGGGGCGCTGCCGATCAGCCCCAGCCGGTCGCGGAACCACTGGACCAGCGCGCCCGTGACCGCGATCGGGCCTTCGAGCGCGTAGACCGCGGGCCGGTCCCCGATCTTGTAGGCGACGGTGGTCAGCAGCCCGTGCCGGGACCGCACGAGGTCGGTGCCGGTGTTGAGCAGCAGGAAACTGCCGGTGCCGTAGGTGCACTTCGCCTCGCCGGGCCCGAAGCAGGTCTGCCCGAACAGCGCCGCCTGCTGGTCGCCGAGGGCCGCGCAGATCCGGACGCCCGGCAGCACGGAACGGGCGGTCCCGTAGATCTCGGCCGACGGATGGATCTCCGGGAGCATCGCGCGGGGGACCCCGAAGAACTCCAGCAGCTCCGCGTCCCAGTCGAGCGTGCCGATGTTCATCAGCATGGTGCGGCTGGCGTTGGTGACGTCGGTGAGGTGCAGGCCGCCGGCCGGCCCGCCGGTGAGGTTCCAGATCAGCCAGCTCTCCATCGTGCCGAACAGCACCTCGCCGTCCTCGGCGCGCTGCCGCAGCCCGTCGACATGGTCGAACAGCCACCGGATCCGCGGGGCGGAGAAGTACGTGGAGGGCGGCAGGCAGCAGCGGCGGAGGAAGAACTCGTCCCCGGGGCGGCCGCGCAGTTCCTCGACCAGCGGGGCGGTGCGCGTGTCCTGCCAGACGATCGCCCTGCCCAGCGGGGTACCCGTGCGCCGGTCCCACAGCACGGTCGTCTCGCGCTGGTTGGCGATCCCGATGGCGGCGACCTCGTCGGGCCGGACCTCCGCGTCCGAGAGCGCCTGCGGCACCACGCGCTCCAGGGTGTGCCAGATCTCGGCGGCGTCGTGCTCCACCCACCCGGGCCGGGGGAAGTACTGCTGGTGCTCCCGCTGGGCCACCGACACCAGCCGCCCCTGGTGGTCGAAGAGGATGCACCGGGTGGAGGTGGTGCCCTGGTCGATGGACATCACATACCGCTCAACCATGATCAGCCTTCCGTTGCGGTGCCCGAGGGCGGGGGCTCACCAGCGGGTGGCCCCCAGATCTCTGGAGATCGCCCGGGCGGCATGGCGGACCTGGGTGACCAGGCCCGGCAGCGGGACCCCCTGGGAGTCGCAGATCCGCTCGACGGTGCCGGAGACGCCGACGGCGCCCACCACCAGGCCGCCGTGGCCCCGGATCGGCGCGGCGATACCGGCCTCGCCCGAGATCATCTCCTGCACTTCGGCGGCCCACCCGACCTCCCGGACCTCGGCGAGCGCCCGGGTCAGGCGCTCCGGGGCGGTCAGGGTGTGCCGGGTGTACGCCTCCAGCCCGGCCTCCACGACCGGCTCCACGGGCAGGCTGCCGAAGGCCAGCAGCACCTTGCCGAGCGAGGAGGCGTGCGGCGGCAGCAGCGCGCCCACGTCCAGGGTCTGCAGGGTGTCGTCGGGCCGGAAGACGTGGTGGACGATGAGCACCCTGCCCTCCAGGGGAGCGCCCAGGCGGACCGCCTCCCCACTGCGGGCGGCCAGGGCGTCGGACCAGTTGATGGAGCGCGAGCGCAGCTCGTTCACGTCGAGGTAGCTGGTGCCCAGGTGCAGCAGCGCCGCCCCGAGCTGGTACTTCCCGGTCGCCGGATCCTGCTCGACGAAGTCGATGTGCTGCAGCGTGCGCAGAATGCCGTGGGTGGTGCCCTTCGCCAGGCCGAGGGACGCGGCCACCTCACCCAGTCCGAGCCGACGGGGCCCGCTGGCGAGCAGACGGAGAATCGCCGCCGCCCGCTCGATCGACTGGACCGGGCCGGCCATGACTCCATCGTAGTTCCGGGGTCGGCATCGGCAGGGGGAGCGGACCTCCGCGCTGCCGCCGTTCGGTAATGCCGACCGCTGTTCATTGACCGCCCTCGACGTTCCCCCATAGCGTCCGTCTCAGGCACGGCGTCCCGCCGGCTGGGAGCCTGCCTCCGAGGAGGAGACATGACGGCACAGCTCGACGCGGTGGTTCCGGGGGCGGACGACCATGTCTGCCCGCTGTCGCACCTTCCCGAGGCCGTCTCCGTCGTCCGCCGGCGGGTGCGCGCGATCCTGGCCGACTGGAACCTGGCCCCCGGCCTCGCCGAGGACGCCCTCCTCGTGGTCTCGGAGCTGACCACCAACGCCGTCGTCCACGCCCTGCCGCCGGCCGTGCTGCGGCTCTCCCGGCTCGACGGCGAGGGGCGCGGCGCGCTGCGCGTCGAGGTCACCGACGCGGGGCCGGCGGCGCACGCCCGGCCGGCCGTCGAACCCTGCCCGGACGAGCACGGCCGCGGACTGGGCATCGTCACCGCCCTGGCGGCCGAGTGCGGCACGCACGTCCACGCGGGCGGCATCACCCGCTGGGCCGAACTCCCCGCCGCCTGACAGCGGCGGGCCCCGCCCGGCCGCTCAGCTGCAACTGATCAGCGGCCGGCCCCAGTCGGCGTGGTCGGAGTTGTTCCCGTTGCCGCCGTCGGTGACCACCAGCCGCAGCACGCCGCCGCCGGTGAGGTCCGCGCTGAGGTGCCGCGCGGGCTGCCCGACCGTCATCAGCCCGCTGTCGGCCACCTCTGTGCCGTCGCGGTAGATCTGGAAGACCACCGAGCCGTTCGCGCCCACCTCGTCGTCGACCCCGACGTCCACGCCGAGGTGCGAGCAGGTGCCCCCCAGCTGATAGACGATCTCGCTCGGCGCGTGGGCTCCCAGCCCCTCGGCGTACCCGGCCCCCGCGATGGTCAGCGGACGCCCGTCGACGGTGCGGTTCTGCCCCACCGGACCCCAGCCGTTCGCGCTGGCACTCCACGGGCGGGCGGTCAGCGAGGTGGTCCGGGTGGGCGGCGGCTTCCTCTCAGGTGCGGCAGGCGACGGCCTGGCCGACGACGAGGGCCGGGAACTCGGGCGCTTCGAGGGCTTGGTGGGGTGGGGCGACGGGGTGTGCGACGCCGAACTGGAGGCACTCGCCGACGTCTTGGCGGACGCCGTCGGCGACCGGTACGAGGTCGGCGCAGCGGGCGAACCGGAGTGTCCGGGCCCGTCGGCCGAGGTCTCGTGCCCCGCCGGGCCGAGCAGCGAGCCGACGGAGAGGGCGGCACCGGCCAGGACGGCCACGGCAGCGGCGGCGAGCAGCGCGGGCTTCGCGCCCCGGGCCCGTTGGGGAGCGCCGGACGGATGCTGCTCCATGGGGCGCGCGGAGGCAGCGGCCCCGCCGCCACCCGTGAAGGCCCCCGACCCGTCCCCGTACGTGCCGGGCCCGTCTGCTACGGCCCGCCCGCCCGGCCGGTCCGCGAACCCCTCGCGCAGCTCGGTCCGGCGGGAACCCTGGTGCCAGACACCGGCGGTACGGTGCACCGCCGCCAGCAAGCTCTCCCGCCAGCTCTCCTCGGGGCGTTCGACCGGGTCGGGGGAGTGCAGCACGCTCTCGATCGCCTCCGCCGCCAGATCCGCCGCGGCCTGAGAGGACCCGCAGCAGGCGCGGGCGCAGGCCAATACGGCGGCGTAGTGCCGGCGGTGGAACTCGTCGAGGGCGGCCTCGGCTTCCTCGGTCGCGGCGTCCGGAGCGGGTGCGCCGCCCGGACCGCCCGCCGCCCGGCCGCCGGGCCGAGCGGACGCACGGATGCGCCGGACCAGTTCGGTGTCGGGCAGTTGTGTCCCACCGATGGGGCCGAATTGCTGGTGCATAGGTGCGCTGCTGACCCTTCCACGTCCTGACGGTCCATGAAATTACCCCAAGACGTGGGCGGTTCCGGTGGCCGGACCCTCTTTTGTCACATACTGATACGTAACACAGGAACCCGCGCCGGGACGGGGAAGGACATCGCCGGGACGCCATCCTCCCGCGCTGCACAGGCGGTTGCCGACGGGCGGGATGCGCGGCCGCCCGCCTCCCTCACACCGTCATCGCGATCGCCGTCACCACCAGCCCCGAGCCGATCAGCCAGCGCCCGTGGAATTCGGTGATCTCGCGACCGTCGACCACCGGGCCCGGGACGAGGAGGCGGGCGGTGAAGGTGGCGTTCGTCGGGTCGAAGGTCAGCTCGGCCTCCTGGAAGTCGAGCCAGCGGCGGGTGAGCGGATACCACGCCTTGTAGACGCTCTCCTTCGCGCTGAAGATCAGGCGGTCCCAGCAGACCTCGGGCTGCACCTCGGCCAGGCGGGCGAGCCGGGGGCGTTCGGCGGGGAGGGTGACCAGTTTGAGCACCCCGGGGTCGTTCAGGGGGAGATGGGGTTCGGCGTCCAGGCCGATGGTCCGGACCTCCGCCGAGCGGGCCACCGCGGCGGCCCGGTAGCCGGTGCAGTGCGTCATCGCGCCGACGATGCCGGCCGGCCACTGCGGCTCCCGGCCGGGGCCCGGAAGCAGGGGCGCGGGGGCGAACCCCAGCTCGGCCAACGCGTCGCGGGCGCAGCCCCGTACGGTGCCGAACTCCTTCTGGCGCTTGGGTACGGCCTTGGCCACCAGCGCCCACTCCTCCGGGAACATCGCCGACAGCGGGGCGTCCTGGAAGGCCTCGGCGGTCACGACCGGGGCCGGCAGCAGTTTGTCGATCATGCGGGGGTCCCCGTGGTGTCGTCGGCCGCGACCGGCACGGGCAGGATCTGGACCGGCCGCCCCGGGACGCGGGAGCGCCGCTGCCACTCGCGCGGGTAGCCGAGCGACACCTCCTGGTGCGGGACGCCGTCGCAGACCAGCAGCCGCGGGATGTGCAGATGGCCGTAGACCACGGTGGCCGCACGGAACCGCACCGGCCAGTCCGCGGTCGCCTCCGTACCGCACCACAGCGCGAAGTCCGGGTACCACAGCGGGTCGGTGGGCTCGCGCACCACCGGCCAGTGGTTGATCAGCACCGTCGGCAGGTCCTCGGGCACGGCGGCGAGCCGGGCCTCGGTGGCGGCCACCCGCGCCCGGCACCACGCCTCCCGCGTCGGATACGGGTCCGGGTGCAGGAAGTGCTCGTCGGTGCACACCACTCCGGCCTTCTCGGCCCGGGCCAGCGCCTCCTGCGTGGACGTCACACCGGGCTGCCGGAAGGTGTAGTCGTAGAGGAGGAAGAGCGGGGCGAGGACGACCGGGCCGCCGTCGCCCTCCCAGACCGGATAGGGGTCCTCGGGGGTGAGGACGCCCAGTTCCCGGCAGATGCCGACCAGATGCTCGTAGCGCGCCACCCCGCGCAGCTGCACCGGATCGTCGGCCGTCGTCCACAGTTCGTGATTGCCGGGCACCCATACGACCTTGGCGAACCGGCTGCTGAGCAGTTCGAGCGCCCAGCGGATGTCGGAGACCCGCTCGCCGATGTCGCCGGCCACCAGCAGCCAGTCGTCCGCGGACCGCGGCTTCAGCCCCTCGACGATGTCGCGGTTCTCCTGGTAGCGGACGTGCAGATCGCTGACGGCCACCAGGACGCCGCGTCCGCCGCCCCGTGCGGAGCCGGCCGGTGGCGCGGTGGCGGAGGCGGTGGTGCCGGGCGGGAGGGGGCGGATCTCGTAGGTCATCCCCGAAGTAAAAACGGTGCCGGGGGGAGAGCGAAAGCCAAAAACGACTAGCGCGACCCGTGTCACCGGCCCGGAGGCGGGGGAGCCGGCCGGCTGCCGGGGTCCGCGGAGGGGGCGCCGCCGCGGCGGATGCGGGTGGCCAGCCAGAGGTCGAAGCGGTCGTCGGGGTCGTCGAGGCGGCGGCCGGTCAGCTCCATGACCTTGTCCAGGCGGTTGCGCACGGTGTGCCGGTGCACGCCGAGCCGCCGGCTGGTGGCGTCCCAGGCGCCGCCGGTCTCCAGCCAGGCCGCGAGCGTGGCGGTCAGCTCCTCCCCGTGGTCCGCGAGGTCGAGGGCGCCCAGCACCGTGTCGGCGTAGCCGTGCAGGGTGCGGCGGTCGCCCAGGTCGAGCAGGAGCCGGCTGGCCTGGCTCTGCCGGGCCTGGGCGGGCTCCCCGCTCGCCCGGCTGACGGCGAGCAGACCGGCCGCCTGGTGCAGCGAGACCCGGACCGCCTCGGGGCCGGTGGCGGGGCCGATCCCGGCCGGACGCTGCGGGGCGAAGCGGGCCAGCACCTCCCGGATGTCCAGGTCCTCACCGGCCACCGCCTCGATCACCGGGCCCGCGGCCCCCGCCACGACGCGGACCAGGCCGCCGGGCAGCGCCAGCGCCAGATCGGCGGCCATCTCCTGCGCCGCGCCCTCCGCGCTCCCGTCGTGCGCCGGATCCGCCGCCGCACCGTCCCGCGCCCCGCCCGGCGCCTCCACCACGACCCCGCGCACCCGCTCGGCGGTCAGCCCCGCCGACTGCAGCACGTCCCGGGCCCGCCCGGCGGCCGGGTCCTCGTCCGCCAGCAGCTCCGAGAGCAGCGCCGACCTGCGGCGCCGCTCCGGCTCGTCACGCAGATGACGGCGCTCCAGCTCCAGGGACAGCAGCGAGACCAGACCCGGCACCACCGAGCGGGCGGCGTCGTCCGGGCGGCCGGTGAGCAGCAGCAGCCCGCGCAGCCGCCGGGCCCCCAGCGGCTGCACCTCCAGCTGCTGCCCGGCGGCCGTACTGGCGGCGCTGCCGCGCAGGCCGTGCGCGGCGACCCGGGCGAGCAGCTCCCGTGCCTGCGGGGGAGGCGTGCGCTGTTCGGGGCCGCCCGCCGCCAGCAGCCGCCCCAGTGGGTCGAGCACGGCCGCGCCGACTCCGGTGGCGGCCGTCCACTCCGCCAGCATCGGCCGCAGCCCGTCGCCGGCCGCCGCGGCCGTCAGCCGCCGCTGCGTCGCGAAGGCCCGCTGCAGCAGTTCGCGCTGCTCCTGGGCCCGCGCGTCGAAGACCGCCTTGGTGACGGCGATGAACGGCACCCCGTCCGGCACCGTCAGCAGCGGCAACCCGGCCTCCTGCGCCGCCACCACCAGCGGCTCGGGCGCCTCCTGGTACGGCAGCCCCTGCCCCAGCCCGAGCGCCAGACACGCCGCCCCGCCCCCGGCCACGTCCCGCACGTACGCCCGGCAGGCGGCCGGTTCCTCCGGCAGCAACAGCCCGATGGTCATGAGGAGTTCGCCGCCCTCCAGCCACTTCCCCGGCTGCGGCAGATCCGACACCGTCGCCGCCTCGACCGTGCGCGCCAGCAGCCGCGCCGGCACGTCGTAGGCGAGGGCCAGCCCGAGATCGGGCCGGGCCAGGAGGTCGGAGAGATGCAGCGGCATGTACACAGTGTCCAGCACAACGCCGACGAGTGGACGATCGGGCGAGCGGCCTCCGGCGATCACGCCTGCTCGTGGGCCGCCTGCCGTGCCTCCGCACACACATCCTCATGCGGCTGATCATGATCCTGTGCACGTGACCGGCGATGATGCTCCCGACCGCCCCGACCGCCCCGACCGCCCCGACCGCCCCGACCGCCCCGACCGCCCCGACCGCCCCGACCGCCCTGACCGCCCTGACCGCCCTGACCGCCCTGACCGCCCTGACCGCCCTGACCGCCCTGACCGCCCTGACCGCCCTGACCGCCCTGACCGCCCCGACCGCCCCGACCGCCCCGGGAGGGCCTCCCCGGACCGGCCCGTGCGGCCCGGCCCGGCGAAGAAGTGCCCGGCGCCCCGGGCCGTTATGGTCGGACGTGGGAGCGCGGGCCTCCTCGCTCCCCGACCCGACGAAGGGACGTGAGCGCACAATGCAGGCGGCGTTTCTGGTGGCCCCGGAGGGCACCGAAGAGGTGGAGCTGACCCAGCCCTGGCAGGCGGTGGTCGCCGCGGGCGGCGGTCCGAGCCTGGTCTCCACCCACGCGGGAAAGGTCCAGGCCTTCCACCACCTGGACAAGTCGGCCACCTTCCCCGTCGACCTGACGGTGGACGAGGCCACCGCGGCGGACTTCGACGGCCTGGTGCTGCCCGGCGGCGTGGCCAACCCGGACGCCCTGCGCCTCTCCCCGCGGGCCGTGGCATTCATCAAGTCGTTCTTCGACGCCGGCCGACCGGTGGCCGCCATCTGCCATGCCCCGTGGACACTCATCGAGGCCGACGTGGTGCGCGGCCGCACCCTCACCTCCTGGCCGAGCCTGCGCACCGACATCCGCAACGCCGGCGGCACCTGGGTCGACGAACAGGTAGCGATCTGCACCGCCGGCCCCAACACCCTCATCACCAGCCGCCGCCCCGCAGACCTCGACGCCTTCTGCGCAGCCTTCGTATCGGAGTTCGCGCACTAGGGGGAAGGGCAAGGTCCGGGACCTCCAGGTGAAGTGCCTCTTGTCGCATGCCACTTGACGTCGAAGAGGCACGACAAGGCACGTTGCAGGCCAGAGCCTCTTGGAGTCCAAACCGCCATAACTTCAGCTGGAGTTGACGACGCCGGCGCCGAACAACCAGGCAAGACTGCCGCCAATGACGAGCGCGTAGTTGTCCCTCTCGCCCATGATCCGCATGCCTATCCACACTGCTCGGGTTTGCGCGCCTCTTGGACCTCACGGCGGCATATCCGATGCTGAGGATGACGTGGCAGACAAGCATGGCGAAGGCAGTGACTGCCGCTCCCTTGAGGGACCGTGCAGCTCGGAACTGGTCATAGGACACGTATTCTCGACAGAGGCTTCAGGGTGCCTGAAGTGTTTGTACTCAGGCACCCTGCAACTACTCGGGGCTGCGGTCGCGCTAGTGGAGAGCGGCGCGGTCGGCATGCGCCGTCTCGACGGCCTCCGCGTACGCCCGGGTCTTCTCGTGCTCGGCCAGCGCCCGGAGGGAATGAGCAGGTCGGGCTGGGTGCCCTGACGTTCTCGCCGTTCGCGCGGTGGTAGGGCACGGTGTGCAGCATGTCGTCAGTGATGACCGGTGGCCGGCCAGCGTGGTTGCCCTTGCGAGCCGCGGTGGGGAGCCCTTCGGGGGGCTCGCGGATGTTGGTGGTGCTATTGATCGCCGTCACGTTATTGGCGACATAGACGTTGCCGTTCGGGGCAACTACCAGGTGATTCGAAGCGCTGCCGACTCGGCCTTCGTGCGTGGCAGTGGTCAGCTTTGCCGGCGGAAGTCCAGCATGTAGAAGACCTTGTCGTAGCGGTGTTCGTCGACGGCGACGAAGTCGGGGAGACGGCCGTATTCGGTGAATCCCAGTGATCGGTAGAGGTGCAGGGCATTGGTGTTGTCGCCACGGGCGTCCAGGGTGAGGACCTCGATACCCGCCTCCCGGGCGTCAGCGATCAAGGCAGCGGTCAGCGCCCGACCGACGCCATGCCCATGGGTAGCAGCATCTACCGCGATCTTCTCCAGATCGGCGTGTGGCCGATGGGTCGGTCGGGCGTAGCGGAGCCAGTACCCCAACCCCACAAGTCGACGGTCGAGGTAAGCGGCACGCAGGGCCGCATCCCCGGCCTGTACTGCGGAAACGACGTGGCCGAAAAGTTCCGCCACCTCATCCCGCGAGGGCGGATCGACCCAGCCCAGCGCGGCACCTCCACTGACCAGGTCTGCCAGGATCTGGTGTGCGGACTCCGCAAACCGGACCTCCAGCTCTGGATCGGAAGCCAGCCCCATGGCATCAAGGATGGCGGGCTCAGTGGTCACACCGCTGGTCGTGGCCGGAGTCATGACCAGCAGCCTAGTGCTGTGACCGCACAGGTTCGCCGGGAGTGGTGAGGGTAGATGTCGGGACCTCTGCTGCAGGACTGCTTCGAAAATCGTTGGATATCCTTCGGGTTGGTCGGCGAGCCTCCGCGGGTGACGGATGAAGCCGATCGACAAAGACCATTCACGCGGAGCCCGAGAAACGTCCGCTTCGTCGAACTGTCCGGCGCGGCGATGTCCGCTTTGCTTGATGGAGAGCTGTCCAGGGCCAGCAGGGCAGCGGGGGTTTCGCTGACCGAGTATTTCGTGACCGACAGGGCGAAGTGGCTGTGGAGGTTCCGGCTCGACCAGATGGCCGCTGATCCGGGCCAGGCACGATGGATGGTGCGGCAAGCAGTCGTCGGCGGCCGGAGTCTCGTCCTCGGACATGCCGGATTCCACGGACCGCCTGATGGAGTCGGCATGGTCGAGATCGGCTACGCCATCGCTCCCGAATTCCGTCGCCGCGGATACGCTCGGGCCACGCTGGCCGAGTTGCTGCGTCGGGCGGCCACCGAACCCGCAGTGACGACCGTGCGGGCGACGATCGCCCCTGACAATGTGGCATCCCTGGCCACCATTTCGGGCTTCGGCTTCGTCGAGGTCGGAGAGCAGTGGGACGAGGAGGACGGGCGTGAAATCGTCTTTGAAGTCCCTGCCCGCTCGGTTCCACCCGCTTGACGGGATGGTTGGTGGCACAACACTGGGCTGTGACCGTGGTGTTCCTTGTGCGGTGGTCAGGTCGCGGCGACGAGGGGGCATCCAACCCAGCGGATGCCCTTCTTGCGGCGGATGTGCGTGGGAGGGGCGCGGCGTTCGGCAGCAAGGACGTATCGGTGGCGGCGTTGGTGTTGGCCCCGCGCAGGTAAGCGTGTAGGGACCGGTTCTGAACCGTGTGCTTGCGGTAGTTGGAGATGGCGATGGCGAAGAGCGATTGGCGCCGACCCCCAAGAAGCGTGGCAAGTTCATGATTGTCGAGCACTGGCACATCCATTTCGAATAGGCCTTGCGGATGGGGAGCCGTTGGTGAAGGTCTCTCTACTCGTTCCAAGGGCGGCCCGCTCAGCGCGTCGGCCGCACCGCACTGAACCGTCATGCGCGCCGGCTCCGCAACTCCGCTACGGGCCGGCAGATAGCGTCTCGCGCCCCCACCAACCGCCCGCAGAAACCCAACCCCCCACGTCACCCCACCCAGTTGTCAGTCAAATTGAACGGTACCCACCGGGGCGCGCAACGGTGGGAGGGGGCGGGCGGTGGTCCTTTGGCTTATTTGCGTATCAAACTCTCGGTGCGTCAATGTCACCTGACGTCTTCTTCAGCCTTTGGATTTAATCGGTTCGCGTGAGATTGACGCGGTGTGCTGTGTGCGGCGCCGCGTCGATGCGCACGGGACGACCCGCGCCAGATGCCGCCCAACGGGTCTTCACACGGCCTTTCCGTCCCGCCGGGGCAGCTGCCCTGCGGCCGCGGAACGGTCAGCCACCCGCTTGCTTCTGCCCCTTTGCGGCAGAGCGGCACATCCGAAGGAGAAAGCTCATGGCAACCATCACCTCGTTGGTGGACACCACGACCACCACCAATCAGGGAAAGCCCGGGGACACCGTCCAGATCAACGGAACCGGACTGGCCACCACGACGCGGGTGAACTTCGGTTCCTCATCGGTCACCCCGGCGAGCGTCACCGCCACCCTGGTCACGTTCGTGGTGCCCGCCACGGCGCCGTGCTCCGGCCAGGTATCCGTCAGCGTCACCAGCAGCGCCGGCGCCACCAGCAACGCGCTGCCGTTCTTCGTCATCGCCGGCCCGACCACCACAGGGCTGAGCGTCACCTGCCTGCCGGCCGCCACAGGTGGCTCGGTGACGCTGTTCGGCACCAACTTCCTCTCCGGGAGCCAGGTCGGGGTGGGCAGCGTCGGCAACGTGGCGGTCACTCCCACCCAGGCCAGCCAGGTCACCTTCACCGCGCCGGCCAACCCCGGGCAGGTCGGCACCGTCTCGACCCAGGCGGTGACCATCACCACCGCCGGCGGCACCAGCGCCTCGGGCACCACGCTGGTCGACTACTACCTCGCGCCCGCCATCACCTCGGTGCTTCCCACGTCGGGTACGGCGGGGGACCAGATCACCGTCAACGGAACGGGCTTCGTCGGCGTTGACAGCGTCACCTTCACCGACAGCGCGACCGCCACCGCCCTCGCGGTCTTCACGCCCGTCAGCGACACCCAGCTCGTCGCCACCGTGCCCGGCGGGCTCGCCGCCGGCGCCGGGACCATCACGGTCCACACCTGCGGCGGCAACTCCAACGCCCAGGCTTTCACCATCATCTGACCGTCGGAGCCCACCGGCACCGACCGCACGACCCACCACGTCGCCGTCCGACCGCAGCGCTTGACGCGGACGGGCGGCGACGCCTCCATCCCGGCCGCCGACCGCGGGCCGGGGCACGACCGTTCCGGGCGGTACGAGAAGGAGACGAGCGTCATGGCCCCCGTAGTGACCAGCGTCAGTCCCGACCGAGGTGCTCCTGACGGCAATACCGGCGTCACCCTCACCGGCTCCGGCTTCACCGGCGCCACCATGGTCAAGTTCGGCCCCACGTCCGCCAGTTTCCTCGTCGTGAGCGATACGCAGATCACGGCCAGGACGCCGGTGGGGACCGGCACGGCCGCCGTCACGGTCACCGCACCTAGCGGCACCAGCACCCAGAACGCCCTCTTCGCCTACGCCTTGGTCGCGGCCCCCGTGCTCACCTCCCTCAGTCCCACGTCGGGGCCCACGGCGGGCGGAAACGCCGTCATTCTGACCGGGACGAACCTTTCCGGTGTGACGTCGGTGACCTTCGGGGCGACTCCGGCCTCGGTCGTGAGTAATACGGCTACGCAGGTGGTGGTGATCGCGCCGGCGGGGGTGGTGTCGTCGGTGGGGGTGGCGGTGACGACGGCGGGGGGTACCAGCAATCTGCTGGTCTATTCGTACGTGGCCGTCGCCGCTCCGGTGCTCACGGGCATCACCCCGTCCTCGGGGCCCACGGCGGGCGGGAATACCGTCATCCTGACCGGCACGAACCTTTCCAATGCGACCTCGGTGAAGTTCGGGGCCACTCCGGCCGCTGTGGTGAGCAACACGGCTACTCAGGTGGTGGTGATCGCGCCGGCGGGGGTGGTGTCGTCGGTGGGAGTGTCGGTGACCACGGCGGGCGGCACCAGCAATCTGCTGGTGTATTCGTACGTGGCCCCCGCGCCGGTGCTCACGACCATCAGCCCGACCGCGGGGCCCTTGGGCGGCGGCAACACCGTCACCCTGAACGGGACGAACCTTTCCGGCGCGACCTCGGTGAAATTCGGGAACAATCCGGCGACCGTGCTCAGCAACACCGCCTCGCAGCTCGTCGTCAGCGCGCCCACCGGGGCGCCGTCCACGGTCAACGTCACGGTTACCACCACCGGCGGCACCAGCAATCCGCTGCCGTACCTCTACCTCGCCGCGCCCACGGTCAACGACCTTTCCACGCACCTCGGTCCGGCCACCGGAGGCAACACCGTCTCCGTCTTCGGCAGCGATCTGCTCCTCGCCAGCGCGGTGAGCTTCGGGGGGAACCCGGCCACCGGGCTCACCGTGGTCTCGGACAGCCGGCTGACGGTGACCGCCCCGCCCGGTTCGGGCACGGTCACCGTCACCGTGACCACACCGGGCGGAACCAGCACCGCGGCCACCGGGAACCCGTCCTACACGTACCTCGCCGCACCCGTCCTCACCGGCCTCACCCCCTCCCACGGCTCCGCCCTCGGGGGCGACGCGATCGTGCTGGGCGGCAGCGGCCTCACCTACACCGATGCGGTGACCTTCGGCGGCGTCCAGGCCACGTTCGCGGCGGTCTCCGACACCCAGGTCGTCGCCACCTCGCCGGCCGGCGCGCCCGGCACGGTGAACGTCGTGGTGCACACCCCGGCCGGCAGCAGCAACCCCCGGCCGTACGTCTACGACCCGGCCTGAGCCCGGCTGGAGCAGGTGGGGCCGTGCGCGGCGGGGCGTCGCCGTGCAGCCGCCCCGTCTTACGGACCCAGCACCACCGCCGACTCCGGCGGCAGCCGCAGCATGCCGTCCGCGTCGGGGAGCACCGCGCCGGGCCAGCCCGCGAGCGCCCGCAGTCCGTTCCCGGCCCGCCCCGCGCCGTCGACGGGGACGGCGGCCGTGGCGTCCCGGGCGAGGTTGACCGCCACCCGCAGCGGGCCCCGCCGCAGCAGCAGCCAGCGGGCCCGCTCGTCGAAGCGGACGGCGGTGTGGCGCGGATCCGGGTCGGTCAGCGGGGGCAGTTCACGGCGCAGCGCCAGCAGGGTGCGGTGCCAGGCCAGCAGCGTGGCGTGCGGCTCGCGGGCCGGCTGTGCCCAGTCCAGGACGCTGCGCTCGCGGGTCGCCGGGTCCTGCGGATCGGGCCAGTCCTCGGCCCGGCCACCCCAGTCGTGCGCCGCGAACTCGCGCCGCCGCCCGGCCCGTACCGCCTCCGCCAGCTCCGGATCCGTGTGCGAGGTGAAGTACTGCCACGGTGTGGTCGCGCCCCACTCCTCGCCCATGAACAGCATCGGGGTGAACGGCGAGCACAGCACGAGGGCCGCGGCGCAGGCGAGCAGGCCGGGGGAGAGCCCGGCGGCGAGCCGGTCGCCGAGGGCGCGATTGCCGACCTGGTCGTGCGTCTGGGCGTAGGCCAGCAGCCGGTACGCGGGGGTCACCCGCAGGTCGAGGGGCGCGCCGTGGGCCCGGCCGCGGAAGGCGGAGGGGGTCCCGTCGTGGAAGAAGCCGCCGGTCAGCGTCTTGGCGAGGGCGGCGAGCGGGGCGCGCGCGAAGTCGGCGTAGTAGCCCTGGGATTCGCCGGTCAGCGCGGTGTGCAGGCTGTGGTGGAAGTCGTCGTTCCACTGGGCGTGCAGCCCGTGCCCGCCCGCCGGCCGCGGTGCGGTGGTGCCCGGGTCGTTGAGGTCGGACTCGGCGACCAGGAACAGCGGCCGCCCCAGCTCCCCGGCCAGCGCGTCGACGGCGGCGGAGAGTGCGGCCAGGAAATGCGGGGTGCCGTCGTCGTGCAGGGCGTGGACGGCGTCCAGCCGCAGCCCGTCGAGCCGGAAGTCCCGCAGCCACGAGAGCGCGCTGCCCAGGAAGTAGCCGCGCACCTCGGCGGACCCGGGGGCGTCGAGATTGACCGCCGCGCCCCAGGGGGTGTGGTGGGTCTCGGTGAAGTACGGACCGTATGCCGGGAGCGGGTTGCCGGACGGGCCGAGGTGGTTGTGCACCACATCGAGCACCACCCCCAGCCCGTGGCCGTGCGCGGCGTCCACGAACCCCTTGAGGCCGTCCGGCCCGCCGTACGGCTCGTGCACCGCCCACGGCGCGATGCCGTCGTACCCCCAGCCGTGGTCGCCGGGGAAGGGGCAGACCGGCATCAGGGAGACATGGGTGATGCCCAGGTCGGCGAGGTGGCGCAGCCGTGCGGCGGCGGCACGGAAGGTGCCCTCGGGAGTGAAGGTGCCGATGTGCAGCTCGTAGAGCACGGCGCCGGGCAGCGGACGGCCGGGCCAGCGGTGCCGCCACCGGAACCGGTCGTGCTCGACGACCGCACCCGGCCCGCCCGGGCCCTCCGGCAGCCGGACGGCCCGCGGATCGGGCAGCGGCGGCCCGTCGTCGAGCCGGAAGGCGTAGCGGTCGCCGTCGCGGGCCGGGGCCTCGGTGCGCCACCACCCCGCACGGCCGGGGTCGCGCTCCAATACGGCCGGCGGCTCCCCGGCGCGGTCCCCCGCCCACTGGAGAGCGACCCGTCCGGCACCCGGCGCCCACACCTCGAACAGCACGGCCGTCCTCCTTCGTTCACGGTCCCGACGAAGAAAGCATGCCCGCGCACCGCCGGGCAGCCCCGCGCCCCGACACGTCGCCTCGTGCCGTGCCGGGGTCCGCCGCCGCGCCCCGCCCGCCCACCTGCGCCGTCCCGCGGCAACACCGCCTGGACAGGGGCTCGCGGGAGCCCGAGAATCGCGGTATGACTTCGCTCGAGTTCCCCGCGCGTCCGGCGCGCCCGTCGGACGCGGACCGGGAACGCGCTCTTGATCTGCTGCGCGACGGCGCGGCGCAGGGACGCCTGTCCCAGGACACCTTTCTGCGGCGACTGGAACTCGTGCTCACCGCCCAGCAGCAGTCCGAAATCGATGTGGTCACCGCCGATTTGGCGAGCCGCGGCAAGGTCCAGGGCACCGTCCTGCGGATGGTGGGCCGGGCCTCGGCGTTCCACATCCGGGTGCGCCGCGCCTGGAGCCGGGAGCGGCTGCCGAAGCTGCTGCTGCCGGTGCCGGGCCCGCTCCCGCTGCTCATCGGGCGGGCGCCCGGCGTGGGCCTGCGCCTCAACCACGACACGGTCTCCCGCGCCCATGCCGAACTCCGCAGCGCCGGCACGGGCTGGGTGCTGCGCGACCTCGGCTCCACCAACGGCACCTGCGTCAACGGCCGCCGCGTGGTGGGCGAGGTGCCGGTCGGCCCCGGCGACCACATCACCTTCGGTCAGGTGGATTACGTCCTGACGGAGCGCTGAACGGGGCGGCGCGGCGGACCGGTGCCGGTCGCCGGCGCCCACCCGTACGCCCCGCCCGCCGCGCGCCCGTCGCCTCAGCTCTCCCGCCCCGCGTTCCGCCGCACCGGCCGGTCGCCCGACGGATGCGACATCCACACCCCCTCGCCCTGCGTCAGCCCCGGCAGCAGCCCCTGCATCCGCGGGACGTGACGGGCCGGCAGAAAACCGCTGACCAGCCAGGAGTGCGGTCCGCCGGAGGTCTCGGCGATCTCGGCGTCCAGGGCCGCGAGACGCGCGGTGACCGCGGCCGGCGCGGTGAGCGGGATCTCGGCCTCGAAGGCGTGGTACGGCTCGTAGACCTGGGTGCCGGCCCGCCGCAGCGCCTCTCGCAGCACGGGGGCGGTGACCGTACGGAAGTCCCCGGCGGTGCTGAGCGGGCCGATGAAGCCGGAACGGGTCAGCACCACCCGGCAGTCCGTCACCGCCAGCCCGTGCGGCCCGCACCGCAGGGTCGCCAGCGCGGTCTCCTCGACGGCCTGGTGGAAGCCGTGCGGCAGCGCGCCGAGTTCGGTCTCGTAGGTGAAGACCGGTCCCGAGCCGCGGGCGCCCGGCTCCACCCGGAGCCCGACCGTGGCCCAGGGCCCGGTGTGGCCGTGCCTGGCGATCTCCGCGCAGGCCTCGCCGACCCCGGCCGGCCGCTCCACGCACACCACCCGGCTCGGCGTGCACTCGGCCTCGATGCCGTACTCGCGGTCCAGGGTGGCCGTGAGGACCTCCTTCTGCACCTCGCCGTGCAGCAGCACCGAGGTCGCGCCGTCCGGGGCGGGGCGCACCTGCAGCAGCGGATCCTGGTCGGCGAGCGTCAGCAGCGCGACGCGCAGCGCGGCGGCGCGGGCCGGGCGGCGGGCCCGGACCACGGTTTCGAGGGTGGGGGCGCCGAACAGCGCCGGCCCGGCCGTGGCGTCGTCGTCGGCCGGTCCGAGCCGGTCGCCGGTGCGGATGCCGGGCAGCCCGCGCAGCACCGCGATGTCGCCGGCGGTGAGCGGCCCGTCGTCGCCGGGCGGCCGGCCGATGACCTCCAGCGAGGTGATCCGGCCGGTCACGGACCCGCTCGTGCCGTCCGGGCCGGTCCGGTGCAGCGTGATCCGCTGCCGCGGCCGCAACTCGCCGCCGTGGAGCCGCAGGTGGGCGGTCCGCTCGCCGTGCGGCGGCTGGTGGACGGCGAAGACCGTGCCGCGCGGCCCGGTGCCCGTCGCGGGCGGCGCCGGCGGGATCAGCCCGACCAGGCCCTCGACGAGCGCCCCGACGCCCTGGCCGCCTAGCGCGGAGCCGAAGTACACCGGGTGCAGCGAGCCGTCGGCGGTGCCGGCGGCCAGCGCGGCACGGAGCCGGGCGGCGGACGGCGGCGGCCCGCCGGGGGCCGCGGCGACCAGCTCCGCCAGGACCGACTCGTCGGCCTCGGCCACCCGTTCGGCGATCCGCTCGCGCACCCGCGGGTCCGCCAGGTCGTGCGGCACCGAGTCGGCCCGTGCGGTGCCGAGGCCGGTCACGGAGGTCATCGGGACGGGCGCCGGCACCAGGAGCCGGCGGATGTCCTCGCACAGCGCCTCGCCCCGGGCACCGGCCCGGTCGATCTTGTTCACGAACAGCAGGGTGGGCAGCCGCAGCCGCCGCAGGGTCTTCATCAGCACCCGGGTACGGGGCTGCACGCCCTCCACCGCGGACAGCAGGAGCACGGCGCCGTCCAGCACCCCCAGGGCGCGTTCGACCTCGGCGATGAAGTCGGCGTGGCCGGGGGTGTCGATGAGGTTGATCCGGACCCCGCCGGCGGTGAAGGAGGCGACCGCCGAGCGGATGGTGATGCCGCGCAGCCGCTCCAGCTCGCCGGAGTCCGTGCGGGTGTCCCCGGCGTCGACGCTGCCGAGCCGGGCGAGGGCGCCGGCGTCGAACAGCAGCCGCTCGGTGAGGCTGGTCTTACCGGCGTCGACGTGGGCGAGAATCCCGATGTTCAGGGTGTGCGAAGGAAGCATGGAAGGTGAAGTCCTCAAGAACTGTCGTCCGGTCGGGGCGATGAGTAGTTCCGAGGAATCCGCGCATTCCGTTGCTCCTTGCCGAGGGGGAAATCGGTCGTACCCGGCCATGCTGCCAGCCCTGCGGGAAGCCGCAACCGAATTTCCGGGGCGGTCCTGAACACCGCCCCGCCGCCCTCACTCCCGCACGAACAACGCCACCGGTGACTCCGCCAGCAGGTCGCTCAGGCTCAGCACCGCGCCCTCCGGGGCCGTGCGGCCGGTGAGGAGTTCACGCCAGGGGCCGCCCGGGGGCAGGCGCAGGAGGGTGTCCCACCAGCCGCCGGTCTCGACCAGGCGCAGGGCGAGGCGGGTCACCACCGTCAGGCTCCGGCCGCTGCGGCAGAAGGCCACGCAGTGCTCGGCCGCCGGGCCCTCCGCGTACACCGGTTCGTAGGTCGCCGTGGCGCCGAACCACCGCGGGTGGTCGCGGCGCAGGCGCAGGGCCGTGGCGGTCAGCCGGAGCTTCTCGCCGGACAGGTCGTACGGCGCGGCCCCGCCGTCCAGCGCGTCGAGCAGCTCGGGGCGGAAGCGGGCCGGGCGCCGGTTGTCCGGGTCCACCAGTTCCGGATGGACGTGCTCGGTGCCCTGGTAGAGGTCGGGCACGCCGGGCATGGTCAGGTGCAGCAGCGCCGCGCCCAGCACGTTCGCGCGGATGAACGGCGCGAGGTCGTCGGCGAGTGCGGTGAGCGGGGCGGCCGCGGGCCCGCAGGGGCCGCTGCGGACGAACTCCTCGACAGCCTCCTCGTAGCCGCTGTCCGGCTCCGTCCACGTGGTGCGCAGCCCGGCCTCGCGCACCGCCTTGAGGACCGCGGGTGCCACCCGGTCCGCCGCCGGTCCGCCGGCCGGGGTGCCGAGGCCGAACGCGGTCTGCCACGCCAGCCACGACACCATCGGATCCCTCGGGCCGGCGCCGCCCGCCCGGTCCCCGGCGATCTCGCACACCGCGGTGCCGGGCATCGCGCCGAGCACGTCCCGCCACCGGTCGGGGCACTCCGACAGCACCGCGATCCGCGCCCGTACGTCGGCGCTGCGTTTGGTGTCGTGGGTGGAGAGCACGGTGCCGGATTCCGGCCGGTCGCGCTGCATGCGGGCGCAGTACGCGTGGAACGCCGCGGGGGCGAGCGCCGGGGTGCCGGGGTCGCCGCCGACCTCGCAGGCCGACAGCAGCACCGGATAGCGGTAGAAGGCGGTGTCCTCCACGGACTTGGCGCGCAGCGCGGAGGCGGTCTGGGCGAACCGGGCGGTGAAGTCGGCGCAGTCCGCGCCGCCGTGCTCCGGGTCGTCGGTGAGCCGGCCGAGCGCCAGATCGTGGACGAGGTCCACCGCCCGTGCCTCCTCGGGCACCCGGAAGGCGGTGCGCGCCCCGGCGGCCGCCGCGCCCAGCATCGCCGCGTCGTGGACGGCTTGCGCCGGTTCGGCGGCGTAGGGGCGGTAGACCGGCAGCCGCACCAGCAGTTCGCGCAGGGCATGGCGCAGCGCCCAGGGCGCGTGGTCGCCCGGCGCGGGGACGCGCGCGCTGATCCGGGCCGCGGTCCGCACCAGCCGCTCGACCTCGGCGGCCAGCTCATGGGTGACGACCTCGTACGCGGCCCGGCGCACCGTCTCCTCCCAGTCGCCGCCCTCGTCGGCCAGCGGCGTGACGAAGTCCCGGTAGTGGGAGAAAAGCCGCCCCGAGCCCTGCGGGCAGACGAACAGCCCGTCGATGTGCCGCAGCGCGTCGTAGCCCGTCGTGCCCGCGCAGGCCCAACCGGCCGGCAGCCGCTCCGCACCGCTGAGGATCTTCTCCACCACCGTCCAGCGGCCGCCGGTCCGCTCGTGCAGCCGGGCCAGATAGCCGCCGGGGTCCACCAGCCCGTCCGGGTGGTCGACGCGCAGCCCGTCGAGGACGCCGTCGTCCAGCAGCCGCAGCACCGTGCCGTGGGTGGCCTCGAAGACCTCGGGGTCCTCGGCGCGGATCCCGATCAGCTCCGAAACGGTGAAGAAGCGGCGGTAGTTCAGCTCGCTGCGGGCCAGCCGCCACCAGGCGAGGCGGTACCACTGGGCGTCCAGGAGGCGGGGCAGCGGCAGCCCCTCCGTACCGGGGCGCAGCGGAAAGGCGTGCCCGTGGTAGCGCAGCACCTCGCCGTCGACGCGCAACTGCCCGGTCTCCTCGCCGAGCCGGCCGCCGAGCAGCGGCAGCAGCACCCGGCCGCCGTGCCCCGCGTCCCAGTCGATGTCGAACCACCGGGCGTACGGGGACGCCGGTCCGTCGCGCAGCACCTGCCACAGCGGCCCGTTCAGGCTCAGCGGCTCCGGCACCGCCATGTGGTTCGGCACGATGTCGACGACGAGTCCGAGGCCGTGCGACCGGGCCGTTGCCGCCAGCGCGCGCAGCCCCGCCTCGCCGCCCAGCTCGGCCCGCACCGTCGCGTGATCGACCACGTCGTAGCCGTGCGTGGACCCCGGCACCGACTCCAGCACCGGCGAGAGATGCAGATGGGAGACGCCCAGGGCGGCCAGATGCGGGACCGCCCGCTCCGCTGCGGCGAACGGGAAGTCCGGCTGGAGCTGCAGCCGGTAGGTGGCGGTCGGCGACGGACTCGATGGCTGCGTCATGGGAACACCCGTACCCCGCTGGCGGCCCGTTGTGTCATCCGCCTCCGGCATTGGTGTCGGGCCGTCCGGCGCGTCGGCGCGCCCCGGGGGCACCCGCGGCCGCGGGCACTCCGCCGGCGCACCTGGGGTGTGCCGTGCGGGGCGGGCCGGACCCCGCGAGCCCGCCGTGATCCGGACGGCACGCCCTACGCCGGCCGCCGCAGCACCAGAAGGCTCCGGCCGACGAGCGTCAGCCGGTCGCCGGCCTTGACCTTGTCGCCCCCGCCGTCCGCCACCGCCCGCGGCCGGTCGGTGTCCACCACCACCTGCCACTGCCGGCCCAGATGCTCCGGCACGACGAACTCCTTGTCCTGGTCGTGGGCGTGGAACATCAGCAGGAACGAGTCGTCGGTGACCGTCTCACCCCGCGGGCCCGGCTCGGAGAGGGAGCTGCCGTTGAGGAACACCGTCAGCGACTTGGCGTGCACCGACTGCCAGTCGCGCGGGCCCATCTCCTGGCCGTCCGCCGTGAACCAGGCGATGTCGGACAGCTCGTCGGAGGTGCCCTCCCTCGGATGGCCCTGGAAGAACCGCCGCCGCCGGAAGACGGGATGGTCGCGCCGCAGCCACACCATCTGCCGGACGAACTCCAGCAGCGCCCGCTCCTCCGCGTCCCCGTCCGCCTCCTCCGCCGCCCCGTCGGCGTCCTCCGCCGTCCCGCCGGCCTCGCCCGTCTCGCCCGCCTCGTCGGTCCCGTCGGCCCCGCCCGGCACCCGGGGCTCCGGCCAGCGCACCCACGACAGCTCGTTGTCCTGGCAGTACGCGTTGTTGTTGCCGCCCTGACTGCGCCCGAACTCATCGCCCTGGCTGAGCATCGGCACGCCCTGCGACAGCATCAGCGTCGCCAGGAAGTTGCGCATCTGCCGGGCCCGCAGCCGCCGGACCCCGGGGTCGTCGGTCGGCCCCTCGGCGCCGCAGTTCCAGGACCGGTTGAAGCGCTCGCCGTCGCGGTTGTCCTCGCCGTTGGCCTCGTTGTGCTTGTCGTTGTATGAGACCAGGTCGCGCAGGGTGAAGCCGTCGTGGCAGGTCACGAAGTTCACCGAGGCCAGCGGACGGCGGCCGTCCTCCTGGTAGAGGTCGGAGGAGCCGGTCAGCCGGGACCCGAACTCCGCCAGGGTGCGCGGCTCGCCCCGCCACAGGTCCCGCACGGTGTCGCGGTACTTCCCGTTCCACTCGGTCCACAGCGG
This sequence comes from Streptomyces kronopolitis, assembly GCF_014646275.1. Taxonomy (GTDB): domain Bacteria; phylum Actinomycetota; class Actinomycetes; order Streptomycetales; family Streptomycetaceae; genus Streptomyces; species Streptomyces kronopolitis. Next base: position 365,019 of record NZ_BMND01000003.1, read on the forward strand.
CGGGAAGTTGCCCACCTGGTAGCCGCCCTCACCGACGTCCCACGGCTCGGCGATCAGCTTCACCCGGCTGACGACCGGGTCCTGGTGCACCAGGTCGAAGAACGACGACAGCCGGTCCACCTCGTGGAACTGCCGGGCCAGGGTCGCCGCCAGATCGAAGCGGAAGCCGTCCACCCGCATCTCCTGCACCCAGTAGCGCAGCGAGTCCATCACCAGTTGCAGCACATGGGGGCTGCGCATCAGCAGCGAATTGCCGGTGCCGGTGGTGTCCATGTAGTACTGCCGGTCCTCGCACAGCCGGTAGTACGAGGCGTTGTCCAGCCCCCGGAACGACAGCGTCGGGCCCAGATGGCTGCCCTCGGCGGTGTGGTTGTAGACCACGTCGAGGATCACCTCGATACCGGCCTGGTGCAGCGCCCGTACCGCCGTCTTGAACTCCAGCACCTGCTGGCCGCGGTCGCCCCAGGACGCGTAGGCGTTGTGCGGGGCGAAGAAGCCGATGGTGTTGTAGCCCCAGTAGTTCGTCAGCCCCGCGTCCACCAGCCGGTGGTCCTGCACGAACTGGTGCACCGGCATCAGCTCCAGGGCGGTCACCCCGAGCTTCGTCAGATGGTCGAGGATCGCCGGATGCGCCAGCGCGGCATAGGTCCCGCGCAGCTCCTCGGGCAGCTCCGGATGGCGCATCGTCAGGCCCTTCACATGGGCCTCGTAGAGCACCGTCTCGTGATACGCGGTGCGCGGCGGACGGTCGTCGCCCCAGTCGAAGTACGGGTTGACCACCACCGACGCCATGGTGTGCGGCGCCGAGTCCAGGTCGTTGCGGACCTCGGGGCGCCCGAAGTGGTAGCCGTAGACGGCCTCGTCCCAGTCGATCCGGCCGCTCATGGCCCGGGCGTAGGGGTCGAGCAGCAGCTTCGCGGAGTTGCAGCGCTGCCCCCGCTCGGGTTCGTAGGGGCCGTGCGCCCGGAAGCCGTAGCGCTGTCCCGGCATCACTCCCGGAAGGTAGGCGTGCCGCACGAAGGCATCGCTCTCGCGCAGCTCGACGGCGGTCTCCGAACCGTCGTCGTGCAGCAGACACAGCTCGATGCGCTGCGCGGCTTCGGAGAACACCGCGAAGTTGGTGCCCGACCCGTCATAGGTGGCACCCAGCGGATACATCTGTCCCGGCCAGACCTGCATGGGGTAGACCCTTCCACGTTCTCGGCGGGCGCTGCGGCGACTCCACGACACACCTCAGCGGAACAAAACGGAATCCTCGCCCAACTTTTCGCAACTTGTCGCACACGGAGGGCTTTTCGCGAGATCTCCGCTGAATGGTGGGCAACCTGTCGCGATGTCGGATCGTCCTATCAGTCGTCCTACTGGAGGACCGACGGGGGACCGACATGCGTGTCACGGAACGTGACAGCAGGGGGGAACTGTGCACCACCTGATGCACCGCCACCTCGGCAAGATCGTCGCGGGCGCCGCGCTCGCCCTCACGGGCACCGCCGCCATGGCCGCGATCACCTTGCCGTCCGACGCCGGAGCCGCCGGCAGCGGGAACGGCGGCCGCCCCGCCGCGGCCGGCGCCCCCGTCCCCGGGAGCGACGGGGCACCGCCGCCGCCCGGCGTCGTCGAGCGGGCCCCCGCCCAGGGGAAGCGCGGCACGGGGCGGGACCCGCTCACCGACGACGAACTGCGGCGCGCCCAGGACCTGGCGCTGCCGCGTACCCGCCACGGCGCCGTCGCGGACGTCACCGGCAGGCCGGGACTCGAACGCCTCACCACCGACCTGGTCGAACTCACCCCCGTGCAGGCCCGGCTCGCCGACCCGCCGCGCCTGGCACGGGTCTCGTTCTACGACTACCGCAGCGACAGCTACCTCACCACGACCGTCAACCTCACGACCTCGGCGGTGGAGTCGGCCGACACCCAGCACGGCGTCCAGCCGCCGCCCGGCCACGACGAGGCCGTCGAGGCGGCCCGGCTGCTGATCGCCGACCCGCTGGGGGCGGGCCTGCGCCAGGACTACCGCGCCGCCACCGGGCACGACCTCACCGGCCCGGACCCGCTGTCGGTCACCGGCTTCGTCTACCGCGGCCGGGCGGAGGGCGAGGCCCCCGGAGCCCTCGGCGACTGCGGGAAGCACCGCTGCGTCCGCCTCTTCACCAAGATCAAGAACGGGCAGTGGATCGACACCCGCCGCTTCGTCATCGACCTCAGCGCCCGCACCGTCGCCCGCCTGGGCTGAGCGCGCCCGCCCACCGCCACTCCTTCGCACAGGAGCCTTCGCCATGCCCGAAAGCCGCCCCACCGGTGCCCGCTCCCGCGGCCCGCGCCGCCGCACCACGGCACTCGCCGCGGCCGCACTGCTGTGTGCCGCGCCCGCCCTGCTGACCGCCCCCACCGCCCAGGCCGCCCCCACCGCTCCCGCCGCACCCGCTCCCCGGTGCAGTCCCGCCTACCGCCTCACCCAGACGCTCGACGGCGGCACCGTCTGGCGCATGTGCTGGCACTACGAGGGCAACGCCGGCCTCGTCCTGGACGACATCTCCTACCAGCCCAAGGGTGAACGCGCCCCGATCAAGGTGCTCACCACCGCCAAGCTCGCCCAGATCCACGTCCCCTACGACGACGGCACCAACGAGTACGACGACCTCACCGGCCAGGGCTTCGCGCAGGGGCTGCAGAAGCTCGACCCGGCCGAGTGCCCCGGCGGCACGATCAAGACCGTACGGGTGCCCGGCGCCTGGGACCCCGCGCACCCCGACGTCAGCGGTCTGTGCGCCACCACCCGCGCCCGCGGCCACGCCTACCGCAAGGGCCCCTACCCGGGCGAGAGCGCCCGGACCTACCAGCTCCAGGGCAAGGACCTGCTGGTCTACACCGTCAACAAGGTCGGCTGGTACGAGTACATCACCGAGTGGCGGTTCGCCGGCGACGGCACCATGACCATGCAGGTCGGCGCCACCGGCACGGTCTCCCCGGGCGACTACGACGCCGGCGACGGCCGCGGGATGCCGCTGGGCAAGGGCGCCAAGGACTTCGCCACCAGCCACAGCCACAACGTCTTCTGGCGGCTGAACTTCGGCCTCGACGGCTCCACCACCAACAAGGTCGAGCAGTTCGACTCCGCGCTCACGGCCCGGTCCGGCGGCCGCACCCCCACCATCCGCACCACCCGCACCCCCGTCACCAAGGAGCTGGCCGGCGACGCCGGGCCGCTGCGCTGGTGGCGGGTGGTGAGCGACACCGGGAAGAACAAGGACGGCCACCCGCGCTCGTACGAGATCGTCCCGGGCCGCTCCGCCAAATACACCGGCCGCGGATACACCCGGCACGACGTCTATGTCACGGACTACAAGGCATGTGAGCAGTTCGCCAGCAACAACCTGGCCAACTGTGGGAAGGGAGCCGGCCGGAGCGTCGACACCTGGGTCAACGGGCAGCCGCTGAAACACCCCATCGCGTGGGTCAACATCGGGTTCCACCACATCGCCAGGGACGAGGACCAGGAGCCGATGCCCGTGCACTGGCAGGGCTTCCAGCTGGTGCCCCGCGATGTGACCGCTATGAATCCGCTCACTCCGCCCGCGTTGTCCGGGCACAACGGGCACTATGGATAAGGGGAGTTGCCGACCGACTCGCCCCATCCTGCTGCACCGCCTCCCGCACCGCAGTAGTCTGCCTTGATCGTTGGCACGGGGGTTCGGAAGGCGGTGGCAGGTGAGCGGCGGGCTGGAGTTGCCCCCTGGTGACGAGAGTCATGAGGGCCATGAGGGCGGCTCCGTCGACGCACCGCCCGGCGCGGTGTCCCTGGCACGGCCGCTGGAGATCGGCGCTGAGCTGGACTGGGGCGCCGACGCCTGGAGCGAGGTGCGCACCCGGGCCCGCCGGGCCGGGCGCGCCTACATCTGGCTGAATCTCGTCGAGCAGCGGCTGCGGGCCGTCGTGGCGGCCGTCCTGCGGCCCATCTACGAGCCGGTGCACGGCGACGAATGGGTGATCGCCGCGGCCGGCCCGGCCGGCCAGGAGTGGGTGCAGCGCGCGGTCGCCGTGCGCGAGGTCAGCCGCCGCAAGGGCTACCTCCTCGACCCCGCCGACGACAACATCGTCAGCTTTCTGACCCTGCCGCAACTCCGCGAACTGATGGTCCAGCACTGGCCCTGCTTCGAGCCGTACTTCGACGACCGCCGCGACGTCGAGCTGGCCCTCGACGAACTGGAGGTCGCCCGCAACATCGTCTCCCGCAACCGCGCGCTGTCCGAAACGGTGCTCGCCCAGGCCGAGCGCGCCTCCGCCCGCCTCCTGGACATACTCGGCTCCGGTGTCGGCACCCGCATCTCCGGACGGCTGCCGATCGACGCGGTGGAGGACCTGGTCGGCGACCGCTACGCCGACGTCATCGGGGTGCATTCCGACCGGGTGCGGCTGCAGCGCCAGCTGCCCGCCGAGGACCTCTTCGGCGGCGCCCGCCGGCTGGACGCCGTGGGCATAGGGCTGAACCTCCTGGTCCAGAACTACTCGGGCCGGCGGCTGGTCCGGCTCGCGGAGTCCGGCTGCCGGGTGCGGCTGCTGTTCCTCAACCCGGCGAGCAGCGCGGTCCGCCGCCGGGAGCGCGAAATCGGCCTGAAGAAGGGCGAGATGGGCCGCTCCATCGAGATGAACATCCTCCACATGCGGCGGGTGCGCGCCCGGCTGCGCGACCCCGGCGCCTTCGAGATCCAGGTCTTCGACGAGACCCCGCGCTTCACCGCCTACCTGGTCGACGGCGACGGGTCGGACGGCGTGGCCGTCGTCCAGCCCTACCTCCGCAAGAGCCGCGGGATGGAGTCCCCGGTCCTGGTCCTGCGCGGCGGCGGCCGCGAGGTCGTCCGCCAGGACGCCCGGGAGGGCCGCGACGGCGACCACGGCCTCTTCGAGACCTACCGCGAGGAGTTCGAGAGCATGTGGGCGGATTCGCGGCCGGTGTCCTGACGGGGTGGCGGGCCCGTTTCGGGGCGGTCCGCCGGCGACGCGGAGGGCGCCGGGACGGGACGGACGACATGGCGGGCGGGGTGCCCCTGTGGGAACGGCGGCCGCTACGGCGTTCCCGTGATGCCGCCGTCGACCCGTAGTTCGATCCCGTTGACGTAATCCGCCAACGGGCTCGCGAGATAGGCGACCGCGGCCGCGATGTCCTGCGGGCGCCCCAGCCGCCCGCTCGGGTTCGGCGCGTACTCCGCGGCGATGTCCGCTTCGTCCAGGCCGGTCCCCTCGTCCAGGCCGGTCCCCTCGTCCGCCTCGGCGGTCGCCCGCTCCTCGATCATCCGGTACAGGGAGGGGGTGACGATCACCCCCGGGCTCACGCAGTTCGCGGTGACGCCGGTCCCGGCGAGATGGCGGGCCAGGCTGGTGGTCATGTTCACCACGGCGGCCTTGGCCGCGGAGTAGGTCGCCATGTGGGGCAGCGGTGTCCGCACGGCCCGGCTGCCGATGGTGATCACCCGGCCCCAGCCGTGCGCGCGCAGCGAGGGCAGCAGTGTCTGGCTGACCCGCACCGTCGGCAGCACGTTCCCCTCGAAGGCGGCCCGCCAGTCGGACGGCTGGGAGCTGTCCCAGTCGTGCTCGGCGAACGGACCGGCATTGTTGACGAGGATGCGGGCTCCGAAGTCCCGTGCGGTGAGCGCGACCTGCTCGGCGACGCCCGGTTCCGTCAGATCCCCCAGCACCACCTCGGCCCGCACACCGCGGGCCGCGACCCGCTCGGCGACGGCGGCCGCGGCCCCCGCGTCGCGCCCGTGCACGAGGACCTCGCACCCCTCGTCCGCCAGCATCTCGGCGATCGTCGCCCCGATGCCCGCACTGCTGCCCGTCACCAGCGCGCCCTGTCCAGCCAGCCGTAGGTCCATGGCGGCCAGCCTAGTGTCCGGGGACGGGAGGGAGGGGGAGGGAAAGGAGGGGTGCGGGGGTGGGGGAGGGCGCGTGCCGGGGGTTGGGCCGGGGCCGGGGCCGCGGCCGGGTCGGCGGCGGGCCGGGTGAGGGGTGCGGCCCGGGGGGCCGGTCGCCGGTCGCCGGGGTGGCGGGGCAGCTGGGCGCGTCGGGCGGCCGGTCGGTTGTCAGTGGTGCGTGCGAGAGTGGGCGGGCAACGGGGGAAGTACCACCGAAGGAGGCCACATGAGCTGGCATCAGGAGCTGCTGGTCAGCTTCGATCTGGAGACCACCGGCACCGACGTCGAGCAGGACCGCATCGTCACCGCGGCCCTGCTCCGGCTGGAGGGGGACGGCCGGGCCGCCGCACAACGGACCTGGCTGCTCGATCCGGGCGTGCCGATTCCGGAGGAAGCCGCGGCCATTCACGGCATTTCGACCGCTTATGTCCAAGAACACGGACGCCCGCCGGCCGAGGCCATAGAGGAGATCGCCGAGGCGCTGGCCGATGCCCTGCGCGCGGACATCCCGCTGGTGGTGATGAACGCCCGCTATGACCTCTCGCTGCTGGACCGCGAGTGCCGGCGGCACGGCCTGCGGACCCTGACCGAGCGGCTCGGGCACGCCCCCGCCCCGGTCATCGACCCTCTCGTCCTGGACAAGCACGTGGACCGCTACCGCAAGGGGAAGCGCGCCCTGCAGGCCCTGTGCGGCCACTACGGCGTCCGGCTCGACGGCGCACACGAGGCGGGTGCCGACGCCGCGGCCGCCGCCGGGGTCGCCCGGCGCATCGGGGAGAAGTATCCGGCCGTGGCCCTCCCGTCGCCCCGTGCGCTGCACACCCTCCAGGAGCAGGCCGCCGCCGAGCAAGCCGCCTCGTTCCAGGAGTATTTGCGGCGCACCGGCGATCCCCGGGCGATAGTCGAGCCGGCCTGGCCGCTGATCCCGTACCAGGCCGGCGTCTGAGCGCTGCGGATCCTTCTTCTGTTGGTGCCAGGGCTCCTGCTACCGGCCGCCCCGGCCGTCCGGCTCAGAAGGGGTACCACCGCACCGTCGCGTCCTTCTCGCGCAACGAGGCGATCCGGCGGCCGAATTCCGTGCGCGCCGCCGGGTTCCCGGGCGCGTGCTGGGACACCCAGGCACAGCTCGCCGTCTCGCGCGCCCCGCGCAGCACGGCGCAGCCCTCCCAGTCCCGTACGTCCCAGCCGTAGGCGGACACGAAGCTGTCGTAGGCCTCCGGGGACAGGCCGTAGCGGTCCCGGCTCAGCGCCATCACGACCAGATCGTGCTCCCGCAGATCCGAGGAGAAGGTCTCCAGGTCGACCAGCACCGGCCCGTCCGGCCCGATGTGCACGTTGCGGGGCAGCGCGTCGCCGTGCAGGGGGCCGCGGGGCAGCCGCGGTTCCAGGGCGGAGGCGGCGGCCGCGAAGGCGTCCCGCCGCCCGCGCAGATAGTCCGCGTCGGCGGCCGAGACGGCGTCGCCGGCCAGCCGCAGCCAGCGCTCGACGCCGCCGAGCAGTTCGCGCCGGGGCAGTGCGAACGGCGGCTCCGGCAGCGCGTGGACCAGCTTCAGCAGCGTGGCGAGGTCCTCGGGCGAAGCGGGGCGCTCGGCCGCCGGCAGCCGCTGCCAGTAGGTGACGGGATGTCCGTCGACCAGCGTGGCCACGGGCTCCGCGGCCTGTACGGCCGGTACCCCCTCGGCCGCCAGCCACCGCGCCACCGCCAGCTCCCGCTCGGCCCGCTCCAGGAGTTCGGCGCTGCGGCCGATCCGCACGACGGGCCCGTTCGCACCGAGGGCGAAGACGGCGTTCTCGCCCAGCGAGAGCAACTCGGCGCCGGCCGCCGCATCGGGCCGTCCGGCCGCGGCCAGTACGTCCCGGGCGCGCGCCTCCGTGAAGGCGGCGGGGCTCGGTGCGGTCATCGGATGCCTCCTGCGGTGCGGGAACGCGACCAGTGTCGCAGGTCCGCCCGGCGGGGCTCGGCGGATCGCGGTGTGCCGCCCAGGGTGGAGGGCTCGCCCCGGAACCTCGGCCGCCGATCCGTCTGCCGGCCGCGCCGCCCGCCCGGCCCCGCCGCAGTCAACTGGGGCCTCGCAAGGCCCCGTTCACGGTCGCCGCACTCCGCCCATTGCCTTCATGTAAACGGAGTTGAGTCACCCGGCTTCAACTCCTTGGTCTTTTTGACCACTTCTGAAACCTTTCCCTTTTCGTGGGCCTTGTTGCTTATCTCACACGACGTGGCTGGCCTTGAAATCGGACTGATCAATCAGACAGGGTTTCGAACCAGTCCGACGGAGATCTTCCGGTCTCCTCGGGCTATTGCGCAACGCTTTCCCCCCACACCACGAACGAGGAGAACCCTCGCAATGGCTCACAAGCGTTCCAGCAAGAAGCGGCTGGTCACGGCGATAGGCGCCGCGGTTGCCGCTACTGGTATCGCCACCGTCACCGCGGTCACCGCGGGGGCGTCCCCCGCCGCCGAAGGCAAGATCTACGGAGCCGAGGCCAAGGGTGCCGTCAACGGCAGCTACATCGTCATGCTGAAGAAGTCGATCCGTACCGCGGAGAGCGGCGACCTCGCCGCCAAGTACGGTGGCAAGGTCAAGCGGAAGTTTTCCTCCGCCATCGACGGCTTCTCCACCACCGGGCTGAACGGCGAGGAGGCCAAGCGTCTCGCCGCCGACCCGGCCGTCGACAAGGTCGTACAGAACAAGAAGTTCCACATCGACGCCAGCCAGGCCAACCCGCCGTCGTGGGGCCTGGACCGCATCGACCAGACGGACACCAAGGGCGACAAGAAGTACACCTACCCGGCCGACGCGGGGCAGGGCGTCACCGCCTACGTGATCGACACCGGCATCCACATCAGCCACAAGGACTTCGGCGGTCGCGCCTCGTACGGCTTCAACGCCATCGACAAGAGCGACAAGGCCGAGGACGACAACGGCCACGGCACGCACGTCGCGGGCACCATCGCCGGTACCGAGCACGGCGTCGCCAAGAAGGCCAAGGTCGTCGCCGTCAAGGTCCTCGACGGCAAGGGCTCCGGCACCACCGAGCAGGTCGTCGCGGGCATCGACTGGGTCACCAAGAACCACAAGGGCCCCTCGGTCGCCAACATGTCGCTCGGCGGCGGCGTGGACGAGGCGCTGGACTCGGCCGTGAAGAAGGCCATCGACGCCGGTGTCACCTTCGGTGTCGCGGCGGGCAACGAGTCCTCCGACGCGGGCCAGAGCTCCCCGGCGCGGGTCAAGGAAGCCATCACGGTGGCCTCCAGCACCAAGGACGACGAGCAGTCCGACTTCTCCAACTACGGCAGCGCGGTGGACCTCTACGCGCCGGGCTCCGACATCACCTCGGACTGGAACACCGGCGACGACGCCACGAAGACCATCTCGGGTACCTCCATGGCGACCCCGCACGTCGTGGGTGCCGCCGCGGTCTACCTGGCCGGCCACAAGGACGCCAAGCCCGCGGACGTGGAGAAGGCCCTCACCGACGGCGCCACCGCCGACAAGATCACCAACCCCACCAAGGGCACCCCCAACAAGCTGCTGAAGGTCGTCGAGTAACCACCTCGCCCCTCGGCTCCCGCCGCCCGCCGCGCTCGCCCCCACGGAGTGCGGCGGGCGGCGGTGCTTCCGGCCTCCGCCCGGCGCCGCTGCACCAACTCCAGACATCCACAACCGGGTTATCCACAGGAGGATACCTCCGGAACCATTCGACGGTCTCTCCCCCTACCGTCGGTGACATGCACGGAGGACTGCCGTTCATCGGCATCAGCACCATTGTCTACGGCCTGATCGGACTGATCACGGTCGTAGCCGGCGCGATCCGCAAGACAGGGGGAGATCGAGTTGCACACCATCACCGTCATCGTGCCCGCTCACAACGAGGAGGAGGGACTGCCGGCCACGCTGGAGTCCCTCGCCCGGCAAACCGTCCGACCTGACCGGATCCTGGTCGTGGACGACGCTTCCACGGACCGGACCGGCGAAGTGGCGGCCTCACACGGCGTGACCGTTCTGCGTCCGCCACGGAATCTCGGCAGCAAGGCCAAGGCGCAGAACTACGCGCTGCCGCAGTGCACCACCGACCTCGTCCTGGCCGTCGACGCGGACACCGTCCTCGCGCCGGACTACATCGAGACCGTTCTGCCCGTCTTCGACGATCCGGAGGTCTCCATCGCCGCGGGCACGGTCCGCACCCGCCACACCCGCACCCTCTGGGAACGCGGACGCTCCACCGAGTATCTCTTCGGCTTCCACTGGCATAGGCCCATCCAGGCGCGCGCCAACAGCCCCATGGTGTGCTCGGGTTGCTGCTCCGTCTTCCGCCGCGACGATCTGATGGCCTTCGGCGGCTTCCCCGAACGCACCATCGTCGAGGACATGGACTATACGTGGGCCCAGCAGATCGCGAGCAGACGCGCGGTCTACGTCTCCGATGCCGTGGCCCTCGCCGCCGATCCGGAAGACCTCACCTACCTGCGCAAACAGGTCTGGCGCTGGATGGCGGGCTTCTGCCAGAACGTCCGGCTGCACCTCGGCCGGCTGATCGTCCACAAACCCCTGCTGGCGGTGTGGGTGCTTCTCGCACTCCTGGAGATCCTCACCGCGCCACTGTGGTGGGCGACGCCCTTCGTCCTCGCCGCGACCACCGACCAACCACCCGCCCTCGCCTTCGCCTGGTGGGCCGGAGCCGAACTCCTGCTGACCACACCACCCCTCCTCTACGCCGCCCGCCGCCGCAAACTCCCACTGGCGACAGTGCTGTTGAACGTCCCCTGTGTCTACGCGACCAAGGCCGTCAACCTCGTCTACGCCTGGAAGGCCCTGATCGTGGAACTGCTGCTGGTCCCCCTCCATCTGGCACGGGGCCTGACGGTCTACGAGAAGGGCCGAGCCGACACCCCGGCCGCCCGGCCGGTAGTACCCGGAGTGGGGTGACGCGCACTCGAAGGACCTGGTGATGTCACCGTTCATGTGAAGGAGGAGCAGCTCTCCAGGGGCCCGGCGGAGGTAGGGAGAGAGTCTCCCTACCTCCGCCGGGCGGGGGTGAATTGCCCAGTCGTGGGTCAGGGGCGCGCGCTCCCGGATCGTTGAATGTCGAATGGTGTCACTCACGTCTGACGCCTGACAGATTCCTCAACTGGCAATGCCCGCCGCGCCGTCCGACCGCATCTACGCATTGTCCGTGTCGAAGTGAATAAGGGGCTTGATGATTCCTCCTTCCTTCGTTTCCATCATCCGGAAGGCTCGCTCGATCTCGGTGAAGCTGAACTCATGGGTGGTCATCGGGGTGGGGTCGACCTTTCCCGTTTCCATCAGCCGGAAGATGCGGCGGAGCCATCCGCGTCCTCCGCGGTTGAAACCGCCGTAGACCTGCTTGTCGGACATGCCGTAGCCGAATGGCTCCAGGGGGATCTTCAGGGGCTCGCGTACCTCCCCGTGATACCCGACGTTGGAAATGCGGCCTCCCGGCTTCGTGACCCGGAATGCGGCCTCCCAGGTCGCGGGGGTGCCGAGTGCCTCGATGGCCGCGTCGACCCCCTGGCCGTCCGTCAGCTCCAGGATGCGCTCCACCGGATCGCACTGCGTGTGGTCGACGATCAGATCGGCGCCGAAGCGGCGGGCGAGGTCCTGGCGGGCGGGGACCGACTCGACGGCGATGATGAGCCCGGCGCCGAGGAGCCGGCAGCCGATCGTCGCCGACAGGCCGACGGCGCCCTGCGCGAAGATCGCCACGGTCTCGCCCAGTTGGAGTTCCGCGTGTTCGGCGGCGACGAACCCGGTCGAGAGCATGTCGGTCGCGTACAGCGCCTGGTGGTCGGAGAGTTCGTCGGGAATGGGCGCGAGGTTGGCCTCGGCGTTGTTGACAAGAAAATACTGAGCCAGAGTCCCATCCCGCTGGGTGGTGAACTTGGCGCCGCCCAGCATCCGCCCTTGGCACTGAGAGGAGAACCCGCGCTGGCAGGAGTCGCACTGGAAGCAGGGCGTGATTCCGGCGGCCGCGACACGCTGGCCCTTGACCAGCCCCTCGACGGCCGAACCGAGGGCATGGACGACGCCTACCGCCTCATGCCCCAGTGTCACGTCCGGATCGACCGGGATCACGCCCCGCATGACGTGCACATCGGTCGTGCAGACCAAGGCCGCGGTGGTGCGCACGACCACGTCATTGGGGCCGGGTTCGGGAACCGGCTTCTCGATGACGCCGACCTCGCCCACCTTGCGGAGCACAAAGGCTCTCACCGTGGGCCTCCGTCCGTTCGGCGGGGGAGGGCGGGGACCTCGCCGGTCGGCGAGAGCCGGCGGGCTACTCCGGTGACAGGGCCAAGGGTGTGGGTGTGCCCGGCGGTGGTGGGGGCGTGCGAGTGGCTCATGCCATCGCCCTTCCCGCGGACGGGACCGGAAGACGGCGGTCGGGCCATCTTCCGCCCGTTCAGCCGAGGCCGCGCGCCCGTGCGGTGTGGCGCGGGGCGGGGCGGAGGCTCGCGGAACCGTGGGCGGCTGCCGGGGCCGGGGCCGGGAACGAGGCGATCGGCGACGGGGTACCGACCACCGACCACCGGCCACGATCACCGACCACAGCACAGGCCACCGGCCACGGCCACCGGCCACCGGCCACGGTCACCGACCACCGGCCACGGTCACCGAGGACTACCGGCCGCAGACCGTCGCCGGTACCGGGGGTGGGGCCGGTGTGCTGCCGTTCAGTTCGGCCAGGGACTCGTCCAGGGCCTCGACTAGGTGATCCTCCTGATGTGGGGTCAGAAGGGCATGGCAGGGGAGGTTCAGGTGCTGCTCGAACCAGCTGCGTTCGGCGACGGGGCACTCGCCGCGCAGGTGGCCGCGGTGGCGCCACTGCGGCAGCAGATGCTGGGGGAAGTAGCGGAGCTGGATCTCCACACCCCGGCGGTCCAGGCTCAGGACGAGGCGGTCGCGCAGTTCCTGGTGGGAGGTGAAGCAGGTGTAGAGGTGGTAGGCGTGTGTGCTGTGGGCGGGCGCCGACTGGGGCGTCATGAAGGGGTAGCGGGCCAGTACCTCGTCCAGCCGCGCGGCGAGCGTGCGGCGTCGGACGGTGGCGGCCGGGAGCCGGGCCAGCTGGGCCTGGCCGAGGGCGGCGACCATGTCCGGCATCGTCGCGTCCCCGCCCGGCCGCCGTGTCCGGCCGCGGTGGAGCGGGATGGTGTGCGGGGTCCACAGGGCGGCATTGGGCGCGGCCGTCCGGTCCGGGAGCAGGTGCGCGCTGCGTGCGTCGGTGTCCTCGGCACGCAGCCGGTGCAGGCGCCGGGCCCAGTCGTCGCGGTCGCAGGTGATCAGCCCGCCCTTGCCGAGCGCGCTGTCCTTCCTGGAGTTCCGGAGACTGAACGTGGCGATGTCCGCCAGCGATCCGGCGCTCCGTCCGCGGTAGCGGGTGCCCAGCGCGTGGGCGCAGTCCTCCAGCACCAGGAAGCCGTGGCGGCGGGCCAGCGCCATGACGGTGTCCATCTCGGCGGGGCAGCCGCCGTAGTGCACCAGCAGAAGAGCCTTGGTGCGCGGGGTGATCAGCGACTCCAGTACGGCCGGGTCGATGGCGAGGGTGGTGGGGTCGACATCGCAGAACCTGACCCGTACGTCGTAGTCGAACAGCGGCCGGACGGTGGCCTGGTGGGTCTGCGGGGTGGCGATCACCTCGTCGCCGGGGGTCAGGCCGAGCATCCGGACCGCCAGCTGCAGGGCGACCGTTCCGCTGGTCACCGAGACCGCGTGCCGGCTGCCGACCGATGCGGCGAAGGAGCGCTCGAACCGTTCCCGCCGCACACCGGTCGGCAGCGGGGCGCTCTCGTGGAGGAGTTCGGCGCGTACCGCTGCCTCGGTGTCGGCGGGCAGCGCTCCCCGCTTTCCCCAGGGCACGACGTAACTCTTGTCCAGCATCAGATCCCCCCAGATGGTCGCCGGCGCACCGATGGGTGCCCTACCCATGACAGCCGAAGGACTGCGCGGGGTGAAGAGCGGGCGGTGGTCAGCAAGGTCAGTTCGGTCAGGTTGCGCGTCGGTGCCGTGCGCGCGCATTGTCCATGCCGGCCACGTCGGTCGCCGGGTCCGACCGGAAGGGTTGCCGGACGGTTGCCCGGCGATTCCGCCCCGCCACGCTTCGACCCGTCCCGGCCGCCCGGTGGATCAGTCCTCGTCCTCGCGGCCGGCCCCGCGAAACGAGCTCTCCGCGAGGACCATCTTGCGCTTGACCGGCGGCAGATGGTTCATCGTGCGCATCGCGGTGCGCATGCCCGTCCGGGCCAGGGTGCCGAGCAGGTCACCCTTGTGCATGACGGAGTGACCGTCCATCTGGGCACGGGACTTGATGACGGCGTCCCAGGCGTAGGACGTCATCGTCGACTCGTACCCGCCCACCGCGTCCAGGAGGGACAGCTCGCCGCGGCTCGCGGCGGCCAGCTTGCGGGTGAGCAGCCGGGCGTCGCGCAGCGCGGTGTTGGCGCCCACCCCGCGGCCCGGCGTCATGGTGTGGATGGCGTCACCGATGAGCGTGACGCTGCTGGGCTTCCACGGGTCGATCGGCTCGGACGTCCGGATCACCAGGGGGAAGCTGCTGTCCGGGTCACCGAGCGAGAAGATCCGCCGGTAGTCGGGGTGCCACGAGGCCGTCTTCTCCGTCACGAGCTGCTGGATGCGGGCGCCGCGCAGCTGCGTGACGTCCTTCGGCAGCCACTTCTCCGACGCGGCGAAGCCCCACATGATGTAGTCGCGGCTGTTGTCGTAGAGCATCCCGGGCCAGGCGCGCAGCGCCTCCGCGTCGGTGCTGCCGATGCCCGCCTTCGGCTTGCCGTCCTCGTCCCACTTGAAGCGCATCACATGCAGGATGCACATGAACCCCTTGGGGCCGTGCACCATGGTGACGCCTTCCATCACCTCTTGGGCAGCAGCGCGCGGGTCTCGTCGGTGAGCGGCGTCTTGCCGGTGATACCGATCAGGCCGGTGTCGATCAGCTTGGCGTGCGGCAGATACTGCTTGCGGACAAGGGAGTTGGCTCCCTCGGCACCCACGAGAACGTCGCCGGTGGCGGACTCGCCGTCCGCGAAGAACGCGGTGACGCGCCCGTCGGCGTGCTGCTCGTAGTGGGTGAAGCACTTGTCGAAGTGGACGACGTCCTCCACGCCCGTCAGCAGCACCTGGCGCAGCGTCATGCGGCTCACCGACTCGTCGGCGTCGTCCTCCGACGGCTGGTCCTCCGCCTTGAGCACCTCGGGTCCGGCCGAGAAGAGGAATTTCTTCTCATGCGTCATCTGGTTGCCGTACAGGGGGCGTTGGGCGCAGGTGGTGAGAAAGGTGTCGTACAGCTCGGGTGACAGGTTGGCCCGCAGCGCCCGCTTACCGTCGGCGTCGATCCCGACCCGGTAGCCCTGCAGACCGTCGCGGCGGGTGCGGTCGCGCTCGTACACCGCGACGCTGACGCCCGCACGCTTGAGGCCCTGCGCGAGGCAGAGCCCGCCCGTGCCGGCGCCGATGATGATGACATGCAAAGGTAAACCGGGCATGGTGGTCTCCCATTTCGTCATGGTGGCGGCGTGTCGGCGCCGTGGGCCGCGGACGCGAGGACGCGCCGCGGACAGCCCTCAGCGGGCGTGGGCGGCGGCCATCGCGGCCAGCCACTCCTTGGTCCAGGTGATGCGCCCGGAGCGCAGGTCCGCGATCACCGATTCCACCCAGTGCAGCTCCGCGGCGGTCGTGGCCCGCATGCACTCCATCTCCAGGGTGAACAGCCGGCCCCATTCGCCCGACGCCGCTATCTGCGTGTCGAGCCGGGCCAGTTCGGTGGCGAGGTTGGTCCGGCGCTTCTCCAGCTGTTCGGCCACCTCGCCGGGTTCGAGGAGGGGGACGAACGCCATGGCGGCCAGGAACTCCGGGTACTCGCGGGTCGGAGCCGCCAACGCGTCGAGCATCCAGTCGCGCCACACGGCACGCCCCTCGTCCGTGAGGGCGTAGAGCGTCCGCTCGGGGCGGTTGTGCTCGCGGCTGCTCTCCCGCACCTCGATCAGCCCCTTGCGGTGCAGGCGGTCGATGGTGCGGTAAAGGCTGGCCCGCTGGCCCACATTGACCACTTCGCCCTTGCCGCGGTCCTTCATCAACCGCTGCATCTTGTAGGGATGCATGCCGGGCTGCTGCTGGTGGTCCACCTCGGCCAGCAGGGACAGCACCGCCAGAGCCAACGTTGAGCGCCTGTACGTCATAGTTTCCAGGTTACTAGTCGACGGGCGACTATCATCCGAGCCCCGGGACTGGACTTACCGACGCGGATGTTGTGGGCGACCAGCGGGGTGTCCGGGGCTGACGTTCCACCGCAGCGTGTCGGCCGTGGGCCGTGGGGACGTAGGCGGTGCTGCCGTGGATCGAGATGTTCGTCTGCTCGGTGCAGGCCAGGATGATCACGCCACCGGAGACGTTCGCGGCCGTTCTGGCTGATGGTGCAGCGGATCGTCGGCCGGTCCGGCGGCAGGCCCTCGACCGGGCAGATCAGCGCCATCCCGCTGTTGTCGTGGCTGACGCTGTGCTGGTACAGGTCGCCGACGCCCGCGCCGTCGCCGTCGACGTCGACGGCAAAGGTGAAGGCGATGGCAAACGCCCCCAACTCGACCGCGTCGCCACCGCCGTTGGTGTTGTATCGCAGCGTCGTGCGGTCGGAGTTCGACGACCAGATGCCGCGTGGCCGGTGGTCGGTCGAGCCCCCCGCCTCAACCCCCCGTCGGAGGAGGCCCCGTGCTGCCGCGGGGGACGAGTTCGGTGGGGAGGACGATGTGGCGTTCGTGGGCGCCGTCGGAGTCGTCGATCACCGAGCGGGTGAGGGCTATGGCGGTGCGGCCGAGTTCCACGGCGGGCTGGGCCAGGGTGGTCAGGCCCATGACTCCCGCCATGACGTGGTCGTCGAAGCCCATCACCGAAACCTGCCCGGGAACCGAGACGTTGGCCGCGCGCAGGGCCGCCAGCAGCCGGAACGCCAGGTCGTCGGTCTCGGTGAACAGGGCGGTCGGCGGGGACTGGAGGCTCATCAGCCGCCCCACGGCCGTGGCCATGCCGCTGCCCTTCCAGCCGGGCACGCTCATCACCAGGGAGGGGTCGTGCTCCAGCCCGGCGTCGGCGAGGGCCCGCAGATGCCCGGCGAGGCGGTTCTTGCTGCTCCAGGCGAAGCCGGTCTCGTCGAAGGTCTGGAGGAAGGCGATCCGCCGGTGGCCGAGGTTGAGCAGATGGCGGGTGCCGCGCAGGGCGGCGTCCTCGTCGTCGACGTAGACGCTGGGGCGCCCCGGTGCGTGCTGGCTGACGAACACTAGGGGCATCCCCAGATCGTCCAGCCGGGCGCGCTCGGCGGGGGTGAGGGCGAAGCTCACCACGAGGAGGGCGTCGGCGTTGCGGCG
The DNA here is from genome assembly GCF_014646275.1 of Streptomyces kronopolitis. Taxonomy (GTDB): domain Bacteria; phylum Actinomycetota; class Actinomycetes; order Streptomycetales; family Streptomycetaceae; genus Streptomyces; species Streptomyces kronopolitis. The sequence goes on from NZ_BMND01000003.1 coordinate 382,320, forward strand.
GGCGGGCAGCCGGTCGAAGAAGTCGGCGCGTTCGTGGACATCGCTCACGCTGTAGACCAGCAGGTCCAGGCCCGCCTCGCGCAGCGCGGGCGCCATCCCGGACAGCGCCGAACTCAGGAACCACGAGGCCAGGTTGGGCATGAGGACGGCGACCCGGCCGGTGCGGCCGGTGACCAGGCTGGATGCGCTGCGGGTGATCGCGAACGAGAGCTCGCGGGCCGCGGATTCGACGCGGGCGCGGGTGGTGTCCGAGACGGTGGACAGCCCGCGCAGCGTGCGCGACACCGTGGACACCGAGACCCCCGCCCGATGGGCCACATCGGCCATCGTGGCCTCGCTCCGAGCTGAGGACATGCCGGGACGCTAGCACAAAATCGCGATGACAGCGTTGCCAGGAGAATCCTCGCCGAAATCTGTTGTTCATCACCCGTTGACCTGGCGACAAGGCCACTTCTAGCCTGCAAGCGCTGTCATCGAAGTCAGCCAAGACGTGAGGAGCACGCATGGCCTTGCGCCGCAGAACCCTGCTCGCGAGCGGTCTCGCCCTCGGAGCCGGGTTCACCAGCGGTTGCGCGGGCAAGCCCCTGGACACCCTGCTGACCCAGGCTGCCCACACCCCGCGTACCCCGGCCACTCTCACCTGGTGGGTATCCGAAATCCCCGCCCGGAACGGTCCGGTGGTGGCCGACCTGATCATTCGCGCCTTCCAGCGCCGCCATCCGAACATCCGCGTCCGGAAGTCGAACGCGCTGAGCGCCACCGACGCCAACCGCGCCGCCGTCACCACCCAGCTCGCGGGGGCCTCACCCACTCCGGACGTCTATCTCGGCGACACCACCTGGCCCGCCCAGTTCGGCGCCAACTCCCTTGCCCTGCCGCTGCAGAAGCTGCTGCCGAAGGACTTCTGGGAGGGCTACCCGCCGGCGCTGCGCAGGGTCAGCGAATACCGCGGCGCCGTCTACGCGCTGCCCTTCTACACCGACAGCGCCTACCTCTTCTACCGCAAGGACCTGCTGGCCAAGCACGGGCTGCCGGTGCCCCGCACCTGGGAGGAGCTGCTGCGCACCTCCCGGAAGATCCAGCGGGCCGGCGACGCCGCCTACGGCTTCCTCTGGCAGGCCAACGTCTCGGAGTCGCTGACCTGCAACGTCGCCGAGTTCCTGGCCGACGCCGACGCCCCCGTGCTGGATGGGGAGGGCAAGGTGGCGCTGAACGGGCCGGGGGCGGAGCGGGCGTTCGCGATGATGCGGCAGTTCACCGAGACCGGCGTCTCGCCCGCCACGGTCACCACCTACGTGGAGGCGGACTCGCAGGACGCCTTCGTCGGCGGCCGCGGCGTCTTCCTGCGCAACTGGTCCTACGCCTGGGGCAACGCGGCCGACCGCTCGGCCTCCAAGATCGCGGGCCGGGTCGGTGTCGCCCCGCGCCCCGGCTTCGACGGCGGCGGCCCGCCCGGGGTGAGCTGCGCCGGCGGCTGGAGCAACTTCGTCAATCCCAACTCCCACAACCTCGGGGCCGCGGTCGCCTTCGCCCGCTTCTGCGCCGGCGAGGAGGCACAGATGATCCTGCTGAAGAACGCCGGGGTGATCCCGGCCATGCAAGAGGTGCTCACCCGACCCGAGGCCCGCCAGGCCGGCGACCCCACGCTCACCATGGCGCACGGGCTGCGCCTGGTCGCCCGCCCCGTGCAGACCCCCTACTACTCCCAGGTCAGCAAGGCGCTCTACACCCAGGGCAACGCGGTGACCGGCGGCCGGACCTCCCCGGCCGGGGCCGTGCGCGCCGCCCGCGAGGACATCCGGACCGCGCTGGAAGGCAGGGCCCTGTGACCGCCGCGCCCTCCGCCGCGACCGTGTCGCGCCAGTCCGCCCCCGAGCCGGCCGGCCCGCCGGGGACGCCGGCCCCGCGCGAGGGCGGTCCGGCCCGGGCGAGCCGCCGCCGCAAGGCCCGCACCGGCTGGCTCTTCGCCTCGCCGGCGCTGCTCACCATCGCCGCGGTGACGGTCTTCCCGGTGCTCTTCTCCGTGCTGCTGAGCTTCGCCGATATCCGCCTGGAATACGGCGGGTTCCGCATCGAGTCCCTGACGGGGGACCACTACGCCGCCGTGCTGGGCAGCCCGGAGTGGCGCCAGGCGCTCTTCTTCACCTTCGGGTTCACCGTCGTCACCGTCGTGCTGGAACTGGTGCTGGGCACCCTGGCCGCGCTGGTGCTGGACCGGCTGGGCGCCGCCCGCGGCTGGGTCCTGGCCGTGCTGCTGCTGCCCTGGGCGCTGATCAATGTGGTCGCCGCCCAGCTGTGGGGCTATCTCTACAACGGCACCTACGGCGGACTGACCTGGCTCTTCGGGCAGTTGCTCGGCCAGCAGCCGGACATCCTCGGGCAGCCCGCCTCCGCCATGGGCGCCATGGTGGTGGTCGACGTGTGGAAGACCACGCCCTTCGTCGCCATTGTCGTCCTCGCCGGGCTGATGCTGATTCCCGGCGACGTCTACGAGGCGGCAGAGATCGACGGGGCCAACGCCTGGACCACGTTCTGGAAGGTGACGCTGCCGCAGCTGCGCCCGATCATGGCCATCGCCGTGCTCTTCCGCATCCTCCAGGCCTTCGGCATCTTCGACCTGCCCTTCGTGCTGACGCAGGGCGGACCGGGCACCGCCACCCAGTCACTGGCGATCCTGGGCTACAAGACGCTCTTCCAGAATCTCGAAATCGGCCGGGGCGCGGCGGTGGCGACCACCACCGCGGTCATCGTGATCGGCTGCTGTCTGCTCTTCCTGCGGCTCTTCAAGGCCCAGGCCGACGAAGGGGGGCGGGGATGAGCCGCCGCGCACCGGCCTCCGGCATCCGCCGGTACCTCAACGCCGTCAACCTCGGCGGCCTGGCGATCGTCGTGCTGTCGACGCTCCCGCTGTACTGGATGCTCGCCTCGTCCTTCAAGGGCCCCGGGGAGATCAGCGCGGCCCCGCCGACCCTGGCCCCCGAGTCGCCGACGCTCGGCAACTACGCCGAGGCGTTCGTCCGCAACGGCATCGGCCACTATCTGCTCAACAGCGTGCTGGTGGCGTCCGTCTCGACGGTCCTCGTGCTGGGGCTGTCCTTCTTCGCGGGGTACGCGCTGGCCCGCACCCCGCTGCGCGGCCGCGGCCCGCTGATGACCGTGCTGCTGATGCTGTCCGTCTTCCCGCCGATCGCGCTGGTCGTCCCGCTGTTCCTGCTGGAGCGGCAGGTGGGGCTGCTCAACAGCTACGCCGGTCTGATCGTGCCGTACGTCGCGCTGAACCTGCCGTTCGCCATCTGGATCATGCGCAACTACCTGGTCGGCATCCCCCAGGAACTGGAGGAGGCGGCGACCGTCGACGGCGCGGGGCCGCTGCGCATCGTGCTGACCGTCATCGCCCCGCTCGCCCGGCCCGGGCTGTTCACCGCGGGCATCTTCACCTTCACCGCGACCTGGTCGGAGTTCCTGCTGGCGCTGACCTTCAACAGCGAGGACGGCCACCGCACCGTCCCGGTCGGCATCGCCCTGTTCACCAGCCAGTACACGGTCCCCTACGGGACGCTCTTCGCGGGTGCCGTCGCGGCCACCCTGCCGATCGGCATCCTGGTCCTGATCTTCCGCCGCTCGATCGTCTCGGGCATGACCTCGGGGGCGGTCAAGGGATGAGCCCCCGGCCCCGCGACCGGCGCTGCCGCTCGCGCCCCGACCCACCGCGCCCGGCGCCGCACCGCGTCGCCCCCCGCTCCACCACCACGGCAACCGCCACCGCACCGAAGGGTATTCACGTGACCGCACAGCACCTCGGCTCCGACAGCAACACCACCGACTGGTGGCGGCAGGCCGTCGTCTACCAGGTGTATCCGCGCAGCTTCGCCGACCTCGACGGCGACGGTCTCGGTGACATCCCCGGCGTGACCTCCCGGCTGCCCTACCTCGCCGACCTGGGCGTGGACGCCGTCTGGCTGAGCCCCTTCTACCCCTCACCGCTGGCCGACGGCGGCTATGACGTCGCCGACTACCGCGACGTCGACCCCCGGCTGGGCACCCTCGACGACTTCGACGCCATGGTGGCCGAGGCCCACCGCCTCGGCATCAAGGTGATGGTCGACATCGTGCCCAACCACTCCTCCGACCAGCACGTCTGGTTCCAGGAGGCGTTGCGCGCCGCCCCCGGGTCGGCCGCCCGGGAGCGCTACGTCTTCCGCGAGGGCCGCGGGGAGCGGGGCGAGGAGCCGCCCACCGACTGGGTCTCCTGCTTCGGCGGCCCGGCCTGGACCCGGCTGCCCGACGGCTGGTGGTACCTCCACCTCTTCGCCCCCGAACAGCCCGACTTCAACTGGGACAACCCCGAGGTCCGCGCAGACTTCCGCGAGACCCTGCGCTTCTGGTCGGACCGCGGCGTCGACGGCTTCCGGGTCGACGTGGCCCACGGCCTCGCCAAGGACCTGGCCCACCCGCTGCGCGACATCGGCGGCGTGGAGAGCTACCGGCCCGAGGACCTGCCCGAGGACGGCAGCCACCCCTTCTGGGACCGGGACGAGGTCCACGACATCTTCCGCGAGTGGCGCAAGGTCTTCAACGAGTACGACCCGCCGCGCATCGCCGTCGCCGAGGCCTGGGTGCGCAACTCCCGCCGCACCGCCTACGCCACCCCCCAGGAGCTGGGCCAGGCCTTCAACTTCGACTTCCTCAAGGCGAAGCTGGACGCGCCCGAGCTGCGGTCCTCCATCGACACCGCGCTCGCCGACGCCCGGTCCGCCGGCGCCACCGCCACCTGGGTGCTCTCCAACCACGACGTGATCCGGCACGCCTCGCGCTACGGCCTCCCCGACGGCCGCGACGAGGAGGCCTGGCTGCTCTCCGACGGCCAGGAGCCCCCGCTGGAGCGGGACTTCGGGCTGCGCCGGGCGCTGGCCGCGACCCTGCTGATGCTGGCGCTGCCCGGCTCCAGCTACGTCTACCAGGGCGAGGAACTGGGGCTGCCCGAGGTCGCCGACCTGGCCCGCGAGAGCCTCCAGGACCCGGTCGCGGTCCGCAGCGCGGGCCGACTGAAGGGGCGCGACGGCTGCCGGGTGCCGCTGCCGTGGCGGCGCGAGGGCAGCTCGTACGGGTTCGGCGACGGCGGCGCATGGCTGCCGCAGCCCGCGGGCTGGGGCGAGTGGTCCGTCGAGGCCCAGCAGGGCGTGGCCTCCTCGCCGCTGGAGCTGTACCGCGCGGCGCTGGCCACCCGCCGCCGGCTGATCGCCGACGAGGCACTGGAGTGGGCCGACGACGGGGCGGCCGCCGAGGCGGGGGTGCTCCACTTCCGCCGCTCGGGCGGCTGGGAGTGCGTGGCCAACCTGTCGGACGCGCAGCAGCCGCTGCCGGCCGGGGAACTGCTGCTGTCCTCCGCCCCGGTTACCGGCGGTCAGCTGCCGCCGTGGACCACGGTCTGGCTGCGCACCGCGGCCGGCTGACCGGCGCGGGGCGCGGGGCCGGTCAGGCGCTCAGCGCCGTCCGGTCCCCGCGGGCCCGGTCCGAGGCCGCGTCGTCGTAGCGCCGCAGCAGCAGCCGGGCCATCTCGGGCGCGTCCCCCAGGACCGGCGCCAGCACGTCGGCGCCGGCCTCGCGGGCCCCGGCGGCGATCCGGTCCGGCAGGAAGCCGGGGGCGATGACGTAGGGGGCGACGGCCACCCGCTCGACGCCCTCGGCGCGCAGCTGCCGCACGGCATCGGCCGTGCGGGGAAGGGACGCGGAGGCGAACGCAGGCCGCACGGCACACCATCCAGCGGTGCGCCGCCACTCCCGCGCGGTTTCAGCGAGCACTGCGCCCGCCTCCGGGTCGGAGGAGCCCGCCGAGGCCAGCACGACCCCGGTCGGGCGGGGGTCGCCGGGCCGCACCCCGGCCTGCGCCAGCCGCCGCTCCAGCGCGGCCGTCAGCAGCGGGGAGGGGCCCAGCACCGCCGCCTGGCGGATGCTCAGCAGGGGCAGCCGCCCGGCCGCCTCCCGCAGCACCGCCGGGATGTCGGACTTCGCATGGAAGGCCCGGGTGAGCAGCAGCGGCAGCGCCACCACCTCCCGCACGCCCCGCCCGCCGGCCGGCCCGCCCGCCGCCTCGGCCGACAGCCGCTCCAGCAGCCGCGGCACCCGGGGGGCGTTGAAGTCGAGGTAGCCGACCTCGACCCGCAGCCCGGGCCGCAGCGCCCGCACCCGCGCGCAGAGCGCGGAGACGGTCGCCGCGTGCCGCGGGTCGCGGCTGCCGTGGGCGATGACGAGGAGCGTGGGGCGCGGGTCCATGGATCAGCCCTTGACCAGCAGGCCGCGGCTGCGCAGCACCCGGCGCTCGATCGGGGCGAAGATCAGCAGCTCGATACCGATGCCGACGATCAGGATCAGCAGGATCGCGGCCAGCACCCAGGACATGTCCTGGAGCTCACGGCCCTGTTCCAGCAGCTGGCCCAGGCCGGTGCCCAGGTCCGGCGCGTTGACGATGAGTTCGGCGGCCATCAGGGAGCGCCAGGAGAACGCCCAGCCCTGCTTGAGCCCGGCGAGGTAGCCGGGCAGCGCGGCCGGCAGCAGCACATGCCGCACCCCGGCCAGCCCGGTCGCGCCGATGGTGCGGCCGGCCCGCAGGGTGAGCGGGGAGATCTGGTCGACGCCCGCCACCAGGCCGTTGGCGATGGAGGGGACCGCGCCGAGCAGCACCACCGCGTAGATCGTGGCGTCGCTCAGCCCGAACCAGATGATCGCGGCCGGCACCCAGGCCACCGAGGGCAGCGACTGCAGACCGCTGAGGATCGGCCCGATCGCCGCCCGGACCGCCTTGACCTGGGCGACGATCAGCCCGAGCACGGTCCCGATGGCGACCGAGGTCACGAAGCCGAGGGCGCCGCGCGAGACGCTGGTCCACACGAAGCTCAGCAGCGTGCCCTCCAGCCACTTCTGCCGGAGCGAGCCGAAGACGTCCGCGGGGCTGGGCAGCAGGTAGTGCGGCTTCAGCTCGAAGTGGTACGCCAGCTGCCACAGGCCGAGCACGATGGCGACGGCGATGACGGGCGGCAGCGCCTTCGCGGCGGCGGCCCGCAGCCGCGGCTGCCGGTCGACGACCCGCGATTCGAGCGCGTCGAGCCCGGCCTCCAGACCGGCGAGGTCACCGGCGGTGTCGCGGCCCCCGGCGGTGGCGGTTGCGGTGGTGGTGCCCCCGTCGTCCGGGGCGGTGGCGGGGTCCTCGGTCTCAGTGCTGGCCATGGCGGCGGATCTCCCCCCGGAGCTGTTCGGTGATCTCGACGGACAGGTCGGCGACCGCGGCGTCCTCGATGCGGCGCGGCTGCGGGATGTCGACCTGCCACTCGCGGGCGATCCGGCCGGGCCGGGAGGACAGCAGCACCACCCGCTCGGCGAGCCGGACGGCCTCGCGGACGTTGTGGGTGACGAAGAGGACCGAGAGGTTCGTCTCGCGCCAGATGCGGGTCAGTTCGTCGTGCAGGACATCGCGAGTGATCGCGTCCAGCGCGGCGAACGGCTCGTCCATCAGCAGCAGCTGGCTGTCCTGGGCGAGTGCCCGGGCCATCGCGACGCGCTGGCGCATCCCGCCCGACAGCTCGTGCACCCGCTTGCCGTGGGCGCCCTTGAGCCGGACCAGCTCCAGCAGCCGCTCGGCCTCGGCGCGGCGCTCCGCGCGCGGCACCCCGCGCATCCGCAGCGCCAGTTCGATGTTGCGGCCGGCGGTCAGCCACGGGAACAGCGCGTGCTCCTGGAACATCAGGGCCGGCCGGCCGCCCGGCGTCGCGATGGCACCGGCGGACGGCGCGTCCAGGCCGGCCACGAGGTTGAGCAGGGTGGACTTCCCGCAGCCCGAGGCCCCCAGGAGGCAGACGAATTCGCCGGGTGCCACGTCGAGGGTGATGTCCTCCAGGACGTGCTGCTGGGCGCCGGTGCGGCCGAACGACTTCGAGACGTGGTCGATGCGGGCCGCGTAGGGCACGGTGTTGCCCTTGTCCGCCGCGGCCGGCTGCTTGGCGAGAGTGGTGGTCGTCATCGGTGTCACCTCCTGGGGGGTGCGGTGCTGCGGGCTACTTGCTGCCGAGTCCGGCATCGTCGACCGGCTTCTTGCCCTCGGACCTGAGCACCTTGTTCAGCAGCGTCAGGTCGTATATGCCCTTGAGGTCGGGCTTCTTCAGCAGGCCCGCCTTGACCGCGTGATCGGCCTCCTGCTGGAGGGTGGCGGCCAGCGGGTCATCGGTGACCTGGACGTTGCGGAACGCCGGGTCGATGACGTCGGCGGGCAGCGCCTTGCCGGCGATGTCCGAGGAGGCGAGCTTGTCGTTGAGGTCCTTCTTCGCCTGGGCGGGGTGCGAGCGGATCCAGTCGTTGGTCTTGACCGAGGCGCGCAGCACCGCCTCGACGGCCTTCGGGTGCTGCTTCAGGAACTTCTGCGAGACGATCATGTTCGTGATGACGAACTTGCCGTCCTTCCACAGCTTCTTCTCATCCAGGAGCGTCTTGCCGCCCTCGGCGACGAGCTTGGCGGCGGTGGGCTCGGGCACCCAGGCGCCGTCGATGGAGCCCTGCTGGAAGGCGGTCGGCGTCACCTTGTTGTCGGTGCGCTGGACGGTGACATCGCCCTTGCCGGTGGTGGGGTCGACCTTGTAGCCCTTGCCGCTCAGGTAGTTCAGCAGTGCGACGTCCTGGGTGTTGCCCAGCTGCGGGGTCGCGAGGGTCTTGCCCTTGAGGTCGTCCAGGCTCTTGATCTTCTTGGGGTTGACCACCAGCGACACCCCGCCGGAGGCCGAACCGCCGATGATCTTCAGGCTCTTGCCGTGCGACTTCACATAGCCGTTGATCGCGGGGGAGGGGCCGATCCAGCCGATGTCGATGGCGCCGGAGTTGAGCGCCTCGATCTCGGCGGGGCCCGCGTTGAAGACGGAGGACTTCACCTCGGTGCCGCCCAGTTCCTTCTGGAACCGGCCGCTCTGGAGGCCGATCAGGGGGGTGGCGTGCGTGGTGTTGCCGAAGAACCCGATCGTCACGTGATCGAGCCCGTCGGTCTTGGCCCCCTTGGGGGCGGCGCCGGCGCCTGTGTCCTTCTTGGCCTCGGAGCCGTAGCCGCAGGCGCCCAGCGCCCCGACCAGCAGTGGGACGGTGACAGCGGCCGCCAGCAGGCGGTGTCGAACGGCAGACACGGAAGGCGTTCCTCTCGCAGGGCCGGGTCGCGGTGTGCCCCTAGGGCACGCCCGGCAGGGTGAAGGATCTTCGGGGGAAGGAGCAGGCGGAGAAGGGGAGAGCGGAAGCGGAGCGGTACGTCAGCGCACACATCGGCCGACTCCGCCCTGCCCGCTGCCCAGGGCGCCGCTGCCGATGCGGCCGCCCTCCTTCGCGAAGGTCGAGAACACGTCCTGGAGCATGCTCAGAAGTCCCATCCCTCGTCGTCACCGCCGTCGGCCCCGGCGGCCTCGGCTGCCGCCTGCGCGAAGGCGTGGCCGGCCATCCCCGCGGTCAGCGTGGTGCCGTCCGCCGGATCGATCAGCAGGAACGAGCCGGTGCGGCGGGAGTCGGCGTAGGCGTCCAGCGGCAGCGGCTCGGCGGTGCGCACGACGATCCGGCCGATGTCGTTGGCCGCCAGCTCACCGGGCTCGGGGTGCGGGGAGAGGTCGTCCAGCGTCAGCCGGGAGGGGATGTCCTTGACGATCGCCTTGACGGTGCGGGTGGCGTGCTTGAGCAGCACCCGCTGTCCGACGGTCAGCGGACGGTCCGCCACATGGCAGATGGTCGCCTCGATGTCCTGCGAGACGGCCGGCGCGGTGGCCGTCGGGGCGATCAGGTCACCGCGCGAGACGTCGAGGTCGTCGGCGAGGCGGACGGTGACCGACTGCGGCGCCCAGGCCGCGTCCACGCTCCGCCCGAGGGCGTCGATCGCCTCGATGGTGCTGGTGCGGCCCGAGGGGAGCACGGTGACGGCGTCGCCGACGCGCAGCACACCGGAGGCGATCTGGCCCGCGTAGCCGCGGTAGTCGGGGTGCTCGGCGGTCTGCGGGCGGATGACGTACTGGACCGGGAAGCGGCCCGGGTCGTTGGAGGGGTCGGCGACGACGGACACCGTCTCCAGGTGCTCCAGCACCGTCGGGCCGCCGTACCAGTCCATGTTCGCCGAAGGCGACACCACGTTGTCGCCGGCCAGCGCCGAGATGGGGATCGCGGTGATCTCCGGGACGCCCAGCGAGGCCGCGTAGCGCGTGAACTCCTCGGCGATGGCGGCGAAGACGGGCTCGGCGTAGTCGACCAGGTCCATCTTGTTGACGGCCAGGACCACGTGCGGCACGCGCAGCAGGGCGGCGACCGCGGCGTGCCGGCGGGTCTGCTCGACCACGCCGTTGCGGGCGTCGACCAGCACCACGGCCAGCTCGGCGGTGGAGGCGCCGGTGACCATGTTGCGGGTGTACTGCACATGCCCGGGGGTGTCCGCCAGGATGAACCGGCGCCGCGGGGTGGCGAAGTAGCGGTAGGCGACATCGATGGTGATGCCCTGCTCGCGCTCGGCGCGCAGCCCGTCGGTCAGCAGCGCCAGGTCGGGCGTCTCCTGCCCGCGGCCCAGCGAGGCGCGCTCGACGGCCTCCAGCTGGTCGGCCAGCACCGACTTGGAGTCGTGCAGCAGCCGTCCCACCAGCGTGGACTTGCCGTCGTCGACGGAGCCGGCGGTGGCGAACCGCAGCAGCGAGGCGGCGCCCGCCTCGACGGCGTCGCCCGCGCCCGGGTTCGTGGTCGTGCTCATGGTTAGAAGTACCCCTCGCGCTTGCGGTCCTCCATGGCGGCCTCGGACAGCTTGTCGTCGGCCCTGGTCGCGCCCCGCTCGGTGAGCCGGGACGCGGCGATCTCCGCGATGACCGCCTCGATGGTGTCCGCGTCGGAGTCCACCGCACCGGTGCAGGACATGTCGCCGACCGTGCGGTAGCGCACCCGCCGGGTCTCCAGGCTCTCGCCGTCCTTCGGGCCGCCCCACTCGCCGGGCGCCAGCCACATGCCGGCGCGTGCGAAGACCTCGCGCTCGTGGGCGTAGTAGATGGCGGGCAGTTCGATCTTCTCGCGGGCGATGTACTGCCACACGTCCAGCTCGGTCCAGTTGGACAGCGGGAAGACCCGCACATGCTCGCCGGGGGAGTGCTTGCCGTTGTAGAGCTGCCACAGCTCGGGGCGCTGGCGGCGCGGGTCCCAGCCGCCGAACTCGTCGCGCAGCGAGAACACCCGCTCCTTGGCGCGCGCCTTCTCCTCGTCCCGGCGGCCGCCGCCGAAGACCGCGTCGAAGCGGCCGGCGGCGATGGCGTCCAGCAGCGGGACGGTCTGCAGCGGGTTGCGGGTGCCGTCCGGGCGCTCGCGCAGCTCGCCGCGGTCGATGAAGTCCTGCACGGAGGCGACGTGCAGCCGCAGACCGTGCCGCTCGACCGTGCGGTCGCGGTAGTCGAGGACCTCGGGGAAGTTGTGCCCGGTGTCGACGTGCAGCAGCGAGAACGGCACCGCGGCCGGCGCGAACGCCTTCAGCGCCAGGTGCAGCATGAGGATGGAATCCTTGCCGCCGGAGAACAGGATCACCGGCCGCTCGAACTCGCCCGCCACCTCCCGGAAGATGTGCACCGCCTCGGACTCCAGGGCGTCCAGGTGGGAGAGCGCGTAGGGGTTGTCGGCGTCCCCGGCGCTCTCGGTCACGGCAGTGACGGTCGTCATGCGACGCCCCTTTCGGTGAGCAGCGCGTGCAGCGCCGCCGCGGACTCCTGCACGGTCTGGGTGTGCGACTCGATGCGCAGATCGGGCGACTCGGGAGCCTCGTACGGGTCGTCCACGCCGGTCAGTCCGGAGATCTCGCCGGCCGCCTGCTTGGCGTACAGCCCCTTCACGTCCCGCTCGGAGCACACGTCGAGGGGGGTGGCCACATGCACCTCCAGGTACGTGGTGCCCTCCGCCTGATGGCGCTTGCGCACCGCCTCCCGGCTGTCCGCGTACGGCGCGATCACCGGCACCAGCGCCTTGACGCCGTTGCTGGCCAGCAGCTCGGCGACGAAGCCGATGCGCTGGACGTTGGTGTGCCGGTCCTCGCGGCTGAAGCCGAGGCCCGCGGAGAGGAACTCGCGGATCTCGTCGCCGTCGAGCACCTCGACACGGTGGCCCTCGCCGCGCAGCCGGCCGGCCAGCTCGTGCGCGAGGGTCGTCTTGCCCGCGCTCGGCAGCCCGGTCAGCCAGATCGTGGCGCCCGTCATGGCTCTCTCCTGGTGGTCCGTCATCCGTGCAGCCCGCACTCGGTCTTGTCGCTGCCGGCCCAGCGGCCGGCCCTGGCGTCCTCGCCCTGCAGCACCTGCCGGGTGCAGGGCGCACAGCCGACGGAGGCGTAGCCGTCCATCAGCAGCGGATTGGTGAGCACCCCGTGCTCGGAGACATAGGCGTCCACATCGGCCTGCGTCCAGCGGGCGATCGGGGAGATCTTGACCTTCTGCCGCTTGGGGTCCCAGCCGACGACCGGGGTGTTCGCCCGGGTCGGCGACTCGTCCCGGCGCAGCCCCGTCGCCCAGGCGTCGTAGTCGGCCAGGCCCTCTTCGAGGGGCCGGACCTTGCGCAGCGCGCAGCACAGGTCGGGGTCGCGGTCGTGCAGCTTCGGTCCGTACTCCGCGTCCTGCTCGGCGACGGTCTGCCGGGGCGTCAGGGTGCGGACGTGGACGTCCATCACCTCGGCGACCGCGTCCCGGGTGCCGATCGTCTCGGGGAAGTGGTAGCCGGTGTCCAGGAAGACCACATCGACGCCGGGCCGGGCCCGCGAGGCCAGATGCGCGACGACCGCGTCCTCCATGGAGGAGGTCACACAGAAGCGGGCGCCGAAGGTGGCGGCGGCCCAGCGCAGGATCTCCAGGGCCGGGGCGTCCTCCAGTTCGCGGCCCGCCCGCTCGGCGAGCTGCTGGAGATCGGACGCGGTGGTGGCGGTGGTCATGACTCACCTCCGTCGGGTGCGGCGGGGGACGCGCCGGTCAGCCCCTGGGACAGCAGGCCCAGGAACGACAACCGGAACGCCCGGCTGCAGGAACGGCACTCCCAGGCGCCGTGGCCCTCCTCGGAGGGCATCAGATCCTCGTCGCCGCAGTAGGGGCAGTAGAAAGGCGCCGCACGACCGCTCACTTCAGGGCACCCTCTTCCGCGCGGGCCGCCCACTGGGCGAACCGCTCGCCGTCGGTGCGCTGCGCGTCGAAGTTGCGCAGCACCCGCTCGACGTAGTCGGGGAGTTCGTCGGCGGTGACCTTCAGCCCGCGGACCTTGCGGCCGAAGCCCGGCTCCAGGCCCAGCGCGCCGCCCAGGTGCACCTGGTAGCCCTCGACCTGGTTGCCCTCGCCGTCCAGGACCAGCTGGCCCTTGAGGCCGATGTCGGCGACCTGGATGCGGGCGCAGGCGTTGGGGCAGCCGTTGAGGTTGATGGTGACCGGCTCCTGGAAGTCCGGCATCCGGCGCTCCAGCTCGTCGATGAGCCAGGAACCGCGGCCCTTGGTCTCGACGATGGCGAGCTTGCAGAACTCGATGCCGGTGCAGGCCATCGTGCCGCGCCGGAACGGCGAGGGGGTGACCTGGAAGTCCAGCGCCTCCAGCCCGGCGACCAGCGAGTCGACCTGGTCCTCGGCGACGTCGAGGACGATCATCTTCTGCTCGACGGTGGTGCGCAGCCGGTCGGAGCCGTGGGCGCCGGCCAGTTCGGCGATCTTGGTCAGGGTGGTGCCGTCGACCCGGCCGACGCGCGGGGCGAAGCCGACGTAGAAGCGGCCGTCCTGCTGCCGGTGGACGCCGATGTGGTCGCGCCAGCGGGAGACGGGCTCCTCGGGCGCGGGGCCGTCGACCAGCTTGCGCTCGAGGTACTCGTCCTCCAGCACCTGGCGGAACTTCTCCGGGCCCCAGTCGGCCATCAGGAACTTCAGCCGGGCGCGGGTGCGCAGCCGGCGGTAGCCGTAGTCGCGGAAGATGCCGACGACACCGGCCCACACGTCGGCGACCTCGTCCAGCGGCACCCAGGTGCCCAGGCGCTGGGCCAGCTTGGGGTTGGTGGACAGGCCGCCGCCGACCCAGAGGTCGAAGCCGGGACCGTGCTCGGGGTGGACGACACCGACGAAGGCCACGTCGTTGATCTCGTGGACCACGTCCTGGACGGGCGAGCCGGAGATCGCCGTCTTGAACTTCCGCGGCAGGTTGGAGAATTCCTTGCTGCCGATGTAGCGCTCGTGGATCTCGTCCACGGCCGGGGTGCCGTCGATGATCTCGTCCGACGCGATGCCGGCCACCGGGGAGCCGATGATCACGCGCGGGCAGTCGCCGCAGGCCTCGGTCGTGGACAGGCCCACGGCCTCCAGCTTCTCCCAGATGGCGGGGACGTCCTCGATGCGGATCCAGTGCAGCTGGATGTTCTGCCGGTCGGTGATGTCCGCGGTGCCGCGGGCGTACTGCTCGGAGACCTCGCCGATGGCGCGCAGCTGGGCCACGCTCAGCCGTCCGCCGTCGATGCGCACCCGCAGCATGAAGTACTTGTCGTCCAGCTCCTCGGGCTCCAGGATCGCGGTCTTGCCGCCGTCGATCCCGGGCTTGCGCTGGGTGTACAGGCCCCACCAACGCATCCGCCCGCGCAGGTCGTTGGGGTCGATGGAGTCGAAGCCGGACTTGGCATAGATCGTCTCAATGCGTGTCCGCACATTGAGACCGTCGTCGTCCTTCTTGAACTGCTCGTTGCCGTTCAGCGGGGTGTGGTGGCCCACGGCCCACTGGCCCTCGCCGCGGTGGCGGCCGGCCTTGCGGCGGGTCGTGGCAGCTGCGGGCGATTCCGGGGTGGCGGCCATGGATGTCTGTCCTTCTGGGCGGGCTCAAGGAGGCGGACGGTACTGCCGGACACCCGTCCGGCCAGCGCGGACACACCGACGGGCGACGCATGGCGACGCGTCGGTGACGGTTGCGGGACAGGGGGTGTCGGGACGTCCGCGACAGTGGGGACGGTGGTCGGAGATACGGTGGTGCCGAGTGCTGCCAACAAGGACCGAAGGCCCTGGTGCAAGCGACCTCAGCCCGCCCGACAAATGGCGCTGGACATGCGGCCGAGGTCGACGTGCCGCCGACTCACCAAGGCAATTCCAGCTCGAGACATGACGGAAGCCTGTCACGCCGTTCTCCGGCCAGTCCACCGTCATCCAGAATCTGGACAACTCTGTCCCGCATGGCGAGACGGTGTGTTGCCCGTCACTCCCCGGCGGCCGCGCCGGAGGTGAGGGGCCCCGCGCCGGGCCAGGGACCGGGGGAGGCCACCTCGGGCTCGTCGGCCACCGTGGTCTTGTAGACCCGGAAGCCGCGCCGCAGGTAGTTGGCCTTCGCGTGCGGGCCGTCCTTGCTGCAGGTGTGCAGCCACACCCGCTTCGTCGGGGCCGCGTGCGGCCACCGCTCGGCGAGGTCCCAGGCCCGCTCGATCCCGTGCGCCAGGAGCAGCCCGCCGATCCGGCGCCCCCGGAAGGCCGGGAGGAGCCCGAAGTAGACGATCTCCACGGACCCGTCCTGGCCCGCCTCCAGCTCGATGAACCCGGCGGGGGTGCCGCGCTCGTATGCCACCCAGGTCTCCACGCCCGGCCGCCCGAGGTACTCGGCCCAGCGGGCGTACGGCCAGTCCAGCCGGTCGGTCCAGCTGACGTCCCCGCCGACCGCCGTATAGAGGAAGCGGCTGAACTCCGGCGAGGGCACCTCGGCACGGGCGATCCGCACGTCCTGCCCGGAGGGCGGACCCTCGACGGGGGCCAGATCGGCGCGCGAGGTCTGCTCCAGGTGCCAGGTGGTGACCGAGATGCTCATGCGGCCAGCACATCACACCGGCACCGGGCCCGGCCACGGACCGGGGCAGGGGACGGAAAGCGCCTGGCCGTGCGGGCGGGGAGCCCGTCCGCATCATGAGACGCGGGCCCGCCGTCCGCCGACTGCCGTCCGCCTACCCGGTCCCCGTCATCCGGGCGAAGACCACCACGTTGCCCGCGTAGCCGGAGCCCGCCTCATAGGTGCCGCCGCAGGTCAGCACGCGCAGTTCGGGCCGCCCGGTGGTGCCGTAGACCTTCCGGGCGGGGAACTTGTGCTTGTCGAAGACCTGGATCCCGTAGACCTCGAAGACCGCGGTCCGGCCGTCCGCGCGGGTCACCCGGATCGTCCGGCCCTTCTCCAGGGCACCCAGCCCGTAGAACACCGCGGGTCCGGCGGCGCTGTCGACATGCCCCACGAGGACGGCGGTGCCGTTCTCCCCCGGGGACGGGGCGCCCGCGTACCAGCCCGCCCGCCGGGGCTCCCCGGCCGGCGGCGCCTCGATCCAGCCCTGCCCGTCCAGGCCCAGCGGCCGCAGCGCCGCCGACACCCCGAGCGACGGGATCGCCACCCGGGAGGGCGCGGAACGGGGCAGCGGCGGCGGCGCCGGGCCGCTGGGCGGAAGGTCGCCCGGGAAGAGCGCACTGCCGGCCGCCGGCTGCGGCGGCCCGTCCGCCTCACCGGACAGCCCCTGGCGCACCATGCCGAGACCGATCAGCCCGGCCACGGCCAGCACACCCCACCGGGGCCGGCGCGGTGCGGCCGGCTCCCCGGACGCCGCGTCGGGCGGGCCTGCCGCGCTCATCGCTCACCTCCCGCGGCCGCGCGCCCCGCGGTGCACGGTCCGCAGTCGGCACGCTAGGCGCGCCCGCCCCGCGGCGGCGAGCGCAGCCGGCCGAACGGGTGGCGGGCGGCTGCCCCGGCCTCGCCCCGGCCGCCCGGCCCCTCACCCGAGGCGCGCCGCCGCCACCGCCGGAGCCAGGGAGTGCGGCAGCAGCTGCGCCCGCGCCGCCGGCAGCCGGAGTTCCACCTCCACCCCGTCCGCGAAGCGGTACGGCCGGTGCGCCAGGACGCTGCCGAGATGGCGGCGCAGCCGGGAGAGCTCGGCCCGTACCGTGACCGCGCGGCTCGCGTCGCCGAACAGGTCCCGGGCGAGTTCGGCGGCGCTGCGCCCGCGCGGATGGGCGGCGAGGACGAACAGCAGCTCGGCATGGCGCGGCGTCAGCGCGTGCGTCCAGCTGCCGGCCGGGCCGCTGACCGTGACCGCCGGGCCGTCAGGACCGCCGACGTCCAGCACCGCCCGGCTCGGCGCGAGGCCCGGTTCCCGGTCGCCGACCCGGATCAGCCAGCCGCCGGGCAGCGGCTCCAGCGCGCACCTGCCGTACCGGGGCAGCCACAGCGGCCCGGCCTGGGGCGCCTTGGGCAGCGCCACCCGGTCCGGCGGCGTCAGACCGGTGACCCCCACGACCCAGCCGCTCGGGTCGACGGCCAGCGCCCGCCCGCCGACCCGGGCCAGCACCGGCGCCGCGCTCGACCGCAGCCGGTCCAGGGACAGCTGGTGGCGGCTGCGCAGCTCGCCCTCCGCGAGCCGGGCGACCGCGGACACCAGGGAGAGCGTCGTGGGGTGGAAGGAGGGCGCCGGACCGCTGATGTCCACGGTGCCCAGCAGCCGCCCGTCGCGCGGATCGTGCAGCGGCGCCGCGGCGCACGTCCACTGCTGGTGGCTGCGCACGAAGTGCTCGGCGGAGTGCACCAGCACCGGGCGGCGGGCCACCAGCGCGGTGCCGATGGCGTTGGTGCCGACGACGCCCTCCGTCCAGTCGGCGCCCTTGTCGAAGCCCAGCCGGTCGGCCATCCGGCGCACCGGCGCACTGCCCTCCCGCCACAGCACCCGGCCCTCGGCATCGGTGACGACCATGATCTGCTGCGCGGCGTCGGCGGCCGGCAGCAGCCCCTCGTGGAGCACCGGCAGCACCGCCGATAACGGGGACGCCTGCCGCCGGTGCTCCAACTCCGCGACGGGCAGCGGGCTTTGCGGCCGGTCCCGGTCCGGATCCACGCCCGAGACCAGCACCCGGCGCCAGGATTCACCGATCACCGCGCGGGGTGCGGCGAGCGGGGCGCCGCCGCTCGCGACGCCCGAGAGCGCGGCCTCGTGGACCGTGGCGAGGCGGCGTGCGGTGGCGCGGAAGTCCCGGTCCGACCGGATGGCGCTGTCGATGCGTTTGTCGCTCACGCTGCTCTCCGTTGTGCACGTCCCCGGGCGCCGCCCGGCGTGCCGTCATCGGGCCGTCCTGGGCGCACCATTGTTCCGCTCCGCCGCGACGCACTGCAACGCATTGCAACCGTTGTGACACCTGATGCCCACCGGGGAATCTGTTGTCGGCGGCCGATGGCGCCTCGCCACCGCGGGCTCGCCGGTCACCCGTCGGAGAACCCGCCGGTTGTCGCCGGGACTCCATCGGCCGCCGCACGATGTCGGCACGGTGCGGGAGGGGCTCACCATGGTCTCCGCCGCCCCGCGCCTGGTGCTGCTCGGTGCGCACGAAGGGGTGCGCGTCGTACGTGCCGTCCGGCTGGCCGCCCACTACGGCGTCCCCCGGCTGCCCGCGGCCGACCTGCTGAACCGGCGTCAGCCGCTGCCCCCGGGCGGCTACGTCCTCGACAGCGCCCCGCACCTCCTCGACGAGCCGAGCGGCATCGGCTCACTGCGCCCCGCACTGGCCTTCGCCGACCTCGTCGTGCTGCTGCGCGGCGCCGAGTGGACCGGCGCGGACGAGTCCTGCCGGGTGCTGCGCTACTACGAGGCGCGCGGGATGCTGGCCGCCTTCGCGCCGCAGGCGCCGGACGGCGACCTCATCGTGGCGGTGGACGCGGTGCTGCGCGGGCGCGACCGGGACCCGCCGGACGGGCCGCCGGACGGCCCCTGAGACCGGGAGCGGTGCCGAGTCGGCGCGGCACCGCTCCCCGCCCGCTTGCCGCGGCGGCTCGGCCGCCCCGCGGTCAGCCGTCGGTCTCCGGCCGGGCCCGCGCCACCACCGCCGCGAGGTCCAGGGTGTGCGGCAGCGTGCCGAACGCCGCGCCCGCGTCGCCGCCGAGCCGGGAGGCGCAGAACGCGTCCGCGACCTCGGGCGGCGCGTGGCGCACCAGCAGCGAGCCCTGGAGCACCGTCGCCATCCGCTCCACCAGCCGCCGGGCCCGGGCCTCGATGCCCTCCAGATCGGCGAGTTCGGTGAGCATCGCCCGGATCGCCCGGTCCAGCCGGTGATCCGCGCCGCGCGCCGCCCCGATCTCGGTCAGGAACGCGTTCAGCGCCTCGGGCTCGCGCCGCAGGGCCCGCAGCACGTCCAGCGCCTGGACGTTGCCGGTGCCCTCCCAGATGGAGTTGACCGGCGCCTCGCGCAGCAGCAGCGGCAGCCCCGACTCCTCCACGTAGCCGTTGCCGCCCAGGCACTCCAGCGCCTCGGCCACCAGCGGGGTGCAGCGCTTGGTCACCCAGTACTTCGCCGCCGGGACCGCCAGCCGCAGGAAGTGCCGGTCCTGCTCGGTGCCGCCGTCGTACGCCGCCGCCAGCCGCAGCGCGAGGGTGGTCGCCGCCTCCGACTCCAGCGCCAGATCGGCCAGCACATTGCGCATCAGCGGCTGGTCGGTCAGCCGGCGGCCGAACGCCTCCCGATGGGCCGTGTGGTGCGTCGCCTGCGCCACCGCCTGCCGCATCAGCGCCGCCGAGGCGGTGACGCAGTCCAGCCGGGTGGCCGCCACCATCTCCAGGATCGTGGCCACCCCGCGCCCCTCCTCGCCGACCCGGCGGGCCCAGGTCCCGCCGTCGAACTCCACCTCCGCCGACGCGTTCGAGCGGTTGCCGAGCTTGTCCTTGAGCCGCTGGATGCGCAGCGCGTTGCGGCTGCCGTCCGGCAGCACCCGGGGCAGCAGGAAGCAGGTGAGCCCTCCGGGCGCCCGGGCCAGTACCAGGAAGGCGTCCGACATCGGCGCCGAACAGAACCACTTGTGCCCGGTGAGGAGGTATTCGCCCGGTGCGGCCAGCGGCTCGGCGCGGGTGGTGAGGGACCGTACGTCGCTGCCGCCCTGCTTCTCCGTCATGGCCATCCCGGCCAGCGCCCCGCCCTTCCCGGCGGCCGGCCGCAGCTCCCGGTCGTAGATCCGCGAGGTCAGCAGCGGCTCCCACTCGGCCGCCAGCTCCGGCTCGGCGCGCAGCGCCGGCACCGCCGCGTGGGTCATCGACAGCGGACAGCCGTGCCCCGCCTCCGCCTGCGTCCACACCAGGAAGCCGGCGGTGCGCCGGACATGGCCGTCGGGCCGGGTCCAGGCGCCGGTGAGCCCGGCCGTCACGGCGTGGCCGAGCAGCCGGTGCCACGCCGGGTGGAACTCCACCTCGTCGATGCGGTGGCCGTAGCGGTCATGGGTGTGCAGGACCGGGGGGTGGGCGTTGGCCTGCTCGCCCCACTGCCGGGCCTGCGCGGAGCCGGCCGCCCGGCCCAGGGTGTCCAGCTCGGCGCGGACCTCGTCGAGCCGTGCCGCGCCGACGTGCCGGGCGATGCCCTCGGTGAGGGCCGGGTCGCTGGCGAAGACGTTGTATCCGACCAGCGGCGGGGGCTGGTTCGTGACGGTGTGAGTGGTGGCTGCCATGCCCGATACGGTAAGGAGGTGCAGTCGGCAAACGAACCAACCGAGCGGCCCGCGGGGCGCCTGACCAAGGCCCGTGCCCTCTACCGCAATGTCTCCAAGCGCCGGCTGGCGTGGCTCCTGCTCAAGGACACCGTCGACTCCTGCATGAAGTACCGCGTCACGGGGCTGGCCGCGGAGGCCGCGTTCTGGAGCCTGCTGTCGCTGCCCCCGCTGATCCTCGGGCTCCTCGGTGTGCTGGGCTACACGCAGGAGTGGATCGGGCACGACACCCTCGACAACGTCCGCCGGCACATCCTGACCGGCGCCGGCACCGTGCTCTCCAGCCGCGGCGTGAACGAGATCGCCCGGCCGCTGCTGCACGACGTGTTCACCGGCCGCCGCCCTGACGTCATCTCCATCGGCTTCGCCATCGCCCTGTGGTCGGGCTCCCGGGCGATGAACGTCTTCGTCGACACCATCACCATCATGTACGGCCTCGACGGCCGCCGCGGCATCGTGCGGACCCGGCTGCTGGCGTTCGCGCTGTACCTCGCCGCGCTCGTCGTCGGCGCCGTGTCCCTGCCGCTGATGGTCGCCGGGCCCGACACCGTCGTGAGCTGGCTGCCGGCCGGCGAGCAGATCATCCGGGCGCTGTACTGGCCGGTCGTCCTGCTCCTGTCGGTCGCCTTTCTCACCACGCTCTACCACGCGTCCGTGCCGGTCCGTTCGCCCTGGCCGGAGGATATTCCGGGCGCGGTGGTCGCCCTGGGCATGTGGGTGCTCGGCAGCTTCCTGCTCCGCCTCTACCTCACCTCGACGGTCGAGGGCCCCACGATCTACGGCTCGTTGGCCGCGCCGGTCGCGGTCCTGCTGTGGATCGGGGTGTCCGCCTTCGCGGTGCTGGTCGGCGCCGCGATGAACGCCTCGCTGGATCGCGTATGGCCCTCGGTGGCCACGGCCGCGGCCCGCGAGGAAGCCGCCCGCCGGCTGGAGGCCAAGGCGGCGAAGGCGGGCGCGGGGGAGCCCGGCAAGGGCGTGGACAGTGGCGAGCGGCACCGGGACGGCGGACCGGACGGGGCCGGCGGCGAGGAGCCCGGCACGGACGGGGGCGACGGCGGCCGCCGCGACGGCTGAGCCGGACGCGGGCGTGCCACACCCGGCCGCCCCGGGCTCAGCCCCGGCCCCGGAACGGGCTCAGGGCTCCTCCCGGTGACGGACCAGCAGCATCGCCGCGTCGTCGTGCAGCGGGCCCTCGGCGTGCTCGACGAGGTCCTCGCGCACCGCGCGCAGCGCGGCCTCCGGGTCGGGGTCCTTCAGCAGGGCGGCGCGCTCGTCGAGGGGGTAGAAGCGGCCCGCCGCGTCGCGCGCCTCGCTGACCCCGTCGGTGTAGAAGAGCATCTGGTCACCGGGTGCGAACGGCACCGTGTAGGGGACCGGCGCCCCGGCGCCCTGGAGGGTGAGGAGGCCCAGCGGCAGGGCGCGGTCGGGCGGGGCGGCGAAGGCGACCGTGCCGGCCGGGCGGACCACCAGCGGCGCCGGGTGGCCGAAGTTCAGCAGGGTGGCCCGCGGACCGTCACCGATCTCGGCCAGCACCGCGGTGACGAACCGTTCGCCCGCCAGATGGCGGTTCAGCGCCCGCTCGACCCGCTCCCCGACTGCCGGCAGGTCCGGTTCGTCGTGCGCCGCCTCCCGGAAGGCGCCCAGCACCACCGCCGCGCTCTCCACGGCCTCCAGGCCCTTGCCCTGCACATCGCCGACGATGATCCGGACCCCGGCGGGCGAGGTCACCACCTCGTACAGGTCGCCGCCTATCCGGGCCTCGGCCACCGCCGAGGTGTAGGAGACCGCGATCCGCAGCGGGCCCGCGCCGCGCGGCACCGGCCGCAGCAGGACCCGCTGGGCCACCTCGGCGATCGAACGGACGCTGGCGAGTTCCGCCTCGCGGCGCTGGCGCATCACCGCGGCGACCACCCCGGCCGCCGTCACCCCGGCCACCGACAGCAGGGCGGTCAGCCCGCGCCGGCTCTCGAACAGGCCGTTGTAGACGCCCAGACCGACGCAGAGCACGGCCGCCGCCAGCCCGACCACGGCGGTGCGCCGCCAGCCGCCGACCAGCCCGGCGAACGCCGGTCCCAGGGACACCAGGGGGAGGAAGCCGACCCCCGGGCCCGCGGTGAGGTCGACCGCGCTGACCACGGCCATCACCGCGTAGGGCAGCACGGCCAGCACACGGGAGCCGGTGCGCTGCTCCCCGTTCTCCACGGCCAAGGTGTTCTCCGACGGTGTCATGTGAGGTGAGCGGACAGGGGACCGCCGGCCGTCGGACCGTTCGCACCGTCCGGAAGCTCCCCCGACCCCCGGCCTGAGCATATGCAGCATATGCCGTACCGAAATACCTCGAATGCGCCCTGTTACCGAATTGCAGTGGCCAAGGCATGACCGCCTCGCGGGGGCCGCGGATCTTACGGACCCGTGACACGGGGCTCTGTGCACGGGCCGGAAGGCCCCCCGCCGCTTAGCGTGACCGGCATGCGTGTATTGGTCACCGGCGGCGCCGGCTTCATCGGATCGCAGGTTGTCGAGGCGCTCCTGGCGCGCGGACACGAGCCCGTCGTGCTCGACGCGCTGCTGCCCTCGGCGCACCCCACACCCCCGCCCGCACACCCGGACGTGCGGCGGTTCGTCGCCGACGTCCGCGACCGGGCGGCGGTCGACACGGCGCTCGACGGGGTGCAGGCGGTCTGCCACCAGGCCGCGATGGTCGGCCTGGGCAAGGACTTCGCGGACGCGCCCGACTACGTGAGCTGCAACGACCTGGGCACCGCGGTGCTGCTCGCCGCGATGGCCGGGGCCGGGGTGCGGCACCTGGTGCTGGCCGGGTCGATGGTGGTCTACGGGGAGGGGCGCTACACCTGCCCCGTCCACGGCACGGTGCGCCCCGGGCCGCGGGCCGAGGCCGAGCTGGCGGCCGGACGCTTCGAGCCGCGCTGCCCGCGGTGCGGCGCGCAGCTGCGGCCGGGGCTGGTCGGCGAGGACGCGCCCACCGACCCGCGCAACGTCTACGCGGCGACCAAGCTGGCCCAGGAGCACCTGGCCGCCTCCTGGGCGCGCGCCTGCGGCGGCCGGGCCGTCTCGCTGCGCTACCACAACGTCTACGGGCCCGGGATGCCGCGCGACACCCCGTACGCGGGGGTGGCCTCCTTCTTCCGCTCGGCGCTTGCCCGCGGGCAGTCGCCGACGGTCTACGAGGACGGCGGCCAGCGGCGGGACTTCGTCCATGTGCGGGATGTCGCGGCGGCCAACGCGGTGGCGCTCGCGGCCCTGCCGGACCGGGCCCCGGGCACGCTGACCGCGTACAACACCGGCAGCGGAGTGCCGCACACCGTGGGCGAGATGGCGCGGACCCTGGCCGCGGCGTGCGACGGGCCGCCGCCCGTGGTCACCGGGGAGTACCGGCTCGGCGATGTACGGCACATCACCGCCTCGTCCCGGCGGATCGCCGACGACCTCGGCTGGCGGGCGCTGACCGGATTCGCCGACGGCATGGCGGAGTTCGCCCGCGAGGGCATGCGGGCGGCCCGGCCCGCGGAGCCCGCGCCGTCCGCGTGTCCCACCCAACCGATGTCCTGATGGCCCGCTTCCCCGCTGTAGGTGACGGCATGACCCCTCCCCCTTCCCACGACTCCCGGCCCGGCTCGGTGGATGTCGTACTGCCCTGCCTCGACGAGGCCGCCGCGCTGCCGTGGGTGCTGGCCCGCATCCCGGACGGCTGGCGGGCGATCGTCGTGGACAACGGCTCCACCGACGGCTCCGCGGAGATCGCCCGCGGCCTGGGCGCCACCGTGGTGCACGAGCCGCGCCGCGGCTTCGGCGCCGCCTGCCACGCCGGACTGCTGGCCGCCGACGCCGAGATCGTCTGCTTCTGCGACTGCGACGCCTCCCTCGACCCGGCGCTGCTGGCCCCGTTCGTCCGGGCGGTCCGCGACGGCGACAGCGACCTGGTGCTCGGCCGCCGCCGCCCCGAGTCGGCCGGCGCCTGGCCGCTGCACGCCCGCCTCGGCAACATCGCGCTGGCCCGGATGCTGCGCCGGCGCACCGGGCTGCGGCTGCACGACCTCGGCCCGCTGCGCGCCGCCCGGCGCGCCGGACTGCTCGGCCTCGACCTGACCGACCGCCGCAGCGGCTACCCGCTGCAGATGGTCGTCCGGGCCGCCGACGCCGGCTGGCGCGTCGAGGAGCGCCCGGTGCCCTACCTGCCGCGCGCCGGCCGCTCGAAGGTCACCGGCACCTGGCGCGGCACCTGGCACGCGGTGCGCGACATGCGCGCCGTGCTGCGGCAGCCGCCGCTGCCCACCCGCGTCGAGGAGAGGGTCCGATGACCGGGTCCGCGACGCCGGCACCACCCGGGCCGACCACGGTCCTGGTCATCGCCAAGGAACCGGTGCCCGGCCGGGTCAAGACCCGCCTCACCCCGCCCTACACCCCGCAGCAGGCCGCCGGGCTGGCCGAAGCCGCGCTGTACGACACCCTCCAGTCCGTCCGCGCGATGCCCGCCCGGCGGCGGGTGGTCGTCCTGGACGGCCGCCCGGGCAGCTGGCTGCCGGCCGGCTTCGAGGTCCGGCCGCAGTGCGCCGGCGGACTCGACGAGCGGCTGGCCGCGG
Source organism: Streptomyces kronopolitis (assembly GCF_014646275.1). Lineage (GTDB taxonomy): Bacteria > Actinomycetota > Actinomycetes > Streptomycetales > Streptomycetaceae > Streptomyces > Streptomyces kronopolitis. Next base: position 407,420 of record NZ_BMND01000003.1, read on the forward strand.
CCTTCGCCGGCAGCACCGGCCCCACCGTGCTCATCGGCATGGACACCCCCCAGGTCACCCCCCAACTCCTCGCCCCCGCACTGGACCCCGGCGCCTGGGACGACTGCGACGCCTGGTTCGGGGCGGCCGACGACGGCGGGTTCTGGGCGCTCGGCCTGGCCGCCCCCGACCCCCGGCTGCTGCGCGGCGTCCCGATGTCCACCGACCGCACCGGCGCCGCCCAGCGCGCCCGGCTGACTGCCGCCGGACTCCGGGTGCGGGAGCTGCCGCCGCTGCGCGATGTCGACACCGCGGCCGATGCCGCGCACGTCGCGGCCGCGGCACCGGACGGACGCTTCGCCGCCACCCTGGCACGCCTGACGGAAGGCACCGGACGATGAGCACCGCCCCGCCGCCCACCACCCGCACCGACCGCCCGCACCCGGTCTCCTGGGGCGCGGACCCCTACGCCGACGCGCTGCGCAGCGGCCGCGGCCCGCTGTTCCTGCGCCGCACCGACGGCTGGCTGCTGCCGCTGGAGGTCGAGCGCTGGTGCGCCCGGCCGGACGCCGCCGACCTGTCCGCGCTGCAACGCTGCGAGGGCGCCGTCCTCGACATCGGCTGCGGGCCCGGCCGGCTGGTCGCCGCGCTGCTGGCCCGCGGCCGGCGCGCGCTCGGCATCGACGTCAGCGCCGCCGCGGTGGCCCGCACCCTGGCGACCGGTGGCGCTGCGGTGTGTCGCTCGGTCTTCGACTCCCTTCCGGATGAAGGGAGTTGGGGTACCGCGCTGCTGCTCGACGGCAACATCGGCATCGGCGGCGACCCCGGCGCGCTGCTCGCCCGCAGCGCCGAACTGGTCGGCCGGGGCGGCCTCCTGATAGTGGAGACCACCCCGGCGGACGTCGACGAACAGGTCCGGGTCCGGGTCGAGGGCGGCCCCCACGCCCCGGGCGGCGCGCCCCGGACGCCGGACGACACCTTTCCCTGGGCCCGGGTGGGCACCCCGGCGCTGCTGCGGTACGCGGCAGCGGCCGGGTGGAGCCCCCTTGAGCAGTGGACCGTCACCGGCCGGACGGATCAACCGCCGTCCGCCGAGCGCTGCTTCGTCTCGCTGCGCCGCCGGGACGCCGCGCGCAGCCGCCGCTGAACCGTACGGCACAGCAGCCACAGCGCGGACAGCGCGAACAGCCCGGCGGTGAGCAGCAGCCAGCGCGCCAGGAACTCCCCGCCGGGCAGCCCCGTCGTGGCCTCGTAGTGCGCCACCCACGCGGGGTCCGTCGAACCCGCGATCAGCGGGAACCACACCAGCAACAGCAGCCCGGACACCGCGGCCGGGACCCGGACGTAGCCGGTACGGGCCCGGTGCCGGGTCCCCTCCGGCAGGCAGCGGACCAGCACCCGGTCGGCGGCCGCGTACAGCGGCAGCAGCACCAGGTCGTGCAGCAGCGCCGCCCCGGCGAACCACACCAGCACCAGCGGCCACTGCCCGCCCGCCAGCAGCCGCACCCCCGCATAGCCGGCGAGCGCGAACGAGGCGAGCATCAGCAGCAGATGCAGCGGCCCCTCGCCGTACCGCGGCCGGCGACCCGGCGCGCCCCCTGCCCCGGCTCCCCGCGCACGCCCCCGCACGAGCCGCTCCCGCATCCTCACCACTCCCCGAACGTCAGCCGCGAGACCCACTTGGTGTTGAGCACCCCGGGCGCCGCCGGGACGATGATCCGCGCCGGATAGCCGTGGTCCGCGGACAGTTCCGCACCGCCCACCCGCAGCGCGAGCAGGGAACGCGGATCGCGCACCTGGTTGTCGCGCAGCGCGGCCCGGCGGAACGCCCCGTGCAGCTGGAGCGATTCGACCAGCACTCCGGGCGGCTCGGCCTCGTGCCCCACCAGCGCGGCGAGATCCCGCAGCCGCACCCCGCTCCAGAGCCGGTCATCGGTCGACCAGCCCTCGACGCAGGCGATCGGCAGGGCCGCCTCGTGCTGCGGCAGCGCCAGCAGGTCGGCGCGGCCGAGCCGCACCCGGCGCCCGCCGCCCTCGACCGTCAGCCGCCAGTCGTCGCCGGTGTCCCGGGCCCGGATACCGACGGCCGCCGCGGTCTTGTTGATCTGGAAGGCGTTCGGGCCGCTGCCCGGCTCGCCCGCCCCGTGCGGCGCCAGCAGGGCGATGCGCCGCCACCGGCCGCCGATGCTCTGTCCGGCGGTCGTGAGGCCGAGCGCCAGCGAACCGGCGCCGACCAGCCCCAGCGCACCCCGCCGCGACACGGTCGGCCGGTCCGGGCGGGCCGCCACCAGCCCCGTGTCGTCGGCCGCCGCCCGCGGGTCGCGGCCCTCGCGCAGCGCCCGCACGGTCCGCGGCAGCCGCAGGACCACATGCGTGGCGAACGCCGCCATGAACACCCACGCGCCGTAGAAGTGCAGCGGATAGAACGAGCCCGGGAAGAGGTACTCCAGCTGGACGTTGAGCACCCCCGTGACGCACTCGAACAGCACCCCGCCGACGAGCAGCAGCAGCGAGATCCGCTCCAGCGCGTGCCCGGCGGAGCGCACCGGCGGCAGCGTGAACAGCTTGGGTATCACCGACCACAGCTTCGCCAGCACCACGGGCACCAGCGCGACGCCCACGGTGACGTGCAGCCCCTGGGTGAGGCGGTAGAGCCAGTGCGGGCCGGTCGGCCAGGGGAAGAGGTAGAGGCCCAGCAGGCCCTTGCCGGGCGTCCTGTCGTTGAGGCCGCCGGCCAGATCCGGGTTGTACGCGGCGTACGACAGCAGGCCGGTCACGAACAGCAGCGTGATGCCGGCCAGCAGCACGGTGCCGAGCACCGCGGTCAGCCACGGTCCGCGCAGCGGACTGCGCCAGAACGACGGCGATGTCGGGGGAGTGAACGGGGGATGGGCACCCATGGTGTGTCCTCGGCGGTCGGTGCGACGGCGGTCCGTCGCGCGGGAACTGCCCGGCGGATGACGGCCGGACGACCTGCTGCCGACGCTATGCCGGGATCGGGGCACCCAGGGGGTCGTGACGGATGACGAAACTCTGACGTCGGCGCGGGCGGCGGGAGAATCTGACGGAACGGTGACGGCCCGGCCGCCGCACGGCCCGGGGCCGCCCGCCGGCGCCTAGCGTGCCGCTGTGAACTCCTGTGCGACCACCGAAGAACGCGCCTTGCACCGCGCCGATCTGCGCGCCGCCGCGGCCGGCGCCCTGCTCGTCGCGGCCGCCGCCGTCGTCGGCACCGTCATCGAACGCACCCGCGGCACCCTGCACGTCAACTGGCCCCCGCTGTACGCCTCGTGGTTCCCGCACCTGGGCCCCGGCACCCCCGCCGCGCTCGTCGTCGCCGCCGCGGTGGTCCTCCACGGGCCGTCCCTCGCCGCCCGGCTGCCCTGGCGCCGCCTCGTCCTGGCGGGCTGGGCCGCGGCGATGGCCTGGACCTGGTCGCTGGCGCTGATCGACGGCTGGCGGACCGGCATCGCCCGCCGCCTGACCACCGCCTACGAGTACCTGACCGTCATCCACCGCTTCGACGAACCCGGCGCGGCGCTGCGCGACTTCACCCACCACATCCTCAACAACGGCCCCACCCCCTGGCCCGCCCATGTCGCCGGGCACCCCCCGGCCGCCATCCTCACCTTCGTCGGCCTGGACCGCCTGGGCCTGGGCGGCGGTGGCTGGGCCGGAGTCTGGTGCCTGACCGTGGGCACCTCCGCGGTGGCCGCGGTCCTCGTCGCGCTGCGCGCCCTCACCGACGAGCCGACCGCCCGCCGGGCCGCCCCGTTCCTGGTCCTGGCCCCGTCCGCGGTCTGGGTGGGCACCTCGGCCGACGGCTACTTCGCGGCGGTGGCCGCCTGGTCCCTGGCCCTGCTCGCGCTGGCCGCCACCCGCCGCACCCGCCACCGCTGCGCCGCCGCCCTCGCCGCCGGGCTGCTGTTCGGCCTGACCTGCTACCTCTCCTACGGCCTCACCCTGATCGCGCTGATCGCCGCCGCGGTGCTGCTGCTCACCCGGACCCTGCGCCCGCTCCCGCTCCTGGCGGCCGGTGCGGCGGCCGTCGCCGCCGCCTTCACCCTCGCCGGATTCTCCTGGTGGGAGGGGTACCAGCTGCTGGTCGAGCGCTACTACCAGGGCGCCGCCGCGGTCCGCCCCTACACGTACTGGGTGTGGGCCAACCTCGCCTGCGCCGTGCTGATCACCGGCCCGGCGGCGGTGGCCGGGGTGCGCCGCACCCTCGCGGCGGCCCCCGCCGCCCTGCGGGAACTGCGGCCGTCCGCCGCGGCGCCGCCCGGTCCCACCGGCCGGCTGGTCGTGCTGGTGCTGGCCGTGCTGCTCGCCGTGCTGGCCGCCGACCTCTCCGGGATGAGCAAGGCGGAGACCGAGCGGATATGGCTGCCGTTCGCCGCCTGGCTGCCGGCGGCCTGCGCCCTGCTGCCCGCGGTCCGCCACCGCCACTGGCTGACGGCCCAGGCCGTCCTCGCCCTGCTGCTCAACCACCTGCTGTACACCGGATGGTGACGGGGGCGGCCACGGCGGGGGCGGCTCAGGCCAGGTAGGGGCGGGTCGAGTCCACCCGGCCGGGGCGCAGGATCCGCAGCGGTCCGCGGTTGCAGGACGGGCACTCGGCACGGGTCAGCGGGGAGGCGACGCGGGTGCCGTGGCTGAAGTAGTCGGCGCGTCGCCGGCCCGCCAGATCGGTGGTGTGCCGGATCTCGTACTCCTCTTCCCAGCCGTGCCCGCAGTGCAGGCAGACGAAGGAATACGCCTCGTGGACCGTCTCGGTGTCCCGTTCCATGGTGATCACGCCCTCTCCCCGGCCCGTCGCGTGCACCGGGGCCGGATGCATGCCGCACCTCCCATTATGGCGCTCGGCGACGGCCGGCGGGCGGCGTCGGGCCCGGCCCGTCGATCGCCCTCGAAAGCGCCCGCGACCAGGCACGATGTCCGCACCGGGTACAAGCACGAGGCCGGCACCGGGTATAAAGGCGCCATGGGGCACGAGGCGCAGGGCACACCGCGGGCGGCCGGGGTGGCCGCGCCCGGCGGGAATCTCGACGATGAGGTCGAGGAGGTCATCGCCGCGGTGCTGACCGCCTCCCGGCTGCTGGTCGCGGTCTCCGCCCGGGCCCTGGGCCGCATCGCCCCCTCCCTCACCCTGCCCCAGCTGCGGGCCCTGGTGGTGCTTGACACTCAGGGGCCGGTCAAGCTCGCCGCGCTGGCCGGGGCGCTGGGCGTCAACCCGTCCACCGCGATGCGGATGGTCGACCGGCTGGAGGCGGCCGGCAGCGTCACCCGGCAGGCCAACCCCGGCAACCGCCGTGAGGTCGTGCTGAGCCTGACGGCCCGCGGCCGGGCGCTCGTCGAGGAGGTGCTCGCCGGCCGGCACGCGGAGATCGCCGCGATCGTGTCCCGGATCCCGGCCGGCGAGCGCGCGGGGCTGATCGGCTCGCTGCGCGCCCTCACCGACGCGGCGGGCGAACCCCCGGTGGCCCCGAGGCCCGCCCCGCCGCCGGAGTCGGCCGCGCCCTAGCCGGCCCGGCCGTCAGCTCAGCACGGGCTCCAGAGCCTGGTACACGGCCCGGACCAGCCCGGCGTTGCGCGGATCGTGGCCCGTCGTGCCGCCGCCGTACTTGTTCATGGTGTACGCGTACGACAGCCGGTTCTCGGGGTCCGCGAAGGCGTACGAGCCGCCCGCGCCGCCGTGCCCGAACGCCCGCGGGTTGGGTCCCGCCTGGCCCTGCTGGTTGAGCATGTAGCCCAGCCCCCAGCGGTGTTCGTAGCCCTGCGGGGCGAGCGCGCCGATGGTCAGGTCCCGTTCCCCCGGCAGGCTCTGCGACCGGCGCATCTCCTCCAGGGTGGCGGGCTTGACGAGGGCGCCGCCCGCCAGCGCGCCGTAGACGGTGGCCAGCCCGTGGGCGGAGGCGTGCGCGTTGCCCGCCGGGATCTCGGCCGACCGGTAGGCGGCGCTGTTGACATCGCCGGTGGGGACGTACATCAGCGCCAGCGCCACGACGGCCTGCGGATGGTCACCGAGCGCGGTGAACGGCGGCTTCGGCAGGCCGGGGAACTGCCGGTCGAGCCGCGCCTCGTCCAGCTGCCCGACCATGTCGGCGCAGCGGGCGTGCTCCTCGGCGGGGGTGCCGATGAACACTCGCGCGCCCAGCGGCTCGGTGATCTCGCGGCGCAGGAACGTGCCGAGGGACTGCCCGGTGATCCGCCGGACGACCTCGCCCACGAGGTATCCGAAGGTCACCGCGTGATAGCCCTGCGCGGTGCCCGGCTCCCACCACGGCTCGGCGGCCGCCAGGGCGGCGCACACCCGCTCCCAGTCGTAGGCGTCCGCCACGGACAGCCGCTCACGGGGCGCGATCAGACCGGCCCGGTGGCTGAGCAGCCAGCGCACGGGCAGCTCCCGCTTGCCGGCCTGGGCGAACTCGGGCCAGTAGCGGGCCACCGGCGCGTCGAGGTCCAACTCGCCCCGGTCCACGAGGAGATGGGCGCACAGCGCGGTCATCCCCTTGGACGTCGAGTAGACGTTGACGAGGGTGTCGTGCTCCCAGTCGCGGGTGCCGGCCGCGTCCGCGTGGCCGCCCCAGAGGTCGACCACCGCCTCGCCGTCCACGGTCACGGTGACCGCCGCGCCGATGTCGCCGTGCGTGGAGAAGTTCCGGGCGAAGGCTTCCCGTACGCCGGCGAACCCCGGTGCGCAGTGGCCGTTGACGGTGGCTGGTTCCACGGTGGCTCTCCTCGCGTCGTCCGTGTGCGGTCATCCCGTACGTGCGTGCGGCGTACGTATCGGATGATCCGCCCGGGTCGATGCCCGTGGCAACCATGTGAGGCCGGACGGCGGAGTGTCGGCGTGGTGCGGGGGTGCGGCGGCCGGGTGAGGAGGCGCCCCCCGGCGCGGCCGTCCGCTCGGGTCAGTCCTGGTTGTGCTCCAGGGCGTGGAGGTAGGCGTCCATGAGGTGGTCGCGCACGCCGTCGGAGGTGGGCGCGAGGGCGTCGGCGGTCAGGCCCCGGGCGTGATCGAGCATGCCGCTGAGCAGCGGCATGGTGTGGTGGATGGCGCCCTTGGCGTCGATGTAGCGCAGCGCGGAGACGTGGTGGAAGGTGGGCTCGGGGGGCAGCTGCGGCACGATGTCGTTGTTGTTGACGAAGCGGTACATCCGGTCGGAGAAGGCCGTGTTGAACTCCTTGGACAGCTGCCGGTCGCAGGTGCGCGGCTGGCCGAAGGTGTAGACGCCGTTGGCCGTCAGCCGCGGCTCCTCGAAATGCAGCCGGGCGCCCGCCAGCATCGCCAGCGCCCCGCCCAGGCTGTGGCCGGTGAACCACACCGTCTGGCCGTTGTCGCGGAACTCGTCGACGGTGGCGCCGACCTGCGGCCAGACGGCCTGCAGGGCCTCGGCGAAGCCGTGGTGGACGTACCCCTTGCCGCCGGGGCCGGGCCAGGGCGGGGTGGTGGCGTCGGAGAGCCAGTCGCGCAGCTCGGCCGGCTCCGTCCCGCGGAAGCCGGTGATGATCATGCTGTGCCCGCCGAGGGTGTACGCCTGGGTGTCCTCCAGCGGGAACGGCGGCCGGAACGCGGTGCGGTGATGGCGCACCCGGTCGAAGCCCCAGGTCCGGGCGGTGGCGTCGATGGTCGCCTCGTCCTGGTAGGCGAGCGCGGCGGCGCGCGCCATCGCGAGCGCGTGGCGGACGGTGTAGCCGGTGGCTTTCTGGTCGATCGCGGTGCTGGTCAACGAAGGCTCCTGGTGGTCGACGGTGGATGCGGTGGGTGCCGGGCGAGGCGCGCACTCCGCCCCTGATTACAGAGAGCTTGCACTGGCTACACAGCGTAACTCCGGCGCCGGGGGCCGGGCCCCGACGCCCGTTCAAACCACTCGTTCGAGCCTCCGGTCGCACACACCGGGCCGCCGGGCGAGCCTGGAAGCGTTCGGCTCCCGGAGGACGGCCCACGAAGGAAGGCGGCCCCACAGTGAACGGTGCACAGCAGGCGGCACACGCGGAACACGTACCGGCCGAGGTGACGGTGGAACTCGAGAGCTGTGCGGCCACGGACGCACACGCCGTCTTCAGCGCGCTGCGCACCACCTTCCGCTCCGACCGGGAGGCGGACGACGTGCCCGAGGAGATGGCCGGCCCGGGCGCGACCGTGTGGACCTCCACCTTCGACGTGAGCGACCACCGGGCGGCGGCCGAGCCCCGCCGGCTGTCCGCACCCGTCGTGGTCAGCCTCCAGGGCGGCTACTGGGCGGTCGACGAGCTGTGCCGGGGCCTGGAGCCGGCGTTCGCGGTGCACGTCCTCGGCACCGCCGCCGGCGACCAGGAGAAGGAGGTCGAACTGCGGCTGGAGACCCGCGAGGTACTGGAGACCCGCTAGGCGGCGGGCGCACCGCCGTACGGAAACGGGGGCGGGACCACCACCACGGCACACGGCGCCGGCCCGGGCACGCACCACCCGCCCCGCGGCCCGGCGCGGAAAGGCAGGAGCGAGTGGAGCCCACCCGGTACCCGGCGGACGGCGGCACGGTGCCCGCCACCGAGCAGCGTTCCGAGCTGGTCCTGCACCTCAACGGCAGGGCCCACACCCTGACCGTCGACCACCGCACCACGGTCCTGGACCTGCTCCGCGAACAGGTCGGCCTCACCGGCGCCAAGAAGGGCTGCGACCACGGGCAGTGCGGCGCCTGCACGGTGCTCGTCGACGGCCGGCGCGCCAACAGCTGCCTGCTGCTGGCCGTCGCCCAGGACGGCCGGCGGATCACCACCGTCGAGGGCCTGGCCGACGGGGAGCGGCTGCACCCGCTCCAGGAGGCCTTCCTGGAGCGGGACGCCTTCCAGTGCGGCTACTGCACCCCGGGCCAGCTCTGTTCGGCCGCCGGGGTGCTGGCCGAGGCCGCGGACGGCTTCCCCTCCCACGCCACCCCGGCCACCGCGGACCCCGCGGCACCGGTCGCGCTCACCGCCGAGGAGATCCGCGAGCGGATGAGCGGCAACCTGTGCCGCTGCGGCGCCTATCCCCGGATCATCGAGGCCGTCGCGGACGCCGCCGCCCACCACGGAGGGACGGCCCGCCCCGGAGGGGCCGCGGAGCACCAGGAGGCGACACCGTGAGGCCGTTCGGATATCTGCGGCCGGCCGGCGTCGAGGAGGCGGTACGGGCCGCCGCCGAAGCGCCCGGCGCCCGCTTCCTCGGCGGCGGCACCAACCTCGTCGACCTGATGAAACTGGGCGTGGAGACACCCCGGACGCTCATCGACGTCTCCCGCCTGCCGCTCGGCGGCATCGAGGAACTGCCCGACGGGGGGCTGCGGATCGGTGCCACGGTCCGCAACAGCGACCTCGCCGCGGCCGCCCCCGTGCGCGAGCGCTACCCCGTCCTGTCGCAGGCGCTGCTGGCCGGTGCCTCGGGGCAGCTGCGGAACACCGCGACCACCGGCGGCAATCTGCTCCAGCGCACCCGCTGCCTGTATTTCCAGGACCCCACCAAGCCCTGCAACAAGCGCTCCCCGGGCACCGGCTGCCCGGCCCGCGACGGCGTCCACCGCGATCTGGCCGTCCTGGGCCACTCCGCGCACTGCGTCGCCACCCAGCCCTCCGACATGGCGGTGGCACTGGCCGCGCTGGACGCCGAGGTGCACCTGCACGGCCCCGACGGGGAACGCACGGTGGCGGTCACCGACTTCCACCGGCTGCCCGGCGACCGGCCGGAGCAGGACACCGTCATCCGGCCCGGCGAACTGCTCACCGCCGTCCGGCTCCCGCCGGCCGCCCCCGGCGCCCGCTCGCGCTACCGCAAGGTCCGCGACCGCGCCTCCTTCGCGTTCGCCCTGGTCTCCGTCGCCGCCGTACTGGAGGCGCGCGACGGCGTCGTGGAGCGGGCGGCGCTGGCGTTCGGCGGGCTCGCGCACCGGCCCTGGCGCGCCCGCGCGGCCGAGGAGGTGCTGCTCGGCGCGCCCGCCACCGAGGACACCTTCGCCCGCGCCGCCGACGCCGAACTCGCCGCCGCCCGCTGCGCGACAACGCCTTCAAGGTCGCACTCGCCCGCAACCTGGCCGTCAGCGTGCTCACCGGCCTGGCGGACCCGGCCGGCGACCGCTGACCCCACCACGGCCCGAGCCCGCCGCCGCCTCCGACCCACCGTCCCCGACCCACCGTCCCCGACCCAAGGACGCGAGCCATGAGCCCCGACCCGTTCCCGCTCGGACCACCCGCCTACCCCCTGGGCGCACCGCTCGTCCGCCGCGAGGGCCGGGAGAAGGTCACCGGCACCGCCCGCTACGCGGCCGAGCACACCCCGCTGGACTGCGCCTACGCCTGGCCGGTGGCCGCCACCGTCGCCCGGGGCCGGGTCACGGCCGTGGACGCCACCGGGGCGCTCGCGCTGCCGGGGGTGTGCGCGGTGCTGACCCACGAGAACGCGCCCCGCCTCGCGGCCACCGGCGACCCGGCGCTGGCGCTGCTCCAGGACGACCGGGTGCCGCACCGCGGCTGGTATGTCGCGCTCGCCGTCGCTGACAGCCTCGAAGCCGCCCGCGCCGCCGCCGCGGCCGTCCACGTCAGCTACGCGGCCGAGGACGCCGATGTGCTGCTCACGGCCGGCCACCCCGGCCTCTACGCGCCCGAGACGGTCAACGGCGGCTACCCCGGGACCCGCGAACGCGGCGACTTCGATACGGCGTTCGCCGCCGCACCGGTCACCCTCGACGCCACCTACACCGTGCCCCCGCTGCACAACCACCCCATGGAACCGCACGCCGCCACCGCCCACTGGACCGGAGGCCGGCTGACCGTCCACGACTCCAGCCAGGGCTCCAGCAAGGTCTGCGAGGACCTGGCCGCCCTGTTCTCGCTGGACCCGGGCGACATCACCGTCGTCTCGGAACACGTCGGCGGCGGCTTCGGCTCCAAGGGGACGCCCCGCCCCCACGTCGTGCTGGCCGCGATGGCCACCCGGCACACCGGCCGCCCGGTCAAGCTCTCCCTGCCGCGCCGGGAGATGCCCGCGGCCGTCGGCCACCGCGCGCCCACCGTCCAGCGGGTGCGGCTCGGCGCCGGCGGCGACGGGGTGCTCACCGCCCTCGCGCACGAGATCGCCACCCACACCTCCACCGTCAACGAGTTCGTCGAGCAGGCCGCGGTCCCGGCGCGCATGATGTACACCTCGCCGAACAGCCGGACCGCGCACCGCGTCGTCCCGCTCGACGTCCCCACCCCCTCCTGGATGCGCGCACCGGGCGAGGCCCCCGGGATGTTCGCCCTGGAGTCCGCCGTCGACGAACTCGCCGTGCTGCTGGACATCGACCCCGTCGAACTGCGGATGCGCAACGAGCCGGACACCGAGCCGGACAGCGACCGCGCCTTCAGCAGCCGGCACCTCATCGGCTGCCTGCGCGAGGGCGCCGAACGCTTCGGCTGGCGGCCCAGGGACCCCCGCCCGGGCGTCCGGCGCGAGGGCGACCTGCTGCTCGGCACCGGCGTCGCGGCCGCCACCTACCCCGTCTACGTCGCCCCCTCCAGCGCCGAGGCGCGGGCCACCGCCGACGGCGGCTTCCGGATCCGGGTGAACGCCACGGACATCGGCACCGGCGCCCGCACCGTCCTCGCACAGATCGCCGCGGCCGCGCTGACCGTGCCGGAGGACCGGGTCCGCGTCGACATCGGCAGCAGCGACCTGCCGCCCGCGATGCTGGCCGGCGGTTCCATGGGCACCGCCTCGTGGGGCTGGGCCGTCCACAAGGCCTGCATGGCGCTGCGGGCACGACTGCGCGACCACGACGGGCCGCTGCCCGCCGAGGGGCTGACCGCCGCCGCGGACACCCGGCAGGAGGCGGCCGAAGGCTCCCCCTACGCCCGGCACGCCTTCGGGGCCACCTTCGCCGAGGTCCAGGCCGACACCGTCTCCGGGGAGGTCCGGGTGCGCCGGATGCTGGGCGTCTACGCGGCCGGCCGGATCCTCAACTCCCGTACGGCGCGCTCCCAGTTCATCGGCGGAATGACCATGGGGCTGGGGATGGCGCTCATGGAGGGCAGCCGGCTGGACCCCGCGTTCGGGGACTTCGCCGAGCGCGACCTGGCCGCCTACCACGTGCCGGCCTGCGCCGATGTCCCGCGGATCGAGGCGCACTGGATCGACGAGGAGGACCCCCACCTCAACCCCATGGGCAGCAAGGGCATCGGCGAGATCGGCATCGTCGGCACCGCGGCGGCCGTCGCCAACGCCCTGTGGCACGCCACCGGCATCCGGGTGCGGGACCTCCCGCTCACCGTGGACAAGATCCTGCCCCGGTTGCGGGCCGCCCGGGAAGGTGCTGGGTGAGGGGGGCCGGTGCGCGGTCCGGGATCTGTTGCGGAACCCGTCCCGCCGGGTCACCATGACAAATGACCCATACGTGATTATTGCTCACTCTTCGTGTTCGGGGTTCGTTGGTCCAACGAGGTGAAGGGCGTGAGCCTCGCGGTGAGGAGCCACGACATGACACTTCCCGGCGACCGGCACTACACGGTCGAACTGCATGCTTCGGCGGAGCGTGTGCCGCAGGTCCGGCGGATACTCGCCGCGCATCTGCGCTACTGGGATCTTGAGCTGCATATCCCGCCCGTGTGCCGGGGAGTGGCGGAACTCCTGACCAACGTCCATCGCCATATCGGGCCGGACGCCCGCTGCCTGGTCGAACTCCGCTGGTCCGGCCGCCACCTCACGACCTCCGTCGCCGACGACGGGCCCCGGCTGCCGAAGCTGCGCAGCGCGGCCGGCGGCGGGCTCTCCACGGTGGCGGCGCTCAGCGACAGTTGGGGCACCTGCGGCACCCCGGAGGGCAAGGTCATCTGGTTCACCCGCCGCGTCGAGGCGGCCGGCAAGTCCCGGCTGACGGCCCGCACCCCGCTGCGCAGCGTGCCCGACCGCAAGGGCCGCCCCGAGACGGTGCCCACCGTCCCCGCCGAGCCGCTCGCCGAGCCCGCCCCCGAGACCACCGCCACCCCGGAGCCGGCGTCGGCAGCCGTCGCCTGACGCACCGTCACCCTGCCCCCCGGGGGTAACCCCGGAAGACCGGCGGCCCGCCTCCTCCCGTCCGTGCGTGCGGGAGGGGGCGGGCCGTCCCCTTCCCGGATTCCCCGACGCGGCGGGGTGTCCTCATTCCGGACGCGGGGGACGACGGCACGTCCACCCGTACGTCCACGAGCACCCGCACTCCCACGTGCACGAGCGCGTCACCGGCCCGTCCGCCGCGCCCGACCACCCGTGCGCCCGGACCGCCCGCGCCCTCCCGCTGACCGCCGCCGCCCCCGCGGCCGCCCCCGCCCCCGTGGCCGATTCGTGCTGCCTCCGCCTTCCGCGGCTTCCCCGCCTTCCCCGGCCGGTCACGGTGTTCGTCGTCCGTACCGCGATATGTCACACCGGTGACACCCCCCCTTCCGCGATGCTCGTTCCTCTTGGAACACTCTGTTCACGTTGCATGTCCCACCGATCCCTCCGACCGCACGGCACCACCCCCCACCTTCGCGAATCACCGCACTCACCACGAGGTTCCCCATCTCATGCCTGAACTGAATCGGCGGCGTTTCCTCCAGATCGCCGGCGCGACCGCGGGCGTCTCGGCCCTGTCGAGCAGCATCGCCCGTGCCGCGGCCATCCCCGCCGCACGACGCTCCGGGTCCCTGCACGACGTCGAGCACGTGGTCGTCCTGATGCAGGAGAACCGTTCCTTCGACCACTACTTCGGCACGCTCAAGGGCGTCCGCGGCTTCGGCGACCCGCGGCCGCTGCAGCTCGAGAACGGCAAGTCCGTCTGGCACCAGTCCGACGGCTCCAAGGACGTCCTGCCCTACCACCCGGACGCCGACAACCTCGGCATGCAGTTCATCGAGGGCCTGAACCACGACTGGGCGGGCGGCCACAAGGCCTGGAACGACGGCAAGTACGACAGCTGGATCCCCGCCAAGGGCACCGGCACCATGGCGCACCTGACCCGCAAGGACATCCCGTTCCACTACGCGCTCGCGGACGCCTTCACCATCTGCGACTCGTACCACTGCTCGATGATCGGGGCCACCGACCCCAACCGCTACTACATGTTCTCCGGCCACGTCGGCAACGACGGCTCGGGCGGCGGCCCGGTCCTGGGCAACGAGGAGGCGGGGTACGGCTGGACCACGTACCCGGAGCGGCTGGAGAAGGCCGGGATCTCCTGGAAGGTCTACCAGGACATCGGTGACGGCCTGGACGCCGACGGCAAGTGGGGCTGGATCGAGGACGCCTACCGCGGCACCTTCGGCGACAACTCGCTGCTCTTCTTCAACCAGTACCGCGACGCCAAGCCCGGCGACCCGCTCTATGACAAGGCCCGCACCGGCACGAACGCCAAGAAGGGCGACGGCTACTTCGACCACCTCAAGGCCGATGTGAAGGCCGGCAAGCTGCCCCAGGTCTCCTGGATCGCCGCCCCCGAGGCCTTCTCCGAGCACCCGAACTGGCCCGCGAACTACGGCGCCTGGTACGTCTCCCAGGTGCTGGACGCGCTCACCTCCAACCCCGAGGTGTGGAGCAAGACCGCGCTGTTCATCACCTACGACGAGAACGACGGCTACTTCGACCACGTCCTGCCGCCGTTCCCGCCGGCCTCCGCCGACCAGGGCCGCTCCACCGTGGACAGCTCGCTCGACTCGTTCGGCGGCAACGCGACCTACTCCGCCGGCCCCTACGGGTTCGGCCAGCGCGTCCCGATGCTCGTCGTCTCGCCCTGGAGCACCGGCGGCTACGTCTGCTCCGAGGTCCTCGACCACACCTCCATCATCCGGTTCATGGAGCGCCGGTTCGGGGTGCACGAGCCCAACATCTCGCCCTGGCGCCGCGCCATCAGCGGCGACCTGACCTCCGCCTTCGACTTCGGCCTGGAGAACACCAGGCCGGCCGCGCTCCCGGACACCGACGGCTTCCGGCCGCCGGACAAGGAGCGGCACGACAGCTATGTGCCGAAGCCGCCGGCCAGCCCCGTCCTGCCCAAGCAGGAGCCGGGCTCCCGGCCGTCCCGCCCGCTGCCGTACGCGCCGCTGGTCGACGGGTCCGCGACGCCCTCCACCGGGCGCTACACCCTCACCTTCAAGAGCGGCGACAAGGCCGGTGCCTGCTTCACCGTCACCGCGGGCAACCGCACCGACGGCCCCTGGTCGTACACCACGGAGGCCGGCAAGACGATCTCCGACACCTGGAACACCGCCTACTCCAAGGGCAGCTACGACCTGTCGGTCCACGGCCCGAACGGCTTCCTGCGGACCTTCCGGGGCGACGGCAAGAAGACCGGCCCCGAGGTGACCGCCCGCCACGACGCGACGGCCGGCCGCCTGGTGCTGACCCTGACCAACCACGGCAGGACCGACTGCCACCTGACCGTCACGAACGCCTACGGCGGGGCGAGCGAGACCTACCCCGTCCGCGCGGGCGCCACCGTCAAGAAGCCGCTCGACCTGCGCGCCAGCAAGCGCTGGTACGACCTGTCGGTCACCTCCGACACCGACAAGACCTTCCTGCGCCGGTTCGCCGGCCATGTGGAGAACGGTGAGGCGGGTGTGAGCGACCCGGCGATCATCACCGGCTGAGCGGAGCGGGCAGATCCGCCCGCCGCCGCAGTCGGCAACGGGGCACCCGCCGTGAACGGAGGGTGCCCCGTTGCCGTTCCCGTTCTCCGTCCGGGTCAGGTGTAGGTGTAGGGCCGGGGGGCCGTGGCGCTGCCGCCGGCGGAGGTGACGGTCACCGGTACCGTTCCCGGGGCGTGCGCCGGGGCGACGGCCTGGAGCAGGGAGTCCGAGACGGCGGAGAAGGCGGCCGGGGTGGTGCCGAAAAGCACCCCCGTCGTCTGCGCCAGCCCGGATCCGACGAGGGCGACGACGGTGCCGCCGGCCCGGGAACCGGCCGCCGGGACAAGGGCGTTGAGATCGGGCGGGCCGACGTAGGTGTAGGTGCCGCCGTCGGCGATCCCGCCGATCGTGGTGACCGTGACCGGCACCCCGCCGGCCGGTCCGGGCGGGGCGGTCACGGTCAGCACACTGTCGGAGAGGACCACCGGCGTGACCGCGGTGCCGCCGAAGCCGAGCGTGCGCGCGGTGGCCAGGGCGGTGCCGGTCAGCGTCACGGCGGTGCCGCCCGTGACGGGCCCCGAGGCGGGGAAGAGCCCGGTCACGCGCGGCGGCGGGAGGTAGTAGAAGGGCATCGGTGCGCTGGTACCGCCCGGTGTGGTCACGGTGACGTCCACGACGCCGTGCCCCGCCGGGGTGACCAGGGTGATCTCGTGGTCGCTGACGACGACCACCTCGGTGGCGAGCCGGGGGCCGAAGTGCACGGCGGTGGCCCCGGTCAGATGGCTGCCGAGGAGGGTGACGCGGGTTCCGCCGCCGGTCGGCCCCTGGTAGGGGTGCAGGCCGGTCAGTCCGGCGAGGACGGTGACGGTGCTGTCGCCGTTGTTGACCACGTAGACGCTCTGCTGGTCCGGGGTGATCGCCACCCCGTACGGCACGTTCAGCCCGGCGTGCTCGGCGATGACGCGGTAGCCGGCGGTGTCGACGACCCGCACGGTGCTGTCGCCGTTGCAGGAGACGTAGGCGAGCAGCCCGTCCTTGGTGAGCGCCACCGCGAAGGGCAGCGAGAAACCCGGGAGCGAGGCGAGGACCGTGCCGGTCGCGGTGTCCAGCACATCGACGGTGTTGCCGCCGTAGTTGGGGACGAACAGCCGCCGCCCGTCCGGGGTGACGGCGGACGACCGGGGGAAGTGGAACCCGGTCAGTTCGTCGATGACGGCGTAGGCGGCGGTGTCGATCACGCTGATCGTGTTCACGGCCTCCTTGCCCACGTAGGCCCGGCTGCCGTCCGGAGTGATCAGGAGGCTCCGCGGCCCCATGCCGACCGGGATCTCCTCGGTGACGGTGTTGCCGGCGGTGTCGATGACCCGTACGGCGTTGAGCGACTGGCAGGCCACGAACAGGCGCGCGCCGTCCGGGGTGACGGCGAGTTCCACGGGGTTGCCCATGTGATCCACCGTGCCGATGACGGCGTTGGTCGCGGTGTCGATGGTGCTGACGGTGCCGGCGCCGAGGCTCGCCACGTAGAGCCGCCGCCCGTCCGGGGAGAGCGCGGCGCCCCAGGGCCCGGCGGCCACCGGGATGGTGGCGGTCACGGCCTTGGTGACCGTACTGAGCACCGAGACGGCGCTCGACCCGTAGTCGGTGACGTACGCCCGGCCGCCGTCCGGGCTGATCACTACGGACACCGGGCCGTTCCCCACCGGCACGGTGACCACCGGCGGCGGTGCGGCGGACCTCGGGACCCTGGCGGCCGCGGGGGCACGGAGCCTTGGCGGCGGCGGGTGGCCGGGAGCGGGGGTGGTGGGGGGTCCGGTTCCCTGCTGCGGTGCGGGCATCGGCTCTTCCTTCCCGACGACGGGTGCCGGGGGTGCCCCGTGCTCCCGGAGGAAGGCCCGTACCGCGCTCGCCCAGAGTCCTCCGTCGCAGAGGGAGGGCGACCCGCCGGCTCGAACCCGACAAGTAACCCAACGCCCTTCGCCGCCCCACAACAGCCGCCGGCCGAATTCACCCGGACGGAGCAGACGGGCGGCCGGTGGCGGGCGCACCCCGGGGCCGCCCGGCCGGCCGCGCCTTGCGCTGGAGTGCGCTCCAGCTCCTAGGGGGTGTCGTTCGGGTCATGGCGGGCTCGCGGGGCCTGGCACGCACATCTGCGGCGTTGTCGTCGGTCGCCGACGCTCCGCGTCGACTCCCTCCTCCGCCTTGCAGCTGCACGCACCAGACCCCGCTCCCTGATCCACCATGACCCGAACGACACCCCCTAGCGTGGGCGCACGACCCGACCAACCGTCGCTGATCGAAGGGGACATCGTGCGCTACACACTGTTCGGCAGGACCGGCCTGCGGGTGAGCGAGCTGAGCCTGGGGACCATGACGTTCGGCGGCGAACCGGGCTGGGGCACCGACAAGGACACCAGCGGCCGGATCCTGGACGCCTACGCGGACGCGGGCGGCAACTTCATCGACACCGCCAACATCTACGCCGGCGGCTCCTCCGAGCGGATCCTGGGGGAGCTGCTCGCCGGCCGCCGCGACCGCTTCGTGCTGGCCAGCAAGTACACCTGCGCGACCCGCGAGGGCGACGTCAACTCCGCGGGCAACCGCCGCAAGAGCCTGGTCCGTGCCGTGGAGGCGAGCCTGGAGCGGCTGCGCACCGACCACCTCGATGTGCTGTGGGTGCACGCCCGGGACCACTTCACGCCCGTGCAGGAGGTCATGCGGGCGCTCGATGACGTGGTGCGGTCGGGGAAGGTGCTCCACCTCGGCGTCTCGGACTGGCCGGCCTGGGAGATCGCGCAGGCCAATACCCTCGCCGAGCTGCGCGGCTGGACCGCGTTCGCCGGCTCGCAGCTGCGCTACAACCTGCTGGAGCGGACGCCGGAGCGCGAACTGCTGCCGCAGGCCCACGCCTTCGAGCTGGCCGTCCTGGCCTGGGCGCCGCTCGCGGCCGGCAAGCTCACCGGCAAGTACCGCCGCGGGGAGACGGGCCGGCTGGCCGGTACGGCCGCGCACGACACGTCCGACCGGCGGGCGGAGGAGACCGTCACCGCGGTGCTGGAGATCGCCGAGCAGGGCGGCTGGAGCCCGGCGCAGGTGGCGCTGGCGTGGCTGCGCAGCCGGCCCGGCAACGTCATCCCGATCATCGCCGCCACCAAGGAGAGCCAGCTGCGCGACAACCTCGCCGCGGCCGGGGTCACCCTCGACGCCGACGCGCTGGCGCGGCTGGAGGCGACCAGCGCGGTCCCCCTCGGCTTCCCGCACGACTTCCTGCGCGAGCCGCAGATCGTCGAGAACGTCTACGGCGACCAGTGGCAGCGGATCGAGGACCGCCGCCCCACCCTCCGCCGCACGACCGGCGGTATCGGCTGACCGCCCGCCCCCGGGGGGCCGCTCGGATACGCGGACGCCGCCGCCCGGAGAGCCGGGCGGCGGCGTCCGCGGTCCGCGCCGGGCGCGGCCGCCGGGGTCAGCTGTGCAGCGCGCTGCGCTGCTGCCACTGCTGCCAGCTCTCCTGCCAGACCTCCAGGCCGTTGCCGACATCGGTCTTCGCGGTGCTGCTGCTGCCCTTCACCTCGACCGTGGAGCCGATCGGCAGGAAGTCGTAGACCGTCTTGGCGTCCGAGGTGGTCATGCCGAAGCAGCCGTGGCTGTTGTTCTCCACGCCGAGCGACTTGTTCCACGGGGCGGAGTGCAGGAAGGTCCCGGACGCGGTCATGTGGGTGACCCACTTGGAGTCCAGCTTCCACTGGTTGCCGTACCCGATGGTGGCGGAGTCCATCGTCTCGGCCGCGTTCTTGCTGCGGACGGTGTGCACGCCGCCGCGGGTCGGGGCCTCCGGGGAGCCCGCGGAGCCGCGGATGGTGCCGACGCTCTTGCCGTTCTCGTACATCGTCAGGGTGTGGGACGGGACGTCGATGACGGCCTTGTGGTCGGCGCCGATGCGGAAGCCGAAGTCGTAGTCCCGGGCGAACCAGCCGCCGTCGGAACCGGAGTCGATCCCGGACAGCGCGCCCTTCACGGAGACCTTGGTGCCGGCGGGCCAGTAGTCCTTGGGGCGCCAGTCGATCCGGTCCTTGCCGGAGTAGTCCTTGACCCAGCCCCAGGCACCCTCGACCTTCGGCTGGGTGGTGACCGTCAGCGCCTTCTCGATCTCGGCGCGCTTGTCCTTGGCCACGGGGTTGTCGAAGAGGATCGACACCGGCATCCCGGTGCCCACGGTCTGACCGCCGCCCGGGGTGTTGGTGAGCTTGTTGATCTTTTCGGGCTGCTCCGTGGTGAATTCCGAGGTGGCGGCCGCTTCCTTGCCCTCGGTCGACTTCGTCTTGGTGCGCACGGTGTAGGTGGTCTTCGGCGTCACCTTGCCGTCCGAGGTCCATGACGCGCCGTCACCGGCGAGGCGGCCGCCGACTGTGCCGCCCTTGTCGGTCTTGACCTCGACCGCGGTGAGCTTTCCGCCGTCGGCCCGCACGGATATCCGCGAGCCGAGCTTGGCCGCCTTGGTTCCGGCGGCCGGGGTGACGGTCACCTTGGCGGCCGGCTCGTCGGCCTTCGTCGTGCCCGAACCCGGCCCGCATGCGGTCAACAGGGCGGCGCCCGCGGCCAGGGCGGGTATCAACCGGGCGAAGTGGCGGCGTGGTCCGGCGTGCACGGGGGTCCCTCCAGAGCAGACAGCTGACAGTGGCGGAGCCCGGCCCTGCGCGGGGTCACCGCCCGGGGCTGTCGAAGGACCCGCCGCCTATGCAGAGGGTGTGTCTGCTGAGGTGGTTGTCCGGTGCACCGGATCATTAGGACACAGTTCGATATCGGGGGATCGGGGAACGCGGCGGTGGCCGGCCACGGGGGAGTGGCCGGCCACCGGTACGCGACGGAACGCGGCCGCCCGCGGAAGGTCGCGGGCGGCCGCTTCAGCCGGTCGTCGGGGTCAACTCGACGGTGGTGTCCCGCCACCGCCCCCGCCGCCGGGCGAGCCGCCGCCGCCCGTGGTCCCCCCGCCGGTCGTGCCGCCGCCGGTCGTCTCGCCACCGGTCGTGTTACCGCCGGTCGTCTCTCCGCCGGTCGTGCCGCCGCCCGGGCTGCTGCCGCCGGTCGAGGCGGACTGGCCGCCGGTGGTGCTGCCGCCCCCGGTGCTCCCCGGCGGCTGTCCCGGCGAGGCCGTGCCGCCCCCGTTGGAGCCGGTGGTGCCGGAGGAGGTCTCCCCGGACGACGGGGACTGGTTCGGCGGCGGCTGGGAGTTGGAGGGCCCGCTGGGGGTCTGGGACGGCGGGGAGGTCGGGCTGTCGGTGGTGCCGGTGGTGCCCTGGGGGCGCTTGAACCAGGTGCCGGTCTGCGGGTTGCGCAGCGTGAAGTCCTTGATCTTGGACTTGGCGGGCGTGACCACGACCACGTTCGAGGACCGGTAGCCGGGCCACGTCGTGCCGACCGTCTTCACGTCCCCCTTGAGCGCCGTCGGCTTCGTCAGCGGGTTCCCGCACTTGCAGCGCACCCGCGGCACCCCGTACGCGTCGACCATGACCGCGGTGCCGGACTGCAGTACCGACTGGAACGAGGTGGTCTTGCCGTCCCGGTAGCCGTGGTTGGTGACCCGGGTGTCATAGCTCAGCTGTACGGGCGTCAGCGACCGCAGATAGCGCGGGACATCGTTCGGGGCCACGCCCGCGACGCCGGCGAACGCCTTGTTCTTGGCGGGGGCGCCGGTGAGATAGCTGATCTGCTTCTCGACATCGCAGGCCGAGCTGTTCTGGGACCCGCCGTAGAGGCCGGGCGTCGCCCCCGAGAACTCGCTGTTCGAGCCGCTGGACTTCTTGGGCGTGGCGGACGGGGACGGGGACGAGTCGTTCGCCGAGGACTTGGTCACCGGGTCGCGGCCGGTCGAGGCGGCCGGCTCGGCGAAGACCTCGCTCGTGCCGCCGCTCGGCCGGGTGAGCACGAGGGTGATGATCACGGCGGCGACCACGGCGGCCGCGATGATCGCGACCCGCGGGGCGGACCGCCACCAGGGCTTGCCGCCCTCCCCGCCGCCGTCCCCGCCGCCTCCGCCCCCGCCGCGGCCGCCGGGGCCGTCCGGTCCGCTCGGTCCGCCCGGGCGGGTGGCGGTGGCCGGGGGCGCGGGCTCCTCCGGCCGCTGCGGTTCCGGTTGCGGGGTCACCTGCGTCGGCTCGTGCGAGGGGCCGGAGAGCGGGCCCGACGGGGGGCCTGTCGGGTGGCTGTCAGGCGGGGGAGGAGTCACGGGTGCCCTTCCGACGCGTGTGGGCCATCCGGCTATGCGAATTTTGCCCGTGTTTGTCGATGTCAAGGACATTGTGTGCCCGGGTTCGGTACGGTCCGCAAGCGGGGCGGTACACAGGGTGCTTACCGTGGGGGCAGCCGTCCGCGCGGGCGGGGCACCGGGCTGCGGGCTCCCGGCGGAGCGCCACGGGTCCCCGTGCACCGCGGTCAAGGCGCCCACCAGGCGGATCGCCGCAGGCGGTCCCGTACCGGCAGGAGAGAGCGTGAGCCAGCAGCGAGGTCCCACGTCGGACGCCCCGCCGCCCGGCCCGGTACCCGTCCACGGCGCGCCACCCGCCCTCCGGGCCTGGGCGCACGCGCTCGGGACGGCCGTGGCGGGCTTCGCCACCATGCTCGTGGTCGCCACGCTCGGTCTGTGGGCGGCCGGCGCCGCGGACCTCCCCGGCGGGGCGTTCCCCTCGGTGATCGCGGCGACCGTGGTGATGGCCGCCGGCGGCTCGGTCGGCCTGTCGGGCGGCGCCGGAGAACTCGCCCGGGCGCACGCGGACCTCGACGCCGTACCGCTGTCGGTCACCCTCGCGGGGGCGCTGGTGACCGCCGCCGTCTTCCTGCTGCCGCTGCGCCACCGGGCGGTGGCCGGCACCGGGGAACTGCTCGCCCGGATCGCGCGGACCGCGGTGTGCTGGCTGGTGATCCTGCTGCTGCTCGCGCTCGCGGCCTCGCACGACTTCCGGATCGCGGTCGGCGACGGCATCGCCGCCCAGCTCGGCGCCGACCTGGGCGCCACCCCCGTCATCGGCTTCCGCGCCGACCTGCCCGCCACGCTCGGCGTCGGCCTGCTGTGGGTGCTGGCGCTGCTGGTCCTGACGTTCCTGATCTCCCGCCGGGCCCCGCTCTCCGCGCGGCTGCTGCACTTCCAGGACTCCGTGCGGCCCCCCGCGTTCGCGATGCTGCTGACCCTGCTCGCCTATGCCGTGATCGGGCTGGTCATCGGCATCGTCGAGCTGTTCACCCGGGGCGATCCGGCACAGACCTTCGCGGTGATCTTCCTCGGACTGCCCAATCTGATGTGGATGGCGCTGGGCATCGGCACCGGCGGCGGCTGGGTGGGCCATGTCGACAAGGCCATCGGGCTGCCCGTGCCGACCGCCCTGGACCAGGTGCTGCGCACCCGCGGGCAGCGGACCCTGGACCTCGGTGCGCTGGCCGCGCACGACGGCCGGGCCTGGCTGCTGGTGGCGGTGGCGGCCGTGGTGCTGCTCGCCGCCGCCTTCGTCTCGGCGGTCCGCTCCCCGGCCCGGCGGCCGGCCTGGCGGCACGCCGTCGAGCTGGCCGTGGCGCTGGCGCTCACCCTGCTCACCGTCGGACTGCTCACCCGGATCTCCGCGCGCTTCGGGCTCTCGCTGATCGGCGTCGGCAACCTCGGGGGCGGCCTGGGCAACGCGGTCACCCTGGACCCGCAACTCCTGCGGCTGGTGGGCGTGGGCCTGCTGTGGGGGCTGGTCACCGGCTTCCTCGGCAGCCTGCTGGCGCGGCGGGTACGGCACCCGGGCGAGGTGGCGGCCCCGGAGCCGCCACGCGGACCCTGACCGCTCAGGCCGCCGGCGGGGACTCGGCGCGGCCCGGGAACACCGGGGTGGCCCAGCGCGGGGGCGGCGGAGGCGCCGGGCTGCGCCGGCCGCCCGGGTCGGCCCCGGCGTCCACCTGCGTCGGCGGATGCGCGCGGGCCTCGCCCGCCGCCGGCCCGGGCCCGGCGGTCCGGCCTGCGGCCCGCAGCGCCGCCACGAACCCCCGGCAGGTCTCGTAGCGGTCATCGGGCGCCTTGGCCAGGGACTGGGCGAACACCGTGTCGACGGACTCCGGCAGATCCGGCCGCTGCTGCGTCAGCGCCGGCGGCGGATCGTACTGGTGGGCCCACAGCAGCGCCATGTCGTCGTCGCGCCGGAACGGCGGCGCCCCCGTCAGCATCTCGAACAGCACGCAGGCCAGGCTGTAGACATCGCAGCGGCCGTCCACCGGGCGGCCCGAGATCTGCTCCGGCGCCACGTAGTCCAGGGTGCCGACGAACTGTCCGACGCTGGTGAACCCGGTCAGCGACAGGGACTTCTTCGTCAGGCCGAAGTCGGTGAGGTAGGCATGCTCGGGGCGGTCGCTGTCGGTGCCCTCGGCGATCAGGATGTTGCCCGGCTTGACGTCGCGGTGCACCAGGTCGTGCGCATGGGCGGCGTCCAGCGCCGAGGCCACCTGGAGGCCGATCCGGCAGGCCGTCTCCAGCGGCAGCGGGCCGTCGCGGTCCAGCAGCGCCCGCAGGTCCCGCCCCTGCACGTAGCGCATCGCGATGTAGAGCACGCCCTCGGTCTCCCCGGCCTCGAAGACCGGGACGATGTGCGGGTGGTCGATCGCCGCGGCGACCCGCGACTCATGGGCGAAGCGCTGCCGGAAGGTGTCGTTCCGGGCGAGTTCGGGCGCCAGCAACTTGACCGCCACCGTGCGGCCCAGCCGCAGGTCCTCGGCCCGGTAGACCACGGCCATCCCGCCCCGGCCGATCTCGTCCTGGAGCAGGTACCCGGCGAGCTGCCGCCCGCGCAGCGCGGGGGAGTCGGGGGCCGTGGCGCGCTCCGGTCCCCGGTCGGCCGCCTGCCCGTCGCTCACCGCGGATCACCCGCGTCCGGCGGCCGGCGGCGGGCCTCCGGGGTCCATGGCCCGGGTCCGGTCGGGGTCCGGCGGGGGCGGCTGCGCGTCCGGCGGCTGCGGCTGCGGCTGCGGCGCGGGCTCGGCGGCAGCGGGCCGGGTCGCGGCG
>NZ_BMND01000004.1:0-24940 GCF_014646275.1 Streptomyces kronopolitis
CCGCGGCGCCCCGCTCAGCCCGCGCCGTGCCGCACCGGCTCCACGGACAGCTGATCGCCGTCCACGTCCACCCGCACGGTGTCCCCGTCGAGCACCTCGCCGGACAGGATGGCCCGGGCGAGCGGGTCGCCGATGGCCGTCTGGACCAGGCGGCGCAGCGGCCGGGCGCCGTAGGACATGTCCGGGGCCGGGCCGTCGACGACCGGTTCCTGGCCGAGCCAGGCGAGCCAGGTCAGGGCGCGGTCGGTGACGTCCAGCGTCAGCCGGCGGTCGCCGAGGCGGCGCTGGAGGTGGTCCAGCTGGATCCGGGCGATCCGCTGGAGCTGGTCGGTGCCGAGCGGGTGGAAGACCACCACGTCGTCGAGGCGGTTGAGGAACTCGGGCCGGAAGGAGGCCCGCACGGTCTCCAGCACCCTCTCCGTCTTCTGCTCCTCCTTGAGCAGCGGGTCCATCAGGAAGTTCGAGCCGAGGTTGGAGGTCAGGATGAGGATGGTGTTGCGGAAGTCGACCGTGCGGCCCTGGCCGTCGGTGAGCCGCCCGTCGTCGAGGACCTGCAGCAGCACGTCGAAGACCTCGTGGTGGGCCTTCTCCACCTCGTCCAGCAGCACGACGGAGTACGGGCGGCGGCGGACCGCCTCGGTGAGCTGGCCGCCCTCCTCGTAGCCGACGTAGCCGGGCGGCGCGCCGACCAGCCGCGCGACGCTGTGCTTCTCGCCGTACTCCGACATGTCGATGCGGACCATCGCCCGCTCGTCGTCGAAGAGGAAGTCCGCGAGGGCCTTGGCCAGCTCGGTCTTGCCGACACCCGTGGGGCCGAGGAAGAGGAAGGAGCCCGTGGGGCGGTCGGGGTCGGCGATGCCGGCGCGGGTGCGGCGGACGGCGTCGGAGACCGACCGGACGGCCTCGGTCTGGCCGATCAGCCGCCTGCCCAGCTCCTCCTCCATCCGCAGCAGCTTCTGCGTCTCGCCCTCCAGCAGCCGGCCGGCCGGGATACCGGTCCAGGCGCCCACCACATCCGCGATGTCGTCGGGCCCGACCTCCTCCTTGACCATGGACTCCTTGGAGGCCTCCTGCTCCGCCTCGGCGGCGGCCGCCTCCTCCAGCTCCTGCTCCAGGCCCGGGATCTCGCCGTAGAGCAGCTTGGAGGCGGTGTCGAAGTCGCCGTCGCGCTGGGCGCGCTCGGCCTGCCCGCGCAGCTCGTCGAGCTTCTCCTTGAGCGCGCCGACGCGGTTGAGGCTCTGCTTCTCCTTCTCCCAGCGGGCGGTCAGCCCGCGCAGCTCCTCCTCCTTGTCGGCGAGGTCCTTGCGCAGCTTCTCCAGGCGCTGGACGGAGCCGGCGTCGGTCTCGTTCCGCAGCGCCAGCTCCTCCATCTTGAGCCGGTCGACGGCGCGCTGGAGCTCGTCGATCTCCACGGGCGAGGAGTCGATCTCCATCCGGAGCCGGGAGGCGGCCTCGTCGACCAGGTCGATGGCCTTGTCGGGCAGGAACCGGGAGGTGATGTAGCGGTCGGAGAGGGAGGCGGCGGCGACCAGCGCGGAGTCCGCGATCTGCACCTTGTGGTGGGCCTCGTAGCGGCCCTTGAGCCCGCGCAGGATGGCCACCGTGTCCTCGACCGTCGGCTCGGCGACCAGCACCTGCTGGAAGCGCCGCTCCAGCGCCGGGTCCTTCTCGATCCGCTCGCGGTACTCGTCGAGGGTGGTGGCGCCGACCATGCGCAGCTCACCGCGGGCCAGCATCGGCTTGAGCATGTTGCCGGCGTCCATGGACGAGTCGCCGCCGGCGCCCGCGCCGACGACCGTGTGCAGCTCGTCGATGAAGGTGATGATCTGGCCCTCGCTGGACTTGATCTCGGCCAGGACGGTCTTCAGCCGCTCCTCGAACTCACCGCGGTACTTGGCCCCCGCGACCATCGCCCCCAGGTCCAGCGCGACCAGCCGCTTGTTGCGCAGCGACTCGGGCACGTCGCCCTTGACGATCCGCTGCGCCAGCCCCTCGACGACGGCGGTCTTGCCGACGCCCGGCTCGCCGATCAGCACCGGGTTGTTCTTGGTGCGGCGGGAGAGCACCTGCACCACCCGCCGGATCTCGTGGTCCCGGCCGATGACCGGGTCGAGCTTGCCCTCCCGGGCGGCCGCGGTGAAGTCCGTGCCGAACTTCTCCAGCGCCTTGTACGTGCCCTCCGGGTCGGCGTTGGTCACCCGCTGCCCGCCGCGGCTGGCCTCGAAGGCGGCCAGCAGCTTCTTGGCGGACGCGCCCTGCTGGGCCAGCAGCTCGCCGGTCCGCCCGCCCTTCTCCGCGATACCGATCAGGAGGTGCTCGGTGGAGACATAGGCGTCACCGAGCTCCTTGGCGCGCTGGGTGGCGTCCGCGATGGCGGCCAGCAGATCGCGGTCCGGCTGCGGCGGCGCGACCGTCGAGCCCTGCACGCTGGGCAGCGCGGCGAGCTGCCGCTCGGCCCCGTTGCGCAGGGCCGCGGCGTCCGCCTCGACCGCGGACAGCAGGTCCATGATGTTCTCGTTGTCCTGCCCGGCCAGCAGCGCGAGCAGGAGATGCGCGGACGTCATGTCCGCGTGCCCGGCGGCGACCGCCCGCTCATTGGCGGCGCTCAGCGCCTCCCGGCTCTTGTTGGTCAGCTCGGCGTCCACGTGCGCGTGATCCTCCTCGACTCGTCCTGAACAGCCACGACGCCCGGCCCGGCGCCCGGTCCCGGCGCTTCCTGCTCACACCGGCATGCGATAAGTTGAGTCTAGTGCACTCAAGGCTGTTTCGGGAGTGCCGGCCCCCGCCCGGCGCGCCCGCTCCCCCCGAGTGACCCCCGGTGCACCCGCCGTCACCGCGCGATCGCGCCGTGGGCGGAGCGGCCGCGCCCCGCCGGGCCCGGACCACCGCCCCGGCCGCGAACTACGCTTGCCCCCATGGCCCACGACCTCAGCGCCCTCAGCCCCGAATACCTCGCCTTCTGGGGCGAGTATCTGATGCCGACGCTCACCACCCCCCGCCCGGACGGCACCCCGCACGTCGTCCCCGTGGGCGTCACCTACGACGCCGGGCAGCGGATCGCGCGGATCATCACCCGCAAGGACAGCACCAAGGTCAAGAACGTCCTCGCCGCCGGCGCGGACGGCGCCGCGGTGGCCGTCTGCCAGGTCGACAAGGGGCGCTGGGCGACGCTGGAGGGCCGGGCGCGGGTGCGGACGGACGCCGAGTCGGTGGCCGACGCGGTGCGCCGCTACGCCGAGCGGTACGGGCGGACGCCGGCCCCCAACCCCGACCGCGTCATGATCGAGATCGCGGTGACCCGCGCCATGGGCCGGGCCTGAGCGCCCCGTGGCGCCGGCCCCGCGCTCCGTGACGACCGCTCCGCACCGTCCCGGCCCCGCCCCGCCGCGGCCCCGGGCCGAGCTCTGCCCCCGCTGCGGCGGGCAGCTCGCCGTCAATCAGGACGGCTGGAAGATCTGCCACGCCTGCGGATACGCCTCTCCACCCGGTACAGCCCCTCCACCACGGGCCGTCCACGGGGGTATCGTCGCCCCCACAGTCGCCACGCCCCGGGGGGCACGATGAACTCGGTCCGAGTCACGGCGATCGCCTGCCTGATGCCGCTGTCCGAACTGGACGAGGATCCGTTTCTGGTCGACGACCGCAGCCAGCACGACATGTGCAGCCAGTGGGCGGCGGCCCGTGCGTACCACCTCACCTGCCGCCTGAGCCTGCACCAGCTGCGCGCCGACCACGGCGCGCTGTGGCGGGACGTCGAGGAGGGCCTGGTCGACGTGTTCGTGGCGCCCAACCGGCGGGCGCTGGAGAACGCCATCCACGGCGCCGACGAGTTCAGCGCCCGGTGCGCCGCGGCCGGCGTCCGGCTGGAGACCGCGGACCTCGACGAGCCGGTCTACACCCTCGCGATGAAGTCCCATGTGCACCGGCGGCTGTCGATGCCGACCGCCGGATACAGCGGCCGCTGAACCGCCCCCGCACAGCGAAAAGGGCCGGGTCTCCCCGGCCCTTCGCCGTTTCCCGCGCCGGACGGCCGCCCGGCCGGCCCGTTACTCGGACCGCTTGGGCCGCCAGACCACCAGCGCACTGGTCTGCTGCACATCCTGATACGGCACCAGATCGCGCCGGTAGGAGGCGTGCACCGCCGCCTCCCGCTGCTGCATCGTGCTGGCCGCGCCCTCCAGGGCGCCCTGGAGCTCGACGACCCGCTGCTGCAGGGCCGCGACCTGGTTCTCCAGCTCGATGATGCGCTTGATGCCGGCGAGGTTGATGCCCTCGTCCTGGGACAACTGCTGCACCGTGCGGAGCAGTTCGATGTCCCGGGCCGAATAGCGGCGGCCCCGCCCGGCCGTGCGGTCGGGCGAGACCAGCCCCAGCCGGTCGTACTGCCGGAGGGTCTGCGGATGCAGGCCGGAGAGCTGGGCCGCGACGGAGATGACGTACACCGGCGACTCTTCGGTCAGTTCGTACGGGTTACGACGCTGCCCGCCCCGGCTGTCCATCTCATGCTCCCTTCGCGGCCTGGAACAGCTCCGCCCGCGGGTCCGGGCCCGCGGTCGCCTCGCGATACGACTCCAGCGACGCCTTGGCCTGGTCGCTGAGGTCACCGGGGACCAGCACCTCGATGGTGACCAGCAGATCACCGCGGGTGCCGTCCTTGCGGGTCGCGCCCTTGCCCCGGGCCCGCATGGTGCGCCCGTTGGGGGTGCCGGCCGGCAGCTTCAGCGTCACCGGCGGACCGCCCAGCGTCGGCACCTTGACTTCACCGCCGAGCGCGGCCTCCGGGAAGGTGACCGGCACCGTCACGGTGAGGTTGTCGCCCTTGCGGCCGAAGACGGGGTGCGCGTCGACATGCACGACCACATACAGATCGCCGGCCGGACCGCCCTGCTCGCCCGGGGCGCCCTTGCCGCGCAGCCGGATGCGCTGCCCGTCGGAGACGCCCGCGGGGATGCGGACCTGCATCGTGCGGGCACTGGTGGCGCGCCCGCTGCCCTTGCAGACCTCGCAGGGGTCCTGGGCGATCAGGCCCCGGCCCTTGCAGTCGGCGCACGGATCGGTGAGCGAGAAGCCACCGCCCGCGCCCCGGCTGACCTGGCCGGTGCCGACACAGGTCGGGCAGACCCGCGGCGTACCGTTTCTGTCGCCGGTGCCCGAACACGCCTTGCACGGCGCCTGGCTGGACATCCGCAGCGGGACCGTGGCCCCGTCGACCGCCTCGGTGAAGCTGAGCGTCACCTCGGACTCGATGTCCTGGCCACGGCGCGCGTGGGTGCGCGGGCCGGTCCCGCCGCGGTTGAACAGGCCGCCGAAGACGTCGCCCAGGCCGCCGCCGAAACCGCCGCCGCCCTGGCCCTGGCTGCCCCCGAAGAGGTCACCCAGGTCGAAGTTGAAGTTGCCGCCGCCCCCGCCGGGTCCCGGCCGGAACCCGCCGTTGCCGAACAGCGCCCGCGCCTCGTCGTACTCCTTGCGGCGCTTGCTGTCGCCCAGGACGTCGTTGGCCTCGGAGATCTCCTTGAAGCGCTCCTCCGCCTTGGCGTCGCCCTTGTTGGCGTCCGGGTGGAACTCGCGGGCGAGCTTGCGGTAGGCCTTCTTGATCTCCGCCTCGGTGGCGTCCTTCGGGACGCCGAGGACCTTGTAGTAGTCCTTCTCGACGAAGTCCTTGGTGCTCATCCCCGACGTCCCTCCTCCCGCACGGTTTTCCTGTCTTCGCTCACGTCAGCCCTCGTCCGGGCCACCGTTCTCCTCGTCCGGAGCCTTGGCGCCCGATGAGTCGTCGTCGGATCCGGACTTGGTGCCCTGCGCACCCGGCTGCGGCTCGGCGACGGCGACCCGCGCGGGGCGGATCGTTCGTTCACCGATGCGATACCCGGGCTGCAGGATCGCCACGCACGTCGTCTCGGTGACGTCCGGCGCGTACGAGTGCATCAGCGCCTCGTGGATCGTCGGGTCGAAGGGCTCGCCCTCCTTGCCGAACTGCTGCAGACCCAGCTTGGCGACCGCGGTCTCCAGCGACTCGGCCACCGACTTGAAGCCGCCGACCAGCTCGCCGTGCTCACGCGCACGGCCGACGTCGTCGAGGGTGGGAAGGAGTTCGGACAGGAGGTTCGCCGCGGCGATCTCCTTGACCGTCACCCGGTCCCGTTCCACCCGACGGCGGTAGTTCTGATACTCCGCCTGGAGCCGCTGGAGGTCCGTCGTGCGCTCGCTGAGCGCCGTACGCACCTGGTCCAGCTGCGCCTGGAGCGCTATGTCCGTTACGTCCCCGGCCGGGGCCGAGCCCGCCTTGTCGGCGGACTCGGCCTGCGCCGCGTCTTCGGGAGCGGCGTCGGAAGGGACGTCGGGCTTCTCGTCGAAGCCCGGGGTCTCCTCCGTCACGCGGCACCGTCCTTCTTCGGCTTCTCGTCGTCGACGATCTCGGCGTCCACGACATCGTCCTCGGCCTTGGCCTGCTCGGCGCCCTCGGCACCGGCCGCGCCCTCGGCACCGGCCGCGCCCTGGGCGTCGGCGTACATGGCCTGGCCCAGCTTCTGCGAGACCGCGGCGACCTTCTCGGTGGCCGTGCGGATCTCGGCGGTGTCCTCACCCTTGAGCTTCTCCTTCAGCTCGGTGAGGGCCTCCTCGACCTCGGTCTTGACCTCGCCCGGGACCTTCTCCTCGTTGTCCTTGAGGAACTTCTCGGTCTGGTAGACGAGCTGCTCGGCCTGGTTGCGGGTCTCGGCGGCCTCGCGGCGCTTGGTGTCCTCGTCCGCGTACTGCTCGGCTTCCTGGCGCATCCGGTCGACCTCGTCCTTCGGCAGCGAGGAGCCGCCGGTGACGGTCATCTTCTGCTCCTTGCCCGTGCCCAGGTCCTTCGCGGTCACGTGCATGATGCCGTTGGCGTCGATGTCGAAGGAGACCTCGATCTGCGGGACCCCGCGAGGGGCCGGCGGCAGACCGGTCAGCTCGAACATCCCGAGCTTCTTGTTGTACGCCGCGATCTCGCGCTCGCCCTGGTAGACCTGGATCTGCACGGACGGCTGGTTGTCCTCGGCCGTCGTGAAGATCTCGGACCGCTTGGTCGGGATCGTGGTGTTGCGCTCGATGAGCTTGGTCATGATGCCGCCCTTGGTCTCGATACCGAGGGACAGCGGGGTGACGTCCAGCAGGAGGACGTCCTTGACCTCACCCTTGAGGACACCGGCCTGGAGGGTGGCGCCGATGGCGACGACCTCGTCCGGGTTGACGCCCTTGTTGGCGTCCTTGCCGCCGGTCAGCTCCTTGACCAGCTCGGCGACGGCCGGCATACGGGTCGAGCCGCCGACCAGGACCACGTGGTCGATCTCGGACAGGTTGATACCCGCGTCCTTGATCACGTTGTGGAACGGCGTCTTGCAGCGGTCCAGGAGGTCCGAGGTGAGCTGCTGGAACTGCGAGCGGGTGAGCTTCTCGTCCAGGTGCAGCGGGCCCTCGGCGGAGGCGGTGATGTAGGGAAGGTTGATCGTCGTCTCCGTGGAGGACGACAGCTCGATCTTCGCCTTCTCGGCGGCCTCGCGCAGGCGCTGGAGCGCCATCTTGTCCTTGGCCAGGTCGACGCCGTGGCCGTTCTGGAACTGCTTGACCAGGTAGTCGACGACGCGCTGGTCCCAGTCGTCACCACCGAGGTGGTTGTCACCGTTGGTGGCCTTCACCTCGACGACGCCGTCGCCGATCTCCAGCAGCGAGACGTCGAAGGTACCGCCACCGAGGTCGAAGACCAGGATGGTCTGGTCGTCCTTCTCCAGGCCGTAGGCCAGGGCGGCCGCGGTGGGCTCGTTGACGATGCGCAGGACGTTGAGGCCCGCGATCTCACCGGCCTCCTTGGTGGCCTGGCGCTCCGAGTCGTTGAAGTAGGCCGGAACGGTGATGACCGCGTCGACGACCTTCTCCCCGAGGTACGACTCGGCGTCGCGCTTGAGCTTCTGCAGGATGAAGGCGCTCATCTGCTGCGGGTTGAAGCCCTTGCCGTCGATGTCGATCTTCCAGTCGGTGCCCATGTGGCGCTTGACCGACCGGATGGTCCTGTCGACGTTGGTGACCGCCTGGCGCTTCGCGACCTCGCCGACCAGCACCTCGCCATTCTTGGCGAAGGCGACGACGGACGGCGTGGTCCTGGCGCCCTCGGCGTTGGTGATGACGGTGGGCTCACCGCCTTCGAGAACACTGACGACGGAGTTCGTCGTGCCCAGGTCGATGCCGACCGCACGTGCCATTTCAATTCCTCCAGCTGACTTGAGTGGAACAGGCTCAACAGTGCAGCACGGAAGAAATCCTGTCAACAGAGGTGAGTCGGCGGCGCTCAAGTTTTATATAGCGCTTATCGTCACTACGCCTTCACGGAGACGCCGGCAGGGCCACAGAGGGTTGCCTTCGCGACGCAGATCACCGGCCGGGCGGCTTCATGGGGCCAGGGAGAATAGGTAACCTCAGCGGCAGACCCAAAAAGTTACCGCTTAGTAGTTCTCTCCGAATTTCCGCTCTCGCAGGTACGAGGAGCCTCCCATGCAACTCGCCGCGATCATCGTGTCGCTGGTGCTCATCGCGGTCGCCGTGGCGCTGTTCGGCCGCGCCCTGCTGCAGATCTACCGCCAGATGCGACTGGGCCAGCCGGTACCCGCCGGCACCCGGACCGACGCTCCCGCCCAGCGGACCGTCACGGTGGCCAAGGAGTTCCTCGGCCACACGCGCATGAACCGCTGGGGCGTCGTCGGCGTCGCGCACTGGTTCGTGGCGGTGGGCTTCCTCACCCTGCTGCTGACGATCGTCAACGCCATCGGCCAGCTCTTCCAGGCCGACTGGCTGCTGCCGGTCATCGGCACCTGGCTGCCGTGGGAGATGTTCGTCGAGGCGATGGGCACGGCGACGACCCTGGGCATCATCGCCCTGATCGTCATCCGGCAGCTGAGCCGGCCCGGCGCGGCCGGCCGCAAGTCCCGCTTCGCCGGCTCCAACATCGGCCAGGCGTACTTCGTCGAGGCCGTCATCCTCATCGTCGGCGTCTGCATCATGACGCTGCGCGCCCTGGAGGGCGCCCAGCACGGCGTCGACCACTACGAGGCCGCGTACTTCCTCTCGTACCCGCTGGTCGCGGCCCTCAAGGGGCTGGGCCTCGGCACGCTGCAGAACCTCACCTACTTCTTCGCCGGTCTCAAGATCGCGACGTCCTTCATCTGGATGATCACGGTCTCGCTCAAGACCGACATGGGTGTGGCCTGGCACCGCTTCCTGGCGTTCCCCAACATCTGGTTCAAGCGGGAGGCGGACGGCGCCGTGGCGCTCGGCGCGCTGCAGCCGATGACCACCGGCGGCAAGCCGATCGACTTCGAGGACCCGGGCGAGGACGACCAGTTCGGCGTCTCCCAGGTCGAGCACTTCTCCTGGAAGGGCCTGCTCGACTTCTCCACCTGCACCGAGTGCGGCCGCTGCCAGTCGCAGTGCCCCGCCTGGAACACCGGCAAGCCGCTGTCGCCCAAGCTCCTGATCATGTCGCTGCGCGACCACGCCCACGCCAAGGCCCCGTACCTGCTCGCGGGCGGCGGCAAGGACGAGGAGGGCAACGAGAAGGCGAGTGCCGAGCAGCTCGCCGGTGTCCCGGCGTCCGCCCTGGCCGAGGCCGAGCGCCCGCTGATCGGCACGCTGGAGGAGAACGGGGTCATCGACCCCGACGTCCTGTGGTCCTGCACCACCTGCGGCGCCTGCGTCGAGCAGTGCCCGGTCGACATCGAACACATCGACCACATCGTCGACATGCGCCGCTACCAGGTCATGATCGAGTCCAGCTTCCCCAGCGAGGCGGGCACGATGCTGAAGAACCTGGAGAAGAAGGGCAACCCCTGGGGCCTGGCCAAGAAGCAGCGCCTGGCCTGGACCAAGGAGGTCGACTTCGAGGTTCCGGTCGTCGGCCAGGACATCGAGGACCTCACCGAGGTCGAGTACCTCTACTGGGTCGGCTGCGCCGGCGCCCTGGAGGACCGCGCCAAGAAGACCACCAAGGCCTTCGCCGAGCTGCTCCACATCGCGGGCGTGAAGTTCGCGATCATGGGCGGCGACGAGAAGTGCACCGGTGACTCGCCGCGCCGCCTGGGCAACGAATTCCTCTTCCAGCAGCTCGGCGCGGAGAACGTCGCGACGCTGAACGCGGCCTTCGGCGAGGATGACGAGGACGAGTCGACCAAGAAGCCCAAGGCGTCGAAGAAGATCGTCGCGACCTGCCCGCACTGCTTCAACACCATCGCGAACGAGTACCCCCAGCTGGGCGGCGAGTACGAGGTCATCCACCACACCCAGCTGCTCCAGCACCTCGTCGACGAGGGCAAGCTGACCCCCGTCACGCCGGTCGAGGGTCTGATCACCTACCACGACCCCTGCTACCTGGGCCGCCACAACAAGGTCTACACCCCGCCGCGCGAGATCATCGCCAAGGTGCCGGGCCTGCGGAACGAGGAGATGCACCGCCACAAGGAGCGCGGCTTCTGCTGCGGCGCCGGCGGTGCCCGGATGTGGATGGAAGAGCGCATCGGCAAGCGCATCAACAACGAGCGCGTCGACGAGGCCCTGTCGCTCAACCCCGACATCGTCTCGACCGCCTGCCCCTTCTGCCTCGTCATGCTGACCGACTCGGTCAACGGCAAGAAGAACGACGGCAAGGCGAAGGAATCCATCCAGGTCGTCGACGTCGCCCAGCTGCTGCTGGACTCCGTCAAGACCCCCGTCGACCCGGCGGGCGACGAGGAGTCCGAGGACGCCCCCGAGCCGGAGCCGGTGCAGTAGCCGCACGGTGCAAGCACGCCGGCCGGCGGCCGGTCCCGTAGAGGTACGGGGCCGGCCGCCGGCCTTTTCCACAGGCGGACGGCCGGTGTTTTCCACAGGCCGGCGGCCGGCGTTGCGGGAGATCCGGCCGCCGGGGAGCATCAGGGGCGGCGAAGCACGCCACGACGACAGCACGAGCGAACGGGGTGGGGACGGCATGCGAGGACGGTCCGCGGTGGCAGCGGGGTGCGGGCTCGCGCTCGCCCTGCTCCTCAGCTCCTGCCATCCCTTCGGCTCCTCCGGTGCCGGCCGTCCCGCCGCCCGGCACCGCGCCTCCTCGCTCCCCGCCGCGCGCCCCGTCCCCGCCGGCCACGGCAGCACCACCGCCCAGGACTTCAACGGGGACGGCCATCCCGACCTCGTCGTCGACAGCCTGCTGGCGCCCTCCGGGGGCCATGACGACGACCCGGGCATCGGCATCGTCTACGGCTCCGCGCACGGACTCGCCCCGGCCACCCGGGAGTTGCTCACCCCGGCCCGCAACGCCGCGCCCACCGGCGCCACCGTGCCCGCGTCCTTCGAGGCCGAGACGGTCTGCGATCTCGACCGGGACGGCTTCAGCGACCTCGTCGTCACCAC
Source organism: Streptomyces kronopolitis (assembly GCF_014646275.1). Classification (GTDB taxonomy): domain Bacteria; phylum Actinomycetota; class Actinomycetes; order Streptomycetales; family Streptomycetaceae; genus Streptomyces; species Streptomyces kronopolitis. The sequence continues at coordinate 11,404 of NZ_BMND01000004.1, forward strand.
CGACCCGCCGTACGACGGCATCGGCCGCCCGCCCGTCCCCGTCCAGCTCCTCTTCGGCTCGCCGCGGGGCCTCGGCGCCTCCCGTGCCGTGCGGCTGCGCATCCCCGCCCGGGCCCGCTTCGGCAACGAATGGCCCGACCAGCCCGTCTGCGGCGACTTCGACGGGGACGGCGCCCAGGACCTGGCCGTCACCGCCTCCGGCCCCCGGATCAGCTATCTCCGCGGCCCGTTCAGCCGCTCCGGCGCTCCCGAGGCGGCCGGCGCACCGATCGCCGTCCCCGGCACCGCCCTGGCCCCCGCGGCTCCCCTCTCCGCCGCCACCGACCTCGATCACGACGGCGCCGACGACCTCCTCGTGCGCGCCGCCGGCCCCGGCCGCGCGGCCCGCAGCCGCCTGGCGCTCGGCGGCCCCCGCGGCCCGCTCCGCGCGGGCCCGGCCGCCTATCCGCCCGGGTACGCCACGGTCTTCGGCCGCTTCTCCGCCGGCGGTCGCGCGACGGCGGTCACCGCCGGCGCCGACGGCCGGCTGTCCGTCGCCGGCCGCCCCGGCACGCTGCGGACGGACACGGGCGGCACGCCCACGCTCGCCGCCGCCGAGGTGACCGGCGACGACTACACCGACCTCGTCATAGGCGGCGCCCGACCCGCCTTCCTCGCCGGCTCCGCGAAGGGGCTGTCCACCGCCGTGCACCGCCTCCCGGTGCCCCGCCTGCCCGGGGCGGGCGGCTCGCGCTCCACGGTCCTCGCCCTCACCGACTTCGACGGCGACCACCGCGCCGACCTCGTGCTGCTGACCCGGCGCGGCCACACCCACGACAGGGTGACGGTCCACCCCGGCGGCCCTTCTGGCCCCGCCCCGAAGCTCGCCTTCTCCTTCACCACGGCGGACTTCACCGCCCGCTGAGGGGGCCATGACCACCGTGCGGGACACGGTTCCTGACCGGCACTCAGGCGCGCGGTGGCCGTGGGCGCGCGACCGCCACCGTTCACGGACCGTCCGACCCGCCGTCAGCACCCCGCCAATCCACCTCTTGAACAATGCAGTTGCCCGCCCCCGAGGCACCACCCGACCATGACGGCATGGACAATGCGGGCTCCCATGCCGGTCCGGGCACAGCCACGGCCACCGGCAGCGCTCCGGACACCGGCAACCCTGACGACCCCGGCCCCGACTCCGGCTCCGACCCTGGCCCCGGCCTCGACCCCGACTCCGGAATCGGCACCGGCACCGGCACCGGCACCGGCACGAACGTGACTCCGAAAGTGAACATGAGCATGAACATGAGCACCGGCGGCGCACCCGCTGCCGCCCCCGCCCCGCCGCTGGCCATCCGGCTCGCCCTGCCCGTCGACGCCCCGGCGATAGCCGCCGTCCACCTGGCATCGCGGCAGGTCACCATGCCCTACCTGCCGCCTCAGCGCCGCACCCACGCCGAGGTCACCCGCTGGATCCGGGAGATCGTCCTGCCGCAGTGCCACACCGTCGTCGCCGCCCGTGGCGCGGAGATCCTCGGCTACGCCAGCGTCCGCGGCGAGCTGCTCGACCAGCTCTACCTGCGCCCGGACGTCCGCCGCGCCGGCATCGGCAGCCTGCTGCTCGCCGCGGCCCGGCGCCACCGCCCGGCCGGCCTGTCCCTGCACGTCTTCCAACTCAACACGGAGGCCCGGGCGTTCTACGCCCACCACGGCTTCCGCGTCGTGGCCACGGACGACGGCAGCGCCAACATGGAGAACCTGCCGCAGCTCACCCTCCGCTGGACACCCGCCGCCGCGCCCGTTCCCCCTCGGGGAACCCCCTAGGGGATGTCACAGGTCAGCAGCAAACCCCGCCCCGATCCCCCTGCTCCGCCACCCGATCCGCGCGGACCAGGTACTTTCGAGTACGTGGCTGGATTCAGGATGGGTCGCGGACGGGATGCCCGCCCCGCGCAGAACGGACAGCAAGGGCAGCAGGGGCAGCAGGCCCCGTACGGACAGCAAGGGCCGTACGGGCAGCAGCCCCCACCACCGCACGGGCAGTGGCAGCAGGCGCCGCAGCCGCAGTACGGCGGGCAGCAGCAGCCGCACGGGCAGCACGGCGAGCCCGAGTACTTCGGCGACGGCGGCTACCACCCCCAGCAGTCCTACGCGCCGTACACGAACGACAACCCGGGTCACACCCAGCAGTTCAGCGTCGGCGAGGCGCCGGACGCCTACGGCACGCAGCCGGGCGGGTACGACAACGGTCCCGACGCCGCGTACGCGGCCGGCGGCACCTACCGCGCCGGGCAGACCACCGCACCGCCGGCCGGCCCCAAGCTGCACTGGAAGCAGCTGCTCTCCGGCATCGTGCTGCGCCCCGACGCCACGTTCTGGCAGATGCGCGACCACGCGGTCTGGGTCCCCGCCCTCCTCGTCACCTTCGTCTACGGCCTGCTCGCGGTCTTCGGCTTCGACAAGGCCCGCGAGGATGTGCTGAACGCCACGCTGTCCAACAGCATCCCCTGGGTGCTGATCACCGCGGTGATGTTCATCATCGGCAGCCTGATCCTGGGCACGGTCACCCACACCATGGCCCGCCAGCTCGGCGGGGACGGCGCCTGGCAGCCGACCATCGGCCTGGCCATGCTGATCATGACGATCACGGACGCGCCCCGGCTGCTCTTCGCCATGTTCCTCGGCGGCGACAGCACCCTGGTGCAGGTCCTGGGCTGGCTGACCTGGCTCGCCACCGGCTATCTGCTCACCAGCATGGTGAGCAAGTCGCACGACCTGCCCTGGCCCAAGGCGCTCGGCGCCTCCGCGATCCAGCTGGTCGCCCTGCTCGCCCTGCTGAAGCTCGGCACGCTGTGACGCTCGGCACGCGCTGACGCCGACCCGGCCACCGGCGAGGGGCCCGCCCCGGAGCACTCAGGCTCCGGAGCGGGCCCCTCGCCATAAGGGTTGTCCCCCAGGGCGCGCCCCGCCTCCTACGCGAACCGCTGCCCGTCCGACCCGTCACACGCCCGCAGCCGCAGCGGCTCCTTCGCCGCGCCCAGCGCCAGGCACAGCGACGGCGCGGCGGCCGGCCGGATCGTGCCGCCGGTCCGTACGAACTCCTGGTTGGCCGCGCCCGAGCAGTTCCACAGCACCAGACCGGCCCCGGCCTCGTACCGGGCGCCGGGCACGTCCAGGCACCGGTCCTGGGTCAGCTCCACATGCACCGACCGCCGCTCGGGGTCGTACCACCAGCCCTGGTTGCGCCCGCCGTGGCAGTCCCAGCCGACGACCGCGGTCCCGTTGGCGCTCGCACCGCCGGTGGCGTCCACACAACTGCCCGTGGCGGCGTTCTTCAGCGGCCGGTAGGCGTCGTCCCAGGCCCCCGCGTACAGCGTCGGCTGCCCGGTGCTGGCCGAGTCGGCACAGGACGCCTCCCGCAGCCCCGACGCGTACAGCTGGGTCAGGCACGAGGCGAACGCGCCGTGCCCGCGGGCGTTGGGGTGGAAGGACTGCCGCACCGAGTTCGCGTTCGGCGGGAAGGGGTTGGTGAGGTTCACCCACAGCCCGCGGGCCCAGGTGTCCTCCATGCACACCTCGTGCCCGTGGAAGAGCCGGGAGGCGTCCAGATAGGTCGCACCCGCCCCGAGCGCGGCCTTCCGCATCCCCTTCTCGAACCCGGGCACCGCGGCATTGCGCCCCCAGCCCGCGTCGGAGGTGTATCCCGTACAGCCGCCCGGCAGCTTCCCCGGGTAATGCGGGTTGTCCGTCACGTCCGGCCCGATCGGACTCGGATACGACATCACCACGAGCCGGTAGTCACCGTCGGCGTAGCCCGCGTCCCGCATCACGGTCCGCAGGTCCCCGACCGTCCGCTCGACCTTCGGCACCAGCCCGTCGACCCGCGCCTGCCAGCCCGGCTGGTACTTCTGCTCGCAGGTGCCCTGCAGCAGGAACCAGCGCTCCACGCAGTCCGTCATCACCGGCCCGAACTGCAGATCGTCGTTGGCACCGGCCACCAGGAGCACCATCTTCAGCCGGGTGTTCCGGGCCGCGATCGCGAGGCTGTCGCTCTGCACCAGCTCATCGGCGTACTGCTTGCTGCCGCCGATCACGATGTTGCCGGTGCCGGCACCCGAGCAGGCGGCGTTGTACGTCACGTCCGCCGCGATCCCGGTCCGGTGGATGGCCGAGTCCGGGGACCGGTGGCACCAGTTGTCCGGCCCGTCGGTGCCCGGCTCGTACGTCCCGACGCCCTCCCCCGAGATCTCACTGTCCCCCAGCGAGATCAACGAGGTCTTCCGCTCCCCCACCGGCCGCTCGGCCGAATCCCCGTACAGCCGGGCCGCCTCCCGCGCCCGGATCTTCTCCAGCTCGGGAGACAGCGCCTTGACGGCCGAGGTCCCGCCCGGCCCGGCCCGCCCCGCGGCCCCGGGCGCGGCCGCCGCCCCGCCCGCCGCCACGGTGCACACCACGGTCAGCGCCGCCGCCGAGGTCATCACCACCGCCCGCAGCCGCCGCCCTCTCCCCTCGCGCCACCCACGTAACGTCCCCCGCCCACGTCTCGCACGCGCCATGGACCCTCCCCTACGGTCTGCTGTTACCGCGGGTTGTAGTCGCCGCCGGACCCGCACGGAACACCCGGAGCGGAATTGGCCGGATCCGGCACACAGCGACGCACCCGACCGCCGACTCCGGTGCGGAGTACGGTGATCGGGTGCCGAGGAAGTACGTGCGCGGCGCGGGCGACCGCCCGCACACCGCGCTCAGGCGTCGAGTATCTGGCCCTCGCGCCGCACGACCGGCGGCTCGACGCTCCAGGGGAAGTTGATCCACTCGTCCGTGCGCTTCCACACGTACTCGCACTTCACCAGCGACTGCGACTTCTCGTAGATCACCGCGCTGCGGACCTCCGCCACGGTGCCCTGGCAGAAGTCATGGACCAGCTTGAGCGTCTTGCCGGTGTCCGCGACATCGTCGGCGATCAGCACCTTCTTGTCCGAGAAGTCGATCGCGTTCGGCACCGGCGCGAGCATGACCGGCATCTCCAGGGTGGTCCCCACCCCCGTGTAGAACTCCACATTCACCAGGTGGATGTTCTTGCAGTCCAGCGCGTACGCCAGACCGCCGGCGACGAAGACGCCGCCGCGGGCGATCGACAGCACGACATCGGGCTCGTACCCGTCGTCGGCGATCGTCTGCGCCAGCTCGCGGATCGCCCCGCCGAACCGCTCGTACGTCAGGTTCTCCCGCACGTCACTCACGTATCTCTCTCAGACCTTCTGTGTCCACGCCCTGCCACGCGCCCGCCCTGTTGAGCGCGCCCCCACACCGACGCGGCTGTGTCATACCTGCGAACGGTGAAAGTTCTTGAACGACCGGGACGGCGTCGGACCGCGCTGCCCCTGGTAGCGGGAGCCGTACTTCTCACTGCCGTACGGGTGCTCGGCCGACGAGGTCAGCCGGAACATGCACAGCTGCCCGATCTTCATGCCCGGCCACAGCTTGATCGGCAGCGTGGCGACATTGCTCAGCTCCAGCGTCACATGACCGCTGAACCCCGGGTCGATGAATCCGGCCGTCGAATGCGTCAGCAGCCCCAGCCGCCCCAGCGAGCTCTTCCCCTCGAGCCGGGACGCAAGATCGTCGGGCAGCGTGATGACCTCGTACGTCGAGGCCAGCACGAATTCGCCCGGGTGCAGGATGAACGCCTCGTCGCCCTCGGGCACGACCTCACGGGTCAGATCGCACTGCTCGACGGCGGGGTCGATGTGCGGGTAGCGGTGATTCTCGAACACCCGGAAATACCGGTCGAGCCGCACGTCGATACTGGACGGCTGCACCATCGATTCGTCATAGGGGTCGATGCGCACCCGACCAGCGTCGATCTCGGCCCGGATGTCCTTGTCTGAGAGAAGCACGAGACGAGGATACGCGTCCGCCCGGCCCCTCCTCACACGACGAGGGCCCGGCCTCCCCAGGGAGACCGGGCCCTCGCTCCACTCCACATCGCTACTGCTCGTCACGGCCGCCGCGGCCTCTCCTGCTCGCCGCCGCTCCACCGCTCGCCACCGGCCACCGCCGATGGCTCCGCTCGCTGACTACCGCTTCGCGTACTCGACGGGCACCGAGTGCCGCAGCCGAGCACAGCGCGGGCAGCGCAACAGCCGTCCGGGACCGAGCCGGTCGGTGGTCTGCATCGGGAACGAAGCGGTGCTGAACACGTGGCCCTCGGCACAACGTACGACGGTGCGCTCCATCAAGTCCCTCTCCCAACTGCGTGGACAACAAAAGCCACATTAGGGGATGAACTGGGCGCCCTCGAAGGCGGCACTCCGACGCCCCACCGTACGCCTCAACTCCCGCACCCCGCACCCGCATCCCACCCCCGACGCGCCCCCGCCACACACCCTCGGTGCCACCTCCGACACCCCTCCCGAGCACGCCAAATGCACCGCGGGGCGACGATGGGGTAGAGTGTGCGACGATGTTCCGCTCTCCACGCGAGACGGAATGACGCGGGTGTAGTTTAATGGTAGAACATGAGCTTCCCAAGCTCAGAGCGCGGGTTCGATTCCCGTCACCCGCTCCATACGGAAGCCCCAGGTCAGTGGCCTGGGGCTTGTTTGTTGTCTGGACCATTTTTGGCTGCGTGCCCTTCGCGTGCCACAAGGCGCCGATTGGCGCACCGAGTTGACGCCCGCGAGACCCGCAGGGCGAGTTGATCGGCCGTCACCTCGGATCGCGAGACGCAATTGTCGCCGGTCATGCGCCTCACCAGCCGCTTCGAAGGAGATCGGCGTGCCGGCTGACGATCTTCATGGGCCGAGCCTGGGGAGGAGGTCGCCGATCTTGCCCCTGATGAATTGCGGGAGCGTATAGCTCCGTTGGCGCCGCGCCCGGCACGCACGCACCGACATCCCGGGCAGCTTGGCGTAGCGGATGAGGCGCCGCCTGCAGGGGCCACGCCGCTGTAGGTGGGCCGGCGGTCTCCCAGGTGCGGGGTCGCGGCATGCCGGGAAGTCAGAGGTCGAGATCGCCGGAGGTGCTTGGCGCCGCCTCGCCCAGCGCGGCATTGAGTGTTCCGAGTGCGGCGATCACCGCGTCGACGTCCGCGTCGGGTAGTGCGGGGAGCAGCTGTCGGAGTGTCGGTTCGGCGTCCCGGCTCCTGGCTGCCTTGGCCTGTGTGCGGGCATGGTCGGCGATCTTGGCGACGGTGCGGCGCCGGTCGGCCGGGTCGGTTCCCAGTTCGGCCAGGCCCCGCTTGTGCAGTGCCGCCACCACCGTGGAGACCCGGCTCTGGGCGAAGCCGGTGCGCTGGGCGATGGCGCCCACCGGCTGCGGTCCGGTGGTGTAGAGGCACTCCAGGACCAGCAGCTCGGTCGGCCCCAGGTCGGAGGTGTCCTTCATCGCCGAGGTCGCGGCAGCGGTGAGGCGCCTGCCGAGTTGGTGCAGGTCAGCGAGGTTCATGGGACTGGTCAGCGGTAGCACGCACACCCTCCTTGGGGAACATCTTGGATGATACATCTACAGTAATGCATCACAAGAGATGTATCTTGAGAGATGCATTCTCGTCGAGGGGCGCTCCACATGGCAGCGCCCAGACATTCCAAGGAGGAGACATGGTCCGGCCGATAGCCCGGGTGCTGCTGTTCCCGTTCGCGATGGCCGTGCTGCTGGTCGGCATCTACACCGCCGCGATGCACGCACCGACCCCGCACCACCTGAAGATCGCGGTCGCCGGACCACCGGCGCAGACCGGACCGCTGACAGCTTCCCTGCGAAAGGGCCTGGGCGACGCATACGACGTCAGCACCGTCGCCTCCGCCGAACGGGCCCGGCAGCTGGTGGCGCACCGGGCCGTGGCGGCCGCCTACGTGCCCACGCCGGCGCCCGGTGACCGCGCCGCGGGCACGCCCAGCACGACGTTCGCCCAGCCGCCACGCCCGAGCGGCCCGGTGCTCTATACCGCCTCGGCCGCCGGTGCCGCCCAAGTCAACCTGGCCGCCGCGCCGTTCACGAACGCCGCCGTCCAGCAGCACCAGTTCCTCCAGGTCCGCGACCTGGTCCCGCTCAGCACCGACGACACCAGCGACACCAGCACCATGTACGCCGCGATCGGCCTGACCCTGGCGGGATACCTGTCGGCGGTCATGCTCTCCACCGTGTTCGGTACCGGACTCACCCGCCGGCGCACGGTGGCCGCGCTCGCCGCCTTCGGTGCCGCCGCCGCGATCGCCGTCTGGCTCATCACCGGACCGATCCTGGGCGCCGTGCACGGCTTCGCCCCCGCCATCCTCCTCACCGGCTGGCTCACCGTGATGGCCGTCGGCATGGCCACCGTGTTCCTCTCCCGCTTCTGCGGGCGGATGACCCCGCTGCCCGCCGTCGCGATCTTCATGTTCCTGGGGATGCCCGCCTCCGGAGCGGCCCTGCCCATCGCAACCATGCCCGCCCCCATCCGCGCCCTGCACGACCTGCTGCCGATGACCTCAACCTCCGGCAGCCTGCGCCAGATCATGTACTTCGGCAGCGAAGGCATCGGCCGCTACTGGCTCACCCTCGCCCTGTGGGCCCTCGCCGGCCTCCTGCTGACCCTCGCCTACGACACCCTCAAGGCCCGCCGCACCGGCCCCCGCAACGACACGGACGCCCTGCCCCGGCAGGCCCCCGACCCTGCCCCCTCCCACTGACCGCGCTCCCGCGCACACCCACCCCGACACCGCAGAGCGAGGCCGCACCCGTGACCGAAGTACCCCCGCCGTTCCACCCCCAGGGCCACGACACCGACCCGGCCGGGCAGCAGGGTGACCCGCTGACGCAGCTCGCCACCGAAACCGACCTGACCGGACTCGACTTCACCGGCCTGGACCTGCGCCCCGCCCTGCGCCGCGATCCCCGCCCCCGGACGTTCACCCGCTGCACCTTCACCGAAGCCAACCTGCGCGGCGCCCACCTCCCCGAAGCCGTCTTCACCGACTGCACCGCCGCAGCAGCCGACTTCACCGGCGCCCTGCTCGATCAGGTCCGCTGGCAGGGCGGCAGCGCCGCCGGCGCCAAATTCACCGACGCCGACTGCGGCGACCTCACCTGCGACAGCGCCGACCTGGCCAACACCAAATGGGGCGGCGCCCTGCTCGCCGACGCCTCCTTCACCGGCTGCCGGATGATCGGAGCACGCCTCACCGGCCACCGCGGCCTGGGCCTCCAACTCACCCGCTGCAACCTGGCCGTCGCCAACCTCAACGGCCTGAGCCTGCGCGGCGCCCACCTCGTCGGCATCCGCTTCACCGAGGCCGACCTCGGCGGCGTCGACTTCCGCGACTGCATCCTCGAAGACTGCCGTCTCGCCGAAGCCAACCTACGGGCCGCCGACTTCACCGGCGCAGATCTACGCGGCGCCGACCTCGGCGAACTCACCATCGCCATCGCCGCACAGTTCCGCGGCGCCGTCATCTCCCCGGACCAGGCCGCCCACATCTGCACTGCCCTCGGCCTGAACGTCATCGGCTGAACCCCCACCACGGCCCGCGGCGCGGGGTGCCGGCGCCGGGCGGCCGAGGCAGGCGACATCCACGGTCGTGGTCGCGCTCATCCGCACACCGGTCACTCCGCCGCCGATCCGGCCTGCCGGGTCGAATCACTGCGTCCCCGGCCGCCCTCATGATCGTCCGCGGGGCTCGTGCGCGCTGGGCCGGTGCCCGTGCCCGTGCCCGTGCCCGTGCTGACGAGGATCTGTTCGGCCTGGGCGACGTTGTCGGCTTGGACCGCCCTGGCCATTGCGGCGGCGGCTGCTTCAGGCGTGGCCTGTGGCGGGACCACCAACAGGGAGAAGTAGTCCTGATCGCCGCGGGTGATGAGCACGGTGTCGTCACCCACCGGGAAGGAGTCGATGTGCACGACCCGGTCATCGATGATCAGCCGCGTCGGCAGCTCCTCCCACGCGTTCGTATCCAGGCCCACGCGCAGGACGGGGCCGAGGTGCTCGGTCAACGCGCTGATCAGACTGGGCAGCTCGGCACCGATATCGCGGGATCGCGGCCACCACGCCCCGTCGAGAACGCCCTCGCGGGACCGGGTCGTCTCAAGCCTCAGCAGTGCGGTTCCGGGCTTGACCGACTGATGGATCGCTTCCGGCAGAAACCTGGAGGGGTCCGGAGTTTCGGAGTCAGCCATGGTGTGCTCGCTCGTCTGCGGTACGTACGTCCGCTGATCGCCCGTGGCCATGTCGGCGTGGCTGTCGATGTGGGGTGGCCGCGGTGGTTTCACCGTACTCCGCGGGCCGGCATACGGCCCATGCGCTGGGCCGACGCGTGCGCGCTGAGCTCACAGCAGGGAAATACCTGGTCAGACGCGTGCTCGGCGGTCTCAGGCCGGAGTACGCTGAAGAGACCGGGAGTATTTCGCGTACCGGCTCCCTTGCAGGTGCCGTTTCCGGCGAGCGACGACACCGGGCAGTCGACGAGGCGCCCGGGGCAGGTCCGCGCCGTGACCGTGACCATCGGCCCTACGACGACAAGCTCTGAGCACGTCCCCCTCCGCCGGCGCCCCGATTGCCCCTGACACCGGCGGCCGCACTTCCACGTACCGCCGGCAGGCAGCTGACCGACGAGGACGCGGCCCGTGACGCGCGGGAGACGCGAAGCCGGGAAGAGGAGTGGGAGACCGACGGCGGCGCCGCAACGGGGAGGTCGGGCCAGGACGCGGAGGCCGGGGCTCGCAACGCCGCCGGCCCGACCGGAGCACGGGGCGTGACATCACCGCGCGCCAAACGCTGCGCCACATCACCAGGCGCTGACCAGGAGGTCACCATGAAGCCCGCGGAAGCACTGCCCTCGGCCGGGCGCGCCGAGGTCCGTATCGTCGCCGCCTCCCCGGAGACCGCCCGCCAGGTCGCGGAGGCGATCCGCCGTTCCTTCGCCACCACTGAACAGCGCAGCTACCCCGCCGGCAGCGACGGCGGAACCCGCCTCCACCTCACCGTGGACACCACACACCCCTCCCACCCCGCGCGATCCTGGCTGGCAGCCGGTCGGACGACCGGGGACAACCGACCGCAGGCGGACGAAATCTGAGGCACATGCCTGGCGGTGCACTGTGCCGGTCTGCGACGAAGTCATCGTGGATGCCGTCGCGGAAGAGGTCGGCGGAAGAGTTCGAAGGCCCTTCCGTTGTTGCATCCCTACTGACCGGCTAGCGACTGGCCCTTAAATGATCTCTAGGTGTTCCGGCTACGCCAGGCCGCCGGAGGGCCTCCGTTCTGATCCTTGTGGGTTACGGTGTCCGGTCTCCTGCTTGCGGTGGAGGCGAGCCGCTGCCTGGACATACTGGGCGCTAAAACGAACAAACAGCGATTTTTGGTGCTACTGGAAGCAAGTCTCTGGTGGTCTCACGACGATCTAGGTGGGGTCCAGGACTCATGTGTGGGGAGTGAACTCCCTGGGCCAGATGTACCGGTACACCGGACACGACACCAACCCCTGGATCGGCATCCCCGGCAAGGCCGTGGACATCGGCGTAGGCGCAGACGGCATCGTCTGGCACGTCAATTCTGTCGGCGGGATCTACCGCTACACCGGAGACCAGCCGAGCTGACTCGTAGTGCGACCAGGAGGTCCCGGACGACAAGGCGCCGGCGGGACGATGTGGAAGTCCCTGAATCCCTACCAGGGTTGCGTGCGCAATCTGACGGTACAGCGGATGCCTGGATGCCACCCTTCGTCACCGATCGGCGGCCAAAGACGCCACACCACAAGGTGTCGCGAACGACCGTGCCCCGTCCGCGCCCTTCAGCCCGGTCAACACCGTTCACGAGGGGCGCGACAGGACACGGCCGGACGATGGAGGCAAGCAGCGTATGGGCAGGCCAGAGGCGAATAATCGCCCCAGGCCCTGTTGATTACCAAGCTCAGAGCGCGGGTTCGATTCCCGTCACCCGCTCCATAGTTGAGGCCCAGGTCGGCGACCTGGGCCTTGTTTGGTGTCTGGACCATTTTTATGCTGCGCGCCATTCTCCTGCCATAACCCAGCGCTTGCCAAGGCGAATTGACACTCGCGGACCCTTGCGGCACGACTTGATCGGCCATCATCTCGAATCGCGAGAAGCACTCTTCGTGACCTGCGTTACGCACTGCTGGGCGGCCTGCAACGATGAACCCGCGCCCCACGCGCCCCTCCCGTCATGATCGTCTGCTCGGAGGTCGTAGCGCAGGCCCGAGGCGCACGGCTGGGGCAAGTCATCTTCATCCAGGGCCAGCCCCGCCAGCCCTTTAGCCGAAGTCCGCTGCGCGTTGGGGATGACCCGCAGGAGCGGTGGCGATCGTGATTCTCATGAAGGCTGGCTTCAGGGCCCCAGGAATCCAAGGGCGGCTCACCTATCCAGATCGCAGAATGATGGCGTGGATATGTCTGAGCCTTACGCGACAACTGTCGCAGCCGTGGCACCTGTCGTCTGGGCGATCGGAACTGTCGAAGTTCACCAGGTGATGAAACGTGTGTGGGCGGTGCGCGACGAGCGGGATCGTCTGGCGGCGGAGTGTCTCGGCGCCATCGCCGCCGTCGAGGACGAGGCGGGCCTCACCCAAGCGCGCAGAGACTGGAAATCCGTCGGTCGGCAGGACCGACGTGCGCTGCCATCGACCCTTCTCTACGCGGCGTGGACTTACCTCGGGATCATCATGGTCATATGCGTGATCGACGCGTTGAGCTGGTTGGCCGAGAGCGGCGGGCCAGGAAAGATCAGCGGGGCGGACCCGACAACAGCACAGTTCTGCCTGCTGGCCATCGCTGCCGGCCTCGCCTTCATCACTCTCCTGCCCGTGGCGGTGGCCACAACAGAGGCGATCCGCTCTCTTCGACGGGCCCGCAGCAGGCAGCGAGAGTTCGCCACGCGCGAGGCAGAAGCCGTCTCGCGCCTTCATGTCCGACGATCCACCGAACCGGCGACGCCCTCAGCCTCCTCACCGTCTCCGTAGTGCCGGAACGGAGACATCGAGGTTGCGCGTGCACGGCGTCGGGCCATGTCAGTGGACAGACGTGGTGCGCCGGATCGTGGCCACCGCCGGCCTCGCACCCAACGGGAAGAGAGCCGTGCCAACGGGAGGAGCGGTGTGCCACGCAGAGTTATGCCGCCAGCCGTGCCTGGCTAGGGTGATCGGGAAGTGCGGCGGGCGCTGTGCAGCCAACAGGAGGTGACCAGTGGGGCCAACCGATCCCCCGGTGATACGCGTGCCGGTCGGGGAAGGCTCCGATCGTTGGGTCAGCCGGACAGCGCACCGCCGCGTTCTGCTGGTGGTGCACAACATCGCCTCTGCCGGGCGTCTGTTGGACGTACTCCCGCTGTTCCACGACGACTTCCGGGTGCAACTGCTGATTACCTCGACGGAATCATCCGTCTTCCAAGGCGGAACCCGGAAGCTTTTCGCCGAGTTGAACCTGCCCGTAATGCCATGGGACCAGGCCCTGCGCACGCCCGTAGACCTTGCCATCTCCGCTAGTTTCGGCGGTCAACTGCACTACCTCAAAAGCAACTTGACGATTTTGTCACATGGCGTGGGATACACTAAGAGGCTATCTAAGCCGG
>NZ_BMND01000004.1:25039-405557 GCF_014646275.1 Streptomyces kronopolitis
GGAGCCGGGAGCCGGGAGCCGGGAGCCGGGAGCCGGGAGCCGGGAGCCGGGAGCCGGGAGCCGGGAGCCGGGAGCCGGGAGCCGGGAGCCGGGAGCCGGGAGCCGACATTCGGGCTGTCACCGGACTGGCTATTGGCGGATGGCGAACCGTTCGTGGATGGTCTCGTGCTATCGCATCCGGAGCAGTTGGAGCGGTTGCGCCGCGCATGCCCGGAGGCCGAGAAGGCGGCCGTACTCGCCGGCGACCCCTGTTTCGACCGCATGCTGGCCGCCCGCCCATACCGGGAGCGGTTCCGGCGCGCTCTAGGACTTCGGCGCGGACAGCGCCTCATCGTGGTGAACTCCACGTGGAACCCGGAAGGTCTCTTCGGGAGCGGTGGCGGCCAAGACGTCTTGCCAAGCCTGTTGCCCCGGCTTGCGGCCGAGTTGCCCGCCGACGACTACCGGCTCGCAGCCGTGCTGCACCCGAACATCTGGTACGGGCACGGCCCGGGCCAGATCCGCGTGTGGCTGGACCGAGCCCGCCGCAGTGGGCTGACGCTGATCGATCCGGTGCACGCATGGCGCCAGGCGCTCCTGGCCGCGGACGTCGTCCTGGGTGACTTCGGAGCGGTCACCTACTACGCCGCGGCACTGGGCTGCCCCGTGCTGCTGGCGGCCGCCGGAGAGGAGCGGCTGGACCCCGAAGCACCGCTTGCGGCGTTCGTCCGGGATGCTCCGCGGCTGGACCCACAGGGCCCGTTGCGCGAGCAGTTTGAAGAACTGCTCGCACGCCATCGGCCGCTCGCCGGGCCCGCCGAGTTCACCACCTCAGCTCCCGGAGCCTCGGCGGAATTGTTGCGGCGGCACTTCTACACCCTGATGGACCTCGCGGAACCCGAGGCTCCGGCACTGCTGGAACCGCTGCCCTTGCCGCCTTACGACCCGCCACTACGTACCCATCCGCTGGATGTCCGCGCCCGTGTGCGCGGCCTCGACGTCGTGATCGAGCGGTCCACCGGGCATCCGTACGACGCCGACGGCGAGGCACACCGCGCTGTTCACGAGGACACTCGCGATCCGGGTGACCTGGAGACGGCGGATGTGATCTGGCGTGACGGACCGCCGGACGATCCCCGCATCGGCGGTCCGGCCTCGTGGACAGCGGAAATGCTCCACCGGCACCCGCACTGCTCGCTCGCCGCGTATGTCGGCGGGCCGGACCGGTGCACGGTAAGCGCCCGTGGCCACGGTGTCTTCCAGCTGTCAGCGGGCCGGGCCGCGGACGCCGACCCGGCGGTGTACGCGTCGGCACTGCACGCATGGTTGGCGCACAGCGGCGCAGTGCCGCCGGGCGGGGCGACGCTCCGGGTGCACGTGGCCGGCGGCATACATCCGGTGGTGTGCACCAGGTGACGGCCCCTACTCCGCCGCTTCGCATCGCTGCCGGAGGCGAGCGAGGTATTCCAGGTGCGGAGTCGCCCCCTCCGGCACGAGCAGGCGCTCGGCCTCGGCGATCCTGGCAAGCGCCGCGGTGTCGTCGCCGGCGTCGTGCAGCGTCTCGGCGAGGTCGGTGAGGACCCGTCCCTGGTTGTACGCCTCGCCCTGTTCCACGAAGAAGTCCAGCGCCCTCTCCAGACGGATGCGGGATTCCTCCGGTCGTTCCAGGCCGCGCAGGGCACGCCCCTGGTGGCGCTCGGTGAGGGCAAGAGCACGTGGCAGGTCCTCCGAGCCGTCCTGCCCGGAGGAGATCCGCCGGTACAGGTGTTCAGCCTCGACGAACCGCTCGTAGGCCGCTCCGTAGCGCCACCGGCTCAACGAGTGCAGTCCCAGCAGTTCCACGGACGACGCCTCGCCTCTCAGATGGCCCGCGGTCCGCTCCCCGGCGACGGCGAGGTGCGCCTCACGGTCGGCCTCCTCCCATCGCCGCAGTTCGCCGAGGCAGTGACCGAGCTGGAAGTGGAGTGCTGCTGCCGCAGCGGAATCCGCTTCCTGCTCGTCGGCGCACCGCGCCGCGATCTGCAGAGCAGGCAGTACTTCGTCCCAGTACCCGGCCTTCAGCTGGAGGGGCCACAGCGCGCGGGCCAGCTTCAGTGCCGTACCGCGATGTCCGTATTCGCGGGCGACGGAGACCGCCCGGATCACATTCGCCGCCTCGGCCCGCAGAGCCGCCATGCCCGCAGCTTCATCGCGGTACGGCCTGTCGTCCGTCGGGGCGGGCTCGACCCGCCAGCTGTGCGGCAGGGCGGCATGGGCGGCGTGCAGTGCTCGGTCGAGCACATGGTCCAGCGCTCGCGAGACCGCCCCGACGCACTCCGCGATCCCGTGCTCGGGTCCCGCGGCGTCTGCCAGAAGGCGCCGTACTTCGGGGCGGAAGCGGTATCGCCCGTCGTGCAGGGGCTCCACCAGCTCCGTGGCGGCCGCTTCCGCCAGCATGCGGTCGGCTTCCTCCGGGGCAACGTCCGCGGCCGCCCCGGCCAGATCGGCGTCGAACGCGGGCCAGCCGCCCACCGCAGTCAGCCGGCACAGCCGTGCGGTCTCCGGGCCGAGCCCCCGGCACAGAGCCTCAGCCATGCCGTGCACCGGAGAGCGCCCGAGGGTGCCGTCCGCCGGGTCCGGGAGCGACGCCTCTTGGGACAGCAGGCTCATCGCCGCCGCCTTCAGGGCAAAGGCGTTCCCCGCGCAGTGGCCCAGGAGCGCCGGGAGCTGGGGCTTGGCGAGAGCCACCTTCTCCGGTCCGGCAACCTTCCTCAGCATCTTCACCGCGTCCCGGTCCTTCAGCCGCGGTACGGCGATGCGCTCCGCCTCCAGGGCGAAGGCTGGTCCAGACGCGATGACCAGGAGGAAGACCTCCGGGGTGGCGGGGATGAGATTGCGGACCTGCGCGACGGACGAGGCATGGTCGATCACCACCAGCGCCCTTCGGCCGGCTGTCAGCCGCCGGTACAGCTCTTCCCGCCCGGCCTCCGTGGGTGGAACACGCTCCCGCTCGACCCCCATTTTCAGCAACAGGCGCAGCAGGACGGCCGACGGCGCGGGCCCGTTTTCGGCGGCTGCGTCACGGAGATCGACGTAGAACTGTCCATCGGGGTACCGGGCAAGCTGGCCGGCGCCCCAGTACAGACCCACCGCGGTGGTTCCGATCCCGGGCGGTCCGTGGAGGAGGGCGACCCTTGGCTGTCCAGCTGCCGATCTGACCGCCTCTCGTGTCAGCTGCTTCAGTACCCGCTGGCGATCGGTGAAGTTTCTGGTGGCAGGCGGCAGCCCGGCTCCCGGGTGCAGCAGCAGCGCGGATTCCGGCATGCTCCGCAGCAGCTGGGCCCACTCGTCATTCCGCTGCCGATCCAGGGCCAGCCTCGTATGCAGCTCCCGCGCCAGCGCCTCCCACCCCACCGGACCGGCCGGAGACGGCGTCTCACGCCCCAGAGTCCTTCTCACCAGAGCACCCGTGGACACAAGCACCTGCTTGCCCATCTCCCCCGCGGCACCGTTCCCCACCGCGGTGAAGAATGCGGTGAGCGCCCCCACCGTCACGATCTCGAACACGCCGCCCCCTCCCCTGGTCCCGTGCTGCGGTCCCTGGCCGGACTGTATCCCCGCCGAAGCAGCCCGAGAAAACGGTTCCTGGCCGGATCATGCTCCCCAGGGCCTAAGGCGATCTTGTGTCGCCGGCAATGGCCCTGGCACGGAACTGAGCGACGGAACCGAGTACCCGATCACCAGACAGCTTCACCAGATGCCCGCCCGCACATGAGTCGCTGACGCGGAGACCGTTCGTCCCAGGTCAGCCGAGAAGCGCCCGCCGTCTATGCGGACTCCTCGCTGCCCGACGACCGGGGCTCTCCGCTTCCTCTCTCCCCCCGCTGATTTGGTGGCCGGGGTGATCGGGGGATCAAAAGGCCCGCGGCTCCTGCGACTGGGCGAGCCTCGGCAGCCGCCCCCCCCCGGACCGGACAAGCAGATAGGCGAACGCGAGGAGCAGCACATGCGCGACGGGGGACCGAAGTGGACGCCCGCTGATCCCCAAGCTCGGAGCGCGGGTTCGATTCCCGTCACCCGCTCGATAGTTGAGGCCCGGGTCGGAGAACTGGGCCTTGTTTGTTGTCCATCTCCGAGCGACGTGTCAGCCGCGCTTCTGACGCAGGTGGCGAGAAGCCGCGAGGCAGGAGGACAGCCACGTCGCCTCAGCGCGATCAATGATCAGGTCGCCCACGGTGACCACCCCGTCCATCACGCTGCCGACTCGTATGGAATGGTCGTCGACGCGGAACAGCTGCCAGTCGGCATCGCTGTGCCAGAGCCGACCGGTCTTCTCTCCCCGGCGCTGGGCGAAGACGAGTTCTTCCCCGTGCTCGTTGAGGAAGTAGCCGACGTAATCCTTGCCTGTGATCACGCCACCGCACAGGCGGCCCAGCAGCTGTTCGATCGCAGGACGCGCGTCTTCGGTCATGCCGTGGGCTCCTCGGGTTGGTGAGCAGCGTCCTGCTGCGCTGACGCGAGGGCCAACATCCGGGCTGCTGAGTCCAACAGGGTTTCGTACGTAATCACTTCAATGCGTACCGCGTGCGTGTTGTAGGTGCGCAGTGTCTCCGCGATCTCCTGGGAGGTAACGCCCCCACTCACGAATCTCGGATGCCCGATCACAACCGTCGCCGAGGCCCTACGAGTATCGACGCCATGGCGCGCGAGGATCCCCTTACGGTTCTCGTCCATGGTGCGGAGGTAGTTCTGCGCCTGCGACACCGCGCGGTGGGCCGCGGCACCCAACATGACGTGGCCGCTGCGGCGAATCACCAGGTCCTTGATGTTGGCACGCTTGAGTTCCACCACATGAAGGGACCCGTCACCACGCAGAAGAGGGATGTCCAGAATCGTGTCCGCGGTGTACTGCCGGCGTGCCAGCTCTGCCACATAAGCACCGCCGAAGATCCACTCCTGATTCTTCAGACGGGCGTGGAGTGCGCTCTCGGAGCTCGTCTCGTCCTCCACTACAACCCGGAGAGCGTCGAGACCTGCTCTCCGGGCCTTCAGCTCCAGCAACTGGGCGAGCAACCCCGCGTCGGCGTCCGCCAGAAAGTCGCCGACCATTCGCGCGGCCTCGGTCGAGGCCGGTCGTGGCAGGTTCCTCAGGACCAGCTCCATGTGCCCGTACTGCTGGAGTCGCCTCCTCTCTCGAGTGGGCAGCCGGATCCCGCCCTCCCCCGTACCGAGGCCCAAGTGGTCCACGGACAGAGCTATCCCGCGAAAGAGGTCCCGCGCATCGGCCACCGTCGCCTCGGGGTTGTCCTTGGAGAGGGCGTCCAAAACAGCCACAGCTCGATCGGCGCCCATGGCCACCATCCTGCGCATGCCTTCCTCGCTACGATGCCGAGCGTTCTCGTCGTAGTAGTTCTCCAGGATTTCGAGGAACAGCTCGCCGCCGGCGTAGGCGGCGAAGCGCTGGAACCGCTGCGCAAGAGCGAAGTCTCCGAACAGGAGCGATTCCTGGGCAACATCCTCCAAGGCGTTCACCAACGGCCTGCCCTTGCCGTACCCCGTCCCGCCGAAGGCAGGGCCCATGATGCGCAGCACCGCATCGATGCGCTCCAGCACGCTCGGGTGCTCAGTGAGCTCCCGTGCCCCGCTGACCATCTTCCAGAGCGTGAAACCGGAACGGAATGTCGTCATGCGGTGACCTTAGAAGGAGGCACTGACAACGACGCCGGGTTGAGTGGATCGTGGCCGGACCGGCTCGATCGAACGAGTCTCCGCAGGGCCTGTGTCGAGCGGCGGGCTGGGGCTGCATGAGGAGGGGTGCTCGGGTGCCGGTCGTGGGGCCGTGCCGTAGTGGGCCGGCCCCACGGTGCGGGCGGGGTGTCGTTCAGGCGGGGAGGGTGGGGTAATCGGTGTAGCCGCGGTGGTCGCCGCCGTAGAAGGTGGTCGGGTCGGGGGTGTTGAACGGGCCGCCGGAGGCGAGGCGGCGGGGGAGGTCGGGGTTGGCCAGGAACAGGGCGCCGTAGGCGATCATGTTCGCGCTGCCGTCCTCGATCAGCCTCAGGGCGTCGGGGCCGGTGGGGTCGGGGTGGGTGAAGGGGTTGAGGATGAAGGTGCCGGGCCGCATGTCGCCGAACTCCGTCGCATCGTCGAGCGGGCGGAAGCCGGCAGCTGAACACAAGGGCGTTCCGGTGCCGCCCGGCTGGCCGAAAACCGCGGTCCGCGACCTCCACCCGGAGCCCCCGGGGACATTCGGCTCGGGGACGGAGCGCGCCGAAGCTAGGGTGCGCGAGTGAGCCTCTACGTCGTCATAGGATTCGGGCCCGCCGGGGCGGCCACCGCTCGACTGCTGGTCGAAAGGGGGGAGTCGGTACGGGTCATCACCAGGTCCGGTCGGAGCCCCGAGCCCGGCATCGAGCACATCGCGCTGGACGCGACGGACAGCGAGCGGCTGAGCGAGTCCGCGCAGGGCGCTGCCGCGCTCATCAACTGCGCCGGACCGCCCTACCACCGCTGGGTACGTGAATGGCCGCCGCTGTCCTCGTCGCTCTGCGCGGCGGCCGAGGCGACCGGCGCCGTCCTGGTCATGCTGGGCAACCTCTACGGCTACGGCCCGGTGGACGGCCCCATGACCGAGGAGTTGCCGCTCGCGGCGACCGGCCCCAAGGGGCGGGTGCGCGCCGCCGTGTGGGAGCAGGCGCTAAAGCTGCACGAGCAGGGCCGCATCAAGGCGGTTGAGCTGCGGCCCTCGGACTTCTTCGGGCCCGGCGTGACCGACGGCGGACACCTGGCGGGGCGGGTCATGCCGGCGCTGCTGCACGGTAAGCCGGTCTCCGCGTTCGGGGATCCGGACGCCCCGCACAGCTGGAGCTACCTCCCCGATGTGGCCAGGGCCCTGGTCGAGGTCGCCGGTGCGGAACAGGCCTGGGGCCGGGCCTGGCACGTCCCGACCGAACCCGCCCTCTCCGTCCGGGAGATGGTCGACCGCCTCGCCGCCCAGGCGGGAGTGGGCCCGGTCGCGGTGCGCAGGCTCTCCCCAGCCGTGCTCGGCATCGCCTCGCTCTTCTCGCCCCTGCTCCGCGAGATGAAGGAGATCCGCTACCAGTTCGACCGCCCGTTCACGGCCGATGCGAGCGCCTACGAAGCCGCCTTCGCGGTACGGGCCACCCCCCTCGACGAGCAGATCAAGACGACTGTGGACTGGTGGCGCGGGCGACTGGCCAGCACCGCGTGAGGCCTCTGACGGTGAACGCTTCACCAGCGAGCTGATGTGGAGCGCGGCGGAGTTCTACGCCGGGCATCGATGGCGGAGGAGAGAGCGATCACGGACAGGGCGGCCACCCCCCACAGGAGTCGCCCTGACCGTGATCGCGAGGGCGATTGCGCGCCCGTATGGGGTTCTGCGTCGTGGGGCGCTGTTGCGTTACCCGGAGGAGCGGTACGTCCGGTGTGTGGGGTGTTGGCCCCCGCTACTTGTTGCCGCGCGTGGCGGGGCAGCCCTCCAGTCGGGCGCTCGCGCCAGCGGTCGTCGGCCGGGAAGTGGTGGCGCGAGGGCTGCGATGTGAATGAGCGGTGAAAGGAGTTTCGGAATCGTTCGACGGGAAATGCACGGCACCGTGAGTTACCCCAATGACGGCGTATCGCAAAATCGCCCATACGGTTCCAGTGCAAACTCTCCCTACCACGGCGGAGCAAACTCGCCGAACGGCGGCGATACGGCTCCGTTCCCGAATGGCGGCGGGCATGCCCCGTATCCCGGCAATTCGCCTTCGCCGTACCAGTCTGCCCCGGCAGATCCGTATCACTCCGCGCCACCGCACACGCCCTATGACAGCAGGGAGAGTTGGCGGGGGAATCGGAGAGGGATCGGAGCGGATCGCCTCGCCTTGATCATTCATAGTCTCGCGGACATCGCTGCGGGGTTTCTCGGGCTGTGGATCCTGCTGTATCTGCTCGATGCGAATCATGCGAATGTCTTTGTCGACTTCGTTCGCGGTGTGGCCAACTGGCTGGCGAGCTGGTCGCAGGACATCTTCGTCATGAAGACGGAAGGGCTGCGGGTGTTCTTCAACTTCGCCCTTCCCGCGCTGGTTTACCTCGCCGTCGGGCATGGGGCAGCTGCCTGGCTGCGGCGTCTTTGATCTGGATCTTGTTCCCGGTGTGCTCAGGGGGCGCGGTCGATGTCCGTGTCCCCTGAGTGCCGTGCCGAGATGATTCGGCGGCCCCCGTGTATTCGTTCTGCAGATGTGCGGTGGCGGTGACGGTGCCGTGCGGTGAGGCGTTGAGGTGGTGAGCGCGGCCGCAGGGTTCCATTCGCCCGAAATTGCTCAATCGGCCGTGGCCGTCCGTTGCCGTTGTCGGCCGAGAAATACCTGATGTGCTTTCAGGTGTGTGTCCGGGCCCGTCCCTCGCCGGGACGGCACGTTCAAGCGGATTGTGGGCTCGGCCAGTGTGGCCTTGAGTGTTGTTGTGGGGCGCGTCGCCAAGGTGCGGGGGGGGCGGCCTGGCGGAGTTGCGGGGGGGGTGGGGGCCACAGAGCGCAAGTGGTGGTGGGTTTTTTGGGCTCGTGGACCGAGTGCGGTGGGGGGTCTTCGCGATGGGGTCGGGGTGTGGGCGGCGTCCGTCGCTCCGTGGCCCGGACTGCCGGGTGCCGTTCCGAGGTGCGCTGTGCGTCCGGTCCGGCCCGGCCGTTCCGCACGAGACCTGTGAGGCGTGGGTGGACGAGGACGAGATCGTCGGTGGCTGGAGCCTGGTGCAGTGTTCGGTCGAGCGGGCCGGGCGAGAGACCCGGCCGCTGGGGGACCGGCCCGGCGGGATGCTGTTGTACACCCCCGACGGCTGGATGAGTGCGCTGCTGACCACCGACCCGGCGGGCGTCGACGCGGCCGCGGCACGGGCGGAAGCGGCCGCCACGGCGGGGGCGTCCGGCGGGACCGTGGCGTACGCGGGGCGCTGGGAGCGGACGCCGGACGGGTCGGTGCGCCATCGCGTCGCCGCCAGCCACTACGGGCCCTGGGTGGGGACCACCCTGGAGCGCGCCGTTCAGCACGGTCCGGACGAGCTGGTGCTGACGGCTACCACTGGCGAAGGGGCCCGCCAGCGCCTGCGGTGGCGCAGAGCCCAGGCGTGAGCGTGAACGGCCCGAGCGTGAGCGGCGGAGCCCGGGCATGAGCGCGAGCGTGAACGGCCCCGGCGTGAGCGACCCCGGCGTGAGCGTGAACGTCGGTCGCCAAGGCGGATGTCACGTCCGTGGCGGCCGCTTTACGGACCGCTTCGGCCCGTCGTCCACGACCCGGCCCGTCTTCCATGACCCGGCCCGTCTTCCGAGACCGACCGCCTTGCGCGCCCCTCCCAGAAACCCCTTCCCCGATGTGGCAGGACCCCGTACCCAGCAGGACCCCTCCCCGCCCCCGTACCGGACACCCCCTTCTCCCCCTTCCCCTTCCCCCCTCCCGGAGGTAACCCCCCATGCGCACAGCACATCTCGACAACCGACTGGTACTTGTTCACGACGACGGAGCCGTCGACGTGGAGCAGGCCAGCGGTGGTCGTTTCGCGGCCGATCCGCAGGCCGTTTTCGCGCGGTGGGCGGAGTTCAGCGCGTGGGCGCGGACGCCTGCGGCGCGGGAGGGCGAGCGGGTCCCGCTGGTGGAGGAGCGGCTCGGTGCTCCCGTGCCGCGCCCGCGGCAGGTGTTCGCGGTCGGGCTGAACTACGGCGACCACATCGAGGAGTCCGGCCTCGCCACCCCTGACGAGCCGGCCGTCTTCACCAAGTACCCCACGTCGCTGGCCGGTCCGTACGACACGGTGGAGCTGCCCAGCGCGATGGTGGACTGGGAGGTCGAACTGGTGGTCGTGATCGGCGCGCGGGCCCATCGGGTGGCCGCGGAGGACGCCTGGCGGCACGTCGCGGGGCTCACCCTGGGCCAGGACCTCTCGGAGCGGCGCATCCAACTCCAGGGTCCGGCACCGCAGTTCGCGCTCGGCAAGTCGTTCCCCGGGTTCAGCCCGACCGGTCCGGTGCTGGTCACCCCCGACGAGTTCGCCGACCCCGACGATCTGGCGCTCGGCTGCGCCGTCGACGGCGAGACGATGCAGGACTCCCGCACCGGCCGGATGGTGTTCCCGGTCGCGCAGCAGATCGCCCGGCTCTCCGCGATCTGCCCGCTGCTGCCCGGCGACCTGCTCTTCACCGGCACGCCGGCCGGTGTCGGCGGTGCGCGTACGCCGCGCCGCTTCCTCGCCCCCGGCGAGGAACTGCACAGCTGGATCGACGGCATCGGCGCGCTCCGCAACCGGATGGTCGCCGGCCCGGCCTACCCCGACGGCCCCGGCGCCTGACCCCGACCCTTCCCCGCTTACGAGGAGTTGCCATGCCCTTGCACCGTCTCGCCCGCATCACCATGGGGGTGCCCGATGTCGCGGCCACCCACGACTACTACGCCGATTTCGGGCTCACCGCCCTGGGCCGCGGGCGCTTCGCCTCGGCCGACGGCGGCGAACAGCTGAAGATCGTGCACGCGGCCCGGCGCCGCCTGGACGAACTGGTGGTCGCGGCCGACGACGCCGATGACCTCGGCCGGATCGGCGCCGCCCTGGACCGCCTGGAGGTGCCGTACGTCCTCGACGGGCACTGCCTGCGCGCGGTCGATCCGGGGACGGAGGTGACGGTGGCCGTCGAGGTCCGGCCGCGCCTCGTGCAGACCGCGCCCGCACCGGTGCCGTACAACGGGCCCGGGCGTGCCGAGCGGCCCGACGGCCGGGCGCCGGCGGTGCTGCGCGAGGAGCCGGTCCGGCCGCGCCGACTGGGGCATGTGGTGCTCGGCTCGACCGATCAGCCCGCCTCGCAGCGGTTCTTCACCGAGGGCCTCGGCTTCAAGGTCAGCGATCTGGTCCCCGGCGCGGCCTTCCTGCGGTGTTCCACCGATCACCACAACGTGCTGGTGCAGCAGGCCCCCGTCCCCTTCCTGCACCACTCCTCCTGGCAGGTCGACGACGTCGACGAGGTCGGGCGCGGGGCGGCGCGGATGCTGGAGGGGCACCCCGAACGGCATGTCTGGGGCCTGGGCCGCCACCACGTGGGCTCGAACTTCTTCTGGTACCTCAAGGATCCGGCCGGCAACTTCTCCGAGTACTTCGCCGACATGGACTGCATCGTCGACGACCAGCTGTGGACCCCCCGCGTATGGGAGGACGCCCGCGCGCTCAGCAACTGGGGCCCGCCGGTCCCTCCGTCCTTCCTCCGGCCCGAGGACCTCGCCGCGCTGATGACCGGCGCCCACGACGCGAACTGACCCCGAACGGCAGGAGGACTGACGATATGAACGAGCACCGCACGGAGAGCGCGGGCGGCCGCGGCACGGAGGGCGCGGCCGCACGTGGCACGGACGCCGGACCGGCCACGGGAGCCGCTGCCCACGACGGGCCCGACGCGTACGACCCGCACGACCCGTACGACGTCCTCGTCATCGGCGCCGGCCCCGTCGGCCTGATCACCGCGACCCAACTCGGCGCCCGGGGCCGGCGGGTCGGCCTCGTCGAGCGCTGGCCGCGGCGCTATCCGCTGCCCCGGGCGGTGGTCTTCGACCACGAGGCCGCCCGCGTCCTGGCCTCGCTGGGGCTCGCGGACGAGCTGGCCGCGCTCAGTGAACCGGCCACGGACTACGAGTGGCGCAACGGCCGGGGCGAGACCCTGCTCCGGCTGGCCTTCGAGGACACCGGACACTCCGGCTGGCCGGCCATGAACATCTTCACCCAGCCGCAGCTGGAGGCCGCCCTGGAGGCGCGGGCCCGGCAGACCCCCGGGGTCGAGGTGCTGCGCGGCTGGGAGGCCGTGGACCTCACCGAGGACGCGGACGGGGTCGCGCTGACCGTCGCCGAGAGCGCCGGGGACCGGCCGGTGCTCCGCGACGGGGAGCAGGGGCGGCGCACCCTGCGGGCGCGCTACGCCGTCGGCTGCGACGGCGCCAACAGCTTCGTCCGCTCCCGGATGACGACCACCATGACCGACCTCGGCTTCGAGCACGACTGGCTGGTCCTCGATGTGCTCCCGCACGACCCCGGCCGGGTCTTCACCCCGCGCAACCTCCAGATCTGCGACCCGTCCCGGCCCACCACCGCGGTCTCCGGCGGGCCCGGCCGGCGGCGCTGGGAGTTCATGCTGCTGCCCGGCGAATCGGCCGCGGAGTTCGGCAGCGCGGAGACGGCCTGGCGGCTGCTGGCCGACTGGGACCTGCACCCGGGCAACGCGACCCTGGAGCGGCACACCGTCTACACCTTCCGGGCCCGCCGGGCCGAGCGGTGGCGCGAGGGGCGGCTGCTGCTGGCCGGTGACGCCGCCCACCAGATGCCCCCGTTCGCCGGGCAGGGCATGTGCTCCGGCATCCGGGACGCCGCCAACCTCACCTGGAAGCTGGACCTCGTGCTGTCCGGCGACGCCGACGAGGCCCTGCTGGACACCTACACCGCGGAACGCTCCGGGCATCTGCGGCACGCCCTCGAACTCTCCGTCCTCCTGGGCGGCATCATCTGCGAACCCGACCCCGCCGCCGCGGCGCTGCGCGACGCGCGGATGCTCGCCGACCGGCGGGCCGGCCGGGACCCGCTGGCGGACCTGCCCCCGCAGGTCCTCACCGCGGGGCTGCTGCGGCAGGGGCCGGACGGCGCGCCGGTGGCCCCGGCCGGGCAGCTCGGCTGCCAGGGCCGGGTGCGCTTCCGCGGCCGCACCGGCCTCTTCGACCAGGTCGTCGGCACCGGCTTCACCCTGCTCGCCACCGAGGACCCGCGCGCCGCGCTCGACGACGAGGCCCTCGACCGGTGCGCACGGCTCGGCATCCGCCTCCTGCGGGTCACCGGCGACCCCGCGGCGGACGGGCCGGACGAGGTCGTCGACCTCGACGGGACCTACCGCGCCCACCTGGCGCACCACGGCCAACAGGCCCTGCTGCTGCGCCCGGACCACTACGTCTTCGGCGGCGCGGCCCGCCCGGAGGAACTGCCCGGCCTGCTGGCGGCGCTGTGGCAGGGGCTCGTCGGGTCCGCCGCCGCGGTGCCCGCCGGGTGAGGTGACACCCGCCCTCCCGCCCGCCCCGGCAGGGAGGGCCCGCACCCCGGACGGCGGGCAGCGGTGGTAGGGGTGGTCGAGCACCAGGACACGGTGCGGCCGGCGGGCTCCGGCCCCACGCACCCGAAGGGCGACACCATGACGCGTCAGTGGCTCCGCCGGCTCCGCCCGGACCCGGACCTCCCGTCCCACGAACCGGCGATCCCACCGGCCGTCGTGAGCGCCGCGGCCGCGGACCTCGGGCCCGAGCCGGTCCGGTGGGGGCTGCAGACCGCCGACGCGATGGCCGCGGAGGTCCTGGAGCAGGTTCCCGAACACGGCGGCGGCCCGGCCCCCCTGGCCACCCTGCGGCGCTCGACCGAGTCCACCGTGCTGGCCGCCCTGCGCCTGCTGCTCACCGAGGGCTCCGGCGACGGCGGCCACCTGCCCGAGGAAGCCCTGGAGAGCTGCCGCGAGTTCGCGCGCCGGGGCCTGCGGCTCGACCGGGTGCTGCGCGGGGTGCGGCTCGGCCACGCCCGGCTCACCCAGGAACTCACCACCGCCGTCGAACGGTACGTCCCGGCCGACGAGCGCCTCACCGAGCTGCGCCGGGTCACCGAGGAGCTCTTCACCCACGCCGACGCCCACGCCGGCCTGATCGCCGAGTCCTACATCGCCGAGCGGGACCGCTGGCGCGGCAGCGAGGAGGCGGCCCGCCGCGCGACGGTCGACGACCTGCTGGCCGCCCGCCCGGTGGAACCGGAGGCCGCGACCCGGCGGCTGCGCTACGACGTCACCCGCACCCATCTGGCCGCCGTGCTGTGGTGCGAGCGCACCGAGGACCCGGTGCCCGCCGCGGAACGGCTCCAGCACACGGCGACCGCGCTGGCCCGCACCCTCGGCACCGGCGCCGCGCTGACCGTCCCCGCCACCGCGGACACCGCCTGGGTGTGGCTGCACGCACCCGACGACCTCACCGGCCTGACCGACCGGGTGCGGAGCGGATGCGACCGCGCCCCGGGGGTCCGCCTCGCCCTCGGGCCGCCCGCGCACGGCACCGCCGGGATGCGCCGCAGCCACCACGGCGCGCGCGAGGCGGAACGCGTCGCCCGGCTCGCCCCCGGCGACTGGCTGACCGACTACCGCCACGTCCGCCTCGCCGCCCTGGCCACCGCCGACCCCGAGCACGCCCGCTGGTTCGTGCACGACGTCCTCGGCCCGCTGGCCTCCGACGGCGCCCGGGTGCGGGAGTTGCGCGAGACGCTGCGGGTGTACCTCGCCGAGGAACGCAGCCTGCGCGCCGCGGCCGCCGCCCTGCACGTGGCCCGCAACACCGTCACCTACCGCGTCAGACGCGCCGAGGAACTCCTCCCCGTGGCCACCACCGCGGACAGCACCCTGGAACTGCGCCTCGCCCTGGAGACCGCCCGGTACCTGCCGTCCTGACGACGCCCCCGCCGCCTTTGTCACCGTTCCGCAACAGGCGTGAACCGCCCCGGAAGATGCCCCGTACAGCCACATGTGCGCGGCCCCGGTGGCCGCGGCGCTACGCAGCGAGGGAAGGAATCGGCATGGCCGGCGGCAACATCCATATCAGCCCGGACGAGATGCGGGAGGCGTCGACCTGGCTTCAGAACCAGAAGGAACTGATGCAGCAGAGCCTCCACGAGGCCAACACCAAGATGGACGAGATGGTCGAGGCGGCCTACGCGACCCCCGGTTCCGAGACCAAGTTCCGTCCGTACTGGGAGGAGTACAAGAACGGGACCGAGAAGGCGATCGAGGGCCTCCAGGGCGTCAGCGAGTTCATCAAGCAGGTCGCCGACGCGTTCGTCGACACCGACGACCAGACGTCCGGCTCCATCGGCTGACGTGCCCCGCCTCGTCCGGCCCCGTCCTCCCGGTGAGGGCGGGGCCGGACGGCCGGAGCAGGAGAGGAGGCACCGATGGGGCGCATCAGCGTGCCCGTGCAGGATCTGAAGGACACGGCCAGGGAGCTCCAGAACATCGGGGACCTGATCGGCAATTCCGCGACGCTCTACCACGCCACGGGTGAGTCCGGCTCGTTCAAGAGCGCCGCCGGTGACTCCCGCCTCGCCGAGGCCCTCGACGGGTTCGACAAGGCATGGGTGGCGGGGCACGAGCGGGTCCACGACAACGTGAAGACGTTCTCCGAGAACACCGACAAGATCGCCGAGAACTTCACGAAGACGGACGACGACACCGCCGGCTCGCTGGAGAAATCGAGGAAGGACGCGTGACAGGAGACGTCGTGCGGAAGGGAAAGGCGTCATGACGCAGCCGGTCACACAGCACTCCGCGGGCGCGCCCGCGGGCTACACACTGAGGTTCCCCGACTCCTGGTGGCAGCTCGACCTCGACCCCAGCACCCGGGACGCGTCGATCCGCCGCCGCATCGAGTCCGAGGTGGAGCAGGCCCCGCAGCTCTCCCGCGAGCAGGTGGACGCGCTGATCCGCACCACCCGGCGCATCGCCCGCGAGGCGCACGCGCAGGGCGCGCTGCGGGCGTCGGGGATGCTCCGGATCCTCCGTGCGGGCAGCGGCCCCTTGGTGCTCAGCGCCACGACGGTGGTGCTGCGCATCTCCGTTCCCGAGGACGAGTCGGAGGACCTGGCGGACCTCGTCATGGCGGCCGGCATGCAGCTCGGCACCGCGGCCGAGGGCACCGGACTGCCGCCCGGCGAGGTGGAGTTGGTGGACCTGCCGCACGTCGGAGCGGTCGGGCGGATCAGCAGGATCGAGGACGTGGACCACCACGGGAAGCCCGTGCCCACCGCGGTGCGGCACACCCTGATCCCGGTGCCGAACAGCCGGGACTATCTGGTGCTCGCCAGTTCCACCCCCAACGTGGATCTGGCCGACCAGTTCTACGACGTCTTCGACGCGATCGCGGAGTCGTTCCGCTTCGAGGACCCGGCCGGCCCGGCCGGCGCGGCGGATCCGGTGGCAAAGGCGGCCGGTGGCGGCCCCATGGGCGAAGCAGACAAGGGAAAGTGAGGGAGCGGCCATGGCGCGTCCAGCGGTGTCCGAATGGGAATCGGTCTTCGGGTTCGAGGACGACCCGACCCCGGGTGATGCGGAGGTGCTGGGACAACTCGCGCGCAGCTACCGGTCCGTGGCCGACAACGCGGGTGATGCCCTCCCCCTCGTCTCCGGGCTGGAGAACCAGCAGGTGGGCGAGGGCAAGTCCATGGAGAAGCTCCGGGACAAGCTGGGCGACCTGGCCAACCAGGTGCGCAAGCTGCACAGCTCCTACGACCAGGCGGCCGGCGCCCTGGACATGTATGTGCACTCGCTGCGCGACCAGCAGCGCAATGCCGACAACGCCCTGGAGAAGGGGCGCGAGGCCAAGGAGCGGCTGGCGTCGGCCACCGAGGCGGTGCGCGCGGCCGGCGCCGACATCGGCCGGCTGGACGCGGTCACCGACCCGCCGGACGACATCGACGCGCGGGCCAGCACCCGGCGCGCGCTGGACGAGGCGCACAGCAAGCAGTCCACCGCGCAGGGGCACGCCGACGACGCGCAGGCGGACCTCGACGCGGCCCGCATGCTGGCCGAGGACGCGCGGCAGGTGCGCGAGGAGGACGCCGCCACCGCGGCGCAGAAGCTGGACGACGCGAAGGACGAGTCCGTCGCGGGCTGCAGCCTCTGGGACAAGATCAAGAAGGCGTTCAGCACGGCCCTGGGCATCATCAGCGCGGTGCTGGGCGTGCTGGCGATGCTGGTGCCCGGCCTCCAGGGCATCGGCATCGCCCTGACGATCGGCAGCATCGTGGCCGGCGCGGCGTCGCTGGGGATCAACATCTCCACGATGGCGGAGACGGGCGAGTGGAACGTCCTGGAGATCGTGCTCGGCGTCGTGGGCATGGTCGGGGGCGGGGCCGCGGCCCTCAAGGGCATCGGGGGGATCGGCTCGGTGCTGAAGGGCGTCAAGCCCGCCTCGATCAAGCCGGGCAGCGTCCGCGTCACCAGCCGTCCCGCGGGCGGCCGCACCTGCAAGACCGACCCGGTCGACGTGGCCAGCGGGGAGATGCTGCTGACGCAGACCGACCTGTCGCTGCCCGGCGTGCTGCCGCTGGTCCTCACCCGCACCCATCTCTCCACGTACCGCTACGGCCAGTTCTACGGCCCGTCCTGGGCGTCCACCCTGGACGAGCGGCTGGAAGTGGACGACCGGGGACGGGTGTCGTGGGCCCGCGAGGACGGCTCGATCCTGACCTACCCGGGTCTGCCCGCCGCGGGGTCCGACGAGGCGGTGTGGCCCGAGGAAGGCCCCCGCCTGCCGCTGACCCGCGTGGACACCGAGGGCGGGACCGGCTACCGCGTCCGCGATCCGCACACGGGCCTCGTCCGCACCTTCACGGACGATCCCGCCGACGGCAGCGGCCTGTACTGGCTGACCCGGTGGCACGACCGCAACGACAACGCGGTCGTGGTGTCCCGGCTGGCGGACGGCACCCCCACGAGGCTGGACCACACCGGCGGCTACCGCGTCGACGTGCACTGCCTCGCCGGCCTGCTGACCCGTCTGGCGGTGCACACGCCCGAGGGCCCGGTCGAGGTCATGTCCTACCGCCACGACGCGGACGGCAACCTCACGCACGTGGCGAACTCGTCCGGCGACCCGCTGGTGTTCGCCTACGACGACCGCTCGCGCATCACCTCCTGGACGGACCGCAACGACTCCAGCTACCGCTACATCTACGACGACGACAACCGCGTCACGGAGACCGTCGGACCCGACGGCTTCCTCTCCTCACGCTGGAGCTACGACCCCGACGGGCACCGGACACACTTCACCGACGCCTGCGGCGCCACGACCGTCTACCAGCTCAACGACCTCCACCAGGTCATCGGCGAGACCGACCCCCTCGGCCACACCACCACCTCCGAGTGGGACCGCTACGACCACCTCCTCGCCCGCACCGACGCCCTCGGCCACACCACCCGGTACGAGTACGACACCGCCCACAACCCCACCGCCGTCGAACTCCCGGGCGGCAGCCGGTCCACGACGACGTACAACGAGCTGAACCTCCCGGTGGCGTCGACGGGGCACGACGGGACGACGTGGCACTGCGCGTACGACGAGCGGGGCAACACCACCGCCATGACCGCCCCGGACGGCGGCACCATCCGGTTCACCCGGGACCGCTCCGGCGCCCTCGCGACCGCGACCGACGCGGCGGGCGCGGCAGCCGCGTACGACAACGACGACGCCGGTCTGCCCCGCTCCGTCACCGATGCCTCGGGCGGGACCGCCCTGCTGGAGCGCGACGCGTTCGGCCGCCCCACCGCCCTCACCGATCCCCTGGGCGCGGTCACCCGCACGGTGTGGACCGTCGAGGGCCGCGTAGCGGAGCGCACCCTGCCCGACGGCCGGACCGAGCGGCTCACCTGGGACGGCGAGGGCAACTGCCTCACGCACACCGACCCCGCGGGCGGCACCACCCGGTTCGCGTACACGCACTTCGACCAGCTCGCGGCGCGCACCGGGCCCGACGGCGCCCGCTGCACCTTCGCCTACGACGCCCAGCTCCGCCTCACCCGGGTCACCAACCCGCAGGGCCTGCACTGGGACTACACCTACGACAGCGCCGGCCGCCTCATCCGGGAGGCCGACTTCGACGGGCGCGAAATCCGCTACGCCCACGACGCGGCGGGCCGGCTCACCACCCGCACCACACCGCTCGGCGAGGAGATCCGCTACACCTACAACGCGCTCCACCAGCTGATATCCAAGGACGCCGCCGGGGTGCGGACCGACTACACCTACGACGCCGCGGGCGCGCTGCTCCGCGCGGTCTCCCCCACCTCCACCCTCGCCCTTGAGCGGGACCTCATGGGAGGCCTGCTGTCGGAGACCGTCGACGGACGCACCATCCGCTACACCTACGACGACATGGGCCGCCGCACCTCCCGCACCACGCCCACCGGCGCCCGCACCGAACTCGCCTACGACGCCGCCGGCAACCGAAGCTCCCTGACCGCCGACGGCCACCGGATGGAGTTCACCCACGACCTCCTCGGCCATGAACTCGTCCGCGCCCTGGGCACGCCCACCTCGCCGGTCGCCATGACCACGACCTGGGACCCGGCCGGCCGCCCCGTCGCACAGCGGCTCACCGCCCGGGGCGGGGACCTCCGGGACCGCCACTACGCATACCGGGCGGACAACTACGTCACCTCCCTCACCGACGAGGCGACGGGGACGAGCCGGCGGATGGAACTGGACCCGGCCGGGCGCCCGTTGACGGTCACCGCCGAGGGCTGGACCGAGTCCTACGCCTACGACCGGGCGGGCAACCAGACCGAGGCCGACTGGCCCGACAAGGCGCCACGCGCCGAGGCCCGGGGCCCGCGCACCTACCGCGACACCCGTCTGCTCTCCGCCGGCGCGGTCCGCTACGAGTACGACGACGCCGGCCGGATGGTGCTCCGCCAGAAGCGGCGCCTGTCGAAGAAGCCCGACACCTGGCGCTACGAGTGGGACGCCGAGGACCACCTCGTCGCCTGCGTCACGCCCGACGGCACCCGGTGGCGCTACACCTACGACCCGATGGGCCGCCGCACCGCGAAGTACCGCATGGCCGAGGACGGCGCCCACGCCACCGAAGCGGTGTACTTCACCTGGGACGGCACCCGCCTCGCCGAACAGGCGGACACCGCCAACGGCGTCACCCTCACCTGGGACCACGAGGGCCACCGCCCCCTCACCCAGCTCGAACGCAAACCGAAGAGCCAGGACGAATACGACTCCCGCTTCTTCGCCATCGTCACCGACCTCGTCGGCACCCCCACCGAACTCGTCGACGAGCAGGGCGACATCGCCTGGCGCTCCCGCACCACCCTGTGGGGCGTCACCGCACGCAACCGGGACGCGACCGCCCACACGCCGCTGCGCTTCCCGGGCCAGTACGAGGACCCCGAAACGGGCCTCCACTACAACTTCTTCCGGCACTACGACCCCGAGACCGCCCGCTACACCACGCCGGACCCGCTCGGCCTCGAACCCGCTCCCAACCCCCGCGCCTATCCGCACAATCCGCACACGTGGTTCGACGCCCTCGGACTCGCCATGTGCGACGAGCTGGAGACCCTCGCCCTCGACGTGAACAGGGTGCTGCCCAGGCGAGGCCAAGTGGGTCAGACGGTCGCCGCGATCCGCGACGAGACCGGGAGCATCTGGGTGTCCGGCACGAGCAAGTCGAAGCTGACTCCCGCGCAACGGGATCTCGTCGAGGCCCGGGGAGCCAATTACCTTCCCAACG
Organism: Streptomyces kronopolitis; assembly: GCF_014646275.1. Classification (GTDB taxonomy): domain Bacteria; phylum Actinomycetota; class Actinomycetes; order Streptomycetales; family Streptomycetaceae; genus Streptomyces; species Streptomyces kronopolitis. The sequence goes on from NZ_BMND01000004.1 coordinate 45,326, forward strand.
ATCAGTACATCTCTCCGATTACGATGTTTCCCGGGCACGCGGAGGAGAACCTTCTGGAATTCCTCGACAGGGTGGGCCTGCGGCCCACGCACGGCGCAGCCAGCCGCGGCGTGTGCGAGGAGATCTGCGAACCTCTCATCACGGGCTTCGGAGGCAGGGTGGAAGGGCCCATCCACATCCGGGACGGTGGCACCAAGGTGCGGCACTTCGTCTTTCCCGTTCCGGAAGCGTCCTAGCGCGCGCAGCGCCCCACGAGAATCGGGAGGCACACATGCCCGAAGAAATGACCCCGCACCTCATCGGCCAAGAGACCGTCGAAGGAAACGCGGACGCCTGGGGGGAGTTCGACGGACGGCAGTTCCGCGACGGGGCGTTGCGGCTGGTGACGCGGTCCGCGGACCTGGCGGTCGTCCGGACGGTGGGTCCGTCCGCCGAGGCGCCGCTCTTCTCCGGCGGCAGCCTCTCCGTCCCGCTGGCGGACCTCGGCGAATTCCCTTACGTGACCCCGGTCCGGGGCGGCGTCGCGGTGGCCCGACACGACTCGGTGTCGTACCACTCCCGCGGTGGTGCGGCCGCATGGAGCTTCCGGCACTTTCCCTGGGGGGACGGACCCCTCGGCAGCGGAGCCTGTGCGGAAACCCCGGACGGGCGCCATCTGCTCGCCGTCGTTCCCGGAACTCCCGACGCCGCCGGGCAATACCCCGGTGACCGCTGCGTTCTTCTCGCCTCGGATACCGGGGAACTGCTCGACGAGACGCTTCTCCCGACGTTCTCCGCCAGCTACTCCCTGGACGCTCCCCTTCGAGGGGCCCCGGCCTTCTTCCTGTCGGGGGAGCAGGGCCAGGACGGTGCGTACTCCTGGAGGGTGGACGTGGCGGACGGCCGTCTGCACCTCATGGAGCTGACATCGGGCACGGCGCGGGTGACGGGCGCGCGGCACGACAGCGTCGTGGTGCAGGACGTCGGCGGCAGCTGGCTGCGGGTGCGGCGCGCCCTCCCCGACGGGTCGTTGCGCACCGAGTGCGAGGTGGACCCGGAGCGTTTGCGGGGCGCGCAGGAGTCGTACCTCATGGGCGACTCCGGGTTCGTCGACGACTCCCACGTCATCGCCGCGGTGGGCGAGGAGTGCTGGTCCGAGGAGACCGAGCACTTCCTCTTCGATCTGACGGACCCGACGGTTCGCCGCCGCGTGCGCTACCCGGTTCCGGTCGGCATGGACGCCAAGGCCCTCGGTGACGGCACGTGGCTCACCTCGGACGGGGACGACGTGCACCGCTGGCGCCTCGCGCCCTAGCGCACGCGCAGGCACGAGGGCTCCCGCCGACCTCATCGGCGGGAGCCCTCTGTGCTGTGCGGACGCGTCCGCGCGGTGGGGTCAGGCAGCACCGCCCGGCGCCGCGAACACCGTCTCCGGGACCTGCACGGTACGCAGCACGCCGTCGCCCAGGTGCAGGATCGCCCGGCCCTGGCGGGTCGCGCCCAGGCGGCTGCGGGGCACCTTGACGCCGATCAGCTCGCCGTCGCTCATGTTCTGCGGCTTCAGCAGCAGTCCGCACCGGTTGCGGCGGGCCTCGGTGTGCCAGCCGGAGAAGCCGGAGGAGAGCCGGTCGGTCTGGCCCGCGATGACCAGGCCCCGGCCGGTCTCGGCGCCGGACTTGGCGATCTGCGTGAGGACCGGCTCGGCCTTCGTCTTCAGCAGCAGATCGGCGTCGTCCAGGAGCACCACGGCCCCGTCGGGCGCGGAGGCCAGTGCCGCCTCCAGGGCCGTGGGGTCGAGGTCGGCGTCGTCGAACACCGCGAGCACGCCGGGCCGGCCGGCGAGGTGCCGCAGCGGCGAGCGGGCCGGGGCGCCGACCACGATCGGGGTGCCGGCCGTGAGCAGCGCCAGCGCCAGCGTCGACAGGGCGGTACTGCGCCCCGAGCGGGCCGGCCCGGCGACCAGGAACGTCGGGGTGACGGTGAAGTCCGGCCCGATCGCGGTGAGTTCGTCACCGCCCACGCCGGCCAGCGCCCACCGCGCGGAGCGCCGGGCCGGGACGTACCGGGCGGCCTCCTCGAAGGTGAGCCGGTCCGGCAGGGTGTCGACGCGGAACGGCCGGGTGGCGGCGGGCAGCCGGTCCGCCCGCCGCCGGCACTCCTCGGCGATCTGCTGGAGCGCGGCGGCCTGCGCCTGGCCCTCCGGGTTCTCGGTGAGGAGCGCGATCTGCACCTCGGCCTTGTCGGCGGCGCGGAAGGCGCGGCCCGGCGGGATCTCGTCGGGCACGTTGCGCTGGGTGATGCCGATCATCCCGTACTCGGACTTCTCGTTCAGCTTCAGCACGAGCTTGTCCTCGGTGGAGCTGTTGACCCGGCTGGAGAACAGCGCCCGGTCACCGGTCATCACCAGGTGGATGCCGGCGCTCGCGCCGTCCCGGAGCAGGGTCAGCACGGCGTTCAGCAGGTTCCCGGCGTCGTATTCGCCGAGCTGCTTGTCGAAGACCTCCCACCGGTCGAGGAACAGCACCAGGTGCGGCGGCCGCTCCTCCTCGGGCAGGGCGCGGCGCAGCTCCGTCAGGTCGGCGCTGCCGCGGGCGGCGAGCATCTCCTGGCGCCGGGTCAGCTCCGCCGTCAGCCGGGCGAGCAGCCGGGCCACCCGGTCGGGCTGGGTGCGCTGGGTGACGGCGCCGCAGTGCGGCAGCCCCTCCATGGCCAGCAGCGCGCCGTTGCCGCAGTCGATGCCGTACATGTGCAGCTGCGCCGGGGAGTGGACGCGGGCCAGCGTGCCGGCGAGCGTGCGCAGCGCCTGCGAACGGCCCTGCCGGGGCGAGCCGACGAGGTGCAGGTGCCCGAGCGTCGCCGGGTCGATCACCAGCGGGAGCCGGGCCTGCTGCGCGGGCAGGTCCACCACGCCGTACGCGACCGGCGCCAGGTCGTAGTCCGAGGCCGGGACCGGCGGCAGTTCGCCGATGACCAGCTTCTCGGGCAGCGGCGGCAGCCAGGGGCTGTGCTGCGCGGGGATGCCCATCTCCCGGTCCGCGGCGCGGATCGCCGCGACCAGCCCGGTGAGGTCCGTCTCCACCTCGGCGGGCGCGGCCGCGGCGCGGGGCCGCGCCGGCAGCGGCTCGCCGAGCCGTTCCCAGCCGACCGCCACCGCCCAGGGCGCCGGCAGCGAGGCCGCCGCGGCGCCGGGCCGCCGCCCGCCGACCCGCCCGGACTGGAACGGCACCAGGGAGTTCTGGCCCAGGCGCACATAGGCCCGGCCGGGGGTGCTCTGCGAGATGCCCGCGGCCTCCGGGGAGTTGAGGACGTCCGTGCTCTCGCCGGCGTCCGTCACCCGCAGCGCGATGCGCAGGTTGGTGTTGGCGCGGATCTCCGAGGAGACGACGCCGCTGGGGCGCTGCGTCGCCAGGATCAGGTGGATGCCGAGGCTGCGGCCCCGCTGGGCGATGTTGACCAGGCCCTTCACGAAGTCCGGCAGATCGCGCACCATCGAGGCGAACTCGTCGATGACGATGAGCAGCCGGGGCATCGGCGGTCGGCCCGCGGCCGGCTCGCGCTCCAGCAGGTCGACGTAGTCCTCGATGTCCTTGGCGCCGGCCGCGGCGAGGAGGTGCTCGCGCCGGGTGAGTTCCGCCGTCAGCGACACCAGGGCCCGCTCGACCAGGTGGGCGTCGAGGTCGGTGACCATGCCGACGGTGTGCGGCAGGTCCACGCAGTCCTTGAACGCGGAGCCGCCCTTGTAGTCGACGAGGACGAACGTCATCGCGTCCGGGCGGTTCGCCACCGCGAGCGAGGCGACCAGCGTCTGGAGCAGTTCGGACTTGCCGGAGCCGGTGGTGCCGGCGACCAGCCCGTGCGGGCCGTCGCGCCGCAGGTCCAGGTGGAACGGGCCGTCCAGGGAGACGCCGACGGCCGCCCGGGTCGAGCGGCCCCCGGCCGTCCAGCGCGCCCGGATGCCGGCGGCCTGCGGCGGGTCGAGGGCGAGGACGTCGAGCAGCCGCGCGGACTGCGGGAGCACCGCGGCCTGCTCGTCGTCGCCGCCCGGGTCCCGCAGCGGCCCCATCGCGCGGGCCAGCGAACGGCACCAGTCCTGGGACACCACGTCGGGCCGGATGCCGCCGACGGTGCCCCGCCCGGAGCGTCCCACCCGCACGGTGCCGCCGGGCTCCTCGGCGACGACGGCGTGGCACTCCTCGGGCAGCAGCCGCTCCTCGGCGTCCAGGCAGACCGCGCGGACGCCGACGGACGGCCCGTCGCGCAGGATCTGCGCCACGCCGGGCAGCGACCGCAGCCGCCGGGCGCCGTCGAGGACGACCAGCACATCGGGCCCGGCGGTCCGGCCGCGCCGGTCCTCCCGTCCGGCGCGCTCGGCGATCAGCGCGGTCAGTTCGGCGACCCGCCGGGCGCAGGTCTCGGTGCCGTAGCCGAGGTTCGCCGGGGTGTCGCCGCCCTTCTTCCGCACGTGCGGCAGCCAGCGCAGCCAGGACCAGCCGTCGCGGCCCGGACCGCCGGTGGTCAGCAGGTGGATCTGGAGGTCGCGCGGGCTGTGCAGGACGGCGGCCTGGGCGATGGCCCACCGTGCCACGGCGCGCGCGGCCGGGCCCTCACCGGCGATGCCCAGGACGTCGTGCTCCCGCAGCGGCACCGTCACCGGGACGTCGTAGGCGGTCCACGGGTCCTCGCGGCGGTGCTCGTCCTTGGTCGGGTCCGTCAGGACCACGTCGGAGGGCAGGTCGGCGGTCCCGATGCGCAGTTCCAGGAAGTCGGCGTCCGTGGTGCGGCGCTCCCACAGGCGGCGCCGGGGGCCGACGGCGGTCAGCACGACCTCGGCCGGGTCCGGGAAGCCGCGGCGCCGGGCGGTGCGTTCGGCCGTCAGGGCCTGCTCCGCGTCGCCCTCGATGCGCCCCTTCTTCTCCTCGTAGGCGGCGACCTGGTCGGCGTGCGACTGACGCCCGTTGCGCCGGCCCATCAGGTAGTTGCCGAGGATCACGACCGGGGAGAGCAGCCCGAACAGCAGCATCGACATGCGGCCGAAGGCCAGCGCGCCGACCGCGGCCATCACCACCGGGGCGGCCGCGGTGATCCACGGGAGCGGCCGGGCGGCGGGCGCCGCGGGCGGGGAGGGCAGGGTGAAGCGGGTGGCGTTCTCGGCCGGGCGCAGCCGCGGCGGCCGGTTGTAGTCCCAGCCGGTGCCGTCCTCCGACAGCTGCACGGCCGCGTCCGGCGTCTGGGGCAGGGCGAGTTCGAGCAGGCAGCCGCCGACGAGGAGCTGTGCGCCGGCCGGCCAGGCGGTGTCCCCGGTGAGGTCCGCGCGGTCCAGCTGGAGGGGGCCGTCCGGCGCGGCCGCGTCGGGTGCCACCCGGCAGCGTCCGCCGGGGCCCACGGTCAGCACGGCGAACGGCCGCTGCGGTACGACGCGCAGCAGCTGCGCGGTGCCGTCGTGCGCCAGTCCGATCCGGTACGCGCCGATGTCGAGCCGGTGCACCGCGCCCGCCCCGGCGCCGCCGACCGCGCGGACCTCCACCAGCCCGTCCGGCTCGGCCGACGAGATGCCCGCCGGGCGCCCCAGGCCCACGACGGACGCGTGCCGCAGCGGCGCGTCCCGCAGCCGCAGGTCCGCGGGCAGCAGCTCGTCACCGGCGTACAGGCCGAGGCCCTCCGGGGGCCGGTGGACGCCGCCCGCCCCGGCCAGCGCCTCCGCGACGGCACCCACGGGCGTGTCGGGGTCGGCGTCGAGATGGACGTCGAACGCCTCACCGCCCCCCTCGACCACGGTCAACATCAACGACACGAAAACGTCCTCCAGCCGGCGTGAACGGGGGCCGCGGGAGCCCTGTCCGTCGGCTCCCGTGCCACTGCCCGGACCTACGGCGCCGGTGCGCGGATGGTTCACGGACCCGCCCGCCGCCCGTCCGTGAACCATCCGCGGGCGCGCCCCGTAGTGGCCTTCGGGTACCTGGCACCGCGACGTTGCCGCGGTGCCGCCCCCGCTTCCGACCGTCCCGGCTCCGCCGCCGGGACGCCCCGACAAGGAGTCCGAAGATGATCTGGTACGTCCTGGCCGTGGTGCTGGGGCTGGCGCTGATCGGGGCGGTGGCCGCGCTGATCGTCACCGAGCGGCGGCCCCGCCCGCCGAAGCCCGCCACCGCCTCGGCCGCCGTCGTGGGGCGGGAAGCGCTGGACGTGGTCAACGCGGGCCTGCGCCGGCTGACCGGCGAGTGCCTGCGCTCCGGCCGGTCGCTGCCCGACCTGTACGCCGTCGTCTACTCCGAGGCCCGCCTCGGACTGCTGCTGGCCGGCCCCGAGGAGTCCGCCCCCGCGCCCTGGACCGCCGAGGCGGACGGCGAACGCTGGACGATCTCGCCCGACAACCTGCACCGCCCCGGCCCGGAGGGCGAACCGGCCCTGCCGTACGCGCTGACGGTGACGGTGGGGCTGGACGGCGCCGACCGGGTGCTGGTCGACCTCTCCCGGGCGGCCGGACCGGTCTCGGTGAGCGGCCCGGACGAGGAGGTGCGCGGCCTGGCACGGGCCCTGGTCACCGAGGCGCTGGCCGGCCCGGTGGGCGCGCTCGCCGAGGTCACCCTGGTGGGCTCGCTGGCCGGCGACGGGTTCTTCGGCGGCGACGCGCCGCGCACCTCGCGGCTGCACACCGCGGCCAGCCTGGAGGAGGCGTTCGCCAGGGCCGCTTCGGCCGGCCGGGGGCAGCCGGAGCCCGGCTCGTCCGACGTCACCCAGATCTTCCGGCTGATCGAGGGCAGCAGCCGGATCGCCGTCGAGGGCGAGGCGCCCCACCTGTTCGTCGTGGACGCCTCACAACTCCCGCGCCGGGCCGGGGCGCTGGACGGAATGCGGCGCGGGGACGGGCTGCTGGTGCTCGGCGACGCGCCGGCGGGGTGGCCCTGGCGGGTCGGCGCGGACGGCTCGCTCGACACCGGTCCGCTCGGCCTGGCGATCACCCGGCACGCGGGGCGTCTGACGTGAACCTCATCCGGCGGCGCGGTCCTGGCCGCCGGCGTGCAGCCCTCGGCTGTGCAGCGCCGCCCGCAGGGCGCGGGCGGCGTAGTGGGTACGCGACTTGACCGTGCCCGGCGGCACACCGAGCACCCGGGCCGTCTGGTTGACGCTGCGCCCCAGGTAGTGCACGTGCAGCAGCACCTCGCGCTGCGGCGGCCGCAGGTCTCTCATCGCCTCGATGAGCACCTGGGAGGTGAGCAGGTGGTCCACGCCGTCGGACACCGGAAGGTGGGCGAGTTCCGGGTCACCGGCCTCCGGCGGTCTGGCCTGCCGGGCGCGGTGGCCGTCGATGACGAGGTTGCGCAGCACGGTGAACAGCCACGGCCGCACCGAGTCCGCGGTCGGGTCGAGCTCTCCGGCGTGGTGCCAGGCGCGGATCGCGACTTCCTGGAGGGCGTCCTCGGCGCGGTGCCAGTCGCCCCCCAGCCGCCGCGCGGCGAACTGCAGCAGCGCGCTGCCGTGGCACTGGTAGAGGGATCTGAGGAACTCGTCGGGGCGGAGTTCCGCGGTGTGGGGGCGGGATATGCGGTCTTCGGTCGAAGCACTGGCCGACAAGGGGCCCTTTCCTCTCCGGATCATCTGTGGGGAAGACGGACGCCGCCGGCCGTGGGGGAGCCGGCGGACGCCGCCACGAGCGGTCGTGCGCTGTGTGCGGCGTGTCCGCCGGCGGCGGTGACCCCGCCCCGGTACCTCCGTCAGCCCGGTTCGCGGGAGGAGAGCGAACGCACCTGATCAGGCGTCAATTCCCGGTCGTAGACGTGCACATCGGCGACCTCGCCCTGCCAGCGGTCGGCCGCCTTCCCGTCGAACTTGGCGCGTCCGACCACCACGCTTCCGGTGGGCTTCACCGTGCCGGCGGCCTGCCTGCTGCCCGCGAGCCGACCGTCCACGTAGACCCGCATCCGGTGGTCCTTCTGCCGGTAGGTGCCGGTGAGGTGGTACCAGCGGCCGGCCTGCGGCTGCTCGGCCCCTTCCGCGACGGTACGGGCACCGGTGAAGCTGAACGCGAAGTTCTGGTCCTGGCCGGAGTACTGGAGGTAGAACGTGCTGCTCCGGTCGCCGTCCTGGGACAGGACCGTGTGGAAGCCGTTCAGGTCCTCGGGGGTGAGCCGCACCCGTGCGGCGACCGAGTAGTCCTTGCCGGCGGTGTCGAGCCGGGAGCCGGTGTCCGCGAATCCGCTGGTGCCGTCCAGCCGCAGGGCGCCGCCCTCGGGGCCGTCGGTCCACTGCGCGCCGCCGCTGACGACGGCGTCGTGCTCCCCCGCCTTCGCGGTGCCCGAGCGGTGCAGCGGCCACCACCCGATACCGCGCAGCGCCCCGGCGCCGGCGTCCGGGCCGGACGGGGCCGCCTTCCCCCCGGCCTCCTCCTTCGCGGACCCCCCGGCCCCCTGGCCGCGCACCAGTTGGGTGACGACGAAGGCCAGCGCGACGGTCAGTACGGCGATCGCGGTGATGAGCGACCATCTGCGCGTCATGAATCTCCCCGGGACGTGCGGCATACAGGTGACACGGGTGACCACGTAACCGTTCCGGAAGTGGTTCAACGTGCACCCGAAGTCTGACAGGCCGTCGACTCGCCAAATGTGCGCCCCTGAATGTGCTGACCTGCACGGGAACATGCGCCCACACCACGAAATGAGCGATTCCACATGCTTCGTTGGGCCGCCCGGGACGACGGCCGACGGCTGCCGTCAGGCCAAATCCAACAACTGCTCGTAGAACCCCCCGAACCCGCCGGCCCGATCTGCCCCGTCGACTCCTTCAGCTCCTTCGGTTCCCTTCCGCTCGTGCACCAGGTGGACCTCCAGGATCCAGTGGCAGCGCCGGCCCGCCCGGTCGGTGCGGCGCATCGGGTGGACGTTGTCCGACACGACGTACGAGTCCGTCTTGGCGCCGTCGATCGTCTCGTGCGGGAACTCCCCGACGAGATGCCCCGCGTGCCAGCCGCCCAGGGCCCAGCCGGCCTCCGCCGCCAGCCGGGCCACCTCGGCGTACAGCCGCGCCCCCGTGATGTCCGGATCGGCCTCGAACGCCCGCCGGCCCGCCGCGAAGATCGCCGCCAGGTCCTCCCGCAGCCGGTGCTTGACCGGGTCGTCACCGAGGACGAAGGTGCGCCCGAAGTCCGCCTCGTACTCCTCGAAGATCGGCCCGAAGTCGGCGAACGCGATGTCGTCCGCCCCGATCACCCGGTCCGGCGGATTCTCCCGATAGGGGAACAGCGTGTTCGGCCCCGAGCGGACGATCCGCTTATGCCAGTGCTTCGTCGTGCCGAACATCTCGTTCGCCAGATCCCGGATCCGGTCACTGACCTCCCGCTCACCGGCCCCGGGCACCACCAGCCCCCGGCGCTCGACCTCCTCGAACAGCGCCGCCGCCTTCCCCTGCGCCGCCACCAGCCCCCGCACACGCATTTCCTCATCCACACCATCAGACACACCCACGCCGCTCCTCCTCTTCCCTCACAGTCCCGCCCCCCACAACAACAGCCCCCTCCACACCCCCTACCACCGCAACTGCCCGAACCACCCATCCCACACGCTGGCATCGACCCGGTCACGCAGGCGCGTCCACGAACCGGTCGCGCATGCCGCCGTCGCTGAAGCTCGCCAACGCAACTCCGACCGAGCGTGCCCGCCGGGTCTCCACAACTCCCTTGACGCCTAACGGGCCGAGAGCTTTAGTGATCGCGACTGTCTTCAAACGATCAATATCTAGTGATCCGCGATCTCTTGGGGGAATCGATGCGCACTCTCACCTCGGCCGGAGCTGCCCTCGCCGCCGTCGGCCTCAGCCTCGGTCTGTGTTCGGCACCGGCGTCCGCGGCGCCCACCGCTCCCGCCGCGTCCGGCGCTTCTCAGCACTCCGCCTCGGCCCCGGTGGCGGCCAAGGCCCCGCCGAAGTCGGGGAAGGACAGCGTCAAGTGCAGCGGCTCCAGCGGGCGGGTCAACTTCTCCTGGAAGAGCGGCTGGTCGAGCACCACGGTCTACTACAACAACCACTGCCTCGGGGGCACCCGCACCACCGCTGCCTTCAAGTTCTACAACGACGGATCCACGCCGTTCTACAAGTGCGTCACCTTCCAGGGCGACTCCCAGGGCAAGTACAAGTTCGCGCGCATCAACGAAATCATGGACGTCAACACGGACACCAAGAAGTGCAAGAACAACTGATGCCCTGAGTCAGCCCATGGGGTAGAGCCGTAGCCCCGACTGCTGCGGCGAGGAACGCATGCCCCTAGGGGAACGTGTACGGGGCGACGCGGGTGGTTTGCACATCGTCCTGTGACCGGCTTGTCCCGGCACAGGACGCGACGTGCGGTCAGGCCCGGCAGATGATCGCACCGTGCAGGCCGCTGAGCCAGCCGACCGGGTCGGAGGCCCAGGTGCGCCAGGCGGCGGAAATGCTGCGCAGGTCGTCCTCGGTGGCGAGGCGTCGCGGCTGAGCCGGTCGGCGATGGCCGAATCCAGGATGCGGTCGGCCCACATGCCGCACCAGTGGACGCGGTCCCCGTCGAAGGTGTCGTCGGCGAACTCCAGCGCGTGCATGTCCACGGTGTCGAACTCGGCGTCTTCCAGCCCGCGTTCGGCGCGACGGCACACGCCACCGCCTCCACCACGTCCGCCGCCGCGTCGATGGCTGTCACCCGGCCGGGGACCAGCTCGCCCAGATCGGCGGCCATGTACCCGGACCTCACGGAGCCCTGCGCCGTGCACCAGCGGCGAGCCTGTGGAAGAGGTGCCGAAGAGGGAGTAGAAGCCGCTCGCCGGAAGACACTCAGCCTGGCGGCTCACGGGGCGACTCCGTGCAGCGCCGGGCCGGACCGGTGCTGGCCGTGGGACCTGACAAGGCCACCCATCAGGGGCGGCAGGCCGGTGGCTCATGGGCACCCCGTGGAACCACTATTCCCTGTTGGAGCATCTCTTCCAGGGCGAGTTGAACAGCAGGGGGGTGTTTCGCGTTGGGTGTAGTGCTGCCTGAGTGGGCGGACGAGGTTCTCGACATCATCGGAGTCTCATGGCCGAACGTCGACGAGGACGACTACCGGGACATGGCTGATGCCATGCGCGAGTTCGCCGATGACATCGATGGTGGCGCCAAGGAGGCACACACTGCCATCCAGGGCTTGGTTGAGTCGGCAGGCGGCTCACTGGCCGCGGAAGCTCTGAACCGCCATTGGGGAAAGATCAACGGTACCCACCTGAGGAACTTGGGTGAGTGTGGTCGGCTCACGGCCACGGCGCTGGACGGCGTCGCCATCCTGATCGAAGGCGCCAAGATCGGCGCGATCGTTCAACTCGGCATTCTTGCCGCAGAGGTGATAGCCGCGCAGGCCGCCGCCCCCTTCACACTCGGCCTTTCCGAGCTGGGGGCTCTGGCGGGCACCCAGGTCACCCGCCTCTCAGTTCGCCGAATATTCAAGGAGGTGTGCCAGCAGGTCGCCGAGCAAGTCGTCAGCATGGCGCTCACCCCCGTCGACGAAGCGCTCGGTGCGATGGTCGGTGACCTGGTCGTTCAGCTCGGCGCCAACGCCTTGGGAGCACAGGACGGCATCGACCTCGGACACGCTGCCCAAGCCGGCAAGGACGGCTTCAAGCAGGGCGCTCATGACGCCAAGGACTCCGCCAAGTCGGTGGCCGACAATCCGATGCAACTCCTGAGCGCAGGCCCAAGCGGCGCACCGTCAGGAAGCGAGGGCGGAACCCGCGGCGGATTCAGCTTCGACCCCGATGAACACGACCGGGCCGTGACCGGCCTGCAGAGTGCGGGAGGTACGTTCCGCAACAAGGCCGGCGGCAAGATCGGCCGGGCCCGCACCCACCATGGCCGCACCCGGGGCAAGGACGCCATCGCTGATGCGGCGAACGCCATGTTGGACAAAGTCATCGACGGCATCGAGGAGGGCGTCAAAAAGACCGCCAAACACCTCGATGACAACATGACTCGCGGCGTCAAGCAGATGGCAAAGAACCACAAGGAGAATGACGACAAGCTCGCCTCACATTTCTCCGGCCTGGGCAAGGGTGACCGGACCGACCCGAAAGCCCCCCACACAGGTGGCGGCGGCGGAGGGAAGGGGCCCGGCGGCGGTAAGACCGGCGCGGACGACGGATCCGGGCGTAACCCTTGGTGGCATGGCCACAGCGCGCACGAGATGCGGCATCATCGCAGAGATCCGATCGATGTATCCCACGAGAACCCGCAAACCCAACTTGAGCATTTGGAAAACGAGTCGCGGCAACTCGCCGACGACGCTCGGGACACGAAAAATACCAGAGACACTCCCGGCAAGGATTACCGTAAAGATGGATGTGCGGGGAGCCTCTTGCATAATGGAACGATCACTGCACATACGAGCTCAATCAAGAGAAAGCCAGTCATTAGACCGCAGGACAAGATACGGATGGATGCGGGGGAGATGAAGCGCCCCGAACCACAGATGTACCCGCGAGCGCACCCTGCTGTGCAGCAGGTGCTCGACAGGGTTGAACAGGAGATCAAGGCAGAGGGAAGACATCCAGGAACCGGGCATGGAAAATGTGCGGAAGTATCATTGATTTCCGACCGCCTACATCAGCTGGACCCTGATGGCACCAGCATACGCACGCCTGAGGACGCCCGCAGAGCACTCCATGGCAGCAGCGTTCACACTAGGCAGATTGGACAACAGATAAGCAAGGAGACGGGGAAAATTGAATACGATCACGGGGACTATAAGCCTCCCTGCCGTTCCTGCGCCGCAATGCTTCCCAGACTGGGCGTCCGAGCCCATAAGTAACCGAAACCTTCAAGGAAAGGAAGTCTTGTGCCACGCGAGGAAACGCTCAAAGAGGTAGACAAACTTCTTGCCGAGGCAGGATGGCATCCGGAGCGCGACGAGGCGGATCGAGTAGCGGAATTGACGCAATTCGTGATCGCTGACCTGGCTACTCACGACTGCGAAGTCTCCCTGTTCCCTGCAGCAGAAGCATTCTTGCGTTCGTACGGATTCCTCGATGTAAAATTCCCTTACGACCCGGGCCGCACGGAACACTTCAACACGTGCGCCCGGTTCTGCAGCAATGAAGCAGAAGAGATCACTGAGCTCTCCGAGGATCTGCAGCAGCCCGTTTTCCCTGTCGGCTGGGACAAGATCGAAGGGGGGCTAACCGTGATCGACCCGTTGGGTCGGATGTTCTGCATTCACCACACCGGGTTCTACTACATGGGAGTTGGAATCAGAGAAGCGATTGCTTGCCTGTACGTTGGGGGTCTACAGCCCGCGGAGGATTATTTTGTCTAGCATTGTCCCTGGCACTGCCTCTTCGCTGCTCATTCACGGCAAGATCTTCAGTCATACCAACTTGGTCGGCGATGGTGATCCGAATCTCCATCCGGCCGTACTCGAGTTCTTCGACCGGCTCCCGATCGAGGAACGCGAGCCATTTATCGGATACTGCGCCGAGTCTGCACTCGTCTCCGACCAGCTCTGGGCACTGGAATCCGAACAGGAAGGGCAGCACCAGGTTTCCCTCGAAGAAGCCGCCGCACACTTTGCCGGGGCAGCCATGGTTTCAAAGAAGATCCGTGATCATGGAGATCCCGACCATGGACAGCCCACCGAGCCGTGTGGCGCCTGCCGCGCCCTTCTCGGCCAGCTGAACATCCGATTCATCGGGCCGTGAAGCCGGATGGAGAGCACGTACCCGGAGGCAGATGTGCGTAGCGCCGTCGAAGTGTTGACTCGTGCAGGATGGGCTCCCGGGCGGGACTGCGGCTCGTCCGCCTTCACGGCCATTTTGGAAACTGCCAGTACGGTCGGCCGCGATGAGCGGGCACATTGGGAACTCTTCCCGGCAGCCGAGGCCGCCTTGCGCGAATTCTACGGAGTGGACGTTCTCCTCCACGGCCCGGGCAAGGAAGTTGCCCTTCACGGCATAGTTGTCGACCCTCGCGAGGGGCGACACGCCCTGGCCACGATGCAACGGTTCGCAGAGCGCATCGGTAGTCGGATCTTCCCCTTCGGCTCTCACGGCGAGGAATCCCTGATCGCCGTGGACGAGCAGAACAGGCTCTTTCTGGTCAACCACGGCGGCTGGTGGTTTCTCGGAGACTCACCCCTTGAAGGGCTCACCGTACTCATTGAAGGCCTTCGCCCTGACCGAGTTCTCGAGGACGGGACTTGGCGAGAAGACGGCGGTCCCGAAGCAGAACTGCATCAGAACAGCGAGTCTGCCGGAACCGAGCGGCCGCCGACTGGCCCTCATACGCACACGGGCGTTCAGGCCGTGTTCGGATAGCCGTCCCTCAGACGCGTCGGGCGTTTCGGTGTTCGCGGAGGAGGATTTTCAGGAGGGTGGGGAGGGCGGGGCGGGCTGAGGAGGTGAGGAGGCGGGGGCCCTTGGCGGTGGCGGCGGTGGTGGTGGCTTCTTCGAGGGCGATCAGGGCGCGGACGAAGGGGCGGTTGGCGGGCGGGACGAGGTCGGTCACGGGGTGGCTGGCGGCCAGGGTGGTGCGGGCCCGGTGGAGCAGGTCGCGTAGCAGGGCGCGGACTTCGGGGGTGTCCGGGGCCTGGCGGAGGTCGGCGGGGGTGACACCGTGGCTCAGCAGGGCCTCCTGCGGGATGGTGAGTCTGTCGTCGGCGAGGTCTTCGGCCAGGTCGTTGACGAAGTCGAGGCGTTGGCTGCCGTCGATGTAGGTGCGGCAGGCGGCGCGGTAGCCGGCGGGTTCGTCGCCGGGTGCGAGCAGGCAGGCGACCAGCAGGAATGCCGGCAGGGAGTAGTGGTCGAGGTAGCGCTGGTAGTCCGACTCCGTGGCGAAGCCGGTGAATTCGAGGTCGGTGGCGGCGGTGTCGAGGAACTCCCGCACGTGGCCGAGGAGGCGGGGGTGACGGGCGCCGGTGTGCAGGAGGGGGCGGATCACCGGGTGGTCGCTGACGCCGGTGGCCAGGGCCTGGTGCACCTCCTTCTCCCATGCCGTGTAGGCGGCGGCACGCTCGGGCAGCGGGCCGTGGTCGAGGAGGTTGTCGGTGTGGTGCATGAAGGCGGTGGCGGCGATCACGTGGGGCGCCAGGGGGCGCGGCAGGAGCAGCAGGACCGCCAGGTAGGCCGCGGGCTTGTAGCGGGCCACCAGTGAGCGCTGCCGGGTGAAGTCGTCGCGCAACTGCGGGTCGTGAATACCCGCGGCGTCCAGCCTGGTGGTCCACATGCTCGTACCCTCACCCATTCCCGTGCCGTTGGCCGTTCGGCCGCTCGTGCCCTTGCCCGTGCCCGTGCCCAGGACCGTGCGCGCGCTGCGCATGCTCATTGTCCGGGCGCGAGCCGGGGCCGCGCCGCCCGGATCCCCCACCCCGGATCCCCCACCCCCGAATATCCCTCGCCGCGGCGCCCGCCCAAAGGGCAGCATGAGGGGATGAGGAGCCTTTCCGGACCGCCGGGCCGCGAGGTGCGCGTGCCGCCGTCGATCGCCGCGGTGGCCGGCGGGCGTCCGCTGGTGCCCGTCTGGCAGAACGCGTTGGGCGGCCTGACCTTCCAGCTCGGCGCCGGGGACGGCCGGCTGTTCGCCAAGTGGGCGCCGGCCGGCTCCGGGCTGGACCTCGCCGCCGAGATGACGCGCCTGGACTGGGCCGGGCGGTTCACACCGGTGCCCCGCGTCCTGGACCACGGCCACGAGGCGGACGGGGCCTGGCTCGTCACCCGCGGGCTGCCCGGTGAGAGCGCCGTCAGCCCGCGCTGGACGGCTGATCCCGGAACCGCGGTACGGGCGCTGGGGGTGGGGCTGCGCGCCCTGCACGAGCGCCTGCCGGTGGCCGACTGCCCCTTCAGCTGGTCGGTCGCCGCTCGTCTCGGGCGCGCCCGGTCCGCAGGGGGCGGCGCCCCCGCAACGCTGGAGGAGCCGGTGGTGGACCGGCTCGTCGTGTGCCACGGGGACCCCTGCGCGCCGAACACGCTGCTGCACGCGGACGGTTCCTGGTCCGGCCATGTGGACATGGGCGCGCTGGGCGTCGCGGACCGCTGGGCCGACCTCGCCGTCGCCACCTGGAGCACCGAGTGGAACTACGGTCCGGGATGGGACGGCACCCTCCTCGACGCCTACGGCATCGCCCCCGACCCGGAACGCACCGCCTTCTACCGCCGCCTGTGGGACCTCACCTGACGCCCCTCCCCCACCCGCAGACCACCCAGGCAGGGCAGCCCAGCCAACCCACCCAGGTCACACAGACCACCCAGGTCACGCAGACCACGCGCGCCAGGCAGCCCACCCGGACCTCGCCGCCCCGCCCCAGACCTCGCCACCCACCCGCCCCGGACCTCACCACCCCACCGAATTCCGATACATCAGGTGAACCCGACATCCCCCGACATCAGGCACTCCTTCCGAGGCCCCGTAATCCTGCGCATTCTCTGTGCAGAAAGGGCACGCACGCGCTGCCGACGCGGACTCCGTGAAGTCGGGCGCCCCTCTCCACTCGGCCCAAAGGCGCAGGCAGCACGCGGGATTCCCGGGTCCTCACGGCTCGCCGTGTCCTGCGGGCGGCACGGTCGGTGCCGCTTGGCAATCCTGGGGTGCTCAAAGGACGGTGAAGGAGTTGTCACCATCCGGTGGAGCGCGGTGCGCGCCGACATCACGCGATACCGGAACGTCTGGGGACATGACCGATGGGTCGGGGTGGCCGGTTCGCCGTGGACGTGGTGGGATCTCGCAGCAATCGGAAGGCTCACATCCGCTTCCGCTTGCCACGGCCGTCGAACCGGCGGCGTCAGCCTGTCGCCGGGGCGGCCGATACCCGCTCATGATCACCGTGAACAACGAAGGAAAGGGCCGTCATGCACAAGGACTCCATGCCCCGGAACGAGACGCACGAGATCGCCGACCACGAGCTGGACCAGGTGTCCGGTGGCGTGCTCGGGGCCGAAAACCTGCTGGGCGGCGGGGCGTCGCCGCTTCCCGGGCTGCCCGCCCTGCCCACGGTGGGCGGCTCGGTTTCCGGTGGCGTGAGCGGTCAGATAGGTCCCGTCGGCGGCCAGGCGGGCTTCTCCGGCGGCGTGGGGATCTGACACGTAACGCAGCACCGCAACATCGCAGCACCGCCCGTCCCACCGGTTCGTCGCGCCCCGAACTGCCTTCCGGTGGGGTGGTCATGGGCCCCGGCGCGCTCTCGCGTCCGGGGCCCACGGCAGGTCTCAGGGGCTGCCGGAGGCTGGAGACCGCGCACCCCCGGCCCCCGCTCCGGTCCTCAGCTCGGCACCCGCGGCGCCACCGCCGCCGCGAACTCCGAGGCGAGAGCGCACAGGTCCCGCTGGGGCCCCGCGTTGACCCGGGCGACGTGGACGAGGACCTCCCCGAACGACGCGGGCCACAGGATCGCGCAGGCGTTGTCGTTGCTCGTGGCCACGGCGGACGGCACGCCGACGACCGAAATCGGCGTCGGTGAGGGTGAGACGGGGACATCCCGGGTGTAGACGAGATGGAACGCCGCGGCCTCGCGGCCGTCGGAGCCGGAGTAGCTCCACCTGCACGAGTTCAGCTGCACACCGGCATTGCCCGGGTTGTCGGGCAGGCCCGTGCCCAGCCCCAGCTGCTGGGCCGTGGTGGCGTCGAGCGCCGCGCACGGGTCGGTCGCGGATCCGGGGGACGCCGAGGACGTCGGGTAGGACCCGTACCCCGGGGAAGCCGATGCCGTCGGGTAGGACCCGTACCCGGTCGGTGAACTCGACGGCACGACGCCGGGCAGGACGTCTCCCTGGTCCGTGCCGCCGTCGCTGCCGTCGCGCGCCAGCAGCCAGATTCCCGTGCCGGCCGCCGCCGCCAGCAGGACCGTGGCGATCGCCACGACCAGCGCGCGCCGGGGCCTGCTGCCTGCGGGCGGTCCGTCCGGGTGCGGCGCCGCCGCCCAGTCCTGCCGCTCCTCATCCCATTGGTCCACGCCGACTACCCCTGCCTGCCCAAGAGTTGCGTGATCTGCTGGACCACGGACGCCGCCGAGGCGAGCGCGGCCGCGGCCGTCGCACCGAGGTCGAGCCGCTCGCGCAGCCACTGCAGACGGCTGCGGCGCACCTGCCCGGTGGCCTCGATCTCCTCCTCCGCCTCGGCGAGCCGGGCGTCCACGTCGGACATCTCGTCACTGGGGCTGAGCAGGTGCAACTGCGCGCGCAGAGTGGCCATGGCGGTGCGGAGTTCGGGAGGCGCGTCGAGGACGGTGGTGCCGGCGTCCAGGGCCTTGGCGTGCGGACCCGAGGCCGCGGCGCCCCCGCTCATCACGCCGATGCTGATGCCGCCGGGGACGGCCGGGGGCACGACGGGCGGCCCTCCGTCGCCGAGCGGGGGCGCTGGATGACCGACGCGCTGCGCGCGGTCCTCGGCGGTCGCCCCCTCACCGGCGGCCACCGCGCCACCGGTCAGCACACCGACGCTGATTCCTCCTGACGGGCTCGGAGCGGACGGCGGGACGGCGGCCGCGCCGGCCGCTCCCCCGTCTTCCTCCGGCTCCCGCATCCCCGTGGTCATGACCGGCCGCCCCCTGATTTCACCGTGATGTCCTGCTGCTTCGCCGAGGCCCGCTCGCCCGTGGCGACCGCGCCGCCGCTCATCTCACCGATGAAGACCCCGCCCCCGTTCACATTGACGACGTACTGCTCGAACTCGCCGGACTCGTAGCCCTTGGCGCGCAGCGCCTCCCGCACCCCGCCGGCGATCCGGTCCTGCAGCGTCTTCACGTAGCGGCTGATGTCCATCTCCTGGAGCAGCGACACCTCGTGCACGCTGCCCAGCTCCCGCACCGACGTGACCGGCCCGTCCGGCAGCGCGTACTGCGGGAGCGTCAGCCAGGTGCGGAAGAGGGAGACGGCCGTGCGGAGCAGCGAGACCGCGGCGGCGAAACCCGCCGCGGGGCTGGTGAGCAGGCAGCGCACGGCATCGCGCAGCACATCGTCCGCGCGCTGCGCGGCGATCACGTCCACCGACCGGAACTCCGGGCGCACGGGGGTGAGGATGTGCGGCACGACCTCCAGGACCAGCATCCCGCCCTGGGTGTGGACGCGGACCAGGAGGGAGACCCCGACCTGTTCGTCCCACGCCCCGACCCGCACCCGCAGGAAGTGCCGCCGCGCCTCGCCGCCCTCGCCGACCGCGCCGTCGAGGTGCCGCCGCACATTCGCGGGGTCGTACCTGACCTCGCCGCGCGCGACCCCGACCGGCAGATAGACCATCTCGTCGACCTCCAGCGAGCGGAGGCGGTCGCGGCTGCTGGCCGCGGCCGAGGTGCGCAGGGCCTCCAGCCGCGGCTTGATGAGGTCGATGACCTCGCGGCCCGTGAGCGCCCCGGTGTCCGCGCCCGGCCCCGGCACCCCGCCCAGCTGCTTCTGCGGCGTCCGCCGCTTCAGCTCCATGACGAACGACCACGGCTTGTACGGTTCGCCGGCCCCGACGAACGGCCGGAAGGGGTCGTAGATCGCCAAATGCGCGTGCTGCTCGCGGTCGATGGCCGCGCCGATGCGCTGGTACTGGTCGCTGACCGGCAGCTCCTCGCGGCGCGCAGGGGCGCCGCGGCTCAGCTGGTGGCGCATCACGGAGGAGACGTGTGCGCGGTGGGCCCACACGGGCGGGACCAGCAGCACCGGGAACAGCACCGCGGCCCAGGCGCTGCCGCCGCTGAAGAGGGTGAAGAGCACCAGCGCCCAGTACGCGAACGTCACGGCGAACGGCAGGACCGGCAGCACCGCCTTCAGCCGGCCGCGAGTGGCCTCCTTGAGCACCGAGCGGCCGAGCGCGAAGACGGCGCCCCGGCCCCCTCGTACGCCCCAGCACACGGCGCAGACCAGCCCGTACGCCAGGAACCAGGGGACCGGCAGCAGCGTCTGCGACCAGATGCCGGCCAGCCAGCAGGCGATGAACCCGGCCCAGACGGCCAGCAGCACCAGCCCGGTCTCCGCCTCCCTGCGGCGGGCGCGCAGGGCGTGCGCGAGGACCGGCAGGACGTCGATGCCGAGCGACGGGGCGACCGGGCGCTCCTCGTGCTCGACCAGCTGCTCGATGACGCGGCGGCGGAACCGGCTGTCGAAGTAGACACCCGCGCACAGCAGCCGGGTGGCCTCGCTGCGGATGTACTGCGGAGCGCCGTCCGGCGGCGACGCGGCGGACTCTTCAGGCACGAGCACCCACCCCCCGATGGTCGAACTCACTCGCGAACCAAGGAAGTTGAGTGAGTTTCAGTAGGGACAGTATGGCCCTCGGCCGCCGCCCCCGGAAGAGATTCGCGCACAGTGTCCGTGCGCATCCGAATTGTGCTAGCGCGAGGCGTCGGGGGCCGGGCGGGCAGCCCGGTGCCGGTGTGCGTCCCGGGCGCGGGGCGCCGCCGAGGCCGGGGGCGTCTGCCCTGGTCAGAGACGGTGCACGGGTCTCGCGGAGGGCGCCGGGAGCGGTGTGCGGAGTAGGGTGAAAGCACCGGGAGCACTTCGTACACCGGCTCTCTCGCGGGTGTGCCTCCCGGCCGGCAGCAACACCGGGACGCGGTGCCCGCGGGCCCGGGGACAGGTCGCGGTATGGCGGAGAAGACCAGCAGCGACACCACCGGGTGTCCGCGGGAGCTTCCCGGGCCGACAGCCCGGACGCCGCGCGGACGCCCGTCGGCACGAAGGGTGTGAGGGCATGGAGACCGTTGTCACCGTGGCCGCGATCCTGGCCCTGATCATCGTGGTCGCGTACCTGATCCGCCTGCGCGGCACACCGCAGGCCGGACCGGGCGCGGCACGGCACGGCGGACGGGGCGCGGCGGCCCGCGGCGGCAGCCTGCCGGGGCGCGGGGACCGGCGTGCGGCGCGCCGGCGGACGGCCGGGCTCCCCGATCCGCCCGCCTGCCCGCCGGGCGGCCCACGATGAGACACCCCCACCCACTGCCCCCGCCCGGGCACGCCGAGGTCCGGATCGTCGCGGCGACGCCGGAGGCCGCCCGGCTCATCGCGGAGGCGCTGCGGCGCCGCTTCGCCGCCACCGAGCAGCGCAGCTACCCCGCCGGCGGCGAGGGCGGGACCCGCCTGCACCTCACGGTCGACACCACCCACACCGCGGCGGCGCCCCGGCCCTGGCCGGCGACCGGCGAGGCGTCCGGGGCCCGCCGTCTCCAGGCGGACGAGATCTGACGGAGCCGGTGCCGGCTGCGGCCCGTGAAGCCCGTGCCGTGCCGGAGGGCGGACCGCACCGGCCCAAGGGGGCGTACCGAATCGAGGAGCGAGCGGCAGCCATGGCAACACTGCACGAGCGGAAGAACTACCGCACAGCGGTCCTGAAGGCGCTGTACCGAGCCACCGCGGAGAACCGGCTGGGCACCCCGGGGACCAGGCTGCGCGACGACCTCGGGCTGCCCGAGCAGGATCTGGCCGCCGCCTGTACGTATCTGGTGGGCGAAGGCCTCGTCGAGGTCGACTGGACGACGCACCACACGCCCGCGATGGTCACGCTGACGCATGAGGGCATCCGGCAGATGGAGGCCGAGGAACAGGAGCGCGAGGAGCGCGGCTGACCGGGCGCGCGGGCGACGGTGCCGCCGGCGGCTCCCCGCACCGCGGCGGCCCGTCACCCGCGACGGTCAGAACTGCAGCCCGGGCAGCTCGGTGGACTCCGGCGGGGCGGGAGCGGCCGGAGTGACACAGGTGAAGCCCAGGCGGGTCAGCGCCCTGGTCACCTCCCCCGCCGAGAAGTCCCGGCGGTCCTGCCGCGTGATCACCGCACCGACCTGCTTGACGGGGTAGGTGCGGCGTCCGATGACCACGCAGGGGCCGACGGCGGGCTCCGGCGAGATCCCCGCCATGAGCTGCTCCACCTCACTCTTGACGAAGTCGAAGGGGAAGTGGGCGATAACGCATCGCATGGTGCCTCAACAGGGTTGAAGGGAGGGACCGGCGCTTCCTGCCGGCTCCGGATCGATGCGGCCGCTCATGGCGTGAGCGGTCCGGACGGACGGATCATGCGGTCGCGCCGCCACGGGGCCCCCGGGACACGGGCGCCCGCCCGTGCGCGGACGCGGCGGTGCGACGCCCCCGGCCGCCGCCTCCCCGCCGACGGCGCGCGGCCGCGGTCCGCGGCGGGTTCTGCTGCGCTGCCGGGGCGGCGAGGGTGACGGGAATGCCCGAGGGAGCCTGGGCGCCGGTGATACGGCTGAGTTCGGCCTCGCCGGAGCGCACCTTGGCGGTGCGCGGGGTGATCCCGGCGTCGGCCATCAGCCGGTCCATCTCGCGGCGCTGGTGGGGCAGGACGAGGGTGACGACGCTGCCCGACTCACCGGCGCGGGCGGTGCGCCCGCCGCGGTGCAGATAGTCCTTGTGGTCGGTGGGCGGGTCCACGTTCACGACCAGATCGAGGTCGTCGACGTGGATCCCGCGGGCCGCCACGTTGGTGGCGATCAGGGCCGTGACATGGCCCTCCTTGAACTGGGCCAGGGTGCGGGTGCGCTGCGGCTGGGACTTCCCGCCGTGCAGCGCGGCGGCCCGCACCCCGCTCTTCAGCAGGTGCCGGGTGAGCCGGTCCACCGCGTGCTTGGTGTCCAGGAACATGATGACGCGGCCGTCACGGGCGGCGATCTCGGTCGTCGTGGCGTGCTTGTCGGCGTCGTGGACGTGCAGGAGGTGGTGCTCCATCGTGGTCACCGCCCCCGCGGAGGGGTCGACCGAGTGCACGACCGGGTCGTGCAGGTAGCGGCGCACCAGGGCGTCGACATTGCGGTCCAGGGTGGCCGAGAAGAGCAGCCGCTGGCCGTCGGCGGGCATCAGGTCGATCAGCGCCGTGATCTGCGGCATGAAGCCCATGTCGGTCATCTGGTCGGCCTCGTCCAGCACGGTGACGGTGACCCGGTCCAGCCGGCAGTCACCCCGCGCGATGAGGTCCCGCAGCCGCCCGGGGGTGGCCACCACGACCTCCGCGCCGTCCCGCAGGGCACCGGCCTGGCGGCCGATCGACATGCCGCCGACCACCGTGGCCAGCCGCAGCGCCAGGGCGCGGGCGTAGGGGGTGAGCGCGTCCGTCACCTGCTGGGCGAGTTCCCGGGTGGGGACGAGCACGACGGCCAGCGGCCGGCGGGTCTCCGCGCGCTGTCCGGCGAGGCGGGCGAGCAGCGCGAGGCCGAAGGCCAGGGTCTTGCCGGAGCCGGTGCGGCCGCGGCCCAGGACGTCCCGGCCGGCCAGCGAGTTCGGCAGCGTCGCGGCCTGGATCGGGAACGGCACGGTCACGCCCTCGGCGGCGAGCGCCGCGAGCAGCGGCTTGGGCATGTCCAGCTCGTCGAACGCGGCGACGGCCGGCAGCGAGGGGGTCAGGGACGTCGGGACGCTGTACTCGCCCTGGGGCCCACCGGAGCGGCCTTTTCGGCCACCCGAGGGGCGGGAATTCTTCGCGCGGTTCGGAGCCTTGGCGCGATTGGGTGTCTTGGAACGGTCCCGGCTGGTGGGGTTGCCCTGGCCCGTTCGGGTGGTGCGGCCGTTCGTACGTGCTGTGCGGTTCATGTGAACCTTCCTCGGTCAAGAGCGACACGTACGAGGAATCCTCGGCCCTGCGGACCACACGGAGAATCGCCAGAACGAGTCGAACAAGATATGAAACAGGTCCGGCTGCGAACGAGGTTTTCGAGGTATGCGCGCCGGAAATTCTCGGCATTCTGCGCGGCGGGCCGTCCGAGGACATCGGACGACCGGATTCGAAAACGGAACTCGAACGGCAGGACTCGAAAGCCGCGGCGACGGCCGGTCATCACCGGCTGCGCCGTCCCGCGGCGGCCGCCCCCGTCATCCGTGCCCCGGACGGCACGAGCCATCGGGCGGCACGGCTGCGTGGGCCGCGAAATGACAAGCGCTGGGGCCCGCACCCAAGGCGCGGGCCCCAGCGTTGCACGCTTCAGCGTCAGGCGGGAACGATGTTCTCCGCCTGGGGGCCCTTCTGGCCCTGGGTCACGTCGAAGCTCACCTTCTGGCCCTCCTGCAGCTCACGGAAGCCCTGGGCGGCGATGTTCGAGTAGTGGGCGAACACGTCAGCGCCGCCACCGTCCTGCTCGATGAAGCCGAAGCCCTTTTCCGAGTTGAACCACTTCACGGTGCCAGTAGCCATATCTTATTTCTCCATTCGGGGAATTCTTTGGACCCGCACTGCGCGAGCCTCGCGTCGCCGCGATGATTCTCCCATCCGGAAAAATTCCGGCTACACAAAACGCTCCCACCGACTGGAAGCCGGCCGAAGCGTTGAAGATTTCGGGAACCACAACTGCAACTGATATCGACAGTAGCACGGCTCATACAACACCGCACAGAGGATTCCCGGCCGACCGGCCCCGGGCCCGGAACCGGTGCCCACGCATCCGTAATTTCTCCGCTCGCGACATGAGATATTCATCGCCATTCCACGCCGATTCCATGTGCGCCGCCCCACCGGACCGGGCCCCGACGGCCGAAATCTACAGCGGCCGCAATAGACATTCTTCACCGCCAGCGGATAGGCTCGGTCGCGCAGCGCGCAGCCGTCCGGCAGGGCGGCCACGCACTGCGAGCACTGCCTGGCAGCAGGGCCACGGAGTGCGCCCCCGATCCGGACGCGGTTCCCGGGCGGACAGGCGGAGACCGACCCCGGTGGGGCCTTGGGTGCACACGGACCCGGGCCCCTGGATGCCCAGGACGAAGGGTGCGTATGGCTCCGGAACCCCGGCCGAACGCCGCCGGCCATCTCGACGACGACGACTACCCCGCCTACACGATGGGCCGCGCCGCGGAGCTGATCGGCTCCACGCCCGCCTTCCTGCGGTCCCTGGGCGAAGCCCGCCTCATCACCCCGCTGCGGTCCGGCGGCGGCCACCGCCGCTACTCCCGCTACCAGCTGCGCATCGCCGCCCGCGCCCGCGAACTCGTCGACCAGGGCACACCGATCGACGCGGCCTGCCGCATCATCATCCTCGAAGACCAGCTCGAAGAGGCCCTGCGCCTCAACGACGAGCTGCGCCGCCACGAGGGCCGACCGGACCGGCACACCGGGTCCTGACCGACGGCCTCGCCGGTGGCCTCATAGATGGCCTCACCGGCGGCCGGAGCCTGGCGCCCGGATCCTGACGGCCAGGTCCTGACGGCCGGATCGTGGCGGCGGTGATCCGGGAGCGTTTCCCGCGGCCTTGATTCCCGAGATCTCGGAGATTGCCGAGATCCGGAGATTCCCGACGAGGCGATTCCGAGGGCCGCGATTTCGATGGCGCGGCGTACGGCCGGGCCGCACTTCTCCACCCCGCCGTCACTTCACCGCATCACTACCCGGCTGCCACTTCGCTCTCCCCGGCCTCCCCGGCGGTGAATTCGGGCTTTCCCACCACCCTCGCCCCCCACCGAATATGACGGTTCCTCAAAACCCGCACCCCGTAAGCGTTTCCGGTGGCCATGGCAGGTTTCGGCGCGGCGGGGCCGGGAAGATCAAGAAGCGTTCGACGGCGGCTGTGGCGGACCCCTCCCCTGCCGGCGGGCGGGCCGCGCCCCGGGGCACGGGCGGCCCGGCGCGGCCGCCCCGGGCACGGACACCCGGCGCCCACGGAGCGAATTCTCCCCTATCGGGCCGGGTATCCGGGAAGTGAATTGCCGCCCCGTATAAGGCGGATCGGCGGGCGTCGTCAATTTCCTTGGCGCATCCCGGTATTCGTGCGGACATGTCCGGAGCGGAAATACCGGTGGGTAAGAAATCTGCACGGAAGCGTTACAAGCTCTACGCGTTGCCTTCCGTATGTGCCGTTAGCGTTGCTGGCCGCTCGATCCCGCGTGCGAACGTGAAAAAACGTCGCCGGCGTCCCTGGCGGCGCAGCCAGCACAGAAAGATCGCAGATGGATTACTGCTCGTCGTGCCGTCGGAATCTCAATGGGGCGCTGGTGTGCCCGGGATGCGGTGATTACGCCCCCGACATCGCCCCGCCGTCCTACCGCCGCCGCGCCTCCCAGGCGAACCCCGTGTCCCAGGCGAGCGCGGATGCCGCCGACTCCTCGTGGGAGGCCTGGCCCGCGCGGGAGGATCTCGCCGCGGGGGCTTTCCCCGGCGCTCCGTACCCCGCCACCGCACCCGTCGACGACGCCGTGGCCAGTGCGGCGGAGACCGGCGGTGGCGGTACGGGCGACGGTGCGGCCGGCGGCTACGAGGGTGCCGCCCCCGACGGACTCGGCCGGGCGGCCCGGCGACGGCAGTTGGCGCGGTGGAAGAAGTACCGCCGGCGGGCCGCGGCCGCCACGGCGCTCGCCCTGGTGGGCGGCGGTCTGACCGCGAGCCTCCTGCAGAACAAGCCCGCCACCGGTCACACGCAGGCGGCCGGGTCCCCCCACCCGGAGGGCGTGGGCACGCCCCGGACGGTGAACACCGGTGCGTCCTCGAAGGAGCCGGACGGCCATCCTTCGCGGCAGCACGACAACCGCCCCTCCAGGGCGGCCGGCCGGCAGCACTCCGCCGCGCCGAGCACGCCGCCTCCGGCCCCGGCGAGCCCGCGGCCGACCGCCACCCACACCGCGCCCCGCCACTCCGCGTCGGCACCGCACGCGGCACCGCATGTCACCTCCGCGCCGGCCACGGCACACGACGACCACCGCGCCACGACAGCCCCGAGCGTCACACCGTCGCCGTCCACCACCCGGCCCGGCACCGGCAACCCGCCCGCCACGAGCACCTCCCCGTCGCGCCCGGCCCCGACCGCACCGACGGCCGATCCGACCTCACCGGTGTGCCTCCTGGGCGTGGTGTGCGTGGGCTGACGCCCCCGCGGGCGCACCCGCCGCGCCCCGCGGCCCCGTTCAGCGGACCGCGCCACCCGCCCCCTCGCGGGCGCGGCGGCGGCCGGCGGGTGCGGTCGCGGGGGACTGCGGGGCGCCGTACGGCGGGCGGGTGCGGGACTTGAGGACCTGGGCGCCGATGGCGAGGGGGACGCTCAGCAGCAGGACGTAGAAGACGCCGATCTTGCGCAGGTCGTCGAGGAAGAACCAGACCGCGGTCAGCGCGGTGAACCAGAAGGCCACCAGCGCGAATCCGCCCGCTCGCTCGTCCCGGTAGCCGGCGATCAGGCACACCGCTGCCACCACACCCAGCAGCAGCGCGAGGATGACGTAGTGGGTGTCCCAGCCGATGTAGCCGCGGGCGAGCCCCGAGAGCACCGCCACGGCCTCCGCCACCGGGCCCCAGGCCACCGCGCACGCGAGCCGCGCCGACCACAGCAGCAGCACCGCCCCCGCCGCCGCGGCGAGCAGGGCGACCCGGGAGAACGCGCTGCCCTCGATCACGTCCGACCGGGAGATCACCAGCGACAGCAGACAGCCCAGCAGCGCGACCGCCCCCTCGGCCGTCGGGCGGAACACCACCCGGGCCGGCCGCCGTCGCGCGGGCCGCGGCGCCTCGTCCCGGGGCGCGGAGGCGGCGAGCACCGCGTCGACCGGCACGGCGGCGGCGCCGGGCGTCGGCAGGGCGGCGGCCCGGGGGTCGAGGGCAGTGGGTGTCGGGGCGGGCGGCGGTGGGGCGATCCGGGCCGCCGCGGTCAGCGCCGTACGCATCGCGGCGGCATCGGCGAAACGGTTCTTCGGGTCCTTGTGCAGGGCCTGCGCGATCACCGCGTCGAGGGCCGGCGGCAGGTCCGGGCGGAGTCGGGAGGGCGGCACCGGATCCGCCGTCAGATGCTGGTGCATGACGGAGAACGGGGAGTCGCCGGTGTACGGGGGCCGCCCGGTCAGCAGCTCGTACAGCAGACAGCCCACGGCGTAGAGGTCCGTGCGGTGGTCGGTGTCGCCGCCCTTGATCTGCTCGGGGGCCAGATAGGCGGGGGTGCCGACCGCCACCCCCGTGCCGGTCAGCCGGGTGGCCACCTCGCTGAGGGCCTTGGCGATACCGAAGTCGACGACCTTGATCCGGCCCGTGCCGGCGAGCATGACGTTCGCGGGCTTGATGTCCCGGTGCACGATGGCGTGCCGGTGGCTGTGCTCCAGCGCCTCCAGCACCTGCCCCACCACGTCGGCGGCCCGGTCCGGCGCCAGCGCCCCGCCCTTGAGGACGTGGCTGAGGGTGGTGCCCTCCACGTACTCCATGACGAGATAGGGCTCGGCGACGCCGCCGGAGGCGTCCTCGCCCACGTCGTGCACGGTGGCGACGCCGGGGTGGTTGAGCGCGGCGGCGGCATGCGCCTCGCGCTGGAAGCGGGAGAGGAACTCGGGCTGCAGCGCCAGTTCGGCGGAGAGCGTCTTGACGGCGACGGTGCGGCGCAACCGGTGGTCCAGGGCCCGGTGAACCGTCCCCATCCCGCCGTGCCCGAGCTGCTCCACCAGCTCATAGCGCTGCCCCAATATCCTGTTCTCCACCGGGTTTCCTCCACGGACCGTCGACGCCGACACGCCGGAAGACGCCCCTGAGTCCGGGCGGGTTCCGCCGGGGGGAGGGGCGCCGATTCCGGTCCGCGCACGGTACGTCGGCTACCTCTCCGTGTCCGACGCCGGGTGGAGCCGGTACCGGCCGGTCGTCGGCCACGCCGTCGCCGGCGGCCGTCCGCCCCCGTCACCGCCGGTCCGCGCGCACAGCGCGACGAGGGTGAGCACCGCGCAGACGGGATAGCACCAGCCGAGCGCGGCGAGGTACCAGGGGCGGCCGAACACCGCGATGTCCGGCTGGGCCAACTCCAGCCAGTGGATGGGATACCCGGCGAGGACGACGCACCAGGCGAGCAGCGCCACGGTCCGCGGGCGGGTCCGGCGCGGGGTGTACGCCAGCCACAGCACCGCCGCGAGGGCCCAGACCCAGTGATGGCACCAGGAGACCGGGCACAGCAGCAGGCCGGTGAACTGGACGGCGACCAGGGCGCCGAGCCGGTCGCCGCGGCGGGCCGTGCGCACCATCGCCGCCAGCCCGGCCGACGCCACCGGGACGGCCACCGCCCACCAGGCCGCGGACCAGCCCACGTCATGGCCGAGGGTGCGCGACAGGGCCCCGCGCAGCGACTGGTTCAGCACCGAGCCGACCGGCCCGACCCGGCCGGCCTCGCCGACCGCGTGAAGCCAGAACTCGGCGGCGGCGCGCGGGGCCGCCCACCAGCCGGCCGCGACCGTGGCGAGGAACACCGCGGCCGTCCAGCCCGCCGCCGCCCAGCGCCGGTGCGCCAGGAAGTACAGGCCGGTGACCGCGGGGACCAGCTTGACGCCCGCGGCGAGGCCGACGCCGAGCCCCGCCGCCGCGGCCCGCCGCCGGACGGCGTGCCCGACCAGCGCCGCCAGCAGCAGGTTGATCTGCCCGAACGCGCAGGTGACGGCGGCCGGTTCGGTCCACAGCAGGGCGGCGCTCCACAGCAGCACCCGGCGCCGGTGCAGGGCGTGCGGCGCGGCCGGGTCGGCCAGCCGCAGACAGCAGTGGACCAGCACGCACAGCGCACCCACCGAGGCCGCGGTCCACACCCCGCTCACCACCGGCCAGGCGACGGGCCCGAGGGGGAGGAAGAGCAGGGCGGCGAAGGGCGGATAGGTGAACGGCAGCGGGAACATGTGCGGGCCGGGCAGGCGCAGGCGGAAGGCGTAGAGATCGCCGGTGGCCAGATGCGGGGCCGCGGCCCGGTAGACCCGCAGATCGATCAGGCCGGTCCGCAGGCACGCCGGGATCCACACCAGCAACAGCAGCGCCGTGGCCGACAGCAGCAGCACCGGACCGGGGCGGCGGGCGAACAGCCCGCGCAGCGCGTGGGCGCGGCGCCGGCCCGATGTTGCGCGCACCCCGCCCGCCCCGCCCGGAGGGAGGCGGACCGCGCGGCTCACGCGCCGCGGCCCGTCCGCCGGCCGTGCTCCGCGGGGCGGCGCGGCGCGCGGTGGTCCGCCGCCCCGGCCGCCTCGTAGACACTGACCGCGAACGGGCGGCAGCCGCCCCGCTCCACGTGCTCGGCGATAAGGCGAAAGCCCGCTTCGGCCTCGATGTACGCACAGAATCTGCGGGCCTCCGGCCAGGGGTGCACCAGGACCAGCAGCCCGCCGGGCGCCACGGCCGCGGTCAGATGGGCGCAGGCCCGCCGCAGTTGCCGGGCCCGCCCGAGGTAGTAGAGCAGCTCGGCGCAGAAGACGAGGTCGAAGCGGCCTTCCGGCGGGGTGGTGACGATGTTCAGCCGCACGAACCGGGGGGCCGGGCCGGCGGCGCGGGCCCGGGCGAGGGCGCGCTCCGAGATGTCCGCACCGGTGATGTCGGCCTCCGGGTGGGCCGCCGCGAGGCGATGGGTGAAGGTGCCCTCGCTGCACCCCACGTCCAGGATCCGCCGGTAGCGCCGCGCGGGCAGCTGCCGCAGCGTCGTCGCGTACTTGAACTGCTCGTAGTCGTCCACGGCCAGCCCCCAGGGGTCCGGCCGCCGGTGCCACCAGTCGAAGTACCGGTGCAGCAGCCGCTCCTGGCCTCGTACACCGAGGAGGGACAGCACGGCGAAGAGCGTGCGGTGGCAGCGGTCGAGGACCGAGTGCATGGATACCTTCCGGCGGTTGCGGTGGCCGCTGTCCTCGGTGGCCGCCGTGCGGAGGGGCGGCGCGGTGCGTCAGCGGGTGACGTCGTCGTAGGCGTGCGCGAAAGCGTCGGTGACCACCGGCCAGGTGCAGTGCACCGGTTCGGTCTCCCAGTTGTGGGCCGCCAGGCTGCGCCGCGCCCCCGGGGTGCGGGCCAGCCAGAGCACCTCGTCGGCGAGGGCGAAGGCCGAGTGGCCGCACAGCGCGCCCTCCCGGTTGTGCCGGACGAAGTCGGCGACACCGGTGTGCACCCGGGCCAGCACCGGCAGCCCGCTGGTGCGCGCCTCCAGCGCCGCGATCCCGAAGGACTCCCGGCAGGACGCGTTGACGAACAGGTCCGCCTCGGACAGCAGCTCCCGGACCTCCCGGGGCTGCAGGCGGCCCACCAGGCGGATCCAGCTGTCCATCCCGTTGCGGCGCAGATAGCGCTGTATCGGCCGCAGGCTCGGGCCGGCGCCGGCGAAGGTGGCGCGCAGCGCGGTGCCCTGACGGGACATCCGGGTGTGGGCGGAGTGCAGCGCCGCCAGCAGCTCCATGGGTTCCTTGCGCGGGACCAGCCGGCCGACGGCGACCACGTGCACCCGGCCGTCCTGCCGTTCCGCCGCGGACCGGGTGCGCCACCAGGCGGCGTCGATCCCGTTGGGGATGACCCGCGGGGCCAGGTCCGGAAGCGCCTGGCGGACCAGCCGGGCGGCCGACCGGCTCACCGTCGTCACGGCCACCGGAGCGGCGGGACCGTGTCCGGTGCGGCTCAGCAGGCGGTACATGGCCCGTACGACCGGGTCCCACATGCTGTGGATGGTGGCCACGGCCGGGATGCCGCGCCGCCGCGCGCAGGCCAGCGCCGCCCACGCGAACGGGGAGGCCGCGCCCAGGTGCACATGCACCACCCGCGGGTGACGCGTCGTCAACAGCCGGTCGATCGCCTGTCCCGCCCTGGGGTGAACGGGCAGCTGCCCGGGCACCCGCGCGGTGAGCCGGTGCACGGGAAACGGCCATGGCGTCTCCGGTGCTCCCGGGGCGGCGGGCGTGGCGGTGGCGACCTCGGTGGCCTGACCCGCCCGGTGCTGCGCGGCGGCCAGGGCGGCGACCTGGATCTCGATACCTCCTGTCCGCGGCGCGAAGCAGTCTGAAATGTGAAGGATCATGGCTGCACTTCCGAAATCTGGCGTGAAGTCCACCAGTATGGGGTGGTACATCATGCTTCGTGCGACATACGTGTTTGTTCTTCCACGCCCACCCGGACGACGAGGCACTGCTGACCGCCGGCACCATGGCGGCCCTGGCCCGGCAGGGACACCGCGTGGTGCTGGTCCTGGCCACGGCGGGCGAGCGCGGACTGACCTCCGACGCCCTGCGCGGCGACGGCCTCGGCGGGGTGCGCCGCGCGGAGGCCCACGCCTCCGCCCGGATCCTGGGGTGCGCGCGGGTCGCCTTCCTCGGCTACGCCGATTCCGGACACACCGGCGCCCCGGCCGCACCCGCCCCCGGCGGCCCGCAGCCGTTCGCCTCGGCGGACGTCGCCGAGGCGGCCGGCCGGCTGGCCGAGCTCCTGGCCGAGGAGCGCGCCGACCTGCTGACCGTCTACGACCCGGCCGGCGGCTACGGCCATCCCGACCACGTCCAGGTGCACCGCGTCGGCTACCGCGCGGCCCACCTCGCGGGCACCCCGGTGGTGCTGGAGGCCACCGTCGACCGGACGCTGCTGCTGCGCGGGCTGCGGGCGGCCTCCTGGGTGCACCGCTTCCCGCCGGAGTTCGACCGGGACTCCTTCCGCACGGCCTACGGGGCGCGCTCCGAGATCACTCACCGGGTGCCGGTCAAGCGGCACTGGCGGGCCAAGCGCGCCAGCCTCGCCGCGCACCTCAGCCAGGCGCGGGGCGGGGACTCCGAACGCACCCTGGCCGCCCTGGGCCGGCTGCCCGGTCCGGCCTTCCGCCAGGTGCTGGGCACCGAGTGGTACATCCAGCGCGGGCTGCCCGCCGGGCCGGTCCTGCGGGATCCGCTGGCCACCCTGGCGGGCACGGCGGCGACGGCAGCGCGCCGATGACGCACCGCGCCCGGCGGCTGCCGGCGTGCGCCGGGCGGCTGCTGGGCGTGCTCTCCTCCGCCACCGGACTGGTGCTGCTGGCGCTGGCCGTGCCGAAGGCGGCGGGCACCGACTGGTCCGCCGTCCGGGACCGGCTCGCCCATCTCGGCGGCGCGCAGCTGGCGCTGATGTGCGCCGCGGCGGCGGCCGCGCTGTGGACCTACACCTACGTCCTGACCGCCGCCCTGCCGGGTCTGACGCGGCGTCAGGCACTGCTGGTGCACTGCACCGGCAGCGCGGTCAGCAATCTGCTGCCGCTCGGCGGCGGTGCCGGGGTGGCGGTCACCTACGCGATGACGCGCCGCTGGGGGCATCCGCCGGGCGCGGTCGCGGTGTGCGTGGCGCTCACCGGGGTGTGCAACGTCGCCGCCCGGCTGTTCCTGTCGGCGGTGGGCGCCCTGCTGCTGGCCCGGACGGCGGTGCCCGGCATCGGCTGGGCGGCGGCGGCCGGCGCGGTGGTCCTGGTCCTGCCCGCGGCGTACGCCGCCGTCCGCCCGGTCGTCCGCCGCCACCGCGCGCACCGGGCCCGCCGGACTCACGCACCGGCCGGGGCGCCGCGGCGCCGGATCACCGCGGGCGCCCGGCGGCTGGCCGCGGGGGTGCGCACCGGCCGGGACGTACTGCGCCGCTCGTGGCCGCAGTTGGCGTGCGCGATGACCGCCACGCTCGCGGCCCAGGGTGCGCTGTTCCTGGTGTGCCTGCAGGCGGCGGGGGCCCGTACGGGGTGGGGGGACGCGCTCGCGGTGTTCGCCGCCAGCCGGCTGCTCACCCAGATCGCGGTGACCCCGGGCGGCATCGGCGTCACCGAGAGCGCCGCCGCCGTCGCCCTCGTCGCCCTCGGCGGGGCCCCCGCCGCCGTGGCCGCGGCGCTGCTGCTCTTCGCCGCGTTCACGCATCTGCTGGAGATCCCCCTGGGCGCGCTCACCGGGGCGCTCTGGCTGCTGCACCCGGGAGCACGACGGCCGACACCGGCTCCGGCCGCGCCCTAGGGACCGTGTGCGAAGCCCCTAGGGGTGGGGTGCGGACCGCCCCGGGGTCGCGGTGGCCCGGTCGGGTGCCGGGCCGGACACCGCCGGCCCGGAGCGTCCCCCCGCCCCGCGCCGCCACAGCGTCACCGCGCCCAGCACGGCCAGCGCCGAGGCCGCCCCGGCCGCCGCCGCGCAGCCGCTCGCCCAGCTCGGCCCCTGCCCCGAGGGCATCACCACCAGCGTCAGCGCCACCACCGCGGCCTTCGCGCCGGTCCGCGCCAGCGGCCGCCAGTCGGCCGCCGCCAGCGGCACCACCGCCCACAGCGCGTACCAGGGCTGCGCCACCGGCGCGGCGGCCACCAGCGCCAGCAGCCCCGCCCCGGTGGCCCGTTCGGCGCCGGTCCGCGGGGCGCGCCGCACGCAGTGGCCCACCGCGGCCAGTCCCACCGCGAGCCCGGCCAGCCGCGCGGCCGTCATCGCCCCGTCCGCCGAGCCCCACCCCAGCCCCTCGGCGAGCCACCCCAGCAGATGGCCGGCGTCGGTGCTCAGGGACAGCAGCGTGTGCACCTCGGCGGGATTCCGCAGCGTCCACAGCCAGCCCCACCCCTGGCCGCACGCCGCCACCCCCGCCACCAGCGCGGCGCCGAACACCCCGGCGAGCCGCGCCGCCTGCCGCCACCGCTCCCGCCGGCCCGACCGCCCGGCCACGCTCACCGCGGCCGCGCACAGCAGCGCCACCACGGCGGGCGCCTTCACCAGTACCGCCGCGGTCAGCACGACGGTCCCCAGACACCAGCGCCCGCGGCGGAACGCCACCAGCCCGGCCGACACCAGCCCGAGCAGCAGCGCGTCGTTGTGCGCCCCGCCCACCAGGTGCAGCAGCACCAGCGGGCTGAGCGCCCCGGCCCACAGCGCGCCGGCCGCCCCCGGGCCCGCGCTGCCCGCCAGCCGCCCCAGCGACCACACCAGCAGGCCCACCCCGGCCAGCGCCACCAGCCGCAGCCCCAGCACCGCGGCCACCACGTGCCCTTCCCCGGTGAGTGCCACCACGGCGCGGGCCACGGCGACGGACAGCGGTCCGTAGGGGGCCGGCGCGTCGTGCCACATCCCCGGGACGTTGGCCGCGAGCGGGCCGCCCAGCGCCGCCGGACCCAGCGCGTACACATCCAGGCCGCGGCCCGCCAACGCGCCCTGGGCGAGATAGCTGTAGGCGTCGCTGCTGCCCAGCAGCGGCCCCGGCACCAGCGGCAGCGCCCAGCACCACAGCGCCGTCCGCACCTGCCGCCGCCCGACGGCCGCCCCGCACGCGAGGTGCCCGCCCAGCCGCCACCA
This sequence comes from Streptomyces kronopolitis, assembly GCF_014646275.1. Lineage (GTDB taxonomy): Bacteria > Actinomycetota > Actinomycetes > Streptomycetales > Streptomycetaceae > Streptomyces > Streptomyces kronopolitis. Next base: position 80,179 of record NZ_BMND01000004.1, read on the forward strand.
CGCGGTGAGCAGCAGCACCAGCCCCGCATAGCAGAGCGCCACGCACACCGAGGTGAACGGCTCCCCGCGCCGCCCCCACACCCCGTCCGCGACCCCCGGCGGCAGCGCTCCGGCCGCCCAGGACCCGGCCCCCAGCAGCACCGACCCCGACGTGCCCAGGAGCACGGCTCCCCGAACGGTGCTCCCTGTCGCGCTCATCCCGGCCAACCTAGACGCGGACCGGGCCCCGACGGCGCACACGGCCCCGCAAGTCGCCCGTCCGTGGGCGGGCGGGGCCGCGGCGGCACGGCGGACGGCCCGTCAGCGCCGCGGCGGCGCGGTTCAGTCGGCGCAGTAGGTGTCTTGCTGCGGGCGCCGCCCCGTCGTCAGGAACGCGGTCACCGTGCGGTCCCCGCAGGCGTTGCCGTTGCCCAGGTAGGCGCCGTGCCCGCCGTGGCCGAGGGTGACCAGAACGGCCCGGCCGCCGAGCGCCTGACGCATCTTCAGCGCACCGGCGTACGGGGTGTTGGGGTCCCGGCGGTTCTGGATCATCAGGATGTCGGCGGGGCCGTCCCCGGTGATCCGGGTGGGCTCGTCGGCCGGCGCGTCCTTCCAGAAGGCGCAGGCCGAGACGTTCACCGGCATCCCGCCGGTGAGCGGATGCCGGACCCGGTCGGCGGCCACCGCGCGCCGGTAGGCGGGCAGCGACGCCGGCCAGCGCACGTCGTTGCAGACGGTCGCCATCGTGACGGCCGCGTCCTCGTCGGGCAGCGGCCCGGCGACGGCGGCGGGCAGCACCGGCTCGGCGGCCGGATCGCCGGCGGCCCGCACGAGCCGGGCCAGCTCCTCGAAGAGGTCGTCGCCGACCAGGGCGTTCTGCATCGCCTGCCGCAGCCGGTTGCCGGTCAGCGGGACGCCCGGGGTGGTGGACGGCTTCGGCGCGCGGTCCAGCTTCGCCGCCAGCGCGAGGAACAGCGGCCGGACGTCCGCGGCGCGCCGGGCCAGCCGCAGTTCCCCGCGGGCCGGGTCCGCCGCCCAGGCAGCGAAGTCCGGGAACCGGTCGTCCGCGCCGACCGCCGTGTTCGCCAGCCACCCCCACTCCACCCGGGACGGATCGGGGTCGCCGGTGCTGTCCAGCACCCAGCGGTCGGTGTGCCGCGGGTACTTCTGCGCGTACACCGCCGCGACATAGGACCCGTACGAGACGCCCCAGGCCGACAGCTTCTCCTCGCCCAGGGCCCGGCGGAGGCGGTCGATGTCGCGCACCTCGTTCGCCGTGGTCATGCTGCGCACCACCGCCCCGCCGTTCCGGTGGCACGCCTCGGCGATCCGCCGGGAGCGGGCGGTGTTCTCCGCGATGTCGCCGTCCGGGCCCGGCCAGGACCGCAGGGTGACCAGGTGCCGGTCCTCCGGGGCGAGCCCGCAGCCCGCCCGCGAACTGCCGCCCACCCCGCGCGGATCGAAGCTGACCAGGTCGTACGCCCCCGCCGTCGCCCGGCTCAGCGCCGCACCCTTCGCCGTCATCCGGCTCAGCCCGGAGCCGCCCGGCCCGCCGGGGATGACCAGCAGCGTGCCCCGGCGCGCCGCGGGCCGCTCGCTGCGCACCCGGGTCACGGCGAGGCCGAGCCGCGGGCCGCCGGGGTCGCGGTAGTCGAGCGGGACGGGCAGGGTGGCGCACTCCTTGCCGGGCGGGTCCTGGGGGCCGGCGCACGGCCGCCACGTGAGCGCGGGGGTGCGGACGCCGGCCGCGCCGGCCGGCTGTGCGGTGATCACCGTGGCGGCGAGGACCGCGAGACAGAGCGCGGAAGCCCGCGCCCCGGAGGCGTAAGTCGTCATGGGGCAAGAGTGGTTGAGCGATCCGCGGCCGCCCATCCGGCAACCCTCAGTACCCGCAGGGGGGTTGACCCGAGCGGGCGGTCCGGACGGTGCCGCTCCGGGCTACTCGCCGATGCCGATCAGGGCCAGCGTGATGTTGTCGGGGCCGCCCGCCTCGATGGCGGACCTCCACAGTTCGAAGGCGGCCCGGCCGCCGCTGTGCTGCCGCAGCAGGTCGGCGATCTCGTCCCGGGGGACGTGGTCGGTCAGGCCGTCGGTGCACACCAGGTAGCGGGCGCCCGCGGCGAGCGGGGCGGTCGTGAAGTGCGGGGCGACCGGGGTGAACTCCCGTGCCCCGCCGAGCGCCTGGGTCACGAGGGAGGTGGTGGTCCGGCCCGGTGCGAGGGCCGGGCTGTCGTCCACGCTCACCTGCCGCAGGCCGTCCCCGGTCGCGTCCAGCACCCGGCTGTCGCCGACGTTGAACACCAGCACCGACCCGTCCCGCACGACGGCGCCGGCCACCGTCGTGCCCATGGTGGACAGCTCCGGGTCGCGGTCCGCGGCCGCGTACACCGCGTGGTTGCAGAGGTTCAGGGCATCACGGACGGCCTCCTCGCCGTCCAGTGACGGGCCGAACGCCGCCAGTTGCCGCACGGTCAGCGCGCTGGCCACCTCCCCGGCCGGCTGCCCGCCGATGCCGTCGGCGACCGCGACGACCAGCGGGCCGCCGAGCGGGAACACCAGGGTCTGCGGGTTCTCGGTCACCGTGCCGCAGAGCGTCCAGGGGCCGGCCACCAGGCTGTCCTCGTTGTGCTCGCGGACCAGTCCGGTATGGCTCAGCGCGGTCACGGTGACGTACTGCATGCACGCACCCCCACTCGGTGCTCCACCACGGCGGGCCCGCGGCGTGCCGTGCCCCCATTGTCGCGCCGGGTCCCCGCCCCGCGCGCCCGCTGCGCGGTCACCGGCCGGTCAGCGGGGTTCGCGGCCGCTCAGGGAGCCGCGCTGCACCAGCCGGGAGATGTCCTTGCCGGTGGCGATGCCCACCAGCCGCCCGTCGTCCACGACGAGGATCCGGGCCCCGCTGCGCAGGCTGATCCGGTCGAGCGCCGCGCTCAGCGGCTCGTCCGGAGCGGCGACCGCGCACTGGGACAGCGGGATCGCCACCTCGCGCACCCGCACGCTCTCCCGGCTCGCCACCGGCAGGGACGCCAGCCGGCGCAGCTGCACGACGCCGCTGGGGCGGCCGTCGAAGTCGACCAGCGGCAGCGCGGAGTGCCGGGAGGGCACGGCGACCTCGTCGATGAAGCGCTGGACGGTCAGCCAGTCGGCGCCGGTCACCACCGGGCTGGACATCGCCTCGGCCACCGTGACCCCGCGCAGCGCGGCGTGCAGCGCGGCACGGCGCCGTTCCGCCCCGGCGACGACCATGATGAACAGGCCGACGAAGACGATCCACAGCCCGCCCGGCGCTCCCCGCAGGACGGCGATCCAGCCGGCGGCCACCAGCAGCAGCCCCATGATCTGCCCGCCCCGGGAGGCCACCACATCCGCGCGGTCCCGGTCCCCGGTGCGCCACCACAGCACGGCCTGCAGCACCCGCCCGCCGTCCAGCGGCACGGCCGGCAGCAGATTGAAGACGCCCAGGAACAGATTCGCCCAGCCCAGCCACGCCAGGACGACGGCGGGCACCGCCCAGCCGGACAGCCGGTGCAGCCCGAGGCCGGCGCCGAGCGCGACGCCGCCGATGACCAGGCTGGTCAGCGGGCCGCTGACGGCCACCGCGAAGGCCGCCGCCGCGGTCTTGGGCCGCCCCATCCGGGTGGTGCCGCCCAGCGCCCACAGCGTGACGTCCTCGACGGAGATCTTCTTGCGCAGCGCGATCGCGGCGTGCGCCGTCTCGTGCAGCAGCAGGCTGCCCATGAGCAGCGCGGCCCCGACGACCCCGGCCAGCGCGTAGACCGCGCCCGGGCGGCCCGGCGTCCAGACGGGCAGGCCCTGCCGGCCGAGCGCGTACGCGAACAGGCCGATCAGCAGCGGCACGCTCCAGTGCATGCGCAGCGGCACCCCGACCACACGTCCCACCCGGACCGAGCCGTTCATGCTCGTCTCCTGCCCGCCCGGCGCCCGGCCGCCACCCGGGCAGGCCTCTTCGGCCCGCGCTCCGGAAGCGGTCGCCCGGCCTCACCTCACCATTGTCGCGCGCGGAACCTACGCTGGAGAGACGGAAGCACGGCCGGCCGCACGGACGGCGACCCCGTCCGGCGGGCAGAGCACCCGGGAGGTGCGTCATGGGTCAGAGCCACCACTTCCACCTGGACCAGGGTGATCACTCGATCACCGTGAACGTGGGGCCCGGCCGGGCCGGGGAGGTCGAGCTCCTGGTGGACGGCAAGGTGGTCGCCTACCAGAAGGAGCACAGCGCCGGGATGAACGTGCTGACCGGTGAGCTGCCCGAGGAGCCCGTCCACCCCTTCCGGGTCCTGCTGCGCCAGCCGCATCTGGTGCCCTCCATGCCCCGGTGCACGCTGGAGCTGGACGGCGTCGAGCAGCCCATGCCGGAGCGGCTCGTCATCTGAGCCCCCGCAGCCCTCGCCCGCCTGCTTCCGGCCGTCCGCGGCCCTCGCCCGCCTGCCTCCGCGCCGCCCGCCTCCGTGCCGCCCGGCCCGTGCCCGCTCCGCGCGCAAAAGGCGGCATGGCGCGTTGGGCCACCTGGCTGATTGTGGCCGCCGAGCGTTTCGCTCCTGGCGGGTTGAACGACGGTGCGGGTGCGCAACGGCAGGACGATACGTCTGGCATCGGACGGACGCGGAGGCGAGGAGCGACGTGAGAAGAATTGCGCAGGCAGGGAGCATCGTCGGGGCATGCGGACTGGTGATGCTCGGTGGCGGGGTCGCCCAGGCCGTGACCGTTCCGGGTGATTCGCTGCTGTCGGCGGTGGCGGGTGCCGACGTCGGCACCGTGGCCGGCATGGTCTCCGGAGTGATCTGCAACAACCGCCTCGCCGACTTCAACTACAAGTCCCCGGTGGTCAGATCGCCGCACCCGTGCGTCAACGGGCCGGTACACAGCGGCAACAGCCTGCACAGCGGCAACTTCATCAACCACGGGAATCCCAACAACAGCGGCAATCTGCACAACACCAACGGGTCCACCAACAGCGGCGACACCGTCACGGGCGCGTCGAAGGACAGCGGCAACAACCTCCAGCGCATCCTGCGCCTGCCCTGACCGGAACGGGCCCCGGCCCGGGGCCCGTTCGCTCCCCGACCCCTTCCCCGATCGCCCGGCGGCCCCCGCCGGGCGATCGCCGTGTGCGGCCCCGCCTCCCGCACAGCGCTCTGCCTCCCCCGCAGCGCCCGGCCCCCGGCCCCCGCCGGTGACGACTCCCGCCGGGAACGACTCCGGCCCCGGAGCGGTCCGGGGCCGGAGGGTGTGGCGGGTCAGCGGCGGATCACAGGCGCTGCTTGCCGCCGTGGCCGATGTGCTGCTGGTTGTTGCTGGTCTTGTTCTCGGCCCCGGTCGTGCCGCCGGCGTCGTCGTTGGTGTTGCCGTTGACGTTGGTCGGGCTACCGCTGTTGCTGTTGTTGCCCGACATGTGGACGTTCTGCGAGTTCTGGACGTTTCCGCTGTTCAGCGGCCCGTTGATGCAGATCCGGGCGCGGCGCGTGCAGTTGAATCCGGCGTGGAAGCTGGCCACGGTGTCGCTGTTCCACACGCCGCCCCCGTCATCGAACGGCCCGTCCCAGGCCTGGGCGGGTGAGGCCCCGCCGACGGCCAGGAGCAGACCGCACGCTCCCGCAAACACCACATTGACCCGTGCCATGTTCTTCACTGTGTGCTCCTGCACCTCGCGGTTGGTACCCCGCGGTCTTGCTACCGGCCCTTCCCCCATCCGCCAAGCGTGTGCAACGGCCCGTCCCGCGCATTCACCCTGACCGATCACCGGATTCACCGTGACGGCCCCCTGCGACGGCACACCAACGGCCGCCAAGCTGCGCCGTCCGGGGCGTGCCGGACGGCGCGAGCCGGGCGAGCCGGGCGGGACGGTCAGGACGCTTCTCAGGACCGCAGCCGCAGCCGCTGGCCCGGGCGGATGTGGTCCGGGCCCCGGTCGAGCCTGTCCTTGTTCAGGTCGTACAGGGCCTTGGTGCCGCCCGGGACACGGGCGTGCGCGGCGACGGCGGAGAGGCAGTCGCCGCGGCGCACCACATGGGTGCGGGCGGCGGCGGACCGCAGCGCGCGGGTGGAGGGGCGCTGGCCCGTGGCCGGGGCGGCCGCGGCGGTCTCCTGGTCGGCGGGGGCGGTGCGGTCGCTCGCCGCGGTCACCCGGGCGCAGTTCGGCCAGGCCGACAGGCCGCGGTCGCGGACGATGCGCTCACCGACGGCGATCTGCTGGGCGCGGCTGGCGAGGTCGGCACGCGGGGCGAAGCGGTCGCCGCCGTACGCGCGCCAGGTCGCGAGGTCGATCTGGAGGCCGCCGTGGTAGCCGTTTCCGGTGTTGATGTGCCAGCGGCCGCTGCTCTCGCAGGCGGCGATGCGCTCCCAGTCGGGGCCCGGTGGGCCGGCGGGCGCGGCGGACACGGCGGCGCCCCGGCCGGCGAGGCCGAGGACTCCCAGCATGACCAGCAGCACGGACAGCAGCGTTTCGACGGACCGTTTGGCTAGGTGCGACGGCATGGCGGTTTCCTCCGCTGTGCTCCGGCAACGCCGTGGCGGAGTGCTCGCCACGACCGGTGGGCACGCACCAACTAACCCGGCAATATGGTTTTTGGCGTGCTTGCGGAGCGCGACATGCGGGGGTTTCACCCGGGTGGGCGCGCGACAGCCACCGGCGGACCGGGACGGCACACGGCGGCCGCGGACGGCGGCCGCGCGCGGGCAGGAGCGACCGGAAGAGCCTCGTACGGGGCGCGCGGCGGTGCGGTGTGCGGCGGGGAGCCACGTACCGCGACGGCGCCGACCGAGCCCTCGAACGGGATCGCGGCGGGATACGCCGAGGCACTACGCGCCCGGCGGGAGTCCGCACGGCCCCGCGCGGTCATGCCGTCGACCACTTCCCGCTCGCCACCCACGGAAATTCCGCTACGCAGGCGCTGCGTGCGGTTTCTCGGGCTGGAGCCGGGAGGGTCCGGGACCGGTGCCCCGTGGGGGCTGGGCCGTTGAACTCCGGTTGTGGTACGGGTTGTTCAGGTCTGTGCGTGGACCGGCTGTTCCGGTGGGTTCGGCCTCTGCGGATGTTTCACGTGGAACACGTCTGCGACGGCTCCCGCGTCGGCACCCAAGTCCATTTCCGCGTTCGTGCCTGTGTCTGTGCCAGGCCTGCCTCTACGTCAGTTCTGCTTCACTGTCCGGGTCTGCGTCTACCTCAGTTCTGCCTCTGTATCCGCGTAAGTTCCCTCATCTGCGTGGGTGTCGGTCGGGCTGCTGGTCCGTCGTGCGGCCCCGCTACGGGAGCGCGCCTCGGGATCCGCTGCCGGACCGGCCGGTGGGTCTCCGCTCCGGAACTGCTCCGGGGGTGCCCACCGGTGTGCGTGCGGTGGATCGTGCCGGTGACCGCTCTCCTCGGCGCGGATCTGTCACGCGCCTGGTCCGTCTCCGGTCCGTCCCTCGTCGGGACCGACCGAGCCGTCACCATCATCGGAGCCGTCAAACCGAACTGCCGAACCGTCGAATCGTCGAATCGTCGAATCGTCGAATCGTCGGAAATCCGAGGTCAGATGACACCGGCGGTGTGCGCGCGATTGCGGGCCGCCGGGATGACCGCGCCGCGTGCGTCGGCGTGGGCATCGGTGCGGACGTCGGCGCGGGCATCGGCAGGCGCGGCGGCGGCCGGTTCGGCGGTGGCCGGGGCGGCCTCGTCCTGGTCGGCGCAGGCGTCGTCACTGGTCAGCGGATCGGCCGTGTAGCTGCGTCGGCTGCGCATGCCGGGTGAGGTGCCGTGCGCCTCGGCGAGGATGCGCTGCTTGATCGTCGGCGGCAGCTCGGGCCGCGGGAACCTGCGCCGCCCCGATCCGGCCTGGCCGTACAGCGGTACGCCGCGCGGCGCGGGCACGGAGGGCGACCCCGCTCCCGGCCGGTCCGACGCGCCGCGGCCCACCGCCTCGGGAACTCCGGTGCCCGGGGCCTCGCCGCCCGCGCTCTCCTTGCCCGGCGTCCGCTCGTACAGTGCGGCGTCCCGGCGCGCCGCCGAGGCGGTCGCGGAGACACCCAGTGATGCCAGCAGCCTGCCGAGCACGGCAAGGCACACCGCCCAGAACTTCATGACCTTGGTCGCAGCCATGGCCCCTCACTTTCGGTGGAGGACCTCTCCCCGAGAGATCCGTTGCGTCTACTTCCTTCGTGCCGGTGGTGCGGCGCTCCAGTCGCTCCGCTTCCGGGGGTGCACCGCTCGGATGGCGTCGCTTCTGTTGCGTTTTCTTATGATGAGTACGCAATGGGAGGATTCACGGACCGACGCCCCCGGATCGGCGTTCTTCCGATGAACACCACCCGTACGCAGTAGCCGCGGCCGTCCAGGGGCGGGGGATCGCAGGTCGCGGGCCCGGCACGGACGGGTCGTCCGCCTCGCCGCGGCGCCGGGCGGGGTGCCGGCGGGTGCGCCGGACGGGAACCTGGGTTATGGCCGGACGCGGGCCGGATCCGGGCCAGGAGCGAGGCGGGGCCGGGCTCAGGCCGGTGTCAGCTCGCCCGTGCGCGCCATCTGCGCCATCATGCGCACGCCCGTCGGCTCGGGGATGCCGGGCGGGATGATCAGCAGGTCCCAGCGGCCCCGGCCCATCGAGACCAGGCAGACGGTGTCCGGCCCGGGGCGGCCGGCGGTCCGGCGCAGGCGCACCACATGCCCCTCGACGAGGATGTGGGACGGGAGCGCGGGCCAGGCCTTGCCGTTCACGGTGGCGTGGGTGATCCGCGGCCAGTCGAAGGGCAACGCGGTCAGCATCTCGGGGAGTTCGGCCAGGAGGTCGGCCGAGTGCGGCCACCAGACGCCGTCGATGCGCCGCGCCGTGCCGGTGTGCGGGGCGAAGGTCAGGCGGGCGACGGGCGGGGGCGCGTGGTGCCGGTGCGGGTCGGTGTGCGGGTGGTCCTTGGCGACGGCGGTCATGCGGTGCTCCCGATGCGGCGGGCCGCCACCCGCGCCGGGTCCGGCCAGTGCACGTCCCGGACCCAGCCGAGGCGTTCGAAGAGCCGGATGACGGCGGCGGACACATCGACCTGCCCGCGGTCGACGCCGTGCCGGGCGCAGGTCGGGTCGGCGTGGTGCAGGTTGTGCCAGCTCTCGCCGAACGACAGCAGGGCCAGCGGCCACAGATTGGTCGCCCGGTCGTGGCGGCGGGTGCGGAAGGGCCGCTCACCGATGAGATGGCAGAGCGAATTGACGCTCCAGGTCACATGGTGCAGCAGCGCGATCCGGATGAACCCCGCCCACAGCAGCGCGGTGAGCGCGGTGACCCAGGAGCCGCCCAGCGCCCAGCCGAGCGCGAAGGGCAGCCCCAGGGTGAGCAGGCACAGCACGGGGAACGCCCGGTCCACCGCCCGGATGCCGGGGTCGGCGAGCAGATCGGGCGCGTAGCGGCGGTGCGAGGTGGGGTCGTCGCCGAACAGCCAGCCGATGTGCGAGTGCACCAGTCCGCGCAGCTGACCGCGCAGGCCGGTGCCGTAGCGGTAGGGGGAGTGCGGATCGCCGGGGCGGTCGGTGAAGGCGTGGTGGCGGCGGTGGGTGGCGACCCAGTCGATGACATCGCCCTGGAAGCTGAGCGAGCCGGCCACGGCCAGGGCGATCCGCAGCACGGGGGTGGCGGTGTAGCTGCCGTGGGTCAGGCCGCGGTGGAAGCCGATGGTGACGCCCAGACCGCTGATGACGTAGAAGACCACGAGCAGTACGAGGTCGGTGAGGTGCACGGCGCTGCCCCACAGCAGGGGGATCGCGACGGCCAGTCCGACGAAGGGGGCGACGACGATGATGGCGGTGATCGTGACGTACATCCTGCGGCCACTCGTCGGCGGGGACGGGGCGCCGCGGTCGGGGAACGGCGAGGTCCCGTCGTAGTCCCCCGCCGGCGGGACGTCGCGGGCCGCGGAGGTCACAGGTCGCTTCCCGCCTTGCCGGAGGGTGGCGGCGGTCCGGCCACGTGCGGTCCGCTCCCGGCGGCCTCGGCCTGCTGCCGCTTGCGCAGCCGCCGCGACTCCCTCCAGTCCGCGTACCGGTGGTGGGGCATCCGCCCGGTGTTCTGTGCGTTGAGCCGGGCCAGGAACAGCGCGCCCAGCGCGACCAGCGCCAGCAGCACGACCACGGTCCACAGCGTCTGCATGTGCTCACCTCACCGCATACCTCGGTCACCCTCGGCATTCCTCGGTGTTCCGGTGCTTTCACGGTACCCCGAGTGGGCCAGGTACATCCCCATATGGGGGACTACGTGCTGCTCTGTGCGGTTATCGCGGGGTAAGGGCCCGCCTCCCGGCCGGTCCGGATGCGCCCGCCCGTGCGCCGGCGGGGAGCGCCGGCGGCGGGCTCCGGGGCGGGCGGCCGCCCCGTCCGGAGGCCGTCGCTCAGTAGGATGCTGCGGCGTCCCGGCCCGCGGGGCGCCCGGCGTGACGGGAGGCGACGGCATGGGCGGGAAGCCCTTCGGGAGGCCGCCGGGCGGCGCGGGGAAGCCCGGCCGGGCCGCGCCGGAAGCGCAGGAGTGCGGCGCCGGCGGGCCGGAGCACACCCGCCGCCGCGGGCAGGGCCAGCTGGAGGCCCAGGTGCTGGCCGCGCTGCACCGCGCGCCGGGGCCGGCCGGCGCCGGCTGGGTCCGCGAACGGCTCGGCGGCGACCTCGCCTACACGACCGTGATGACGATCCTGTCCCGGCTGCACGCCAAGCAGGCCGTCACCCGCGAGCGGTCCGGCCGCGCCTACCTCTGGAGCCCGGCGGCCGACGAGGCCGGGCTCGCCGCCCTGCGGATGCGCCGCGTCCTGGACGGCGAACCGGACCGGGACGCCGTCCTGACCAGCTTTGTCTCCGCGCTCTCCGCCCAGGACGAGCAGCTGCTGCGCGCCCTGCTGGACCGCGCCGCGGACGAGGACTCCGGCACGGACGAAGCGCGCGGAGGCTGACCGGTGGGCGTCTTCGTGTTCCTGCCGCTCGTCCTGCCGCTCACCGCCCTGCCGATCGCCCGGCTCGCCGAGCAGCACCTCCATCCGCGGGCCACCACCCGGCTGCTGACCCTGCTCGCCGCGGTCCTCGGGCTGTGCAGCACGCTCTGCCTGGGGCTGCTGGTGGTGGTCGGCACCGCCCAGCTGCCCGGCAACCCGCTGCCCGACGGCTGGTCGGACCCGGAGGTGCGGGCCGCGGTCCCGTTCGCCGAGGTCGCCGGCGCCGCCGCGATCCCGCTGCTGGCCGCGGCGCTCACGGTGGGCGCCACCACGCTGCGCCGGCACCACCGCATCCGGGCCCGCACCCACCGCGCGCTGGACGCGCTGCCGGCCGGCACCGACCCCGCGGTGCTGCCGGACGACGCCCCCTACGCCTACGCCGTGCCCGCCGCCCCCGCCCGGCCCGGACGGCCCGCCAGGCCCGGCCGGATAGCGGTCTCCCGCGGGATGCTGGAGCGCCTGGACGAGGACGAGGTCCGCGCGCTGTTCGCCCATGAGCACGCGCACCTGACCTGCCGTCACCACCGGTCGCTGCTCGCCGTGCGGCTGGCCGGCTGCGTCAACCCGCTGCTGCTGCCGCTGCGTTCGGCCGTCGCGTTCGCCACCGAGCGCTGGGCCGACGAGGAGGCGGCGCGGGTGGTGGGCGACCGGCGGCTGACCGCCCGGGCGGTGGGCCGGGCGGCGCTGATCCAGCGGTCCGCGGCGCCGGTGGAGCTGGCGCACTTCGCCGGGCCCGAACCGGGGCCGGTACCGCGGCGGGTGGCGGCGCTGCTCGGGCCCGTACCGCCGGCCCGCCCGTGGCCGCCGGCGCTGACCCCGGCGGGTCTGGCGGCCCTGGTCGCCGCGGCGGGCACCGCCGCCTCCGCGCTCTGCGCGCTCAACGCGGCCGTCGCGCTGTTCGTCGTTCTGAAGGCGGCCACGCCGCTCTGAGTGCACACTGACCCATGACCCGTACCGGGCGGCTCCCGCGCGGTGCGCCGTGCGCCACCCCACGACCGGCTCCTTCTACACGACTGTAGAACTTCCCGGTACAGTGGCGCGCACTGCGCAACAGGCGCTTCCGGAGGGGGAGATGGCAACGAGGTGCGGACTCCTGACCTGGGACTGCCCGCCCCCAGAGGCGGAGGTGCGATGGGTCTATCAGCCGGTGGAGGTCCAATACCCGGACGGCGGATGGACGTTGGGCCGGATCAATGCCTGGTGGACGGACGGGGCGGGCGAGTTGTGGTGCCGGCTGCGGACGCTGCCCGGCGGCGCGTGCCCGCAGTGGCTGCGTTACGACCCAGAGTCGATCCTGCTGCTGCCCAGCACCGGTCTGTGACCCACTCCCCCCGGCCGGCCCGCCCGGCCACCGCGAGCGCCCCCTCCCCCGTACGGCATCACCCGCATCGACAGCATCAGAAGGACCAGAAGGGCCACCGGCGTGCATGACAGGCAGAGGCACCAGCAGACGGCCCGGCGGGGCACCGGTGGCGCCACCGGCACGCCCCCTGCCGCCGGTGACGGCTCCCGCGGCCCCGGCGGCGCCCGCGGGGGCGGCGCCTCCGGGCGCCGCAGGTCCGCCGACCCGGCCGGCGGCTCCGGCGGCCGGTCCGCCGGCGGCTCCCGGAAGGCGGGCCGGCCGGACAAGGTGCGGATGACCCGCCGCGGCCGGATCGTCGCCTGGACCGGCGGCACGCTCGGTGTGCTGCTGCTCTGCACGGCCGGCGTCGGGGCCTGGGTCTACCAGCACCTGGACGGCAACATCCACGGCGCGGACATCGGCGTGGACGGCGCCCGGCCGGTCAACCTCAGCCCCGGCTCCAAGAACATCCTGGTCGTCGGCTCCGACAGCCGGGCCGGCGCCAACGCCAAGTACGGCAAGGGCCTGACCACCATGCAGTCGGACACGCTGATGGTGGTGCACATCGCCGCCAATCGGAAGTGGGCCACCGCGGTGTCCTTCCCCCGGGACTCCTGGGTGCAGATCCCCGCCTGCACCCGCGGCAACGGCTCCCAGTCCACCCCGCACCACTTCAAGATCAACGAAGCGTTCTCGATCGGCGGGGACTCCGGCGACATCGGCAAGGCCGCGGCCTGCACGATCAAGACCGTCGAGAAGAACACCGGGCTGCGCATCGACCACTTCACCTCGGTCGACTTCCAGGGCTTCAAGGGCATGGTCAACGCCCTGGGCGGCATAGAGGTCTGCCCCAAGCACGCCATCCACGACAAGAAGGCCCACCTGGACCTGGACGCCGGCTGCCAGAACGTCCAGGACGAGAAGGCCCTCGGCTACGTCCGCACCCGCTACAGCGTCGGCGACGGCTCCGACCTCGGCCGGATCGGCCGCCAGCAGGAGTTCATGAAGGCCCTGGGCGCCAAGGCGCAGGCCAAGCTCACCAGCCCCGGCGAGCTCTACGACTTCCTGGACTCGGCCACCAAGTCCCTGACCACCGACAAGGACCTGGCCGGACTCAAGCCGCTCTACGACCTGGCCGCGACCGTCAAGGACATCCCCGCCGACCGGCTCACCTTCGTGACCGTCCCCAACTACTACCGCGAGTCCGACGTCCCCACCGACAAGGCCAACGTCGTCTGGCAATACCCCCAGGCCGCCCAGCTGTTCAGCGACATCGCCCACGACCGGGAACTCGGCGCCGCGGGCAAGAAGAAGCTGGCCGAGGCCGCCAAGAACCCGGTGACCGCGCACGCCGTGCGGGTCCGCGTGCTCAACGGCACCGGCGTCCCCGGCCGGGCCGCCTCCGCCGCAGAGCAGCTCCGCAGGCTCGGCTTCACCGTCATCGCCACCGGCAACGGCCCCTCCACGGACCGCACCACCGTCACCTACCCGGCCGCGCTCAAGACCCAGAGCGAGGTGCTCGCCGCCCGGCTCGGGGGGACGAAGGCCACGGAGTCGGCCGGCGCGGCGGCGGGCGCGGTGACGCTGACGATCGGGCCGGACTTCCGGGCACAGGGGTAGCGGGTGTCCGGCGGGCCCCGGCCGCGGTCAGGGTCCGGCGGGCACCGCAGTGGGCGGCGCGCCGTGCGTCAGACGCGCAGCCGCTCCACCGGGCGGGCCGTGTGCATCTCGATGTCGTGCGCGGCCCGCTGGATCAGCTGATGGCTGAGGTCGGACATCGCCCGGGCCACGGCCAGCTCGTCCCCGATGTCCGGGACGTTCTCGTCGGCGGGGTTGCAGCGGGCCGTCCCCTGGCCGACCAGCTGCCCGCCGTCCTTGCCCCGCAGCCTGGCCTCGGCCCTGACCTCGCTGTCGACCTCGACGATGCTGATCTCGGTGTTCCATGTCTTCGTGGCGGTCACCGGAAGCCTCCTCGTACGCGCCCCGAGCAGCACATATAACGCCCCCACCCACAAATCCTCGCACCGGCCCGGACCGGCCGCACCTGGGGCGATCCCGCCCCCGATCAGGGGGTTTTCCCCATGGTGGGGCCGTCTCGCACCGCCCTAGTCTCACCTCGGCGGGCGCCCGGCGGACCACGGCGGCCCGCCGGACCGACCATCGATCGTCTCCGGGGGACCTCATGCACCAGCGGACTCGCTTCCTCGCCGTCGTCGCGGCGGCCGGCATCGGGATGTGCGGCCTCAGCGCCTGCGACCTGGTGACCGGCACGACCTTCCGGGACGACGCCGAGATCTCAAGGAAGATCACCGCCATCCGGCTGGACAACACCTCGGGCGGCCTCACGGTCCACGGCGGAAAGCGCGGCGGCGCGGTCTCGGTGCACCGCTCCGTGTCGTACTACGGCCACCGGCCCGGGCACGCCACCCACCGGATCGAGGACGGGGTGCTGGTGCTCGGCGGCTGCGGCGAGCAGTGCTCGGTGGACTACACCGTCGAGGTACCGGCGGGCCTCCCGGTGAGCGGCGAGACCTCGGACGGCTCGCTGAAGCTGTCCGGGGTGGGCGCGGTGCGGGTGACCACCAGCTCCGGGGCCATCGACCTGGCCGGCGTCACCGGCACCGTCGACGCCACCACCTCCGACGGCGCGATCACCGGACGCGGGCTGTCCGGCCGGCGGATCGCGGCCGAGACCTCCAACGGGGAGATCGACCTCACCCCGGCCACCGCCCAGAGCATCCGGGCGAAGACCTCCAACGGCAGCATCACGGTGACGGTGCCCAGGGCCCGCTACCGCGTGTCGGCCGAGACGAGCAACGGCGACAAGCGGCTCGGTGTCGGCCAGGACCCGGCGGCGCGCTACCGCCTGGACCTGTCCACCAGCAACGGGGACATCACCGCGAAGTCCGCCTGACGCCAAGGCTGTTGAGCCGCCCGGGACGTGGAGTCGCCCCGGCCCCCCGGCCGGGGCGGCCCCGCGCCCGGATCAGTCCGCGCCCGGGTCAGTCCTCGCCCTCCAGCTCGCCCTCGGTCTCCAGGAACGCCTCCCGCAGCGCCGCCAGCGTCTCGGCGTCCGGCTTCTCCCACATGCCGCGGGACTCGGCCTCCAGGAGGCGTTCGGCGATGCCGTGCAGGGCCCAGGGGTTGGCCTCCTGGAGGAAGGCGCGGTTCTCCGGGTCCAGGACGTAGGCCTGGGCGAGCTTGTCGTACATCCAGTCGGCGACCACGCCCGTGGTGGCGTCGTAGCCGAACAAGTAGTCCACGGTGGCGGCGAGTTCGAAGGCGCCCTTGTAGCCGTGGCGGCGCATCGCCTCGATCCAGCGGGGGTTGACCACCCGGGCGCGGAAGACCCGGGAGGTCTCCTCGACCAGGGTGCGGGTGCGGACCGTCTCGGGCCGGGTCGAGTCGCCGATGTAGGCCTCGGGCGCCTTGCCCTTGAGCGCCTTGACGGTGGCGACCATCCCGCCGTGGTACTGGAAGTAGTCGTCGGAGTCCGCGATGTCGTGCTCGCGGGTGTCGGTGTTCTTGGCGGCGACCGCGATGCGCTTGTAGGCGGTCTCCATCTCCTCCCGGGCCGGGCGCCCCTCCAGGCCCCGGCCGTAGGCGTAGCCGCCCCAGACGGTGTAGACCTCGGCGAGGTCGGCGTCGGTGCGCCAGTCGCGGGAGTCGATCAGCTGGAGCAGGCCCGCGCCGTAGGTCCCCGGGCGGGAGCCGAAGATGCGGGTGGTGGCGCGCCGCTCGTCGCCGTGCGCGGCCAGGTCGGCCTGGGCGTGGGCGCGCACGAAATTGGACTCCGCGGGCTCGTCCAGCCCGGCGACCAGCCGCACCGCGTCGTCGAGCAGGCCGATGACGTGCGGGAAGGCGTCGCGGAAGAAGCCCGAGATGCGCAGCGTGACATCGACGCGGGGGCGGTCCAGCTCGGCGAGCGGGATCGGCTCCAGGCCGTTGACCCGGCGCGAGGCGTCGTCCCAGACGGGGCGGACGCCCAGCAGCGCGAGGGCCTCGGCCACGTCGTCGCCGCTGGTGCGCATCGCGCTGGTGCCCCACAGCGACAGCCCGACCGACTGCGGCCAGTCGCCGTTGTCGTCGCGGTAGCGCGCCAGCAGGGAGTCGGCGAGGGCCTGGCCGGTCTCCCAGGCGAGGCGGGAGGGGACGGCCTTGGGGTCGACGGAGTAGAAGTTGCGGCCCGTCGGCAGCACGTTGACCAGGCCGCGCAGCGGGGAGCCGGAGGGGCCGGCCGGCACGAACCCGCCGTTCAGCGCGTGCACCGCGTGGTCGATCTCGTCGGTGGTGGCGGCCAGGCGCGGCACGACCTGGCGGGCGGCGAAGTCGAGGATGTCGGCGACCGCGGACGGGTGGCCCGCGGCGATGCCGGCCACCGCCGCCGGGTCCCAGTCCGCGTCCTCCATCGCCTGCACCAGCGCGCGGGCCGTGGCCTCGGCCTCGTCGGCGCTCGTGCGGGTCGCGGCGGACTCGTCCAGCCCGAGCGCCTCGCGCAGGCCGGGCAGCGCGGACTTGCCGCCCCAGATCTGCCGGGCGCGCAGGATCGACAGCACGAGGTTGACGCGCGCCTCGCCAATCGGCGCGCCGCCCAGGACGTGCAGCCCGTCGCGGATCTGGGCGTCCTTGACCTCGCACAGCCAGCCGTCGACGTGCAGCAGGAAGTCGTCGAAGCCGTCGTCGTCCGGGCGGGCCTCCAGGCCCAGGTCGTGGTCGAGCTTGGCGGCCTGGATCAGCGTCCAGATCTGGGCGCGGATCGCGGGCAGCTTGGCCGGGTCCATCGCGGAGATCGCCGCGTACTCGTCGAGCAGCTGCTCCAGGCGCGCGATGTCGCCGTAGGACTCGGCGCGCGCCATCGGCGGGACGAGGTGGTCGACGAGGGTGGCGTGCACCCGGCGCTTGGCCTGGGTGCCCTCGCCGGGGTCGTTGACCAGGAAGGGGTAGATCAGCGGGAGGTCGCCGAGGGCGGCGTCCGGGCCGCAGGCGGCGGACAGGCCGGCGTTCTTGCCGGGCAGCCACTCCAGGTTGCCGTGCTTGCCCAGGTGGACCATGGCGTCCGCGCCGAAGCCGCCGTCGTCCGCGGAGGCGGCGATCCAGCGGTAGGCGGCCAAGTAGTGGTGCGAGGGCGGCAGATCGGGGTCGTGGTAGATCGCGATCGGGTTCTCGCCGAAGCCGCGCGGCGGCTGGATGAGGATCAGCAGATTGCCGCGGCGCAGGGCGGCCAGCACGATGTCGCCCTCGGGGTTGCGGCTGCGGTCGACGAACATCTCGCCGGGCGGCGGGCCCCAGTGCTCCTCGACGGAGTCGCGCAGCTCCTGCGGGAGGGTGGCGTACCAGCGCCGGTAGTCGGCGGCGGGGATGCGGACCGGGTTGCGGGCGAGCTGCTCCTCGGTGAGCCACTCCTGGTCGTGGCCGCCGGCCTCGATCAGGGCGTAGATCAGCTCGTCGCCGTCGCCGGACTCCAGGCCGGGCACCTCCTCGGTGCCGAAGTCGTAGCCGTCCGCCCGCAGCCGGCGCAGCAGGGCGACGGCGCTGGCCGGGGTGTCCAGGCCGACCGCGTTGCCGATCCGGGAGTGCTTGGTCGGGTAGGCGGACAGCACCAGCGCGAGGCGCTTCTCGGCGGCCGGGATGTGCCGCAGCCGGGCATGGCGGACGGCGATCCCGGCGACCCGGGCGGCGCGCTCGGGGTCGGCGGCGTACACCGGCAGACCGTCCTCGTCGACCTCCTTGAAGGAGAACGGGACGGTGATCAGCCGGCCGTCGAACTCGGGGACGGCGATCTGCGAGGCGGCGTCCAGCGGGGAGAGGCCCTCGTCGTTCTCCTCCCAGGCGCTGCGCGGCCCGGTCAGGCACAGGGCCTGGAGGATCGGCACGTCGAGCGCGGCCAGCGCCCCGGCGTCCCAGGCCTCGTCGTCGCCGCCGGCCGAGGCCTCGGCGGGCTTGCTGCCGCCGGCCGCGAGGACCGTGGTGACCAGCGCGTCGGCGGCCCCCAGGGCCTCGATCAGCTCCGGCTCGGGGGCGCGCAGGGAGGCGACGAAGAGCGGCCGGGCCCGGCCGCCCGCGGCCTCGATCTGCTCGCAGAGGGTCCGCACGAAGCCGGTGTTGCCGCTCATGTGGTGGGCGCGGTAGTAGAGCACCGCGATCAGCGGGCCGCTGTCGTTGCGCCCCTCCCAGTCCAGCGGGCCCCAGGACGGGGCGGGCGCCGGCGGCTCGAAGCCGTGGCCGGTCAGCAGCACCGTGTCGAAGAGGAAGCGGGCGAGCTGGTCGAGGTTGGCGGGGCCGCCGTGCGCGAGGTAGGCGTGCGCCTCGGCCGCGATGCCGACCGGGACCGTGGACTGCTCCATGAGCTGGGCGTCGGGGGCCTGTTCACCGGTGAGCACGACGACGGGGCGGTGCTGGTCCTCGGCGAGCAGCAGGTCCAGGCCCTCCTGCCAGGCGCGGATGCCGCCCAGGAGGCGCACGACGACCAGGTCCACGCCCTCCAGCAGGGCCGGCAGCTCGGCGACGTCGAGGCGGGCGGGGTTGGCGAGCCGGTACGGCACCGGGCCCGCGGCCGCGCGGGCGCTGAGCAGGTCGGTGTCGGAGGTCGACAGCAGCAGAAGCATGCGAGCGCAGGCCTTCCTCGGGGTGTCCGCGCCCCGGGTGGGTCGTAGGGACGGCGGGAGTTCCTGACTCACCCGGCGCCTGCCGGGTTCACAGTGGCGGGACCGCGCCGGATTCGCACCGGGCTTCCTCCCCGGGGTCGTACGACCCCACGCCGTCGCTGGCGTCGGCGGATCAGCCGACCCACCGACCTGAATGGTAAGGGCTGCGTCCGGGCGAGGTAAGCGGGCCTTCGCGGCGGCCGCCCCGGGGTGGCCGCGA
The DNA here is from genome assembly GCF_014646275.1 of Streptomyces kronopolitis. Lineage (GTDB taxonomy): Bacteria > Actinomycetota > Actinomycetes > Streptomycetales > Streptomycetaceae > Streptomyces > Streptomyces kronopolitis. Next base: position 99,317 of record NZ_BMND01000004.1, read on the forward strand.
GGGGGTCCGGGGCCGGTTCCGGCGCGCACCGTCGTAGGTATGCTCGCCGCCATGCCGCCCTCCCCCTCGATACGCCCCCCAGGGGCGAAGCCGCCCCTGCGGGACCGCGGTGACGCCTGCCCGGGGGCGCTGCGGCTGCACTCCGCCGCCGACGGGCACCTCGCCCGAGTGCGGCTGCCTGCCGGGGATTTGACGGTGCGTCAGGCAACCGTCCTGGCCGACGCCGCGGACCGGCTGGGCGACGGCCACCTCTCCCTGACCTCGCGCGGCAACGCCGAGCTGCGCGGCCTGCCCGAGGGCTGCGGCGCCGAGCTGGCCGACCTGCTGCGCGACGCCGGACTGCTGCCCTCCGCCCGCCATGAGCGCGTCCGCAACATCCTCGCCTCCCCGCTGGCCGGACTGACCGCCAACGCCCCTGCCCAGGTGCGCCGGTGGGCCCGTGAGCTGGACGGACTGCTCTGCGCGAGCGAGCCGGCGGCCGGGCTGTCGGGGCGGTTCCTCTTCGTCCTGGACGACGGGCTGGGCGAGCTGGCGGGGCTCGGCGGCGATGTGAGCTTGGTCGCAGAAGCGGCCCGGACCGGGGAGCCCGCCGGGGCCGCGGGCACCGCGCTGCTGCGGGTCGGCGACGATCCGGCGGCGCTGCGGATCGCCGGCCCAGACGCCCCGCGGGCCGCGCTCGCCGCCGCCGAGGCCTTTCTGTCCGCCGCCGCGGCGAGCGGCAGCGGCGCCTGGCGGGTCCGCGAACTGCCCGACGGACAGCGGCTGACGGCCCGCGACGTGGCGGCGCGGCTGCACGAAACCGGCCTCACCGCCACATATCTGGCACAGCCACCAACGCCCGCCGCCCCCTCCTCCCCCCGCTCCGCGACCCCCGGGATCGTCGACGGCCCCGACGGCACCGCGGCGCTCTGCGTCCTGGCACCGCTGGGCCGGCTGACCTCCGCCCAGTGGCGGCTGCTGACCGCCGTCGCCGCCGACGACGGCTGCGGCGCGCTGCGGCTGACCCCCTGGCGCGGCCTCGTCCTCCCCGGGCTGCCGGCCGGCGCGGCCGCCGCCCGCCTCTCCGCGCTGGCCGCGGCCGGCCTGATCACCGACCCGGACTCCCCCTGGCACCGCCTCGGCGCCTGCACCGGCCGCCCCGGCTGCGCCAAGTCCCTCACCGACGTGCGCGCCGACGCCGCGGCCGCCGTCACCGCCGGCGCCCGCCTCCCCGCCGGGGAAGCGGCCGACGGCCTGCCCGTCCACTGGTCCGGCTGCGCCCGCCGCTGCGGCCACCCGCACGGCGCCTGGGTGGACGTGCTGGCGACGGAGGAGGGCTACCGGGTGTCGGTCGTCCGACCCGCTGCCGCCCCCGACGACACCCCGGCACCCCCGCCGCACCCCGCCCCGCCGGCCCCGAGCCGCACCCCATGAGCCAGCCCGCACCCGACAACCCCGAGGCCACAGTGACCGCGTTCGACTACGAGAAGGACGGTGCGGCGATCTACCGCCAGTCCTTCGCCACCATCCGCGCCGAGGCGGACCTCGGCGCTCTGCCCGCCGACGTCAGCCGGGTCGCGGTCCGCATGATCCACGCCTGCGGCATGGTCGACCTGGTACGCGACCTGGCCTTCAGCCCCGGCGTGGTGACCGCCGCCCGCACCGCGCTGCGCGCCGGTGCGCCCATCCTCTGCGACGCCAACATGGTCGCCAGCGGCGTCACCCGCAAGCGGCTGCCGGCGGACAACGAGGTGCTGTGCACCCTCGCCGACCCCGCCGTCTGGGACCTGGCCGCCCGGATGGGGACGACCCGCAGCGCCGCCGCCCTGGAGCTGTGGCGCGACCGGATGGAGGGCGCCGTGGTCGCGTTCGGCAACGCCCCCACCGCCCTCTTCCGGTTCCTGGAGATGATCGAGGAAGGGGCGCCCCGCCCCGCCGCCGTCCTCGGCATACCCGTCGGCTTCATCGGCGCCGCGGAGTCCAAGGACGCGTTGGTCGCCCACCCGTCGAAGCTGGACCACCTGGTGGTGCGCGGACGCCGCGGCGGCAGCGCCATGGCCGCGGCCGCGATCAACGCCCTGGCGAGCGAGGAAGAGTGAGCGTGAGCGAGCAGCAGGCACCCGGCAACGACGGCACCCCGCCCGCCCCGGGCCGTCTCTACGGCGTCGGGCTCGGCCCCGGCGACCCGTCCCTGATGACCGTGCGGGCCGTACAGGTCATCGGCGCGGCCGACGTCATCGCCTATCACAGCGCCCGGCACGGACGCTCCATCGCGCGCGCCATCGCCGCCGAGCACCTGCGCGCCGACCACATCGAGGAGGCGCTGGTCTACCCGGTCACCACCGAGTCGACCGACCACCCCGGCGGCTACCGGGGCGCGCTGGACGAGTTCTACGAGTCCGCGGCGGCCCGCCTCGCCGCCCACCTCGACGCCGGCCGCACGGTCGCCGTCATCTCCGAGGGCGACCCGCTCTTCTACGGCTCCTACCAGCACATGCACAAGCGGCTGGCCGACCGCTACCGCACCGAGGTCATCCCCGGCGTCACCTCCATCAGCGCCGCCGCGGCCCGCCTGGGCCGGCCGCTCGCCGAGGCCGACGAGGTGCTGACGATCCTCCCCGGCACCCTGCCCGAGGAGGAGCTGACCGCCCGTCTGGCCGCGACCGACACCGCCGTCGTCATGAAGCTCGGCCGCACCTTCCCCACCGTGCGCCGCGCCATGGAACGCGCCGGGCGCCTGCCGGAGGCCCACTACGTCGAACGCGCCACGATGTCCGGCGAACGCACCGAGAAACTGGCCGACATCGACGCGGAGACGGTCCCGTACTTCGCCGTCACCGTCGTCCCCAGCCGCATCGCGAGCGCGGCCCCCGAGACGGACCCCGAGCCCGGCACCGGTGAGGTCGTCGTCGTCGGCACCGGCCCGGCCGGCCCGCTCTGGCTGACCCCCGAGTCCCGCGGCGCCCTGGCCGCCGCCGAGGACCTGGTCGGCTACACCACCTACCTCGACCGCGTCCCGCAGCGCCCCGGCCAGCGCCGCCACGGCTCCGACAACAAGGTCGAGTCCGAACGCGCCGAACTCGCCCTGGACCTGGCCCGGCGCGGCCGCCGAGTGGCCGTGGTCTCCGGCGGCGACCCCGGCGTCTTCGCTATGGCCACCGCCGTCCTGGAGGTCGCCGCCCAGGACCCGTACCGGTCCATCCCGGTCCGCGTCCTGCCGGGCGTCACCGCCGCCAACGCCGCCGCCGCCCGGGCCGGCGCCCCCCTCGGCCACGACTACGCGGTCATCTCCCTCTCCGACCGCCTCAAGCCCTGGGAGGTCATCGCCGAACGCCTGCACGCGGCCGCCGGCGCCGACCTGGCCCTGGCCCTCTACAACCCCGGCTCCCGCAGCCGCACCTGGCAGGTCGGCAAGGCCCGCGAACTCCTCCTGGAACACCGCGCCCCCGACACCCCGGTCATCCTCGCCCGCGACATCGGCGGCCCCGAGGAATCCGTCCGCACCGTCCGCCTGACCGACCTCGACCCCCACCAGGTCGACATGCGCACCCTCCTCATCGTCGGCTCCTCCCAGACCCAAGCGGTCCGGCGCGACGACGGCACGGAGTCCGTCTGGACACCCCGGAGGTACCCGGAGAACTGAAACCGGCAGGGGCTAACGGGTCATCCGGACAGTTCCCTGCCCCGCTGCAAGCGCTTCTGCCCACCGGAACGCTCGTCGTGACCGGCACGGGCCCGTCCGGCCTTCGTCGCCTTGACCGCGGTCTTCGGCGCCGACGCGCCCGGCCGGGCCCGCAGAAGCTGCGATACGCGCTGGAACGAGACCCCGAGGACGCGACCGGCGTCCCGCTGGCTCAGCGACTCGGTCAGGGTGGCCGCGGCCTGCTGCATCGCCTCCTGGGCGGCCTTCCGCGCGTCCTCGGCAGCCCTCTCGGCCTTCTCCGCCGCCTTGATGGCCCGGACCGCCTCCCGCGGCAGCACCGGCTCGATCCTCACCTCGACGTCCTCGGTCTCGACATCGAGCATGACGGCGATGGCCTCGCGGGCCGCCTCATCCGCCTTGTCGAGGCGCCTGGCCTGGCTGAACACCCCCGGCAGGTCCGGGACCTCCAGGGCCCACCACTCACCCGCGCGGCGCGCCGTGACACGGTAGGAAGTCATCGCCACCACCCTTCTCCGAGTTCCGGTTCGAGCGTCTTGCAGATGCCCTGACCGGTGAGTTCGTTGACTTCGGTGTGCTTGGGGATCACGACGCGGGTGTGGCCGCACACCCAGGTTTGGTGACTGCCCTTCTGGCGGACGAGGTCGAAGGCGACGCCTTGGGCCTTGGCCGCGTCACTGATCTTTTTGATCAGATCCCGGTACTTCATCAGTGTAAGTCCAATGACACTAGACACATCAAGTCAAGCCCAGGTAGACACCTCCCTGCCGCACACAGGACCCGCCCCCCGAGGTGAGCCCCATCGTCATCTCGGACGCGAGGGGAAGTGGCAGGGACGCGACGAAGGCGTCCGAACGGGTGAAGGCGCGAGGCGCGGCACCCGCCGCGAATCCGCCCGGCGCTCAGGCCCCGGCCGCCGCCGCCTCGCGGCGGCAGACCGCGCACCGGTCCGTGCCGTCCCACTCCTCCCAGCCGAAGGCCGCCGGGCCGAAGGACGTGCCTTCGAGTTCCTCGCGCACCGCGACGCGGTAGGCCCATACGGCGTCGAGATACGGGTGGTAGGCGTCGTGGAACGCGGGCGAGGTCTGCCGGGCGCCCGCACCGACGACGCGCTGCAGGACGCGCAGCCGCTCGAACATCGCCTGCCCGGCGCCGGCGATGTCGGTCGTCGCGTCAATGAACAGCCGCTCGCGCACTTCCCGGATCCCGGCGTCACTCAGCGCCGCGCGGGCGGCGGCCTCCGGATCGGCCTCCGCCTCCGGGCTCTGGGCGATCTGCCGCAACCGCGCATGCCCCACCCCGGCGGCCGTGATGAACTCGATGTACACCGCCCGCCGCCGCGCCTCGCCGGTGCGTTCACCCTCGTGACGATGGCGCAGACGATCGGCGAGAACGGTCCCGGAGATCGCGATGACCCCACCGCTCAACGTCGCGAGAAGCGTTCCCCAGTCCATGCGTCCCCCTTGGCGGTGGCGACCTTCACAGTGGCGATGAGCAACAGCCTGACAGGTGCGAGGAAGCTCGCGGGAAGAGCGCCCTGCCCCACAAGTGAGCGTAGGACAGCCGGAGTTGGAACGCATCGGCCCCCGCCCTTGACGGCAGCGGGCCCGCGAGACCCCTCACTTCAGCGCGAACCGGCCCCGCCGAAAAGGCGTCGGAGCCACTCCGCGGCCTCCTCCGGATCCGTCGCGACCGGCACGCCGTCCGGGACGGGCGGGCGCTGGACGACGACCACCGGCAGGGCCGCCTCGCGGGCCGCCGTCAGTTTGGCGGCGGTGGCGGCCGCCCCGCTGTCCTTCGTGACGAGGACGTCGATGCGGTGCTCCCGCAGCAGGGCCCGTTCGCCCTCCGGTGTGAAGGGGCCGCGGTCCAGGAGGGTCGTCATCCGGGGCGGGTAGGGAGGTTCGGGGGCGTCGACGGAGCGGACGAGGAACCAGAGGTCGGTGAGGTGGGCGAAGTGGGCGAGACCCATGCGGCCGGTGGTGAGGAAGACGCGGTTGCCGAGGGCCGGGAGAGCGGCGGCGGCCTCGTCCAGGGAGGTGACCTCATGCCAGCGGTCGCCGGGTCCCGGTACCCAGCCGGGCCTGCGGAGGGCGAGCAGGGGAACATGGGCGGTGCCGGCGGCCAGGGCCGCATGGCGACTGATCGTGTCGGCGAAAGGATGGGTGGCGTCGATGAGCGCGTCCACCGCGTGCTCGCGCAGCCAGCGGGCCTGGCCCTCGGGGCCGCCGAACCCGCCGATGCGCACCTCCCCGGCGGGCAGCCGGGGCGCGGCGACCCGGCCGGCGAGCGAGCTCGTCACCCGCAGGAACGGGTCGGCCGCCAGGAGGCCGGCCAGCCGGCGGGCCTCGGTCGTACCGCCGAGAATCAGGACATGGCGCACCGGGCGGGCTGCGTCGTTCATGGGATGTGGGTTCCTCCGTGGCTGAAGCGCAACCGCAGGGTACGGGGCCGCAGGGCGCGGGCGGGGCCGCGGGGGGCCGCAGCGCGCAGCTCGCGCACACCGGGCTGCGGCACGGCTGGACGACCGGTGCCTGTGCGACGGCGGCGAGCACGGCCGCGTACACGGCGCTGCTGAGCGGCGAGTTCCCCGACCCGGTGACGATCACGCTGCCGAAGGGGCAGACGCCGTCCTTCGCCCTGGCGGTGGAGGAGCTGGCGGCGGGCCGGTCCTCCGCGATGGCGGGCGTGGTCAAGGACGCGGGCGACGATCCGGACGTCACGCACGGCGCGCTGGTGCGCGCCACGGTACGGCCGCTGCCCGCCGGGGCGGGCCTCGTCTTCCGGGCCGGGCCGGGCGTCGGCACGGTGACCCGGCCCGGGCTGCCGCTGGACGTCGGCGAGCCGGCGATCAACCCCGTGCCGCGGCAGCTGATCCGGGAGCATCTGACCCGGGTCGCGGAACGGTACGGCGCGGGGGCGGGCGCGGTGCCGGACGTCGAGGTGGAGGTCTCGGTCGACCACGGGGAGGAGATCGCCCGCAGCACCTGGAACCCGCGGCTGGGCATCCTCGGCGGGCTGTCGATCCTGGGCACCACCGGGATCGTGGTGCCGTACTCCTGCTCGGCCTGGATCGACTCGATCCGGCGCGGGGTGGACGTGGCGCGGGCCGCGGGGCGCCGGCACGTGGCCGGGTGCACGGGATCGACCTCGGAGAAGGTCGCCGTCGCCCTGCACCACCTGCCCGAGGACGCGCTGCTGGACATGGGCGACTTCGCGGGCGCGGTGCTGAAGTACCTGCGGCGCCATCCGGTGGACCGGCTGACCGTCTGCGGCGGGTTCGCCAAGCTGTCCAAACTGGCGGCCGGGCACCTGGATCTGCACTCCGCGCGCTCCCAGGTCGACAAGGGCTTCCTGGCGGAGCTGGCCCGGCGGGGCGGGGCCGACGAGGCACTGGCGGCGGCGGTGGCGGAGGCCAACACGGGCCTGGCGGCACTCCAGTTGTGTGCCGCGGCGGGCGTGCCGCTGGGCGATCTGGTGGCGGCCCGGGCGCGCGAGGAGTCGCTGGCCGTGCTGCGCGGGGCGCCCGTCGCGGTCGATGTCATCTGCATCGACCGCGCGGGGATGGTGGTGGGCCGGGCGGAGCCGCGGGGCCCCGGGGAGAGCGGACGTGGAGCGCCCCTCGGGTGAGGGGCGTCCCCGCGCCGGCGATCAGGTGCGGTAGCCGCGGCTGAGCCGCTGCGCGCAGGCGTCGTCGTTGCCGGTGAGCGCGCCCAGGGCCGTTCTCAGGGCGCAGGCCGTCATCCGCAGCGGGTTGTTGCGGTGGCGCCCCTGGGCCTCGGTGCGCCCGACCCGGCGGTCGCTGCGGCGGTCGCGGAACCGGGCCGCGGAGTCGTAGGTCCGGAACGGGGTGTCGTGCATCCACGGCGAGGCGTCGTGCGTCCGGGGGGTGTCCGAGGACAGCGTGGCGTGGTCCTTGCCGTCCGCGGCGGCGACGGGGCCGCCGAAGAGCGTCAGCACGGTTGCGGCGCCGACCAGGCCGGCGGCGAGTCTGGTACGCATCGTGGCGTACTCCTTTGGCTCGGCCCCCCTATGGATGTCGCAGCTTCCTTACCGGCCCCCGGGAGCCAGGAAACGGCTATTCACCCCGATGCGGTGAGATCACCCACCGGACGGTCCCGGCCTCACGGCGTGTCCGTCGGCGCCGGCTCCGGCTCCGCGCACGGCGCATGCGGGCGCTCGCGGTCGGCCGAGTAGAGGTGGCTGTCGCGGAACTGCTCGGCGCCCAGGGTGCGGCCGACGAGGATGACGGCCGTGCGGACCACCCCCGCGTCCTTCACCTGGCACGCGATGTCGGCGAGGGTGCCGCGCAGCACCAGTTCGTCGGGGCGCGAGGCCATCGCGACGACGGCGGCCGGGCAGTCGGCGCCGTAGTGCGGCAGGAGTTCGGCGACGACCCGGTCCACGTACATCGCCGCCAGGTGCAGGACCAGCAGCGCGCCGCTGCGGCCGAGGGTGGCGAGGTCCTCGCCCTCGGGCATGGGCGTGGCGCGCTGGGCGACCCGGGTGAGGACGACGGTCTGGCCGACGGTGGGGACGGTCAGCTCGCGCTTGAGGGCGGCGGCCGCCGCGGCGAACGCGGGCACGCCCGGCACCACGTCGTAGGGCACCCCGGCCGCGTCCAGCCGGCGCATCTGCTCGGCGACGGCGCTGAAGACGGACGGATCGCCGGAGTGCAGCCGGGCGACGTCGTGGCCCTCCCGGTGGGCGCGGACCATCTCGGCGGTGATCGTGTCGAGGTCCAGCTGCGCGGTGTCGATGAGCCGGGCGCCGGGCGGGCACGCGTCGAGCAGCTCCCGCGGCACCAGGCTGCCGGCGTACAGGCACACCCCGCAGGCTTCCAGCGTCCGGGCGCCGCGCACGGTGATCAGGTCGGCGGCGCCGGGACCCGCGCCGATGAAGTGGACGGTCATGGCTGTCGGTTCTCCTGCGGGGACGGGGACGGTATCGGGGCCGGGGCGTCGGCTGCGGGCTTGACCACCGACCACTGGGTGACCGGCATCGCCTGCCGCCAACCCGTGAAGCCGCCGACCGGCACCGCGTGGGAGACCGCGAGCCGGACCAGTTCGCCGCCGTGGCGGCGGTAGCGCTCGGCGAGCAGCGCCTCGGACTCCAGGGTCACCGTGTTGGCGACGAGGCGGCCGCCCGCGGGCAGCGCCGCCCAGCAGGCGTCCAGCAGGCCGGGGGCGGTCAGCCCGCCGCCGATGAACACCGCGTCCGGCACCGGCAGCCCCGCCAGCGCCTCGGGCGCGGAGCCGGTGACCACCCGCAGCCCGGGCACGCCCAGCGCCCCGGCGTTGCGGCCGATGCGCGCGGCGCGCACCGGGTCCCGCTCGACGCCGACGGCGCGGCAGGAGCGGTGCGCGCGCAGCCACTCGACGGCGATGGAGCCGGAGCCGGAGCCGATGTCCCACAGGAGTTCACCGGGGGCGGGCGCCAGCGCGGCCAGGGTGGCGGCCCGGACATGACGCTTGGTCAGCTGGCCGTCGTGCGCGTAAGCGTCGTCGGGCAGGCCGGGGACGGTGGACAGGTGCGGGGTGCCGGGCGCGTGGACGCAGTCGAGCGCGAGCACGTTGAGGGCGTCGCCGGGCGGCAGGTCCCAGCCCTCGGCCACCCCCTCGGCGATCCGCTCGCGGGCACCGCCGAGCTGCTCCAGCACCCGCACCCGGGTCGGTCCGAAGCCGTGGGCGCGCAGCAGCGCGGCGACCTCGGCGGGGGTGCCGGCCCCCGCGGACAGCACCAGCACCCGGCGGCCGTCGTACAGCGCCCGGACCAGGTTCTCGGCGGGCCGCCCGACGAGCGTGACGACCTCGGTGTCCTCCACCGGCCAGCCGAGGCGGGCGCAGGCGTGGGAGACGGAGGAGGGGTGCGGCAGGATCCGCAGCCCGGGGCCCGGCCCGCCCGCGCCGTCCCGGCCCGCCCGCTCCGCCAGCGCCTCGGTCAGGGTCCGCCCGATCCCGTGGAACATCGGATCCCCGCTGGCCAGCACACACACCCGGCGCCCGGCGTACGCGTCCAGCAGCCCGGGGACGGCGGGCCGCAGCGGCGACGGCCACGGCACCCGCACCCCGCCGCACTCGTCGGGCAGCAGCGCCAGCTGACGGCCCCCGCCGATCAGCACCTCCGCCGCCTCCAGCGCGTCCCGGGAGGCGGCGGGCAGCCCGTCCCACCCGTCGGCCCCGATCCCGACGACACACAGCGGTTCACGAGCGGCCGGTTCGGTCGGTGCGGGACTCACTGCCGGGTACCTCGGGGTCGGGAGGGAACGGTCTTCCGTTCCGGAAGGACGGGAGCCGAACTCTACTGACCGGCCGGAGGGCGGTGGTCCGCGGGGAGCCCCGGCGGGCTCCGGGCGGCCGTCCGCCCGCCGCCCGCCCCTCAGCTCAACAACGCCCGCAGGAACTGCCCCGTGAACAGGAAGGCCGCGCAGAAGCCGACGAGGGCGGGGAGCCATTGCCAGGGGCCGCGGGGGGCGTCGAAGCAGGCCAGGTGGCCGAGGACGGCGAGGACGCCGGTCAGGGCGCCGAGCCAGAAGGGCAGGCCGTCGGGCTGGGTGTACAGGATGGCGACGGCGGCGAGCAGGCCCAGTACCGCCATGATCTGGCCCCTGCCGGGCGCGGGCCGCCGGGTCTCCCCCGTAGCGCTCATGCCGCCGGATGCTACCGGCGCCGGGCCGGCTGCGGCGGTTGCCCACGCCGGAGGTGGCCGGGCGGTCGGCTTCCGCTTCCCGCTCTCCCTGCTTCGGCCCCCACACCTCTCTGACCAGGCACGATCGGCCGTTCGACGGTAATGACAACGGTCACCGGTGCAGCCTTTGGATCTTTCGCCGAAGTGCGGTTTGCTTCCCAGCAGGAGCCGGACCGACAGGAAGCGGAAGGGAGGCGTCCATGACCGAGCACGCCCACAGCCAGGGGCACGACCACAGCCATGCGCACGGTGTCTCGGCGGACACCGACCGGCGCTGGCTGCGCGGCGCCCTCTTCCTGCTGACCGGATACCTGGCCATCGAGGTCGTGATCGGTGTCCTGGCGCAGTCCCTGGCGCTGATCGCGGACGCCGCCCACATGCTCACCGACGCGGTCTCGATCGTGCTCGCCCTGGTCGCGATGCGGCTGGCCGCGCGCCCGGCCCGCGGCGGGTACACCTACGGCCTCAAGCGGGCCGAGATCCTCTCCGCGCAGGCCAACGGCATCACCCTGCTGCTGCTGTCGGCCTGGCTGGGGTACGAGGCGATCCAGCGGCTGATCTCGCCGCCCGCGGTGACCGGCGGGCTGGTGCTGGTCACCGCGCTGGCCGGGGTCGTGATCAATCTGTTCTGCACCTGGATGCTGTCCCGGGCCAACCGCTCCAGCCTGAACGTCGAGGGCGCCTACCAGCACATCCTCAACGACCTGTTCGGGTTCATCGCCACCGCAGTCTCCGGTCTGATCGTGCTGACGACCGGCTTCCGGCAGGCGGACTCGATCGCCTCGCTGGTGGTCGTGGTGCTGATGCTGCGGGCCGGGATCAATCTGGTGCGCGAGTCCGGCCGGATCTTCCTGGAGGCCGCCCCGGCCGGGGTCGACCCGGACGCGCTGGGCGATCACCTGTGCGCCGCGGACCAGGTCGTCGAGGTGCACGACCTGCACATCTGGCAGATCACCTCCGGGCAGCCGGCGCTGTCCGCGCACATCCTGGTGGAGCCGGGCGGCGACTGCCACAAGGTCCGCCGCAGCCTCCAGGAGCTGCTGAGCGGCGAGTACGGCATCGCCCATGCCACCCTCCAGGTCGACCACGTCGGCGAACAGGGCGCGCCCGACGACGTCCTCACGCTCGGCCCGCGGCCCGGCGCCGAGCCGGACCAGGGGCCCGGGCACTGCGCGGACGCCCACGGCCCGGTGCACCGGCCGGGTCCGCACGAGCACTGACGGCGGCCGCCGCCGGGCGTTCCGCCGCTGCCGCCCCCTCACTCGGGTGAACCCGTGCCCGGGAGGGGGCCGCCTGCCGCCGGTGGCGGCGGCCGCGATGCTCCGATGACGGCATGAGAACCGCCGTTGTCCGCACGCTGCTGTGCACCGCCACGTTCCTCGGACCGTCCGCCGCCGCAGCCTTCCCGCAGGCACCACCGCCCGCCGTCTCGGTGTCGGTCGCGGTGACCGACGGGCTCGACGACACCGAGGCCGGCAAGCGGCTCGACTACCGCATCACCGTGCACAACCTGGGGCCCACCGTCGTCCACCGGGCCCGCATCGAGCAGGAGATGCCGGCCACCACGACCTCCGCCACCGCGCCCGGCGCCACCGTCGAAGGCCGGGGCGCGGGCGGGCGGAAGGTGATCTGGCGCTCCGATCTGCCCGCGCACGACATCCAGGTGTTCCGGGCCACCGCCGTGCTCGGCGACCGCCCCGACCTCACCGCCACCGCGGCCCCCGGCAGCCTGCGCGCCGCCGCGACGGTCTGCGTCTACGTCGGCGGCTCCTTCGCGCCCACGGCCTGCTCGGGCGACCTCGACGACATGCCGGAGACGCATCCGGAGGGCGGCGACGGCGACGACTGGGTGTGGTGGGCGGTGGGCGCCGCGGCCGCCGCGCTGTTCGGGCCGGGCGTGGTGCGGGCGGTGCGGCGGCGGACCGCGGCCCGGCGCTGAGCGCGGGCGGGCGCCCGGTCACCCGTTGGCACCGGCCCCGCTCGCGGACGGCGGGGGTTCGCACTTGCCTGGGAGCAGGCCGCGGGGCGCGCCGGGTGGCGCTCCCCGGACCGGCCGAGCCAGGGGACGCAGACCGCAGTGCCGCCAGGAAGGACAGCCGCGATGTCAGCGAGCGCACCCGTACGCCCGGGCGGGCGGGTGCGCGCGGCAAAGCCCTCGCCGCCCGGCCCGCGCCGCCGCCCGCGGAGCCTGGTCGGCGGGGTGCTGCTGCTCGTGGGGGCGGTGCTGCTGCCGCTGGGGCTGGCCGCCGTCCGGGCGCGCACCGAGCTGACCGAGACCGACGGCTATGTGGCGGCGGTGGCGCCGCTGGCCGGGAACACCGCCGTCCAGGAGGCGGTCGTCCACGAGGTGACCGACGGGGTGATGGCCCACGTCCGGCTCGACGGACTGCTGAGGACCGTCCCCCGCGCCGAACGCCCCGCGGTGCGCCGCCACTTCACCCGCGGCATCCGCCAGTACGTGACCCGGCAGGTGCGGCAGGTCGTCACCGGCCACGGCTTCCCGGCGATGTGGAACGGGGTGCACCGCACCGCCCACCGGACCCTGGACGGCAGCCTGACCGCGCCCGGCCGCTCCGCGGTCACCCTCGATCTCACGCCCGTCGTGGAGCGGGTGCGCGGTCAGCTGTCCCACAACGGCATGGGGCTCGACGTCGTGCGCCGGGTGCCGTCGGCCGGGGTGCGGATCGTGCTGCTGAAGGCGCCGGACGTGCCGCGGGTGCGGGCGCTCCACGACCTCGTCCTCACCGGGGCCCGGCTGCTGCCGCCGGCCGCGGCGCTGTGCCTGGCCGGCGGGCTGCTGCTGGTGCGGCGCCGGCGGCGGGCGCTGATCGGCGCCGGGGCGGGCTGTGCGGCGGCCGCCGCGCTGCTGGCCGTGGCGCTGTCACTGCTGCGCCGCCGCACCCTGGACGCGCTGCCCGCCATGGTCTCCCGGCCCGCCGCGGGCGCCTACGCCGACGCGCTCACCGATCCGCTGCTCACCGGGGTCTGGCTGCTCATCGGCGCGGGCACGCTGACCGGCGCGCTGGCCGCGGGCGGCCCGCAGGCGGCCCGGGCGCTGCGCGCACGGCGCGCGGCCCGCGGTGCCGACGGCTGCTGACCCGCGCTCAGAGCGCCAGCACCGTCTTGCCCTGCGCCCGGCCGGTGCGGCTGGCGGCCAGGGCCTCCGGCGCCTCCTCCAGCGGGACCTCGCGGCCCACCAGGACCGTCAGCCGGCCCGCGTCGACGTGTCCGGCGAGGATCTCCAGCAGCTGCGGGGAGGGGCGGTTGACGAAGTTGAAGCCGCGCAGGTTGTGCTCGGTCAGCTCGTCCGCGTCGGCCGAGCCGATGAGCGAGACGGCGATGCCCCCGTCGCGCACGGTCCGGGTCATCTTGGCGAAATCCTCGGGCCCGCCGGTCATGTCGATCAGCACGTCGACCCCGTCCGGATGGGCCGCCAGCACCTGGTCGGCGACCGACCCCGCGGTGTGGTCGACGGTCTCCGCGGCGCCCAGGGTGCGCATCAGCTCCGCCTTGGCGGGGCGGGCGGTGGCGATCACCTCCGCGCCGCGGCCGGCCGCGAGCTGAGTGGCGAAGGTGCCGACGCCGCCGGTGGCACCGACGATCAGCACCCGGCGGCCCTCGCCCACCCGGGTCTCCTCCACCAGGTTGTACGCGGTCATGCCGGCCGTCGGCAGCGCCGCGGAGCTGGCGTAGGTGACGCTGCGGGCGGCGTGCGCGATGCGGTCCTCGTCGGCGAGGGCGAGTTCGCCGTACGAACCGCCGCCCTGCGCCGGCCGCTGGAACTGCCCGAACACCGCGTCGCCGATGGTGAACCGCCGTACCCCCGACCCGATCGCGAGCACCTCACCCGCCCCGTCCGACCCCAGGACCAGCGGGAACGAGGCCGGCATGGCATCCCCGAACATCCCGTCGGCGATCTTCCAGTCGATGGGGTTGAGTCCGGCGGCGGCCAGCCGCACCAGGACCTCACCGGGCCCTGGTTCGGGCTGTGGCAGATCCATGAGCTGCGGCTGTGCACCGAATGCGCTGACTGCTACGGCTCTCATGTGGCGTTCCCTTCCACCCTTCCGACCGGTGGCCGAAGTGGATCGTAAGCACGGGGGCGGGGCCGGACGCGGCAGGAGGGGAGGCGGTGCGGCGGAAGCAACTCGTACGGCCCCCCGGGCAGGGCCGCCTGGCCGCCGGGCGGACCCGGGGTGGTGAATTCCCCGGCCCGCGGGTCGCCGCCGCAGGAGCGTCCGGCGGCCGGACGCGGCGGCTCGGGTACACATGACGCCATGCGCGTTCTGGTGGTGGAGGACGAGGAGTTCCTCGCGGACATGATCGTCTCGGGGCTGCGCCGCGCGGCGCTCACGGTGGACATCGCCCACAGCGGCCGCGGGGCACTGGACCGGCTGCGGCGCGACGCCTACGACGTCCTCGTCCTGGACCAGGATCTGCCCGGCCTGCACGGTGACGAGGTCTTCCGGTACGTGGTGGAACAGGCGCTGCCGACCCGGGTGTTGCTGCTGGTCGCGTCCGGCCCGGCGCCCTCTCCCGGCGGCCGGGAGCCCGGCGCCGACGACCTGCTGACCAAGCCGTTCGCGTTCGACGTGCTGCGCGACCGGGTGCTGGCACTGGGCCACAGCGCCCGCTCCGGACGGCCGCCGGTGATCGAGCGGGCCGGTGTCCGCCTCGACACCGGGCGCCGGCTGGCCGTCCGCGACGGCCGGCCGCTGGCGCTGTCCCGCAGGGAGTTCGGCGTGCTGGAGGTGCTGCTGCGTGCCCAGGGCGCGGTGGTCGGCGACGACGAGCTGATCGAGGAGGTGTGGGAGGAGCAGCCCCGCCACCGCACCAACGCCGTCCGCGTCACGCTCGGCACCCTGCGCGCCAAGCTCGGCGACCCGCCGGTGATCGAGGCCGTGCCGGGCGCCGGATACCGGATGGGCGGCGGGCCGGCGGCGGGTGACGCCCCCTCGGCGAGCGGCGAGCCGGCGGCGGGCGCCCTCGGCTGAACCGGTGCCCCGGCCTCCGCTGACGGCCCGTCCGGACCCGCCCCACCCGATTGCCCGTAAGACGGGTCGGGCCGCTAACCCCGGGATTCAATGGCGCAATGATCCGGTTCGACTCCGTCACCAAGCGCTACCCCGACGGGACCACCGCCGTCGACGACCTCTCCTTCGAGGTCCGCGAGGGTGAGCTGGTGACGCTGGTCGGGCCGTCCGGCTGCGGCAAGACGACGACCATGATGATGGTCAACCGGCTGATCGACCCCACCCGCGGCCGGATCAGCGTCGACGGGGCCGACATCGCCGGCGTCGACCCCGTCCGGCTGCGCCGCCGGATCGGCTACGTCATCCAGCAGACCGGCCTCTTCCCGCACCGCACCGTGCTGGACAACACCGCCACCGTGCCCTTTCTGACCGGCTGGAAGAAGGCCAGGGCGCGCGAGCGGGCCGCCGAACTCCTCGACCTGGTCGGCCTGGACCCCGGCGTCTACGGCTCCCGCTACCCCGATCAGCTCTCCGGCGGCCAGCGCCAGCGGGTCGGGGTGGCCCGTGCGCTCGCCGCCGACCCGCCGGTGCTGCTGATGGACGAGCCGTTCGGCGCGGTCGACCCGGTCGTCCGCGACCGGCTCCAGAAGGAGTTCCTGCGGCTCCAGGCCGGCATGCACAAGACCGTGCTGCTGGTCACCCACGACATCGAGGAGGCCATCCGGCTCGGCGACCGGATCGCGGTCTACGGGGAGGGCCGGATCGAGCAGTACGACACCCCGGCGAACGTGCTCGGCGCCCCCGCCACGCCCTATGTCGCCGAATTCGTCGGCACCGACCGCGCGTTGAAGCAGCTCTCGGTCACCGCCATCGACCGCGCCGACCTCGAACGCCCTCCGTTCGCCCGGCTCGGCGAGCCCGCCGCGGACGCCATGACCCGGCTGCGGACCGAAGGCGCCCGCTGGGCCGTGGTCCTCGACGAGGAGGGCGAACTGCACGGCTGGGTGGGCACGGAGGAGCTGGTGGGGGCGGCCGGCACGGTCGCCGGGCACGCCCGGCGGATGGAGGCCTGGGTCCCGGTGACCGGCACCCTCAAGGACGCCTTCAGCGAGATGCTCAAGCACGACGCCGGCTGGATCGCGGTCCTGGACGGCCACCGCTTCCTGGGCGTCCTCACCCCGACCGCGCTCCACGAGGCGCTGCGCCGCACCATCGGCCGGGGCAAGCGGGGCGTACCGCGGGAGCGGGACGAGGTGGACTCCGTGCCGACGCAGTGAGCGCGTCGCGCGAGAGGGGGAGCGAGGGGGAGAGCGGCTGTTTCACGTGAAACACCCGCCGCGCCGACCGTGCCGTGCCGCCGCGGTCACCCCTTCGGCAGCAGCCCCTTCGATCGCAGGAAGGCGCGGGCCACGTCCTCGGGCAGCCGCCGCCAGCTGTCCACCTGCTCGTTGAGGTATGCCAGATCGGCGGTGGTGAGCACCTTGCCGAGGCGGTTGAGCGCGGCGGCCACCCGTGCGCTGCCGGCGCGGGAGCGGTTGACGACCGGGAGGACGTAGTCGGCGTTCTGCAGCTTCTTGTCGTCGGTGAGCAGCACCAGACCGAACTTGTCGAGGGTGGCATCGGTGCTGGTGGTCAGCATCATCTGGTCCTGCCCGTTCTGCACGGCCCGCTTGGCGGGGGTGGTGCCGACGCCCTTCGGGTCGATGGCGGTGATGTGGATCCCGTACTTCTTCCGCAGCCCCGGCGCGCAGAACGGCCGCTGGACACACTCGTCACCCGCCGCCAGGCGCACCGGCAGCTTGGACCGGCCCAGGTCGCTGAGGGTCTTGAGGTGGTGCTTGCGGGCGTAGGCGGCGCTCACCGCGAAGGCGTTCTGGTCGACGGCCCGGCCGGCCGGGAGCACGGTCAGCCCGCGGGGGGCGGCCAGCCGGCGCAGCGCGGCCATGGTGACGCCGAGATCGGGCGAGGCGACCGGGGCCGCCTTGGAGCCCTTGTTCTTGGTGTTGAGCCAGTCCGCGAAGGTCGCGGCGTACTCGGGGACGACATCGATCTGCCCGGCCTCCAGGGCGGGTTCGTACAGCTCACGGTTGCCGACGGTCACCACATGGGTGCGGTAGCCGGCGTGGTCGAGCAGCGCCGCGTACATCTGGGCGAGCAGCTCGCTCTCGGTGAACCCGGCCGAGCCGATGGCCAGCTCGTGGCTGTCGCCGGGGGAGCTGGTGATCGCGGAACGGGTCTCCAGGGACGGCCCGCCGGCGCAGGCCCCGAGCCCGACGACGGCGAGGAGCACCAGGACCGGCCCGGCGGCCCTCACCGGGCCTGCCCCCGCACCCACCCCGGCGCGCGCCGCTGCACCAGCTCGAAGGCCGCCTCCATCAGCAGGGCGAACACCGCGACCAGTACGGCGCCTGCGACCACCTGCGGGGTGCTGGCCAGGTTGAACCCCGCGGTGATGATCCGCCCCAGCCCGCCACCGCCCACCAGCGCCGCCAGCGTCGCCGTGGCCACCAGCTGGACCGCGGCGATCCGGATGCCGGTCAGCACGAGCGGGAAGGCGAGCGGCACCTCCACCCGCCGTACCAGCTGCAGCCCCGTCATCCCCATGCCGCGCGCGGCCCGCACCACGTTCTGGTCCACCTCCCGCATCCCGACGTATGCGTTGGTCAGCAGCGGCGGAATGGCGAACAGCACCAGCGCAATGATCGTCGGCCACTGACCGTACCGCCCGAGGGGCGTGAGCAGCAGCAGGACCAGGACGGCGAAGGTGGGCACCGCCCGGCCGACGTTGGCGAGGTTGACGGCCAGCGCACCGCCGCGCCCGAGATGGCCGAGGGTCAGCGCGACCGGCAGCGCGATCAGGGCGCTGAGGACCAGGCAGGCGAAGGTGAGCACCACATGCTGTTCGAGGCGGTGCCAGACGCCGTTCTCGCCGGACCAGTTGGCGGCGGTGGTCAGCCAGGACCAGACCGCGGCGAGGGTGCTCACGCCCGCCGCCCGACGGCCGCGGCCGGCTCTTCCGTCGCCGCCGTGGCCCGACGGCGCACCCCGCGCACCCGCGTCCGCCGGTGCGTCCGGCGCCAGGGCGTGAGCAGCCGCTCCGCACCGAGCAGCAGCAGATCGAGGACGACCGCGATGAGCACGCAGAGCACCGACGCGGTGAGTACCTGCGCCTTGAAGAAGGAGTTCATCCCGGCGTAGATGAGGTTGCCCAGCCCGCCGTATCCGACGATCGCGCCGACGGTGGTGAGCGCGACCGCGGAGACCGTGGCGATCCGCAGCCCGGCCATCGCGGCCGGCACGGCCAGCGGCAGCTCCACGGTCAGCAGTTGGCGCATCGGCCCGTACCCCATGCCGCGGGCGGCCTCCGTGGCCTCGGCGGGGACCCCGTCCAGCCCCGCCAGGATGTTTCGCACGAGCAGGGTGAGGGAGTACAGGGCCAGGCCGACCACGACGAGGGTGGCGGACAGCCCGTAGACCGGCAGCAGCAGGGAGAACATCGCCAGCGACGGGATCGTGTAGATCACCGTGGTGATGCCGAGCACCGGCCCGGCCGTCCAGCGCCGGCGGCGGGCCAGCAGTGCCAGCGGGACCGCGATCACCAGCCCGAGCGCCACCGAGGACAGCGTCAGCTGCAGATGCTGGGCGACCGCGTCGAGCAGGATCTGCTGACGGGTACGCAGATAGTCGCCGCAGATCCAGTCGTTTCGGGCCAGGCAGTCGTCCGGCGGCGGTGCGGTCACGGTACGAGTCCACCCCGGCGGGCGCGGAGTGTCGCGGCGGACGCGTCCGATCGGGGTGGCCTATCCGGGTGGCCGCTCGGGGTGGCTGAGAAGCGCGGCTACACGGTGGTCACGGTCTCCCGGCTGCTCGCCCCGGCGAAGCCGCGGCCGGGGATGGTCCACCGGCCGTAGCGGCGACGGGGGCGGGTTCCGCGGGGCCCGGCCCACCGCGCGCGGGCCTGCCGGCCGGCCGTCGCCGGTCACGCCGTCCCGCCGCGGTCACTCCGTCCCGGCCCCGGCGGTCCCCGCTCCGGCGGTCCCGGCCCCGGCGGTCCCGGCCCTGGCGGTCCCGGCCCCGGCGGTCTCGGTAGGCCCCACCGGACCCCGGTTCCGCAGCCGGTGCCACCAGTGCCGGCGCCGCGGGTGCACGGCGCGGCCCAGTCGGCGGCCCAGCAGCAGATAACCGAGCAGCGCGCCGGTGCAGTTGAGGATCACGTCGTCGATGTCGAAGGCGCGGCCGGTGATCAGCGCCCCCTGCACCAGTTCCACCAGCAGCATCACCAGCGCCGTCGCCACCCCCACCCGCACCAGCCCGCGGGCCTTCGGCAGCAGCACCGGGAGCAGCACCCCGAACGGCATCCCCAGGACGACATTGCCGCCCAGCTGCTTGGCCGCGTCGGCCGCCGTCGACTGGGTGAAGTAGCTCCGGATCGAGTCGCCCGGGCGGAGGTTGGGGTGGGTGAGCGGTACCGACGCCGCCGACGGGGTCAGCGTGACCCGCGCCAGCGCCACCGCGAAGGCCACCATCGCGGCGAACGCCAGCACCAGCAGCAGGATCCGGACGGCCAGTGGAGCCCGCGCGGCGACCGGTGACCACCCGGCCCCGCCACCTTGTTCCGTACGCGCCATGACGATCTCCCGGTGTCCGAGAAGGGCCGTGCGCCCCGATGGCAGGTGCGGGTACCCCCGGTCGCGGCGATCATGCGGGACGGCCGGCCGCCCCGCGCCGGACCGGGCCACGACACACGGCAGGGGCGCCGGATCGCTCCGGCGCCCCTGCTCGGTTCCCCGCGGTGCGCGCCTGCTCGGCCCGCCCGCGGACGTCTCACCCGCGGCTCACCCCCGCGGGCGCTCCGCCTCCACCCGCCGGCGTCCCTTGTCGTCGGCCCCGGCCGGCGACTTGGACGGCCCGGCCTGCGGCCCCGCGGCACCGCCCTTGCCCGCTCCGGGCTTCCGCGGCGGGGCGGCCTGGGTGTCCTGCGGGAAGGTCAGCTGCTGGCTCTGCCACTCCAGCGCCGGGACGACCTCGCGCCGCCAGGTCGTGAACTGGTGGCTGCCCTGCGGCAGGATGATCGAGTCGACCGTCATCGGCGGCTTGACCGCGTGCACGAAGTCCATCGTGGCGCCGTAATCCGCCTCGCCCTTGCGGCTGCTGGCCACCAGCGCGGAGATCTGCGGGGTGGGCAGGTGCTTCAGCCGCCACAGCAGGTCGTGCTCGTGCTCGCGCTTGGCGCCCTCGGGGCCCGGGCCGAACAGGCTGCCGGTGGTCAGGTCGTCCTTGATCGCGTAGTCGCCCGAGAGCGAGACCGCCGAGGTGTAGGCCTTCGGGTTGCGCATCGCCAGCTGGAGCGAGCAGGTACCGCCGGACGAGTAGCCGAACGCGCCCCAGGCGCTGGGGTCGTGGCCCACCCGGTAGGTCGCCTTCATGGCGTCCGGCAGGTCCTTGGTGAAGAAGGTCTCGGCCTGCGGCCCGCCCGGCACGTCGACGCACTCGGTGTCCCGCGGCGGCGCGATGGTCGGCCGCACCATGACGATCACCGTCGGCTGCATCCGGCCCTGCGCGATCAGCCGGCCCGCGTTCTGCGGCACCTGGAGGTGCTGGGCGAGGTTCATGATGCCGCCGGGGTAGCCGCTGATGACGACCATGACGGGGAAGCGCTGACGGCGGAACTGCTGCTGGAAGTACTGCGGCGGCAGATAGACGAAGCCGGGGTTGATGGCCCGCGTGCGGCGGCCGATGATCCGCACGGACTCGACCTTGCCCACCTTGTCGGCGGGGCCCTTGGGCAGCCCGGTCACCCGGTCGAGGCCCTGCGGCCCCGCGGGCTGGATCAGCCCGCCCTTCATGTTGCCCACCGAGGCGTACTGGCCGCCGCCCTGGCTCACGGACACCGGGGCCTTGTCGTTGTTGCCCAGCAGCTCGTCCCAGTTGCCGTAGAACTCGAAGTTCGTGTTCACGGCGAGGGCGAGCGCGCACACGATCGACAGCTGGGTGACCGCGATGGCCCCCAGTCTGCCCAGGACCGGGCCGACCCCGCGTCGTGACAACCGGGGCCAGAGCCACACCGTGGCGGCCACACTCGCCACCGCCAGCACGATCACCGTGTACTCGAGCGACTGACTGGTCAGCCCCATGCGCCCACATCTCCCGTCACCCGCGAAAGGGTTCTTGCCTTCTTACGGCCGCCTAAGGCACAACGTGCGGCTCAGGACAATGGTCACCGGAGAAGATGGGCACACCTGCGCATCGGATACCTGAACGACCCAGTTCTTACCTCGCTCTTGCCACATCGTTTCCGCGGCGTGATGTGCGACGGGGGCCATCGGCGCTCGCGAAGGCGCGGCGAGCGCGGCGCGGATGGCGCGCCCGTCGACCCAAAAGCCCAGGTCAGTGAGGTGTTCGGCAGCAGGGCACGGGGCCGGCGGCCCGGACACCCGCGCCTCGGGCCGTCCCTCCCACCCCGCACATCCCGCCACTTCACAAATGGCCGAATCAACTTCCCTTCCCCGTGCGCTCCTTGCGACACCTGACGCGCTCTCCGCCGACGCGTCCGCCGAAGCCCGTCCCGCGGTTCCCGGCTATATGGTGCGCGGTACGCATTTCGCCGAATTATTGCTCCCTATTCTTCCCGATGTGCGGTGTGCTGCATATGGGCGAGTAATGCGTTGTTCGGGTGCACTGTCGCGATGCATGACGCACTGCTTCCTTTGCGACGCTTTCTGCGTGATGCGCCCTTCGCCGGGCGAATACCGGGGTCCGGTCCGTGAAATGCCGTGGGGAGATTCGGCGAAGAGAGGGACGGTCCGTCAGAACCCCCGAAAGGCCCGCCCGTACCGCCCGCGACCTCGTACGCAGGGCGAATGCGGCGGCGGGCCACCGCCGGGCTCCTGGCCGAAACCCATCGCCCCCGTAACACCCCCGGATGGCCCACCACACAAGGCGCGGGGTCCCACGATGAGGCCGGTCCCGGCCGCTACGCTTACGTATCCGTCCTGGTCAGGGACATGTCTGTGCTTCACGGACAAAGGCCGCACCCACCACACGCAAGAGAGGTTCGCCGATGGGCATTCGGAGTCTGCTGCGCAACGCTTTCGGTCGCTCCAAGGCGACCCGCGAAGAAACCGGCGCGGCCCCGAGCGGCGCCGGCACCACCCCGGAGTCCGCGACCATTCCCGAGGCCCGCGAGGAGTCCGTTCCGGCCCCCTCCGCTCCGGCCCCGGAAGCCGAGGTCCCGGCCGCACGGACGGCACCCCCCGCCGCCACGGACGCTCCGGCCGACGACCCGGCCCCGGCGGCCCCCACGCTGCCGGCCCAGGGCAGCCGCCCCGATGTCGCGGAGCGCGCGGCGGAGACCTCCGCGGCGCGGGAGGAGTCCGCAGCACGGGACGAGGCCGAGGCGCGGGACGGGGCCGCGGTGGAGTCCGTCGACGAGGCCGAGGTGCGGGACGAGGCCGTGACCGACCTCGTGAGCCAGGCCTTCGACAACCCCACGCCGCCGGCCGCGGAGCCGGAGCCCGAGGCAGCGACGGAAGCCGAGCCCGAGCCGAAGGCCGCGGCCACCGAGACCGAGGCCGTCGCGGAGCCCGCGCCCGAGCCGGAGGCCGTCGCGGAGCCGGAGCCCAAGCCGGCGTCCGAGCCCGAGGCAACGACGGAGGCCGAGGCAGCGGCGGAAGCCGCCCCCGAGCCGCAGCCCGCCCCCGAGCCCGCCCCGGCCCCCGAGCCCGTGGCCACCGCCGCCGCGGACACCACCGCCGCGGACACCACCGGCACCGCCACGCCCCCCGCCCTCGTCAGCCTCGTGAAGTCCGCGGCCGCCACCCTGGACAAGCACGGCCTCGGCACCCAGCGCGCCGCCGTCTACCTGGTCCTCGACCGCTCCGGCTCGATGCGCAACTACTACAAGGACGGCACCGTCCAGAACCTCGCCGAGCAGGCGCTGGCCCTGGCCACCCGGTTCGACGACGACGCCACCGTCCCGGTCGTCTTCTTCTCCACCGACGTCGACGGCACCGCCGACCTCGACCTCACCAACTACGAGGGGCGCATCGCGGAACTGCACGCCGGCCTCGGGCACATGGGCCGGACGAACTACCACTGGGCCATCAACGCCGTCATCGAGCACTACAAGAAGTCCGGCTCCACCGCGCCGGCCTTCGTCATCTTCCAGACCGACGGCGCCCCGACCTCCAAGCCGGCCGCCGAGAAGGCGCTCTGCGAGGCGGCCGGGCTGCCCCTCTTCTGGCAGTTCGTCGGCTTCGGCGACCCGGACGCCAAGGGCTTCGACTTCCTCCGCAAGCTCGACGACCTGAGCGTCCCGGAGAAGCGGGTCATCGACAACGCCGGCTTCTTCCACGCCGGCCGCGACCCCCGCGGCCTCTCCCACGACGAGCTCTACCAGCAGCTCATGGTCGAGTTCCCCGAGTGGCTCGCCGAGGCCCGCGGCGCCGGCATCCTCAAGGACAGCTGACCCCCGCTCCGCTCACCCCACGTCACCGGCCGCGGGCGGGCCCCACCGGCCCGGCCGCGGCCGCTGTCGTACGCCCCCGCACGCACCACCCCACGGGGCGCCTCTCCCGCCCCGCCCGGCTCCCTGACCACACGAGAGGCGAGCGCCCGCCCCGCTACCTACGCTGAATGGGTGACATGCCCCGTGTGATCCGGTTGCTCCGGTGTGGGCGGCGAGGTGGGCGGGGTGGCCCTACCAGCCGAGCGAGGCCGGTCGTGATGAGTGACGCGAGCCAGCAGGGAGCCGCCGCCGGCGCTCCCGGCGCCAGCACTCCCAGCTGGGCCGTGGCGGCCCCGCCCGATCCGCGGCGCTGGTGGGCGCTGGTGGTGATCGCCATCGCGCAGCTCATGGTGGTGCTGGACGCCACGATCGTGAACATCGCGCTGCCCTCGGCCCAGCGCGACCTGGGGATCTCGGACGCGAACCGGCAGTGGGTGATCACGGCGTACACGCTCGCCTTTGGCGGGCTGCTGCTGCTCGGCGGCCGGATCGCCGACCTGGTCGGGCGGAAGAAGACGTTCATGATCGGCCTGGTCGGGTTCGCGGCCGCGTCGGCGCTGGGCGGAGCGGCCACCGGCTCCGCGATGCTGTTCGGGGCGCGGGCGCTCCAGGGCGCCTTCGGGGCGCTGCTGGCGCCGTCCGCGCTGTCGCTGCTGACCACGACGTTCACCATCGGCAAGGAACGCAGCAAGGCCTTCGGCATCTACGGGGCCATCGCGGGCGGCGGCGCGGCCATCGGCCTCATCGCCGGCGGGCTGCTGACCCAGTACCTGACCTGGCGCTGGTGCCTGTACGTGAACGTGCCGGTCGCGGTGATCGCGTTCACCGGCGCCGCCGTGTTCCTGCGCGACAAGCCCGAGCGGGACCGCGTCCACCTGGACGTTCCCGGCGTGCTGCTGGGCTGCGGCGGCCTGGTCGCGATCGTCTACGCGTGCAGCGAGGCGGAGCCGCGGGGCTGGGCTGACGGGCTGGTCATCGGGCTGCTGGCCGGGGGTGTGCTGCTGCTGGCCGCCTTCGCCTGGTGGCAGACGCGGGCGCGCCATCCCCTGCTGCCCCTGCACATCGTGCGGAACCGGAACCGCGGCGGCGCCTTCCTGACGATGGCCCTGGCGGTCATCGCGCTGTTCGGGATGTTCCTGTTCATGACGTACTACCTGCAGACCGTGCTCGGCTACTCCCCGGTGAAGACCGGAATGGCGTTCCTGCCGATGGTGGCGGCGATCGTGATCGGTTCGACGCAGATATCGGCGCGGCTGCTGCACCGCGTCCCGCCGCGGTTCCTGATGGTCCCGGGCGCGCTGCTGGCCGCCGCGGGGCTCTTCACGCTGCGGTACCTGACCGCCGCGCCCGCCTATGTCTCGCACGTCCTTCCGGCCATGCTGCTCGTCGGTCTCGGCATGGGCCTGACCTTCATGCCGGTGATGGCGACGGCCACGTCCGGGGTGGCGCCGCACGACTCCGGGGTCACCTCCGCGACGGTCAACACCGCGCAGCAGGTGGGCGGTTCGATCGGGACGGCGCTGCTGAACACGATCGCGACCTCGGCGAGCGCGACCTTCATCGCGAGCCGGCTGGCGGACGCGGCGCGGCGGGCCGGCGGCCCCGGGGGGCTGACCCCGGCGGTGCGCGACGGGATCGTGACGACCGGGGTCGTGCACGGGTTCACCATCGCCATCGGGGTGGGGTCGGCCGTGATGCTGCTGGCCGCCCTGGTCGCCGGGCTGATGGTCAACGGCCGGCCCGCGAAGCAGGGTCAGGTGCCGACGTCGGACAGCGCCGAGTCGGCGGACGCCGCGGTGTGAGGGCGGCCCCGCGGGCGAGGCCCCGGGGCCTGCGGAGAGCCGCCGGTGTCCGGCGGCGGGGCACTGTCCAGCCCGTGTCCACCCTGTAAAAGCCCGCGCGGGCACCCCCGGGCCGTCCAGTACGATATTGACGTTCCGTAAAGCAAATCCTCACTCACCGTAGCGACTTGGGAGCAGCCGGCAATGGCTCGACACCTCATCACCAGCGCCCTTCCGTACATCAACGGGATCAAGCACCTGGGCAACATGGTGGGGTCCATGCTCCCGGCGGATGTGTACGCCCGCTATATGCGGCAGCGCGGGCACGAGGTGCTCTACATCTGCGCGACGGACGAGCACGGGACCCCCGCCGAGCTGGCGGCCAAGGACGCGGGGCAGTCGGTCGACGCCTTCTGCGCCGAGCAGCACGACAAGCAGAAGGCGATCTACGACGGCTTCGCCCTCGACTTCGACTACTTCGGCCGGAGCTCCTCGCGGGAGAACGTCGAGCTGACCCAGCACTTCGCCCGCAAGCTGCACGAGAACGGCTTCATCGAGGAGCGGGCGATCCGCCAGGTCTTCTCGGTCACCGACGACCGCTTCCTGCCGGACCGCTACATCGTCGGCACCTGCCCGCACTGCGGCTACGACAAGGCCCGCGGCGACCAGTGCGAGAACTGCACCCGGGTGCTCGACCCCACCGATCTGATCGACGCCCGCTCGGCGATCAGCGGCAGCGGCGATCTGGAGGTGCGGGAGACCAAGCACCTCTTCCTGCTCCAGTCGAAGCTGCAGCACGAGGTCGAGGGCTGGCTGGAGGGCAACGGCAGCAAGGAGTGGCCGACGCTGGCCTCGTCCATCGCGCACAAGTGGCTGACCGAGGGCCTCCAGGACCGGGCGATCACCCGCGACCTGGACTGGGGCGTTCCGGTGCCGGCCGATGTGTGGCCCGAGCTGGCCGCCGAGGGCAAGGTCTTCTACGTGTGGTTCGACGCGCCGATCGAGTACATCGGCGCGACGAAGGAGTGGGCGGACGCCGCCTCCGACGGGAGCCGCGACTGGAAGTCGTGGTGGTACGAGGCCGAGAACGTCCGGTACACGCAGTTCATGGCCAAGGACAACGTCCCGTTCCACTCGGTGATGTTCCCGGCGACCCAGCTGGGCACCCGCGAGCCGTGGCAGAAGGTCGACTTCCTCAAGGCCTTCAACTGGCTGAACTACTACGGCGGGAAGTTCTCCACCTCCCAGCGCCGCGGCATCTTCACCGACGCGGCGCTGGAGCTGCTGCCGGCCGACTACTGGCGCTACTTCCTGATCGCCAACGCCCCCGAGTCGGACGACACCTCCTTCACCTGGGAGCTGTTCTCCTCGTCGGTCAACAAGGACCTGGCCGACACCCTCGGCAACTTCGTCAACCGCGTGCTGTCGTTCTCCCGGAAGCGCTTCGGCGACGAGGTGCCCGCGGGCGCCGAGGCCGGGGCCGCCGAGCAGAAGCTGGGCGCGGAGATCGCCGGGCTGCTGGCCGAGTACGAGGGCCACATGGACGCCCTCCAGTTCCGCAAGGCCGCCGCCTCGCTGCGCGCCCTGTGGAGCGCGGGCAACTCCTACCTGGAGGAGAAGGCCCCGTGGCTGGAGATCAAGACGGACAAGGACGCGGCGGCGCTGACGCTGCGCACGGCGATGAACCTGATCCACCTCTACGCGGTGGTCTCCGAGCCGTTCATCCCGTCCTCGGCCAAGGCCATGCGCAGCGCCTTCGCGCTGGAGGACGACACCGCGGTGTGGGTCTCCCCGGAGGAGGCCGAGGCGCTGGCCTCGGTGCCGGCCGGGACGCCGTTCACCGTGCCGCCGGTGCTCTTCGCGAAGATCACCGAGGAGGACCTGGAGTCCTACCGCGCCCGCTTCGGCGGCGCCGAGGAGTAGGCCTCCCCGCATCCGCGCGCACGCGCCCGTCCGGCCCCCGCGGCCGGGCGGGCGCCCGCGTGTGCGGCCCCGCAGGCGACCCGGCTCAGGGCCGGGCCGGCGGCGACACATAGGCGCTCAGCCGCGCCAGGCCCGGCACCGGCCGCAGCGGGACCGGCCGCCAGCCCCGGGCGTAGGCGGGCGGCTTGCCGCCGGTGAGCAGCAGGACCGCGGCCGGGCGGTGCGCGCCCAGGCGGGCCAGCGCGGCGGGGCTGATGCCGGCGTCATGGCCGGACGGCTGCCGGGACGCGCAGCCCGCCCGGTACGCCACCCGCACCGCCTCCTCGCCGCTGACCACGCACGGCGGCCGGACCCCGGCGTCCCGCAGCATCCCGGCGATCCGGTCGATGCCGGTCTGCGCCCGCGCGGTGCTCTGCACCATCCGGTGCACGATCATCAGCTGGACCACCTCATGGCCGAGCAGCACCAGCACCAGGGCGGCCACCGCCCAGCCGTGCCGGCGGCGCGGCAGCCGGGTCAGCCAGGACAGGAACCAGGCGGCCGGCATCAGCAGCAGGGCGTAGGCGGGCAGCAGGAACCGGGGCGCGGCGTAGTCCACGGTCAGGAGGTAGGGGGCGGCGAGGCACACGCCGACCAGGGCCGCCATGACGAGCGGGGCCGGCCCGGACCCGTGCCGGTCGCCGGCGGGCTCCCGCAGCCGCACCCCGGACCAGGCCGGGCGGCCGCGGGTCGTCGTCCCGGCCGGTCCGGTGCCGTCGGCCGGGGCGGTGATCCGCCGCAGTCCGTCCGGCGGGACGGGTGTCAGCCCGAGCGGATGCCGGCCGGCGCGGCGCGCGGACGGCCAGACCGCTCCGTACCCGTGCGGCGCGCCGCCGGACTCACGCAGGCGCAGCCCCACCCAGAGCGCCCCGATGACGGCCAGCGGCAGCAGGAACCACCACACCGCCGCCTCCGGGTGGTCCCACGCCAGGTGGCAGGGGCGGCAGAGCGTCTTCCCCTGGAGGGCCCGGGCATGGTCGTCGAACGACAGGTGCCAGCCGAGGCCGCCCTGGATCCGCCCGGCCTCCCGCAGCCGGGCGAGCAGCCCGCCGTAGTGCAGATACGCCTCGGCGACCCACTCGGCGCACCCCAGGGCCAGCCCGGCCGGCAGCCCGAGCAGCACGGCGGGGCGCCGCCAGGCCGGTACGCACAGCGCCGCGACGAAGAGCGGCACGGCCAGCCACACGGCGTCGGTGGGGCGCATCAGCGCGGCGAAGGCCACCGCGGCGGCCAGCCCCGCCGCCGCGCCCCGCCCGGCCCGGGGCGCCAGTTGGCGGGGCGGCTGCCGGACGGCCCGCAGGAAGCAGCCGGTGGCGGCGAGCGCGGCGTAGGCGACCCACAGGTTGGGCATCGCCTGCGGCCCGTAGAAGAGCGTGACCCACAGGCCGGCGAAGAGCGCGCCGCCCAGGGCCGGGACGGGCGCGGGCAGCAGGCGCCGCCAGACGCACAGGCAGAGCAGCAGCCCGGCACCGGAGAGCACCGCCAGATAGCAGTGCAGCAGGGGCGCCGAGGTCGTCAGTGCCGCGGCCGGGGCGAGCAGGTAGGAGACCCCGCGGGCCCGCGGGGCGCTGAAGAACGCGGCCGGCCGGTGCGGATCGACCTGGCTGACGTACACCGCCTCGTCCCACCCCAGCCCGGGGGTGACCAGGGCCGAGTAGAGCAGGCAGGCGGTGAAGACGACGGCGACGGCGGCTAGCCACCACAGGTCACGGGCCGGGGCGGAGCGCACCGGCCGGGCCCTCGGCCCGAGGGCGGACGCGGCGGAGAGGAGGCTGGCTTGCTGCATGGGCACCAGAGTGCGGGCGGCGCGGGGGCCCGGCCACACGGGTGGAGCGGTCGGGGCACCCGGCCCGCCGTCGCGGGCCAGCGGCCCGTCCTCCTGCCGGCCGCCCGGCCACCCGGCCGTGTCCCGGGCCCCGGAACGGGCCGGGGCGGCGTTTCACGTGAAACGCCGCCCCTGTGCCTGCCGGGGAATCGCCCCGGGCCGTGCCTACTTCGCCTGCGGCTTGCGGATCGAGAGGTGCAGCTCCTTCAGGCGCGCTTCCTCGACCTCGCTCGGGGCGCCCATCAGCAGGTCCTGGGCGTTGCCGTTGAGCGGGAAGGCGATGGTCTCGCGGATGTTGGGCTCGTCGGCCAGCAGCATGACGATGCGGTCGACGCCCGGGGCGATGCCACCGTGCGGCGGGGCGCCGAACTTGAAGGCGCGGAGCATGCCGCCGAACTCGGCCTCGACGGTCTCCTTGTCGTAACCGGCGATCGCGAAGGCCTTGTACATGACCTCGGGCTCGTGGTTGCGGATCGCGCCGGAGGACAGCTCGGTGCCGTTGCAGACGATGTCGTACTGCCAGGCCAGGATGTCCAGCGGGTCCTTGGTCTCCAGCGCCTCCAGGCCGCCCTGCGGCATGGAGAAGGGGTTGTGCGAGAACTCGATCTTGCCGGTGTCCTCGTCCTTCTCGAACATCGGGAAGTCGACGATCCAGCAGAAGCGGAACTCGTCCTCGACGAAGTGGCCGGCGCGCTTGGCGGCCTCGACCCGGACGGCGCCCATGATCTTGGAGACCTCGTCGAACTCACCGGCGCCGAAGAACACGGCGTGGCCCGGCTTGAGGTCCAGGGCGGACACCAGCGCCTTGGTGTCGTCCTCGGTGAGGAACTTGGCGATCGGGCCGCTGAGGGCGATGGGGGCACCTCCCTGACCCTCAAGGTCTTGGGGGACCTCGCCGACGCGGACCCAGGCCAGGCCCTTGGCGCCCTGCTGGACGGCGAAGTCGCCCAGCTGGTCGAAGAACTTGCGCGGCTGGTCGCCGGTGTCCGGCACGGCCAGGGCGCGGACGTGCTTGCCGGCGAAGGCCTTGAAGCCGGAGCCCGCGAAGACGTCGGAGACGTCCACCAGCTCCAGCTCGGCACGCAGATCCGGCTTGTCGGAGCCGTACTTGAGCATCGCCTCGCGGAACGGGATGCGCGGGAAGGGGGAGGTGACCCTGCGGCCGTTGCCGAACTCGGTGAACAGCTCGGTCATCAGCGTCTCGACGGGCCCGAAGACGTCCTCCTGCTCGACGAAGCTCATCTCGACATCGAGCTGGTAAAACTCGCCCGGCGAGCGGTCCGCGCGGGCGTCCTCGTCGCGGAAGCAGGGCGCGATCTGGAAGTAGCGGTCGAAGCCGGCGATCATCAGCAGCTGCTTGAACTGCTGGGGGGCCTGCGGCAGCGCGTAGAACTTGCCGGCGTGCAGCCGGGAGGGGACCAGGAAGTCGCGGGCGCCCTCGGGGGAGGTCGCGGAGAGGATCGGGGTCGCCATCTCGTTGAAGCCGAGGGCCACCATCTTGTGGCGGATGGCGGAGATGACGGCGGTGCGCAGCATGATGTTGCGGTGCATCCGCTCGCGGCGCAGGTCGAGGAAGCGGTACTCCAGGCGGCGCTCCTCGTTGACGCCGTCGTCCGCGTTGATCGTGAAGGGGATCTGGTCGGCGGCGCCGAGCACCTCGACGTCGGAGACCTCGATCTCGACCTCGCCGGTCGGCAGATCGGGGTTGACGTTGTCGGCGCCGCGCGCGCTGACCTTGCCGTCGATCCGGACGACGGACTCCTTGGTCAGGGAGCCGAGGGCCTCGTTGGCCGGGGTGCCGGGGCGGGCGACGAGCTGGACCAGACCGTAGTGGTCGCGCAGATCGATGAAGAGGATGCCGCCCAGGTCACGTCGATTGTGCAGCCAGCCGCTGAGGCGGACGTCGGTGTCGACGTCCGCGGCTCGGAGCTCGCCGCAGTTGTGGGACCGGTACCGATGCATCGCTCATCCAAGTCGTCGCGAGGTCGAGGTGAGGAGTTGGGAGAGGGAGAGGAAAAGGAGCACGGGCGCGGATGCCCGGTCGCTCTCCCCGTGGATCACCCGAAAGGCCACCCCAGGATTGACATAACCGCTCCAGGTTACCGTCCCGGTCCGCACGCCTTGGTTGACATAGACGCATCAGCGTCGCCGGACCCGGGAGCGGGCGCCCCAACTGGGACGATGGTCACGTCCAGCTCGCTGGCCCGGCCTCGGCAAACGCCCATAAAGTGAGGCAATGCGCACCGAGGATCTCCTGGCCGCCATCGCGACCGGCCTGTGGCGCTGGGACAACGCGTCGGGGCGGGTGACCCTCGACGCCGAAGCCGCCCGGCTGCTCGGGCTGCCCGCCGCCCCCGCCGAGCTGACCGAGGCCGCGGTGCGCTCCCGGTTCCATCCCGTCGACTTCGCCGAGATCAACGGGATCGTGCAGCTCGCCCTCGCCGAGGAGACGCTGGCCGAGGCCCGGCTGCGGATCGTCGACGAGCGCGGGCGGGTGCAGCGCATCGTCCGCACCCGCTCCCGCGCCCGGGCCGTCGACGGCGGCTTCGAACTGGTCGGCACTCTCCAGGAGGTGCCCGAGCCGCAGCCCGGGACCTCCGCCGCGCACACCCCGATCACCGGCGACTGGCGGCGCTCGCGCGAGGCGTTCCTGCTGGACGCGGGCCGGGCGCTGGCCGAGGCGCGGTCCACCGCCGAGGTGCTGCGGGTCGCGGCGGGGCTGTCCATGCCCGGGTTCATGCCGGACGGGCTGGCGGTCTTCGCCATCGAGGGCGACCGGCTGTCGGTCATCGGCCACCACGGCCCCCACGACGCCCACGAGAACGGCGCACCGCCGTTCCCCGCCACGGCGCTGGCCGACCACCACCCGGCCGCCGAGGTCGTCCGCACCGGGCGGGCCCTCTATCTGCCCACCCCCGAGGAGTACAGCCGCCGCTACCCCGCCGTCCGGCCGGTGGACGCCCCCTGCGGGCGCACCTCCTGGGCGTTCGTGCCCCTGGTGAACGCGGGCCGGACCATCGGGGCCTGGATGGCCGCGTTCCTCCAGCCCGTGGCCTTCACCCCCGATGAGCGCTCGGTGCTGACCACCGTCGCCCGGATGCTGGCGCAGGCGCTGGCCAGGGCCGGGATGCAGGAGGAGCAGCAGGAACTGGCGCTGGGACTCCAGCGCAGCATGATGCCGACGGTGCAGCCGGACATCCCCGGGATGACGGTCGCGGCGCGCTATGTCCCCACCGGCGGCGGACTGGAGGTCGGCGGCGACTGGTACGACATGATCCCGCTGCCGTCCGGCCGTCTCGCCCTGGTGATCGGGGACGTCCAGGGGCACGACGTACGGGCCGCGGGCCTGATGGGGCAGTTGCGCATCGCCCTGCGCGCCTACGCCTCCGAGGGGCACCACCCCGACGCGGTGCTCTCCCGCGCCTCCCGGTTCCTGGCCGGGATCAACACGACCGAGCTGCACGGCCACGGCGAGGACCAGCGCTTCGCGACCTGCCTCTACATCGAGGTGGATCCGGCGACGGGGCTGCTGGACATCGCCCGGGCCGGGCACCCCGACCCGGCGATCCTGCTGGGCGACGGCACGGTGCTGGTCCGGCCCACCGCGGGCGGGCTGCCGCTGGGCATCGTCCCGGACACCGACTACCCCACCACCCGGCTCGTCCTGGAGCCCGGCGAGACCATGCTGGTGTGCACCGACGGGCTGATCGAGACCGGCGGCCACGACCTGGACACCGGCTGGGCGCGGCTGCGCGACACCATCGAGGCGCACGAGACCGGGGAGACCGGCGAGCGCGACGAGAGCCTGGAACGGCTCGCCGACGCCCTGGTCCAGGCCGTGCACGGACCGCCCTCGCACCACACCACCGGACCGCTGGTGGACCGCCGGGAGGACGACATCGCCGTCCTCCTGCTGCGCCGCGACGGCGCCGGCTGCGGCATCGGCCCCGGCGGACCGTCGGCCCGGCCGGTGCGGCGCACCGTGCTCACCGTCGCCCAGGCCGAGCCGGAGCGGATAGCCGAGGCGCGCCGGCAGGTGCGTGCGCTGCTGCACGACTGGGCCGACCCGGACCAGGTGGATTCGGCGGTGCTGATGGTCTCCGAGATGGTCACCAACGTGCTGCTGCACACCGACGGGGACGCCCTGCTGGTCGCCGAGGTCACCGGGGAGCGCGGGTCCCGGCGCATCCGGATCGATGTCGCCGACAGCAGCGACGAGTTGCCGCACCGCCGCTGCCCCGGCGAGCTGGCATCGTCGGGGCGCGGTCTGGTGCTGCTGGAACTGCTCGCCGGGGCGTGGGGCGTGGATCCGCGCGGGGACGGCAAGTCGACGTGGTGCGAGCTCTACGAGGACGCCGGCGCGGCGGCCGGCCCGCCGTCCTCGGAGTCCGGTCCCGCGGCGTAGTGCCGCCGCAGCTCGTGGAGCACGCCGGAGAACGCGGCGACCAGCGGCACGGACAGCAGCATGCCGAGGATCCCGGCGAGGCTGGCGCCCGCGGTGATGGCCAGCAGCACGGTCGCCGGATGCATCTGGACGGTGCGGCTCTGGATCATCGGCTGCAGCACATGCCCCTCCAGGACCTGCACGGCCAGCACGACGCCCAGCGCCCACAGCGCGATCACGAACCCGCGGTCGGCCAGCGCCACCAGCACCGCCACGGCCCCGGAGATGAAGGCGCCGAGGTAGGGGATGTAGGCGCCGACGAAGACCAGCGCGCCCAGGCCGACCGCGCCCGGCACCCGCAGGACCAGCAGCCCGACGGTGATGCAGAGGGCGTCGATCAGCGCGATGAAGGTGGTGCCGCGCATGAAGCCCTCGATGCCCTGGAACCCCCGGCGGGCCATCCGCTCCAGCCGCGGCCCGGAGCTGCCCGGCGCCCAGTCGTGCAGCGCCCGCACGGCCTTGTCGGAGTCGCGCAGGAAGAAGAACGTCAGCAGCAGGGCCAGGATCGACGCGGCGATGACCTGCCCGACGACGCTGACCCCGGCCAGCAGCCCGGAGGCCGCGCTGCCGCCGAACTTGGTGGCCAGCTGCTTGGACCGGGAGGCGAGGTCGTCGAGCGAGGTGCCGGCCGCGCCGAAGTGCTCCGTCAGGCTCTTGGCGGCGCTCCGGAGCGAGGTGAGGATCTGGTCACCGGTGTCGACCAGCGCGCTGACCACGATGTATCCGGCGCCGCCGACCACCACCACGAGGACGGCGCAGGTCAGTCCGGCCGCCAGCGAATGGTTGAGCCGCATCGCCACCAGCCGCCGGTAGAGCGGCCCGAGCAGCCCGCTGCCCAGCAGCGCCAGCAGGACCGGGGTGACCGCCGCGCTCAGTTCGACGCACAGCCACACTCCCAGGGCCACCACGGTCGCGAGCAGCAGCACCACCAGGCACCAGGCCGCGGCCCGGCGGGCCGCGACGGGCAGCAGCGGCTCATGGGACCACGGCCGTTCACGCTCGGCGCCGGGCCGGTTGTCGTCCGAGTCGTTTCGCACCCGGACAGTCCACCACGCCCGAAGGCCCGCGCCCGGGCCCCGCAACGGGCCGGTGCGGCGTTTCACGTGAAACGCCGCACCTGGCTGCCCGTGGGGATCAGGCCGGGCTCGCGGTGTCCGCCGCGCCCCCGACGCGTCGTCAGTGCTCCCCGGCGGGGATGGTGCCGAGCCGTCCGGCCTGGAAGTCCTCGAAGGCCTGGGCGAGTTCGGCGTGGGTGTTCATCACGAACGGGCCGTAATGCATCATCGGCTCGCGGATCGGCAGCCCGCCCAGCAGCACCACCTCGAAGTTCGGGCTGCGCGACTCCTGGGACTCGTCCGCCCGGATCGTGAGCGAGTCGCCGTCGCCGAACACGACCGCCTGCCCCATGCGGAACGGGCGCCCCTCGGCACCGGCTGTGCCGCGTCCGGCCAGGGCATAGGCGAGGGCGTTGAAGTCCTTGCGCCACGGCACGGTCAGCTCGGCCCCCGGGTTCACCGTCACATGCATCATCGTGATCGGGGTGTGGGTGATGCCCGGGCCCTGGTGGCCGTCGAGCTCACCGGCGATCAGCCGCAGCAGCGCACCGCCGTCGGCGCTGGTCAGCAGCTTGACGTTGCCCCCGCCGATGTCCTGGTAGCGCGGGGCCATCATCTTGTCGCTCTTCGGGAGGTTCACCCACAGCTGGAGGCCGTGGAAGAGCCCGCCGGACAGCACGAGCGACTCCGGCGGCGCCTCGATGTGCAGCAGGCCCGAACCGGCCGTCATCCACTGGGTGTCGCCGTCGTTGATGACGCCGCCGCCCCCGTGCGAGTCACGGTGCACGAAGGTGCCGTCGATCAGGTACTCCACTCGGAGCGGTGGCCACGGCCAGCGCGGGACGGGTGTGCGCCGCGGCGGGCGCCGCCACACGCGGCAGGCTCAGCGGGTTCTCTACGGTCACAGCGGGCATCAAGGCCTCCTCGGTCGCACCCAACTTAGTTGAATGGTGAACAACCCGCAAGGGGCACGGCATTCCCGGCCGCATATCCGCAGGTCAGACGGGTAATCGAAAATCTGCCGCCGGGGGGATCGGGCACGGTCGACGGACAGCCGAAGGGGCCGACCCCCCTCCCGGGACCGGCCCCTCACACCGCAAAGACGGCCGGAACCCCTCCCGGGCCCGGCCGCGCGTCGACAATCCCTAGCCGTACATCCGCTAGCCGTACATCCGCTAGCCGTACATCCGCCGCATCGCGAAGTCGACCATCTGCTCCACGGCCTTCGCGTCGAAGACCATCCGGTGGTCGCCCTCCATGTCGAGGACGAAGCCGTAGCCGGTCGGCAGCAGATCGAGGACCTCGGCGCCGGTGATCACGAAGTACTTGGACTCCTTGCCCGCGTACCGCCGCAGCTCCTTGAGCGAGGTGAACATCGGGATCACCGGCTGCTGGGTGTTGTGCAGCGCCAGGAAGCCGGGGTTGTCACCGCGCGGGCAGTAGATCTTGGACGTGGAGAAGATGCCCTGGAAGTCCTCGGCCGACATCGAGCCGGTGGTGAAGGCGCGCACCGCGTCGGCCAGGGAAGGCGGGGACGGCTCGGGGTAGAGCGGCTGCTCGCCGTAGCCCCCGGGGGCCGGTTGCTGCGGCGGGGGCGGCGCACCGTACTGCTGCTGCCCGGCACCCGCGTTCTGGTCGTAGCCGTACATGCCGCCCAGCGTACTGAGTCGGCGGGCGGCGGGGGACGCTCGTCACAGATGGGCGGTAGGGGTTGATTCTTATTACCGGTGGGTAGCATCATTTAGCTACTAGCTGGTATTGCGTCTGAGGTCCCTCCCTTGGGGCCCTCTCCCGAACCCTTAACGGAGCCGTACCCATGGGCCACTACAAGTCGAATCTCCGCGACATCGAGTTCAACCTCTTCGAGGTCCTCGGCCGCGACAGCGTCTACGGCACCGGACCGTTCGCGGAGATGGATGTCGACACCGCCAAGAGCGTGCTGTCCGAGATCGCCCGGCTGTCCGAGAACGAGCTGGCGGAGTCCTTCGCCGACGCCGACCGCAACCCGCCGGTCTTCGACCCGGACACCAACACCGCGCCGGTCCCGGACACCTTCAAGAAGAGCTACCAGGCCTACATGGACGCCGAGTGGTGGCGGCTGGGCATCCCGGAGGAGCTGGGCGGCACCACCGCGCCGCGCTCCCTCCTGTGGGGTTTCGCCGAGACCATCCTGGGCGCCAACCCGGCCGTGTGGATGTACGCGTCCGGCCCCGCCTTCGCCGGCGTGCTCTTCGACGAGGGCACCGAGGAGCAGCACCGCATAGCCCAGCTCATGGTGGACAAGCAGTGGGGCTCCACCATGGTGCTCACCGAGCCGGACGCCGGTTCGGACGTCGGCGCCGGCCGCACCAAGGCCGTGCAGCAGGCGGACGGCTCCTGGCACATCGAGGGCGTCAAGCGCTTCATCACCTCCGGTGAGCACGACATGTCCGAGAACATCGTGCACTTCGTCCTCGCCCGCCCCGAGGGTGCCGGTCCGGGCACCAAGGGCCTGTCGCTGTTCATCGTGCCGAAGTTCGACTTCGACTGGGAGAGCGGCGAGCTGGGCGAGCGCAACGGCGCCTACGCCACCAACGTCGAGCACAAGATGGGCCTGAAGGCCTCCAACACCTGCGAGATGACCTTCGGCGCCAACCACCCGGCCAAGGGCTGGCTGCTCGGCGAGAAGCACGACGGCATCCGCCAGATGTTCAAGATCATCGAGTTCGCCCGGATGATGGTCGGCACGAAGGCCATCGCCACCCTCTCCACCGGCTACCTCAACGCGCTGGAGTACGCCAAGGAGCGCGTGCAGGGCCCGGACCTGGCGGCCTTCACCGACAAGACCGCGCCGCGCGTCACCATCACCCACCACCCCGACGTGCGCCGCTCCCTCATGACGCAGAAGGCGTACGCCGAGGGCATGCGCGCCCTGGTGCTCTACACCGCCACGGTCCAGGACGAGATCATCGTCAAGGAGGCCGCGGGCGAGGACGCGAGCGCCGAGACCCGCCTCAACGACCTGCTCCTGCCGATCGTCAAGGGCTACGGCTCGGAGAAGTCCTACGAGCAGCTGGCGCAGTCGCTGCAGACCTTCGGCGGCTCCGGCTACCTGCAGGAGTACCCGATCGAGCAGTACATCCGGGACGCCAAGATCGACACCCTCTACGAGGGCACCACCGCGATCCAGGGCCAGGACTTCTTCTTCCGGAAGATCGTCCGCGACCAGGGCCAGGCGCTCACCGCCCTGTCGGACGAGATCAAGCAGTTCCTCGCCGGCGACACCGGTGGCGAGGAGCTGGCCGAGGCCCGCGGCGAGCTGGCCAAGGCCGCCGCCGACCTGGAGGCGATCGTCGGCACCATGCTGACCGACCTCGCGGCGACCGAGAAGGACGTCAAGTCCATCTACAAGGTCGGGCTGAACACCACCCGCGTGCTCATGGCCTCCGGCGACGTCGTCATCGGCTACCTCCTGCTCAAGGGCGCGGCCGTGGCCGCCGGGAAGCTGGCCGGCGCCTCGGCGAAGGACAAGCCCTTCTACACCGGCAAGATCGCCGCCGCGAAGTTCTTCGCGCACCACGTCCTGCCGGGCGTCGGCCTCGAGCGCGGCCTGGCCGAGAGCGTCGACCAGTCGCTGATGGAGCTCGACGAGGCCGCGTTCTGAGCACGCCGCCCGCAGCCCGCTGCGGCGTCCTCACCGGTCCCTGACCGACCGCACCGACCGACGCGGCCCGTCTCTCTTCCCCCGGAGAGGCGGGCCGCGTCATCTGCGGCCGGCGCCGCCCGCGCCGGTGCGCCGCCCGTCCGCCCGTCCGCCCGGCGAGCGGGACGGACACCCCGACGAGCGGGACGGAAACACGGAATTGCCGCTTCCCTTACGGACTTCGCTCCGGCGCACCCGAATCGTGGCCGGAAGGCAACGGAGTCACGAGGCATGCGCACGAGGAATGCCGGGTCGGGATCCTTATGCTGAATCCATGACCAACTCCGCCCGCTTCGATCGCGGCCACACCGACGACCTCATGTCCTTCCTCGCCGCCAGCCCGTCCCCCTACCACGCGGTGGCGAATGCGGCGGAGCGGCTGGAGAAGGCCGGTTTCCACCAGGTCGCCGAGGTCGACGAGTGGGACGGCACGAGCGGCGGGAAGTATGTGCTGCGCGGCGGGGCGATCATCGCCTGGTACGTGCCCGAGGGCGCGAGCGCGTCGACGCCGTACCGAATTGTCGGGGCTCACACCGACTCTCCCAATCTGCGGGTGAAGCCGATTCCGGACACCGGCTCCCGCGGCTGGCGGCAGATCGCCGTCGAGATCTACGGCGGCACCCTGCTCAACACCTGGCTCGACCGCGATCTGGGGCTCAGCGGGCGGGTGACGCTGGCGGACGGCAGCCACCGGCTGGTGCACGTCGACCGGGCGCTGCTGCGCGTGCCGCAACTGGCCGTGCATCTGGACCGCTCGGTGAACTCCGACGGCCTCAAGCTCGACAAGCAGCGCCACATGACGCCGATCTGGGGCCTGGGGACGGTGGCCGAGGGCGATCTGATCGCCTTCGTCGCCGAGGAGACCGGCGTCCCGGCCGGCGACATCAAGGGCTGGGACCTGATGGTGCACAGCATCGAGGCCCCCGCCTATCTGGGCCGCGACCGGGAGCTGCTGGCCGGTCCGCGGATGGACAACCTGCTGTCCGTGCACGCCGGTACGGCCGCCCTGGCCGCCGCCGCGACCAGAGGCGGCGCGCTACCGGCCATCCCGGTGCTGGCCGCCTTCGACCACGAGGAGAACGGCAGCCAGTCCGACACCGGTGCCGACGGCCCGCTGCTCGGCACGGTGCTGGAGCGCTCGGTCTTCGCCCGCGGCGGCTCGTACGAGGACCGGGCCCGGGCCTTCGCCGGCACCCTGTGCCTGTCCTCCGACACCGGGCACGCCGTCCACCCCAACTACAGCGAGCGGCACGAGCCGGGGCACCACCCGATGCCCAACGGAGGGCCGATCCTCAAGGTCAACGTCAACCAGCGCTACGCGACGGACGGCAGCGGACGGGCCGTCTTCGCGGCGGCCTGCGAGCGGGCCGGGGTCCCGTGGCAGAGCTTCGTCTCCAACAACTCGATGCCGTGCGGGACCACCATCGGGCCGATCACCGCGGCCCGGCACGGCATCTCGACGGTCGACATCGGAGTGGCGATCCTTTCCATGCACTCGGCGCGTGAGCTGTGCGGTGCCGAAGACCCGTACCTGCTGGCGAACGCCCTGACGGCCTTCCTGGAGGGCTGAGTTGGACTTCTCCCTGCTCGGCCCCATCGCCGTGACGACCGGCTCCGCGGAGCTGTCGCTCGGGCCCGCCAAACGGCGCAGCGTGCTCGCACTGCTGCTGCTCCAGCCCAACACCACCGTTCCCCTGGAGCAGTTGATCGACTCCCTGTGGGAGGACGAGCCGCCGGAGCATGCCCGCACGGTCGTCCAGGGGCACGTCTCACGGCTGCGCGCCACGCTCGCCGAGGGCGGCGCGGAGGCGTACGGCGTCGAACTGACCACGCACGGCTCCGCCTATCTGCTGCGGCTGCCGGAGGAGCTGATCGACGCCCACCGGTTCGGTGAGCTGGTGACCCTGGCCCGGCCCGAGGCCGCGCCGGCCGACGCCGTCCCCCTGCTGCGCGAGGCGCTGGGGCTGTGGCGGGGCCCCGCGCTGACCGGCACGGTCACCAGCCCGCCGTTCGCGGCCGCCGCGCACGCGCTGGAGGAGCGCCGGCTGACGGCCGTGGAGGCGCTCGGGCGGGCGTACGGCGCGCTCGGCGAGCACGAGCAGGCGGCCGCGATCCTCTACTCCGCCGCCGTCAACCACCCGTTGCGCGAAGGCCTGATCGCCGGGCTGATGCGGGCGCTGTTCCGTACCGGGCGGCAGTCCGACGCGCTGGAGTGGTTCCACCGCACCCGGCGGCTGCTCAGCGAGGAGCTGGGCGTCGACCCCGGCGAGCGGCTGCGCGGCGCCTACGAGGAGATCCTGCGGGCGGAGGCGGTCGGCAAGGTGCGCAAGGCCGCGGCCCCGCCCTCGGGCGGAGCGGGCGCTTCCGCTGCCGGGCCCGCCGGTGGGCCTCGTGCCGCGACGGACGGCGGGGCGCGTCCCGCCGCGGCGGAGCCGCCGTCCGCGGCCGCCGGGGAGACCGGCGCACCGGCGCCCGGCGGTGCCCGGACCGGCGCCGCGAACGGGCCGGGTCAGCGGGCCGGTGCCGCGCCCCGGCTGCTGCCCCGTCCCCCCGCCCGCTTCCTGGGTCGGGAGCACCAACTCACGGCACTGACGCAGGTGTTGACCGACCGCACGACCGGCGAGAGCCCGCTCGCGGTGGTGGCGGGCCCGGCCGGCGTCGGCAAGACGGCCTGCGCCGTGCAGTGGGCGCATCTGCACGCCGGGTCCTTCCCCGACGGCCAGCTCTTCGCCGACCTGCGCGGCTTCGGCGAGGGCGACGAGGCGCCGCCGGCCGAGATCCTGCGCGACTTCCTGCTGGCGCTGGGCACCCCGCCGGAGCGGGTGCCCCGCTCCGCCGAGGCCGCCTCGGCGGAGTTCCGCTCGCTGGTCGCCGAGCGCCGGCTGCTGGTCGTCCTCGACAACGCGCGCAGCTCGGCGCAGGTACGCCCGCTGCTGCCCGGCGGCCCGCACTGCGCCACGGTCGTCACCAGCCGCAGCCGGCTCGACGGGCTGGTCGCCACCGACTGGGCCCGGCCGGTCGGCCTCCAGGCGCTCGGCCACGAGGAGGGCGCGGCGCTGCTCGGCGCGATGCTCGGCCCGGACCGGGTCGCCGAGGACCCGGCCGCCGCGCGCGAACTGGTCGACCTGTGCGACGGACTGCCGCTGGCGCTGCGGGCCGCGGCCGCCCAGCTGACCGCCCGGCCGCGCTGGCGGCTGGCCCGGCTGGCCGCCGCGCTGCACGACGAACGGCGGCGGCTGGCGCTGCTGTCGGCGGAAGACACCGGCGTCGCGGCGGCGCTGCGGATGTCCGTGGCCCGGCTGTCGGCGGACGACGCCCGGCTGCTCAGCGCGCTCGCGACGACCTCGGACGGACACCTCAACGCCTCGGCTGCCGCGGCGCTCGCCGGGTACGACCAGGAGCGCACCCAGGACGGCCTGGACCGGCTCGCGGAGATGCATCTGGTGGACGAGGAGGCCACCGACGTCTACACCATCAGCACGCTGACGCAGCTGTTCGCCCGGGACACCCGGGGGGAGAGCGGCGAGAGCGGGGAGGCGGGCCCGAGCGGTACGGGTGACGGGGGCGCCAAGAGCGGCTGAGCCGTGCCCGGGCCCGTCCCGCGCGCGGACGTTAGGCGCACGTTAGTGGCACGCCAGCGGCCGGCGGCACTCTGGTGCCCAGGCCGCGGGGGAGCACCCGGCCGGACACAGGGCGCACCGCGGACACGGTGCGGGCCACCGACCGGGGGAGACCGACATGGACAGCCGCACCCGATCCGGGACCGTCTCCTCCGGGACCGCCACCGGTGGCCCGGCCCGGGGGCCCACCGGCCGCAGCCGCGCGGTGCGCCGGGCCGAGGCCGGGCTGA
Source organism: Streptomyces kronopolitis (assembly GCF_014646275.1). GTDB lineage: Bacteria > Actinomycetota > Actinomycetes > Streptomycetales > Streptomycetaceae > Streptomyces > Streptomyces kronopolitis. The sequence continues at coordinate 141,722 of NZ_BMND01000004.1, forward strand.
CCGCCGCCGCCGCGCTCGGCCTCACCGCCTGCGGCGGCCAGGACAACCCGCTCCAGACCAGCGCCGCCAAGCCGTTCCACCCGCGGCCGCAGGAGGCCGTCCCGGTGGCCCGGCAGGGCGGCGCCGCGGTGGCGGGCGGCCTGCAGACCGACAGCGGCCGGGAGGAGCGGACCGCTTCGGGGCAGGCCGGCGGCGCCCCGGCAGCGGGCGCGACCGTCCGCACACCCGACACCCGCGGCACCGGCCGCGGCGGCAACACCGGTGCCGGACACACCACCTGCGACGCCGCGAAGGTCCGCCTCGCGGCCACCGTGCTGACCCGGCCGGTCAACCATCTGCTGCTGACCGCCACCAACATCTCCGGCGCCCCCTGCGACCTCCACTTCTCCCCGGACCTGCGCTTCGACGACGCCCCGTCGCCGCTGCCCGCGCTGCCGGCCAGCAAGCCGCAGGCCGTGGTCACCCTCGCCCCCGGCGCGTCCGGCTACGCGGGCGTGCTGACCTCGTCCGCCGACGGTTCCGGCCGCCACGGCCGCATGCGGACCGCACTGTCCGTCAGCCTCCCCGGCCGCGACGGCAAGGGCAGCATCGGCGGCCCGGCGGCCGTGGAGCTGCCCGGCGGCGCGGCCTACGTCGACGACAGCGCCTGGGTGACGTACTGGCGCACGGACGTGAGCGAGGCGACGGCCTGGTGAGCCACCGTTGAGGAACCTCCTCCGGTGAGCCACCCCCCTGAACTCAGGGCGCCCGCATCCCCCAGCGGGCGCCCTGTGCCGCGTCCGGGGCCCTCCTGTCCCCTCCGTCTCCTCTCCCCGAGACCTCCGCACCGCCGCGACGCCCCATCTGACCTGCTATGGCGCCAGATCGCCCGGGCGGCCGGCGCACCTGCCCTGGCGCATCCGGCGGCTATCGATATCGTGGCCGTGCCATGACAGACGCGCCTCGCTGACACCGCGGCACTCCACGGGGGGACCCACCCATGACCGCACGCCGTTCCCGCCCTCGCTCCGCCGCGTATGCCGCGCTGGCGCTCGGACTGGCCGGCTCGCTCGCGCTGACCGGCTGCAACAGCCACTCGTCGAAGCGGTCGAAGACGTCGAAGAAGTCCTCCTCGTCGTCCTCGTCCTGGTCGTCCGCCAAGAGCAAGTCGTCGTCCAAGAGCAAGAAGCGCAGGATCATCGGCGGTGGCGCGGCCGGAGTGGGCGCGGGGACGGCGGCCTCGCACCGGGTGCCCGACTGCTACCCGAGCACCTACAAGGTGACGTTCTCCCAGCAGACCGGCCCCGGCAGCCATGTCACGGTGCAGTTCAAGAACACCACCGCCCGCGGCTGCAAGCTGTACAACGCCCCCCTGCTGCGCTTCGACCACGCCAAGTCCGCGCTGCCGCTGCTGCAGGGCACGCCCGGTCACCTCAGCGGCACCCGCCTGACGGTGCCCGCTCACGGCTACGCCTACGCGGTCATCCCCACCGACACCGCGGCCGCCAAGGGCACCGCCCGGAAGTCGGTGACCATCGACTTCATGGGTGTCTCGGCAAGCTCCGTCACCCACGGCCCGGTGACCGTCGACTTCGCCGAGAAGCGGCTGCACCTCTCCGTCGGCAGGACCAAGGTCACCAACTGGACGTCGAGCGTCCACGGCGCCGAGCTGGCGGCGGGCGTCGGGAAGTAGCCGCCCGCGACGGGCGGCGGCACCGCGGCCGGGCGGCCGTCCGGACCCGCGCCCGGCCCGGACGGCCCCGCGGCTACTCCGCGTCCAGCCCCGCGAGGACCAGCCCCAGCCGGGCCGCCCCGCCCTCGGAGACCTCCACCGGAACTCCCCAGTCCTGCTGGTGCACATGGCAGGCCGGGTACTCGATGTCCGGGGCGTCATCGCAGGACGCGGCCATCGCCGAGACGTGCAGCACCCCCTCGGTCACACCGTCCGCGAGCACCAGGTCCCGGGCGAGGTCGGTACCCGCGCCCGCACCCTCGGCGAGCAACTCCGGCGGGGTCGCGCTGACCAGCAGCCGCGTCGACGGGCCGTAGCGGGTGTCGAGCTTCTGGCCCGCGGGAGCCTGGAAGACCACCTCCAGCCGCAGCGCCCCCGGGGCGACCGGGGTCGCCGCGCGCCGGGTGTGGTGCGCCACCGCCTCGACCCGGACCGCCTCCTCGGGCAGCCGCAGCCGGGTCAGCCGGTGCCGGGCCGACTCCACGACCACGATGTCGTCGCCGGCCAGCACCGCGGCGGACGGCTCCCGCAGATCCGTCGCCAGCGTCGTCACCTCACCGCTCGCGGGGTCGTAGCGGCGCAGCGCGTGGTTGTAGGTGTCCGCGACGGCCACCGAGCCGTCGGGCAGCGCGGTCACGCCCAGCGGATGCTGCAACAGCGCCTGCCCCGCGGGGCCGTCGCGGTGCCCGAAGTCGAAGAGGCCGGTGCCGGCGGCGGTGCGGACGACATAGCCGTCGCCCGATTCGTCGGGCTCCACCCAGCGGACCGCGCTGGTCTCCGAGTCGGCGACCCACAGCCGCTCGCCGGACGCCGCGAGCCCGGACGGCTGGGCGAACCAGGCCTCCGCGGCCGGGCCGTCCACCAGTCCCTCGTTGGTCGTGCCGGCCGCGACCTCGACCGTGCCGGTGGCCGGGTCGTAGGTCCACAGCTGGTGCACCCCGGCCATCGCGATCCACAGCCGGTCCCGCCACCAGGCGAGGTCCCACGGCGAGGAGAGCGCCACCTCACGGGCCGGGCCCGAGGTCGGCGAGCCCTGCCACCACTGCGTGCCGGTGCCGGCCACCGTCTCCAGCGTGCCGCTCTCGGGGTCGAGGACGCGCAGGGCGTGGTTGACGGTGTCCGCCACGGCCACCCTGCCGTCGGGCAGCAGCGCCAGGCCCTGCGGCTCGTTGAAGGAGTCCGGGGTCAGCCCGCGCTCACCGGAGCCGATCCGGCGCAGCACCTGCTCGCCGTCGGCCGCCAGCTCCACCAGCTGATGGCGGGTGGTGTCCGACACCAGGAAGCCGCCGTGCGGCAGCCGGACCGCCTTGCCGGGGAAGCGCAGATCGGTGGCGACCGGCTCCGGCGGCACATAGGGGCCGTCGCCGCGGCGCAGCGTGCCCTTGGCCGTGTGCGCCGCCTCCAGCTCCTCGACCAGCTTCTCGATGGCGTGCGCATGGCCCTCGCCGGCGTGCTGGGCGACGACATAGCCCTCGGGGTCGATCACCACGAGCGTGGGCCAGGCCCGCACCGCGTACTGCTTCCAGGTGGCCAGCTCGGGGTCGTCGAGGACCGGGTGCTCCACCTCGTAGCGCTCGACGGCGTCCACGACCGCCTGGTGCTCGGCCTCGTGCACGAACTTCGGGGAGTGCACGCCGATGATCACGACCGTGTCGCGGTGCCGCTCCTCCAGCGCCCGCAGCTCGTCCAGGACATGCAGGCAGTTCACACAGCAAAAGGTCCAGAAGTCCAGGACGACGATGCGTCCGCGCAGGTCGGAGAGGGTCAGTTCCTTGTCGCCGGTGTTCAGCCAGCCGCCCTTGCCGATCAGCTCGGGGGCGCGGACGCGTGCACGTGAAGCCATGACGCCATTCAACGTCACTCCGGTGCGTGCGCATTCCGCAGGGCCCGCAGGGAACACGTCACCCATGCTGCAATCTCCCGGGGAGCCGGCCCCGCATTCGCGCAAGTACCTGGTCCGCGACCGCATCTTCGGCATCGGTGACGACTACTGGATCGAGGACGAGCACGGGCGGCACGCCTTCCTCGTCGACGGCAAGGCGCTACGGCTGCGGGAGACCTTCGAGCTGAAGGACCCCGAGCGGCGGGTGCTGATCACCATCCGCAAGAAGATGCTCAGCCTGCGCGACACGATGACCATCGAGCGGGACGACCAGCCGCTGGCCACGATCAAGCGCAAGCGGCTCTCGCTGCTGCGCAACCACTACCGCGTCGAGCTGGTGGACGGCACCGAACTCGACGTCAGCGGCAAGATCCTCGACCGGGAGTTCGCGGTCGAGTACGAGGGGGAGCTGCTCGCCGACATCTCACGGCGCTGGCTGACCGTGCGGGACACCTACGCGGTCAGCGTGGTGCGGGAGGACGCGGATCCGGCGCTGCTCATCGCCGTCGCGGTCTGTGTGATCCGGCTGGCGGAGCGGGAGCGCGGCGAGGACTGAGAAGCGGGCGTTCCGCCCCGCGTCGCACCCCTCTGCGGCCGGGGGACATCGGCCTACGATGGTCACCCGAAAGCACTGCCGGGGTGCTCGCGCGCAGCGTAACTTAACTGCACAGACCGCAGCCCGCGTACGAACCGTCCGAGGGGTCCCGTGACCGTCCATCCCAGCCTTCAGTCCTCCGTCGATGCCTGGTCCCACTCCATAGAAGCGATAACCGAGCTGGTGACTCCGCTCGTCGAAGGCGAGTGGAACCGGGCGACGGGCCTGCCAGGCTGGTCCGTGCGCGATGTCGTCTCCCATGTCATCGGCCTGGAATGCGAAATGCTGGGCGATCCGCGGCCGATCCACACGCTGCCGCGCGACCTCTACCACGTCCGCAGCGAGTCGGCGCGGCGCATGGAGGTGCAGGTCGACGTCCGCCGGCACCACACCGCGCCGGAGATGCTCAGCGAACTCGAGTACACCGTCATCCGCCGCTCCCGGCAGCTGCGCAACGAGTCCCGTCAGCCGGACGCCGTGGTGCGCAGCCCGCTCGGTGAGGAGCGCTCACTGGAGTTCGTCCTCCAGCAGCGGGCCTTCGACGTCTGGGTGCACGAGCAGGACCTGCGCCGGGCGCTCGGCAAGCCCGGCAACCTCGACTCCCCCGGCGCCCATGTGACGCGCGATCTGCTGGTGAAGGCCCTGCCCGGCATCGTCGCCAAGAGGGCCCAGGCACCCGCCGATTCCGCGGTGGTCTTCGATGTCAGCGGGGCGCTGGAGTTCCTGCGCACGGTCCGTCTCGACGCCGAGGGCAACGCCACGATCGACGGAAGTGTCTCGCTCGGCCCGACCGTCACGCTCGCCCTGGACTGGGACACCTTCCACCAGCTGGCCTGTGGCCGGGTCCGCGCGGCGGCCGTCGCCGAGCAGATCAAGATCGACGGTGACCGCGAGCTGGCCGACGCGGTCCTGCACCACTTCGCCGTCACGCCGTAGCGGCGGCCCGGCCGGCGTGGCACCGGCCGACACCCCTCCCCCCACCGGCCGGCCGGTGCACGGAAGGTGAGTCCCCGAGCGAGCTGTTTCACGTGAAACCGCGCTGTCCGTTTCACGTGAAACGGGCCCGCCCGACGGCCAGTTGACCGTCCGGCGTCACGCCGGGACGTGCACCGCCTCGACCCGGCTGACCACCAGCCGCTCGCGCTCGCGTCGTACCGCACGCCGGCGCAGCCGCAGCATCTGCGAGAGACCGAGCGCCTCCACGACGAAGAGCGAGGCGAAGGCGATCCGGTAGTTGTCGCCGGTGGCGTCCAGCAGGACCCCGATGGCGAACAGGGTCGTCATCGAGGCGGTGAAGCCGCCCATGTTGACGATGCCGGAGGCGGTGCCCAGGCGCTCGGGCGGATTGGCGGGCCGCGCGAAGTCGAAGCCGATCATCGAGGCGGGACCGCAGGCGCCCAGCACCGCGCACAGCGTGATCAGCAGCCCCATCGGCGCATGGTCGCCCGGCCAGCTCAGCACGATCACCCACATCAGGGCCGTGGCGAGGACCGTGCCCAGGGCCAGCGGCATCCGGGCCGCATGATGGCGGGCGATGACCTGGCCGTACACCAGGCCCACCGCCATGTTGGAGAGCACCACCAGGGTGAGCAGCTCGCCTGCGGTGCCACGGGAGAGCCCCTGGGCCTCGACGAGGAACGGCAGGCCCCAGAGCAGCAGGAACACCATCGCGGGGAACTGGGTGGTGAAGTGCACCCACATGCCCAGCCGGGTGCCGGGCTCACGCCAGGCCGCGGCGATCTGCCGGCGGACGAAGCCCGGGCCGACGTTCTCGGCGGCGGGCGGCGGCGGGGCGAAGCCCTCCGGGTGGTCCTTGAGGAACACCAGCAGCACGATCAGCACGACGATGCCGCCGGCGGCGCTGGCGACGAAGGTCGGCGTCCAGCCGAAGCTGTGCAGGAACCGGGCCAGGACGAGCGTCGAGACCAGGTTGCCCGCCATGCCCACCAGCGCGGCGATCTGCGCGATCATCGGGCCGCGACGGGCCGGGAACCACCGGGAGCCCAGCCGCAGCACGCTGATGAACGTCAGCGCGTCCCCGCAGCCGAGCAGCGCACGGGAGCCGAGCGCCATGGAGTACGAGGAGGAGAGCGCGAAGCCGAACTGGCCGACGGTGTAGAGCACCACGCCCATGGTCAGCACCTTCTTGGCGCCGAGGCGGTCCACCAGCAGCCCGACCGGAATCTGCATCCCCGCGTACACCAGCAGCTGGAGGATGGAGAAGGTGGACAGCGCCGAGGCGTTGATGTGGAAGCGCTCGGCGGCGTCCAGCCCGGCCACACCGAGGCTGGTGCGGTAGGTGATGGCGACGAAGTAGACCGCGACGCCGATGCCCCAGACGGCCATGGCCCGGGCACCGCCGGGCGGATCGGCGGGCAGCGCCCGGACGCTGCCGCCGCCTATGCCGGAACTCCCGGCCCCGTCGGCCGCCCCCGTACCGGCGCTCATCGCACATCCCCCTGCGCGAGGTGGCGGACCCAGCTGACGTGGCGCTGCACGACATCGGTCGCGGCGTCCGCGTCACCGGCCCGCAGCGCTTCCAGGATCTCCGCATGCTCGGAGATGTTCTTGGCGATCCGGTCCGGGTGGGCGTGCATCACCGCGACCCCCATCCGCAACTGCCGGTCACGCAGCTGCTCGTAGAGGCGGTCCAGGATCTGGTTGCCGGCGCTGCGCACGATGGCGGCGTGGAAGGCGCGGTCGGTGACGGAGACGGCGGCCAGATCGCCGGCGGCGGCCTGCTCCCGCATCGTCTCCAGCAGCTCGGTCAGCTCGCCGAGCAGCGCCTCGCTCGCGGGCACCGCCTTGGCGGCGGCGTGCTTCTCCACCAGCAGCCGGGTCTCGACGACATCGGCGATCTCCTGCGCGGAGACCGGCAGCACCAGCGCGCCCTTCTTCGGGTAGAGCTTGATCAGCCCCTCGACCTCCAGCCGCAGCAGCGCCTCCCGCACCGGGGTCCGCGAGACCCCGACGGCCTCGGCCAGCTCCCCCTCGGTGAGCAGCATCCCGCCCTCGTAGCGGCGGTCGAGAACGGCGTCCTTGACGTGCGCATAGACCCGCTCGGCGGCGGGCGGCTGTTTGGCGGCGGACTCCCGGACAGGGGCGGTGGGCGTGGCGGCGGAAGGCATGCACACATGATAGATACAACAGGTATACGTGCGAAACCCGGTCCGCGATGCGGACACGAACCACGCCCCAACGAGGTACATCTCACGGCGGACCGGGCCGGTGCGCCTCCGCCCTCCTCCGCGCTGAACGGGGGCGCCTGCCTTCCCTCCCAGGACCGCACCCGGGCCGGTGCGGATGTCCTGGTCAGCGCCCCGGCCGCGGCCCGCCGTCCGCGCGGCGACCGAGGTGCCCACCGTGAGCGGCGGACGGTAGACGCCATTCCGCTTTCTCCCGGCGGGCCCGGCCCCGCCGGACGGCAGACCACAGGCTGATGCCCTGTCCCCCTCAGGTCTGACACGAGTCCGTACCTGCCGCGTACGAAGGAGCGCGCATCTCATGGGTGAATAGAGACAGGGAGCCGGGGAGGCTCCGACAGCCAAGGGGAGTGGACCATGCAGCCCAGGACGAGCGCCGGCCGCCGTACGCGGAACACCGTCGTGGTGGCCCTGATCGTGGCCGGCCTGTGGGCCGGCGTCACCCTGACCCGCGGCGCCGCCCGCGCCGAGGAGTCAGGCACCAACGGCCCGGTGGGGCACTTCAGCCGCGCGGTCCAGCTCATCCACGGCTGACCACCGGCCCGTAGTGCTCGCTACACCGTCCGCGGCTCCCCGCGATAGGTCCCGAACGACCAGCGGTTGCCCTCGGGATCGCGGGCACCGAAGCCCCGTGAGCCGTAGTCGGTGACGGCCGGCTCATCGGTGATCTCCGCACCGGCCGCGGTGGCGCGGGCGTACAACTCGTCGGGCCGGTCGGTGACGACATAGGCCCCGAAGGTCCCCGGCCGCAGCGGCCAGTGGTCGTCCTGCTCGTCCCGGACGGAGCCGAGCATGATGCCACCGCCCTCCGGCCAGGAGAGCTGGGCGTGCTCGATGCGCCCGCCCTCGCCGGGGATGACCACGGTCTCCTCAAAGCCGAACGCGTCGACCAGGAACCGGATCAGCGCGCGGGCGTCGCGGGCCCGCAGCGTCGGCCATACCTGGGGTGCGGGGGTGGTGTCGGACATGGTCGCCGGACCTCCTGCCTCGGACGGGCGGCCATCGATGAGCCGCTGCCCTCAGCTTCCCCGCCGCACCCCCGGGCCGGGACCTTTCGGAATTCCTCGGCGAGCCTTCCGCGGACGCGCCTCCGCGGGGCCTGGACGGGGCCCGGACGGCGTTTCACGTGAAACACCGCATCGCACCGCCCGGCCCCGCGTCCCGGCTCATCCCCAGGTGATCAGCCGCTTCGGCCGTTCCAGCACCGCGGCGACATCGGCGAGCAGCTTGGAGCCCAGCTCACCGTCGATGAGGCGGTGGTCGAAGGACAGCGCGAGGGTGGTCACCTGACGCGCCTTCACCTTGCCCTTGTGGACCCACGGCTGGAGCTTGACCGCGCCGAAGGCCAGGATCGCCGACTCCCCCGGGTTGAGGATGGGCGTACCGGTGTCGACGCCGAAGACGCCGACGTTGGTGATGGTGACCGTGCCGCCGGACATCGCCGCCGGGGAGGTCTTGCCGTCGCGCGCGGTGGCGACCAGGTCACCCAGCTCCGCGGCCAGCTCGGGGAGCGTCTTGGATCCGGCGTCCTTGATGTTCGGGACGATCAGCCCGCGCGGAGTGGCCGCCGCGATCCCGAGATTGACGTCGTCCTTGTAGACGATCTCCTGGTTCACCTCGTCCCAGGCCGCGTTGACCTCCGGGTGGCGCCGCAGAGCGACCAGGAAGGCCTTGGCGACGAGCAGCAGGGGGTTGACCCGCAGCCCCGCCATGTCCGGGTCCTGCTTGAGTTCCTGGACGAGCTTCATCGTGCGGGTCACATCGACGGTGATGAACTCCGTGACGTGCGGCGCGGTGAAGGCACTGGCGACCATCGCCTGCGCGGTGGCCTTGCGGACGCCCTTGACCGGCACCCGCCGCTCGCCGCCGCCGGCCGGGACCGCCGCCGGAGCCACCGCCACCGGCGCGGGGGCGGCCGCCGCGGACGCCGCCGCTGCCGGCGCCGCGGCGGCGTGCACGTCCTCGCGGGTGATGATGCCGTCCGGCCCGGTCGGCGCGATCGTCGCCAGGTCGATGCCGAGGTCCTTGGCGAGCTTGCGCACCGGCGGCTTGGCCAGCGGACGGCCGGCGGTGGGCACCGCACCCGCGGCCGGGGCCGCGGGAGCGGGAGGTGCGGCAGGCACGGGCACCGGGGTGACCGCCGGGGCGGGCGCGGCCCGCCCGTTCAGCTCCGCCTGGAGCGCGGCGCCCGCGGCCTCCGGCTGGGCCGGCACCGCGGGCTGCTTGCGCGCCCGGCGCTTGGTCGAGGACGGCGCGGCGCCGTAGCCGACCAGCACCGCCTGACGGCCCTGCGGCTCGGCGTCCTCCTCGGCGGACGGCGCGGGCTGCTGCGGGGCGTCCGCCGCCGGGGCCGCGGCGGGCCCCGCTCCGGGGTCGGTGTCCACCGAGATGATGACGGTGCCGACATCGACGGTGACGCCCTCGCCGAAGTTCAGCTCGTGCACCACCCCGTCGTAGGGGATGGGCAGTTCGACGGCTGCCTTGGCGGTCTCGACCTCACAGACGACCTGGCCGTCGGCGACCGTGTCGCCCGGCTGGACGTACCACTTGAGGATCTCGGCCTCGGTGAGGCCCTCGCCCACGTCGGGCATCTTGAACTCGCGGAAGCGCTGAGCGCGGGCGGGACTTGCAGTCATGGTCACGAACTCTCCTCAAACCCTCAGTACGCCAACGCACGGTCAACGGCGTCGAGCACCCGGTCCAGCCCCGGAAGGTACTCGTCCTCCAGACGGGAGGGCGGATACGGGGAGTGGAAACCGCCGACCCGCAGGACCGGAGCCTCCAGGTGGTAGAAGCACCGCTCGGTGATCCGGGCGGCGATCTCCGCACCCGCGCCGAAGAAGACCGGGGCCTCGTGGACGACGACCAGCCGGCCGGTCTTCTCCACCGACGACTGCACGGTGTCGAAGTCGATCGGGGAGAGCGAGCGCAGGTCGACGACCTCGACCGACTTGCCCTCCTCCGCCGCGACCTTGGCGACGTCCAGGCAGACCTTCACCATCGGGCCGTAGGCGGCCAGCGTGAGGTCGCCGCCGCTCTGCGCGATCCGGGCCTTGTGCAGCGGGTCCGGGATCGACTCGGTGTCCAGCCGCGACTTGTCGTGGTAGCGGCGCTTGGGCTCGAAGTAGATGACCGGGTCGTCACCGGCGATGGCCTGCTGGAGCATCCAGTAGGCATCCGTGGAGTTCGAGGGAGTGACGATCTTGAGGCCCGCGACATGCGCGAACAGCGCCTCGGGGGACTCGGAGTGGTGCTCGACCGCGCCGATGCCGCCCGCGTAGGGGATGCGGATGACGACCGGCACCTTGACCTTGCCCAGCGCGCGGGCGTGCATCTTCGCGAGCTGGGTGACGATCTGGTCGTAGGCGGGGAAGACGAAGCCGTCGAACTGGATCTCCACGACCGGCCGGTAGCCGCGCAGGGCCATGCCGATCGCGGTGCCGACGATGCCGGACTCGGCGAGCGGGGTGTCGATCACCCGGTCGTCGCCGAAGTCCTTCTGCAGGCCGTCGGTGACGCGGAAGACGCCGCCGAGCTTGCCCACGTCCTCGCCCATGACGAGGACCTTGGGGTCGGCCTCCATGGAGGCCCGCAGCGACTCGTTGATCGCCTTGGCGATGGTGATCTTCTCGAAGACGGCCATGGTCAGTTCCCCTCCGCGGCGGCGTCGGCATCGACGAACGACGCCTGGTAGGCGGCGAACTGCGCGCGCTCCTCGTCGACGAGCGCGTGCCCGTCGGCATAGACATTCTCGAAGATGGCCATGTCGTCCGGGTCGGGCATGGCACGCACCGCGTCGCGCACCCGCTTGCCGAGGGCGTCGCTCTCCTCGTCGATCGAGGCGAGGTAGGCCGCGTCGACGATGCCCTCGGACTCCAGGTACGTCCGCAGCCGCAGGATCGGGTCCTTGGCCTCCCAGGCCGCCCGCTCCTCGTCCTCCCGGTACTTCGTCGGGTCGTCGGAGGTGGTGTGGGCACCCATGCGGTAGGTGAACGCCTCGATGAGCATCGGGCCTTGGCCGGTGCGGGCCCGCTCCAGCGCCGCCCGGGTCACCGCCAGACAGGCCAGCACGTCATTGCCGTCGACCCGCACACCGGGGAATCCGAAGCCGCGGGCGCGCTGGTAGAGCGGCACCCGGGTCTGCTTCTCGGTGGGCTCGGAAATCGCCCACTGGTTGTTCTGGCAGAAGAACACGACCGGGGCGTTGTAGACCGCGGAGAAGGTGAAGGATTCGGCGACATCTCCCTGGCTGGAGGCACCGTCACCGAAATACGCGATGACCGCGGAATCCGCGCCGTCCTTCTGCACCCCCATCGCATAGCCGGTCGCGTGCAGCGTCTGCGAACCGATGACGATGGTGTAGAGGTGGAAGTTGTTGGTGTTGGGATCCCAGCCGCCGTGATTGACGCCGCGGAACATGCCCAGCAGATTCGTCGGGTCGACGCCGCGGCACCATGCCACGCCGTGCTCGCGGTAGGTCGGGAAGACGTAGTCGTCGTCGCGCAGCGCGCGGCCGGAGCCGATCTGGGCGGCCTCCTGGCCCAGCAGCGAGGCCCACAGGCCCAGCTCGCCCTGGCGCTGGAGGGTGGTCGCCTCGGCGTCGAACTTCCGCGTCAGCACCATGTCGCGGTAGAGACCGCGCAGCTCGTCGGGGGACAGGTCGATCGAGTAATCGGGGTGCTCGACCCGCTCCCCTTCGGGGGTCAGCAGTTGTACGAGCTGATCCTGCTCCGCCTGCTCGGTCCGGCCGGAATTCCGGGCCCGGTCCGGGGACGCCTTCTTGGCCGGCGTCGCCTTTTTGGCGGCGGTGCGCTTGCTGCTGCCGCGGGTGTTTTTCCGCTGCGCAGTGCCTTCCACGGTCACGTGCTGCTCCTCCGTCTGTCCGGCCCCCGGGGTCCGCCGGTGGCCGTATTGCGGCTCACCCGGTATCCGATACGGCGCACGGGGTGTGTGCGATCGCGGCCCGGCTCCGGGTGGAACAAAGCTCCCGGACAGTGGCCTGCTCATTGCACGTTACCCATTGTCAAAGCCGAAGTGGAAACGGCGCTGACCTGCGATTTTGCTTGGATTTCCAAGTAAATCGCTAAGGCTTGGAACAACTCCTGGTCACAGCGTTGCAGGCCGCCGGGACAACGGCACGTTATATCGGTGACCTGGAGCACGGGAAGACTTGATGTGTGAGACTGGGGTGGTGCGCGAAGACGGAAAAATCACGGTATTCCTGCTCGATGACCACGAAGTTGTCCGGCGCGGCGTCCACGAAATGCTCTCGGTCGAGGACGACATCGAGGTGGTGGGCGAGGCGGGTACGGCGGCAGATGCCCTGGTCAGGATCCCGGCGACCCGCCCGGACGTGGCGGTGCTCGACGTCCGGCTGCCCGACGGGAGCGGTGTCGAGGTCTGTCGCGAGATCCGTTCACAGGATGAGGACATCAAATGCCTGATGCTCACCTCGTTCGCGGATGACGAGGCCCTTTTCGATGCGATTATGGCCGGTGCGTCAGGATATGTCCTCAAGGCCATTCGGGGCAACGAACTCCTCTCCGCGGTGCGCGACGTGGCGGCCGGCAAGTCCCTGCTCGACCCCGTGGCCACCGCCCGGGTGCTGGAGCGGCTGCGCGACGGCAGCACCACCAAGGGCGACGACCGGCTGGCGAGCCTCACCGACCAGGAGCGCCGGATCCTCGATCTGATCGGCGAGGGGCTGACCAATCGCGTGATCGGCGAGCGGCTGCATCTCGCCGAGAAAACGATCAAGAATTACGTCTCCTCCCTGCTGTCCAAGCTCGGCATGGAACGGCGCTCCCAGGCCGCCGCGTATGTCGCGCGCATGCAGGCGGAGCGGCACTGACGCCGCCCAACGCCGACAACGGACGCCTCGCCCGGCTCATGGCGATTCAGGACCATCGGCCCCGCAGCACGGGGCTGCTGGCCCCTACGTGCCGGTCACTCCGGCCGGGCAAGGTGGTCCCATGCCCACCGACAACCACCGTGCCATCGAGCTGCTGAGCCGCACGCCGTACGGGCGCGTCTCCGCCAGTCGGCGGGCACTGCCCTTCACCACCGTCGCCCGGCACCTCGTCCTCGACGGACGGCTGGTGCTGCGGCTGCACCAGGGCTACGACTACCACCAGGCCCTGGACGGCAGCGTGGTCTCCTACGAGGCCGACAACGTCAACAGCGGTGAGGACGAGACCTGGTCGGTGCAGTTCACCGGCACCGCCCGGGTCATCGAGCCCACCCCCGTCGAGCGGGAGCTCTTCGGCCGCCCGCCCCTGCTGGCCGACGGTGCCCCCTTCGCCCCGGTCTTCCTGCGCATCGAGCCGGAGTTCGTGACCCTGCACTGCCTCAGCGATGTGCCGGCCCTGCGGGGCGTGCACTCTGTGTGAGGCTTTCCGGCGCGCCCGCTCCGACGGATGCCGTTGATCTAACATCTGGTGGGTGCTGCGCTCATCTGTAGTCCGGACGGCGGCGACGCCCGACAAAGACACCCTCGGAGTCCTGCTCCGCCACTACACCGGCGCCGGCGCGCCGCTGTCCTGTGAGCCCGTCGCCGAGGGCCTGCTCAACCACGGCTACTTCCTCGCCACCACCCGCGGCCGCTACTTCCTCAAGCACCACCTCGACGGCGACCGCGCCGCCCTCACCCGCCAGCACCGCGCCACCCGCCGGCTCGCCGCGCTAGGCCTGCCGGTCGCACCGCCTCTCGCCGACGCCGACGGCCGCACCGTCACCGTCCTCGACGGCCGCTGCTACGCCCTGCACCCCTGGGTCGTGGGCCGGCACCTCGACGGCGCGGCGCTGACCCGCGGCCAGTCCCGGCGGCTGGGCGCGCTGCTCGGGCTGGTCCACACCGCCCTGGAGCAGGTGATGGCCGACGAGCCGCCTCCGCCGCGGCCACCCGGCGCGGACGCCGGCGCCGACCCGGAGCGGACCGTCGAGACCATCGAGGAGCTGCTGGCGCTGGCCCGCGGCGCCCGCCCGCGCACCAGCTTCGACGAGCTCGCCGAGCACCGCCTGCTGGAGCGCCGGGCCCTGCTGGCCGAGCAGGCCCACCACCGCCCGCCGCCCGGCGCCGAGCCCCCGGCGGGCTGGGTGCACGGCGACTTCCACCCGCTGAACGTCCTCTACCGCGGCACGGAACCGACCGCGATCGTCGACTGGGACCGGCTGGGCGTCCAGCCGCGCGCCGAGGAGGCGGTCCGGGCCGCCGCGATCTTCTTCGTGCGGCCCTGCGGGACCCTGGACCTGGCCAAGGTCGCGGCGTACGCGGGCGCCTACCGCAGCGCCTGCGGGGCCGGCGCCGAGGAACTGGCCGCGGCCGTCCACCGGGTGTGGTGGGAGCGGCTGAACGACTTCTGGATGCTGACCTGGCGCTACCAGCTCGGCGACCGCCGCACCGATCCCCAGTTCCCGGCGGCGGCCGCGCTGGCCGTGTGGTGGACCCGCGAATACCGGGCCGTACAAAACGCCTTCACCCGCTGAACCGCGAGCGGGGCGCCGGTCAGCCGGTCGGGCCGAGCGTCGAGCCGGTGTCCGTGCCGGTGCCGGTGGTGGTCCCGCTGTCCGTGCCGGTGGACGTGCCGCCGTCGCTGGTGCCGCCGTCCGCGGTGCCCCCGTTGGCGGTGCCACCGTCCGCGGTGCCACCGTCCGACGTCCCGCCGGTGGATCCGGTGGACGGCGGGGGCGTCGAGGGCTCCGGCGTCGAGGGCTCGGGGGTGGACGGCTCGGGCGACTTGGGCGTGCTGGGCTGCTCCGGCGGCGGATTGCTGTACGTGCCGCCGTCGCCGCCCGTGGTGCCCGGGTCGGTCTCCGGCGTGCTCGGCTCCTCCGTCTGCGGCTCGTCCGTCTTGTCGTCCTTGGACGGCGACGGGGAGTGCGTGGCGGGGGTCTCCTTCTTCTGGTCCTGGCCACCGGTGTTCTGTAGCGCGAAGGCCACACCCACCGCGATGGCGATCACCGCGAGCGCCGCGATCAGCCAGATCTTGCCGCGGCCGCCCCGGGCGGGCCGGGGCCCGCCGTCGAAGCCGCCGTCGTCGTCGCGCATGCCGGGGGTGAAGATCGGCTGCGCCGTGGTCTGGCCGGTGTCGGGGTGCGGCAGCGCCGTGGTGGCCGCGGCGCCCATGGCCCCGGTGTGACCGCCCTCGTGCAGGGCGACCGGGCCGGTGTTCCAGGTGCCGGTGTGACCGCCCTGCTCGTGCAGCATCTGCAGCGAGTACTGGACCAGGCCGCGCATCTCCTCGGCGGACTGGAACCGGTCGTCCGGGTCCTTGGCCAGCGACCGCATGACCAGGCCGTCCAGCTCCGGCGGCACCGCGTCGGCGACCTCGGACGGCGCCACCGGCATGTCCTGGACGTGCTGGTAGACGACCGACAACGGTGTCTCGCCGGTGAACGGCGGCCGCAGCGTCAGGAGCTCGTAGAGCAGGCAGCCGGTGGCGTAGAGGTCGGAGCGGGTGTCGACGGTCTTGCCGAGCGCCTGCTCCGGGGAGAGGTACTGGGGCGTTCCCATGACCATGCCGGTCTGGGTCATGGTCGACTGGGCGCCGTGCAGGGCACGGGCGATGCCGAAGTCCATGACCTTGACGGCGCCGCTGTTCGTGATGATCACGTTCGCGGGCTTGATGTCACGGTGCACGATGCCGTGCTGGTGGCTGTAGGCCAGCGCCTCCAGCACCCCGGAGACGATGATCAGCGCCTGGTCCGCCGGCGGGGCGTCCGCGTTGAGCAGCAGGTCGCGGATGGTGTGGCCCTCGACCAGCTCCATCACGATGTACGGCACGGTGTTGCCGCCGACCAGGTCCTCACCCGAGTCGTAGACCGCCACGACCGCGTGGTGGTTCAGCCCGGCCACGGACTGCGCCTCACGCGTGAAGCGGGCCTTGGAGACCGGGTCCTCGGCCAGGTCGGCGCGCAGCAGCTTCACGGCGACGGTGCGGCCGAGACGGACGTCCTCGGCGGCGAACACCTCCGCCATACCGCCGCGGCCCAGCCGTCGCGTGAGCCGGTAGCGGCCGTCGCCGACCAGCCCGCCGTTGCCCCACATCTCCGGTGCGTCGGGGATATTGGAGCCGGTGGCGTCAGGATCGGACGGGCCCTGGGGGCTCTGCGTCGGTGCCATCGGTCCTCGCCGTCGAATCAATCCGCATGAGAGCGGTAAGGTCATCGGTCTTCGCTAGAGCACGCTACAGGTTCCGCGGCATCCACCGGTCCGTCGTGGACAGGCCGGGAAACCGGCCGGAAGCCAATGAGGGCAAGTTCACCAGGCACGATCCGGTGCCGAAAACGTCTGGCAGCCGTGATGGGATCTTGCGCATCTGGTCACGGAACGGGCACACAGCTTGACGTGTCCGGGCCCTGGGGCAGACTTGGCTGCGGAATTCCAGATTTGATCACTATCCGTACAGGATGGTGCGCGCGTAGGGGGAAGCGGAGCGATGAGCCAGGACGGCACTCAGGGCCAATTCGAGGGCCGTGCGGTCGGCGGGGGACGTTACCAGCTTCGTGATCTTCTTGGCGCCGGCGGCATGGCCTCCGTGCACCTCGCCTACGACAGCGTGCTCGACCGCGAGGTCGCGATCAAGACCCTGCACACCGAGCTGGGCCGCGAGCAGGCCTTCCGCGAGCGCTTCCGCCGCGAGGCGCAGTCCGTGGCGAAGCTCACGCACACCAACATCGTCTCGGTCTACGACTCCGGCGAGGACGAGCTCGACGGCGCCATGGTGCCGTACATCGTCATGGAGTACGTCGCGGGCCAGCCGCTGCGCTCCGATCTGGACACCGACGTCGCCCAACATGGCGCGATGGCGACGGAAAAAGCCCTGAAGATCACGGCGGATGTACTCGCCGCGCTCGAGGTCAGCCACGAGATGGGCCTGGTCCACCGCGACATCAAGCCCGGCAACGTGATGCTGAACAAGCGCGGCGTCGTCAAGGTCATGGACTTCGGCATCGCCCGGGCCATGCAGTCCGGCGTGACGTCGATGACGCAGACCGGCATGGTCGTCGGCACCCCGCAGTACCTCTCGCCCGAGCAGGCGCTGGGCCGCGGTGTGGACGCCCGCTCCGACCTCTACTCCGTCGGCATCATGCTCTTCGAGCTGCTGACGGGCCAGCTGCCGTTCGACGCGGACTCCCCGCTGGCCATCGCCTACGCGCACGTCCAGGAAGAGCCCCCGGTCCCGTCGGGCATCAACAGCGCGCTGCCGCCGGCCGTGGACGCGCTGGTGGCCCGGGCGCTGAAGAAGAACCCCAATGAGCGGTTCCCCACCGCGGAGGCGATGCGGGACGAGTGCCTGCGGATCGTCGGGTCCGGGCAGTCCGGCGCGACGCCGCTGATCATCGGCGGCGGCCCGCCGGCCCGCACCAGCGGCGCCTCGGTGTCCTCCGCGGTGTTCCCCACCGCTTCCGGCGCCCCGCACACCCCGGCCCCGCCGAGCGTGCAGCAGCCCTACCAGCCGACCCAGGCGGCCGGCTTCGGGCCGTCGACGCCCCCGCCGCCGAACAACGCCTATCCGACGCCCACCCCCGGCCCCATCCCCGCGCCGTACAACGCGGGCGGCTTCCAGCCCCCGGCGTACACCCCGCCGCCCCCTCCCGTGACGGGCCCGATGCCGTCGGCCGGCGGCCGGAAGGGCAACTCCGCGGTGATCGTCGTCTCGGCGATCGTCGGTGTGGTCGTGGTCACCGCGATCGCGATCGGCATCGGTCTGAGCGCCGGCTCCAGCGACGACAACGGCGGGGACGTGACCCCGACGCCGACGTACTCGACGTACTCCTCGCCCACCGAGAGCGTCCGGCCCGAGGACAAGACGGCGACGATCCTGACGTCCGACTGCACCAACCCCACCAAGAGCTACAGCGACAAGGGCAAGATCCTCGCCCCGTCGTTCCGCTTCAAGAACCTGGACTCGGTGAAGAAGTGCATCGAGGCGGCGGGCTGGAAGTACAAGATCGTCAAGCAGGAGGACAGCGCGATCTGGGGCAAGAACACCGTCACGGACCAGACCCCGGCCGCCATCAGCTGGTGGGACCCGAGCAAGGGCGACACCATCGAGCTGACCGTCTCGACCGGCCGCAGCGGCTGACGGCACACGGCCCACGGGTCCCCGGAGCCTGACAAGGGCCGGCACGCGGTGCGTGCCGGCCCTTTCCGTCGTTCAGGCCGCCGACGGCCGAGCCGGCATTCTGAGGAATTCCCTAGAGGTACGGGCCCGAGCGGGCCCCGCCCTGACCGGGCTGCCCCTCCTCGCCGTCCATCGACACACCCGGCGGCAGCGCCCGACGCATCGACTCCAGCTGGGCACGGGCCGCCATCTGCTGGGCGAACAGCGCGGTCTGGATGCCGTGGAACAGGCCCTCCAGCCAGCCCACCAGCTGGGCCTGGGCGATGCGCAGCTCCGCCTCCGTCGGCACCGACTCATCGGTGAACGGCAGCGACAGCCGCTCCAGCTCCTCGACCAGCTCGGGTGCCAGGCCGTCCTCCAGCTCCTTGACCGAGCTGGCGTGGATCTCCTTGAGCCGGACCCGGCTCGCCTCGTCGAGCGGTGCGGCCTTCACCTCTTCCAGCAGCTGCTTGATCATGCTGCCGATGCGCATGACCTTCGCAGGCTGTTCGACCATGTCCGTCACCGGCGTCTCGCGGGGCTCATCGCCGTTCTCCCCGCCACCGGAGCCGGCGCTGCCGAGCGCCATGCCGTCCGGGCCGACAACCAGGACGTGCGGGTTCTCCTGCGACCGTTCGTTCATCGGCATATCCATGCCGCCATTCTCTCGTACAAGGGGTTATGAACGGTGGTGCCCCCTGAAGAACGTGATCCACCCTCCTGACGCGAACCGGCCGCCGCGGTTTCACGTGAAACAAGCGCTTCCCGGCCGTTTCACGTGAAACCGCGGACCTCAGCTACGCCGCAGCCGCAGGGCGAAGAAGGCCAGCCCCAGTCCGGTGAGGGCAAGGCCGGCGCCCAGCGGCAGGACCCGCTCCACGGGGGCTGCCGGCGTTTCCAGGGCGTAGGGGCCGCTCGCGGCCGCTTCGCCGTCCGCGCCGTCCGGTACCGAGCCGCCCGGCTTCTTCGGGACGACGGGCGGCAGCGGCGGCAGGCTCTCGTAAGAGCGCGCACGGTGCCGGTCGGCGACGTGGTGGTGGCGCGCAGCGTCCGATCCGGTCGGGGCCGCACGGGATGCGGAGGCCGCGGGCCTGTGGTGCGTGCGCGGCGCGTGCCGGCCGGGCCGGGAGTGCGCACGGTCGGCGGGCGGACCCGGAGGACCGGGCGGCCCGTGATGCCCCCGCCAGGAGAGGTCTCCGCCCGCGTCCTCGGGGTCCGGGAGGCCGAACGGCGGCACCGGACCGGGGAAATCGGGGCCGAACGGACGATGCGGGTGGTGACGCCACTCTCCGTAGCCCCGATGCCTGCCGGGGTGGTGGTGCGGCGACCGGTGCGGGAAGCCCGGAAGGGCGTACGGCAGTCCCGGGATGCGGTCCGGCAGCTCCCGTGCGGACGGACCGGAGTGCCCGTGATGCACCCGGCCCCGCCCGTCGGCCGAGGGACCGGGCGCCAGGTCGTCGTCGCCGTAGCCGTCCGGGCCGAAGTCGTCCGCTCCGTAGTCGTCCCCGCCGTCGTCGTGCGGATCGTCCTGGCGGGCGAGGTTCGACGGACGGTCGACCCCGGTGGCCCGTCGGTCCGCAGCCACCGCGGAGGTGGCGCCCAGAGGTACGGGCAGGACGACGGAGGCCACCAACAGGCCGGTGGCAATGCGCGAACGGAATCCTGGAGCGACCACGTGCCCCTCCCGTGCCGAGCCGTCGAGTGACTCGTCCAGCGTCACATGTGACGAGATTCACGGCATCTCGGACATATCAGGCGGGTTACCCGTCGGGCACGCGGGAGGGGCGGGCGCGTGCCGGGTGCTCGTTCCGGTCGGCTCAGACGGTCAGTACGACCTTGCCGACGTGCGCACTCGCGTCCACGACGCGGTGTGCCTCGGCGGCCTCCGCCATCGGGAGCGTGCGGTCCACGATCGGCCGGACCTGGCCGTTGCCGATCAGCGGCCAGACGTGCTCCCGTACGGCGGCGACGATGGCCGCCTTCTCGTTCAGCGGGCGGGCCCGCAGCCCGGCGCCGGTGATCGCGGCGCGCTTGGCCATCAGCGCGGCGAGGTTCAGCTCCGCCTTCACCCCGCCCTGCAGACCGATGACCGCCAGCCGTCCGCTGACCGCCAGCGCCTTGACGTTCCGCTGCAGGTACTTCGCCCCGATGATGTCGAGGATCACGTCCGCGCCCGCGCCGTCGGTGGCCTTGCGGATCTCCTGGACGAAGTCCTGCTCGCGGTAGTCGATGAGGATGTCGGCGCCCAACTCGGCGCAGCGCGCCAGCTTTTCGGGGCCGCCCGCGGTGACCGCGACCCGTGCGCCGACGGCCTTGGCGAGCTGGATCGCCATCGTGCCGATGCCGCTGGCGCCGCCGTGGACCAGCAGGGTCTCGCCGGGCCGCAGGTGCGCGATCATGAAGACGTTCGACCAGACCGTGCAGGTCACCTCGGGCAGCGCCGCGGCCGTGACCAGGTCCAGGCCGGCCGGCACCGGCAGCAGCTGCCCGGCCGGGACGGCGACCTTCTCGGCGTAGCCGCCGCCCGCGAGCAGCGCGCACACCTCGTCGCCCACGGCCCAGCCGTGCACACCGGGTCCGAGCGCGCTGATCCGCCCGGCGCACTCCAGCCCGGGGTACGGGGAGGAGCCGGGCGGCGGGTCGTAGAAGCCCTGACGCTGGAGCAGATCCGCGCGGTTCACGGCGCTGGCCGCGACCTCGATCAGGACCTCGCCCTCGGCGGGCTGCGGGTCGGGCACATCCGCCCAGACAAGTGCTTCGGGGCCACCGGGCTCCGGGATAGTGATCGCTCGCATGGCGCGAGGCTACTCGCCGTGCGCCCGCGGGGCGACGGTGCGGGGGCCCCGGATCGCCACCGGCCCGGCCTTCCCACCTGCGCAGAACCCGCCGAACCCGGCACCCCGGGCACCGGAGTCCACCGCGCTCTTGAGGCGGCGGGGCGTGGGGGCCCGGGCGTTCCCGCCGTGTGCGGCCACGACGGCCACTCCCCTGGGTGACCGCCGCGGCATTGACCCACGACGCCCCCGCGGGCCGCGATATCAACAACCCGTGATCGACACGACCGCCCCCACCCACGCCTCCGCCCCGCCGTTTCGCCCCGGCACCGGCAAGGGGCCCGCCGGCCTCCTCGGCCGTACCGCCGGCGGCGCGGCACCACCGCCGGCCACCCGGCGCCACCGCCCACCGCCGCTCCCGGCGACCGCCGTGCGCGCGCGAGCGTCGGCATCGCGGACCATGGGAGGTATGTCCCCCTCACGAACCGCCGCGGAGCGGGCCGTTCCCCGGAAGGCGGCCGGATGAGCGACGTGCGGCAACCGCCCCGCAGGCCCGGCAGATTCCCGATCCTCCGCTCGCTCTGGTCGCTCTCCCGCGCCGAGGCCAAGGACGACACCGAGGCCGGCCGCTCCATCGTCCTGCCCGCGCAGGGCATGACCCCGCCGCTCCAGCAGGTGGCGCGCCGGCTGCTGATGGCGCTGGCGGTGCTGGCGGTCACCACCCTGCTCGTCTGGCTGGAGCGCGACGGGTACCGCGACAACGCCCACGACGAACTCACCTTCCTCGGCGCGGCCTACTACGCGACGGTCACCCTCTCGACCACCGGCTACGGCGACATCACCCCGGTCAGCGAAGGCGCGCGGCTGACCAACATCCTGCTCATCACGCCGCTCCGGGTGCTGTTCCTGATCATCCTGGTCGGCACCACCCTCGAAGTCCTCACCACACGCACCCGCCACCAGGTACGCATCCACCGCTGGAGATCCCGCATGCGAGACCACACCGTCGTCATCGGATACGGGACCAAGGGCCGCCACACCATCGAGACCCTGACCGTCCAGGGCGTCCCCAAGGACCAGATCGTCGTGGTCGATCCGCAGCAGAGCGCCGTGGACGCCGCCAGCAGCGACGGCTTCGTGGCGGTGCACGGCGACGCCACCCGCTCCGACACCCTCACCAGGGCCGAGGTGCAGCGGGCCGCGCGCGTGGTCGTGGCGACCCAGCGCGACGACACCGCCGCGCTGGTCACCCTGACGGCACGCCAGCTCACCCGGCAGGCCACGATCGTGGTGGCGGTCCGGGAGGACGAGAACGTGCCGCTGCTCAAGCAGAGCGGCGCCGACCTCGTCATCACCAGCTCCAGCTCGGCGGGCCGGCTGCTGGGCATGTCGATGGCCAGCCCGAACGTGGGCGGCATCCTGGAGGACCTGCTGACCTACGGCAGCGGGCTCGACCTCGACGAACGGCCGGTGACCCGGAGCGAGGCGGGCCGCTCCCCGCGCGAGCTCGACGACCTGGTCGTGGCGGTCGTACGGGGCCACCGCGTCCTGAACTACACCGACCCGCAGGCCGCCACCCTGGAACTCACCGACCGTGTGATCACCATCCGGCAGGCGGTGCCGAGCGGCTGACCCGCCGGACCGGCCGCGGCCGCGCGGCCGCCGAGGAAGGGAGCCGTCCTACCGCTCCCCCGAGGCGTTCCAGTCCGTCGGTGCCTCGGGGGTCCAGCCCGCCGACCAGCCCGCCGGCCAGGGGAGTTCCAGGAGTTCCAGCTCGTCCCCGCGCTGCGCACCGCCGGGCGGGACGACCGCCAGCGCGTCGGCGGCGGCGATCCCGCGCAGCATGGCGGGGCCGTGGAAATGCAGCGGCGCCGCCATCAGGCCGTACCGCTCGTCGTCGCGGTAGGCCACCGGGACGAGCCGGGTGTCGCGCGGGGGCCCGTGGACGGGGGCGGCCAGCGGCACCCGGTACGGCGGAGCGGGGCGGCGCGCGGCCAGCGCGGACAGCAGCGGCTCGGCGAGCGTGCACAGCCCGGACACCGCCGCGAGGGGGTTGCCCGGCAGGCCGACGAGATGCCGGCCCGGGGCCAGCCGGGCGAGCAGCATGGGGTGCCCGGGGCGGACCGCCACCCCGTCCACCAGCACCTCGGCGCCCAAGCGGCGCAGGGTGGGGTGCACATGGTCGACGGGGCCCGACGCGGTACCGCCGGTGGTGATCACCACGTCCGCGGTGGAGGCCGCGAGCGCCTCGTACAGGGCGCCGGCGTCATCGGCGAGCGGGCGCGCCGGGGCCGTCTCGACGCCCAGCGCGTGCAGCCAGGGCGCCAGCATCGGGCCGAGCGCGTCGCGGATCCGGCCTTCCTCGGGCAGCCCGCTGGCAAGCAACTCGTCACCCAGGACGAAGACTTCGGCGCGCGGCCGGGGATGGGCCGTCAGCTCGTCATAGCCGGCCGCCGCGGCCAGGCCGAGGACGGCGGGGGTCACCAGGGCGCCGGCCGGCAGCAGTTGGTCGCCGCGCCGGCACTCCTGGCCGCGCGGACGGATGTCCTGGCCGGGCGGCACCGGCCGCGGGGCGTACAGCCGCTGCCCGCCGCCGGACGCACGGACCTCGCCGTGTTCGCTGCGCAGGACGGCGGTGGCGCCGGACGGGACGCGGGCGCCGGTGGCGATCGCGATCGCCTGGCCGTCCAGGAGCACCTCGGTGGGCGCGTGACCGGCGAGGATGCCGGCCGCGGGGCCGGACTCGGGGGTGCCGGCGGGGTGGTCGAGGCGCCAGGGGCCGGGGCCGGCGACCGCCCAGCCGTCCATCGCCGAGGTGTCGAACGACGGCAGGTCGGTCAGCGCGGTGAGGGGCGCGGCCAGCGTCCGGCCGAGCGCCGCGGCGAGCGCCGACGTACACGGGGCGGGCGGCTCGGTCACGGCCCGCCGGGCGATGTCCCGGGCGGCGTGCCAGGGGAGGGCGGGGGTGGGTGCCGTGGGGTCCGTGGGGTCGGGGCGGTTGCCGGTGGGGGCGGGGGTGTCGGAGGCGTGGCGGGCGTCCGAGGGGGAGGGGGTACGGGAGGCGAAGGGGTCGTCGGGGGCGAACGGGTCGTCGGGGGTGTAGGGGACGTCGGAGGTGGGGGGCGTCCGGGGGGTGTCACCGGCGTCGCCGGGCGTGGCCGCGCGGGCGGTGTATGACATCCGGACGGTCGGGGCCTCGGCTCCGGTGCCGGGTCCGGGCCTGGCACCGGAGCCGGACCTGGCCTCGGCTCCAGTCGCAGATCCGGTTCCGGCTCCGGCTCCGGGGCGTTCAGGCGGTCGGCGCGGGCCGTTGACCAGCGCGAGCGCATCGTCGAACGGGTCGCCGCCGTGGGAGTCTCCCTCGTCCGGGGTGGTGCCTGCCGCCCCTCGCGCCGTGTCGTCCCGCTGCCCGCCGGTCATTCCGCGGGCTTCGCATCGTCGTGGGTGGCGCCGCCGCCGGACCGGGCCGCGCCCTCGGACTCCTCGGACTCCGCCGCCCAGCGATGGGCCAGCGCGGCCGCCCGGTCGGACAGCTCCTGCACGTCCCGGCCCTGCCGGCCCGCCGCGTAACCGATCAGAAAGGTCGTCAGCGGGGCGGCCGGGCGGGCGACGCCGTGCGCCGCGTCCCGCGCGAGGTCGAGAAGCGCTGCCGCGTCGACATCGAGCTCGATGCCCAGTTCGGCCTTGACTGCGGTGATCCATTCGTCCAGCACGGTGCCATGCTCCCTGATGCGGGCACGTGCCGCGCCGAGGTCTTCCCAGGTGTCGCAGTCGAACGAGGCCGTGGCCGCGGCGTCCGGAACCCGTGCGAGCAGCAGCGCGGTCCACAGGGCACGCAGCGGCAGCCCGGCCAGGGTGCCGTGCCCGGCCCGCAGCCGCGCCAGCTCGCGCCGCAGCGGACCGGCCCGGTAGGCGGCCACCAGCGGCTGGTCCCGGCCGGAGGGGTCCCGGAGCATCGCCCCGTCGTATGGTGCGCCGTCCGCGCCGGGTCGGGGGCCGTCGGCGGTGGCTGAGGCCGTCGCCGTCGCTGTGGCCGTGGTCGTCGCGGTCGCTGTCGCCAGGAGGCGGTGGACGGTCTCGGTGGTCAGGAACGGGAGGTCGGCGGAGAGCACCAGCACCACCGGGGCGGTGGTGTGCCGCAGCCCGGCTTCCAGCGCGGCGAGCGGGCCGCCGCCGGGCGGGTCCTCCAGGGCATGGACGACGGGCCGGACGGTCGGACGGCCAGGGCCGACGACGACGGTGCGCGCCGCGTCAGGGCAGGCGGCGAGCACCCGGTCCAGGAGGGCACGGCCGCCGACGGACAGCGCGGGTTTGTCCGCCCCGCCGAGCCGCCGGGCCGCACCCCCGGCCAGCACGATCGCGTCGTAGTCGGTGGTGTGCTCGTTCACCCCTTGAGTATCGCCAGGGGCACGGGGGTCACACCGCCGCCGGAGCCGGGACGGGTGTCAGATCGGCCACAGCGGCACCGGTCCCGCTCTCGGCTCTCGGCTCTCGGCTCTCGGCTCTCGGCTCTCGGCTCTCGGCTCTCGGAGATGGTCCCGCCGTTGGCAGCGGGTTCCCACCTCTGGCAGCACCTTCCAGTCGGCCGTCGAGTCAGCCCTCCCGCCGTTGCCGGCCGGCTTGCCCTCGCCGGCCGGCTCGCCGTTGCCACCGGCCGTCAACCGGTCACAGCGTCCGCAGCAGCATCGCGGGCTGCTCCACGCAGTCGGCCACGAACCGCAGGAAGCCGCCCGCCGTGCCGCCGTCGCACACCCGGTGGTCGAAGGTGAGCGAAAGCTGCACGACCTGCCGGACGGCCAACTCGCCCTCGTGCACCCAGGGTTTGGCGGTTATCCGGCCGACGCCGAGCATCGCCGCCTCCGGGTGGTTGATGATCGGCGTGGAGCCGTCGACGCCGAACACCCCGTAGTTGTTGAGGGTGAACGTGCCGCGCGTCAGGTCGGCCAGGGAGAGCCCGCCGGCCCGGGCGGTCTCCGTGAGCCGGGCGATCTCCGCGGACAGCTCCTCGGCCGTGCGGGTATGCGCGTCCCGTACGACCGGCACCATCAGGCCACGATCGGTCTGGGCCGCGAAGCCCAGGTGCACGGCGGGCAGCCGCACGATCTCCTGGGACGCGGTGTCGACGGTGGCATTGAGCTGCGGAAACCGGGCGAGGGCCGCCGTACTGATCCGGGCCAGCAGGGCGAGCAGGGACACCTTGGGGCCACCCGCGGCGTTCATCGCCCTGCGGGCGGCGAGGAGTTCGGTGGCATCGGCGTCCACCCAGCAGGTCGCCTCCGGGATCTCCCGGCGGCTGCGGCTGAACTTCTCCGCGGCCGCACCGAGCATCCCCTTCAACGGGATCCGCTCCTCGCCCGGCACGACACCGGTCCCGGCAGCGGCCGCGGCGGGCACCACGGACCCGGCGGGCACCACGGCCCCGGTCGCGGCCCCGGCCCCGGTGGCGGGCGCGGCGCCCGTCACCTCCCGGTCCCGCTCGCGGATCGCGCACTCCACGTCCGTACGGAGGATCAGCCCGTCCCGCCCGGACCCCGTCAACTCCCGCAGATCCAGCCCGTGTTCCCGCGCCATCCGGCGCACCAGCGGCGAGATGACGGCCACCGTGCGGCTGTCGGCCTCGTCCACCCCGGCCCCGACGGACCCGTTCGCCCCAGTGGTGCCAGTGGTGCCGGCCGCCCCGGCCTGCCCGCCGGCACCGGCCGCCCCCACGGCGGTCGCCCCGGCGTGCACCGTCTCCGAGCCACCCGGCGCGTCACCGGCCACCGCGGCCCCGGCCGGTCCGTGCGCCGCCCGTGCCGGCGGTCGCTGTGCTCCGCCGAGGGGGCTCGCTCCCCCGGGACGGATCCGGCGCCGCCGGGCCGCCGCCGCGGCCGTGCCGTAGCCGACAAGCACAT
The DNA here is from genome assembly GCF_014646275.1 of Streptomyces kronopolitis. Classification (GTDB taxonomy): domain Bacteria; phylum Actinomycetota; class Actinomycetes; order Streptomycetales; family Streptomycetaceae; genus Streptomyces; species Streptomyces kronopolitis. The sequence goes on from NZ_BMND01000004.1 coordinate 168,886, forward strand.
TCCCCGACCCGGAATCAGCCGCGTCCTCCGCGGACCCGCCGGAGCCCGGCTCCGCGCCCGGTCCGGCCTCGGCCAAGTCATCCGGCACGGCCCCCACCGCGACCGTCACCAGCGGATCGCCGACCGGGACTTCCGCCCCCTCCTCACCGAAGCGGGCGGTCACCACGCCTCCGTAGGGGCAGGGCACCTCCACCATCGCCTTGGCCGTCTCGACCTCCACCACCGGCTGGTCGATGGCCACCACCTCGCCGACCTCCACCAGCCAGTGCACGATGGTCGCCTCGGTCAGGCCCTCCCCCAGGTCGGGCAGGGTGAATTCGCGGACCACGGCCATCACTCACCACCTCCGGCGGTCCAGTCCGACTCCCACTGGAGGCGGGCGACGGTGTCCAGGATCCGGTCCACGCCCGGCAGATGGTGCCGCTCCAGCATCGGCGGCGCGTACGGGATGTCGAACCCGGCGACGCGCAGGACCGGCGCCTCCAGGTGGTGGAAGCAGCGCTCCGTGATCCGTGCGGCGATCTCCCCTCCGGGACCGCCGAACCCGTTGGACTCGTGCACGACCACGGCCCGCCCGGTGCGCCGCACCGAGGCGCAGACCGTGTCGTCGTCGAACGGCATCAGGGAGCGCAGGTCGACCACTTCCAGGTCCCAGCCCTCGGACCGGGCGGCCTCGGCGGCCTCCATGCAGACCGGGAGCGACGGGCCGTAGGTGATCAGGGTGGCGCTGCTGCCGCGGCGCCGGACCGCGGCCCGCCCCAGGGGAGCGACCTCGGTGGGTGCGTCCGGCGACCAGTCGGCCTTGGACCAGTACAGCCGCTTGGGCTCCAGGAAGACGACCGGGTCGTCGGAGGCGATGGCCGCCCGCAGCAGCCCGTAGGCGTCCTCGACGGTCGCCGGGGTGACGACCTGGAGGCCCGCGGTGGCCAGGTAGTACGCCTCGGAGGAGTCGCTGTGGTGCTCGACCCCGCCGATCCCGCCGCCATAGGGGACGCGGATGGTCAGCGGCATCGTCAGGGCGCCGCGGGTGCGGTTGCGCATCTTGGCGACATGGCTGATCAGCTGCTCGAACGCCGGGTAGGCGAACGCGTCGAACTGCATCTCGACGACCGGCCGCAGCCCGTACATCGCCATGCCGACGGCGGTGCCCAGGATGCCGGCCTCGGCGAGCGCGGTGTCCGTGCAGCGGTCCTCGCCGAACTCCTTGGCGAGGCCGTCGGTGACCCGGAAGACGCCGCCCAGGGTGCCGACGTCCTCGCCCATGACATGAACGGACGGGTCGTCGGCCATCGCGTCGCGCATCGCGCGGGTCAGCGCCTGCGCCATGGTGGCGGGCTTGCGCGCGGTCGCCGGAACGGTGGTCGTCATGGCCTGGCCTCCTCGGCGACGCCGCCGGCGCCCGCCGCGTCCTCGGTGTGCCCGGCGGCCTCGGCGTCCAGTTCGGCACGCAACTGGGACGCCTGGGCGCGCAGTTGGCTGGTCTGCTCGGCGAATACGTGGGTGAACAGGTCCATCGGGTCCAGTGCGGGGTCGGCGTTCATCCGCTCCCGGAGGTCGGCCGCCAGCTGCTCGGCGCCCTCCTTGATGTCGTCGACGAAGGCGTCGGTCAGCAGCTCGCGGGCCGCCAGCTCGCGCTCCAGCAGGGCTATCGGGTCGTGCGCCCGCCAGGCCTCGACCTCGGCCGCGCTGCGGTAGCGGGTGGCGTCGTCGGCGTTGGTGTGTGCCTCGACCCGGTAGGTGACGGCCTCGACCAGGGTGGGGCCGCCGCCCCGGCGGGCCCGCTGCACCGCCTCGCCGAGCACCTCGTACATCGCGGGGGCGTCGTTGCCGTCGACCAGGCGCCCCGGCATGCCGTAGCCGACCGCCTTGTGGGCGAGGGACGGCGCGGCGGTCTGCTTGGCCAGCGGCACGGAGATGGCGAAGCCGTTGTTCTGGACGAGGAAGACCACCGGCGCCTGCCACACGGCCGCGAAATTCAGCGCCTCGTGGAAGTCGCCCTCGCTCGTGCCGCCGTCGCCGACCATCGCCAGCGCCACCACCTCGTCGCCCTTGAGGCGGGCGGCGTGCGCCAGACCCACGGCATGCGGGAGCTGGGTGGCGAGCGGGGTGCACAGGGGGGCGATGCGGTGCTCGTGCGGGTCGTAGCCGCTGTGCCAGTCGCCGCGCAGCAGGGTCAGCGCCTGGACGGGGTCGAGGCCGCGGGCCACCGCGGCGAGGGTGTCGCGGTAGCTCGGGAAGAGCCAGTCGCGCTCCTCCAGCGCCAGCGCCGCGGCGATCTCGCACGCCTCCTGCCCGGTGGAGGACGGGTAGACCGCCAGGCGTCCCTGCCGGGTCAGGGCCGTGGCCTGCGCGTTGTACCGGCGGCCGCGCACCAGCTGGGTGTAGAGCCGGGTCAGCAGTCCGGAGTCGAGCCGGGCGGCGGCGTCCGTCCCCAGGAGGCGGTACGGCTCCGGGTCGGGCAGGAGGGGCGCGGGGTCGGTGCGCGGCTGCCAGGAAGGCGGCGGGCCGGCCAGGCTGCTCGTGTTCCTGCTGCTGCCGGGCTGCTCAAGGACCGTCATGTCGAGCACCTCCTCTGATCGAAGGGGTGGCGCGATGCGCCTCATGTGGGTGGTGGGCCGACGGCGGGTGGGCAGGATGCATCGGGTCAGGACGACGGGATCGCCCTTCCCTACCGATTGTTCGGTCGCTGATGCATTTTGGCTACGGGTGGGTTCAGCCTGTGGACAAACGGTTCTCCACAGCTTCAGATGAAGGCAGGGCGTCCACAAAGGGGAGGCGGGAGCACATGCCGGACGAACAGATGGCCAATTCCGGCGGGCAGGCACCGTCCGGCGGACAGCCGCCCGCGGACGACGCACCGCCCGTCCCGCCCGCGCGCCCGCTGGACACCATCGACCGCTCGATCCTGCGCATGCTCCAGACCGACGGCCGCGCCTCGATACGCTCCGTGGCCGATCGGGTCCATGTCTCGCGCGCCAACGCCTACGCCCGGATCAACCGGCTGCTGGACGACGGGGTGATCCGCGGCTTCAGCGCCCTGGTCGACCAGGAACGGGCAGGTCAGGGCGCCTCCGCGTACATCACGCTGAAGATCGTGCAGAACTCCTGGCGCACCGTGCGCAAGCAGCTCACCACGCTGCCCGGAGCCACCCACATCGCGCTGGTCAGCGGCGATTTCGACGTACTGCTACTGGTCCACACCAAGGACAACCGCGAGCTGCGCGAGCTCGTGCTCACCCGGATCCAGTCGATCCCGGAGGTGCTGAGCACCCGCACGCTGCTGGTCTTCGAGGAGACCGACCTCGGGCCCGAGGGGGACTGACCGCCCGCGCCCGCCCGGCGGCCCCGGGGCGTGCCGCGACGGGCCCGGGAGACGCCCCCGGCGGGCGTCTCAGACCTTGCGCAGCCCCGCGAACGCCGTACGTACCACGGCCTCGGCGACCTCGTCACGGCGCGCCGCACCGCCGCGCCCGGGGCGGTACCACTCCACGATCGAGTTGATCATTCCGAAGAGCAGCCGGGTGGCCAGCCGGATGTCCACGTCGTCCCGCAGGTCACCGTCGGCGGCGGCCCGCTTGAGCAGATCCGCGACCTCGTGGTCGAACTCCCGGCGGCGCTCCATGGCCCACCGCTCGGTGTCCGTGTTTCCCCGCACCCGCAACAGCAGCGTCACATAGGGGAGTTCGTCCATGAGCACCTCGGCCACCCGCCGGGTGACGTGCTCCAGCCGCTCGATCGCCCGCCCCTGGAGCGCGCCCGGCTCCTCCAGCACGCCGAACAGCCCGTCCAGGGCACGGCTTATGGCGCGCCGCAGCAGCTCTTCCTTGCTGCGCACGTGGTGGTAGATCGAGGACTTCGAGATGCCGGCCGCCTTGGAGAGGTGCTCCATGGAGGTGCCGTCGTAGCCGCGCTCGATGAACACCTCGACGGCGACCGCGAGCAGCGAATCGGGCGTATAGGTGTCGCGCTTGGCCATGGTCATGATTAGAGCACCTACTCCTCGAGGTCCGCACGGCGCCGTAGTGCCCAGGACGGTACATAGCGTCCGCCGGCGTTGTGGTGGTACATCGCGTCCAGCAGCTGCCACACCCACCGGGCGCCCAGCCTCTCGGCCCACTCCATGGGGCCGCCGGGATAGTTCACGCCCAGCCGCATGGCCGTGTCGATGTCTTCGGGGGTCGCCACCCCGCGGGCCGCCGCGTCCACGGCGAAGTCGACGATCATCGCGATGGTCCGGGCGGCGATCATGCCGGGCACGTCGTCGATCACGCTGACCTGCTTACCGAGCGCCTGGAAGAGCCCCACGGCCTCCGTGCGGTCCGCCTCGGAGGCCTGCGCCGAGGCGGCCAGGGCGATCCGGGTAGCGGCCCGGTAGTCGAGCGACAGATCGAAGCAGAGGTACCGGCCGTCGGCCCGGCTCGTCGCCGGACGGCCGTCGGTCAGTATCAGGCGGGCCCCTCCGGGCAGCCGGAGGAAGCCCTCCGGTCCGTACGGCGTGCCCTCCTCGGTGACCTTGATGCCCGCCTCCTCGATCAGCTCCCGCAGCACCGCCGCCGGGCCGGGCAGCGCCGCGTGCAGGGCGACGGACGCGGGCGCCGGGCACGGGTCTGCGGTCAGCGGTTCGGGCCGGGGCGCGCCCTCGGAGTAGTCGAACCAGCCGCGCCCCGCCTTGCGGCCGTGCAGTCCGGACTCCACCAGACGGCGCTGCGCCAGGGAGGGCGTGAACTTCGGGTCCTGGAAGAAGGCGTTCCACACGGAGTGGGTGACCGCCTCGTTCACGTCCTGCCCAATGAGGTCGGTCAGTTCGAAGGGCCCCATACGGAAGCCGGTGCCCTCGCGCAGCACCGCGTCGAGGGTGGCGGGGTCGGCGGTCCGCTCCTCATAGGCACGCAGGGCCTCGGCGTAGAAGGGGCGGGCGATGCGGTTGACGAGGAAACCGGGGGTGTCGGCGCAGCGCACCGGTGTCTTCCCCCAGGCCGCGGCGGTGTCGTACGCGGTGGTGGCGGCCGTCTCGTCGGTGGCGAAGCCGCTGATCACCTCGACCAGGGGCAGCAGCGGCGCGGGGTTGAAGAAGTGCAGGCCCACGCACCTGCCGGGGTGGCGCAGCCCTCCCGCGACGGCCGTCACGGACAGCGAGGAGGTGTTGGTGGCCAGCAGGCAGTCCGCCGCCACGATGTCCTCCAGGGCGGTGAACAGCTTCTGCTTCGCCGGGAGTTGTTCCAGGATCGCCTCGATCACCAGCGCCGCGTCGGCCAGCTCCGCGAGATCCGCCGCGGGGGAGAGCCGGTCCGCGGCGGCGTCCCTTTCGGACGCCGTGATCCGGCCTTTTTCGACGAGCCGGTCCAGGCGCCCGGCGATCGCCCCGGCGGCCTGCCCGGCGCGCCCGGGGGCCGTGTCGTAGAGGCGTACGCGGTGGCCGGCGACCAGCGCCACCTGCGCGATGCCCTGTCCCATGGTGCCGGTACCCACCACTGCCACGGTGTTGCTGGTCCCGAGTGCCGTCATGCCAGCTGATCCTCCCCGACCGACTTTTCCACAGCCTGGCCGGGCCCTCTTGCCCCGACCGATCGTTCGGTTACTCTAACTCTGTTGCCCGTGCGCACCCAGCCCCTGTCCACTCTCCGCCCGGCTCGACGAGGAGTTGGTCTTCGATGGCCGCCGAAATGACCGCAGCGCAGTTGATCGAGAAGCACCGTCCGACGCTCGACCGGACGCTGGAGGCGATCAGCACCCGCGCGTACTGGTCCCCGCACCCCGAGCACCCCAAGGCGTACGGCGAGACCGCCGCTCCCGACGGGCTCGCCGCGTTCGAGGCGCTGCGCGGCAAGCGGTTCGAGCTCGACCAGCCCGGCACCGACGACTGGACGGGCGAGGAGATCTCCCCGTACGGACCGGAGTTGGGCATCACCTATCCGCATCCGGACGCGGAGGTGCTGCTGCCGGCCATGCGCGCCGCGCTCCCCGTCTGGCGGGACGCCGGCCCGGAGGCGCGGGCGGCGGTGTGCCTGGAGATCCTGGCCCGGATCAGCGCGCGCACCCATGAGTTCGCCCAGGCCGTGATGCACACCAGCGGACAGGCCTTCATGATGGCGTTCCAGGCGGGCGGGCCGCATGCCCAGGACCGCGGCCTGGAGGCGGTGGCGTACGCGTACGCCGAGCAGGTCCGCACCCCGCGGCAGGCGCCGTGGTCCAAGCCCCAGGGCAAGCGCGATCCGCTGGAGCTGAGCAAGAGCTTCACGCCCGTACCGCGCGGCGTCGCCCTGATGATCGGCTGCAACACCTTCCCGACGTGGAACGGCTATCCGGGCCTGTTCGCGTCCCTGGCGACCGGCAACCCGGTGCTGGTCAAGCCGCATCCGCGGGCCGTGCTCCCGCTGGCGATGACCGTCAAGGTGGCCCGCGAGGTCCTCGAGGACGCCGGCTTCCCCGCCGATCTGGTGTGCCTGGCGGTGGACAGGCCGGGGGAGGGCCTGGCCAAGACCCTGGCCGTCCGCCCCGAGATCCGCATCATCGACTACACCGGCTCGACCGCCTTCGGCGACTGGCTGGAGACGCACGCCCGGCAGGCGCAGGTCTTCACGGAGAAGGCCGGCGTCAACACCGTCGTCATCGACTCCACCGACGACTACAAGGGCATGCTCGGCAACCTCGCCTTCTCGCTGTCCCTCTACAGCGGCCAGATGTGCACCACCCCGCAGAATCTGCTGATCCCGCGCGAGGGCATCAGCACGGACGCCGGGCCCAAGTCGTACGACGAGGTCGTCAGCGATCTCGCGGCCGCGGTGGGCGGGCTGCTGGGCGACGACGCCCGAGCCAACGCGCTGCTGGGCGCCCTGGTCAATCCGCAGGTCAAGGAGCGGCTCGAGGCCGCGTCCGGGCTCGGCGAGGTGGCGCTGGCCTCCCGTGAGGTGGCCAACCCCGAATTCCCCGGGGCCACGGTCCGCACGCCGGTGATCGTCAAGCTCGACGGCGCCAAGCCGGACGACGAGGCGGCCTATCTGTCGGAGTGCTTCGGCCCGGTCTCCTTCGCCGTGGCCGTCGATTCCGCGGCCGACGCGGTGGCACTCCTGCGGCGCACGATCCGCGACCAGGGCGCCATGACGGTCGGCGCGTACACCACCTCCGCGGAGGTGGAGCAGCTGGTGGAGGAGGCCTGTCTGGAGGAGTGCGCCCAGCTGTCGCTGAATCTGACCGGCGGGATCTATGTGAACCAGACCGCGGCGTTCTCGGACTTCCACGGCTCGGGTGGCAACCCGGCGGCCAACGCGGTGCTGTGCGACGGCGCCTTCGTGGCGAACCGCTTCCGGACGGTGGAGGTGCGCCGGCAGGCGTGAGGGCCGCCGGGGCCGGACGGGGGCCCGGAGCGTTGTTCCGGGCCTCTCACCGTTCGGTCAGCGGGCAGACGGCGTCAGGGGGCAGACGGCCCCTCGATCCGTGCGTGGCGGCCGATCCAGGCATGCATGGCGATGGCGGCCGCGGCCCCCGCGTTGATCGAGCGGGTCGAGCCGAACTGCGCGATCGAGCAGACCAGCGAGGCGTGCCGGCGCGCGTCCTCGGTCAGCCCCGGCCCCTCCTGGCCGAACAGCAGCACACAGCGCCGCGGCAGCTCGGTCGTCTCCAGCGGCACGGAGCCGGGGAGATTGTCGATCCCGATGATCGGCAGCTCCTCGGCCGCCGCCCAGGCCGTGAGATCCGCGGTGTCCGGGTGGTGGCGGACGTGCTGGTAGCGGTCGGTGACCATCGCGCCGCGGCGGTTCCAGCGGCGCTGCCCGACGATATGGATCTCCTTCGCCAGGAACGCGTTGGCGGTCCGGACCACCGAGCCGATGTTGAAGTCGTGGCTCCAGTTCTCGACGGCCACATGGAAGTCGTGGCGCCGGGTGTCCAGATCGGCGACGATCGCCTCCCGCGTCCAGTAGCGGTACCGGTCGACGACGTTGCGGCGGTCGCCGTGCGCGAGCAGCTCGGGGTCGAGCCGCTCGTCCTGCGGCCAGGGCTCGGGGTGCGGCCCGACGCCGATCTGGGTCCCGTACCCCTCGTCGTACTGGAGGGGCTCGGCGGGGGCGGTGTTCTCGCTGCTCACCCCACGAGCGTATGGCCCCCGCCGCCGTGCTCCGTACGGGCCGGCGGCTCACCGTCCCCGGATCCCGGAGCGGGATCGGTCTTCCGGTCCCGCGTGAAGAGCCGTTCCCGCAGGCCGGAGAGGCGCCCGGAGACCCAGGTCAGGAAGTTCGTCGGCAGGAAGACCGCGTCCGCGGTGATCATCGCGAGCGAGAAGAACGGCAGTCCCAGCAGGAACGCGATCGAGAGGTGCTCGCAGATCATCGCGACCAGCAGCACATTCTTCAGCCGGCGGTTGAAGAGCGTGAAGGGGAACGCGACCTGCACGATCACCGTGCCGTAGGTGATCAGCATGACCATCACGCCGTTGCTGCCGAGCAGGTCGGACAGCCCGGGCCAGGGGGAGAAGTAGTCCAGGTGCATCGGGTAGTAGACCGCCGTGCCGTCCTGCCAGCGGTTTCCCTGGATCTTGTACCAGCCGGCGGTGGCGTAGATCAGGCACACCTCGACCATGATCACCAGCAGTGCGCCGTTGTGCGCGAGCTTGGCGAGGGTGTCCAGAACGATCCGCGGCTCACCGGGCGCGTACCGCTGCACCGCCCACCACAGACCGTGGGTCAGCCACAGGCCCCACAGCACCAGGCTCCAGCCGAGGTGCGGGAACGGGCCGTGCCCGAACCAGGTGAGGCCGTCGCCACCGGTCAGCTGGGCGACGGCCAGGGCGAGGCCGAGCACGGTCCACAGCACGACGCCGGTCAGGTCGCGGGAGGCGGTGGGGCCGCCGGCAGCGCCATCAGGGGCGCCGGCCGCGGCCCGCCGGGCGCGCCGCGCGTCCAGCGACCAGACCTGCCCGCACCGGGTCAGCACGAGATACATCGACATCAGGTGGATGACGTTGTCGCCGCCGTCCCCTATGAAGATGCTGCGGTTCTGCAGCGAGAGCACGCCCACCATGAAGAGCACCGACATGGTGCGGGTGCGCCAGCCGAGCATCAGCAGCGCGGAGGCCACGACGGCCAGGAGGTAGACACACTCGAACCAGGCGCCGCTGTCGGACCAGGGCAGCACGGAGAAGGCGTGGTTGCCGGCCAGGAGCCGGCGCGCCATGTCCAGGCTCCAGGGGCTGTCGGGCCCGTAGAGCACCGCGCGGTGCGGCCATTCGCGCAGCAGGAACAGCAGCCAGGTCGCCGAGAAGCCGATCCGGATCAGGGCGGTCTGGTACGGCGCCAGCGCGCGTGCGGTGACGAGCCCGAAGCCACGGCCTATGGCGCGCTCCATGCGGGTCTCCTCGTAGGGGGAGGCCTCCTGGGGCGTCTGTGGCGCCTGTGCTTGCTGAGGCACGTCGGTCGGCTCCGTGGTGTGCGGCGGCTGCCGGTCGTCGTCCGGCGTCTGCTGAGGCTGCTGGGGCTTCGGTGACGTCACTGGTGCTTCGCCCCCTCGGGCAGGTCGTCAGCGGTGACCTGCCACCAGGGCAGTACGCGGTACACGGGCTTGTCGCTGATCTTCTCGGAGCTCCACGGCGGCGGGGTGACCGCGGTCGTCTGCGAGCGGACCTGGATCTGCTCGACGCGGCCGCCGCCCCGGGTCCACTCACCCTCCATCCGCGCCAGCACCAGCCGCCGGATGTAGCGCTCGGACAGCTCACCGCGGGTGCCCACCGGGCGGTTCTGCGCGTTGTGGCTGCTGCTGAAGAGCTCCCAGGCCCGGCGCAGCTGGTTCTGCTGGGTGTGACTGGGCAGCGGGTTGTGGAGGATGGCCTGGCCGTCGCGGGCGGTCAGATCCGTCCAGCCCGTGGTCCGCACGGCGCCGTCCGCGGTACGCAGCTGCCCGCGGACCTGGACCGCGATGTTCTGCTGGAGGGGGTTGGGCGCGAACAGCTTCCAGTTCTGTTCGTATTCGGGATACACGTAGTCGCTGATCAGGCCGCCCTGCTGCTTGCTGAGCGTGTTCGACGGCGCGACGTGCAGAAACATCATGGCGAGATGGATCGCGACGACGACCGCGACGACGCACGCCGCCACCCCGATGATGATCCGCGAGGGCAGCGAGAGCGCGGCCAGTGGCCGCGATTCGTCCCCGTATGACTGCATTCCCGCCCCGTTCCCAGAATCCATGCGGTCCACTCCGCTCCGGAACGGTACCTACGCGGCCCCGCCGGGCACACCCTCACCCGCGTTATCCACAGGCTTGACACCCGAGGTCCGCCCACTCACCATTGAACCGAACGATCGGTCGGTCGGGAGCAGCGAGGGGGCACCACATGACGACGATCGCGCCGGAGGACACGGCCCGCGAGGCCGTATTCGACGCCACCGTGGCCGCGGACGAGCGCATCGAACCGCGGGACTGGATGCCGGACGCCTACCGCTCGACTCTCGTGCGGCAGATAGCGCAGCACGCCCACTCCGAGATCATCGGCATGCAGCCGGAGGCCAACTGGATCACCCGCGCGCCGTCCCTGCGCCGCAAGGCGATCCTGATGGCGAAGGTGCAGGACGAGGCCGGCCACGGCCTGTATCTCTACAGCGCCGCCGAGACCCTGGGCACCAGCCGCGACGAGCTGCTCGACAAGCTGCACTCCGGCCGCCAGAAGTACTCCTCGATCTTCAACTACCCGACCCTGACCTGGGCCGACGTCGGCGCCATCGGCTGGCTGGTGGACGGCGCGGCGATCACCAACCAGGTCCCCCTGTGCCGCTGCTCCTACGGCCCCTACGCCCGCGCGATGGTCCGCGTCTGCAAGGAGGAGTCCTTCCACCAGCGACAGGGCTACGAACTCCTGCTGGCCCTCAGCCGCGGCACCGAAGCCCAGCACGCCATGGCACAGGACGCCGTGAACCGCTGGTGGTGGCCGTCGCTGATGATGTTCGGCCCGCCCGACGACGAGTCCTCGCACTCCGCGCAGTCCATGGCCTGGAAGATCAAGCGGCACTCCAACGACGAGCTGCGCCAGCGCTTCGTGGACATCTGCGTCCCCCAGGCCGAGGCCCTCGGGCTCAGCCTCCCCGACCCGGATCTGACGTGGAACGACGAGCGCGGCCACTGGGACTTCGGCCCGATCGACTGGACCGAGTTCCGCGAGGTCCTCAAGGGCAACGGCCCCTGCAACGCCCAGCGGATCAACCGCCGGCGGCAGGCGCACGAGGAAGGCGCCTGGGTGCGCGAAGCCGCCGCCGCACACGCGGCCAAGCACGGGAAGGCCACCCGATGACCACACCCCGCCCCGCCGAGACCGCCGCAACCGCCGCAGCCGCCGCTCCCCGGCCCGGCGACTGGCCCCTGTGGGAGGTCTTCGTGCGCAGCCGCCGCGGCCTCTCGCACACCCACGCCGGAAGCCTGCACGCACCGGACGCCGAGATGGCGCTGCGCAACGCCCGGGACCTCTACACCCGCCGCTCGGAAGGCGTCTCCCTCTGGGTGGTGCCCTCCGCGCAGATCACCGCCTCCTCGCCCGACGAGAAGGACGCCTTCTTCGAGCCGGCCGGCGACAAGCCCTACCGCCACCCGACCTTCTACGAGATCCCGGACGGGGTGCATCACCTTTGAGGAACGCCACCGCCACCCCGGCCCTGCCCCTCGGGGACGACGCCCTGATCCTCTCCCACCGCCTGGGCGAGTGGGCCGGGAATGCCCCGGTCCTGGAGGAGGAGGTCGCGCTGGCCAACATCGCACTGGACCTGCTCGGTCAGGCCCGCGTCCTGCTCTCCCTGGCCGGCGACGAGGACGAGCTGGCCTATCTGCGCGAGGAGCGGCAGTTCCGCAACCTCCAGCTCGTCGAGCAGCCCAACGGCGACTTCGCCCACACCATCGCCCGCCAGCTCTATTTCTCCACCTACCAGGAGCTGCTGTTCGAGCATCTCGCCACCACGGAGAGCGAGTTGGCGCCCCTGGCAGCCAAGGCCGTCAAGGAGGTCGCCTACCACCGCGACCACGCCCACCAGTGGACCCTGCGCCTGGGCGACGGCACCGACGAGAGCCGGGTCCGGATGCAGCGCGCGCTGGACGCCCTCTGGCGCTTCACCGGCGAGATGTTCGAGCCGGTGGAGGGACTGGAAACGGTGCCCTGGCCGGCTCTGCACGACAGCTGGGCCACCCGCATCACCCACACCCTGGAGCAAGCGACCCTCACCATCCCCGACGGCCCCCGACGCGGCGGCTGGACGGCCGGCACGGGCCGCCAGGGGCTGCACACCGAGTCGTTCGGACGGATGCTCGCAGAGATGCAGCACCTCCACCGCAGCCACCCGGGGGCGACATGGTGACCACCACCGCCCTCGAAGCGGAACTGCTGGCCCTGGCCGGTTCCGTTCCCGACCCCGAGCTGCCCGTGCTCACCCTCGCCGAGCTGGGCGTGCTGCGCGGAGTGCAGCTGACGGCCCCGGGCCGGGCCGAGGTGCTCCTCACCCCCACCTACACCGGCTGCCCCGCCATCGAGGCGATGTCGGCCGACATAGAGCAGGTGCTGCACGACCACGGCATCCCCGAGGTGGAGGTCCGCACGGTCCTCAGCCCGCCGTGGACCACGGACGCCATCACCGCCGAGGGTCGCCGCAAGCTCGCCGAGTTCGGCATCGCACCCCCACGCCCCACGGGACCGGCCGGCGGACCCGTCGCCGTCGACCTCACCCTGCGCTGCCCGCACTGCGGATCGACCGACACCACCCTGCTGAGCCGGTTCTCCTCCACCGCGTGCAAGGCCCTGCGCCGCTGTGAGTCCTGCCGTGAACCCTTCGACCACTTCAAGGAGTTGTGATGTTCCACCCGCTCCAGGTCCGGGAGATCGAGCGGCTCACGGACGACGCGGTGGCCGTCACCTTCACGGTCCCCCCCGAGCTGCACGCCACCTTCCGGCACACCCCCGGGCAGCACATCGCCCTGCGCCGCTCGGTCGACGGCCAGGAGATCCGCCGCACGTACTCCATCTGCGCCCCGGCCACCGACCAGCCGGTGCTGCGCGTGGGCATCCGCCTCGTCGAGGACGGCGCCTTCTCGACGTACGCGCTCAAGGAACTCGCGGTGGGCGACACCGTGGAGGTCATGGCCCCGGCCGGCCGGTTCACCCTCGCCCCCCGCCCCGGCCACTTCGTCGGCATCGTCGGCGGCAGCGGCATCACGCCCGTGCTGTCCATCGCCACCACCCTGCTCGCCCGGCAGCCGGACGCCCGCTTCTGCCTCATCCGCAGTGACCGCACGGCGGCATCGACGATGTTCCTGGAAGAGGTCGCCGACCTCAAGGACCGCTATCCCCAGCGCTTCCAGCTCCTCCACACGCTCTCCCGCGAGGAACAACAGGCCGGCCTGCCCTCCGGCCGCCTGGACGAGGACCGGCTGCGCTCCCTCCTGCCCGCCCTGCTGACGATCGACTCCGTCGACGGCTGGTACCTCTGCGGTCCCTACGGTCTGGTGCAGGGTGCCGAACGCGCCCTCCACACCCTGGGCGTGCCCCGCACCCGTATCCACGAAGAGATCTTCCACGTCGACAACGGCACCGCTACAGCCCCTGCCGTCCCCACCCCCGCCCACAGCACGGTGACCGCCACCCTCGACGGCCGCTCGGGCACCTGGCCCGTCCACGACGGCGAGTCGCTGCTCGAAGCGGTCCTGCGCAACCGCGCTGACGCCCCCTACGCCTGCAAGGGCGGCGTCTGCGGCACCTGCCGCGGATTCCTGGTCAAGGGCGAGGTCCGGATGGACCGCAACTTCGCCCTGGAGTCCGACGAGGTCGACGCGGGATACGTCCTGGCCTGCCAGTCCCACCCGGCCACGGAAAAGGTCGAGCTGGACTTCGACCGCTGAGGCTCTCGTCCCACCGGCCGGGCGCGACACCTTGCCCGTGGCACGCCGCCCGGCCCGAAACGCCAACTCCTCCACCCTCCACGGCATTCGCGCCCCACCACACCATTCCCAATTCCTGGAACCTGTTCTACCTTGGCGCTTCGTCAGGACGAGGCGCCGCGTGGGAGGACAAACCAGTGGACTTCACCTTCACCGAGGAGCAGCAGGCCGCCACCGAAGCCGCGAAGGCCGTCTTCTCCGGGGTCGCACCGGACAGCGTGCCGAGCCCCGCGCTCACCCCCGGTGCGGTCGCCGACGACTTCGACCGGACGCTGTGGAGCAAGCTCGCCGACGCCGGTCTGCTGAGCCTGCTGATCGCACCCGAGCACGGCGGCGCAGGCCTGGACACGATCGCGCTCTGCCTCGTCCTCCGCGAATCGGCCAAGGTTCTGGCGCGGGTCCCGCTGCTGGAATGCGGCGCCGCCGCACTCACCCTCCAGCGCCACGCATCCGATGAACTACGGGCGGAAGTCCTCCCCGGGATCGCCACCGGCGACCTCGTCGTGACCGTTGCCACCGCCGGCCGCACCGGACACGAACCGGCCGAACTCGCCGTGCAGGCCCGCCCGGAGGGCACCGACTGGATCATCGACGGCGTCCAGACCGCCGTCCCCTGGGCCCGGACGGCGGACCGGATCCTGCTCCCCGCCCACACCCCCGAAGGCCGCGCCGTCCTCGCACTCGTCCCCCGCACCCACCCCGGCGTCACACTCGACGAGCAGACATCCACCAACGGTGAGCGCCTCGCCGAGGTCCACCTGGACTCCGTACGCATCAGCACCCGGGAAATGATCGGCGACGCCACCGCCTGGGCGTCGCTGCGCAACGTGCTGACCACCGGCACCTGTGCACTCGCCCTGGGGCTCGGCGAGCGCGTCCTCGCCATGACCAGCGACTACACCGGCAAGCGCGAGCAGTTCGGGTTCCCGGTGGCCACCTTCCAGGCCGTCGCCGTCCAGGCCGCCGACCGCTTCATCGACCTGCGCGCCATGGAGGCCACCCTCTGGCAGGCGGCCTGGCGCCTCACCACCGACGCGAGCGGCCCGCTACCGCCCGCCGGAGATGTGGCGGTCGCCAAGATCTGGGCCTCCGAGGGCGTCCGCCGCGTCGTCCAGACCGCCCAGCATCTGCACGGCGGCTTCGGCGCCGACACCGACTATCCCCTGCACCGCTACCACGCCTGGGCCAAACACCTCGAACTCTCCCTCGGCCCCGCCGCCGTCCACGAGGAAGCCCTCGGCGACCTGCTCGCGACCCATCCACTGGGCTGAAGGGAAAGAGACTCCACCACGCGCCCCGGGAGGCCGGGGTACCGGGACAACAGGAGCCCCGGCGCTGGTTTCACGTGAAACCAGCGCCGCTTTCAGGGAGACGCCGCCACGGATGCAGGCCGCGCGAACGCCGGCCGCCTCCTCCGAGGACTTCGCCGCCGCCGTTTGGCGGGCCGTCCGCCCCGTGCGGGCTCTCGCCTCCCGGCTAGACGACCGACCCCGAGCCGCCCTTACCGTCCGAGACGGGCCGGCCGGCGGCTTCCCAGGCCTGCATGCCGCCGGCGACGTTCACCGCGTCGACGCCCTGCTGGATCAGATACTGGGCGACCTGCGCAGAACGCCCGCCGACCCGGCACAGCACATACACCTTGCCGTCCGCGGGAGCCGCCTCGGTCAGCTCGCCGTAGCGGGCGACGAAATCGCTCATCGGGATGTGCAACGCACCCTCGGCGTGCCCCGCCTCCCACTCGTCGTCCTCGCGCACATCCAGAAGGAAGTCCTCCGACGTGAGCGCATCAACACCGACCGTGGGCACAGAACCAAAATGCATGGCCCCGACGCTACCCGACCAGCTGCGCGAGGTAGGCCTCGCGTTCTGAGACATCGGCGAGCAGCTTCTCGGCGATCTCCTCCAGCAGCGCGTCCGGGTCCTCCGGCGCCATCTTGATCATCGCGCCGATCGCGCTCTCCTCCAGTTCGGCGGCAGCGGCAGCCAGCAGCTCCTTGCGCTCGGCCAGCCACTCCAGCCGGGCGTAGAGCTCCTCGCTCTCGCTGAGCCGCTCCTCGGGCACGGGACCTTCCTCCCACTCCCGCGCCAGCTCACGCAGCAGCGCCTCGTCGCCCCGCGCGTACGCGGCATTGACCCGCACGATGAACTCATCCCGCCGTGCCCGCTCCGCGTCCTCCCGCGCCAGGTCGGGGTGCGCCTTGCGCACCAGGTCGCGGTAGACCTTGCGGGCTTCCTCACTGGGCCGCACCTTCTGCGGCGGCTGCACCGACTGCTCGGTGAGCATCGCCTGCGCCTCCGGGAACAGCCCGTCCGGCCCCATCCAGCCGTGGAACAGCTCTTCCACCTCCGGCATCGGCAGCACCGAGGCCCGGGCCTCCTGCGCCTTGCGGATGTCCTCGGGAGCGCCCGTACGCGCGGCCACCGCCTCGGCGATCTGCGCGTCCAGCTCGTCCAGCCGCGCGTACATGGGGCCGAGGCGCTGGTGGTGCAGGCGGGAGAAGTTCTCGACCTCCACCCGGAAGGTCTCCACCGCGATCTCGAACTCGATCAGCGCCTGCTCCGCGGCCAGCACCGCCTTTGCCAGCCGCTTGGTCGCCTCGTCCTGCGCCGCCTGCTGATCCTGCACGTCGACCTGCTCTGCTCCCGGGTCGCCCGGACCCGCCCCAGGCGCTCCCCCTGCCCCGGCCGAGCCGGCGGGCGTCTCGGCACCTGCCCCGGCCTGACCGGCGGGCGGGCCGACCGTCTCGCCCTGGCCCGCGCTGCCCCCCTCGGGGCTCGCGGGCTGGTCTTCCGGGCCGCCGCCGTCACCGAGCGGGGCGCCCTGACCGCCGCCGCGGGCGTCCGTTGCCCGCGGGTCGGCCTGGTCGTCCGGGGTACCCGATACGTCCGGTCGGTGCTGGCCGTCCTGCGCGTTCTCCGCGTGCGAGTTCGTCACCCGGTCAGCGTACGGCCCATGCCGGACCGGGGCTTCCACGGTCGCCCGCCCCCTTCCTGACCGGGGCCCTTCCCCCCCCGCCCCACCCCTCCTCCCCCTCAATCAAGCGCACGATCAGCTGAGCAACCGGGCAACCGGCCAACCAACCGACCAGCTGAAGTCAGCCACCGACCCTCCGACGGCAGCGCCCCGCGCCAGACCCCCGCACCAGACGTCAGCGAACGGCGACAGCGGTCAGCGGTCAGCGGTCAGCGGTCAGCGGTCAGCGGTCAGCGGTCAGCGAGAGGCTTCCGGTGCGACGGCCGCCCCGCGAAATGCCGTACTCGGTACGCAGCAGTTTCACCCGCGTCACCCGAGCCCGAGCCCGCGCCTAGCTGCCCGACACCCGGGCCCATCGCCCGGACCGATCACCTGGCACCTGGCACCTGGCAGCTGCCAGCACCCAAGGCCCGCACCCGCCACCCGGCGCCGGCCCCCAGCCCAGCCCCGCACCTGTCACCCGGCCCCCGGCTCCCGGCTCCCGGCTCCCGGCTCCCGGCTCCCGCACCAAACAACCGCACCCTCCGACCCCGGCGTCCACCCGGGCCAGCCCGCTCTCAGACCCCGGTCTCTGCCGGGATGCGGCCGTTTCTTACGGCTGTGGTCAGTGCTGCGTGGTCGGCTTCGGTGCGGTCGGCGTAGGACAGGGCGAAGGTGGCGATGGCCTCGTCGAGTTCCTCGTTTTTTCCGCAGTAGCCGGCCACCAGGCGGGGGTCGGCGCTGTGTGCGTGGGCCCGGGCCAGGAGGGCTCCGGTCATTCGGGCGTAGTCGTCCAGCTGGTCGTCGGAGAGCTGTGCCGGGTCCACACTGCCCTTGCGGTTTCTGAACTGGCGGACCTGGAAGGGCAGTCCGTCCTGTCGGGCAGTGCCCGGAGGCGTGCCGACCGAGCCGGGTGAGGCTATGTCCCGCACCGTCGTCCAGCCCAGCAGGATGTCGCTGACCACCTGCATCCGGCGCTGTCCGAGCACTATCCGGCGCCCCTCGTGTATCACCGGCGGCACCGGGAAGCCGGCCTTCTCCACATACGGTGCCAGCACCGAGGCGCGTGCCTCCTTCACCTGGAGGACCAGCGGCTCGCCCCGATGGTCCAGGAGCAGCACCACATAGGACCGCAGGCCCACGCTGCCCGTGCCGACCACACGGAATGCCACGTCCTGCACGGCGTACCGGGCCAGCAGGGGCAGCATGTCCTCGGGAAGCGTGTCCAGATAGTCGGTCAGGGAAGCGGCCACCGCTGCGGCTTCGGCATCCGGCACCCGCCGCAATACCGGCTCCGCGTCCACGAACCGCAGGCCGCCGTCCGCCGTCCGCTCCGTCGCCTTCGCCGCGAACCGCGCGCTGGTGTTCTTGCGCGCCTTGTCCGCGACCCGCTCCAGCGTCCCCAGCAGATCCCGGGCGTCGGTGTGGGAGACCAGTTCCTCGTCGGCGATCGCGTTCCACGCCTCGGTCACCGGAAGCTTGGCCAGCAGCCGCATGGTGCGCCGGTACGCGCCCGTCACATCCTGCGCGGCCCGGTGGCAGTCGTCGTCACTCGCGCCCGCCTCCCGGCCCGCCAGCACCATCGAGGTGGCGAGCCGCTTCACATCCCACTCCCACGGGCCGTACAAGGTCTCGTCGAAGTCGTTGAGATCGATGACCAGGCCGCCCCGGGCATCGCCGTAGAGCCCGAAGTTGGCGGCGTGCGCGTCTCCACAGATCTGCGCGCCGATGCCGGTGGTGGGGTCGGCCGTCAGGTCGTACGCCATCAGCCCGGCCGAGCCGCGGAGGAAGGCGAAGGGACTCGCGGCCATCCGGCCGACCCGTATCGGTGTCAGCTCGGGCAACCGGCCGGCGTTCGATGCCTCCACCGCTGCCACCGCATCCGGTCGCCCGGGCGCGATCGACAGTGCGGCCTGCTCGGCGCGCGGAAGACGCTCCCGCAGCGCCTTTCCGACCGCCTTGGGCGACGGCCCTTGGGCGTCCGCCTTCGCGAACCCCGGTACGTACGGCACACGCGACATCGCGGCCACCTCCCCCTTCACGAACTGCGCTGCTGTGTCCCTGTCTTCGCGATCACCGGCCCGCCAGCGGCGGACGGTCCTGCGCTCCGACGGCAACGACGTTACCGAGATCCCCGCACGGCACGCAGGGCCTGTGGATAACTCTTCGGAGCGACCGAACCCGACCGGAGTGCACCAAACCCGACTGCACCGACCCGAACCTGACGCCTCATCAAGGACACCGGCCCCAGCGGCCGCCCCACAGCACCCCCAGCACACCCGTCACACGGCCACACCGCGCCGCCACCTCTCGACCAACGCCGCCCCACCGCCCCACAACCGCACCACCGCACCGCACAGGCAACCAGCCCACCCCCGTGGTCCCCCTCCCTCAAACCCCCACAGCCTCTTCCATCTCCTCTTCCCTCTCCTCGTCCACCCTCGCCCGAGCCGGCCGTCCAGCCGTCGGACCGGACGCCGCACCCGACACCGAAACCGGCTCCGGCACCGCGGCCCGCACCGCGGCCGCCGCCAACGCCTCCGCGTTGGCCACCGCCTCGGCCTCCGCACCGCGCCGCCGCCGCTCGGCCAGCGCCGCCGCACCGACCGTCACCACACCGGCGACCAGCCACCCCACCAGCGTCCAGACGTGTCCGGACAGGCCGTAGCCGTCGAAGTAGACGTGGCTGCGGGTGCCTTCGACGAAGCCCGCACCGTTCCAGAACGAGTGCAGCGCCGCGAAGAACCCGTTCTGCATCTCGGGGCGGAAGATCCCGCCGGAGGACGTGAAGTTGAGCATCACGAACAGGGCCATCACACCGAGCGTGGTCCAACGCTTGAGGAAGGTGTGCAAACCGGTGCCGATCAGCAGGATGCCGGCGGAGTAGAGCCACGCCATGCCCCACAGACCCTCGAGGCCGTGGTCGACGAGGTGGAAGACCGGACCGGCGAACGCCGTGCCGATGAGGCCGACGACGAAGGACATCCCCACTGCCAGCCCCGCCCGCAGCCGGATCGGCAGCACGGCGCCGGCGCCGCCGATCACCGCGACCGACGCATAGGAGCCGATGCTGATCGCGACCAGCAGGAAGAAGATGCCCTGCCCGGTCGGATCGTCCCCAACCGTCGGCACCACGTCCGTGACCTTCAGCGGCGCGCCCTGGTGCGCCGCGATCGGGGTGAAGACCTTCTGCACGACGGTGGCGCTGGTGTCGGATCCGGCGGTCGCCACCAGCAACTCGGGAGCCGGCCGCACGGACCCCGCCGCCCCGTCGGCACCCGCCCGCGCCCGCGCCCCACCCGAAGCCCCCAGAGCACCAGAAACGTCCGAAGCACCCGAAGCGCCCTTCGCACCATGGGCGTTGCTCACATACGCGCCGAAGATCTCCTGGTGCTTGAGCCCGTCGATCGCCGCCGACCGGTCGGCGACGGTCCGCACCTCCAGCGCGCCGTCCGCCTTGTCGTTGATCGACTGGGCGAGCAGCTGCGCGCTGCGGCCCGAACCGACGACTGCGACGGGCAGGTGGTGCGGCGCCGGGTTGGCGAAGGCACCCAGGTACGCCAGCCCCATCCCGACGCACATCAGCAGCGGGGTGATCAGGTGCGTCAGGACGTGCCGCAGCCCGGCGGAGTGCGGGGACCGCCGGGAGCGGTGGGCGTGCGGGTGATCACTTCGGTGGTCGGGACGTCGGTCCGTACTCATGGGGCAGGCCTTCTCAGCTCGTCGGCTCAGCTGTCGCCACTGGCGGAATCCAGTAGTTGGCTATTACAACTCTCAAATCACGTTGTACTATACAACTAGCTCTACGAAAGGCAACCCGTGGCCCATCGCGACGACTCCGTCGAGACCATCCAGCAGGAGATGACCGCGTTCGCCCGCCGGGCCCGCGCCAGCGCCGCCCGGATGCACCCCGAGCTGTCACTGGTCTCCTACACGCTGCTGGCCCACCTCGATGACCAGCAGGGATGCCGCGCCACGGACCTCGCCGCGCACTACCTCCTGGACAAGTCCACGGTCAGCCGGCAGATCGCCGCACTGGAGAAGCTCGGCTTCGTCGAGCGCCGTATCGACCCGGACGACCAGCGCGTTCAGGTGCTGCACCCCACCGAGCAGGGCGCCCAGGTGCTCGCCAACGTCACCGCCCGCCGCCGCCTGGCGTTCCGCGAACGGCTGGCGGACTGGAACGAGGACGACCTCGACCGCTTCGCGACCTACCTGCAGCGCTACAACGCCGCCCAGGAAGGGCAGGGATAGGAATCAGGCCACCGGCCGGGGTCAAGACCGCCGGGACAGCTCCCGCACCGCCACACACCCGCCCCGGCCCGCCCCGAGGCGCCCATCACCCTGCTTCCGGCCCGCCTCCGGCCTACTTCCGGAACCGCTCCGGGCACTGCCCGCCGTCGGTGAGATACGTCTCCGCCCACCGCGCCAGCTCCTTGAGCGAGGGCTCCATGGCCAGACCGGCCTCCGTCAGCCGGTAGGAGACCCGCAGCGGAGGCCCCGCGTCCACCTCGCGCACGACCAGGCCGGTCGACGACAGCTCCATCAAGCGGTCGGAGAGCATCCGCTCACTGATCCCGGGGATGGCCCGCCGCAGCTCGGCGAAGTGCACCGGGCCCGGCATGAGAGTGGCGACGATCAGCCCCGTCCAGCGTTTCCCGAAGACCTCGAAGACGCGCGTCATGCCGCCGTCGACCTGCCTGCACATCGCCTCGCCCTGGTCCGCCATACGCCCAGCGTACCGCCCTCCCGTTTGCTACTGCGGAAAAGTAAGCTCCTGTGGTATGAATAGTGACGTACGGAATTCAACCTGTGGTCGCGCACCGCCCGGCCGCGTACCGAAGGACCGATCCCATGGCCACGCTTCTGCTCATCGACTCCTCCGTCTTCCCCGAGGGCGGCTCCGCCTCCCGCTCGGTCACCGCCGCCTTCCGCAAGGCCTGGGAGGCGGAGCACCCCGACGGCACCGTCATCCACCGCGATCTGGCCGCCGACCCGCTGCCGCACCTCGACGCGGTCGCCGCCTCCGCCGGCTTCGCCGACCCGGCCACCCACTCCCCCGAGCAGCAGGCGGCCTTCGCGCTGCGCGTTCAGCTCGCCGAGGAGCTGGAGCAGGCCGACGCGATCGTCATCGGCGCACCGATGTACAACTTCACGATCCCCTCCACGCTCAAGGCGTGGCTCGACCAGGTGATCCTCATGGGCCGCACATCGGGCGCGCAGCCGTCCGCCAAGGGCACCCCGGTCACCGTCGTCGCCAGCCGCGGCGGCTCCTACGCGCCGGGCACGCCCCGTGAGCCCTTCGAGTACGTGCAGAACTACCTGGAGGCCGTGCTGGGCGGCGGGCTGGGCCTGGACGTCGACTTCATCGTCCCGGAGCTGACCATGGCCCCCAGCAACCCGGCGATGGCCGAGCTGGTGCCGCTGTACGAGACCTCCCGCGACAAGGCGCACGAGGACGCGACGGCCAAGGCGAAGGCCCTCGCCACCCGCCTCGCCGCCTGAGCCAGGCCCGGAACGGGAGCAGCCTGGGGAAGACGGAACAGAAACGGGGCCCGGGGCCCTGGGAGAGAGCTGCCGGACGCGGCCCCTCGCCCAGACCCCGGGCCCCAACTCCCGCCCCCGGAAGCCCGATTAGCCCGCACCGCCCGGCGCACCGCCCGGCGCCCCGCCCCCGGAAGCCGTCCGCCCGGCCCCGCGGGCACGCGCACCCAAGATCAAATATGTGACGCAGGCCTCACACCGGCCGCCACACACCCGGCGAACCCCTACCGCACCGTGACACAGCCGACAACGTGACGAAGACAACGAAAGACCCCCGGTCTCCGGATTTCTCCGGAGACCGGGGGTCTCATCTGTGCGCGAGGGGGGAGTTGAACCCCCACGCCCTTTCGGGCACTGGAACCTGAATCCAGCGCGTCTGCCTATTCCGCCACCCGCGCATGGGTGCTGCCGACTGATTCTCTCACCTGATCCGGGCCGTTCGGTCCGGGTCTTGTGCGAGCGCCTTTCGACATGCAGAACATTAGCACGCTGTCGGGGGTGCCTTCACATGCCTTTCCCCCGGTCCCCGACCTGCGGGGACCTCCGGGCCGCACCCCTCCGTGCCTCGGACATTGGCCGTGGGCTGCCCCGAGGGGTCACACTCGCGGTAGCCGCAACCGGAGCGCGCGCACCGGCCTGCCTACGGGCCGGCCGGAAGGGCAGGCTCCGTACCGGGGCCCCGTGCCACGACCGACTCCGGGCCCCGCCCGGCCGGACCGGTCGGCGGTTGCGGGACACTGTTCACGGGGCACATCTACGATCGCAGTGCACGAGCAGTGGGCAAGGAGCAGACAAGCACCGGGCAACCCTGTGAGGGGCGACACTCGTCCTCAAGGCGGGAAAGGGGAACCAGCCGATTTCCCTACGCGTGGATACGATCAGTAAGCAGTATCAGGACGACTCGATCAGGACGACCCCGACGAAGACTGAGGAAGGAGGTGCCCCGTGGGAGTACTGAAGCGTTTCGAGCAGCGGCTCGAAGGTCTCGTCAACGGCACCTTCGCCAAGGTGTTCAAGTCCGAGGTACAGCCCGTTGAGATCGCCGGCGCCCTTCAGCGCGAGTGCGACAACAACGCCACCATCTGGAACCGCGACCGCACGGTCGTTCCCAACGACTTCATCGTCGAGCTGAGCACGCCTGACTTCGAGCGGCTGAGCCCCTACAGCGGTCAGCTCGGCGACGAGCTCTCGAGCATGGTCCGCGACTACGCGAAGCAGCAGCGCTACACCTTCATGGGCTCGATCAAGGTCCATCTGGAGAAGGCCGACGATCTCGACACCGGCCTGTACCGCGTCCGCAGCCGCACGCTCGCCTCCAGCTCATCCCAGGAGCCCGCGGGCCCGGCGGCCGCCCAGCGCGCCGGCTCGGCGCCCCGCGGCAGCCAGCCCGGCGGCGGGCACGTGAGCCCGCCCCCGATGCCGTCGTCCCCGCCTCCCGGCGGCGCACAGCCCGTACCCCGTACGGCACCGCCCGGTGCAGGACCGCAGCCCCACGCACAGACCCGGCGCTGGATCGAGATCAACGGCACCCGCCACCAGATCTCGCGACCCACCCTCGTGCTGGGCCGCAGCACCGACGCCGACGTACGGATCGACGACCCGGGTGTCTCCCGGCGTCACTGCGAGATCCGGGTCG
Source organism: Streptomyces kronopolitis (assembly GCF_014646275.1). Classification (GTDB taxonomy): domain Bacteria; phylum Actinomycetota; class Actinomycetes; order Streptomycetales; family Streptomycetaceae; genus Streptomyces; species Streptomyces kronopolitis. The sequence goes on from NZ_BMND01000004.1 coordinate 192,915, forward strand.
GAACGCCCCCCATGGTCCAGGACCTGGGCTCCACGAACGGCATCGTGGTGGACGGGCAGCACACCACTCGCGCTAATCTCCGCGACGGCTCGCGGATTGTCGTGGGCAGTACCACCATCGTTTACCGGCAAGCCGAAGGGTGAAGCGGGGGCAATGTCAGAGCTGACCCTCACGGTCATGCGGTTGGGTTTCCTCGCCGTACTGTGGCTGTTCGTCATCGTGGCCGTTCAGGTCATCCGCAGCGATCTGTTCGGCACGCGCGTCACACAGCGCGGTGCCGCCCGGCGCGGCGGGCAGGAAGCACGTACGCAGCGACAGGCGGCCGCACCGCCACCGCAGCAGCAGCAGCGCCGCCAGGAAGGCGGCCGCGGCAACAACCGGCAGCGCCGAGGAGCCCCCACCAAGCTGGTGGTCTCCGAGGGCTCGCTGACCGGCACCACCGTCGCCCTCCAAGGCCAGACCATCTCCCTGGGCCGCGCGCACGACTCCACGATCGTGCTGGACGACGACTACGCGTCCAGCAGGCATGCCAGGATCTACCCGGACCGTGACGGCCAGTGGATCGTCGAGGACCTCGGTTCCACCAACGGCACGTACCTGGACCGGACCCGACTGACGACCCCGACACCGATTCCGCTGGGAGCCCCGATCCGCATCGGCAAGACCGTCATCGAGCTGCGGAAGTAGTACGACAATGAGCGAGCGGAGCGAGCGAGCCGCGGCGGTCCACTCGACGGACCACGGTGGGCTCCCGACCGGAGGGTGGGCAGTGTGGCTCGACGAGACCGGCTGTACCCCGAGCCGACGGGTGAGGTGCGCATGAGTCTGTCCCTGCGCTTCGCCGCCGGATCGCACAAGGGCATGATCCGCGAGGGCAACGAGGACTCCGGTTATGCCGGGCCGCGGCTGCTCGCCATCGCGGACGGCATGGGCGGCCAGGCCGCCGGTGAGGTCGCCTCCTCCGAGGTGATCTCCACCCTCGTCCAGCTCGACGACGACGTACCCGGCTCCGACCTCCTCACCTCCCTGGGCACGGCCGTCACACGCGCCAACGACCAGCTGCGGGTGATGGTCGAGGAGGACCCCCAGCTGGAGGGCATGGGCACGACCCTGACCGCCCTGCTGTGGACCGGTCAGCGCCTCGGCCTGGTGCACGTCGGCGACTCGCGCGCGTACCTGCTGCGCGACGGCGTGCTGACCCAGATCACCCAGGACCACACCTGGGTCCAGCGGCTGGTCGACGAGGGCCGGATCACCGAAGAGGAAGCCACCACCCACCCGCAGCGGTCACTGCTGATGCGGGCGCTGGGCAGCGGCGATCACGTCGAGCCGGATCTGTCGATCCGTGAGGTGCGCGCCGGCGACCGGTATCTGATCTGCTCCGACGGACTGTCCGGGGTCGTCAGCCACCAGACGCTGGAAGAGACCCTCGCCAGCTACCACGGGCCGCACGAGACCGTGCAGGAGCTGATCCAGCTCGCCCTGCGCGGCGGCGGCCCCGACAACATCACCTGCATCGTCGCCGACGTCCTGGACGTGGACGGCAACGACACGATGGCCGGGCAGCTCAACGACACCCCGGTCGTCGTCGGCGCCGTCGCCGAGAACCAGCACCAGCTCAGCGACCCGAGCACGATGCAGACGCCCGCCGCCCGGGCCGCCGAACTCGGCCGGCCGGGCGGGCAGCCCCCGGCACCCGGTGGCGGCTTCGGGCCGCCCGGCAGCGGTGATCCGGAGGTCGGCGGTCCGCCGCAGGGCTCCTTCGGCGCGTTCATGGACGAGGACTTCGTCAAGCCCCGCCCGCGCGGACGGTGGATCAAGCGGTCCCTGCTGATCGTGCTGGCGCTGGCGGTCGTCGGCGGCGGGCTCTACACGGGCTACCGCTGGACGCAGACCCAGTACTTCGTCGGCACCAAGGACGACCACGTCGCGCTCTACCGGGGCATCAGCCAGGACCTCGCGTGGATAAAGCTCAACGATGTCGACCAGGACCACCCCGAGATCGAACTCAAGTACCTGCCGCTGTACCAGCGCAACCAGGTCAAGGAGACGATCGCGGTCGACAGCCGCAACCAGGGCGGCGAGAAGGTCACCGAGCTGAGCCGGCAGGCCAACGCCTGCCGCAGCAAGGAGCAGCGGGAGGCCGCCGAGCGCGAGGCCGCGCGGCACCCCAAGGGCCGGGCGGGCACGCCGTCCAAGTCCGGCACCCCGTCCAAGTCCGGTGCCCCGAGCACCCGGCCCGGCTCCACCGACAAGACGGACAAGAACAGCGGCACCAGCACGGCAGGCACCCTGGCCGCGCCCGTGTCCCCGTCTCCCACAGCCACCCCCAGCCAGGCCCCCTCCGAGGAACAGCTGAAGCTGGAAAAGAATTGCAGCACCCAGCAGTGAGGGCGTAGGGGGCCGTAGATCTCATGAGCAGCAGTACCACCAACACCACCACTATCGGCAACATCGGAGCCCCGAGCCGCCGCAACACCGAACTGGCGATGCTCGTCTTCGCGGTGCTGATCCCGGTGTTCGCGTACATCAACGTCGGCCTGGCCAAGGAAGGCACGGTGCCGGCCGGTGTGCTCGGCTACAGCCTGGGCCTCGGCCTGCTGGCGGGCGTCGCGCACCTCGTCGTCCGCAAGTGGGCGCCGTACGCCGACCCGTTGATGCTGCCCATCGCCACCCTGCTCAACGGGCTGGGACTGATCTTCATCTGGCGGCTGGACCAGGAGCACTCGCTGGGCCCGGCGATGGCGCCCAACCAGCTGATGTGGTCGACGCTGGGTGTCGCGCTCTTCCTGGCCATCCTGATCTTCCTCAAGGACCACCGCGTCCTGCAGCGCTACACCTACATCTCGATGGTGGTCGCGCTGGTGCTGCTGGTGGCGCCGGTGTTCTTCCCCGGCGTCAACGGCGCGAAGATCTGGATCACGATCCCGGGTCTCGGCTCGCTGCAGCCCGGCGAGTTCGCGAAGATCATCATCGCGATCTTCTTCGCCGGCTACCTGATGGTGAAGCGGGACGCGCTGGCGCTGGCCAGCCGCCGCTTCATGGGGCTCTACCTCCCGCGCGGCCGCGACCTCGGCCCGATCCTGGTCATCTGGGCGCTGAGCCTGATGATCCTGGTCTTCGAGACCGACCTGGGCACCTCGCTGCTCTTCTTCGGTCTGTTCGTCGTGATGCTGTACGTCGCCACCGAGCGCACCAGCTGGATCGTGTTCGGCCTGCTGCTCAGCGCGGGCGGCGCCGTCGCGGTGGCGACGTTCGAGTCGCACGTCCAGACGCGTGTGCACAACTGGCTCAACCCGCTGGAGCTGCTGAACGGCGGTGTCACCGAGACCGCCCAGGCGATGTACTCCTTCGGGTCCGGCGGCATCCTCGGCTCCGGTCTGGGACAGGGCTACTCCCGCCTCATCCAGGGCATCGCGCCCAAGAGCGACTACATCCTCGCCACCGTCGGCGAGGAGGTCGGGCTGGCCGGCCTGATGGCCATCCTGCTGCTCTACGGCCTGCTGATCGAGCGCGGCATCCGGACGGCGCTGGCCGCCCGCGACCCGTTCGGCAAGCTGCTGTCGATCGGCCTGTCCGGCGCCTTCGCGCTGCAGGTCTTCGTCGTCGCCGGCGGTGTGACCGGGCTGATCCCGCTGACGGGTATGACGATGCCGTTCCTCGCCCAGGGTGGCTCGTCCGTAATCGCCAACTGGGCACTCGTCGCCATCCTGCTGCGGATCAGCGACACCGCGCGCCGCCCGGCGCCGGCCCCCGCCCCGTCCACCGACGCCGAGATGACCCAGGTGGTCCGCCCGTGAACAAGCCCCTGCGCCGGGTCGCGATCTTCTGCGGCCTGCTCGTCCTCGCCCTGCTGGTCCGCGTCAACTGGGTGCAGTTCGTCGAGGGTGACCAGCTCAAGAACGATCCGCACAACCGCCGCGTCGCCATCGAGCGCTACAGCACGCCGCGCGGCAACATCATCGTGGGCGGCAAGGCCGTCACCGGCTCGACGACCACCGACAGCGGCGACTTCAAGTACAAGCGGACGTACAAGAACGGCAAGATGTGGGCGCCGGTCACCGGCTACGCCTCGCAGGCCTTCGACGCCAACCAGCTGGAGAAGCTGAACGACGGCATCCTCACCGGCACCGACGACCGCCTCTTCTTCAGCCGCACGGTCGACATGTTCACCGGCGGCAAGCAGAAGGGCGGCGACGTGGTGACCACCCTCAACGCCAAGGCCCAGAAGGCCGCCTTCGAGGGACTCGGCAAGCAGAAGGGCGCGGTCGCCGCGATCAACCCGGAGACCGGCGCGATCCTGGCGCTGGCCAGCACCCCGTCGTACGACCCGTCCTCCTTCGCCGGGATGAGCAACAAGGACGCCGAGGCGTACAACGCGCTGCAGAAGAAGAACGACCCCGACGAGCCGATGCTCAACCGGGCGCTGCGCCAGACCTACCCGCCCGGCTCGACCTTCAAGGTCGTCACGGCGTCGGCGGCCCTGGAGAACGGCCTCTACCACGACGTCAACAGCAAGACCGACTCCCCGCTGCCCTACACGCTCCCCGACACCTCGGGCCTGCCGCTGAAGAACGAGGGCAACATCCCCTGCAAGGACGCCAGCCTGCGCGAGGCGCTGCGCTGGTCCTGCAACACGGTGTTCGGCAAGATCAGCGCGGACCTCGGCAACAAGAAGATGAAGGCCGAGGCGGAGAAGTTCGGCTTCAACGACCCGGGGATCAACACCCCGGTCCGCGCCTCGGAGTCGATCTACCCCGAGGACAACCGGCCGCAGAACGCCATGGCGGGCATCGGCCAGGCCTCCAACCGCGCCACGCCGCTGCAGATGGCCATGGTCGCCTCGGCCGTCGCCGACGGCGGCAAGCTGATGAAGCCGTACATGGTCGACCAGCTGGTCGCGCAGAACCTCAACGTGGTCCAGCAGCACACGCCGCAGCAGATGAGCCGGCCGCTGAGCCCGGAGAACGCCCAGAAGGTCCAGAGCATCATGGAGACCGTCGTCAAGGACGGCACGGGAACCGCCGCTCAGATCCCGGGCGTCACCGTCGGCGGAAAGACCGGCACCGCGCAGCACGGCGAGAACAACAAGGACAACCCGTACGCCTGGTTCATCTCCTACGCGAAGACCGGCAAGGGCACCCCCGTCGCGGTCGCCGTCGTCATTGAGGGATCCGACACCCTCCGCGACGACATCGCCGGCGGCAAACTCGCTGCTCCGATCGCAAAGCGCGTGATGGAGGCAGTACTCGAAGGCCAGAAGTGACGCGGGTCATGCCAATACCGGTCACGTATCAGGTTGCGGCTCCGGCCCGGTCCGGTAGGGCGTGCCGGGTACGGTATGCCCGGACAGCACACCGCCGGACCACACACCGGTGCGGTCGGGACTGACGGAGAGGGCTGGAGAAGCTTATGGAAGAGCCGCGTCGCCTCGGCGGCCGGTACGAGCTGGGCTCGGTGCTCGGCCGCGGTGGCATGGCCGAGGTGTACCTCGCGCATGACACCCGCCTGGGCCGCACCGTAGCTGTGAAGACGCTGCGGGTGGATCTCGCCCGTGACCCGTCCTTCCAGGCCCGGTTCCGCCGTGAGGCCCAGTCGGCCGCCTCGCTGAACCATCCGTCGATCGTCGCGGTCTACGACACCGGCGAGGACTACGTCGACGGCGTTTCCATCCCGTACATCGTGATGGAGTACGTCGACGGCTCCACCCTGCGTGAGCTGCTGCACTCCGGAAGAAAGCTGCTGCCCGAGCGTTCGCTGGAGATGACCACCGGTGTCCTCCAGGCGCTGGAGTACTCCCACCGGGCCGGCATCGTCCACCGCGACATCAAGCCCGCCAACGTCATGCTGACCCGCACCGGCCAGGTCAAGGTCATGGACTTCGGCATCGCCCGCGCCATGGGCGACGCCGGGATGACCATGACGCAGACCGCGGCCGTCATCGGCACGGCGCAGTACCTCTCTCCCGAGCAGGCCAAGGGCGAGCAGGTCGACGCCCGCTCCGACCTGTACTCCACCGGCTGTCTGCTCTACGAGCTGCTGACCGTCCGGCCGCCGTTCGTCGGTGACTCACCGGTCGCGGTGGCCTATCAGCATGTCCGTGAAGAGCCGCAGAAGCCGAGCAACTTCGACCCCGAGATCACGCCGGAGATGGACGCCATCGTCCTGAAGGCGCTGGTCAAGGACCCGGACTACCGCTATCAGTCGGCGGACGAGATGCGTGCCGACATCGAGGCGGCGCTGGAGGGCCAGCCGGTCGCGGCGACCTCCGCCATGGGCGCGGGCGGCTACGACCAGGACCAGCCGACCACGATGCTGCGCCCGCAGGATCCGGCCGGCCAGACCTCGATGCTGCCGCCGATGAACCCCGACGACGGGGGCTACGGCCACGACGACCGCGGCGACCGCCGGCGCGGCGGCGGCCAGAAGAAGAGCAACACCTCGACGATCCTGCTGGTGCTGGCGGCCGTCCTCGTCCTGATCGGTGCGATCTTCATCGGCAAGGCGATGTTCACCCACAGCAACAAGGGCGGCACGACACCCGTCCCCAACCTTGTGGGCAAGACCCTCCGGGAGGCCAAGGAGTCCGGCCGCAACGGCAGCTTCAAGGTCGAGGAGGGCGGCCGCAAGGCCTGCGACAACGTCAAGAAGGGCCAGGTCACCGAGCAGGACCGGAGCCCCGGCGACGACATGCAGAAGAACGACACGATCACCGTCACGCTGTGCACGGGCCAGGAGCAGATCTCGGTTCCCAGCGTGACCGGCCTGACCGAGTCCGAGGCCCGCTCCGACCTCCGGGAAAAGGGCTTCACCAACATCGAGAGCAAGCCCGTCGTCTCCGACCGCGACCCCGGTACCGTCGCGGACCAGGACCCGGCGGCGAACTCCAAGAAGTCCAAGAACACCAAGATCACGCTGTCCATCGCCACGGCGAGCCCGAAGGTGAGCGTCCCCGACGTCACCGGTCAGGACGCCGACGCGGCGGAGAAGCAGCTCAAGGACCAGGGCTTCCAGGTCTCCCGGACCGAGCAGGAGACCCCCGACCCAACCAAGGTCGGCAAGGTCATCTCGCAGAGCCCGGAGGGCAACACCAAGGCCAAGCCCGACTCCACGGTGACCCTCACGATCGGCAAGGCAGGCGCCCAGACGCCGGTGCCCAGCGTGATCGGCCAGACCGTGAAGCAGGCCAAGCAGGCGCTCCAGCAGGCCGGATACAAGAACATCCAGTTCGCCGGCGGCAGTTCGCAGGACGACAACGCCCGGGTGGTCACGCAGGACCCGGCCGCCCAGACACCGTCCGACCCCACGACCACCACCGTCACGCTGACCACCATCGGCGGCGGGGGCGGCAACGGTAACGGCGGCAACGACGGCGGAGGCGGCATCTTCGGCGGACCGTTCGGCGGCTAGCGGCCCGCACGACGAGGCAGTACGGAGCCCCGGCACCCTTCCTTGGGTGCCGGGGCTCCGCGTTGTCCGCGCACCGGGCCGGGCGGGGCCCCGGCGGCTAGCCGAGCTCCTTCGGCGGTGTGCGGTCCGCGTCGACCTTCTCGGTGCGGACCAGTTCGCCCCAGACGATGTAGCGGTAGGTCGAGGTGTAGACCGGGGTGCAGGTCGTGAGGGTGATGTAGCGGCCGGCCCGGTGCTTGCCGGATTCCTTCGGGAGCTTGTCGAGGACGTCCACGTTGAACTTCGAGGTCTCGGGCAGCGTCGCGAAGACCTTGTAGACGTACCAGGTGTCCTTGGTCTCGAAGACGATCGGGTCGCCGTCCTTGAGCTTGTCGATGTTGTGGAACTTCGCGCCGTGGCCGTCGCGGTGCGCGGCGAGGGTGAAGTTGCCCTTCTTGTCCTGCGGCAGGCCCGACTTGACGGGCTTGGTGTAATAGCCGGCCACGCCCTCGTTGAGGATCTGGGCGCCGGTGCCCTTCTTGACCAGCACCTCGCCGTTGTCCATCGCCGGCACGTGCAGGAAGCCGATGCCGTCCTTGGTGTCGAGCTCCCCCGGTCCCTTGGGACCGCTGCTCGCCCAGTGCTTGCGCACCTGGTCGCCCTGCTGGTGCGCGGCGCGGTCGGCGAGGACGTTGGTCCACCACAGCGAATAGGCGACGAACAGCCCCAGGATCAGCCCGGCCGTGATCAGCAGCTCACCGATGACGCTGACGACGGAGGCGACGGCTCTGCGCACCCGACGCGGCTTGAGTGGCGGCGCGGACCGGTCGGATACCTGGTCGTTTCCGGTGGCAGTCACCGCGTAGCACCCCTCTTTTGTTCATTCAGCCGGTGAGCGCATCCGGTTCGCCCTTGCTCCGCGGCCGCTCGTCGACCATCTTGCCCCAGACGATCATCCGATAGGTACTGGTGAACTCCGGGGTGCAGGTCGTCAGCGTGATGTAGCGGCCGGGGCCGGTGAACCCCGAGCCGGGCGGCACGGGGCCGATCACGCTGGTGTTGCTCGGCGAGGTCTGCGGGAGGATGCTCTCCATCTCGTAGGTGTAGTACGAGCTCTGCGTCTCGACGACGATTTTGTCGCCCTTGGTCAGCTTGTTGATGTAGCGGAACGGCTCGCCGTGGGTGTTGCGGTGCGCGGCCACCGCGAAGTTGCCCTTCTTGTCCCAGGGCATCGCCGTCTTGGTCCCGCTGTTCTTGTCGTAGTGACCGACCATGCCGTGGTCGAGCACATTGTGCTTGTCGATGCCCTCGGCTATCGGCGCCTTCACATCGAGCTTGGGGATGTACATGATCCCGAAGCGCTCGCCGTCCGCGAGGTTCTTCTTTTCGCCGCCGCCCTTGTCCCACTCGTGCTGAAGGTTGGTGGTGGCGCCGCCCGCCTCCTCCTCCGCGCGGACATTCGTCCACCAGAGCTGGTAGGTGACGAAGAGCAGCATCAGCACGCCGAGGGTGATGAACACCTCGCCCAGCGCGCGGCTGGCGATCAGGCTGGGGCTGTCCTTGGCGGCGCGGGCGGCCCGCCGGGCCTCCACCCGGGACGTGGGGGCAGCGGCGACGGAGTCGGCGGCCGTGGTGTCGGCCGGCCCGCCGTGACGTGCTCGGCGTCCGCCGCGCTTGGCGGCCTCCTGGGCGGCCTTGCGCCGGGCCGCTCTGCCGCCGCCGGCCGGAGACTCCGCCGTGGTTTCACGTGAAACCACGGAGCCCCCGACATCCGCGGCCTCCGCAACGTCGGTTTCACGTGAAACGGTGGCGCCGCCGGGCTTCTCGGCCTGCCGCAGCGCCATGGTCTCGTCGTCGTTCCGCCAGGGCGCGGGGGCGGCCGCCGCGGGGGGAGCAGGAGCGGGGGGTGGAGGCGTCTCGCGCGCGACATAGGGCCGGGCTATCGGCTGGGGCGAGGCGGGGCGCGGGGCGGGGACGGCGCCGTGGCCCTGGCCGTAGCCGGCGGACTGCGGCGGCGCGGGCGGCTGCCGGTGCGGCGGGTCCGGTTCCAGATGCGGGCGGAACCACGGAGAGCCCTGCCGCACGCCCTCCTGGGCCGGCTTGCCCCGCCGTCGGCCCCGGCCCGGCCGGCCGTACGGAGCGGCCGGGCCGGCCGGGGGCGCCTGCCCCGGCAGCGGATCGTTCAGGGGGTCGTTGAGCGCCTCCACCGCGGCCTCGAACGCGTCGGGCTGCCGGTGGGGCTCCTGCGGGCCGTACGGGTCGTGTGGCGGATACGACCGGTCCGGTTCGTAGGGCTCGGAGGAACTGCCTTCACGCTCGGGGCGCAAGGCGGTCACGCGCCGGCCTTGCCGACCACCGGGGCCAGCCCCGTCGAGCGCGCCACCGCCCCCTCATCGCCGCATTCGACGAGCCAGTTGGCCAGCATCCGGTGCCCCCACTCGGTCAGGACCGACTCGGGGTGGAACTGCACACCCTCCACCGGTAGTTCGCGGTGCCGCAGACCCATGATGATCCGTCCGCCGGGGACGTCGTCGGCCTCCGTCCAGGCGGTGACGAGCAGGTCGTCGGGGACGGTGTCCGGCTCCACGGCCAGGGAGTGGTAGCGGGTGGCGGTGAACGGGCTGGGCAGCCCGGAGAAGACGCCGGCGTTCTCGTGGACGACCAGCGAGGTCTTGCCGTGCAGCAGCTCGGGCGCGCGGTCCACCACGCCGCCGTACGCGACGGCCATCGACTGCATGCCCAGGCAGACGCCGAAGACCGGGACGCCGGTGTCCGCGCAGTGCCGGACCATGTCGACGCAGACACCGGCCTGCTCGGGGGTGCCGGGACCGGGCGACAGCAGCACCCCGTCGAAGCCGTCCTGGGCGTGCCGCGGGGCGACCTCGTCGTTGCGCAGCACCTCGCACTCGGCACCGAGTTGGTAGAGGTACTGGACGAGGTTGAAGACGAAGCTGTCGTAGTTGTCGACGACGAGAATCCGTGCGGTCATCGGACGGCTGCCATCCCTTGATCGACAGTGACGTCATTGAAGGGGAGCAGCGGCTCCGCCCACGGAAAGACGTACTGGAAGAGTATGAAGACCACCGTCAGGGCGAGCACCAGGGAAATCAGCGCCTTCACCCACGTGTTGCCCGGCAGATGCCGCCAGATCCAGCCGTACATGCTGTCGCTGTCCCCTTGCCGATGCCGATGACGATGTCCGTTGCGACACCAGAGTAAGGGGCGAGGGCGGGCGCAGGTGGGTCAGCTGCTCAAAGCCGATGGCCTTCCCCGTGCCGCGGGTTGGGTGGAATCCAGGTGTGCCCAGGCGATCAGCCGGTGGCTGTGGCCCCATTCCGGCTCGCAGGTCGTCAGCGTGAGATACCGCCCGGGGCCGTGGAAACCGGACTTGGGCGGCACGGGGTCGATCACGCCGATATCGCCGGGCAGCGTGGTGTAGGGCCGGTTGTCGATGCGGTAGGTGAACCAGGTCGTGCCGTCGGTGAGCACCACGGCGTCACCGGGGCGCAGCCGGGGGAAGTCCTTGAACGGGTCGCCGTAGGTGCGGCGGTGCCCGGCGACGGAGAAGTTGCCGAGCTGGCCGAGGTGGGCGGTGCGGTCGTAGTGGCCCAGGCCGCGCTTGAGGACGTCGGGCGCGGTGCCCTCCAGTACGGGCTTGGCCCAGTCGGCGCCGAGGCGGGGGATGTACATCACGGCGAACGAGGCGCCCGGCGGGTAGGCGCGGGGGCGCGCGGCCGGTGCGGTGCGGCCGCCGGGGGCCGGCGGGCGGGCCGGGGCGGTGACCGGGCCCGTGGACCAGCGGTCCTGGAGCCGGCCGATCTCGCCGTCCATGGCGCTGTCGGCCCGTACGCCGGTCCAGAAGAGGAGATAGACCACGAAGAGCACGATGAGCGCGCCCGCGGTGACGCAGATTTCGCTGAGCGTCCGCACGATCCGGCGCACCGTCGTTCCGCCCCGCTGCGTCATCCGGCCCCGCCCCTCCCCGCTGCCCCGGGGGGCGCGGCTACGGCTTCACAGGCTGTGCGTAGTGGAGATCCACTGTGCCGGAGTAGCCGGGAAGAGTCACCGCCTCGTGCTGGTCGACTTTCCAGCCGAGGCCGTAGGCGTTCACGTACTGGAGGTAGTTCTGGATGGCGGGGGAGGCGGTCAGGGCGTTGGTGAGGGCCTCGCGGTCGCCGACGGCGGTGATCTTGTACGGCGGTGAGTAGACCCGGCCCTGGAGGATCAGGGTGTTGCCGACGCAGCGCACCGCGCTGGTGGAGATCAGCCGCTGGTCCATGACCTTGATGCCCTTGGCGCCGCCGTGCCACAGGGCGTTCACGACGGCCTGCAGGTCCTGCTGGTGGATGACCAGGTCGTTGGGCTGCGGCTCGGGGATGCCGGGAATCTTGGCGGTGGCGTTCGGCGGAGCGTCGGTGAGGGTGACCGTCACGCCCTGGCCCTTGACCGGCTTGGTGCCGGCGCTCTTCTCCAGCGCCTTGAGCTTGGCCTCCTCGGCCCGGGAGCTGCCGTTGTCGCGCTGGGCGAGGGAGTCGACCTCGGCGCGCAGCGCGGCGTTGCTCTCGTCCTGGACGCCGTTCTTGTGGCTGCGTTCCTGGATGAGGTCGGACAGCCGCAGCATCGAGTCGTCCGAGCGCAGGTTCGTGCCCCGTGCGGTGTCGAAGCTGAGCCAGAACAGCATCCCGGCGAGCGCGAAGACGACGAGCGTGAGGAGGCGCACCGGCCGCAGGCGCGAGCGGGCGGGGCGGTCGGGGGAGTCAGCGGAATTGCTCAACGTACCCTTACTCCTTACGGCGCCTCGGAAGGACTACGCTAACGGACGCCCGGGAGACGAATCCGCTCCCCACCGCATCCGCGTCCCGGCGCACACTCCGTACCTCCCCGCGGATGGGGGCACCGCCCGCTCGAGCACGGACGAGAGCCGGGGAGCAGCACATCGACAGGAGAGTTCCTCGTGCCGAAGTCACGGATCCGCAAGAAGGACGACTTCACGCCGCCGCCGGCGGCCAAGACCACCAGCCTGAAGATGAACTCAGGCCGTGGCTGGGTGGCGCCGGTGATGCTGGCCATGTTCCTGATCGGGCTGGTGTGGATCGTGACGTTCTATGTGTCCGAAGGCGATCTGCCGATCGGGGCCATGGGCAACTGGAACATCGTCTGCGGCTTCGGCTTCATCGCGGTGGGCTTCGGCGTATCCACCCAGTGGAAGTAGGGCAAGCCCTGCCCAAGGCCATCCACACGGTTATCCACAGCCGGGGAAAACTTCAGAAGATCTGTGGATAACCTTCGGGAGGTTGACGCCGGTGTGATCGGCGGCACCCTTCCCGAGCCTCCCTCTCCCCCTGTCCCGGCTGGGGAAACGCAGGTCAGGGCGGTGCGGAACGAGAGTTCCGCACCGCATGCACAAGATCGGCCACGCACTGTGGACAACGTGGCGCCACGGGCCCTCAGCCCGTGAGCTGAAGGGTCCGTACCCACACCACGGCGACGATCGCCAGCAGCATCACCGCGCAGGTCCCGAGATGCACCAGGGTCCGCCGGTCGCGCGGCGCGTGCACCATCCCGAAGGCCACCGCGGCGCCCACCACGAGGCCTCCCACGTGTGCCTGCCAGGCGATATTCGGCCACAGGAAAGTGAAGACGAGGTTCAGGCCGAGCAGGATCAGCACCGGCTTCATGTCGTACCGCAGCCGCCGCATCAGGACGGCGGTCGCGCCGAGCAGCCCGAAGATCGCGCCGGAGGCGCCCAGCGAGGGCTGGTTCTGCGCGGCGAGGAGGAACGACAGGGCGCTGCCGCCCAGGCCGGCCAGCAGGTAGAGCGCCAGGAAGCGGGCCCGGCCGAGCGCTGCCTCCAGCGGCGGCCCCAGCCACCACAGCGAGAGCATGTTGAAGGCGATGTGGGCGATCTGCTGGTGCAGGAACATCGCGGTCAGCAGGCGGTACCACTCGCCCTCGGCGACGCCGACGAGCCGGTAGCTGCCCGGCTCGGCGGCCAGACCGATCAGATCGAGGTGGTTGACCAGCGGGCTCAGCGCACCGCCGGTCGCCATCACGGCGAGGAAGAGCGCGACGTTGAGGCCCAGCAGGACCTTGGTCACCAGGCGGGGATCGGCGGTGATCGCGCCGCCCGCGATCGTGCGCGGCGCCGCCGCCTGCGGCGCACGGCCGGTGCCGCTGCCGCCGCGCACGCAGTCCGGGCACTGGAAACCGACCGAGGCGCTGATCATGCACTCGGGGCATATCGGCTTGTCACAGCGGGTGCAGCGGATGCCGGTCGGGCGGTCGGGGTGGCGGAAACAGCCCGGCAGGCCGTCGTCGCCCCGCGCGTCCCGCGGTTCCTGTGGGCTGCCTGGCACCTGGTCCATCGGCCTCTCGTCCTCTTCTCCGTCCGGGCGCCCGTCACGCGCCCTCCCGCCCGGCTCCGGACGAGCGTCGCGCCCCGCCTGATGTACGACCGGGCGGGGCGCAATGGTTCCCCGGCGCGGGCCGGGGCACAAGACACGGCTCAGCGGGTCTCGATGACCACCGACTCGATGACGACGTCCTGGACCGGACGGTCCGTGCGCGGGTTCGTCTGGGTGCCGGCGATCGCGTCCACGACCTTCTTGCCGGCGTCGTTGCTGACCTCGCCGAAGATGGTGTGCTTGCCGGTCAGCCAGGCGGTCGCGCCGACGGTCACGAAGAACTGCGAGCCGTTCGTGCCGGGGCCGGCGTTCGCCATGGCCAGCAGGTACGGCTTGTTGAAGGCCAGGTCGGGGTGGAACTCGTCCCCGAACTCGTAGCCGGGGCCGCCGGTGCCGTTGCCCAGCGGGTCGCCGCCCTGGATCATGAAGCCACTGATCACCCGGTGGAAGACGGTGCCGTCGTAGAGGCGGTCCGTGGACTTCTTGCCCGTCGCCGGGTGGGTCCACTCCCGCTCGCCGTTGGCGAGCTCGACGAAGTTCTTGACCGTCTTGGGTGCATGGTTCGGCAGAAGCCGAATCTCGATGTCGCCCTGGTTCGTCTTCAGGGTGGCGTAGAGCTGCTCAGCCACGATCTACCTTCCATAAGTCTGCACTGACGGTTCACGATCCTCGCATGGACCGGCCCGCCCGTCGTCCGACCTCACCCCTGTCGGGCCGTGCGCCACTCTTTCCGGGACGCCGGGCTCCTGACGGACTTCGTGCCGATTTCCTGCGCCGGGAGCGGCAAAGCGTGGCATTGTCGTCAACAAGGCTCCGGAAGGTCCGCAATGACCCGGATGCCCGCTCGCACATGCCGTGTGACGTCCGAGCGGGCATGATCTTCAAACGGGTGGACAGGCGATACAGAAGACACGGGGGACCAGGCCCCCTAGCCCCGGACAACGCCACCGAGGAGGAGGATCCCGTGACCCGCAAGGACAGCGTGCGCGCCGCGACCGGTACGGCCAGGGACAGCGTGCGGCACGCCGCGGAGGTGGTGGCTCCGTATGCCGGTACGGCCAAGGAAGCCGCCGTGCACTTCGCGCATGAAGCACGTACCCGCGCGGCGCCCAGGGTGGCCGAGGCCGCCCACCAGGCACGCACGCAGTACGACACCCACCTGCAGCCGCGGTTCGAGCACGCCCGCGGCACCCTGCCGCCCAAGGTGGACGCCGCGGCGACCCGCGCGGCCCACCGCACCCGCAAGGCCGCCCGCCAGGCCGCCGACTACACGGCACCGCGGCTGGAGAACGCGGTGACCACCGCGCGCGCCGCGGCCGAGCCGGTGCGGGAGGAAGCCGTCGCCCGCGGCGCCGCCGCGCTCGCCGCGCTCCGCGGCCAGGTGACGGCCAAGGAGATCGCCAAGCTGCAGAAGAAGCACAGCCGGCGGGCCAAGTGCGGCAAGCTCGCCAAGCGCCTCACCGTGCTGGGCATCCTGGCCGGCGGAGCGATCGCCGCCTGGAAGTGGTGGGACAAGCAGGCCAACCCGGACTGGCTGGTCGAGCCGCCGGCGCCCACCGAGGTCAGCGACCGCGGCCGGCTGAGCTCGGTCGACGGCAGCCAGAACGGCTCGCTCGACCCCGAGGTCCAGGCCAAGCAGGCCGACGCCGAGGCCGATGAGCGCGGCGGCGGCAGCACCGCCTGACCCGGCCCCAACGGCTCACCGGGCCGTGTCCGCCCTCCCGTCCCGGGAGCCGGCGGACACGGCCCGCGCACGTACGGACGTGGGTGTCCTCAGCCGAGCGCGGCCCGCAGCCGGGCGAAGGCCGTCCGCAGTATCGACGGGTGGCTTGCCGCGTTGATGCGGAAGCAGCTCTCGAACGCCGCGCCGCCGAAGCTCTCGCCGGCCAGTACGTGGATGCCGCTGCGCTCCAGCGCCCCGGCGAACCGGCGCGCGTCCTGCTCCCCCGCGGCCTCGGCCCACACCAGGTACGTGGCGTCGGGGGCGGTCGCGCCGACGCGCACCGGCAGGCCCGCCAGCTCGTCGAGGACGAGCCGCACGCGCTCGGCGAGCTCCTCGCGCAGGGTGTGCAGCCAGGCGACGCCCTCCGGCCCGTAGCAGGCGACGGTGGCGAGGGCGCCGAGGCTGCCCGGGCGCCCCAGGAGGCTCTGCGGCAGCTCCGCGAGGGCGGGCGCCGAGCGCTCGGAGCCGTAGACGCTGGCGCTCTTCAGCCCGGGGATGTTGAACGCCTTCGACGCGGAGGTGAGGCCGAAGGCCCGTATCCCGTGGATCGCGGGGTCCGCGAACGCCGAGGGCATCGCGCGGCCGGGCATCCCCAGCGGGAGGTGCACCTCGTTGGAGAGCAGCAGAAGGTCGTGCTCCCGGCACACCCCGATCGCCCGGGACATCTCCGGGAGGGTCCAGGCCCGCCCGACCGGGTTGTGCGGCTGGCACACGATCCAGCCGCGGGCGCCCTCGCGGGCCGCGGTGGCCAGGGCCGCCCAGTCGTGCTGCCAGCGCCCCCCGGAGCGGCCCAGCGGCACGGCCACCGGTACCAGGCCCGCCTCACGGACCACCGTGAACAGATCGCCGTACACGGGGGTCTCGACGATGACGGGGCTGCCCGGGGGCAGACCGGAGTGCATCAGGGTGCGCAGCCCGGTCAGCACGTCCGTGGTGCAGCGCAGCCCGGCGACCTGCGCGTCGTGGTGCTCGGCCAGATAGCGCCCGCACGCCGCCTCCTGCGCCTCGGGCAGGCCGTAGCCGGTCTCGCCGAGGCCGATGGCCTCGACCAGGGCGGAGCGCAGGAACTCCGGTGGGTGGAGGTCCATCTCGGCGACGCCGAGGCAGATGCGGTCGGGGGTGTCCGGGCCGAGCCGCCACTTCAGGGTGCGGCGGGCGCGCAGCGCGTCGAGGTCGGTCAGGAAGCGCGGCCGCTCGGGCAGCAG
The DNA here is from genome assembly GCF_014646275.1 of Streptomyces kronopolitis. Taxonomy (GTDB): domain Bacteria; phylum Actinomycetota; class Actinomycetes; order Streptomycetales; family Streptomycetaceae; genus Streptomyces; species Streptomyces kronopolitis. The sequence goes on from NZ_BMND01000004.1 coordinate 209,636, forward strand.
GCCGGGGGAGGCGGTGCGGGCGGGCGGCTGGTGGGCCGTCGCCGCCCGGAGGTCATTGGGCATTCCGGTCCAGTTCGATGTAGAGCCGGGTGCCGCCCTTGCCCTTGGTGCGGCGGCGGACGGACACCGTGCCCTGGATCTCCTTCGGGTGGCGGACGTGCGTCCCGCCGCAGGGGATCTCCAGGTCTCCCGAGCGCCACACGAAGACGTCCCGGGTGCCGGGCAGCGGGTCGACGGCCGCCTCCGGGGAGTCGGCCAGCAGCTGCGTGACGCGCTCCTGGATGCCGGGGACGGCGTCCGTGGCGATCGCGCAGTTGAAGTCGAAGCGGGCGGAGCTGTCGCTGATGTGGCAGCCGCGGGTCGACCGCGTCAGCCCCTGGGACTCCAGGTATTCGCCGGTCGCGTGGAAGAGGAAGTGCGCCAGGGTGTGCATCTGCATGTGGTGCAGCCGCCGCTCCCAATCGATCTCCATGGTGACCTGCTCGCCCACGGTGAGGGCGCAGGGCTCCTCGAACTCGTGGTAGAACACCGCCTCGATGGTGGCGACTTCGCCGTTGGGCAGCTGGAACGGGCGGCCGCCGGCCTTCTGCACGTCGATGACGCGCTGCCCGTTGACCGTTCCCTGGTCGGCGACCTGGCCGCCGGACTCCGCGTAGAAGACGGACTGGTCGAAGATCGCGTAGCGGTCACTGACCTGGAGGACCGTCGCCGTGCCCGTGGTGGCGTACGGGTCGTGGTGGAAGAGCTGCTTGGTGGGCGGGCAAGAGCTCCACAGGGCGGCTTCAATCACTGCTGTCTCCCCAGTTCAGTAGCGTGGTGCCATACAGTTCGCCGCGGTCGGCGAAGAAGGTGAGGATCTCACCGTCGGCCTCCGGCCCCAGGGCGGCGGCGAGTTGGCGCGCCCCCATGTAGCAGACGCCGGAGGAGCCGCCCACGCTGATGCCGCGGGCCGCCAACTCCTGGACCCCGGCGCAGGCTTCGGCGTCGGACACCTGGAACACCCCGGCCACCCGGTCCCGGACGGCGTCGATGACGGCCGGGATGCGGTTCTGGTTGCCGGTGCCGCGCAGGATGCTGGGGGCGGGGTCGCCGCCGAAGGTGATGGAGCCGTGCCGGTCGGCGACGTAGGAGCGGATGCCCTCGTCGCGCAGCATGGCGGACAGCGCGGAGAAGTGGCCGCCGCTGCCGACGCAGAAGATGCCGGCGCCGATGCGGGCAAAGTCCAGGGTGCGTCTCAGGTGGGGCACCACCCAGCGGGTGTAGACCTCGGGGTTGAGCGGGCTGTCGTTCTGGTTGGTCCAGTAGTAGTGGGGGTTCTCCGCCCGCAGCCGCTGGAGCAGGTCGTCCCGGGCCTGCTGGAAGCCGAGGACGGGGTGCGGCGCGGGGACGAGGTGCAGCACGCCGCCGGCCAGCTCGATCTTGCGCCGGGTCACGGCCGGGATGCCGGGGTCGGACACCAGGTGGATCTCGTGGCCGAGCAGGCGGCCCGCGGCCGCCAGGCCCAGGCCCAGCGATCCGGAGGTGGACTCGATCACCGGCTGGCCCTCGGCGAGCAGGCCGTGCTCCCGGGCCAGCAGCAGCAGGCCGAGGCCGAGGATGGACTTGAAGCTGGTCTCGGTGGCGGGGCTGCCGTGGATCGCACGCAGCACGAACCGGGTGTCGTCGATACGGCCGGCGTCGAGGGTGGTCAGCCGGCTGAGCCCGTCGAGGACGGCGTAGGGATCGACGCGGTCCGGGGGCGCGACGGTGACGGTCATGAACGGCCCTCCAGAAGGTTCTTGGCCCAGAAGATCGAGATGAGCAGGATGGCGATGCCCGACAGCTGGATCCAGCTGAGCTGCTGGCCGAACAGGACGAAGCCGTACGCGGCCGCGGCGACCGGCTGGAGCAGCACGTAGACGGCGGCCAGTTGGAGCCGCAGGAACTTCACCGCGTGCGCCATGAGGGTCTGCCCGAGCACCTGGGAGGTCGCGGCGAGCGCGATCAGCACCAGCCAGCCCTTGGCCGTCGTCGGCCACAGGCTCTCGCCGAGAATGGCGGCGACGACGAAGCAGGCCGCGGCGCAGGCCAGGCTGAGGGTGGCCATGATGCGGGTCGCCTCGTAGCGCTCGCGCAGGCCCTTGGTCACGACGAGGAACAGGGCGTAGAACACGGCGGTCATCAGGGCGAGCACGTCACCGCGCAGGTGCCGCGGGTCGAGGCCGGTGCCCAGGATGACGAGGATGTACAGGCCGCCGAGCGCCAGCAGCGCCGGGAACAGCAGCTTCCACGGGATGCGGTCCCCGAAGAGGAAGAACAGCAGCGGGGCGATGATGAACGGCACCAGGTTGGCCAGGAGGTTGGCCTCAGCCAGCGAGGTGTAGAGGAACGAGATGTTCCACAGGCACAGGTCGGCCGCGAGGAACAGCCCGCCGAGCACGATCAGGAAGCGGTCGCGCGGCGTCACCCTCGCCTGCTTGGCAGGCGCCTCGCCCGCGGCCCGGCCGCCCTTGGCCGTGCGGCCCGCGTTCCGCGACAGGGCGACGGACATCCCGAGCAGCAGCGGAACGGCGAAGAGGGAGCGGTAGGCGCCGGTGGCGACCGGGCCGATCTCGCTGATCCGGACGAACACGCCGCCCAGCGCCAGGCAGCACACGGCGAGCAGCACCATGCCCTGGTAGTGGGCCTGGGAGCGGGGACGGGGCGGCGGGCTCGGGTCCGGCGCGGCCGGCTCGGGGGCGGCCCCCGGCTCGGGGGCCGTGCTGGTGGTGCTGGTCGTCAACGCTGGGCCTCTTTCAGGGTGAAGGTCTCGCTGCTGTATCCGCAGGCCGACAGCTGCGCGCGGCACTCCCGGACCCGCAGGTCGTGGTCCGGCTGGTGGCGGGAGAAGATGAGCCCCGCGAGAGTGCCGCTGTGCGCGACGCAGACGCCCAGGGCGCCCAGGTCCTGCTGGATCCGCCGCAGGTCCTCCAGGGACTTCTTGGGCAGCCGGTCGTTGTGCAACTCGGCGCTCCGGGAGGCGACTTCGGCCGCGGCCGCGTAGTCGTCGGCCCGCAGGGCGGTGTCGAGCTGCGCGAAGAGCTGGGCGTAGACCCGCGCCTTGCCCGGGTCGTCGGGGCGCTCCTGGTGGAACTCCTCGGTGCGCACCCAGCCGCCCTCGTCGATGCCGACGATGGTCCAGCGCAGGTCCGTGCGGTACGCGTGCAGGAGCCGGTGGGTGCGCTGGGCGCAGGCCGCGACTCCGGGGTGCAGGAGGTAGTCGCCGTACTCCAGCTTCCGGGCCACGGAGAGCGCGAGGGCGCGCACGACCGGCTCCGGGGTCTGCGGGTGCAGGCTGCGGATGCACAGCTGAGCGGTCGCCAGAATGTCGGCGGTGGAGCTGGCGTAGCCCTTCGCCACCGGGATGTTGGAATCGATCTCGATAGTGCAGTCGGGAGCGCCGTGGCCCAGCTCGGCGCTCAGCAATTCGAAAGCGGAAAGGGCCTTGACCCGGTCATCAGGAGTGATGCCGAGCCGCTTCTTACCCGTGCCCTCTTGCGGGCACAACCGAGCCTGGCTTTTCAACTCCTCGATCGGGGCAGTGAAAAGAAAATGCTCGAACCCATGCGCACCAAAGGTATACCCCTGGAGAATTTCTCCGAAAGTGCCATGGACCGCTGTAACGATCTCGGCAGGCATGGCGCAGTTCTATACGGCCATGATCGGAGCTGCAATCCAAGATGTCCTTTAGGTATCCATAAAAGTTATTTTGGAGGCCGGAAAGGACTGCCCGCTTCACACCGTTCGACCCTTTTGGTGCGGCAACCGGACGGTATATACGCCCCCTTTACCCTACTTGCGGCGGCCATAACTGGAATCCGGATTTCCGCACTCCATTTCCCCCGCCCACATCTCTTTACCTCTGCATGGGGTTAACTTTGCGATCGCGGCTGTCCGGAGGGCGATCCCGGCAGCCTCACCGCCCATTCCTCGTCTGCTCAATGGGGTTGATCGGAAACCTGGCAATTCCGTATGCTCGCCACGTGATCGAGCCCCGCCACCTTCGTGTACTGCATGCCGTGATGAAGGCCGGTTCATTCACCGCCGCCGCACGTGAGCTGAACTGCACGCAACCGGCAGTAAGCCAGCAGATAAAAGCCCTTGAGAAGTCCGTGGGAACGCCGATCCTGGCCCGCTCGGGGCGGGACGCGCGCCTCACGGAAGCCGGCGAGATTCTCGCGCGGCACGCCACTTCCATTCTCGCCCGGCTGACCGCGGCGGAAGAGGAGATAGCCGCCATCGCGGGCCTGCAGGCGGGCTGCGTGCGGCTGGTCTCCTTCCTCAGCGGCACCGCCACGGTGATCCCGCCGGCCCTGGCCACCATGCGCGCGGAGCGGCCGGACATCGAGGTCACCCTCAGCGAGGCCACCCCGCCGCGCGCCATCGCCATGCTGCGCGACGGCGACTGCGACATCGCGCTGGCCTTCCGCTACCCGGACCTTCCCGGCACGCCCCCGCGCACCACCGCCGCCTATCCGGACGACCCCGGCGCGGAGAAGGCGGACGACGCCAACTGGAACGGCCTGGTCGCGCATCCCCTGCTGACCGACCGGCTCGTCGGCCTGCTCCCCGCGGGCCATCACCTCGCCGGGGCGGAAAAGCTGGAACTCACCGACCTGGCCGACGACACCTGGGTCCTCGGCTGTGCGAGCTGCCGCCGCCATGTGGTGAAGCTCTGCGCGCGCAGCGGGTTCACCCCCCGGATGGACCTGACCACCGATGACTACCCCACGGTGATCGGCCTGGTCGGCGCCGGCATGGGGGTGGCCGTCCTGCCGGAGCTGGCGCTGAGTTCCGTGCCGTCCGCGTCGATCCGCCTGGTCCCGGTCGTCCCCACCGTCCCGCGCGAGGTGGTGGCCCTGACCCTGCCCGCCCACGAATCCGTGCCGGCGGTCCGGCTCATGCTCCAGCACCTGAGAAGCGCCGCCCGCCTCGCCGTGCAGGAGCCGTCGACGGCTCCGCGCTGAGCCGGATCCCGCGGTCGGGACCACCCTCGGCGCACCGTCCTCCGCCTGCACGGCACCGGCCCGCGACGCCAGCAGCAAAAAGACCCCTCCGGCCGCGTTTCCGCAGGTCGGAGGGGTCTTCGTGGTGGAGCCTAGGGGAGTCGAACCCCTGACATCTGCCATGCAAAGACAGCGCTCTACCAACTGAGCTAAGGCCCCTTCGCGCACCAGGGTACCCGGTGTCCGGCCGCTTTCCCGACCGGGTATCGCCGCGCACGGTCGCTCTCCGTAGGATGCTTCGCGAGATTCGCGGCAGCGAAGCCACCGGGGAGACAGGGGAGACGGTATGGACGCAGCACAGCAGGAAGCCACCGCGCGGGCCCGGGAGCTGCAGCGCAGTTGGTACGGGGAGCCTCTGGGTGCGTTGTTCCGCCGCCTCATCGACGATCTCGGCCTCAACCAGGCCCGGCTCGCCGCCGTACTGGGGCTGTCCGCCCCGATGCTGTCCCAGCTGATGAGCGGGCAGCGCGCAAAGATAGGCAACCCGGCCGTGGTCCAGCGCGTGCAGGCGCTGCAGGACCTGGCCGGCCAGGTCGCCGACGGCAGCGTCAGCGCCGGCGAGGCGACCGACCGCATGGAAGAGATCAAGAAGACCGCGGGGGGCTCGGTGCTGAACAACACCGCGCAGCAGACGTCTTCGACCGGGGCGACCACGGTGCGGCGCGTGGTGCGCGAGATCCAGTCGCTGCTGCGCTCCGTCTCCGACGCCGGGGACATCATCGATGCGGCGAACACCCTCGCCCCCGCTCACCCCGAACTGGCAGAGTTTCTCCGGGTTTACGGTGCCGGTCGCACCGCGGACGCGGTCGCCCACTACGAGGCGCACCAGAGTTAGCCACAGGGGACCTTGCGAGTTCAGACAGCGGACGGGGCACCATGGGTGAGATCTTCGCCGGCCGGTACGAGCTGATCGACCCGATCGGGCGGGGCGGGGTGGGCGCGGTCTGGCGCGCCTGGGACGCCCGGCGGCGCCGCTACGTGGCGGCGAAGGTGCTCCAGCAGAGCGACGCGCACACGCTGCTGCGCTTCGTCCGCGAACAGGCGCTGCGGATCGACCACCCGCATGTGCTGGCCCCGGCGAGCTGGGCCGCGGATGACGACAAGGTGCTGTTCACCATGGATCTGGTGAACGGCGGCTCGCTGGCGCATCTGATCGGGGACTACGGGCCGCTGCCGCCGCGGTTCGTGTGCGTCCTGCTGGACCAGCTGCTGGCCGGGCTGACCGCGGTGCACGCGGAGGGCGTGGTGCACCGCGACATCAAGCCGGCGAACATCCTGCTGGAGGCCACCGGTACCGGCCGTCCGCATCTGCGGCTGTCGGACTTCGGCATCGCGATGCGCAAGGGGGAGCCGCGGCTCACCGAGGCCAACTACGTGGTGGGCACGCCCGGTTACTTCGCGCCGGAGCAGATGCTCGGCGCCGAACCGGACTTCCCCGCCGACCTGTTCGCGGTCGGCCTGGTCGCGCTCTACCTCATCACCGGCGTCAAGCCGGACGCCGAGGGACTGACCGACCACTTCGACCGGCCCGGCATCCCCGACGCGCCCGAGGGCGTGCCGGAGCCGCTGTGGCAGGTGCTGGCGTCCCTGGTGCACCCCGATCCGGACGCGCGGTTCAAGACGGCCACCGGGGCACGCAAGGCCATTCTCGCGGCGGTCGAGCTGCTGCCGGAGATGACGATCGAGGACGAGATCGTCGAGGTCTTCGACCACATAGGCCCGCTGCCGGCCGGCTTCGGGCCGACCGGGCCGCTGCGAGCCGCCGGGGACGCCACCGGGGCCGCGACCGCGGGCGCCACCACGGGCACCGCGTCCACCGGCCATGTCTCCATGTCGGACACCGGCAGCTTCCAGCTGGCCCCACCGGACCCCACACCCACCCCCGCGCCCGCTCCCACACCGGAACCGCTGCCGGGCCAAGCACCCACGGGCTCCGCGGCCACGGGCCATGGCGGTCCGGCGACGGGGTACGGCGGTCCGCCGACAGGCCATGGCGATCCGGCGACGGGATACGGCAATACGCCGACGGGGTACGGCCGTACGCCCCTGGGGCAGAACGGCCCGACCACCGGCCAGGTGGGCACGCCGACGGGCCACACAGGCCCGTCCACCGGCCACACAGGCCCGTCCACCGGCCACACGGACCCGTCCACGGGCCGCACAGGTCCGGCCACCGGTCACACAGGTTCCACCACCGGCCAGGTGGGTCCAACCACCGGCCACGGCGCCCCGGCGGGCCCCGCCGGGCCGGGTACCTCGTCCGGCGCGCCCCTGGTGCCGTCCCCGCCCCCGGCACCCGCGTACGAGCCGACGGCCGCCGTCCCCCCGGGGCACTCCGCGACCCGCCCCTACACGGCGGGCCCGCAGCCGCTGCCCGTCCGGCCCGCGTCCGCCGCACCCGTCACCGCGGCCGCCGCCGTGCTGCCGGCGCCGTACCGGAGACCGGGGCCGCCCACGAAGGTCGCGATCCCGGTGCTGATCGTGGCGCTGCTGTGCATCGCGGTCGGCGTCTGGGCCCTGCTGACGGCCTGACAGCACGCCACGGGCGCGAGCCCGACCGCCGCCCCGCTACCAGCCCGGCGGCGGCCCGAACTGCGAGCCCCGCTGCCCCTGTTGGGTGGTCCGGGTCGACTGCCCGGGCACGGCGGGCGGTGCGGGCGGCTCACCGGAAGTGCCCGCCGCGACCGCGGGCACCACCGCAGCGCGCCGGGCCACCAGCGTCCACGTCCCGAGCCCCGCCAGCAGCACCACCCCGGTGCCGATACCGGCGTAGGCCACCGTCATCAGCACGCCGCTCTTCTCCGCCTCCCGGGCCTGCTGCGGGCTCTGGCCCTTGCGTGCCGTGTCGCGGTCCTCGGGCGTGACGGAGAACGTGCCGGCCGGCCGGTCGTAGTCCGGCCCGTCCTTGGCGTGGAGCCGGACATCCACCCGGAGCGTGAGGTCCGCGCCCTTGGGGAAGTACCGCGCAGCATCGGGGTGCAGCGAGACCGCGATGTAGTACCAGCCCGCGAAGCGCATCGCGCTGACCGCGTTGACGGGGTTGAAGCGGTTGCCGTAGTCGACCGGCGCGGTGAACTCCTTGGCGGCGGCGGGCTCGCCCCGGTACGGGACGAAGGTGGCCCCGCCGACCGCCCCGCGGGCCGGGTTGTAGACGCCCAGCCCCAGGCCGCTGGCGACGAACCCGGAGGTCCGGCCGAGGGCCCTGCCGTTGGGGCCACCGGTCGTGCTGCCGCCGGCGTTCGGCAGCTCCGCGCTGAGGTTGAGGCGCTGCCCCCAGTCCACCGGGACGCGGTAGAAGCGGGTCTCGCCGGGCCGGATCCGGTCCGTCCAGACGCCCGAGGTCACCGAGCCCGCGTCGTTGAAGCCGGTGCCGCCCCGGGCGGCGCGCTCGGTGGGATTCGTCCGCGGTGCGGGCGTCGCGGTGCTCCAGGTGCCCTGGCCGGGCCGGGCGGGGGTGCTGCCCTTGAGCGGGGGCTCTTCGAGGTAGTCCAGCTCGATCGGCCAGATGTCGGAGCCGGAGGCCGCCGAGCCCTGCCGGCTGAGCACCAGGTAGTACGGCCCGGCCTTCTGACAGGCCGTGCGGTCGGGGCCGATGCGGCGGGTGGCGTAGTCGGCGATCGGATACGCCATGCCGCCGCCGCGGAAGAACGGGCTGGCTCCCGTGTCGCAGGTATGGCCGCTGCTGTCCTGGACGTTGATGGTCAGCTTGTCCCCGTAGTCCCGGACCTTGGTGCCGGGCCGGGGAGCCGCCACCGCCGAGAAGTACGCGTTCGTCCGGTCGTCCAGATTGACCGAGTAGTACTTCTTCTCACCGCGCTTGATGCGGTCGGTGTGCAGTCCGGGGCTCAGCCTCGGTGCGTCGGAGTTGCTGGCCGATCCCCCGACCCGGGTGGCGCCATCCGCGATGCGGTAGCCGGGTATCGCGTCGGCCGAGGCCACGCCCACCGCCCCCGGCAGCACCGCCACCGCGCCGAGCGTCGCCAGTACGGCGATGCCCCTGTGCGTCCTGCGCGCCGTCACCACGAGCCACCCCTCCTCGGATCCGCGTTTCCCCGTCGGTCGCCGTCGCCCGACGACGTGCGTACACCGGCGCCAACCGGCCGGCAGCAGGACGCCCACTCCACCGGCGGCGACCGCCCTCATACGTCCTGGGGCCCATCCTCCACCGCTGTCCGGCGCGGTGTCCGCCGAGGGCCCGGAATCCCTCCGGGAGACCGCGGCCACCGAACCCCCGGCCCGCGACCCGGGCTTCCCCTCGCCCCGCACCCCGACCCGCGGCACCACGGCGCCCCCCTTCGACTCGTCGGCGAACTCCACGTCATGGCACAGCTGCTGGCCCCGATGTTCCACGTGAAACATCACCTCCGGCGCCCACCGAGCGGCGCCCGCCCCCCTGGCGACCCCGCGCACGAGCCGGCTCCCGCCCCGCCCGCCACGCCCCCGACCGGCATATTTGCTAATGCAAGCAAATAGTGTGCTAGAGCAAACTCACAAGATAGGCCGTCACGCCCCCACGATGACCATCGGCCCTCTCAGTCCCGCACCGCCGTCTCCGCCCCACAGAACGCCCCACCCGCCCCCGGGACGCACGAAACCCCGACCACCCAGGGGCAGTCGGGGTCCGTACGAATGTGCTGTGCGTGTGGGGTCTCAGACACCCGAACCTGCGGGCACGGAGTCGGTCGCCTCCGTCCACAGATCCTGCTCGGCGCGATCCGCCTGGATCTGGCGGTACACGAGGAGCCCGCCGATGGCGGCCAGTGCGACCAGGAGAAGCTTCTTCACCGCGCGACCTCGTCTTTCGTTGACGTAGGGGACCTATGTCGGCCGATGATACACACCGGTTGATACCGATCGGTTACCTAGCCCACGGTCGGCAACACCTCGTCCACGGCACCCGACACGAGCCAACTTGCGCCCGCACAGAACGAATCGGCCCGGCCGGAGAAGTCTCCGGCCGGGCCGACTGCGCGGTGCGGCTACCAGGACTTGAACCTGGGGCCTCTTCCTTATCAGGGAAGCGCTCTAACCGTCTGAGCTATAGCCGCGCGTTCGCTGCACCGAAAGATTAGCGCACTTCAGAGGCGTTCCCAAAATCGGATCCCGGAGCCCCGCGCACACCCGTCGGTGCGGGCTCACTCGTCCTCGGCGAGGGTGAGCTCGACACCGCCGACGAAGCCCGCCGACAGGTTGTAGATGAACGCCCCGAGCGTGGCCAGCGCGGTCGCCAGCACCACATCGATCACCGCGATGATCGAGGTGAACAGCAGCACCCGCGGCAGCGACAGGAGCGACTGCACATCGAAGCCGCCGCCGTCCCCGGAGCCGGTGGCGTCGCTGATCGTCCCGCCGACCGTGGAGAAGACGCCCATGGCGTTCATGACCATCCACAGCACCGCGACGGCCACCACGGTGCAGATGCCCAGCGCGATGGAGAGCAGGAAGCTGACCTTCATCACCGACCACGGATCGGCCCGGGCCACCCGCAGCCGCGCCTTGCGGGTCCGCGGGGCCGTACGGGCGCCCGTACGCGGCAAGCGCACCGCGGCCCCGCCCTGCGCTCCACCGCCGGTCGGATACGCCTGAGGCGGCTCGTAGGGCTGCGGGGAGCCGCCCTCGGGCTTTCCCTGCGGCTGTGGTTGCGGCTGACGGGTATCGGTCACGGGTCCCCCCTGGTGCGAGCCCTCGTCCCCGGGGCCGGTGTCAGAAACGGCGGAGCCACGGGCGCCGGCATCCGTCACGGTGGCGGATTTCGACGAGGAGCCCTTGCCGGCTCCCGGTCCCTCCGCTGCAGCGCCCGTGGCTCCACTCACGACCTACTCCTCGTACTACTCCGCCGTGGGCTGCTCGCCCTCGGCCATGGTGGGCTCGGTCCCCTCGGCCGCGTCGGTCTCCTCGGATCCCTCGACCCCGTCGACCTCCTCGGCCTCGCGGCCGGCCTCGGCGTTCCGTGCGATGCCGACGACGGCATCACGCTTGCCCAGGTTGATCAGTTGGACGCCCATGGTGTCACGGCCGGTCTCCCGCACTCCGTTGACCCGCGTACGGATCACGCCACCGCCCAGCGTGATCGCGAGGATCTCGTCGGTCGCCTCGACGACCAGCGCGCCGACCAGCGAACCCCGGTCCTCCACGATCTTGGCGGCCTTGATGCCCAGACCGCCGCGGCCCTGGACACGGTACTCGTCGACCGGAGTGCGCTTGGCGTAGCCGCCGTCCGTCGCGGTGAAGACGTACGTGCCGGCGCGGACCACGTTCATCGAGAGCAGCTCGTCGCCCTCGCGGAAGCTCATGCCCTTCACACCGGAGGTGGCGCGGCCCATCGGGCGCAGCGCGTCGTCGGTCGCGGTGAACCGGATCGACTGCGCCTTCTTGCTGATCAGCAGCAGGTCGTCGGTCTCCGACACCAGCTCGGCGCCGATCAGCTCGTCGTCCGTGCCGTCCTCCTGCTCGCGCAGGTTGATCGCGATCACGCCGCCGGAGCGGGGCGAGTCGTAGTCCTTGAGCGGCGTCTTCTTCACCAGGCCGGCCTTGGTGGCGAGGACCAGGTACGGCACGGCCTCGTAGTCGCGGATCGCCAGGATCTGCGCGATCTGCTCGTCCGGCTGGAAGGCGAGGAGATTGGCCACATGCTGACCCCGCGCGTCCCGTCCCGCGTCGGGCAGCTCGTAGGCCTTGGCGCGGTAGACCCGGCCCTTGTTCGTGAAGAACAGCAGCCAGTGGTGGGTGGTGGAGACGAAGAAGTGGTCGACGATGTCGTCTTCCTTGAGCTTCGTGCCCCGCACGCCCTTGCCGCCGCGCTTCTGCGAGCGGTAGTCGTCGGTCTTGGTGCGCTTTACATAGCCGCCACGGGTGATCGTGACGACGATGTCCTCCTCGGCGATCAGGTCCTCGATGGACATGTCGCCCTCGAAGGGCACCAGCTTGGAGCGCCGGTCGTCGCCGAACTTCTCGACGATCGCGGCCAGTTCCTCGCTGATGATCTGGCGCTGGCGCTCCGGGGAGGCCAGGATCGCGTTGTACTCGCTGATCTTGCGCTGCAGCTCGTCGTGCTCGGAGGTGATCTTCTGGCGCTCCAGGGCGGCCAGCCGGCGCAGCTGCATCTCCAGGATCGCGTTCGCCTGGATCTCGTCGATCTCCAGCAGGCCCATCAGGCCCTCGCGCGCCACCTCGACGGTCTCACTGCGCCGGATCAGCGCGATGACCTCGTCGATGGCGTCCAGCGCCTTGAGCAGACCGCGCAGGATGTGCGCCCGCTCCTCGGCCTTGCGCAGCCGGAACTTCGTCCGGCGGACGATGACCTCGATCTGGTGCGTGACCCAGTTGCGGATGAACGCGTCCAGCGAGAGCGTGCGCGGCACCCCGTCGACCAGCGCGAGCATGTTGGCGCCGAAGTTGGTCTGCAGATCGGTGTGCTTGTAGAGGTTGTTGAGGACGACCTTGGCGACCGCGTCCCGCTTGAGGACGATGACCAGGCGCTGGCCGGTGCGCGAGGAGGTCTCGTCGCGGACGTCCGCGATGCCGCCGACCTTGCCGTCCTTGACCAGGTCGGCGATCTTCTGCGCGAGGTTGTCCGGGTTGACCTGGTAGGGCAGCTCGGTGACCACCAGGCACTGGCGGTTCTGGATCTCCTCGACCTCGACCACCGCGCGCATCGTGATCGAGCCGCGGCCGGTGCGGTAGGCCTCCTCGATGCCCTTGCGGCCGACCACCAGCGCGCCGGTGGGGAAGTCGGGGCCCTTGATCCGCTCGATCAGGGCCTCCAGCAGCTCCTCCTGGGAGGCTTCCGGGTTCTCCAGCGCCCACTGGGCACCGGCGGCGACCTCGCGCAGGTTGTGCGGCGGGATGTTGGTGGCCATACCGACCGCGATGCCCGCCGAGCCGTTGATCAGCAGGTTCGGGAAGCGGGCCGGCAGGACCGTCGGCTCCTGGTTGCGGCCGTCGTAGTTGTCCTGGAAGTCGACGGTCTCCTCGTCGATGTCCCGGAGCATCTCCATCGACAGCGGCGCCATCTTGCACTCGGTGTACCGCATGGCCGCGGCCGGGTCGTTGCCCGGGGAGCCGAAGTTGCCGTTGGAGTCCACCAGCGGCATCCGCATCGACCAGGTCTGCGCCAGGCGGACCAGGGCGTCGTAGATCGAGGAGTCGCCGTGCGGGTGGTACGTACCCATGACGTCGCCGACGACGCGGGCGCACTTGTAGAAGCCCTTCTCGGGGCGGTAGCCGCCGTCGTACATCGCGTAGAGCACCCGGCGGTGGACGGGCTTGAGGCCGTCCCGGACGTCGGGCAGCGCACGCGAGACGATGACGGACATCGCGTAGTCGAGGTAGGAGCGCTGCATCTCCGTTTCGAGCCCGACGGGCTCGACGCGCATGCCCACGCCTTCGATGGCGGCGGGCGTGCCCTCGGCGGTCACGCCGTCCGGGGTCACGGGGGTGTTCTCGTCGGCCATGCTGGTTCAAAGTCCTTTCGAGCTGCGGCTGTTGTACGGGCCGACAAGGCTCAGATGTCGAGGAAGCGGACGTCCTTGGCGTTGCGCTGGATGAACGAGCGGCGTGCCTCGACGTCCTCACCCATCAGCACCGAGAACAGGTCGTCCGCGCGGGCCGCGTCGTCCAGCGAGACCTGGCCGAGGACACGGTGGTCGGTGTCCATGGTCGTGATCCGCAGCTCCTCGGCGTTCATCTCACCGAGACCCTTGAAGCGCTGGACCGAGTCGTCCTTGATGCGCTTGCCGCTCCGCTTGCCGAGCTCGATCAGCGCGTCCCGCTCCGGGTCGGAGTAGGCGTACTCGAAGTCGTCCCGGCCCCACTTGATCTTGTACAGCGGCGGGCGGGAGAGGTAGACGTGTCCGGCCTCGACCAGCGGCCGCATGAAGCGGAAGAGGAAGGTGAGCAGCAGGGTGTTGATGTGCTGGCCGTCGACGTCGGCGTCCGCCATCAGGATGATCTTGTGATAGCGGAGCTTCTCGATGTCGAAGTCCTCGTGGACCCCGGTGCCGAAGGCCGAGATCAGCGCCTGGACCTCGTTGTTCTGCAGGATCTTGTCGACCCTGGCCTTCTCGACGTTGAGGATCTTGCCCCGGATCGGCAGGATCGCCTGGTACTCCGGGTTGCGGCCGGACTTGGCCGAGCCGCCGGCGGAGTCACCCTCGACGATGAAGATCTCGCACTTGGTCGGGTCGTTGGACTGGCAGTCGCTCAGCTTGCCCGGCAGCGACGCCGTCTCCAGCAGCCCCTTGCGGCGGGTCAGATCGCGCGCCTTGCGGGCCGCGACCCGGGCCGTGGCCGCCTGGATGCCCTTGCGGATGATGTCCGCGGCCTCGTTGGGGTTGCGGTCCAGCCAGTCCGTGAGGTGCTCGTGCACGACCTTCTGCACGAAGGTCTTCGCCTCGGTGTTGCCCAGCTTCGTCTTGGTCTGGCCCTCGAACTGCGGCTCGCCGAGCTTGACCGAGATGATCGCCGTCAGACCCTCGCGGATGTCCTCACCCGTGAGGTTGTCGTCCTTCTCGCGCAGCAGCTTCTTGTCGCGGGCGTAACGGTTGATCAGACCCGTCAGCGCCGCGCGGAAGCCCTCCTCGTGGGTGCCGCCCTCATGGGTGTGGATGGTGTTCGCGAAGCTGTAGACACCCTCGCTGTACTGGGTGTTCCACTGCATCGCCAGCTCGACCGAGAGCAGCCGCTCCTTGTCCTCGGCCTCCACGTCGATGACCGTGGGGTGCACCAGCTCGCCCTTGCGGGAGTTCAGGTACGTCACGAAGTCGACGATGCCGCCCTCGTAGTGGTAGCGGACCGAGAGGGGCTTGCCCTCCTCGTCCACGTGGTCCGGGCGCTCGTCGGTGAGCGCGATCGTCAGACCCTTGTTGAGGAACGCCATCTCCTGGAAGCGCCGGGAGAGCGTCTCGAAGCTGTACTCGGTGGTCTCGAAGATGTCGCCGTCGGCCCAGAACGTGACCGAGGTGCCGGACTCCTGCGTGGCCTCGTGCTTGGCCAGCGGCGCGGTCGGCACACCGAGCTTGTACTCCTGCGTCCAGCGGTGGCCGTCCGTGCGGACCTCGACCGCCACCCGCTGCGAGAGCGCGTTCACGACGGAGACACCCACGCCGTGCAGACCACCGGAGACCGCGTAACCGCCGCCGCCGAACTTGCCGCCCGCGTGCAGCACGGTCATCACGACCTCGACGGCCGGCTTGTTCTCCGACGGCACGATGCCGACCGGGATACCGCGGCCGTTGTCGACGACGCGGACGCCGCCGTCGGGGAGGATCGTCACGTCGATCGTGTCGGCGTGGCCGGCCATGGCCTCGTCGACGGAGTTGTCGACGACCTCCTGCACGAGGTGGTGCAGGCCCCGCTCGCCCGTGGAGCCGATGTACATGCCGGGGCGCTTGCGGACCGCGTCCAGGCCTTCGAGGACGGTGATCGCACTGGCGTCGTACGACTTCTCCACCGAGGAGTCGCCCAGGACGCCGCCAGGAACCCCCTCTTCTGTGGAAGCCGTGATGTTCTCGTTGAGGTCGCCGGAGTCGGCCACGAAGCGCCCTTTCTGGCACAGCACGAGCCCTTCCGCGCCTGTGGGGATCACCCCTGGGAAGACAGGCGGGAGCGGCTGCGTCGTTCGACATGTTCCGCGAGTGGGCGGGATTGCCATCAGTCTACCGGTAGCGCCGACACTCATGGGGGTTTGCAGCCACCTGAGTCGTCATGTGCCGCCCTGAACTGGCGTCCGCCGACTCCCCATATCCGAGAAGGGGCCCCAGGGCGCTCACACGGGCACTCAGCGCTTCCGGCTGTCAACCGGCGGCTACCGTGAGCGGAGTCTCACCCGCCTCACCCGTATACGGGGGTCCTACGCGCGTCACCCCGGTGCCGCGCGGCTCAGCCGTAGGTGTCGCCGGGGCCCTTGCTTCCGGGGGCGCGCAGCGCTCCGTACCGCCGGGCGGGACCGCCGGGTCCCAGCACCTTGATCACCTTCACGGTGCCGTGCCCCAGGTCCTCGTTGAGGCGGGCCACCAGCGTCGGGGCCAGCAGCCGCAGCTGCGTCGCCCACGCCGTCGAATCGCACTGCACCGTCAGCACCCGGGCGTCCTCGTCGTACTTCTGCGGCTCGCAGTGCTGTGCCACCTCGGGCCCGACCAGCTGCGGCCAGCGCCCCATCACCCCGCCGACCGCGGCCGGGGTCTCCCAGCCGCGCTCCGTGATCAGCCGGTTGATCGCCGCACCGAGCGGCAGCGGGTCGCGGCCGTCCGCCCGCGCGCCCGACCGCAACCCTCCGCGCCGGGCCTGCTTCTTCTGCTGGGCGGCCGCACCCCGCGCCCGGGCCTGCTCCTTGGCGGCCACCAGCGCCTGGCGGGCCAGATCCACACCGGAGAGCTCCGGGTCCTTGGGCCGCTCGGGCTGCGCGTCGCTCACGGGGTCACCTTCTCCACCGCGCCGCCGGACACCGTGAAGCGCGCCCCGGCCAGCACCGCGGGCACGTCCTCGGCCACCGCCGCCGTCACCAGGACCTGCTCGCCCGGCGCCACCAGCTCCGCCAGCCGCTCGCGGCGCCGCGCGTCCAGCTCGGCGAAGACGTCGTCGAGGACCAGGACCGGCTCGCCCGCCCGGCGCCCGCCCCCGTCCGGGGACCCGCCCGGGCCGCTCATCGGGCTCTCCGCGCGCAGCAGGTCGTACGACGCCAGCCGCAGCGCCAGCGCGTACGACCAGGACTCGCCGTGGCTGGCGTAGCCCTTGGCCGGGAGCTGGCCCAGCTTGAGCACCAGGTCGTCGCGGTGCGGCCCGACCAGCGTCACCCCGCGCTCGATCTCCTGCTTGCGGGCCTCGCCGAGCGCGGCCAGCAGCACGCCGTACAGCTCCTCGCGGGTCGCGGCGTCGGCCATCGCCTCGCCCGCGGAACCGCGGTACTCCAGCGCCAGCGGACCGCCGCCCGGCGCCAGCTGCTGATAGGCCTTATCCGCCAGCGGCTGCAGCGCCGCGATCAGATCCAGCCGCTGCGCGAGCAGCTCGGCACCGGCCCGCGCCAGATGCTGGTCCCAGATGTCCAGCGTCGACAGATCCATCTGCCGGCCGCCGTGCCGGCGCGCCAGCGCGGCGGTCTTCAGCAGGGTGTTGCGCTGCTTGAGGACGCGGTCGTAGTCCGCCCGCACCCCGCCCATCCGCGGGGAACGCGCGGTGATCAGCTCGTCCAGGAACCGCCGCCGCTCGCCCGGGTCGCCCTTGACCAGCGCCAGATCCTCCGGCGCGAACAGCACCGAGCGCACGATCCCCAGCACGTCCCGCGGCTTGACCTGCGAGGACCGGTTGATCCTGGCGCGGTTCGCCTTGCCCGGATTGAGCTCCAGCTCGATCAGCTGCTGCCGCTCGCCCTGGACGACAGCGGCCCGGACGATCGCCCGCTCGGCGCCCATCCGCACCAGCGGCGCGTCCGAGGAGACCCGGTGGCTGCCGAGCGTGGCGAGATAGCCGACCGCTTCGACCAGATTGGTCTTGCCCTGTCCGTTGGGCCCCACGAACGCCGTGACGCCCGGTTCGAGGGGAACCTCGACCCGGGCGTACGAGCGGAAGTCGGCGAGGGACAGATGCGTGACATGCATGGCGGCGCCGACCTCCCCCGGCTGTTCCTGCGGTTACTGCTGCTCAGTACTGCTGCGTGCTACTTCTTGCTCTCGACCGCGTGGCCACCGAACTGGTTGCGCAGCGCGGCGATCATCTTCATCTGCGGGGAGTCGTCCTGACGGGACGCGAAGCGGGCGAAGAGCGAGGCCGTGATCGCGGGCAGCGGCACGGCGTTGTCGATCGCGGCCTCGACCGTCCAGCGGCCCTCGCCGGAGTCGGCGGCGAAACCGCGCAGCTTCTCCAGGTGCTCGTCGTCGTCGAGGGCGTTGACGGCCAGGTCGAGCAGCCAGGAGCGGATGACCGTGCCCTCCTGCCACGAGCGGAAGATCTCGCGCACGTCCGTGACGGAGTCGACCTTCTCCAGCAGCTCCCAGCCCTCGGCGAAGGCCTGCATCATCGCGTACTCGATGCCGTTGTGGACCATCTTGGCGAAGTGGCCGGCGCCGACCTTGCCGGCGTGCACCGAGCCGAACTCGCCCTCGGGCTTGAGCGCGTCGAAGATCGGCTGCACCTTGGCGACATCGTCCTTCTCGCCGCCGTACATCAGCGCGTAGCCGTTCTCCAGGCCCCAGACGCCGCCGGAGACGCCGCAGTCGACGAAGCCGATGCCCTTGGCCTTCAGCTGCTCGGCGTGCTTCTCGTCGTCGGTCCAGCGGGAGTTGCCGCCGTCGACGACGATGTCGCCCGGCGACAGCAGCTCGGCCAGCTCGTCGATCGTGGCCTGGGTGGCGGCACCGGCCGGCACCATGACCCACACGACCCGCGGGCCCTTGAGCTTGTCCACAAGCCCCTGGAGGCTGTTGACATCCGCCAGGTCCGGGTTGCGGTCGTATCCGATGACGGTGTGGCCGGCGCGGCGAATGCGCTCGCGCATGTTGCCGCCCATCTTGCCGAGACCGACGAGACCGAGCTCCATCAGAGACCCTCTTTGCACGTAGTCGTTGCTGTCGTACCCGAGTCCGAGCCTACGCCCGCAGGTCCGCGCACACCTGTGGGCTCAGCCGCTCATCAGGGGCCCGTCAGCCGGTCGCCGCACAGGGCCCGGCCGGGGCACCGCGACCCACGGCGGATTCGCGCCGCGGGTCGCACGGACGGCCGTCAGCCCGACAGCCGCACCGGCATGATCAGGTACTTGTACGCGTCGTCCGCCTCGGCGTCCTTGGCCGGCCGGCCGCTCAGCAGCGCGGGCTTGGTCGACGTCGTGAAGGACAGCTGCGCCACCGGGGAGTCGATCGCCGACAGGCCCTCCAGCAGGAAGCCGGGGTTGAAGGCGATCGAGATGTCGTCGCCGTCCAGATCGGCGTCCACCCTCTCCACAGCCTGTGCGTCGTCACTGGAGCCGGCCTCCAGGATCAGCACACCCTGCTCGAAGCTCAGCCGGACCGGGGTGTTCCGCTCGGCCACCAGCGCCACACGCTTGACGGCCTCGACGAACGGGGCGGTCTCGATCACGGCGACGGAGTTGAACTCGGTCGGGAACAGCGTGCGGTACTTCGGCAGGTCGCCTTCGAGCAGACGCGTCGTCGTCCGGCGCCCGGCGCCCTCGAAACCGATCAGGCCCTCGCCCTGGCCGGAGCCGGAGAGCGCGAGCGTGACGGTGTCGCCGCTGCTCAGGGACTTGGCGGTGTCCAGCAGGGTCTTGGCGGGGACCAGCGCGACCGCGGAGGCGTCGGGGCTCTCCGGCTTCCAGAGGAACTCGCGCACCGCGAAGCGGTAGCGGTCGGTGGAGGCCAGGGTGACGGTGTCGCCCTCGATCTCGATCCGCACGCCGGTGAGCACCGGAAGGGTGTCGTCACGGCCGGCGGCGATGGCGACCTGGGCGGCGGCCGCGGCGAAGACCTCACCGGGGACGGTGCCGGTGGCGGTGGGCATGGCCGGCAGAGCCGGGTACTCCTCCACAGGAAGGGTGTGGAGGGTGAACCGCGAGGAGCCGCAGACGACGGTCACCCGTACACCGTCGGTGGAAATCTCCACCGGGCGGTTGGGCAGGGCGCGGCAGATGTCGGCGAGCAGCCGGCCGGAGACGAGGACCGTGCCCTCCTCCTCCACCTCCGCGTCCACCGAGACCCGTGCGGAGACCTCGTAGTCGAAGCCGGAGAGGCTCAGCGCGCCTTCCTCCGCCTTCAGCAGCAGGCCCGCGAGGACGGGCACCGGCGGACGGGCCGGGAGGCTCTTGGCCGCCCAGGCCACTGCCTCCGCGAGTACATCGCGCTCCACCCGGATCTTCACCGGAACCGCCTCCTGCTGTTGCTGGCTCTCGCCCTGCTGGCCTTCGTCGTCGGCTGAGTTGCCGGAGACCAGTCTGACGCACGCCACCGACAGTCGGTGCGGCTCGGGGTCAAGTCGGATCGACCGGTGTCGGACGCCCGGCGGCCAACTTGTGCACAGGCCCCGTTTCCGAACGAGTTCCCCGGTAGATATCCGTGGTCGTAGTAGTAGGGCCTGTGGAAACCGTGGACAACTGCTTTTGCGCAGGTCAGCACGGATTTTTTGTCCACTGCTCCTGTGGGCGGCGGCCGTGGAAAAGCCGGCTCCGCTGTGGACCGCGAGAAGTTCTGCACACCCGATGCACAGGAGAGGGCCACTTCTCCCCAGTGCCATCCCCAGCTTTACCCCGGTTCCCCACAGCCCAACCGGCCAACTTGGTGTGACGGCTTTCACTCGGCCCGGTGAGAGCGGGTGTTGCGTTGCCGAACAGTGGACAGGGGTGTGGAGAAGCTGGGGACAACAGCCGCTTGCCTGTGGGCGGCCGGTGGACAAGATCACCCCTCCCCTGTGGACGAATTCTCTGTCCACACCCTGTGGAAGACGGTTGGCCACAAATCCACACCCGGCTGACCTCCTCCGATGCCCCGTCAGCTCATCGTCCTGTGGATCCCACAGGGATAACTTTCCCCTCCCCAGGATGTGGAAGGAAAATTGTCGCCCAATCTGTGGAGGGAGGCCGTGTCCCGGCCCGGAATCGAACACAGCCGGCCCGCTCCACAGGTTTGGGACGGCGCCGGGGCGCGTCGATCCGCGGCGTGAGGGCCTCTGCAGCGGCCCGGAAGACCCTCTGAGGCGGCTCGGGACGTGCTCGGAGCGGGTCGGGGGACGTGCTCGGGGCGGCGCGGGAGGCGCTCGGGACGTGCTCGGAGCGGGGCGGGGAGAGCGCCGGCGCGCTGGTCGGGAACGGGACGGGAACGCGGCGCGCGAGGCAGGAACGCCCGGAACGGCCGGAGGCCGAGACCGCCTCCCCTCCCGCTGTCTCCCTGCCGCCCCCTGCCCTGCCTCCCTTCCCTTCCCTTCCCTTCCCTCCCCTTCCCTCCCCTTCCCTTCCCTCCCCTCCCCGTACGACGAAGGGCGCTCCGGGAGCGGGTCCCGGAGCGCCCCTGGGCGTCCGTAGTGGCCGGTGCGGCGCCGTGGCGCCGTGGCGCCGGCCTCAGCCGTTCTTGATGCGGTTGGTCAGCTCGGTGACCTGGTTGTAGATCGAGCGCCGCTCGGCCATCAGCGCGCGGATCTTCCGGTCGGCGTGCATCACGGTCGTGTGGTCCCGGCCGCCGAACTGCGCGCCGATCTTCGGCAGCGAGAGATCGGTCAGCTCGCGGCACAGATACATGGCGATCTGGCGGGCGGTCACCAGCACCCGGCTGCGTGAGGAGCCGCACAGGTCGTCGATGGTCAGCCCGAAGTAGTCGGCCGTCGAGGCCATGATCGCCGTCGCGGTGATCTCCGGCGCGGCGTCCTCGCCCCCCGGGATCAGATCCTTCAGCACGATCTCGGTCAGCCCCAGGTCCACCGGCTGCCGGTTGAGGGAGGCGAACGCGGTGACCCGGATCAGCGCGCCCTCCAGCTCGCGGATGTTGCGCGAGATCCGGGACGCGATGAACTCCAGCACCTCCGGCGGCGCGTTCAGCTGCTCCTGCACCGCCTTCTTCCGGAGGATCGCGATCCGGGTCTCCAGCTCGGGCGGCTGGACGTCGGTGATCAGGCCCCACTCGAAGCGGTTGCGCAGCCGGTCCTCCAGGGTGACCAGCTGCTTGGGCGGCCGGTCACTGGAGAGCACGATCTGCTTGTTCGCGTTGTGCAGCGTATTGAAGGTGTGGAAGAACTCCTCCTGCGTCGACTCCTTGCTCGCCAGGAACTGGATGTCGTCGACCAGCAGGATGTCCATGTCGCGGTAGCGCTTGCGGAACGCGTCCGCCTTGCCGTCGCGGATGGAGTTGATGAACTCGTTGGTGAACTCCTCCGAGCTCACGTACCGCACCCGGGTGCCCGGATACAGACTCCGTGCGTAGTGCCCGATCGCGTGCAGCAGGTGGGTCTTGCCGAGGCCCGATTCCCCATAGATGAACAGGGGGTTGTAGGCCTTGGCCGGCGCCTCGGCGACGGCGACCGCGGCGGCGTGCGCGAAGCGGTTCGAGGCGCCGATGACGAAGGTGTCGAAGAGGTACTTCGGGTTCAGCCGCGCGGTCGGCTCACCGGGACCGGTGGCCGGCGCGGGCTGGGCCGCCAGCGGGCTGGGCGCGCCGCTGGGTGCCGGAAGCACGGGGCCGGGGCCGGAGCCGGGGATGCCCGGGCGGCCGCCGTGCCCGCCGGGCTGGTGCTCGGACAGATCACGGCGCGGCTGGTCGTAGCGGGAGCGCGGGCCGTCGGAGTGCTGCGGCGGCCCGTTGCGGTCGGAGCTCTGCCCCCGGTAGTCGTTCTGCCGCTGCTGGTGCTGCGAGACATGGGACGACGGGGAGGCGTACGGGTCGCGGTCGGGGAAGCCGCCGGAGTGCTGCTGCCAGCCGTAGTCGTCGCGCGGGCCGGGACCGCCGGCCATGGGGGAGTGCTGCGGCCAGCCGCCCGGCTCGTGCCGGGGCTGCTGGTAGTCCGGATAGGCGGGCCGGACGTCCGGCAGGTCGTCGCCCTGGTGCCCGTAGCCCTGCCGGTTGTCGTGCCGGCTGTCGTGGCGGGTCTCGTAACCGTCGTACTGCTCGTGCTGCTGCGACTGACGAGACTGCTGGTGCGACTGCTGATGGGACTGCTGAGAATGCTGGGCCTGCTGCTGAGGCGGCTGGTGCTGCTGGTGGGCAGGGGGCGCGGGCGGTGTCGCGGGCTCCTCGGAGGAGTCGTCCACGGTGATCGCGATCCGGATCGGGCGGCCGCACTCGTGGCTGAGGGCCTCCCCGATCAGCGGTGCCAGGCGGCCCTCGAACACCGTCTTGGCGAATTCATTGGGCACGGCGAGCAGCGCGGTGTCGGCGACGAGCGCCAGCGGCTGGGTGCGCCTGAGCCAATCCTGGTCCTTGGCCTTGATCCCGTCGATCTCCGCACGAAGGAGACGATCGAGCACGCGAGGCCACACTGCGGCAAGATCGGCAGGCACATCAGCCACAGGGCACGCTCTCTCACAGTCCCACGAATGTGTGATTCTCAGGACGGGCGGGAAGGAATCGGAGTTCAGCCACGGTAGTCAGGGCGGGCCTGGGGATTCAAGTTGTTGTCCACAGGCTGTGCATAGTGTGTCCCGGCGCGAGGCCGGAACGGGCGGCCGAGGAGCCGGTTTGACCGGATGGCGTAGCCGCGCGTACCGTGACCAGGTCGAGTTGTCGATGGCTGCTGCCGCCTGCCTCCGATGGGCAAAGATCACGCTCGAGTGATCGTGTAGCGGTGCACTTAGGCGTTGCGAGCTACTCGTGGGCGCACGGTGACAGCCAGTCGACGCCCCACATCTGTCTCTCCTTGAGACAACAAGCATTCCTGGAGCCCCCGAGTGAGCAAGCGCACCTTCCAGCCGAACAACCGCCGCCGCGCGAAGACCCACGGCTTCCGTCTGCGCATGCGGACCCGTGCCGGCCGCGCGATTCTCGCGTCCCGCCGTGGCAAGGGTCGCGCCCGCCTGTCTGCCTGAGCAGCCGGAAAACTAGGTCCATGACGTGCTGCCTTCCGAGTATCGGCTGAGGCGGCGCGAGGACTTTGCGACCGCGGTACGCCGGGGACGCAGGGCCGGGCGCCCGCTCCTTGTCGTTCATTTTCGTAGCGGTGCAACGGACCCGCACGGGTCGGGGGAAAGTGTTCCCCCGGCACGTGCGGGTTTCGTCGTGAGCAAGGCAGTGGGAATCGCTGTCGTGCGCAGCAAGGTCAAGCGCAGACTCCGTCATCTCGTGCGCGATCGGCTGGACCGGCTGCCCGCCGGTAGCCTGGTTGTCGTACGGGCCCTGCCCGGCGCGGGTGACGCGGATCACGATCAGCTGGCCCGCGACCTGGACGCCGCCTTCGAGCGGCTGCTGGGAGGGGTGCCGAGAGGCCGCCATCCCTCGGCGGCTGCGACCGACAGCAGCTGCCCCGCGGGCCCCCGGAGCTCCGGACGGGACCCGGGAGGGAGCGCACAGTGAAGTATCCGCTGCTGCTTTTGATCAAGATCTACCAGTGGACCATCAGCCCCCTGCTGGGACCGGTCTGCAAGTACTACCCGTCGTGCTCGCACTATGGCTATACGGCCATCGACCGGCACGGCGCGGTGAAAGGGACTGCGCTGACAGCCTGGCGCATCCTGCGTTGCAATCCGTGGTCGCTCGGGGGCGTCGACCACGTCCCTCCCCGGAAGCGTCCGGTTTGGCATCAGCGGCTGAGGAGCCGCCTGGGCGGGCCCACCGTCCCTGAGCCTGTCGCCCAGCCCGAGACTCAGCCCAACGTCCAAGGAGCCTGATTCGTGGACACGATCCTCAGTCCCCTCTATATCGCTGTTTCCTGGATCATCGTCCAGTTCCACTCGTTCTACAGCCTCATCTTTGACAAGGACAGTGGCGCGGCGTGGGGTCTGTCCATCGTCTCGCTGGTGGTGCTGATCCGTATCTGCCTGATCCCGCTCTTCGTGAAGCAGATCAAGTCGACGCGGAACATGCAGGCGCTTCAGCCGAAGATGAAGGCGATCCAGGAGCGCTACAAGAGCGACAAGCAGCGCCAGTCCGAAGAGATGATGAAGCTCTACAAGGAGACGGGCACCAACCCGCTCTCGAGCTGTCTCCCGATTCTGGCCCAGTCGCCGTTCTTCATCTCGCTGTACCAGGTTCTGAGCCACATCGCGCAGAACAAGACGGTCGGCGTCATCGACCAGCCGCTGCTGGAGAGCGCGCAGCGGGCGCACATCTTCGGTGCGCCGCTGGCGGCGAAGTTCATGGACAGCGCGGAGAAGATCCAGAGCCTCGGCGCTTCGGTGATCGACGTCCGCGTGGTCACGATCATCATGATCGTCCTGATGTCGGCGTCGCAGTTCTACACGCAGCGCCAGCTGATGACCAAGAACGTCGACCTCACGGTGAAGACGCCGTTCATGCAGCAGCAGAAGATGCTGATGTACGTCTTCCCCATCATGTTCGCCGTCTTCGGCATCAACTTCCCCGTCGGTGTTCTCGTCTACTGGCTGACCACCAACGTGTGGACCATGGGCCAGCAGATGTTCGTCATCCGTCGTAACCCGACCCCGGGCAGCAAGGCCTTCGCGGAGCGCCAGGAGCGGCTGCGGGCCCAGGGCAAGATCGTCGAGGACCCGGCCGTGGTCGAGGCGAAGCAGGCCGCCGAGGAGGCGCGCCAGAACCGCCAGCAGCCCAAGCGCCAGACGAAGGCCAAGCGGCAGACCGGCGGCGCCCCGGCGGGCGGTGCCCAGAACCGCACGCGTGCCGCGTCTTCGGCGCGTGACACGGACGCCGGCACGGCGGGCTCCGGCCAGGGTGCCGGGAAGAAGCAGTCGCTGGACAAGAAGGACGCGCAGGGCGGCAAGGAGAAGGGCGCCGCCTCCGGGTCCCGCACGACCAAGTCCGGACAGCGCAAGGGCCAGCAGCCCAAGCACCCGTCGAAGAAGTAGAAGGAGTCCCTTTCGTGACGGACACGACCCCTGCCGCCGAGGGCACCGACACCCTGAGCCGCCTTGAGCAGGAAGGCGAGATCGCGGCCGACTACCTCGAGGGTCTGCTGGACATCGCCGACCTCGACGGCGACATCGACATGGATGTCGAGGCCGACCGCGCCGCCGTGTCGATCATCAGCGACTCGACCAGCCGCGACCTGCAGAAGCTGGTGGGCCGTGACGGCGAGGTGCTGGAGGCGCTGCAGGAGCTGACCCGGCTGGCCGTCCACCGCGAGACCGGTGACCGCACCCGTCTGATGCTGGACATCGCCGGCTTCCGGGCGCGCAAGCGCGAGGAGCTCGCGGAGATCGGTGCGAAGGCGGCCGAGGAGGCCAAGGGCACCGGCGAGCCGGTGAAGCTCGACCCGATGACTCCCTTCGAGCGCAAGGTCGTTCATGACGCGGTGGCCGCCGCCGGGCTCCGGAGCGAGTCCGAAGGCGAGGAGCCGCAGCGCCGAGTGGTAGTTCTCCCGGCCTGACCGCTCAGCGCTCCCGTTTCTCTTGGCCCCGTCTGTTCGCAGGCGGGGCCAAAAGTTGTCAGCGTTCTGTGTTATCCCGGGTGCCTGACCCGGATACCCGGCAGGAAAAGCAGTCCAAAGAAAGGGCGGTTCCCCGTGACGGAGGCAGCAGCGGAGCTCCCTCCCGCGCCGAAGGCGGCGGAGGAGGTTTTCGGCGAGCACTATGCGGAGGCCGTGCGGTACGGCGAACTGCTCGCCGACGCCGGCGTGACGCGAGGGCTCATCGGCCCGCGCGAGGTTCCGCGCCTGTGGGAGCGACACCTGTTGAACTGCGCCGTGCTCTCCGAGGTGGTGCCCGAGGGCGTCTCGGTCTGTGACGTGGGCTCGGGGGCGGGGCTGCCCGGTATCCCACTCGCCCTGGTGCGCCCGGACCTCAAGATCACGCTCCTGGAGCCGCTGCTGCGGCGTACGAACTTCCTCCAGGAGGTCGTCGAGCTGCTGGGGCTGGACCATGTCACCGTGGTGCGCGGCCGGGCCGAAGAGGTCATGGGCAAGCTTCCGCAGGTGCATGTGGTGACGGCGCGCGCGGTGGCCCCGCTCGACCGGCTGGCCGGCTGGGGCGTTCCCCTGCTGCGTCCCTACGGGGAGATGCTGGCGCTCAAGGGCGATGCCGCGGAGGAGGAGCTCAAGGGTGCCCGGGCGGCGCTGAGCAAGCTCGGCGTGGTGGAGACCTCGGTGGTGCATGTGGGCGAGGGGATCGTGGATCCTCCCTCGACCGTCGTACGGGTCGAGGTCGGCGAGAGCCCCGGCGGAGTGCGCTTCGCGGCCAAGCGGGCGAAGGCGGCCCGAGTGAACCGGGTGTCGAGGGGACGCCGGCGCTGATGCCGCAGTGAGGCGGATCAGCACGTAGGAAGACGTGGAACGCGCCGATCCGTGCACCGGACTCGGTGAATTCCGCAAATGCCACCAAAACGACACAAGGCGGAGTGTCGCGGCTCAATCAGACGTGACGCTGGCATCGTGATTCACGTGAAACGTCGTTCTCTGCTGCAAGGCATCATCGGCCGTGGTCGTGCGGCCGCCGCGCCGCGCGACCACCGGCCCACAAGGGTCAGGGAAGTATCCACAGACGTGGGTTCGTCCACAGGAGAGCGGACCTCACTGGTTCACGACACCGAAAGCATGGCAGGCTCTGAACATTGCGAGCCCTCTGTCGAGGAGAGTGAACCCTTGCGGTCCGACGCCAACATCGCGGGACCGATGACCGATCCGGTCCCCGGTCCCCGTAGCGAGTCGTTCGGGGACGACGTTTCACGTGAAACGCCGCCCCCGATGGACGACACCCCGATCGGTCGTGCAGCTCAGCTGGCGGTGGAGGCTATCGGCCGCGCGGGCGAGGGGCTGCCCCGGCCTGAACAGACCCGGGTCATGGTGGTTGCCAACCAGAAGGGCGGGGTCGGCAAGACCACGACCACGGTGAACCTGGCGGCCTCCTTGGCTCTGCACGGTGCACGGGTGCTGGTGATCGACCTCGACCCCCAGGGCAACGCGTCCACGGCACTGGGGATCGACCATCACTCCGAGGTTCCGTCGATCTACGACGTGCTGGTGGAGAGCAAGCCGCTCTCCGATGTGGTGCAGCCGGTCCTGGATGTCGAGGGCCTCTTCTGCGCGCCCGCCACGATCGATCTGGCCGGCGCGGAGATCGAGCTGGTCTCGCTGGTGGCGCGCGAGAGCCGGCTGGACCGGGCCATCAAGGCGTATGAACAGCCGCTGGACTACATCTTCATCGACTGTCCGCCCTCCCTCGGCCTGCTGACGGTGAACGCGCTGGTGGCCGGCGCCGAGGTACTGATCCCGATTCAGTGCGAGTACTACGCCCTCGAGGGACTGGGCCAGCTGCTGCGGAACGTCGATCTGGTGCGGGGACATCTGAACCCCACGCTCCATGTCTCGACGATCCTGCTCACCATGTACGACGGGCGCACCCGGCTGGCCTCCCAGGTCGCCGACGAGGTGCGCAGCCACTTCGGTCACGAGGTGCTCCGTACGAGCATTCCCCGGTCGGTGCGCATCTCGGAAGCACCCAGCTACGGGCAGACGGTGCTCACCTATGACCCGGGATCCAGTGGCTCGCTGTCCTACCTCGAAGCGGCCCGCGAGATCGCACTGCGCGGGGTCCCGCAGACCGGGGGCCAGGGCCTCAGCGTGAACTATGAAGCACAGCACAGCATCTCGGAGGGGACTCAGTGAGCGAACGACGTAGAGGCCTGGGCCGTGGGCTCGGTGCGCTGATCCCCGCGGCACCGCAGAGCACGGACCATGTCGGGACCACCGGACAGGGCGCGACGTCACCCTCGTCCGTACCCGTCTTGGCCCCGGAGCGAGGAGTGGCGGCGGCCAAGGTGACCTCGCTGCCGGCGCACGGTGTTTCACGTGAAACGGACGTACCCGCCGGCCGGGAGTCCTCGGAGACGGGTGTCGCAGAGGTGTCCGGTGCGCACTTCGCCGAGGTGCCGCTGGACGCGATCAAGCCGAACCCGCGCCAGCCGCGCGAGGTCTTCGACGAGGACGCCCTTGCCGAGCTGGTCACCTCCATCAAGGAGGTCGGACTGCTCCAGCCGGTGGTCGTCCGTCAGACGGGACCGGGACGGTATGAACTCATCATGGGCGAGCGCCGCTGGCGCGCGTGCCGTGAGGCCGGCCTGGAGAAGATTCCCGCGATCGTACGGGCCACCGACGACGAGAAGCTGCTGCTCGATGCGCTGCTGGAGAACCTCCACCGGGCACAGCTGAACCCGCTGGAAGAGGCAGCCGCCTATGACCAGTTGCTGAAGGACTTCGCCTGCACGCATGACGAGCTGGCCGACCGGATCGGGCGTTCGCGTCCCCAGGTCTCCAACACACTGCGGCTGCTGAAGCTCTCGCCGTCCGTACAGAAGCGGCTTGCCGCCGGAGTGCTCTCGGCCGGACACGCCCGAGCCCTGCTCTCCGTGGAGGACTCGGAAGAGCAGGACCACCTCGCGCGCCGCATCGTGGCCGAGGGGCTCTCGGTCCGTTCGGTCGAAGAGATCGTCACGCTGATGGGGACGACCCCCAAGAACGCGACCAAGGCCAAGGGGCCGCGTGCGGGTGCCCGGGTGTCCCCCGCGCTCACGGGTCTGGCCTCTCGGCTGTCCGACCGGTTCGAGACCCGGGTGAAGGTCGATCTGGGACAGCAGAAGGGCAAGATCGTCGTCGAGTTCGCCTCGATGGACGACCTGGAGCGCATCCTCGGCACCCTTGCCCCGGGCGAGGGGCGCGTCCTCGGCCAGACCCTGGCCGAGGAGAGCAACGAAGAAGAGTGAGCTGACACTTCGGCCCGGGGCGGGCCGTGTTCCGGGGGCCATACCGGAACACGGCCCGCCCTTTGCTCTCTTGCGGTACCCGCGCCCGTAAAGGGTGGTTACGATGCGTTCGGGTATGGCACGCATCCATGTGGAGACACCTCATACCGAGGAGAGGGCCATGCGATCGGTGAGCCGCACCGGACTGTTGGCCGCGGGGTTCAGCCTCGCAGCCGTCGGAGGATTCGTTGGAGGTCTGCTCAGGGAGCAGGCGGCACTGACGGTGCTGCGCGGTACGGCGGGCGAGGGAAGTGAGGACCTGGATTCATGGGCCGTCGGCTCGTACCGCTCACGCTGGACAACCTTCCGGATCTCCCCAAGCGCTGCCGCTCCTGTGTCTTCTGGGAGCTCGACCCCGTCAGCGGTGAGGCCGCGGTAAAGGCGGGCCGCCCCGAGCTGGAGAAGGAAGCCTGGATCTCGGCGGTGCTGCTGGAGTGGGGCTCCTGCGGACGGGTGGTCTATGTCGACGAGGTGCCCGTGGGCTTCGTGATGTATGCCCCGCCGGCCTATGTGCCGCGCTCCACGGCCTTCCCCACCAGCCCGGTGTCGCCGGACGCGGTGCAGCTGCTGACGGCCTGGCTGATTCCCGGCTACCAGGGCCAGGGGCTGGGGCGCGTGATGGTCCAGACGGTCGCCAAGGACCTCATCCAGCGCGGGTTCAAGGCCATCGAAGCCTTTGGCGATGCCCGTTGGAGCGAGCCGGCATGTGTCCTGCCTGCCGATCATCTCCTCGCGGTGGGCTTCAAGACCGTACGGCCCCACCCCCGCTTTCCCCGGCTGCGCCTGGAACTGCGGACCACGATCTCGTGGAAGGAAGACGTCGAGCTGGCTCTCGACCGCCTGTTGGGGGCGGTGCAGAAGGAGCCCGCGCTGCGGCCTCTCTGAGGCGCGGATGTTTCACGTGAAACATCCCGCGAAACAGAGAACGGGCCCACCCCTCACGGAGTGGACCCGTTTCCCGTGAAACGTGACGAGGTGCCTCGTCAGGCGAGGTAGTCCTCCAGGTCGCGCACGATCGCGGCCTTCGGCTTGGCGCCGACGATCGTCTTCACGACCTCGCCGCCCTGGTAGACGTTCATCGTCGGGATCGACATGACGCCGTACTTGGCGGTGGTCGCCGGGTTCTCGTCGGTGTTCAGCTTGGCGATGACGATCTCGTCATGCTCGGCGGCAATGGCCTCCAGGGACGGGGCGACCTGGCGGCACGGACCGCACCAGGTGGCCCAGAAGTCCACGAGAACGGGCTTGTCGCTCTTGAGAACGACCTCTTCGAAGTTGTCGTCCGTGACGGTCACCGTGGCGCCGGCCATGGCAATCTCCTTACTGGGTGGGTGGTGGGAAAGCGGGGTGCGCGGGTCAGACGGCGGCGGTCTTGTCCGGCTCGGCCGTCGCCTCGCCGTCCGACAGCGCGGCGAGGAACCGCTCGGCGTCGAGGGCGGCGGAGCAGCCGGTGCCGGCCGCGGTGATCGCCTGACGGTAGGTGTGGTCGACGACATCGCCGGCGGCGAAGACACCGGTCTGGTTGGTCCGCGTGCTGGGCGCCTCGACCTTGAGGTAGCCGTCGTCGTCGAGCTTCAGCTGACCCTTGAACAGCTCGGTCCGCGGGTCATGGCCGATCGCGATGAACAGGCCGGTGACCGGGAGCTCGGAGGTCTCGCCGGTCTTGAGGTTGCGCAGCGTCAGGCCCGACAGCTTGTTCTCGCCGTGCAGCTCGGCGACCTCGCTGTCCCACACAAACTTGATCTTCGGGTCGGCGAAGGCACGCTCCTGCATCGCCTTGCTGGCGCGCAGGGTGTCGCGACGGTGGACGACCGTCACCGACTTGGCGAAGCGGGAGAGGAACGTGGCCTCTTCCATCGCGGTGTCGCCGCCGCCGATCACGGCGATGTCCTGGTCCTTGAAGAAGAAGCCGTCGCACGTCGCGCACCAGGAGACGCCGCGGCCGGACAGCTCGTCCTCACGAGGCAGACCGAGCTTGCGGTGCTGGGACCCGGTGGTGACGATCACGGTCCTGGCGCGGTGCACCGTTCCGGCGGAGTCGGTGACGGTCTTGATCTCGTCGGAGAGGTCGACCGCGGTGACGTCATCCGGCACCAGCTCGGCGCCGAAGCGCTCGGCCTGGGCGCGCATGTTGTCCATCAGGTCCGGCCCCATGATGCCGTCGCGGAAGCCGGGGAAGTTCTCCACGTCGGTGGTGTTCATCAGCGCGCCTCCGGCGGTGACAGCACCTTCGAAGACCAGCGGCTTCAGGGACGCGCGGGCGGTGTAGAGCGCTGCGGTGTAGCCCGCGGGCCCGGAGCCGATGATGATCACGTTGCGGACGTCGCTCACGGGTGTCTTCCTTGTCTCTGCCGACTGCTTGCTGGGGCTCTCGGAACCTCTCACCCCACCCAACGGATCCTACGGGGCGAGCATTCCCGGAGTGTCACAGCGCACGTCTCGTCGCTCAGTCTCGCTGGTACGAGTGCGTCAGCAGGACCTTCCCGGGAGCGGGCGGGGCGGCGGAGACACACGAGGACGCGATGACATAGGCGGAGACGCGCTGTGGGTCACTCGGGTCCGGCAGCACCACGAGGTAGGCGTCCTTGCCCTGATAGCGGGTGTGGCTGGAGGCGAGCGGTGCTTCCGGACGCCCGATCCCCTGGCGTACGCACGACGGAATGGTGCTGGCAGTGCCACGCAGCGGGCTGTCGGGGGAGCTGCGGGCGCCGACGTCCGGCGTCTTGTGGGAGCCCTTGGACGCGAGCAGCTGCTGGACGTGGGAGCCGAGGCTGGCTGCGGTCAGCTCGCCTGCGGCTGCGGTGCTCTTCTCCGTGCTCGCATCCCGGTGAGGGGCGCTTGCCTGCGTACCGTCGCCGGCGGCGTTCTGGAGGAGCAGACCACCAAAGCTGAGGACCGCCGCGGCCGCGGCGGTACCGAGCAGGATCCGGGGCCAGCGCCGCGCGCGGGACGAGCGGCCGCCCGGCGACTGCCGGCCCGGGCCGGAGGAGCCGCGGGGACGCCCCGCGGGCCGGGTGGACGCGCCGCGGCTGGGCGGCTCGTCCTTGGTTTCACGTGAAACGGTGATCGGTGCGGTGACTGTTTCACGTGAAACAGTCACCCCGCCGGCGGGAGTGGTGGCATCCAGCAGCGCCTCGGCCGCGAGGGCGGCATCGATGCGGCCGGCAACGTCGGCCGGCATCCGCGCCGGGCCGGGGAGTGTGCCGAGGAGCGCCCGGATCTCCTCCAGGGAGGCATAGACGTCCTCGCACAGCACGCAGGTGGCGAGATGGTGGCGCAGCTCCGCGGTGCGCGTGGGGGACAGCAGTCCGTCCGTGAGCTCGGAGATCTCGGAGACCTCCGGATGGTCACCCGTGGGGTGCTCCCCCGTGCCGGTAGTCGATGTCACGCTCGCCCACCTCCGCCCTTCACGGCACCTTTGTCCTTCGGTCCTGCCGTCGGTGGGACGGATGTCCCCTGCGCCCGGTTCCTTCCCCGGCCCGCGGGTTCGCTACCCCCGTCGTCGGTGCGCAGATGGGTGACCAAAGGCAGGAGCCGAGCACGGCCCCGTGCGCAGCGGCTCTTCACCGTTCCCGTCGGGATATCGAGGATCTCCGCGGCCTCGGCCACGGGGTATCCCTGCATATCGACGAGGACCAGAGCGGCACGCTGTTCCTCGGGAAGGGTGCGCAGGGCGCCGAGCAGTTCGCGGTGCAGGTCCTTGCGCTCGGCGGGTGCCGCCGCGGATTCCTCCGGTTCGAGAAGCTGCTCCAGCCGCTCGGTCTCGGCGACCGGCGAGGTGCGCCGTGAGGTGGCCTTACGGGCTCGGTCGAGGCAGGCATTGACCGTGATGCGGTGCAGCCAGGTGGTGACGGCGGACTGGCCGCGGAAGGTATGGGCCGCGCGATAGGCGGACACCAAGGCGTCCTGCACGGCGTCGGCGGCCTCTTCGCGGTCGCCCAGAGTGCGCAGCGCCACCGCCCAGAGCCGGTCGCGATGGCGGCGGACGATCTCCCCGAAGGCATCGGGGTCGCCGTCGACGTGGAGGCTGAGGAGGTCTTGATCGCTGCGGTCGTCCAGCGAGCTCATGAAAGGACCCCCCTCCCTTTGGGACTGACGTGATCTCACCAAGATCGTTCCTCGGTCGCAAGGCCCGGCGCATAGCTTATGGCACTGCTTCTGCCCCGTCTGAGGCCATAAAGCATTCCGGCGCCGAACCTCATGGGTTCGGCGCCGGTCTCTGCGCAGTCAGTGGATCGTCGGCCGGGTCACCGGCGGCTCAGCCGGTGACCTTCACATCGGAGATTCCGCCGCGGAACCAGTCCGCTTCGCCGTCACTGGGCAGCTCGGTGATGTGGATCAGGAGGTACCGGGTCTTCACCGGCTTGTCCGGCTTCACCGTGAGCTTGTCCCCGGCCTTCGACGACTTCGAGAGCCGCTGGGAGAAGTCACTGAGCGAGGTCGGATTCGACGCGGAGGGGGCGGCGGCCAGAACCTCCGTGGTCTGTCCCGGGCGGTACATGCTGACCTGCACGCCGGCCACGTCTTTGGCACTGCCGAGGTCTATGACGATGCCGCTGCCGTCCTTGCGGTTCGGGAGGTTCCCGAAGTTCGGCCACCCCTTGAACCGCTTGGTGACCCACGCGGTCGACGGATCGCCGTCCGCCGCGGCGGACGCCTTGTCCTCGGAGAAGGCCTCCCCCAGCGGAGAGAACTCCGTGGCGCCGGCGATCGACAGCGGCTTCGCGGGCTTCTTCTTGGAGCCCTGCTGCGGCTGGGAGTTCTGCGTCTTGTCCTGGTCGTTCTCCCGCTTCAGCAGGGTGTCCGCCAGCTGCCAGCTGCCCAGGCCCAGCGCCGCGATGAGCAGCGCGGAGACGGACCACTTCAGCGCCCGGCCGGTGCGGCTCTGCAGCGGCGGCGGAGGCGTGGCCACAGGCTGCGTCTGGCGGACGGAGGGGCCGCTGTGGGCCGACGCCTGCCGGTGGCTGCCCTGCTGGTACCCCGTGCGCTGGTAGGGCGGGGGCGTGGCGAAAGCGGTCTCCGGCGGCCGGATGCGCGGCATGGCGGCGACGGCCGCGGCCAGTTCCTCGGGAGTGGTGCACGGCGGTTCCTGGCGGGAGGCCGTGGCGCCGTCGTTGATCAGCGCGCGCATGGCGAGCTCCGACAGCCCGCGGTGCACGCCGGCACGCACCTGGTCCGGCGCGATGAGCCCGACGCCCTTCGGCAGGCCGGTGAGGCCATGGGCGTCGTTCTCGTACGGCCAGCGCTGGGTCAGCGCGGCGTAGAGGAGCGCGCCGATCGCCTCGGTGTCCGTGCGCTGCGGGTGCTCGCAGGTGATGCCGCGCAGCGCCGCCATGACGGCCAGGCCACGGATGCGGTACTGCCCGGACTCCGTGCGCAGCACCGAGCCGGGGGTGATCCGCAGATGGGACAGCCCCTCGCGGTGTGCGGCGGCCATGGCCTGGGAGACCTGGCTGACGAGCTGGTAGGCGTCGTGCGGCTCCAGCGGGCCGTTGGCCAGCACCGTGGTGAGCTCGGTGGCGTCCGGCAGCCATTCGTGGACGACGTAGACGAGGTCGTTCTCCTCGACGGCGTCCAGGACCTGCACGAACCGGGGGTCACCGAGCAGTGCCGAGGAACGGGCGGCGGACAGCACCGGCCGGGCCCGCGGGTGCTCGGCGGGCAGAATGTGCACGCCGACGGCGCGGCGCAGCTTCTCGTCGACCGCGCGCCAGCTGCTGAATCCGTCCAGACGGGTGACGCACTCCTCGAGGCGATAGCGTCTGGCAAGCTTGTGGCCGCTGTGCAGTTCCGGTGGCTGGGCTTCGATCGCCTCGGCACGCTCCTCAGGGGTGCCTGCGGCGTCGTTTTCCCCGCCGGATACCTTCTCGGCCTTAGCACCGTCGTCCGTGGCCTTACCCGCCTTGGCGGTCGGCGGTTCTTCACCGCTCGTGTCAGCCACGTCGACGGCAGCCGTGCTCCGTTCCGCCACCGTCGTTCCTGCCTCCCCATCCGTTGCAGGCTCAATGAGCCAAGACAATTGTGCCCACAGTCCGCCACTATGCACGACACACGGTGGCAGTCGATGGTTGTGCTCCCTCAGCGCCCCAGCTTCGACCGGACCATGCCGACCAGGGCGTTCAGTTCCTCGATGCGCATTTTGCGTGCGGCGACGTAGAACACCGCCAGCAGCGCGGCAGCGCCGACGATCAGGGCGGACAGCGAGCCGAGGACCCCGCTGCCCAGTGTCTGCATGATGCCGTAGACCGCCGCCCCGGAGATGATCGTGGCCGGGATGCTCGCGCCGGCCAGCCGCGCATAGGTCCGGACGACGTGCGCCGTGTCGAGATCGCCGTCCATGCGCTTGCCCAGACGCCGCCAGGCCACGCCCACGCCGATGATGTACGCCAGGCCGTAGGAGGCCGCCATGCCGACCACGGCCCAGCGGGCCGGCAGGACCAGGAAGCACAGGGCGGAGGCGGCGGCGTTGACCGCGGCGACGATCACCGTGTTGTAGAAGGGGGTGCGGGTGTCCTCGTACGCGTAGAAGGCGCGCAGGACGACGTACTGCACCGAGAACGGGATCAGCCCCACACCGAAGGCCATCAGCATGTAACCCATCGGGATCCCGGCGCCGGACGAGCCGTAGACCAGCGTGCAGAGCGGGATGCCGAGGGAGAGGAAGCCGAACGAGATCGGGACGATGGCGACGGCGGAGGTGCGCAGGCCCTGCGACATGTCGTCGCGGACGGCTCCGGTGTCACCGTCGTGCGCGGACCGTGCCAGACGCGGCAGCAGCGCCGCCATCACGGAGACGGTGATGATCGCCTGCGGCATGTTCCAGATGAGCTGGGCGCTGGCGTACGAGATGAAGCCGGTGCCCGGGTGCCCCTGCTGGTCGGCGGTCTTTCCGGCCCAGGTGGAGAGCTGGGTGACGACGAGGACGCCCGCCTGGTTGGCGAGCACGAACAGCACGGTCCACTTGGCGAGCTTGGCGGCCTTGCCCAGGCCGTGGCCGCGCCAGTCGAACCGCAGCCGGAGCCTGAAGTCCGCGTCGCGGAGGTACGGGATCATGGCCAGCGCCTGGACCACGAGCCCGAGGAGGGTGCCGATGCCCAGGAGCCGGATGCCCTCGTCGGGGATGGTGGTCACGCCGATGTGCGAGGTCTTCGCCGTGCCGTAGACCCAGATGAACAGGCCGAAGGTGGCGATCATGACGATGTTGTTGAGGACCGGGGTCCACATCATCGCGCCGAAGCGGCCGCGGGCGTTGAGGATCTGCCCCATCACCACGTGCAGACCCATGAAGAAGATCGTGGGCACGCAGTAGCGGGTGAACGCGACCGCGACCTCGTTGGCCGCCGGATCGCGGGAGATGTCGAAGGAGACCAGTTTCACCAGGAGCGGCGCGGCCACGACGGCCAGCACGGTCAGCACGCCGAGGACCACGACGACCAGCGTCAGCAGCCGGTTCGCGTAGGCCTCGCCGCCGTCGTCGTCCTCCTTCATCGCGCGCACCAGCTGCGGCACGAAGACGGAGTTCAGACCGCCGCCGATGGTCAGGATGAAGATCATGGTCGGGAGCTGGTAGGCGACCTGCCAGGAGTCACCGAGGACCGCGCCGCCGAGCGCCGCGACGATCAGCGCCGAGCGGACGAAGCCCGTCAGACGGGACACCATCGTGCCGGCGGCCATCACCGCGCTGGACTTGAGCAGGCCGGAGGCGCGGCCACCGGACGGCTTGCCGGCCGCCGCCACGGGGGCGGGCTCCGGCTCCGGCACGGGCTGCTGCGGTACGGCCTCAGGGCCCGGAGCCGCGGGGGCGGCGGGGTGCTGGGACTCGTAGTGCTGCTGGTCGCGGTAGAGATGCGCGAAGGCGTCCGGCTCGGGAGCGTCCTGGGCGGCCTGGGTCATCAGGTCGTCGACGCCCATGGACTGGGTGGTCGCGGCGGCGTCGGCGTACGGGAGACCGCGGCCGGGGCCCTGCGGCTCGGACGGCGGAGGGGAGGCCCACCGCTGCTGATCGGGGGCGTGCCGGCCGGCGGCAGGCTGCGGGTAGAGCGGCTGCGTGGGCTGGTCCTGCGGCGGGTGCGCGGCGCGGTCGTGGAACGCCTCGGCCACCGGGTCCCGTGTCGTCGGGTCCTGTGCGCGGTGTGGATCGTTGCGGTAGGCGTCCTGGACGTAGGGGTCCTGGTCCGCGGGCAACGGGGGCGTCGGAGGGACCGGCCCGTTGGGGTCGCCATTGGCGCCCCGGCCCCGGTCACCGTCGTACGGCGCATTCATCGCTGCCCCACCTCATCCGTCGCCGGCCATCCGGCCCCGCCATCTATCAACGGTCCACTTTCTCACCTGAGCCGGACGGGTCGGAGCTTTCCGAACCGGTGTCCGGCGTGGGGTCACTCGGCTGCTCGGGCTGGTCGCCGTCGGTGCCGCCGTTGTCGCCGTCCGTGCCTGAATCGCCGTCGGTGCCGTCTCCGTCGGTCCCGTCCTCGGCCCGCCGGCCGGCCGCCCGCTTGCGCTGGAGGTAGATCCGGACGCCGGCGAGGACGAGCAGCAGCACGCCGCCCGCGATGACGAGCATCACCGTCGCGGTGATCTCCGTGACGTTCACCTGGAACGTCATGGGGTCACCGTAGGGCTTTCCGTCCGAGGTGTAGAGCTGGGCGGTCACCCACGCCCGGCCGTTCGCGTTCGCGGTGGTGTCGAACTTGAAGGACTGGCTGTGCCCGCCGTCCACCGTGATCGTCTGCGTCTTCCCCGCGTCCAGTCGGTTGGGCTGCGAGGAGGTCAGCTTCAGCTTCATGTCCCTGACGCCCTGGACCAGGTTGTTCTGGACCGTCACCGGAATGGTGGCGCTGCGCCCGGAGAGCGTGGCCTCCGACTTCTGGATCAGGTGCACCTTCTTGGTCAGGCCGTCGAGATAGCTGCGCACCGAGTGGCGGAACGCCTTGGCACCGGTGGGATTGCCCCGCCACTGCGTCGACATCTCCCGCATTATGGCGTTGCCGAACGGCGTCACCACGCGCTCCGGGTGGGCCAGGATCACCTGGTAGTCGTCCAGCGCGTCCTGGGTGCCCTGGATCTGCCGGAAGGCATCGGTGGGGAGCTCCTTCCGGCGCAGCGAGGACGGGTAGGAGCTGCCGCTGGGGACGTGGCGGGTGGCCGCGCGGTCGGGCTTGGCCTTGGCGGCGCCGCCAAGGCTCAGCGGCTGGGTCCAGCGGCCGGACTGCTTGAGGTCCCGCAGCGCGGTGGCCATCGCCTGGGCCTGGCTGACCGTGGGCATGCGCTGCGGTGCGACGACGACGCTGCGCTGCCGACCGGGGTCCTCAAGGTTGATCATCTCGGTCTGGGCGAGGAACTCCTGGACCGCGTGGGCGGTGTTTCCCGCCTTCGACATATCGCCTTCGAAGGCCCGCGAGAGCTGCGCGTCCGCGACGACGGCGGTGTTGCCGCCGCCGATGGGCCGGGCGGCCGTCGGCGTGTAGGACAGCCCGCCCGCCTCGCGGAGGCTGTCGCTGCGGGTGATCACGTTGTGTGCGCCGGCCGAGGTCGCGACATCGACGATGGAGGAGTCGATCGCGCCGTCCACGGGCCAGGCGAAGTCCGTGCGCGGTTTGACGCCGAGGATCGTGTCCACGGTCTTGTCGGCGAGGTCGGTGGCCGGACCGAGGTGGCTGAGCGCGCTGGGCACGCCCTTGCCGTGGTGGGCCAGCGAGGCCAGGTCGGGGTCGGCGAAGGGCAGCGCGACCACCTCGTGCGTCTTGGCCGCTTCCTCGAGCTCGTGCAGCCACTGCTTGGCGACCGCCTGGTTCTTGCCCATGGGCCCGTCCGGCCCGTCCACCCGGTACGACTTGGTCATCGCGTCGACCGTCGCGAGCAGGTCGGGGTCGACGACGAAGGTCACCGGGAGGTTCTTGGCGAGCGAGACCATCTGCTGCAGCCGGCCACCGGGTGCGAGCTCGGCGGCGAGGTCGTCATCGCGGAAGACCGGTGTCTGCTGGGCGTCGGCGTCGGTCTCCGCGGTGAGGTGCGTGGAGGAGATCAGCGGCCACATGTACGTGAGCTGCGTCTTCTTCGCGCTGTCGGACTCCTGCCAGGGGAGGAACGTCCGGTCGAAACCGAGGATCTGCCCGTACGGCGCGGCGGCGGAGCGCCCTGACAGAGAGATGCCGAGCTGGTACACCCCGTCCTTGGTGAGATCGAGGTCCTTGACCGGGACGCTGAGGCTGAAGGGCTGGCTGACGCCGGGCTCCAGCTTGTCGATCTTCTCCGTGTGCCCCTTGACCGCTTCGCCGTCCGCGCCCGCCAGATAGCCGGTGCGGCGGGAGAGGCTCTCGATGGAGCTGCGGCCGCCGATCGCGCTGCCGCGGTGCATGGCGACCTTGGCGTCGGTGATCGTGCTGCGGCCGTCGTTGATCAGCGTGCCGGAGACGGTGACCGTGTCGCCCTCGGACGGCGTGGGCGGGGACATGGAGTCGATCGTCACATCGACCGTGCGGGAGCCAGTGGGGGCCGCCTGAGCGGTGGAAGCGTGCGGCACCTGGAGCAGCCCCACGAGAAGGAGCACCCCAGTGAGCAGTGTCACAGTCCTTCGCAGCCATCGACCACGCGGCCGTTCAGTCGCCTGGAACCCTGCCGCCTCGGCCACGCGCTAGCCCGTCCCTCGTCGTCGTCTGTGGTCGTTCGGAATGTGCGTCCACGAATGGTAACGAGGTGCGCCGGGCCGGAGTGCCAGGGACTGCTCCACATGATGGCGGCGCAGCGGGTGGTGCGCCCCGCCTGTCCCCTTTATTACGTGACGCCTGGGGGCTGCGCGGCCACGTACCCTGGTTTGTTGTGCCGAACGCCAACAATGACCTCCCCGCCCCGCTCTCCGAGCGGACCCCGCAGTCGACGAACGCGCTGAACCACGTCCAGCGTCGTGCCGTGAGCGAGCTGCTGCGGGTGTCCCCCGTCGCGGATGACCTGGCCCGTCGATTCCAGGAGGCCGGGTTCACGCTTGCCCTGGTCGGAGGCTCGGTCCGGGACGCACTGCTGGGCCGGCTCGGCAATGACCTCGACTTCACCACCGATGCCCGCCCCGAGGACGTCCTCAAGATCGTCCGGCCCTGGGCCGACGCGGTCTGGGAGGTCGGTATCGCCTTCGGGACGGTCGGCTGCAAGAAGGACTCGTTCGACATCGAGGTCACGACCTACCGCTCCGAGGCATACGACCGGACCTCCCGCAAGCCGGAGGTGTCGTACGGGGACTCCATCGAGCAGGATCTGGCCCGCCGGGACTTCACGGTGAACGCCATGGCGGTGCTGCTGCCGCAGAAGGAGTTCGTCGACCCGCACGACGGCCTGGAGGACCTGGCGGCGCGCGTCCTGCGGACGCCGGGGACCCCGCAGGAGTCGTTCTCCGACGATCCGCTGCGGATGATGCGCGCGGCCCGCTTCGCCGCTCAGCTGGACTTCGAGGTTGCACCCGAGGTCATCGCCGCGATGAAGGCGATGTCGGAGCGCATCGAGATCGTCTCCGCTGAGCGTGTGCGGGACGAACTGAACAAGCTGATCCGCGCGCCGCATCCGCGCGAGGGACTGCGGCTGCTCGTCGATTCGGGTCTGGCCGCCCAGGTGCTGCCCGAGCTGCCCGCGCTGCGGCTGGAGAGTGACGAGCATCACCGTCACAAGGACGTCTACGAGCATTCGCTGACGGTCCTGGAGCAGGCGATCGACCTCGAGGAGGACGGTCCCGATCTCGTGCTGCGGCTGGCGGCCCTGCTGCACGACATCGGCAAGCCC
Source organism: Streptomyces kronopolitis (assembly GCF_014646275.1). GTDB lineage: Bacteria > Actinomycetota > Actinomycetes > Streptomycetales > Streptomycetaceae > Streptomyces > Streptomyces kronopolitis. Next base: position 250,752 of record NZ_BMND01000004.1, read on the forward strand.
AGGACGCGCCGGTTCGAGCAGGACGGCCGGGTCTCCTTCCACCACCACGAGGTGGTGGGCGCGAAGATGACCAAGAAGCGGATGACCGCGCTGAAGTACTCCAACGACATGATCAAGGACGTCTCGCGGCTGGTGGAGCTCCACCTGCGCTTCCACGGCTACGGGACGGGCGAGTGGACGGATTCGGCGGTCCGCCGGTACGTGCGGGACGCCGGTCCGCAGCTGGAGCGGCTGCACAAGCTCACGCGCTCGGACTGCACCACCCGCAACAAGCGCAAGGCCGGTGCCCTGTCCCGCGCCTACGACGGGCTCGAGGAGCGCATCGCGCGGCTCCAGGAACAGGAAGAGCTCGAAGCGATCCGCCCTGATCTGGACGGCAACGAGATCATGCAGATCCTGGGCATGCGCCCGGGGCCCGAGGTCGGCAAGGCGTACCAGCAGATGCTGGAGCTCCGGCTGGAGCACGGCCCCATGGACCGCGAGGCGGCCATCGCCGCGTTGAAGGACTGGTGGGCCACCCAGAGCTGATGTTTCACGTGAAACGCGCGGTCGACCCGCGGCCATGTTTCACGTGAAACGAGGAGGAGCGGTGTTTCACGTGAAACACCGCTCCTCGTCTTTCCGGCGCCGCCGGGCCGGTTACTTCGCGGCGGTCAGACAGAGCACCATCGCGGTGTCGGCACGCCGGCGACGGTGCGTTTCCTTGACGTAGGCCGGCTGACTCGCGGGGCACACGGAGGTGTCCGTGGTGCCGTCGTGTACGGCGGTCACCTTGTACTGGGCCTTCGAGGTCCCGCAGTCGACCACCTCAAGGCCGTCATCGAGCGAGCTGCTGGACTTGTGCACGCAGTCGCCGACCTCGGCGGACTCCGCGTCGTCCATGCTGCTGATCCAGGCGACCGCGATGAGGACCAGCCCGATGACGAGCCCGATGCCCCGCAGAACGGTCCTGGCGGAACGCTTGGCGGGCCGCGGCGGCGGTGCGGGAGGTGCGCCCTGTAGGAACGGCTGCTGCGGGGCCATGGGGTAGTCGGGCTGCGGCTGCTGCCCGTAGGGAGCCTGCGGCTGCGCGGGCTGGCCGTAGCCACCCTGCGGCGGAACGTAGGAGGGGTGCGGCGTCGGCGCCTGCGGATAGGGACTCTGCCCGTAGGGCGGCTGTCCATAGGGCTGCTGCCCGTACGGCGCCTGGCCGTACGGATGCGCGCCCTGATGGGGCGGCGTGGTCATGGATCCCCCGGTTTTGATGCGTCAGGCGTGTGCAGGACGCCCGTAAGGTATCGGGGTCCGCGATACCTGCCGCAGAAGCCGAGGGGTTCACCGCGCGAGGGAGGGCCGCTCACCCCGGCCGAAGCGGACCACCATCACCGCCACCAGCGCGTACAGCACGGTCACCACGCCCAGTAGCGCGACGGACCGTCCGTCCGGAGGCAGCATGAGCGCGGCGACGGCGGCGGCGCCGACGAAGGCGACGTTGAACAGGACGTCGTACAGGGCGAATACCCGGCCGCGGAAGGCGTCGTCGACGGAGGACTGCACGATGGTGTCCGTCGAGATCTTGGTCCCTTGGGTGCTGAGGCCGAGCACGAACGCGGCCGCCAGCATCGGGCCCGGCGTGAAGAACAGCCCCAGGGTCGGCACCAGCACGGCGCCCAGGGCGGCACAGCAGACGATCCAGCCGAACGCGGTGAGCCGTGTGACGGCCCAGGGGGTGACGACAGCGGCGGTGAAGAACCCTCCGCCGGACACCGCGAGGGTGATTCCGAGCAGTGCCAGGCCCTCGGACGCGGTGTCGGACCAGGAGTACCGGCACAGCATCAGCACCATGACCGTCAGGGCTCCGTAGCAGAACCGGATCAGGGTCATCGCGGTCAGCGCGCGCGCCGCGGTGCGCCGCTCGGCGAGATGGCGCAGCCCCTCCGCGAGACCGCGCACCGTGCTCAACAGGGCTTCCCGCAGGTGGGGTTGGAGGCGGGCGGCATCCGGTCCGAGAAGTTGCGGGGCCATCCGCAGCGAGGTGAGGGCCGAGCAGAAGTAGAGGGCCGCGGCGAGGAGTACGACGAACGCGTCCACATCCGGGCCAACCAGCCGGATGGCGAAGGCGAGCCCGCCGCCGGCCGTCGCGGCGAGCGTCCCGGCAGTGGGGGCAAGGGAGTTGGCCATGACCAGCTGCTGCTCGCCGTTGACCACTCTGGGGAGCGCGGCCGAGAGGCCGGCCAGGACGAAGCGGTTCACGGCCGTCACGGACAGGGCCGAGGCGTAGAACAGCCAGTCCGGGACCCTGGAGGCGACCAGCGCCGCGGTCACCATGGCCAGCACGGTCCGCAGCAGGTTGCCGTACAGCAGGACCTGGCGGCGTCGCCAGCGGTCGAGGAGGACACCGGTGAACGGCCCGAGGAGGGAGTACGGCAGCAGCAGGATCGCCATGGCGGAGGCGATGGCCGCAGGTGAGGCCTGTTTCTCGGGCGAGAAGACGACGAACGTCGCGAGGGCGACCTGGAACACTCCGTCGGCCGCCTGCGACAGGAGCCGTGCGGCGAGGAGCGAACGGAAGTCGCGTAGCCGGAGTAAGACGGACAGGGCGCGCACCGCATGCATGAGGCACAGCCTCACACAGCCCGCAGGCCCCCGGGTGGAATAACCGGGGGCCTGCGGGGGAGAGGCGTCGGGCGTCTCAGCGCTCGACCTCGCCGTTGATGAACTTCTCGACGTTCTCTCGTGCCTCGTCGTCGAAGTACTGCACCGGCGGCGACTTCATGAAGTACGAGGACGCGGAGAGGATCGGGCCACCGATTCCCCGGTCCTTGGCGATCTTCGCGGCGCGCAGGGCGTCGATGATGACACCCGCGGAGTTCGGGGAGTCCCACACCTCGAGCTTGTACTCCAGGTTCAGCGGCACGTCGCCGAAGGCGCGGCCCTCGAGCCGGACGTAGGCCCACTTGCGGTCGTCCAGCCAGGCCACGTAGTCCGAGGGGCCGATGTGGACGTTGTCCTCGCCCAGTTCGCGGTCCCGGATCTGGGAGGTGACGGCCTGCGTCTTGGAGATCTTCTTGGACTCCAGGCGCTCGCGCTCGAGCATGTTCTTGAAGTCCATGTTGCCGCCGACGTTCAGCTGCATCGTGCGGTCCAGGATGACGCCCCGGTCCTCGAAGAGCTTGGCCATCACGCGGTGCGTGATCGTGGCACCGACCTGCGACTTGATGTCGTCACCGACGATCGGGACACCGGCCTCGGTGAACTTGTCCGCCCACTCCTTGGTGCCGGCGATGAAGACCGGGAGGGCGTTGACGAAGCCGACCTTGGCGTCGATGGCGCACTGCGCGTAGAACTTCGCCGCGTCCTCGGAGCCGACGGGGAGGTAGCAGACCAGGACGTCGACCTGCTTGTCCTTGAGGACCTGGACGACGTCGACCGGGGCCTCGGTGGACTCCTCGATGGTCTGGCGGTAGTACTTGCCCAGGCCGTCGTGGGTGTGGCCGCGCTGGACCTTCACGCCGGCGTTCGGCACGTCGCAGATCTTGATGGTGTTGTTCTCGCTGGCGCCGATGGCGTCCGAGAGGTCGAGCCCGACCTTCTTGGCGTCGACGTCGAAGGCGGCCACGAACTCGACGTCACGCACGTGGTACTCGCCGAACTGCACGTGCATGAGGCCGGGCACGCGGCTCTTCGGGTCGGCGTCCTTGTAGTACTCGACGCCCTGTACCAGCGAGGCGGCGCAGTTGCCCACGCCGACGATGGCTACGCGAACCGAACCCATTCCGGTTGCTCCCTGTGATCTCGATGAGGCTCCGCACGGCGGAACCTCATGTGGTGGTGTCATCGGACGGATCCGGCCGGGTACCACCCCGGTGCCGGGGCAGGCCGCCCGTATCTCCTGACTGGTGGTTGCGCTCCTGTGCTGCGGAACCCGGTGCGCGCTGATCGCGCCCGGCACGCTCACTCTCGATGAGCTCGTTCAGCCAGCGGACTTCGCGCTCCACGGACTCCATGCCGTGCCGCTGCAGCTCGAGGGTGTAGTCGTCCAGCCGGTCGCGGGACCTGGCCAGGGAGGTGCGCATCCGCTCGAGGCGCTCCTCCAGTCGGCTGCGGCGCCCTTCCAGCACGCGCATCCGCACGTCGCGCGACGTCTGGCCGAAAAACGCGAAGCGGACGCCGAAGTGCTCGTCCTCCCAGGCGTCCGGCCCGGAGTGCGCGAGCAGCTCCTCGAAGTGCTCTTTGCCCGCTGCGGTCAATCGGTAGACGATCTTGGCTCGGCGCCCTGTCAGCGCCGCGGCCGGTACACCCTCCGCAGCGCCCTCCGTCTCCTCGATGAGCCAGCCGTTGGCGACCAGCGCCTTGAGGCAGGGGTAGAGGGTGCCGTAGCTGAACGCACGGAAGACCCCGAGCGAGGTATTGAGCCGTTTCCGCAGCTCATAGCCGTGCATCGGGGATTCGCGGAGCAGGCCGAGGACGGCGAACTCAAGGATGCCGGAACGTCTGCTCATCCTCCGCCTCCCTGGTCTGTGCGTTCTTTATGTCGCGCTGATGTATCGACTCGATACATCCAGACGATAGAACGGTCGCCGGGGCGGAACAAGAGGGGGAATGGTGAACGGCGTCACATCACCGATTCGTGCTACTCAACCTGACTGATTTGGAGTGAATTTCAACACTGGGCAGGTTTTGGTCGTGCGTAGTCTGTGCGGCATGCAGACTGCCGGGAACCGTGGGCCTATATCTGACGTCCCCGTCCTCGGTGTAGTGCGGCTCGAACCTAGGAGCGAGCCGCACATCCGGGGGGACCTGAAGACAACTGCCGCCTTCAGGCGACGAGATAGCGCGCCTGCCCGAGGAGTATTCGTTCCATGAGCGAGCACCGTCGCAAACCGCCACAGCCGCAGAGTGGCGGACGTGCCGCGGCCCGACGCGCCGCACAGCAGCCACCGGGGCGCCGAGGCGCCCCTTCGCGTGGCTCGGCTGCCAGTTCTGCCTCCCCCTCCGAGTCGTACGGTCCCGAGCCGCGGCAGGGCGGGCGAGCCGAGGCCCGCAGAGCCGCCCAGCGCGGGCGTCGAAGGGCGTCCGAGGCCTCCGATACGGCCTCCGGTGACGGTGCCGGCGGTCGTGGTCGCGGCGGCGGAGGCCGGCGCGGTGGTGGTGGCGGAGGAGGCCCCGAGGGCCGCGGTCGCGGCGGCGGGAAGCCGGCCAAGAAGCGACTGATCGACTATCCGCGTGCCCACCGCGCCGGGTGGCGGCGCTTCGTGCCGTCCTGGAAGCAGGTCGCCACCCTCAGCGTCGGTTTCATAGGGCTGATCGTCGGCGTTTCCGGAGTCGCGCTGGCCGTGGTGCAGGTTCCCGACGAGAGCCTGGCCGCCAAGTCGCAGAACAACGTCTATCTCTGGGCCAATGGCAAGGTCATGGCGCGCGACGGAGAGACGAACCGGCAGAACGTCACGATCAATGAAATTCCGCGTTCGATGCAGAATGCGGCGATTTCCGCGGAGAATGCCTCGTTCCGTACGGACTCGGGCGTGGACCCGATGGGTATCGCGCGTGCCGTGTTCAACATGGCCAAGGGCGGCGAGACCCAGGGCGGATCGACGATCACCCAGCAGTATGTGAAGAACGCGATGCTGAGCCAGCAGCAGACCCTGGACCGCAAGTTCAAGGAACTGTTCATCGCGATCAAGGTCGGCTGGTCGAAGAACAAGGACCAGATCCTTCAGGGATACCTCAACACCAGCTACTACGGCCGCGGCGCCTACGGCATCCAGGCGGCGGCTCAGGCGTACTACGGCGTGGACGCCGACAAGCTGAAGCCGGACCAGAGCGCCTTCCTGGCCACTGTGCTCAAGGGCGCGGACCTGTACGACCCCGCGGGCGGTACCAGCCCGGGAGCCACCCGGGCGGCGAACACCAAGCGTGCCGAGGCGCGCTGGTCCTGGATCCTCGACCGCGAGGTCGACAACCACCTCATGCCGAAGGCGCAGCGGGACTCCTACCGCGGGAAGTTCCCCAAGCCGAAGCTGCCGAAGCCGGTCGCCAGCAAGAGTGGCCAGATCGGCTACATGATGGACACCGCGAAGAAGTACGTGCTCAAGCACTCCGGGCTCAGTGAGGCGCGGTTCGACAAGGGCGGCTACACGATCCGGACGACCTTTGACGAGAAGCGGACCAATCAGCTGGAGACCGCGGTCAAGAAGGTCGACAAGCGGTACATCGATCCCAAGAAGCGCGCGAAGGACAAATACGTCCAGTTCGGCGGGGCCTCGGTGGTACCGGGCGACGGCAAGATCGTCGCCCTGTACGGCGGCGAGGGCTACGACAAGGGCCACTTCAGCAACAACGCCGACACCTTCGGTGTGCCGGTCGGCTCGACCTGGAAGCCGTTCGTGCTCGCGGCGTCGATGAAGTACGGAACGGCCAAGAGCCAGGGCCAGCCGATCTCACCGGACAGCCGGTACAACGGTGATGACCACCTCAAGGTGAAGGACGCGCAGGGCAATTTCGTTCGCAAGCGGGACAACTCGGTCTTCTATCAGGAGAACGAGAGCAACCACCCCTGGGGCTACATTCCCTTGACCAAGGCGATGGAGCAGTCCGTCAACACCCCGTTCGTGCAGCTCGGCATGGACGTCGGGATGAGCAAGGTCCGGGACATGGCCCAGGCGGCGGGCATCGCGCCGGCCAGCTTCGACAAGAACCTGAACCCGTCCTTCGCGCTGGGCACCTCCACGCCGAGCGCGATCCGGATGGCCGACGCCTATGCCACGTTCGCCGCTTCGGGAACGAAGGTCGAGCCGTATTCGGTGACCAAGGTGACGTTCGAGGGCGAGGACCTGAAGGGCTTCGACAAGCCCACGCCCGAGACCGGCATGGATTCCAACATCGCCAACAACGTGACCAAGGTGCTGAAGAACGTCATCCAGAACGGCACCGCGAAGGAAGCCAGGCGGCTGGGTATGCCGGCCGCGGGCAAGACCGGTACCACCGATGAGAACAAGTCGGCCTGGTTCGTCGGCTACACCAAGCAGCTGTCGACGTCCGTCACGATGTTCCGTGAGGACGCCCAGAACCCGCGCCAGCTGTCCATGAACGGTGTCGGTGGCTTCGACTCGATCCACGGTGGTGCGCTGCCCACCGAGGTGTGGACCGAGTACATGCTGCAGGCGATGAAGGGCGTCACGCCGGTGGACTTCCAGCCCGCCACGCCCATCGGGGACCGGGTGGACGAGGACGGCATGCCGACTCCGACGCCGACCCCCACGCCGTCGGACACGCCGTCGAGCAGTCCGTCGGATACGCCCAGCAAGTCCGCTCCCCCGACGAACTCTCCCAGCCCCAGCCCCTCGGACTCCTGCTCTCCCTGGGACATCAACTGCAAGAACAGCGGTGGCGCCGGTAACGGCGGCGGAGGCAACGGAGGCGCGAACGGTGGGCCCGGTGGACCGGGCGGTGGCACCGGAGGCACCACTCCGACGCCCGACCCGACGGACGCGACCGGTGGTGGCTGGTTCGGTGGCCCGACCGGTTGATGAGCACCGACCGTTTCACGTGAAACGCTGACGGTTTCACGTGAAACACCGGGAGCCACGAAGCCCCCGCCCGGATTGTCCGGGCGGGGGCTTCGCCGTCTTCGCCACAAGGTCGTACGGCAGGATGGGGCCATGACGAGCGTGCGGCGGGACGAGTCGGTGCGGCCGACGGAGCGGGATGAGGTGGCGGCGGCCGGCAGCGAGCTGATCGGAGGACCGATCGGCCGGCACGCACTGCTCGGAACGAGTTGGCTGACGCCGGTACGCGTCATCGCGCTGGTCGCCCTCGGCATGTTCGCGCTCGGCATGGTGCAGAAGCTCCCGTGCTACAACGGCGGCTGGTTCTTCGGCGCCACGAGCCAGTACATCCACGCCTGCTACTCCGACATCCCCCACCTCTACGCGGGGCGGGGATTCGCCGACGGGCTGATCCCGTACTTCGACCGGCTGCCCGGCGACATGGAGTATCTCGAGTACCCGGTGCTCACCGGTGTCTTCATGGAGGTCGCCTCCTGGATGACCCCGCACTCGGGCGGCATCCAGCAGCGCGAACAGGTCTACTGGCTGGTCAACGCCGGCATGCTGATGATCTGCGCCGTCGTGGTCGCCGTATGCGTGACCCGCACCCACCGGCGGCGCCCCTGGGACGGACTCCTCGTCGCCCTGGCGCCCGCCGCCGCCCTCACCGCCACCATCAACTGGGACCTTCTGGCGATCGCCCTGACCGCCGCGGGGATGCTGATGTGGTCCCGCAGCCGCCCGCTGGCGGCCGGTGTCCTGATCGGGCTGGCCACCGCGGCGAAGCTGTATCCCGTGCTGCTGCTGGGCCCCCTGCTGGTGCTGTGCTGGCGTGCGGGAGCCTGGCGCGCGTATCGGAAGGCGCTGACCGGCGCCGTGGTGGCGTGGCTGGTCGTGAACCTCCCGGTGATGATCACGCACGATGCCGCGGGATTCCACATCCGGGAGGGCTGGGCGAAGTTCTACACGTTCAGCCAGGAGAGGCCCATCGACTTCGGCTCGGTCTGGCTGCTGATCTCGCAGCGCACCGGGAACCCGCTGGAGAACGCCAATACCTACGCCACGCTGCTGATGATCCTCGGCTGCGCCGGCATCGGCCTGCTGACCCTCTACGCACCGCGCCGGCCGCGCTTCGCCCAGCTGGCGTTCCTGGTCGTCGCGCTGTTCATCCTCACCAACAAGGTCTACTCGCCGCAGTACGTCCTGTGGCTGATCCCGCTCGCCGCGCTGGCCCGGCCGCGCTGGCGGGACTTCCTGATCTGGCAGGCCTGCGAGGTCATGTACTTCCTGGGGATCTGGATGTACCTCGCCTACACGGGCAACGGCGACAAGCACCAGGGGCTGCCCACGGAGGGGTACCAACTGGCCATCGCCCTGCACCTGTTGGGCACGCTCTACCTGTGCGCCGTGGTGGTACGGGACATCTGGCTGCCCGAGCGCGATGTGGTCCGCAGGGACGGGGACGACGACCCCTCGGGCGGTGTCCTGGACCGCAGCGCCGATGTGTTCGTGCTCGGGCCGACACACCACGTGCCCCGGCACGCGGTGCACTTCGAGGCGGCGCCACGGGTGCGCTGGGGCGCCGTACGGGAATGAGCCGGAAGCCGGCCGAAGAGCGCGCCGAGGGCCCGGTGCCGCAGGAGATGTCTGCGGCACCGGGCCCTCGGTCCGTCCGGAGCGGGCCCGTCCGGCTCAGCGGTCCATGAGGCGGTCGTACTGCGTGGTGGTGTGCCGCAGATGGGCCACCAGCTCCTCGCCGACCTGCGGCTGCGGGGCATCCGCCGGTACGAACAGGATCGACACCTGCATGTGCGGGGGCTCCGCGAACCAGCGCTGCTTCCCGGCCCACACATAGGGCGCGAGATTGCGGTTGACGGTGGCCAGGCCGGCCCGCGCCACGCCCTTGGCGCGCGGCATCACGCCGTGCAGCGCCTTGGGCGACTCCAGGCCGACGCCGTGCGAGGTGCCACCGGCGACCACGACCAGGTAGCCGTCGGAGGCCGCCTTCTGCTGGCGGTAGCCGAAGCGCTCGCCCTTGGCGATCCGGGTGACATCGAGCACCGAACCGCGGTACTCGGTGGCCTCGTGGTCGCCCAGCCACAGCCGGGTACCGATCCGCGCGCGGAACCGCGTCTGCGGGAACTGCTGCTGGAGACGGGCGAGTTCATCGGCCTTGAGGTGGCTGACGAACATGGTGTGCAGGGGCAGGCGGGCGGCACGCAGCCGGTCCATCCAGCCGATGACCTCCTCGACCGCGTCCGACCCGTCGGTGCGGTCCAGGGGCAGGTGGATCGCGAAGCCCTCGAGCCGGACGTCCTCGATGGCGGTGGCGAGCTTCGGCAGGTCCTCCGGCTTGACGCCGTGGCGCTTCATGCTGCTCATGACCTCGATGACCACGCGGGCGCCGACCAGGCCACCGACGCCCTCGACGGAGGAGACCGAGCGGATCGCCCGGTCGGGCAGCGGCACCGGCTCCTCGCCGTGGCGGAACGGCGTCAGGACGAGCAGGTCGCCGCTGAAGAAGTCCTTGATACGGGCCGCCTCGTAGGTGGTCCCGACCGCGAGGATGTCGGCACCCAGGCGGGTCGCCTCGTCGGCGAGGCGCTCATGGCCGAAGCCGTAGCCGTTGCCCTTGCAGACCGGGACGAGCCCGGGGAACTGCTGGAGAACGCTCTGCTGATGCGCCCGCCAGCGCGCGGTGTCGACGTAGAGGGTGAGCGCCATGGCCGGGCCCGGAACCTTTCTCGTAGCTGCGGTGTGTCAGAGGTACAACGGTGCGGTGAAGCGGATCAGCGGCGTGCCATGTACATATCGAACGCCTTGTGCAGGAGCTTGTTGAGCGGGAAGTCCCACTCGCCGAGGTACTCAGCTGCCTGCCCGCCCGTGCCGACCTTGAACTGGATCAGGCCGAAGAGGTGGTCGTTCTCGTCCAGCGAGTCGCTGATGCCGCGGAGGTCGTAGACCGAGGCGCCGAGCGCGTAGGAGTCCTGGAGCATCCGCCACTGCATGGCGTTCGAGGGGCGGACCTCGCGGCCGATGTTGTCGGAGGCGCCGTAGGAGTACCAGACGTGCCCGCCGACCACGAGCATCGTCGCCGCGGAAAGGTTCACGCCGTTGTGGCGCGCGAAGTAGAGCCGCATGCGGTTGGGGTCCTCGGAGTTGAGGGCCGTCCACATGCGCTGGAAGTAGCTGAGCGGCCGCGGCCGGAACTGGTCACGCACCGCGGTGATCTCGTAGAGGCGCTGCCATTCGGCCAGATCGTCGTAGCCGCCCTGGACGACCTCGACGCCGGCCTTCTCGGCCTTCTTGATGTTGCGGCGCCACAGCTGGTTGAAGCCCTTGTGGACCTCCTCCAGCGAACGGTCGGCCAGCGGCACCTGGAAGACGTAGCGGGGCTGCACGTCGGCGAAGCCGGCGCCGCCGTCCTCCCCCTGCTGCCAGCCCATGCGGCGCAGCTTGTCGGCCACCTCGAAGGCGCGCGGCTCGATGTGCGTCGCCTCGACGTCGCGCAGACGCTTCACGTCCGGGTTCTGGATGCCGGCCTTGATCGCCTGGGCGTCCCAGCGGCGGATGATGACCGGCGGGCCCATCTTCACCGTGAAGGCACCCTGCTGCTTGAGATGCCGCAGCATCGGCTGCAGCCAGTCCTCCAGGTTCGGCGAGTGCCAGTTGATGACCGGGCCCTCGGGGAGGTACGCCAGGTAGAGCTTGACCTTGGGGACCTGGCGGTAGAGCACCAGTCCCGCGCCGACCATCTCGCCGCTCGCGTCGAACCAGCCCAGGCTCTCCGCCCGCCATTCGGCCTTCACGTCCGCCCAGGCCGGAACCTGCATGTGGCTTGCCGCGGGCAGGCTCTGGATATATGCCAGATGCTGCTCACGGCTGATGGTCCTCAGGGTCAGGCTCATGCGGGGCGCTCCTCGGCAGGTGTGTCCCCATGGTCGGGGCTCCGGCTCTCGCGCCGAAGCCTACTGTGACCGTGGAGCGCCCCGACTGGGCCGTACGGCCACGGACCCCATATGCCGCACAGCTCAGGGGCCCGTACGACGTCGCTAGCCGATCACGCCGCCGAAAAGTCCGCCGTGTGCCAGGCCGAGATAGAAGCCGACGGCCGAGGCCCCGAGACCGATGATCAACAGGAAGCGTTCGCCCGTCGTCGAGGAGATGAACTGGCCCCACAGGCCGGTGCCGATTCCGATCAGGCCGACCCAGGAACTGATGAGGTGCAGGCTGGGAGAGAGCGTGGTGAAGACGGCGATCGCGCCGAATACCACGGTCACGATCGCGAGCGTGTTCTCGACGGGATGGTCCTTGCCGTCGCTGTTGAGCAGCGAGAGCAGATTGCGCTGGGTCCTTGCCTGTGCCATGCGGCACCTCCGATGACAGGGCGGCGCACTGTAACGCCGCTCACACCCGTTGTGTTCCAGATTGGGGGGTGTACCGGCCGGATTTCAACCGGAAGGCTCCAGGCAGGTACTGTGTACGGTCTGCGCCTATGTCTGTCCGGATGGCCGGTCGGACCGGGCGCGGAAACGCATACGACCCTCCTGCCACGGAACGACCGTGGCCGCTGAGTCCAAAGGAGGTGGGTTCCACATGCGTCACTACGAGGTGATGGTCATCCTCGACCCCGATCTCGAGGAGCGCGCTGTCTCCCCGCTGATCGAGAACTTCCTCTCCGTCGTCCGTGAGGGCAACGGAAAGGTCGAGAAGGTCGACACCTGGGGCCGTCGTCGTCTCTCGTACGAGATCAAGAAGAAGCCCGAGGGCATCTACTCGGTCATCGACCTGCAGGCCGAGCCTGCGGTCGTCAAGGAGCTCGACCGTCAGATGAACCTGAACGAGTCGGTCCTCCGGACCAAGGTTCTCCGTCCCGAGACCCACTGAGCGCGACAGCGCCAGCGGTAACCGGGTCCGAGTAGCAGCAACACCAGCAGCCAGCAGCACACCCGCCGAGAGGTTCCCCTAATGGCAGGCGAGACCGTCATCACGGTTGTCGGCAATCTTGTCGACGACCCCGAGCTGCGCTTCACCCCGTCCGGTGCGGCGGTCGCGAAGTTCCGCGTCGCGTCCACTCCCCGCACCTTCGACCGCCAGACCAATGAGTGGAAGGACGGCGAGAGCCTGTTCCTCACCTGCTCGGTGTGGCGTCAGGCGGCCGAGAACGTCGCCGAGTCCCTGACGCGGGGTACTCGCGTGGTCGTCCAGGGCCGCCTCAAGCAGCGGTCGTACGAGGACCGCGAGGGCGTGAAGCGCACGGTCTACGAGCTCGACGTCGAGGAAGTGGGCGCGAGCCTGAAGAACGCCACGGCCAAGATCACCAAGACCAGCGGTCGCGGTGGCCAGGGCGGCGGCGGCTTCGGCGGCGGTCAGCAGGGCGGTGGCCAGGGTGGCGGCGGTTGGGGCGGCGGCCCCGGCGGCGGCCAGCAGCAGGGCGGCGGCGGTGCTCCCGCCGACGACCCGTGGGCGACCAGCGGCCCGGCCGGCGGCGGTCAGCAGGGTGGCGGCGGCGGTGGCTGGGGCGGTAGCTCCGGCGGTGGCTACTCGGACGAGCCGCCCTTCTAGGTCCGTGCAGCCGGTCCGACCCGCGCTGTTTCACGTGAAACAGCGCTGCGGAACGGCCGGGGGCCTGGACGAGGGCGTCAGCACAAACTTCTTGAACTCATTGGAGAGAGATAATGGCGAAGCCGCCTGCTCGCAAGCCTAAGAAGAAGGTTTGCGTGTTCTGCAAGGAGAAGATCTCCTACGTGGACTACAAGGACACGAACCTGCTGCGGAAGTTCATTTCCGACCGCGGCAAGATCCGTGCCCGCCGGGTCACCGGCAACTGCACCCAGCACCAGCGTGACGTCGCCACGGCCGTGAAGAACAGCCGTGAGATGGCGCTGCTGCCCTACACGTCCACCGCGCGATAAGGGAAGGGTGACCGAATCATGAAGATCATCCTCACCCACGAGGTCTCCGGCCTCGGCACCGCCGGCGACGTCGTTGACGTCAAGGACGGGTACGCCCGCAACTACCTGGTTCCGCGTGGTTTCGCGATCCGCTGGACCAAGGGTGGCGAGAAGGACGTCGAGCAGATCCGTCGCGGTCGCAAGATCCGCGAGATCGCCACGATCGAGCAGGCCAACGAGGTCAAGGGCCGGCTCGAGGGCGTCAACGTGAAGCTGGCCGTGCGTGCCGGCGACGCGGGTCGCCTGTTCGGCTCCATCACCCCGGCCGACGTCGCCTCGGCGATCAAGGCTGCCGGTGGTCCGGACGTCGACAAGCGCCGTGTCGAGATCGGCTCGCCGATCAAGACCCTGGGCGCGCACCAGATCTCCGTGCGTCTGCACGCCGAGGTCGTCGCGAAGCTCGGCGTCGAGGTCGTCGCCGCGTAATCGCAGTACCGCGCCGAAGGGCCGCATCCCGTCACCGGGGTGCGGCCCTTCGCCGTGTCCGGGGTCGTCCCCCGGCTCGGCCGTCGTGGGGTGGCCGGCTCGGAGCCCGCCGTTAGTCCTCGTCCTGGGCGCGCTTGTACAGCTTGGCGATGTCCTCGTCGAAGTACGCGGCGTAGGAGACATCGTCCTCGTCGCCGCCGCCTTCGTGGCCGCCCAGGACGCCGATGACCGTGCCGGTGTGGCTCTTGGGGTCGTAGTCGGCCAGCCAGGGGCTGCCGCTCGTGCCGCCCTCGAAGTCGGTGCACTGGATGCGCAACTGGGTGTCGCTGAACTTCGTGGTGCGGTTCTGGCAGGAGATCGGCGTATTGCGGCTGGTGGGATAGCCGGTGATCTTCACTTCGTTGTCGAAGCCACGGTCTATGCCGAGGGTGTTGCCGCCCAGGACGTCCTGGATCTGCTTGCCGTTCTTCTTGTCGAGCACCAGGAAGGCGACGTCGTAGTCCTCGTCCTGCGACTTGGCCCAGTGGTCGTCGACGATCACCTTCTTGACCTTCCACAGGCCCGTGGGCTCGTCGCCGTTGCGGTAGTCCGGGGCGAAGACCAGATCGTCGACCGTGCTGCCGGCGTCGCTGTCGAAGGCACAGTGCGCCGCGGTGATGAGCATGTTCCTGGCCGGGCTCTGCACCACGCTCGCGGTGCAGAAGTGATCGCCGGAGTCGTCCTTCTCGAAGACCGCGCCGACCCGCGCGTTCTGCTCGGTCCGGCGCGGGGTGTACGCATTGCCGTCATCGGCCGGGGCCGTCGCCTTGGGGTCCTGGTCCTGTGGGTCCTGGCTGCCCTCGCCGGACTTGCCGAAGCTGCTGCGGCCGCCGCTGTTTCCGCTGCTGATGCCGGTGACGCCGGATTCTTCCGTGGCGTAGCCCACCACGGCAGCAGCCAGCATGACGACGAACGTCAGCGGCAGCACGGACTTCCTGGCAAGCGAGCGCACAGGGTCATTATTGACACGCGCTGCGTGCAAACGGGAGGTGCATCAACGGGAGGCTCCCGTCACAATCCACCGTCCGGAGCGCGTGCGCAGCCACAGGGTCAGCAGACGCACGGTCATCATCAGGGTCATTGCCCACCACAGTGTGACAAGTCCGCCGCCGAGGGCCGGTACGGCCAGTGCGACCGGTGCGAACAGGGCCAGCGTCACGACCATGGCCCGGGCGAGATACGGGCCGTCCCCCGCGCCCATCAGCACGCCGTCGAGGATGAAGACGACGCCGGAGACCGGCTGGGTCACGGCCACGACCAGGAGCGTGGCCAGCAGCGGCCCCTCCACGGCGGGGTCGGAGGTGAACAGGGGGATGAACAGCGGACGGGCGAATGCGACCAGCAGGCCGAGCACCAGGCCGGCGGCGATGCCCCACTGGACCATCCGGCGGCAGGCGGCCCGGGCGCCGTCGCGGTCCCCCGCCCCGAGGTAGCGGCCTATGATGGCCTGCCCGGCGATGGCGATCGCGTCCAGCGCGAAGGCCAGCAGGGACCACAGCGTGAGCACGATCTGGTGGGCGGCGACCTCGGCGTCGCCGAGCCGGGCGGCGACGGCGGTGGCGATCATCAGCACGGCGCGCAGCGAGAGCGTCCGGACCAGCAGCGGGACCCCGGCCTGAGCCGAGGCGCGGATCCCCGCGGCGTCGGGACGCAGCGAGGCACCGTGCCGCCGTGCACCGCGGACGACGACGATGAGGTAGACCGCGGCCATGCCGCACTGGGCGATGACCGTGCCCCAGGCCGAACCCGCGATGCCGAGGCCGGCACCGTAGACCAGGCCGATGTTGAGCGCGGCGTTGAGGGAGAAACCGCCGATGGCGACGTAGAGCGGGGTCCGGGTGTCCTGGAGGCCGCGCAGCACTCCGGTGGCGGCCAGCACGACGAGCATCGCGGGGATGCCCAGCGCGCTGATCCGCAGATAGGTCGTGGCGTACGGGGCGGCGGTGCCGGAGGCGCCGAAGGCCTCGACGAGCCAGGGGGCGCCGGGCAGCACGGCCGCGATCACGACGGCGCCGAGCAGCAGCGCGAGCCAGATGCCGTCCATGCCCTGGCGGATGGCGGCGGGGAGATCGCCGGCGCCGACCCTGCGGGCGACCGCCGCGGTGGTGGCGTAGGCGAGGAAGACGAAGACGGAGACGGCGGTGGTCAGCAGGGCGGCGGCGATGCCGAGGCCGGCGAGCTGGGGGGTGCCGAGGTGGCCGATGACGGCGCTGTCGGCCATGACGAAGAGCGGTTCCGCGACCAGTGCGCCGAAGGCCGGCAGGGCGAGGGCGATGATCTCGCGGTCATGGCGGCGGACGGTGCGCCGCGGTGTCGCGGGAGCCTGTGTCATGCGGTCAATCTAATCTTCCACAGGTAAGAGATGCAAACCCCTTGCAGTCCTTACTTTCCGCTGTGTGGAGCGCTCGTGCGTGTGCCGTTTGCAGCGATCTTGAACACCTGGGGAAAGTTTTTCTCCCCCACAGCCTATGGATGAGAAAGGTGCAGGTCAGACGGGTGAGGGTGGGGTGATTGTGTGCTTGTCCACAGAAGTTTCCCCCGGGCCGTGCACAGGATCCGGGGGGTTCTCCACAGCTGAGGGCCAGTCATCCACATGGCCTGTGGATAACCAGATTGGCGGACGGTGCCCACAGGCCTACCGTGGTCCGGCACCCGCCGCCTGTTCCGACCTGAGAAAGCGTCCGAACTCGACGCGCCGTAACCGGAGTCGGGCCATCGATTGTCAGAGCTGTGCCGTAAGAAAGAACCGCACAGCAAGGTCCGCGCCGCGGACGGGAGGAGGTGCCGGGGTGAGCATTCCCGAGCCCATGGAAGACCCTTGGGCGGACTCCGGTCCCAGCGACCTGCTGCCGGCCGCCCGCTCCCGGCGCGGCGAGGGCAAGGGCCGCGGCCGTGGCGACCGGCAGGAGCGCGACGACGACGGCGGTTGGGCCGGCGGCTTCGAGCGGGTCCCCCCGCAGGACCTGGACGCCGAGCAGTCCGTGCTCGGCGGCATGCTGCTGTCCAAGGACGCCATCGCGGATGTCGTCGAGGTCCTCAAGGGCGAGGATTTCTACCGTCCCGCCCATGAGCTGGTCTACCAGGCCATCCTCGATCTCTACGCCAAGGGCGAGCCGGCCGACCCGATCACCATCGCCGCGGAGCTGACCAAGCGGGGCGAGATCGCCCGGGTGGGCGGCGCCTCGTATCTGCACACCCTCGTGCAATCCGTACCGACCGCGGCGAACGCCGAGTATTACGCCGAGATCGTCCACGAGCGGGCGGTGCTGCGCCGTCTGGTCGAGGCCGGCACCCGCATCACGCAGATGGGATACGCCGCCGACGGCGATGTCGACGAGATCGTCAACAGCGCCCAGGCGGAGATCTACGCCGTCACCGAGCAGCGGACCAGCGAGGACTACCTCCCGCTCGGCGACATCATGGAGGGCGCGCTCGACGAGATCGAGGCGATCGGTTCACGCCAGGGCCAGATGACGGGCGTGCCGACGGGCTTCACCGATCTGGACTCCCTCACCAACGGCCTGCACCCCGGCCAGATGATCGTCATCGCGGCCCGTCCTGCCATGGGTAAGTCGACCCTGGCGCTGGACTTCGCGCGGGCCTGCTCGATCAAGAGCAATCTGCCGAGCGTGATCTTCTCGCTGGAAATGGGGCGCAACGAGATCGCGATGCGCCTGCTGTCCGCCGAGGCGCGGGTGGCGCTGCACCACATGCGCTCCGGCAGCATGACGGACGAGGACTGGACGCGGCTGGCCCGCCGGATGCCGGATGTCTCCGCCGCGCCGCTGTACATCGACGATTCGCCGAACCTCTCGATGATGGAGATCCGCGCGAAGTGCCGCCGGCTCAAGCAACGCAACGAGCTGAAGCTGGTGGTCATCGACTATCTGCAGCTGATGCAGTCCGGCGGCTCGAAGCGCGCCGAGAGCCGCCAGCAGGAGGTCTCGGACATGTCCCGAAACCTCAAGCTGCTGGCGAAGGAGCTGGAGCTCCCGGTCATCGCGCTCTCCCAGCTCAACCGTGGTCCGGAACAGCGCACGGACAAGAAGCCGATGGTCTCCGACCTCCGTGAGTCCGGCTCGATCGAGCAGGACGCCGACATGGTCATCCTGCTGCACCGCGAGGATGCCTACGAGAAGGAGTCCCCCCGGGCCGGCGAGGCCGACCTGATCGTGGCCAAGCACCGTAACGGCCCCACCGCCACGATCACGGTGGCGTTCCAGGGCCACTACTCACGGTTCGTGGACATGGCACAGACCTGAGTCGGCTGCCGGCAGGGTCTCAGGTGCCGTCTGGTTGGAAGAACGCGAGCATTCTCTGTGCGGCGTTCGGCGACGTCAGCAAATCCTGTATGTCCGCGGACATCTGGGCGGCAGCGCTGGTGCGTGCGAACATCTCGCGTTCGTATTCCTTGACGGCGGCGGGAAAGTCGTCCGGGTGCGCGGCCAGTGCAAGACCGAGCAGGGCGCCGTCGAGCAGCGCCATGTTGGCGCCCTCCCCCACCGGCGGCATCAGGTGCGCGGCATCGCCGAGCAGCGTGACGCCTGGCGTCGACGGCCAGGTCAGGCCGACCGGGAGAGTGGCGATCGACCGCGCCACGATCGTGTCGTCGCAGGCCGCGATCAGCGCAGTGAACCGTGAGTCCCAGCCGGGGATCAGGTCGATCAGCCGCGCCCGGGCGGCGGCCGGGTCAGCGAACGGGATCCCGCTGGTAGCGAACCAGTCCTCGGCGGTGTTGTAGAAGCTGAGGCCGATGCGCACGCGGCCGTCACCGTTGCGCTGCGCCGCCAGGGATATCCCGTTGCCGAGCACCCAGTAGTTGCCCCGCCCGACCATCGCCGCGAGGTCGGGGCGCGTGCGGTCGATGTCGGGAATGCTGACCTCGACGACGTTCTGGCCGATGTGCGCCGGGCGGGCGTCGGTGAGCAGCCCGCGGACCCGGGAGTTCGCGCCGTCCGCGCCGACCAGCAGGTCATACGTCGCACTGCTGCCGTCGGCGAAGTGCAGCAGGCCGTTGTCGGCCGATACGAACGCGTGCCCCCAGCACACCACGTCGTCAGGGAGGGAATCCAGCAGCAGGTTGCGCAGATCGGTGCGATCGACCTCGGGCCGGTCGAGCGGGGCGTCGTCCGGCGTGTCCTCCTGGAGCAGCAGGGTGCCGTCTGGCTCGAGAAGGCGCATGTCCTGGCCTTCACGACGGGCAATCGCGGAGAACTGGTCGATCAGTCCGGCCTCGCGCAGCGCCTGTTGGCCGGAGTGGATGTCGAGCATGCCGCCCTGGCTGCGTGAACCGCGTGTCGATTCACGTTCATACACGACGGAATCCATGCCGTTCACGTGCAGCACACGGGCGAGAGCCAGGCCGCCGAGGCCGGCTCCGACGATGGCGATGGTCATGGGTGCTCCCCCTCTGGTACACCGTACTGATCGATACACTGTATCGTTAGCGGCATGTTGGTGTGGGAGAGGCCGGAGCCACCGAATCGACCTGTGCCGGCCCTGCTCAACCGGGAGCGGATCGTGCGCGCGGCGATCCACTTGGCTGACGCGGACGGCTTGGAGGCGGTGTCGCTACGCAAGGTCGCCACTGCGCTGGGCGTCGGGCCGATGCGCCTGTACAGCTACATCGCCGGCAAGGAGGAGTTGCTCGACCTGATGGTCGACGCGGCCTATGCCGAGATCCGGCCGGTCGGACACGGCTGGCGAGAGGTGCTGCGGTCTCTTGCCGAAACCACACGGCAGGCCGCTCACGAACACGAATGGCTCGCCGATCTGCTCGGTGGCCGACCGCAGCTCGGGCCGCACGTGCTGGCCAGGGGGGAGGCTGTGGTGGCCGCGCTGGACGGTATCGACGTGGACGACATCCTGCCGGTGGCCACCGCGGTCGACGCGTATGTGATCGGCGCGGTGCGTCGGGAGATTGCCGAGCGCCGTGCCGAGCGGGCCACCGGGATGGACGAGAAGCGTTGGCAGGCTTCACTTGGGCCCTATCTTGAACGGACCTTCGCCACTGGCCGATTCCCCGTGCTGGCCACGGTGGTGCGCGATGCCGCCCACCTCGACGCCGACCACACCTTCCGGATCGGCCTCGACTTCCTGCTCGACGGCATCGAAGCCCACATCTCAAGGTGACGCGTGGCCGAAGGACTGGGGACCGGTACCGCGAAGTCGGCGCCGACGCATTGAGACGGCGCAACCTCACCAACGCGCACGGAAACTGATGAAATGCCGCGGAATGGAGGTTCAGCCGCGCTACTCCCGTGAGACGACTCAGGGGCCCGCTGGTTAGCTGAGATCGACATGCCAAGCGAACTTGAGGCCCTACAGCTGCCGGGCAGGGCGCGAGCCCGCGGCTTGCGCCCCGTGTGGCCTGGTCAGGGTGCGACCGACAGGACGATCTTGCCGGTGGTGCGGCCGGTCTCGCCGAGGGTGTGGGCCTTGCCGGCGTCCTCCAGTGGTACCACGGTGTCGACGAGGACCCGCAGCTGTCCGCCGGCCACCAGGCCGGCCACGGCCTGGAGCCCGGCCCGGTCGGGCTCGACCATCATGAATCCCGCGCGGATCCGTGCCTCGCGCGCCTGATCGGCCGGGAACGTGTCGTCCAGCGGCAGGATCGAGACCAGCCGGCCGCCCGAGCGCAGGGTGCGCAGCGAGCGGGCCCCGTACGCGCCCGCGATGGTGTCGAGGACGACGTCGACATCGCGCACCGTCTCGGCGAAGTCCTGCTGGGTGTAGTCGATGACCTCATCGGCGCCCAGCTCGCGCAGCACGTCGTGCTTGGCCTGCCGGGCGGTGCCGATCACGTACGCGCCGCGGGCCTTGGCGATTTGCACGGCGAGATGACCCACTCCGCCGGCCGCGGCGTGGATCAGCACCCGCTCACCGGGCTGGAGCCGCGCGGTGTCGACCAGCGCCTGCCAGGCGGTCAGCGCCGCCAGCGGAAGGGCGGCGCCCTGCACATGGTCCAGGCCCTCCGGGAGGTGGGCGAAGTGGCGCGCCGGCGCGGTGACGTACTCGGCGTACGCCCCGGCCGGGTGCGGGAAGCGGGGCATCCCGAAGACCTTGTCGCCCGGCTCGAAGAGGGTCACCCCGAGCCCGACCTCCTCGACCACACCGGAGACGTCGAAGCCCAGGGTCAGCGGCGCCCCGCGACCGGTCATGAACGCGCCCTCGGCCCGCGTCTTCCAGTCCGTCGGGTTGACGCCCGCGGCGTGCACCCGGACCAGGATCTCCGTCGGGCCCGGGACCGGGCGGTCGGTCGTGATCACCTTGAGGACGTCGGGGCCTCCGGCGGTGTCCTGGCTGACGGCGCGCATCTGCGGGGCCTGGGACGCGGACATGGGGTCTCCTTCGCATGCTGAGGGCTGTGACCGGGGCAAATGGGCCGTGGGTGCGGCCGTTCTCCCCGGGTGCTGCCAGCTTTGCGTGGCGGACGGGACCGTGGCGGTGTCCATATGGCCAACGTTTGAAAGAATCGGGACATGAATCGGGACATGAATCGAGAGGTGCATCGGGACACGCATCGGGTGGGAGTGCTCGCCCTGGACGGAGTCGTGCCCTTCGAGCTGGCGATTCCGGCACGGATCTTCGGCGCGGCGGTCGGCGCCGGCGGGAAGCCGCTCTACTCCGTCGTCACGTGCAGTCTGGACGGAGGTCCCGTGCGGACCGACGCCGACTACGACATCACGGTCACTCAGGACGCCTCCGTCCTGGCGGACGTGGACACCCTCGTCATCCCGCCGTCCCACGCACTGGGCGCGATCTGCGCGGACGGCCGGCTCCCCGACGACCTGCGCACCGCGCTGGAGCGGGTGCGCCCCGGCACCCGGATGGTGGCCATCTGCACCGGCGCCTTCGTCCTGGCCGCCGCCGGGCTGCTCGATCACCGGCCGGCCACCACGCACTGGCGGGAGGCCGCGCAGTTGCAGCGCCTGTTCACCACCGTGCGCGTCGACCCCAACGTGCTGTTCGTCGACGACGGCGATGTCCTCACCTCTGCCGGGGTGGCCGCGGGCGTGGACGTGTGTGTGCACCTCGTGCGCCGCGACCACGGCAGCGCCGTCGCCAACGACGTGGCCCGCATGTGTGTGGTGCCGCCCTGGCGGGACGGCGGCCAGGCGCAGTTCATCCGGCAGCCCGTCCCCCAGCCGGCGTCGGGCGGCACCGCGGCCACCCGCGCCTGGGCGCTCGACCGGCTCGACGAGCCCCTCGCCCTGACCGACCTCGCCGCGCACGCCCAGGTCAGTGTGCGCACCCTGACCCGGCGCTTCCGCGACGAGGTCGGAATGAGCCCCGGTCAGTGGCTCGCCGGCCAGCGCATCGAACGCGCCCGGCACCTGCTGGAAACCACGGACTGGCCCGTCGACCTCGTCGCCCGCCACGCGGGCTTCGGCACCGGGACCTCGCTGCGCCAGCATCTGCACAGCGCGGTGGGCGTGGCACCGCAGACCTACCGGCGCACCTTCCGCAACACCGCTGTGCTGACGGCCTGATGCCCTGTCGCCGCGCGCGGGCGGGCAGTTGGCGGGGGATGGCGGATACGGCGGGGCCACATTCGTCCGCGGGAGCTGCTGTCGCGGTGGTGTGCGCGGGGTGGCTGCCGCCGGCGAGCGGGCGGAGCCGGGCGCGGTGACCGGGGCGGCGGCGCCGCGGCGATACGGGGAGGATGGGCGCGGCCGAGTCGGATCCGCCGTGGAGGAAACGCATGACCATCGCACAGTCCAGGCAGCCCCAGGAGCCGGGAACGGGCGGGCCGGGGTCGGCCGCCGGGCCGGACGAGTTCGTGGAGCTGCTGCCGCAGACGCGGCGGGCGTTGCTGCACCGGCTGGCGGTGGGGCAGTCGGAGGGCCGGGCGCCCTCGATGGTGGGTGCGGTGATCCGCGGCGGCCGGACGGTGTGGACGTCGGCCCGCGGTGCGGTGGACGGGGAGGCGCCGCACGACGCGGTGCAGTACCGGATCGGGTCGCTCACCAAGACCTTTGTCGCCGTGCTGGTGCTGAGGCTGCGGGACGAGGGGCTGCTGCGGCTGGAGGACCCGCTCGGCAGGCATCTGGACGGGACTCCGGTGCCGGACGCGACGATCGCGCAGCTGCTCGCGCACAGTTCGGGGCTGACCGCCGAGCCGCGCGGCCCGTGGTGGGAGCGGACCGCGGGCGAACTGCGGCCCTCGCCCGCCGACCTCTTCGGCGAGCGGCCGCAGCGGCTGCCCGCCGGCCGGCGGCACCATTACTCCAACCCCGGCTACGCGCTGCTCGGGGCGCTGGTCGAACGGCTGCGGGGCGACACCCCCTGGGACGAGGTCCTGCACCGCGAGGTGCTGGAACCACTCGGCATGCGCCGTACGACACCGCGTCCGCAGCCGCCGTTCGCCGATGGCTGGGCGGTGCATCCGTGGGCCGACGTGCTGCTGCCGGAGCCGGCCGAGGACACCGGGCTGATGGGCCCGGCAGGGCAGTTGTGGTCGACGACGGCTGACCTGTGCCGGTGGTCGGCGTTCCTGCTGCGGGGCGACGACCGCGTGCTCAGCATGGAGAGCCTGGCCGAGATGCGGGTGGCGGCCGTACCGCCGGAGGGCGCCTGGGACGCCGCGTACGGGCTGGGCCTTCAACTCGTGCGGCGGGAGGGGCGGCTGCTGGCCGGGCACCTCGGCTCGATGCCCGGCTATCTGGCGGCGCTGTGGACCGATGCCGAGGAGGATGTTGCCGCGGTCGTGCTCACCAACTGCACCTCGGGACCGGTGGTGGCGGCCGTCGCCGCCGATCTCATCGCCCTGGTGGCCGAGCACGAGCCGCGGATTCCCGAGGACTGGCGCCCGCGGGCCGAGATGCCGGAACGGGCGCTGCTGGAGCTGACCGGGCCCTGGTACTGGGGCGCGAACCCGCACGTCCTGCGGCTGCGGGCCGGGCGCGGGCTGGAGCTCGCGCCGATCTCCGGAGCGGGCCGGGCCTCGCGGTTCCGGGCGGCGGAGGACGGCACGTGGACGGGGCTGGACGGCTACTACGCGGGTGAGACGCTGCGGGTGGTGCGGGACGCGGACGGGGCGGTCAGCCATCTGGACCTCGGCACCTTCGTGTTCACCCGCGGGCCGTACGAGCCGTCAGAGGCGGTGCCCGGCGGGGTGGATCCGTGGGGCTGGCGGGTGTGAGGCCCGTACGCGAGGGGGCGCGGGCCGGACGTACAGTCAAAGCCAGATGTCAGGAGCCGCGCCGCGTCGGCTCGCCACCGCTGGAAGGCCTTGTGACTGCCGTGTCTGACCCGACCGCGAACTCCGTTGTCCCGGACCTGCTCGACCTGCCGCCGCTCACCGCGGCTCACTTCGCGCGGATCGAGGACAAGGTCGCCGCGCTGCTGCACACCCGCTGCGATGTCGTGGCGATGCAGGGCGAGGCGCTGCTTCCGCTGGAGGCCTGCATCCGCTCGGCCGTCCGCCCCGGCAGCACCGTGCTCAACATCATCACCGGGCCGTACGGCGAGACCTTCGGCGGCTGGCTGCGCTCCTGCGGCGCCGAGGTTGTCACGCTCACCGCGCCGTTCACGGGCGCGGCCGGCCCGCAGCAGGTGGCCGACGCGCTGCGGAAGCACCCGGAGATCGACTTTGTGAGCCTGGTGCACGCCGAGGCGGCCACCGGCAACACCAATCCTGTCGCCGAGATCGGCGCGGTGGTGCGGGAGCACGGTGCGCTGCTGATGCTCGACGCGGTCGCCTCGGTGGGCGCCGAGCCGCTGCTCACCGACGAGTGGGGAGTGGATCTCTGTGTGATCGGCGGGCAGAAGGCGTTGGCCGGGCCCGCCGGGGTGTCGGCCGTTTCGGTCAGCGCACGGGCGTGGGAGCGGATCGCCGCCAATGAGCAGGCCCCACGGCGCTCGTACCTCTCACTGCTGGACTGGAAGGAGCGCTGGATCGACGGCGGACGCACCGCGCTGCCGCACGCTCCGGCGCAGCTGGAGATGCTGGCGCTGGAACAGGCCGTGGACCGGGTGGAAGCCGAGGGCCTGGCCGCGGTCATCACGCGGCACCGGGCGGCGTCCGCGGCGACCAGGGCCGGTGTCCAGGCCTTGGGAGGGCTCGCGCCGTACGTCGTGCGGGACGAGGACGCGGCGCCGGCCGCCACGACGCTCCGTGCGTCCGAGGGCGTCGACGCCCGGGAGGTCGTGGCCGCCGCGCTCGCGGTGGATGCCGCAGTGCCGGTGCAGGCCGCGGCGGGCGCGCTGGCCAAGGAGATGATCCGGGTGAACCACTATGGGCGCGCCGCCGACCGGGCCGTGGTCACGGCCTCGCTGGTGGCGCTGGCGGGTGGGCTGCGCGCGCTGGGCGTGTCGGTGGATGCCGAGGCGGCGGCCCTGGCAGCGGGCGCGGCATGGGACGCGGCGGTAGCCGGCTGAGCCGGGTCGGCGCCCGGATGTAGGGCGAGTCGTCGATGTGGGGTCGTGTTTCACGTGAAACACGACCCCACACGTGTGTCTGGGTGCGGTGTTGTTTCACGTGAAACGGCGGACGCTGCGGGGTGCCCGACAGCTGGTGCCCCGATCGGGGAGAGGCGTTGCGTGACAGTCGTGCCGTAGCCAAGTCGCTTATGTGTCAGCGGAGTTGGATGCGGAGAGCGCACGGTTTCTGGATGCCCCGTGAGCTGGGCATACCGGTGACACCGCGGCTGTCGTCCGTCCGGCGTCGTCCGGTGGCGCAGCCCGAGCACCGGAGACAGGCTGGACGCTGAGGACGCCGCATCCGCTGTCGATATCCGCTGTCGATGGAACATCGCCGGCGCAGGCGCAGGCGCCCGCTCCCGCGAGTCGACGGTGCCTCGGGCTCGTCGCACGCCCGCATAGCTCCGCCCAACCTTCCGCCGCGGCGGTCAGCTCCTCAGCGGACGGCGGTCGGGTCATTAAACGATCTTGTTTGAACCCTCCTCTAGAATCGGAACGAGTGACCCGTTTCTGTGGCCGGGGTCTCTCCACCCCGAGGGCGACGAAATCTGAGGAGGCCGGGCGATGACGGACGGCGGTGCCGCGCCCTCGCGTGCGGATGCGCGGCGGAACAGGGCGCTGGTGCTCCAGGCGGCCCGATTCGCCTTCGAGGAGCAGGGGTTGGGGGTTCCGCTCGGGGAGATCGCACGTCGTGCGGGGGTCGGCGCGGGTACCGTCTATCGACACTTCTCGTCCAAGGAAGCCCTGTTCAGGGCGACCATCGTGGACCGGATCGAACTCTTCACCGACACCGCAAGGGACTTGGCCGATGTCACGGATCCCGGGCCGGTCTTCTTTCGCTTCCTGGCGTCGGTCGTGCGGCTCGCGTCACAGAACAAGGCGTTGTGCGATGCGCTGGAGGCGGCCGGCGCGGGCCGCTTCGAGCCGTCGCCCGGGGTCGGCAAGAACTTCGAGGAGGCGCTGGAAGTCTTGCTCAGCAGGGCTCAAGAGGCGGGCGCGGTGAGGCAGGACGTGGGGATAGCGGACGTCCGGGCGCTGCTGGTGGGCTGCCTCTCGATGGAGCGGGCCCGGGCGGGTTCCGGCGCGGAGGGCGGGGTGCAGGGCCGGATGACGGCGTTGATGTGCGAGGCGTTGCAGTCCGAGCGATCCGTGACGAAACTGCCTTCCGATACTGCGAAACGTAACGGAGCGCGGTGCGAGGTGTGTGGAGCGGTGCTCACGACGGCGCCCACGGGCCGGCCCGCTCGCTACTGCGGAGGTGCCTGCCGGCAGAAGGCCCATCGGGCGCGGGGGCGTACCCGGCAGAGGTGAGCAGCCTCGGCCGGGCCGACCGGACGGCCCGCGGCTCAGAGCGGGAGCTTGAAGCCCAGGTGGGAGGCCTCGAACCCGAGGCGCTCGTAAAAGCGGTGCGCGTCGACCCGGGTCGCGTCCGAGGTGAGCTGCACCATCTGGCAGCCGAGCGTGCGGGACTCCGCCACCGCCCACTCGATCAGCTCGGTACCCAGGCCGGTGCCGCGCTCGTCGCGGTGGATCCGTACGCCCTCGATGATCGAGCGGGTGGCGCCGCGGCGGGACAGCCCGGGGACGACCGTGAGCTGGAGCGTGCCGATCGTCCGCCCGTCGCGGACCGCGACCATGAGGTGCTGCTGCGGGTCGGCGGCCAGCACCTCGAACGCGGCGCGGTACGGCGTCAGGTCGTCCGGGGACTCGCGGACGGCGCCCAACGGATCGTCGGCAAGCATGGCGACGATGGCGGGCAGATCGGCTTCGGTCGCGCGGCGTATCTCGATGTCACTCATGGGCGCGACCTTATGCCGACCGATCCCCGGGGGCGGCAGGTGGTCGGCGCCTCGTCCCCTGCCCCGCCCGCGGTCCTCACTCGGACGGGGCGAGAGTTTCGACGGCGGTGACGAGCGGTGCCAACTCAGGGCGCTGCGCGGCGTCCTGGAGAGCCTCGCGCAGGGCGCCGTCATGGGTGGGCCGGGCCTCCACGAGGAGCGTGCGGCCCTCGGGCGTGACATTGGTGTAGATGCCGCGCCGGTCGTCGGGGCACAGGTAGCGCGAGAGTAGGCCGCGGTCCTCGAGCCGGGTCACCAGGCGGGTGGTGGCGCTCTGGCTCAGCACGACGGAGTCCGCGACCTGGTGCATCCGCAGATGGCCGCCGGGCCCGTCGTGCTGCTCGCTGAGCACGTTGAGGACCGAGAACTCGCGGACGCTGAGGTCGTGCCGGGTCTGCAGCGCGCGCTCGATGTGCGTCTCGATGCGGCCGTGCAGTGCGGACAGCGCGCACCAGCCCTGCGCCAGTGCCGGAGTGGCTGCCGGCGGGCAGTCGGGCGCGGCGGCCGTCGTTTCCTGCGTGGCTTGCTTCTCGCGCGTCTGCTGCGTCATCGAAGACCTCCTCATGGGTCGCACGAGCCAGGATAGGCCACCGGCGAAATATCCCGCGCTTGCATTAACCCGCGTTTGCAATTATTGTCGGCGCTTGTAAGCGGCGGACGCAATGATGTGAAGGGATCCGTCATGCCTCTCGCACTCCTGGCTCTTGCCATCGGTGCCTTCGGGATCGGAACGACCGAGTTCGCAGTCATGGGCCTGCTGCCCGACATGGCGGCCGGCTTCGGTATCTCCATCCCGCTCGCCGGATACGCGACCACGCTCTACGCCCTCGGTGTGGTCGTCGGAGCGCCCCTGATGACGGCTCTCGGCACGCGCTTCACCCGCAAGCAGATGCTGATGCTGCTGATGGGCCTGTTCATCGCGGGCAATCTGCTCACCGCCGTCGCGCCCACCTTCGGGATCCTGCTCGCGGGGCGGATCGTCGCCGCCTTCACGCACGGCGCGTTCTTCGGCATCGGCGCGCTCGTGGCGGCCGACCTCGTCGCCCCCGAGAAGCGCGCCACCGCCATCTCGTTGATGTTCAGCGGTCTGACCGTCGCCAACGTCGTGGGGGTGCCGGTCGGCACGCTGCTCAGTCAGCACTTCGACTGGCGCACCACGTTCTACGCCATCACCGTGCTCGGCGTGATCGGCCTGCTGGGCATCGTCCGGCTGATCCCGGCGCAGCGGGCGAAGGCGGCTTCCCCCATGGGCAGCGAGCTTGCTGTCTTCCGCAACCCCCAGGTCGGCCTGGCGATGGTGATGACGGTCCTGGGCTTCGGCGGTGTCTTCGCGGCCGTCACCTACCTCGCCTCGATGATGACCGAGGTCACCGGCTTCGCCCCGTCCTCCGTGATCTGGCTGACGGCCGTCTTCGGCCTCGGCATGGTCGGCGGAAATCTGGTCTCCGGCCGCTTCACCGACCGCGCCATGATGCCCATGCTCTATGTGTCGATGACGGGGCTGGCGCTCTCGCTCGCCGCGTTCACCTTCACCGCGCACAGCAAGACCGCCGCCATCGTCACCATCGCGCTGATCGGCATCTTCGGCTTCGCCACCGTGCCGCCGCTCCAGAAGCGGGTGATGGACCAGGCCGCCTCGGCTCCCGCCCTCGCCTCGGCGGGCAATATCGCGGCCTTCAACTTCGGCAACGCCCTGGCCGCCTGGCTCGGCGGAATCGTCATCTCGGCCGGCCTCGGCTACACCGCGCCCAACTGGGTCGGTGCGCTGATGACCGCCGCCGCCCTCGGGGTGGCGATATTCGCCTCCGCCCTGGAGCGACGCCAGAAGAGCCGCGGCCAGGTGGTGGCCGCCGGCGGACCCGCCGCCGTCGCCGATGAGCCCGTGCGCGTGACGCACGGCTGACCTTGGCGCCGTACGGCGCCGCCACCGGCCGACTGCCCTTCGTCAGCACCTCGGAAAGCGCTGACGAGCACCCGCAGCACGCACGGCACCACCAGCACCCAGCACCAGCACCGCTACCTCCCCAAGGAACACCTCTCATGAGCACCATCACCCCCGCCACCGAGGCCGCCCCCACCGTCCGTCCGCTCACCACCCGCGAGGCCGATGCCCTCATCGAGGCTGCCGCCCGGGCGGCAGAGGGTCTCGGGGTGCGCGGCAGCGTCACCGTCCTGGATGCGGGCGGCCATCTGCTCGGCTTCCGGCGCGACGACGCGGCCGTGCTGATCTCCGGGGAGACCAGCACCCGCAAGGCGTACACCGCACTGCAGTTGGACACACCGACCGCTGACCTCGTCGACCTCGTCCGGCCCGACGGGCTCTTCCACACGCTGCCAACGGCGCTGGACCGGCCGCTGCTCTTCCTCGCCGGCGGGGTGCCGCTCCACCGTGACGACCGGCTGATCGGCGCGCTCGGCTTCGGCGGAGGCTCGCCCGAGCAGGACCACCGGATCGCCCTCGCGGCGATAGCGGAGAGCGGCCTCGCCTGAGGACCCCGCGAGCTCGCTGCCAGGCGGACCCCCGCGCCCTCGGTACGGCTTCTTCGCGCCCGGTCGGCGCGGGACCTGGCCGACCGTGCGGCGCGCGGTCGGCTGCCGCGCTCGGTCGGGCCCCAGGGCTTGAGTACGTTCCCCCCGTGTACACCGTGGACCGCCCCCCGGGCTGTGGACCGTACCTAGCCGCGGGCCGCCGCCCGTTTCGGCACCGTATGGCCGCCGAGGGCCACCGCCCGTCCCGGGACCGTGCCCCCGCCGACCGCCGACCGTTTCCAGCCCCGCGGGCAGCCGGTCGTAGCCATCCCCGGTTCTGTCCGGGCCGCTCGTCGGGCGGGCCTCTAGGCTCGGGGGGTATGGGCAAGCTGCATTTGTTCGACATGGACGGGACCCTGCTTCACGGGTCCGCGGCCGCTGTCGAGATCTCCCGCCGGCTCGGGCTGGAGCGGGAGATCGCCGAGCTGGAAAGGGGATTCGCCGCGGGCGAGCTGACACCCGTCCGGTTCGCACAACTGGCATGTGACATGTGGGCCGCCGAGCTGACCGAGCTTCAGGTGGCCGCGGCCTTCGAGGGCGCGCCCTGGCTGACCGGGATCCGGGAGGTCTGGGCGGATATCCGGGCGCGTGGTGAACGGTGCGCGGTGATCTCCCTGTCGCCGGCGTTCTTCGTCGAACGGCTGCTGGGCTGGGGCGCAGACACGGCGCACGGCTCACGCTGGCCCACGGTGCCGATCCGGCAGCCGGTGGATCCGGCGGGCATCCTCTCCTCGGCGGCGAAGGTGCGGATCGCCGATGAACTCTGCGCGCAGTACGGGTTGACCCGGGCCGACTGCGTGGCATATGGCGACTCGATGTCGGACACCGAACTGTTCGCGGCGGTTCCGCGGTCCATTGCTGTGAATGCCGATCACCATGTCAGCGACCTGGCCTCATATGTGTACGCGGGCCGTGATCTGCGTGAGGCTTACGAACTGGTCCGTACTGGCGGGTAATTCCGAGTTCCCCGGCGGAATCGCCCCCTGTATCCACTGAAATTGCGCTCTGTGGGGAGGATCACTGCTATCGGAGGCTCGTGCGGGGTGCTCCAAGATCAGGTCTTGTGGTTTCAACCGCTGCCGGTATGGTCGACTCCGGCTTGGCGGAGGTGAGTGCTTCCGCGGGTGCACGAAGGTCGGGCGAAACTCGTCAGCCTAGCGGTGAAGCGACCCTCGGCGCCTGCACTTCCCGCAATTTGTCCGGTGGGTGAGCAAGAGTGGGATGCTGCTGACGCGGCATCTGCTCCGCATTGTCGCAAGGACGTGAGATTTGTCCGCTTTGGAGGGTGTTGCCGGGATCGCTTGAGTCGATTAACAATTCCGGGGCAGGCGGGGGAATTCCGGGCAGTTCCGATCACGGAAGTGCGTAGACAACCGAAAGACGTTCGAGGCGAGGCAGACCATGGACGCTCCGACCACCACGTCGGCCGATAACGGCTCTTCCGGCGGGAACAGTGGCGATTGGGGTTGGTTCACTCCGTCGGCGAAGAAGTCCTCCGGAGATCCACAGGAGCGGCAAAACCAGGACCGGCAAGAGAACGAGAACGGCCGGACCGAACCCGACGAGCGGAGTGCACACCACGACCGCGACGAGTACAGAGATCGCCACCAGCGGCACGAAAGAACGGACCGGAACGACCGGGAGGACATACCCAGTCGTCCGGTCAATCCGATCCGGCCGGTAGGCACCGCGGCCGAGCGCGAGAGCGACACGGAGCCGCCGCGGGTCGCGCAGACGCGCCCCGCCGAGGCGACCCGTCAGCATGCCGCCCCCTCCTCCACCGAGGCCCCCGCCGCAGCTCACCCTGCGGGCCGGTCCGCAGTGGCCCCCGGGTACGGCCCCTCCGCCTACACGGCGCCGCAGCACGAGGCCGAGCCCGCCCCCACCGCGGACCGTGATCCGTTCCGGGGCAGTTGGCCGATCTGGGAGCGGGTGTCCGGCCCGGGCCCGGAGCCCGAGCCCGTACACGAACCGGCGCACGCCACGCAGCCGCCCACGGCGCACGCCGCCACCGGAGCCGCCCCGGTTCCGGAGCCGACGGTTCCGGAACCGCACGTTCAGCAGCCGGTGGCCCCACAGCGGCCCGTTCAGCAACCCCCTGTTCAGGAACCGGCTGTCCAGCAACCGGCCGTTCAGCAGCCGCACGCTCAGGACCCGACTGTCCAGCAGCCCCCTGTTCAGGAACCGGCTGCCCAGCAACGAGCCGTTCAGCAGCCGCCCGCTCAGGAACCCGCTGCCCAGCAACGGTCCGTCCAGCAGCCCCCGGTCCAGCAGGCGGCTGCCCAGCAACAGCCCGTCCAGAGCCAGGCCCCCGCTGCTCCCGCCGAGTCCGCTGCCCCCGGCTCCGTCTTCGCCCCCAGGGAGCGTCCCGCCGCTCCTGCCCCGGAGCCCTCTCTCGAGGCGGTGCGGGCCTCGGCCTCCTCGGCCACCCCTGCCTCGCCCGACGCGATACTCATCCGTCGCACCATGACGGAGATCGAGCCCGTGGCCGACAAGGTCACCTCGTACTTCTACGCGCTGCTCTTCGTCCAGTACCCCGACCTGCGGGCGCTGTTCCCCGCGTCGATGGACACCCAGCGCGACCGCCTCTTCAAGGCGCTGCTCACCGCCGCCCAGCACGTCGACGACGCCGATGTGCTCACCGCCTACCTGGCGAACCTCGGCCGTGGCCACCGCAAATACGGCACCCTGCCCGACCACTACCCGGCCGTCGGCGAGTGCCTGCTCGCCGCGCTCGGGCGCTACGCGACGTCCAGCTGGGGGCCGGAGACCGAGGCCGCGTGGGTGCGCGCCTACACCGCGATCTCGCAGATCATGATCGATGCGGCGTCCGCGGATGAGGCCGTGGCCCCCGCGTGGTGGCATGCCGAGGTGGTCTCGCACGAGCTGCGCACACCCGACATCGCGGTGGTGACGGTCCGCCCGGACCAGCCGTACCCGTTCCTCGCGGGCCAGTACACCAGCGTGGAAACCCCCTGGTGGCCGCGGGTCTGGCGGCACTACTCCTTCGCCTCCGCACCCCGCTCCGACGGCCTGCTCTCGTTCCACGTCAAGGCGGTCCCGGCGGGCTGGGTCTCCAACGCCATGGTCCACCGCGCCCGTCCCGGCGACGTCATCCGGCTCGGGGCGCCCGGCGGTTCGATGACCGTCGACCACACCACCCGCAGCGGTCTGCTGTGCGTGGGCGGCGGCACCGGCATCGCGCCCCTCAAGGCCCTGGTCGAGGACGTCGCGGAACACGGCATCCACCGCCCCGTGGAGGTCTTCTACGGCGCCCGCAGCGACCACGACCTCTACGACCTCGACACCATGCTGCAGCTGGAAAAGGCGCACCCCTGGCTCTCCGTCCGCCCGGTCGTCGCGACCGGACCCGCGGCCCGTGGCGGGACGAGCAGCGAGACCGGGCAACTTCCGGACGCAGTGCGGCAATACGGTCCGTTCCAGGAATATGACGCATATCTGTCCGGGCCGCCGGGGTTGATCCGCAGCGGTGTGGACGCGTTGGTCGGGGCCGGCGTCCCGGCCGACCGCATACGGCACGACTCCGTGGAAGAGCTGGTCGCGGCGGGAGACTGAGGTCTTCGCGGCACACGGCGGTCTTTGCGGGGCGCAGGGCGAATATCCGGTCCGACAGGGGAGTGATGGGGCATGGCGCAGCGGGAACGCCCCGGAAGCGACGGCGAACACCTGGTGCAGCAGCGGCTCGGCACCACCGAGCGCGCCGACCGCTTCTACGGGGACCAGGTCCTGGACCATCTCAACGTCCGGATGCAGGAGTTCGTGGCCCGACAGGAGATGTTCTTCCTGGCCACGGCCGATCGCCACGGTGAGTGCGATTCGACGTTCCGGGCCGGCCCGCCCGGGTTCGTCCAGGTGCTGGACGACCGGACGCTGGCGTACCCCGAATACCGTGGCAACGGTGTCATGGCGTCCATCGGCAACATCTCGGAGAACCCGCGCCTGGGCATCCTGATGATCGACTTCACCCGTGACCGCATTGGGCTGCACATCAACGGGCGTGCCCGGGTCGTCATGGACGAGGAGATGCGGGCGCGCTGCCCCGAGCTCCCGGTCGATCCGATTCCCGGCCGGCGCGCCCAGTTGTGGGTCACGGTCGAGGTCGAGGAGGCCTACATCCACTGCGCCAAGCACATCCCGCATCTGCAGAAGGTCCCGGCGCAGGGCCGCGGGGCGCGGGCCTGGGGCACCGATGACGTCAAGCGCAAGGGCGGCGACTTCTTCGGTGCGGCGGCCGAGGCGGGTGAGCGGCAGCCCTTCCGCCGTGCGGCGCACGGCAACGAACATCTGCGGGGCGGTCTGCACGAGGACATCCCGGACACCGCCTACCGCGAAGCGGTCCGGCAGGATGCTTCTGCCCAGCAAGCGGCGCCCGCGGAGAACGCTCCGGTGCACGGCAGCGGCCCGGCGGCCGCCACATCCCGGGTCGCCCAGGCCGGTCCGGCGACCGGTGCCGGCCCTCGGGCGGCCGGCCGCGAGGACTTCGTCGAGGAGCTGAACGCGGAGTTCCTCGACCGGGTCGAGCGGGTGCTCGCCCGGGCCCGGCCCCGGCGGCCCGTGGAGGACGAGCCCGGGTTCCGAGGATGGTTCGACCGCCGCGACGCCTGAGTCACCGCCCGCGCCGCGGCGCCGTCAGCCCAGGTCGGGGGCGTGCATCGCCCGCACGCCCTCGATATTGCCGTCCAGGTAGTGCCGCAGCGACAGCGGTACGACCTCGACGGAGGCGATGCCGACGCGGGTGAAGGGGACCCGGACGATCTCATAGTCCCCGCAGGGCTCGTCGACCTCGGGGCCGTGCCGGCGGGAAAGATCCATGGAGTCGAGCCGGCAGACGAAGAAGTGCTGTACCTTCACGCCGTCCACCCCGCCGTCGCTGAAGTGCTCGACGGTGTCGACGAAGACCGGCACCACGTCCTTGATCTTCGCGCCCAGTTCCTCGTCCAGCTCCCGGTGGAGGGCCTCGACGACCGTGGCGTCCTCGGGCTCGACCCCGCCGCCCGGAGTGATCCAATACGGTGCCCGGCCCGGCTTGGTGCGTTTGATCAGAACGAGGTCCGCGCCGTCGAGCAGAATCGCGCGGGCGGTGCGTTTGACGACTGGCCGTACGTTCATAGGGGACAGATGCCGCAGTCGAGGCCCGGTGAAACCCAGGCCTCTCGTTCACCAGACGACGGCGGCCCGCAGCAGCCATTCCTGCGCCCGCGCGATATGCGGCAGCCCGAGCGTCCCGGTCCGTACGGCCAGGAAATAGGTCCGCAGCGGAGGCATCGGCGGGTCGAGCAGGGCGACGACCTCACCGCGGCTGAGGGCGTCGGCGCACAGATAAGCGGGGCAGCACGGCGATCCCCGCCCCGGCCGCGACACAGGACAGCACCGCCCGGAGACGGCGGCGGAGGCCGCGGGCTCGGCGTCGAAGACCGTGGACCAGTAGCGGGCGATCAGCGGCAGGCTCTCGTGGACCTCGACGAGCGGTACGGGGTCCGAGCGCCCCGGGCTTCCAGCGCCGCAGGTCCGCCCAGCTGGTCCGCCCAGAGCGGTGCGGCGATCAGTACGTGCTCCTCGTCGCACAGCGGGGTGGCGGTGAGCAGCCCGCCGCGGGGCCGGGCGGTGGTGACCGTCAGGTCGTGATGGCCGGAGGACAGACCGGTCAGCAGCTCCTCCGCGGAGCCGAAGGCGGTGCGTATGGACAGACCCTGCGCGATCACCGGGGTCAGTGCGGGAAGCGCCCGCTCGGCGAGGAACTCCGGGGGCCCGGCGAGATGCAGGGTGCGGGTGACGGAGTCCCGGTCCAGGCCGGCCTCGGTGATCTCGGTGAGCGCGTCGAGATGCGGCGCCACCTTGTGCGCGAGTTCGTCGCCGATGGTGGTGGGGGTGACGCCACGGGTGTACCGGAGGAAGAGCGGGCGGCCCAACTGGCGCTCCAGCGCCCGGATCTGGCTGGTCACCGCGGGCTGGGGCAGGCCGAGTAGCGCCGCTGTGCGAGTGAAGGGGATAGCGTGATGGGGCACTGACGCACAGTCAACTAGCCTTGTTCGAGCGGTCGTTTCACGTGAAACCGTTGGTTTCACGTGAAACACGTGGGCTCGGACCCGCGTGGAGCCGCAGGCCGGCAGGGTGACGAGGGGGGATACCCTGCCGGCCTTCTTCTGCCGTATTACGCGTATGGGGCTTCAGGCTCTCTCGTGTTGTTTCGAGCCATTCCCCTGTGAGTGGTCCGTGCCTTTGTGTGACCTGCGGCGGTATGGCCGGGTCAGCTCTGCGTGGCCGCGTCGAGTGCGCGGGTGACATCCGCGATCAGGTCCTCTGCCTCCTCGACGCCGACGGAGAAGCGGATGAAGCCTTCCGGCACCGCGTCACCGCCCCAACGCGCTCGGCGCTCGGCGCTGGACCGCACGCCGCCGAAGCTCGTCGCGTCGTCGACCAGGGTCAGCGCCGCCAGGAACCGCTCAGCGTAGGCCTTGTCGGGAAGCACGAAGCTCACCACGGAGCCGAAGCGGCCCGGGTGCATCTGCCGGACGGCGAGCGAGTGGGACGGGTCGGTCGGCAGTCCGGGATGGCGCAGGCCGGTGACCTCGGGGCGGTCGGCCAGCGCTGCGGCCAGCGCCAACGCGTTCTGTGACTGCTGGCGGACGCGCAGTGCGAGAGTGGCGAGCGAGCGATGCGCGAGCCAGCTCTCCATCGGGCCGGGGATCGCGCCCACGGTCTTGCGCCACAGCCGCACGGCATCGGCCGGCGCGGCATCACGGGTGCTGACGTACCCCAGCAGCACATCGCCATGGCCGGTCAGCGCCTTGGTACCGCTGGCCACCGAGAAGTCCGCGCCGAGGCCCAGCGGTCGCTGGCCGAGCGGGGTGGCGAGGGTGTTGTCGACGGCGACCAGTGCGCCGCGACGGTGGGCCTCGTCGGACAGCCGCTGGATGTCGCAGACATCGAGGCCGGGGTTGGAGGGCGTCTCGATCCACAGCAGCCGGGCGCCGTCCAGGGCATCGAGTTGTGCGTCACGGGCCGTCGGCGCCGTGCGGACCTCGATGCCGTAGCTCTCCAGCCGCGTCCGGACGGCCGACAGCAGCTGGTAGCCGTCGCTGGGGAACACCACGGCGTCACCGGTGCGCAGCTGGGAGAAGAGGACGGCGCTGATCGCCGCCATCCCGGAGGCGAATGCCACGGTATGGGCGGGAATATCCGGTGATTCGAGTTCACCGATGGCCTGTTCCAGCCGCGTCCAGGTCGGGTTGGCGTCGCGGCCGTACGTGTACGGGCCGACGGCGTCGCCGGGGAGGTGGTAGTGCGCCGCGAACACCGGCCCGGGGAGGGCCGGCTCGTACGCCTCGGGCTCCGGAAGCCCGGCCCGTACGACGCGGGTGCCGTCGCCCGTCATGTGCGCTCCTTGTTCCGCGGCCGGTGCGGCTCCGGCAGGCCGCGCGGGCTGTCGTGCCCGGGTGTGCGGGCGGCACCCGCGGTACGGGCCGTGAGCGCGGCCCGGACCGCTGCCAGCAGGCCCTCGCTCGCGGACTCGATCATCTGCAGGCACTCCTCGAAGCCCTCGAATCCGCCGTAGTAGGGATCGGGAACGTCCAGATCGTCCGTGAGGTCGGAGCCGGACCGGGAGCCGGGGAGCCGGTCCGGGCCGGCGGCCCCCGCCGCGCCCTTCTCGTAAGAGCGCAGCAGGCGGACCTTGGCGGCGTCCTGCTCGGTGGGGGCCAGGCCGCGCAGCTCGCGCAGATGGCCGGAGTCGAGCGCGATGACCAGGTCGAGGCGGTCGAACCATGAGGCATGGAACTGCCGGGCGGTGTGGGCGTGCGGATAGCCGCCCGCGCGCAGTACGGCGACCGTGCGCGGGTCGGCTCCGTCGCCCTCGTGCCAACCGCCGGTGCCCGCGCTGTCGACCTCGACCAGGCCGTCGAGCCCGTCCTCCGCGAGGTGGGCGCGGACGACGGACTCCGCCATCGGCGACCGGCAGATATTGCCGGTGCAGACGAAGCAGATGCGGAAGGGGGCGTTCAAGAGTCAGTCCTCGTCGGGAAGAACCACATGCATCGCCCAGGCCACGATGGAAATGATCACGCCGCCGAGCAGTGCCGTCCAGAAGCCGCCCACATGGAAGGCGAGGTCCGCCTTGCCGGCGAGCCAGGAGGTGAGCAACAGCATCAGGGCATTCACGACCAGCGTGATCAAGCCGAGGGTGAGGATGAACAAGGGGAAGGAGAGCAACTTCACCACGGGCTTGACGATGAAATTGACCAGCCCGAAGATCAGCGCGACCAGGATCAGGGTGAGTATTTTGCGGCCGGTGTTCTCACCGGTGAGGGTGATGTCCTTGAGCAGCCAGATGGCCACGGCAAGCGCCGCGGCGTTGGCGATCGTCTTGACCAGAAAATGCTTCATGGTGAGATCGTCGCAGACGAGTCTGAACTATTGAGGGGTGCGAACGGCATGAAGGCTTTCCGACTGGATGAGCTGGAGGCGGAGCGGGCCGCGAACGACGGTGCATATCTGCAGTTTGTCCGGGAACGCACCATGTCGGTCGGCCTGTACGCGCTGGACGCGGGCGGCACCGATCCACAGCAGCCGCACGCCCAGGACGAGGTGTATCTCGTGGTCAGCGGCCGTGCGGCGATCACCGTCGGCACGGAGACGGAGTCGGTGGCCCGCGGCAGTGTGGTCTTCGTCCCGGCCGGGGTGCCGCACAAGTTCCACCACATCAGCGAGGACCTCCGGGTGATGGTGGTCTTCTCTCCTCCTGAGAGCTAAGGGACGGGCCCCGGGACCCGTAGGGGAAGGGTCAGGGGAGGGTCGGGGCTGCGCGGCCCCCACGGCCACGGCCGGCGTCCTAGCATCGTGAGAGAAGGAAGCGGACGTGTACGGCGGCGGACACGCAGTACACGGAACGCGGCCTTCGGCGCGATAGACGGCGCAGCACTCAGACAACGCAGCGGACAGATAGCGCGAGGCACACAGCGACAGCGCGACAGACAGAAAGCAGGGCAGAGCAGTGGCTGGTAAGGGGATATTCGCAGGGCTTCCTTGGTGGGTCACCTGGGTCGTGGTGCCGGTCATCCTGATCGTCGTCTTCGGCGGTCTGATCACTGCCGCGCTCGGCTTCCTGATCGGCCTGCTGTTCAAGGTCCTCATAGCGGCGGCGCTGATCGCCGGGGCCATCTACCTGGTCCGCAGGTTCACCGGCTCGTCCTCGTCCTCGTCGAAGAGCGACTGGTAGGCAGACGGATCGGGGCGGCCTGGCGCCGTCGACCGCCCCGACTCCCGCCCTACGGAACGGCCCGCACGCGCAGCCGGCCTCACATGGCCGACTTCGGACGCCGCGCGGGCCGTTCCCGCTGTACACCAGGGCGGTGATCGTGGGTGTGGTGTCGTCAGGTTGCTCAGGTACGCCTGGCGTCAAAGGGCGGTGGCGACGGGACGGCGGGCGGGTGATGGTCGCGGGGCGGCGCGCACCGGGCCCGGGCATTGGGGGACGAGCACCCGGCGGGAGTCTCTAACTGCGGCGCCATGCGGCCGATACGTCGCGGCTCACACGGTCGACCGACTGTGGTCTGTTGAACCGGCTGGCCCCGCTGGCTGATGCGACGGCCGCCGCCGGCTCAACCACCGCCGGTCCTCGGGACGGCCCGCCGACTCCTTAAGGGCGCGGCCAGGCGTCGGGATGGCCCACGCCGTCATCGGCACCGCCCGCCCGGCAACGGCCTGGCCCTCAACTCGCCCCCCATCGACCGGTCGACACCGGCCCACGGACATCGCCCCAGGGGCGCCGGGCTACGGACAGCGCTCCACGGACGCCAGCTCAACCCCACCCGCTCACGGGACCGAGCCAACGGCGCTGCCTCACGGACACCACCTCACGGACACCACCTCACGGGTACCGGGCTACGGACAGCGCCCCACGGACGCCAGCTCAACCTCACCGGCTCACTGGCCGGGCTAACGGCGCCTCCCCACCGACACCGCCTCACGGGTACCAGACCAAGGGCACCGCTCCACGGCCGCCAGCTCAATCCCACCGCCTGACCGGGCCGAGCCAACGGCACCGGCGCACCGACACTGGTCACGGGCACCGGGCCCTGGGCACCGCTCCACAGTCGCCAGCTCAACCCCACTGGCTCACCGGCCGGGCCAGCGGCGCCGCCTCACGGCGACCGCCATCCGGTGCCAACTCACCGGCCCAGGTTCACGGCCACCGGCCCGAACCCGCCCACGGACCACCTCCTGGGCAGCACCCCTCGGACCACCTCCCGTGGCACCGCCCCTAGGACCCACCTCCCGAGCACCGCCCCGCGGGCCACTTCCGGGCCGCTGACCCACGGACCCCCTCCCGGTCCGCACCTCCCAGCCACCGCCCCGCGGGCCACTTCCGGGCCTGGGCCACGAACCCCTCCCGGGCCGCACCCTCACGCACCGCCTCACCACCGCCACCAACTCACCACCGCCGCCAACTCACCGCCACGCCCCACCCGCCAACTTCACCCCGCCATACCCCGAACCGGCCGATCGGGGGCGTCTCAAATCGCCCAAGGGTGGTGCAATCGATTTCGATGTCGAATCAATCCCGCCCGCTCGCGTCCACACGGGGACCAGGCGGGGTGACTCCCTGAATTTCCGCTTACGGCCTGGATCGACCGAGTTAGAGTGCGGCTCGCAGGCGTCTTCCGGATGGTGGCATTCCGGGATATTCCGAGTGAAGCGAGACCGGTCCGGCCGGCACGCGGGGGCCCGGGAGACGCGCGCGGTGGCGGGAGTGTGTCCCGCGACCGGGCCCCCGTGCCCCACCGCGAGCGGATCTGGGGGTAGGCGTTGTCACTCGTGAATGGCGAATCCGTCTCTCATCCCACCCTGATCGGATCGGTACAGCGGGCGCTGAGGCTGCTGGAGGCAGTGGGCGCCCACCCCGGCGGCGCGCCCGCCAAGCAGCTCGCCAGGGAGACCGGTCTGCCGCTGCCGACGACCTACCACCTGCTGCGGACCCTGACGCACGAGGGCTATCTGCACCGCGAGCACGGCGTGTTCGTCCTCGGTGCGGCCGCCGAGGCCATCGGCCGGGCCGGGGCGGGGCGCCGGCAGCGGGCGCGGATCTCCGACGCCCTGGCGGTGGCCGGCCAGGAATTGAGCGCCGCCGTCTACTTCGCTGTCTACCGTGAGGGTGAAGTTGAAGTGGTCGCGGTGACCGACGACCCGGAGCGGCCGCCCGTGGAGGAGTGGGTCGATTTCCGCACCACCGCCCACGCCCATGCGATTGGCCAGTGCCTGCTCGCGCAGCTTGACGAGGCATCAAGGAAGGAGCATCTCGCGCGCTATCCCGTCCAGTCGATAACACCCTTTTCCGTGCGAACTGAGGACGATTTGCTGCATCGTTTGGATACAGTGCGTCGCGGTCAAGTGGCTTATGAGCGCCAGGAATATGCCCTTGGCACGGTGTGCGCAGCCATCCCCATTCAGGTCGGGGCGGCTTCCGCGGCGCTGGCGATTTCTCTGCCTGCGGACGAACTGCATCGATTGCGGTCCGTTACGGACCGACTACGAAAAATGGCGGAGGCGACACTAACGACACTCGCCTTCTCTATCAGTATCTGAAAACTCACTCCTTGTGATCTGCTGGGACCTGGCAGACGATGGCGCCAATAGGGCTACGGGGGATGTTTCCCGGCC
Organism: Streptomyces kronopolitis; assembly: GCF_014646275.1. Classification (GTDB taxonomy): domain Bacteria; phylum Actinomycetota; class Actinomycetes; order Streptomycetales; family Streptomycetaceae; genus Streptomyces; species Streptomyces kronopolitis. The sequence continues at coordinate 292,164 of NZ_BMND01000004.1, forward strand.
ATCTCCGATCAAGTGCGGGGCAGTGGTTGATGACCGACACAGTTCAGGCAGAAGTGATCATGAGCTTCGTCGTCTCGGATGAGCTCGCGTTCCGGATTCCGGTGGAGCTGGACTTCGCCTGCGCCGATCCGTACGCCGTCCGCCTCACCTTCGACCTGCCCGGCGATGCACCTGTGACCTGGGCGTTCGGTCGGGAGTTGCTGCTGGACGGGCTCAGCCGGCCGTCCGGTGAGGGTGATGTGCGCATCGAGCCGGCCTCCCCCGAGCACCTCAGCGATGTCTTCATCAGCCTTCAAGTCGGCTCGGAGCGCGCGCTGTTCCGGGTGAGCGCGGCGCCGCTGGTGGCCTTCCTGGACCGCACGGACCGGCTCGTGCCGCTCGGTAAGGAAGAGGTCTGCGACACCCTGGAGGCCGTGCTGGACCGGATCCTCACCGAGGCCCCGGCGGGCTGACCCCGTCCCGCGCGCATCGGAAGTCCCGTCCCACACCGGAAGTCGTCTCCCGCACCGACCGTCCATGCCGACGCCACAGCGGGTACGCAGGCCATCCCGCGTACCCGCCTGCCCGCCGCAATGCGGCTGCGCCCCACTCCGTCGCGCCCGACTCCTCGGTGCCCCGCACAACGCCCGCCGCGCGTCCCCCCCCGTCGGCTGCCCCCGGGCCCCACCCGTCACCCATCCCTCGCAGCGCCCCTCGCGCCCACCCGCCGTGCCCCAACACGCCCCTCGCACTCCGCCCCGCCGCGCCGCAACGCGCCCCTCGCGCCCGCCCCACCCGTCGCAGCGCCTCTTGCACCCCGCCCCGCCGCGTAGCAACGCGCCCCTCGCGCCCCGTCGCAACGCCCCTCTCCCCACCGCGCGTCCCCCACCCCTCACCGCTTACGGCGCCGACCATGCCCCCCATGACGCCGCTGCCGCCCGACCGTCGCGGACACCGGCCCCCCGGCAGCGCCCGCCCCCGCGACCCCCGTACCGACCCCCGTACCGGCCCCTGTAGCGACCCCCGTACCGACGCCCGTACCGACGCCCCCTCCCGCCCCGTCGCCCCCCGGAGGAACATCCCGTTCCCTGCGGTCCGCGGAGACCACCAGGGCCGCCAGCAGCGTCGTCAGTGGTACCGCCGCGACCAGACCGATGCTGCCCACCAGCGTGCGGACGACCTCCTCCGCGACCACTTCGCTCGTGGCGACCGTGCCCACGCTGCTCTGTGCGATCGAGAACAGCAAAAGCAACGGCAGCGCCGCGCCCGCGTAGGCCAGCACCAGCGTGTTGACGACGGACGCGATGTGGTCCCGCCCGATCCGCATCGCCGCGCCGTACAGCTTGCGCCAGCCGGCCGACGGATCCGCCTCCTTGAGCTCCCAGACCGCGGCGGTCTGCGTCACCGTCACATCGTCGAGCACCCCGAGCGACCCGATGATGATCCCCGCGAGCAGCAGACCGCGGATCTCGATGTCCGGGTACAGGCCGTGCACCAGCCCGGTGGTGTCATCCGTATTACCGGTCAGCAGCGCCCAGTTGATGAACACCGACCCGAGCAGCCCGATCAGCAGCAGGGACGCCAGGGTGCCGAGGACGGCCACCGATGTGCGCGCCGTCAGCCCGTGGCACAGATACAGCGCGATCAGCATGATCGCGCTGCCCCCGACCACCGCCACCACCAGCGGATCGGAGCCCTGGAGGATCGCCGGGAGGATGAACAACGTCAGGACCACGAAGCTCGCCGCGAGGGCCACCAGCGCGAGGACGCCGCGCAGCCGGCCGACGAGCACCACCGCGAGGGCGAAGACCGCCGCCAGCACCCACATCGGGAGCGAGCGGTCGACATCGCTGACCGAGTACTGCAACTCCTTCGGCGCCTTGGGGGAGTACGCCACCACCACGTCCTGGCCGGCGGTGTAGTGGCGCAGGGCGTCCGGCGCCACCACCGTCTTGAAGGTGCGCCCGGCGTTCTCCCCCGTGGTGACCTTGATCGTCGCCTGCTCGCAGGGCTTGCCCTTGTCCGACGCTCCCCCGGCCGGCGGCTGCCCGCCCGGTGACGGCGGCTGGGGCTGCTGCTCGGCGTGCACGTCCGCGCAGTTGACCTCCGCCACCTTGGTCACTCTGGCCCGCTCGGTGGGCTGGTCGAAGCCGACGCCGGACGGTTTGTGGGGCGGTGCGCCGCCGGGCCAGAGCACGAGCAGGCCGACGGCCACCGCGGCCGCGAAGGGGATCAGCACCGCCGCGATGACCTTGCGCAGATGCCGCGAGACGGGTGCGGCGGGGCCGTGGCCATGGCTGTGGGAGTGCGGGGCGGAGTGGTGGTGGGACTCGACAGGAGGCACGGCCCGATCATTGCAAGACTCCGGGCCCCCTGTTCACCACGGCGGAGGGGCCGCTACCGTGGAGCCACCTTTGCAATCGCGGGAGCTCGGAGCACCGGGCTGAGAGGGCGCTGAACTCCGCGGGACCGCCGGCACGTCGCCGGCGACGAACCCGTGGAAGCCGCTGCGTCGACCGCTGAACCTGTTACCGGGTAATGCCGGCGTAGGGAGTTGGGTCTGATGACTCTGCAGGATGCACGCACGCCCGAAAACGGTGCCGGCGACGGCAACGAGCCGCTGATCGGCTGGCACAAGGGCTATGTCTCCGGATCGCGTCCGGACCTTCGGGTTCCGGTGCGCCGGGTGCACCTCACCAACGGCAAGGACGTGACGCTCTACGACACGTCAGGGCCGTACACCGATCCCCATATCGAAACCGACGTCCGCCGCGGCCTGGCACCGCTGCGGGAGAACTGGATCATCGGCCGCGGCGACACCGAGGAGTACGCGGGCCGCCCGCTGCGGCCGGAGGACGACGGCCTCAAGCACACCTCGCCGCGCGGCGGCCTCAAGAACCTCGACGCGGTCTTCCCCGGCCGCCCCCGCCAGCCGCGCCGCGGCCGCGGTGGCGCCGCGGTCACCCAGCTCGCCTACGCGCGGCGCGGCGAGATCACCGCGGAGATGGAGTACGTCGCCGTCCGCGAGAAGGTCACCCCCGAGTTCGTGCGCGACGAGATCGCGGCCGGGCGCGCGGTGCTGCCGTCGAACATCAACCACCCGGAGATCGAGCCGATGATCATCGGCAAGAACTTCCTGGTGAAGGTGAACGCCAACATCGGCAACTCGGCGGTGACGTCCTCCATCGAGGAGGAGGTGGAGAAGATGACCTGGGCGACCCGCTGGGGCGCCGACACGGTCATGGACCTGTCCACCGGCCGCAACATCCACACCACCCGCGAGTGGGTGCTGCGCAACTCCCCCGTCCCCATCGGCACCGTCCCCCTCTACCAGGCGCTGGAGAAGGTCGACGGCAAGGCCGAAGAGCTGACCTGGGAGATCTACAAGGACACCGTCATCGAGCAGGCCGAACAGGGCGTCGACTACATGACGGTGCACGCCGGTGTGCTGCTCCGGTACGTCCCGCTCACGGCCCGCCGCAAGACCGGCATCGTCTCCCGCGGCGGCTCGATCATGGCGGCCTGGTGCCTGGCGCACCACGAGGAGTCGTTCCTCTACACGCACTTCGAGGAGCTCTGCGAGATCCTCGCCTCCTACGACGTCACCTACTCGCTCGGTGACGGCCTGCGCCCCGGCTCCATCGCGGACGCCAACGACGAGGCGCAGTTCTCGGAGCTGCGGACGCTCGGCGAGCTGAACACCGTCGCCAAGCGGCACGGCGTGCAGACCATGATCGAGGGCCCCGGGCACGTCCCGATGCACAAGATCAAGGAGAACATCGACCTCCAGCAGGAGATCTGCGAAGAGGCCCCGTTCTACACGCTCGGCCCGCTGACCACCGATATCGCGCCCGCCTACGACCACATCACCTCCGGCATCGGCGCGGCGATGATCGCCTGGTGGGGCACCGCGATGCTCTGCTATGTCACGCCCAAGGAGCACCTGGGCCTGCCGGACCGTGACGACGTCAAGACCGGCGTGATCACGTACAAGATCGCGGCCCATGCGGCGGACCTCGCCAAGGGCCACCCGGGCGCCCAGGAATGGGACGACGCGCTCTCCGACGCCCGCTTCGAGTTCCGCTGGGAGGACCAGTTCAACCTGGCTCTCGACCCGGACACGGCCCGCGCCTTCCACGACGCGACGCTGCCCGCGGAGCCGGCGAAGACGGCGCACTTCTGCTCCATGTGCGGGCCGAAGTTCTGCTCGATGAAGATCAGCCGCAGCATCACCGAGCAGTTCGGCGGGGAGCCGGACGCGACGCCCGAGGAGGTCGAGGCGGGAATGCTGGAGAAGTCCAGGGAGTTTGCCGCCGCCGGGAACCGGGTGTATCTGCCGCTGGCCGACTGACCGGGCCCGTCCTTCGCGCTGTCCTGGTGGGAGCCGTCTTGCTCCGGCCAGGACAGCGCTTCGGTCCCGTGCGCGGCCGTGCCCTACTCCGGCGGGTGGTCCGGCCCGCCGTGGTCCGGGCTGGTGAAGTCCGGGCTGGAGTAGCGCGGACGGGAGCCGGCGGACGGGCTGTCGGGGCTGGAGAACTCCGGGCGGGTGTAGCCGAGGGTCGGGATGCGGCTCTCCGGCGAGGCGGTGCGGCGCGGGACGGAGCGGGCGGGTGCGTCGTCCGGCCGGGCCGCGCGGTCGGCGAGGGCCTCGCGGAGAAACGGCAGCAGGCCGCGCTCCAGGAGGGCGCCGCGCCAGGCCTCGTGGGCCAGGTGCAGCTCCTCGCCCAGGTCCTCGGCTCTGGCCGCCTGGGCGGACGGCCCGTTGCGCAGCGCCGTCAGGAGCAGACCGCCCATCGCGACGAGGGTGCCCGCCGCGGTCAGCGCCGCGAAGATCCAGCCGACGTTGATCAGCGGCCGGGCCAGGGACTTGTCGGGGCCGATGGCGCTCAGCACATAGCCGATGAGGAGGAAGAGGACGGCGGCGATGCCGGCGAGGACGGGGGCGAGCACGGCGATCATGGCGGTCAGCCCGGCGCCGGTGGCCTCTGCTTCGTCCAGGGTGGCCGGATCCGCACCCTCGTCGGCGTCCCCGGCCGGCTCCTCGCGGACCGGACCGGACGGGGACGGTGCGCGCGCCGGCGCGCGCACCTCGGCGCGCAGCCGCACATAGCGCTGATATTCGGCCGTGGCACAGGCGGCGATGGCGCTGGTGGCGCTGAGCGCCATCGCGCGCAACTGCTCGGCGCTGAGCTGCGCTCCCGCGCCACGGGTGAGGTCGTCCGGGCGGTAGTCGGCGGTTCGCAGCGCCTCATCGAGGATGCGCGCGAATTCCGCGCGGTCCTCGTTCAGCAGGTGCGGAGCGCTGTTCATATGGATCCCCCGATGCTCCGTAGGGCCGTACGGCCGGCGTGGGCCGGGTAGTGGGCAGAAACGGAGGAGAGCCTGCTACGGATAGTCCGATGGTAGAGCTACTCCGGCGCGCCGTGACAGAGAGTTTGCGGAATTTGAGTAATGCCGCGACCGGTTCGCGCCCCCGCCGAGACCCGTTTCCCTCCCGGGCCCCGGCTCCCGGCAGAGGCCCTTGCCGAACCGATAACGGTCAGCCGGCCAGCGGAAGTTGAACCACCAGTAGTTTCCCGGCCATCGTGATGCCGCCGTCCATCGCGATGGCCAGGCCATCGGCGTAGACATGCGGACCCTCGACCGCGACGCTCTCGCTCTCGCCGTCCTCCGCGCCGACCTCCCCCAGCAGATACGGGATCGGGCTGTGGCCGTGGACGACGCGGTCGCCGCCGTAGGCGTCGAGGAGTTCGCGCACGGCCTCGGAGCCGGACTCGTCGCGGAAGGCGAAGCGCTTGGTGAACTTCCGGAACAGGTCCCAGACTTCGTCCGCCTCGCTGCGCGTCAGCACCTCGTGCACGGTGTCGTTGACGGCCTCGATGGAGTCGCCGTAATCGAGGTAGGCGGTGGTGTCGGAGTGCACGAGCAGATGCCCGTCCTCCTCCATCACGGCGTCCAGCCGGGCCATCCACTGGAGGTGATGGTCCTCCAGGCGGTCCATGTCGGTCTTCTGGCCGCCGTTGAGGAGCCAGGCGGCCTGGAAGGACGCGGTGCCGGCACCGGACTGCACGGGGGTGTCGCCGAACCGCTTGGCGCCCAGCAGCAGCAGTTCGTGATTGCCCATCAGGGCCTTGCAGTAGCCGCCGGCGGCCGCGGCCTCGGCGGAGAGCTGCATGACGAGGTCGATGACGCCGATGCCGTCCGGGCCGCGGTCGGTGAAGTCGCCGAGGAACCAGAGCCGGGCGTTGCCGGCCGCCCAGCTGCCGTCGGCGTCGATCAGGCCCTCGGCGGCCAGTGCCTCGCGCAGCTCGTCGTAGTAGCCGTGCACATCGCCGACGACGTACAACGGGCCCATGCCGTCGGGCGCGTCGGGGTCCGGGGCCGGTTCCGGGACGGGGACGACGGCCGGCCGGTCGATCAGGGTGTCGGTGCGGCCGGGCTCGATGACCGGGAGGTCGCGCGCGGTCGGCGTGTACTCCTCGGGCAGGTCGGCCGGCGGTGCGGCGGGCGGCACCACGGGGGGTGCGACGGGCGGTGCGGCCGGGGCGCCGGCGGGCAGCGGGACCGGTGGGCCGGCGGGCGGCACGGGGGACCCGGCGGTCATGCCGGAGGGCACTCCGGGCGGCGGTACGGACGCCGGAGCTTCTCCCGCCATGGTCCACACCATGGGTCCCTGACTGGCCCCCTGAGTCATCGACCCCTCCACCGTCGCGCCGCCGTGCACCTCTCGGACCTTTGCCTGGTCGACGGCGGTCCGCGGTGTCGTGCGCCCATCATAGGAATGCCGGTAGCGGGTTGTGACGCACCCGGGGGTGGTCAATCCTCCGGAGCCCGGCATTCGCGGCTGATTTCGCCCGGGATCACCCGGTTTTTTCCCTGCTGAAGTGAGCGTGCGGTCCTCCGTATGTGCGAGCAAGATCAATCGCCGGTGGGTCCTCGTGGTGGACTGACGGTCGTTCTGGGCGAGCGCCGCTGGGACGAGGCCCGGACGATCAGGTCGGTCGGTATGACCTGTTCGATGGGCCGGCCGGTGTCGAGCCCCTCGATGGCGTCGATGAGGATCTGGACGACGGCGGTGCCGATGCGGCGCGGCTTGAGGGACAGTGTGGTGACGGGCGGCTCGGTGGCGGCGTAGAGGGTGGACTCGCTGCAGCACACCAGCAGCAGGTCCTCCGGGACCCGCAGCCCGTAGCGGCGGGCGGCGGCGAGCAGGTCCGTGCCGTTGGGGTCGAAGAGCCCGTAGACCGCGTCCGGGCGGTCCGGGCGGGCCAGCAGCCGGTCGGCGGCGACCGCGCCCGCGCACGGGTCGTGCGCCGGGTAGGACTCGTACACCGGGTCCTGGCCGACCCGCTCGCACCAGTGCAGATAGGCGGTGGTCGACAGCCGGGTGTAGGTGTCGGTGGTGTTGCCGGTGAGCAGCCCGATACGGCGGGCGCCGGCGTCGGCGAGATGGTCGAGCAGGCCGAGGACGGCCGCCTCGTGATCGTTGTCGACCCAGCCGGTGACCGGCAGCGCGCCGCCGGGCCGGCCGTCGGAGACGACCGGGATGCCGTGCCGGACCAGCTCGGTGACGACGGGGTCGCCGTCGGCGGGGTCGATGACGACGGTGCCGTCCAGGGCGACGTTGGACCACACGTCGTGGCGGGAGGTCGCGGGGAGGATGACCAGCGCGTAGCCGCGGGCCAGGGCCGCGGAGGTGGCGGCTCTGGCCATCTCCGCGAAGTAGGCGAATTCGGTGAAGGTGAAAGGTTCATCCCCGTACGTGGTCACGGTCAGGCCGAGGAGGCCCGACTTGCCGGTACGGAGGGTGCGGGCGGCTGCGGACGGGCGGTAGCCCAGCCGGTCGGCCACCTCGCGGACATGGCTACGGGTGGCATCCGGAAGCCGGCCCTTGCCGTTGAGCGCGTCGGAGACAGTCGTGATCGACACACCGGCTGCGGCGGCCACGTCCCGGATGCCCGCCCGCCCCAGCCGGCGACCGGTTGACCGGCTCACCTGGTGCTTCCCTGCTGCTGTCATGGCGAGCCGATAGTAGGGCTCGTGAGAGCCCTTCACGGGGCTTGGGTGACGGCTTCGGAAAGACACGTTTCTGCATGGTGAAGATCCGCCAAGTCACCTTGATTCCCAGGTAGTTGGGTGGGGAAGGGATGATTCCGGGGGAGATTCGGCAGCTTTACCTGCCCGTCGGTTCAGGCCCCGAAGTGGCCTCAAGTCACCTTGACGGGGGACGCGCGCCACGGCGCGAGCCACCGGCGCGCGCGGGATCGGGCAGCGCCCTTCGGTGGGGTCGCGCGGGCCGGCCGGGCGGGGATGCCGGGGTGCGCGAGACGGTCCGGGGCTGCCGCCGAACGGGTTAATCCTCATAAGGTGTGCAGTATTGGAGACGAGCGGGACGGTTGAGGAGGACCTGCGGTGAGCGAGAAGACCCCGAAGCTGCGTACGGCGCTGGACGGCATCCCCACGTACAAGCCGGGCCGGCCGGCGGCTGCCGGTGGCCCCGTCACCTACAAGCTGTCCTCCAACGAGAACCCCTATCCGCCGCTGCCCGGGGTCCTGGAGCAGGCGGTGACCGCCGCCGGGGCCTTCAACCGCTACCCGGACATGGCCTGCACGGGCCTGATGGCGGAGCTGTCCGAGCGGTTCTCGGTGCCGGTGGAGCACCTGGCGACCGGCACCGGTTCGGTGGGCGTGGCCCAGCAGCTGGTCCAGGCGACGGCCGGACCCGGCGATGAAGTGATCTACGCCTGGCGCTCGTTCGAGGCGTACCCGATCGTCACCCAGGTCTCCGGTGCCACCCCGGTGCAGGTCCCGCTGGACTCCGACGAGGTGCACGACCTGGAGGCCATGCTCGCGGCGATCACCGAGCGGACCCGGCTGATCTTCGTCTGCAACCCCAACAACCCCACCGGCACCGTCGTGCGCCGCGCGGAGCTGGAGTCCTTCCTGGACCGGGTGCCGAGCGATGTGCTGGTGGTGCTGGACGAGGCCTACTGCGAATTCGTGCGCGACGCCGAGGTGCCGGACGGCCTCGACCTCTACCGGGACCGCCCCAACGTGTGTGTGCTGCGCACCTTCTCCAAGGCGTACGGCCTGGCGGGGCTGCGGGTCGGCTTCGCGGTGGCGCACGAGCCGGTGGCCGCCGCGCTGCGCAAGACGGCGGTGCCGTTCGGCGTGAGCCAGCTCGCGCAGGAGGCGGCGGTGGCCTCGCTGCGCAGCGAGGCGGCGCTGCTGGAGCGGGTCGACGCCCTGGTGGCCGAGCGGACGCGGGTGGTCGAGGGGCTGCTCGGGCAGGGCTGGACGGTCCCCGAGACGCAGGCCAATTTCGTCTGGCTGCGGCTGGGCGACCGCACCGCCGACTTCGCGGCGGCCTGTGAGCGGGCCGGTGTCGTGGTCCGGCCGTTCCCCGGCGAGGGCGTGCGGGTGACGATCGGGGAGAGCCCGGCGATGGATCTGTTCCTGGAGGCCGCGGAGGGCTTCCGCAAGGCGCTGTAAGCCGTCGTACGACCGCCGCCGAGGCCGTGGGTCCCCGTGACCCGCGGCCTCGGCGTTTTCGCGCCCGCGCCATGGATTCGAGCGTGACCGCGGTCACGCACCCCCCAGAGGAATGGCTGAAAGACGGTGGGGGATAATCATTTGTGAATGTGAACGCGTTCACAAGCGCGCCCGGGTATGTGCCGCTTTATGTGGTGCAAAAGGGGCAATGGCGCAGTGCAACGGTGACGTAAGGAGGAAGCGACGTGGAGCTGGCGTTGGCGCCAGAGACACTGGCGCGATGGCAATTCGGCATCACGACCGTCTACCACTTCCTGTTCGTCCCCTTGACGATCTCCCTCGCCGCCCTGGTGGCCGGACTCGAGACCGCATGGGTGCGCACGGCGAAGCAGAAGTACCTCAAGGCCACCAAGTTCTGGGGCAAGCTGTTTCTGATCAACATCGCGATGGGCGTCGTCACCGGCATCGTCCAGGAGTTCCAGTTCGGGATGAACTGGTCCGACTACTCGCGGTTCGTCGGTGACGTCTTCGGTGCCCCGCTGGCCTTCGAGGCGCTGATCGCCTTCTTCTTCGAGTCCACCTTCATCGGTCTGTGGATCTTCGGCTGGGACAAGCTGCCCAAGAAGATCCACTGCTTCTGCATGTGGATGGTCTCGATCGGCACGATCCTGTCGGCGTACTTCATCCTGGCGGCGAACTCCTGGATGCAGCACCCGGTCGGCTACAAGTACAACGCCGGCACCGGACGCGCCGAGCTGACCGACTTCTGGAAGGTGCTGACCCAGGACACCACCATGGTCGTGGCCTTCCACACGCTGACCGCGGCCTTCTTGACCGGTGGCGCCTTCATGGTCGGCATCGCGGCCTTCCATCTGATGCGCAAGAAGCACATCAAGGTCATGCGCACCTCGCTGCGGCTCGGGCTGGTCACCCTCGTGATCGCCGGCGTGCTGACCGCGATCAGCGGGGACTCGCTCGGCAAGGTCATGTTCCGGCAGCAGCCGATGAAGATGGCCGCCGCGGAGGCGCTGTGGGACAAGGAGGAGCCGGCGCCGTTCTCGGTCTTCGCCTACGGCGATGTCGAGAAGGGCCACAACGACGTGGCCATCGAGATCCCCGGCCTGCTCTCCTTCCTGGCGCACAGCGACTTCTCCTCGCCGGTCCCCGGCATCAACGACGTCAACAAGTCCGAGCAGCAGAAGTTCGGGCCCGGCGACTACCGGCCCAACATCCCGGTCGCCTACTGGGGCTTCCGCTGGATGATCGGCTTCGGGATGTCGTCGTTCGCCATCGGGCTCGCCGGCCTCTGGCTCACCCGGAAGAAGTTCTGGCTCTCGCCGGGGCTGCGGACGGGGGACGAGGAGCCACCCCGTCTCGCACTCACCAAGAACAAGGTGCTCGGCGCCCGGCTGAGCAAGGCGTACTGGTCGCTCGCCTTCGTCACCCTCGGCTTCCCGCTGATCGCCAACTCGTGGGGCTGGATCTTCACCGAGATGGGCCGCCAGCCCTGGGTCGTCTACGGCGTGCTGCGCACCTCCGACGCGGTGTCCCCCGGCGTCTCGCAGGCCGAGGTGCTCACCTCGATGATCGTCTTCACCACGCTGTACGCGATCCTCGCCGTGGTCGAGGTCAAGCTGCTGGTGAAGTACATCAAGGCCGGCCCGCAGGAGCTCTCCGACGACGACCTCAATCCGCCCACCAGGATCGGCGGCGACAGTGCGGACGCCGACCGGCCGATGGCCTTCTCGTACTAGGAGGCGACCGTGCAACTCCACGACGTCTGGTTCGTCCTCATCGCCTTCCTCTGGGTCGGGTACTTCTTCCTCGAAGGGTTCGACTTCGGGATCGGCGTCCTCACCAAGCTCCTCGCCCGCGACCGGCGCGAGCGGCGCGTACTGATCAACACCATCGGGCCGGTCTGGGACGGCAACGAGGTCTGGCTGCTCAGTGCGGCCGGAGGCACCTTCGCGGCCTTCCCCGACTGGTACGCCACCCTCTTCTCCGGGTTCTACCTGCCGGTGCTGCTGATTCTGGTCTGCCTGATCCTGCGCGGTGTCGCCTTCGAGTACCGCGTCAAGCGGCCCGAGGAGCGCTGGCAGCGCAACTGGGAGCACACGATCTTCTGGACCTCGCTGCTGCCCGCGGTGCTGTGGGGCGTCATCTTCGGCAACATCGTGCACGGCGTGAAGATCAATGCCCACAAGGAGTACGTGGGCGGCCTGCTGGACCTCTTCCACCCCTACGCGCTGCTCGGCGGGCTGGTCACGCTGGTGCTGTTCACCTTCCACGGTGCGGTGTTCGCCTCGCTCAAGACCGTCGGCGACATCCGGGAGCGGGCGCGCCGGACGGCGACCGCCGTCGGGCTGATCGCCGCGGTGCTGGTGACCGGCTTCCTGGGCTGGACGCAGGCCGACAAGGGCGACGGCGCCAGCCTGGTCGTCCTGGTGGTCGCGGTGGCCGCGCTGGTCGCGGCGCTGGCGGCCACCAGGCTGGGGCGCGAGGGCTGGGCCTTCGTGTTCTCCGGCGTCACGATCGTGGCCGCCGTCGCGATGCTGTTCCTGACGCTCTTCCCGAACGTCATGCCCTCCACGCTGAACGAGAGCTGGAGCCTGACGGTCGGCAATGCCTCGTCCAGCCCGTACACCCTGAAGATCATGACCTGGGGCGCCGGGTTCGCCGCGCCCCTCGTGATGCTCTACCAGGGGTGGACGTACTGGGTCTTCCGCAAGCGCATCGGCACCCAGCACCTCGCCGCCGATGCCCACTAGCCGGTCGGCCGCCCCTCGGGGCGGCCTCGGCAGGAGGGAATGTTTCACGTGAAACCCGTCGACCCGCGCCTGCTCCGTTATGCCCGCGCCACCCGCGGCTTCCTGGTCGCGGTGGTGGTGCTCGGGCTCGCCGGAGCGGGCCTGGTCGTCGGCCAGGCGATGCTGATCGCCGAGATCGTGGTCGGCGCCTTCCAGCACGGCCTCGGTCCCGGCGGCCTGACCACACCACTGGTCCTGCTCGCCGCCGTCTCCGTCGGCCGCGGGCTGGTCTCCTGGCTCACCGAGCTGGCCGCCCACCGCGCCGGTGCGGCCGTCAAGTCCGAGCTGCGGATGCGGCTGATCGAGCGGGCGGCGAAGCTCGGGCCCGCCCGGCGCCCGGCCACGTCCGAGGGAGCGCCGGTCGAGGCGGAGTGGCGCACCGGTGAACTCACCACCCTCGCCACCCGCGGGATCGACGCCCTGGACGACTACTTCGCGCGCTATCTGCCGCAGCTGGGGCTGGCCGTCGTGGTCCCGGTCGCGGTGCTCGCCCGGATCGTCACCGGCGACTGGATCTCGGCCCTCACCATCGTGCTCACCCTGCCGCTGATCCCGCTGTTCATGGTCCTGATCGGCTGGGCCACCCAGTCGCGGATGGACCGTCAGTGGCGGCTGCTCGCCCGGCTGTCGGGCCACTTCCTGGACGTCGTGGAGGGGCTGCCCACCCTCAAGGTCTTCGGCCGGGCCAAGGCCCAGGCCGCCTCCATCCGGGAGATCACCGGCACCTACCGCCGGGCCACGCTGCGCACCCTGCGGATCGCCTTCCTCTCCTCCTTCGCCCTGGAACTCCTCGCCACGATCTCCGTCGCGCTGGTCGCGGTCGGCATCGGGATGCGCCTGGTGAAGGGCGAACTCGACCTCTACACCGGCCTGATGGTGCTGGTGCTGGCGCCCGAGGCCTATCTGCCGCTGCGGCAGGTCGGCGCGCAGTACCACGCCGCGGCCGAGGGGCTGGCGGCCGCGGAGGAGGTCTTCGCGGTACTGGAGACACCGCTGCCGGCCGCCGGCACCGCGCCCGCGCCCGCGGGCACCGCGCTGGCCGTCGAGAACCTGGTCGTCCGCCACCCCGGGCGCACCGCCGACTCGCTCCCCGCCACCTCGTTCGAGGTCCGGCCCGGGGAGACCGTCGCACTGGTGGGGCCCTCCGGCGCCGGCAAGTCGACGCTGCTGAGCGTGCTGCTGGGCTTCACCGCGCCGGCCGCGGGCCGGGCCCTCGTCGACGGGCGGGACATCGCCTCCCTGGAACCCGAGAGCTGGCGGCAGCGGATCGCCTGGGTGCCGCAGCAGCCGCACCTGTTCGCCGGCAGCATCGCCGAGAACGTACGGCTGGCGCGACCGGACGCGGACGAGGCCGCGGTGCGCGCCGCCCTGGCCGACGCGGGTGCGCTGGACTTCGTCGACGCCCTTCCGGACGGGATGGCCAGCCGGCTCGGCGAGTCCGGTGCCGGGCTCTCCGCCGGGCAGCGCCAGCGCCTCGCACTCGCCCGCGCCTTCCTCGCCGACCGCCCGATCCTGCTGCTGGACGAGCCCACCGCGAACCTGGACGGCGCCACCGAGGAGGCGGTCGTGGCCGCGGTCCGCCGGCTCGCGGCCGGCCGTACGGTCCTGCTCGTCGTCCACCGGCCGGCGCTGCTGGCGGTGGCGGACCGGGTGGTGCGCCTGCCGGATCCGGCGGGGACGGAGCCGGACGGCGCGGGCGAGGCGCGGCCGCACACCGGTGCCGGGGCGCGCCCGGAGGCCGCGGCGGTGGTCCCCGCTCCGCGGGACGCGGAAGCCCCCGGCGCCCCGGCGGCGGAGACGGCGGGTCCCACCCGCGGTGCGGCGCTCGCCCGGCTGCGCGGGACGGCCCGCGCCCGCCGGGCACGGCTGGGCCTGGCACTGCTGCTGGGGAGCCTCGCGCTGGGCTGCGCGGTGGGCCTGATGGCGACCTCCGGCTGGCTGATCTCGCGTGCCGCGCAGCAGCCGCCGGTGCTGTATCTGATGGTGGCGGTGACCGCGACCCGGGCGTTCGGCATCGGGCGGGCGGTCTTCCGGTACGCCGAGCGGCTGGTCGCCCATGACGCGGTGTTCCGGATGCTCGCCGACGTACGCGTGGCCGTCTTCCAGCGGCTGGAGCGGCTGGCGCCGGCCGGGCTCGCGGGCCGCCGGCGCGGCGACCTGCTGTCGCGGCTGGTGGCCGATGTCGACGCGGTGCAGGACTACTTCCTGCGCTGGCTGCTGCCGGTCGGCGCGGCGGTGCTGGTCGGCGCGGGCGCGGTCGGCTTCACCGGCTGGCTGCTGCCGCAGGCCGGTGCGATCCTCGCTGCCGGGCTGCTGCTCGCCGGCGTCGGGGTGCCGCTGCTCTCGGGCGCGCTGGCCCGGCGGGCGGAGCGTCAGCTGGCGCCGGCCCGCGGACGGCTGTCCACCCGGGTCGTCGAGGTGCTCACCGGCACCGCCGAGCTGACGGTGGCCGGCGCGCTCACCGCCCGTACGGAGGCGGTGCGGCGCGCGGACCGGGACCTGACCGCGCTCGCCGCCCGCTCGGCCGCCGTGGCCGGCACCGGTGCCGGGCTGTCGGCGCTGCTGTGCGGGCTGACCACGGCCGCGGCGGCGGTCGCCGGGGTCCAGGCCGTGCACGCCGGCCGGCTGGAGGGGGTGGCGCTGGCGGTCGTCGTGCTCACCCCGCTCGCCGCGTTCGAGGCGGTCACCGGGCTGCCGCTCGCGGTGCAGTACCGCCGGCGCACCCGGCACGCCGCCGAGCGGGTCTTCGAGGTGCTGGACGCCCCGGAGCCGGTGCGCGAGCCGGCCGAACCGGCCGACGCCCCCGCGACGCCGTTCCCGCTGGTGGTGCGGGGGCTGACCGCGCGCCACCCGGGGCAGGACCGGCCGGCTCTGGACGGGGTCGGCTTCACCCTGCGGCCCGGGCACCGGCTCGCCGTCGTCGGCACGTCCGGTTCCGGCAAGACCACGCTGGCGCAGGTGCTGCTGCGCTTCCTGGACCAGGAGTCGGGGACGTACACGCTGGCCGGCACCGCGGCCCGGGAGCTGGCCGGTGACGCGGTCCGGCGGCTGGTGGGGCTGTGCGCCCAGGACGCGCACCTCTTCGACAGCTCGCTGCGGGAGAACCTCCGGCTCGCCCGCCGGGACCGGCCGGTGCCGGACGGCGCCGACCAGGACCTGTGGGACGTGCTCGGCCGGGCGAGGCTCGCGGACTGGGTGCGCGGGCTGCCCGACGGCCTGGACACCATGGTCGGTGAGCACGGCGCCCGGCTGTCCGGCGGCCAGCGGCAGCGGCTGGCGCTGGCCCGTGCGCTGCTCGCGGACTTCCCGGTGCTCGTCCTGGACGAGCCCGCCGAGCACCTCGACCTGGCCACCGCCGACGCGCTGACCGCCGATCTGCTGGCCGCGACCGAGGGCCGTACGACGGTTCTGATCACCCACCGTCTCACCGGTCTCGACGCGGTCGACGAGGTGCTGGTGCTGGACCGCGGCCGGATCGTGCAGAGCGGGAGCCCGGCCGCGCTGGCCGCGGCCGACGGCCCCTACCGCCGCATGCGGGAGCGCGAACAGGCCGTGGAGGCGGCCTTCGGCACGGCCCAGCCGGTGGCCTAGGGACCGGCCCGGGGGCACGGTCCGCGGAGTTCCTCCCATACGCGGACTTTCCTCGGAAAAGAGCCGTTATTAGGCTCATGGCATGGCAGCCACTGCGGAACCACCACCCCCGGACCCGGAGGACGCCGGGAGCGGTGGCGCGGGCCCGGCCCCCGACCCCATGGACGCCGCCACCGAGGCCACCCGCAGCCTGCGGGGCCTATCGCCCGAGCTGACCGCCCGGGTGCCCCAGCTGCTGGAGGCGATGCGGACCGTCGGCGCGGGCCTCGACCTGCGCGTCACCCTCGACCGGATCGTGGAGACCGCCGCCGAGATCGCCGACGCCCGCTACGCCGCGATCGGGATCATCGACGAGACCGGCGCCGGGCTCTCGGACTTCGTGACGCACGGCGTGACCCCCCGGCAGCACGAGCAGATCGGCGCGCTGCCCGACGGCCACAAGGGCCTGCTCGGCGCGCTCATCCACGACCCCAAGCCGCTGCGCCTCGGCGACCTCACCGGGGATGCCCGCTCGGCCGGCTTCCCGCCCGGGCACCCGCCGATGCGGACGTTCCTGGGGGTGCCGATCCGGGTGCAGGGCGAGATCTTCGGCAATCTGTATCTGACGGAGAAGCGCGGCGGCGCGGAGTTCAGCGAGGAGGACCTGCACATGGTGCGGGTGCTGGCCACCGAGGCGGGCATCGCGATCGGCAACACCCGGCTGCATTCGGCGACCCGGCAGCGGGAGCGGTGGATCGACGGTTCCGTGGCCGTGACCACCGAACTCCTGGCCGGCAGCGATGTCGACGACGCGCTCGCGGTGGTCGCCGAGCAGGCCCGGAAGCTGGCGGACTCGGCGGCCGGGATCGTGCTGCTGCCCGATGACGAGGGCGGACTGGAGATCGTCGCGGTGTCCGCGGACGACCCCATCGGGATCATGGGCACGCACATCCCCAGCGACAGCCCGGTGGTCGAGCAACTCCTGCGCGGGGAGCCGGTGTTCGTGGAGGACTCGGCCAGCGACCCGCGCATGGTCACGGACATCGCGCAGCGCTTCGGCCCCAGCATGATGCTGCCGCTCAAGAGCGGCGGACGGGTGCTCGGCACCCTCACGACCCCGCGCAGCCGCGGTGCCCGCCCGTTCACCGACGCCGAGCGGACGCTGGCCACCCAGTTCGCGGCGCAGGCCGCGCTGGCGCTGGTGCTGGCCGACGCGCAGCGCGACCGGGAGCGGCTGGCGGTCTACGAGGACCGCGACCGGATCGCCCGTGACCTGCACGATCTCGTCATCCAACGGCTGTTCGCGACGGGCATGATCCTGGAGAGCGCGCAGCGCCGGACGATCGTGCCGGAGGTGGCCCAGGGCGTCGGCAAGGCCGTCGACGAGCTGGACGTGACCATCCAGGAGATCCGCACCGCGATCTTCGCCCTCCAGCAGGGCCCGGCCGAGGCGCCGTCCGGGCTGCGCACGAGGGTGCTGCGGGAGGTCGGCACCGCCGCCGTGCCGCTGGGCTTCCAGCCCTCCGCCGCCTTCGTCGGCGCGGTCGACTCCCGGGTCGGCGAGCTGACCGGCAAGAACCTGATCGCCGCACTGCGCGAGGCGCTGTCGAACGCCTTCCGGCACGCCCAGGCGTCCCGGATCGAGGTAATCGTCGACGCCACGATCAGCCTGCCGGACGGCACCGACGGGGTCCGGCTCACGGTCGCCGACGACGGCATCGGCATCCCGGACGGCGGCCGCCGCAGCGGTCTGCGCAACCTCGCCAAGCGCGCGGAGTCGCTGGGCGGCCGCAGCACCTACGGACCGGGGCTGGGCGAGGCCGGGACGGGGACGACGGTGTGGTGGGAGGCGCCGCTGTGAGGGGGCGCCGGGGCGCGCTCAGCGCTGCCGGCGGCCCTCCGCCAGGATCCGCTCGATGACGATGGCGACACCGTCGTCGTTGTTGGAAGCGGTGTGGCGCGTCGTGGCGGCCAGCACGTCCGGGTGGGCGTTGGCCATGGCGTACGAGGTGCCCGCCCAGGTCAGCATCTCTATGTCGTTCGGCATGTCCCCGAAGGCGACGACCTCCTCCGGGGCGATGCCGCGCTCCGCACAGCAGTGGGCGAGGGTGCCCGCCTTGCTGACCCCGGGCCCGCTGATCTCCAGGAGGGCGGTGGGGCTGGACCGGGTGAAGGAGGCGAGGCCGCCGGCGACCGTACGGGCCAGGGTGAGGAAGGCGTCGGGGTCCAGCTCGGGGTGGTGGGCGAGCAGCTTGATCACCGGCTGGTCCGGGAAGGCGGGGCCGTCGGCCGCACCCGCCGGGGCGTCCTGCGACGGCGCGTCGGGGACCGGAGAGGTGACGAAGTCCTCGGCGAGCAGCTTCTCGGCCGGCGCGACGACCGCGGCCGGGTCCAGCAGCAGGGGCGGGTAGTGCGGCTCGTAGTGGATGCCGCCGGTGCGTTCGACCGCGAACGAGGTACCGGGGGCGGCGTCGCGCAGCGCGTCCACCACGGACAGCGCGGCGGTCCGCTCCAGGGCGCTGACCTCGACGATCCGGCCGCCGCGGTGCAGATCGACGACGGCCGCGCCGTTCGCGCAGATCGCCAGGCCGTGGCCGTGCACATGGTCGCTGACCACGCCCATCCAGCGGGCCGGCCGGCCGGTGACGAAGAACACCTCGATGCCGGCCCGCTCGGCGGCGGCGAGCGCGGCGATCGTCCGGTCGGAGACCGTCTTGTCGTCGTGCAGCAGGGTGCCGTCGAGGTCGGTGGCGATCAGCCGGGGCGCAACGGCCGTAGCGGGGCCCCGGGATGGCGTGGCGGAGGCATCAGTCACGGGGCCATCTTCCCGTACCGCCGTGCACAGGCGGGCGGTGGGTCGCGCGGATGAGCCCCGCGGCGGACGGGGTGGCGGCCGCCGAGGCGGATCGAGGAGCACCTTCCGGGCGGCCGTACGCTCGTGGGTATGCGACTGAGCACCGTGATACTCCCCGTCCGCCGCTGGTCCCAGGCTGGACGGGAGGTGTGGCAGCGCGCCGAGGAACTGGGCTTCCACGCCGCGTACACCTACGACCACCTCTCGTGGCGCAGCTTCCGCGACCAGACCTGGTTCGGCGCCCTGCCGACGCTGACCGCGGCCGCGGCGGCCACCTCCCGGCTGCGCCTGGGCACCCTCGTCACCTCGCCGAACTTCCGGCACCCGGTCACGCTCGCCAAGGAACTGATCTCCCTCGACGACATCAGCGACGGCCGGATCACCCTTGGCATCGGCGCCGGCGGCAACGGCTTCGACGCCACCGCGCTGGGCCAGGAGCCCTGGGAGCCGCGGGAACGGGCCGACCGCTTCGCCGAGTTCGTCGGTCTGCTGGACCGGATGCTGAGCCAGGACGTCGTCTCCTACCGGGGCGAGCACTACTCCGCGCACGAGGTGCGCAACATCCCCGGCTGTGTGCAGCGGCCCCGGCTGCCGTTCGCGGTGGCGGCCACCGGGCCGCGCGGGCTGAAGCTGGCCGCCCGGTACGGCCAGGCCTGGGTGACGACCGGCGATCCCAAGGTCGTCAACGCGGGCGGGACGCCCGACGAGTCGCGCGAGGCGATCCGCGGGCAGGTCGAACGGCTGGGGAAGGCCTGCGCCGACCAGGGCCGGGACGCCGCCGAGCTGCAGAAGATCATGCTGACGGGCTTCACCCCGGACCGCCCGCTGGACTCCGTGGACGCCTTCGTCGACTTCGCCGGCCGCCATGCCGAGCTGGGCATCGACGAGCTGGTCCTCCACTGGCCGATCGCCGATTCGCTCTTCGAGGCCGACCCCGCGGTCTTCGAGCGCATCGTCACGGAGGCGCCGGCGCAGCTGGGCGCGGCCCGCTAGACGGGTTTCCCCGGGGACGGCCGGCCCTACGGGGCGGGCCGTCCGACGCGCCCGGTGGTCTCCTGGCCCGAGCTTTACCCCGCATATAGCTGTGAAGAGGGAGAATCGGGACAGCGGCGCAGTGTGAGGTACGCGGCGCGCGGCGCCCGAGACGGCGCGCGAGCGGGTCGGCACACTGCGCGAAGTGCGGCGTGTGGAGGAGCCATGGCACAGACCCGATTCGCCCCGGACCGCGGGCTGACCTCACGCATGGTCACGACGATGTTCTTCATCGGACTGCTGTACGTGGTCGTCGTCGGCGTGCTGGTGGTGCTGCTCAAGGGCGCGTGGGTGGTGGTCCTGCTGATCGCGGGCGGGCTGTTCGTCGCGCAGTTCTGGTTCAGCGACCGGATCGCTGCCTTCAGCATGGGGGCGCGCGAGGTCACCCCGGAGGAGGCGCCCGCGCTGCACGGCGCCGTCGACCGGCTGTGCGCGCTGGCCGACATGCCCAAGCCCCGGGTCGCGATCGCCGAGTCGGATGTGCCGAACGCGTTCGCCACCGGCCGCAACCAGAAGAATTCGATGGTCTGCGCCACGACCGGGCTGCTCCGGCGGCTGGAGCCGGAGGAGCTGGAGGGCGTGCTGGCCCATGAGCTCTCGCACGTCGCCCACCGCGATGTCGCGGTGATGACCATCGCCTCGTTCCTCGGCGTGCTGGCCGGGATCATCACCCGCGCCGCCCTGTGGAGCGGCATCGGCCGCAACAACCGGGACCAGAACGCGGCCATCGCCGTGCTCATCGTCACCGGCGTCAGCGTGGTCGTCTACGCGATCAGCTTCCTGCTGACCCGGCTGCTGTCCCGTTACCGTGAGCTGTCCGCCGACCGGGCCGCCGCGCTGCTGACCGGCCGCCCGTCGGCGCTGGCCTCGGCGCTCACCAAGGTCACCGGCCAGATCGCGCGGATCCCGACCGAGGACCTGCGCAAGGACCAGGCGTTCAACGCCTTCTACTTCGCCCCGGCGTTCAACAAGGAGAGCTTCAACCGGCTGCTGTCCTCGCACCCGACGCTGGAGCAACGGCTGGACCAGCTGGGCCGGATCGCGGCGGAGCTGGGACGGCCGTGACACACGGTGCCGCCCGCAACGAGCAAGGAGTACCCCGCGCATGGGATTTCTGGACGCCCTCCTGGGCCGCAGCAAGCCGGTACGCCCCGATCTCGACCAGCTCTTCGCCCTGCCGTCGGCCGCGGTGACGCTCCAGGCCGCGGCCGGGTTCGAGCCCACCGGCCTGGGGTCGGTGTGCTTCGCGAGCGTCGAGGGCGGCGCCTTCTCGCGCATCCAGGAGGACGCGCGGGCCCTGCTGGACGGCTCGGTGGAGTTCTCCCAGGACGCGTACGGCTACTCGTGGCTGCTCGCACGGCACCCGGCGGAGGATGTCGCGGGCCTGGTCAATGACCTGCACGCGGTCAACACCTCGCTGGAGGAGTCGGGTTTCGGCCCACAGCTGCTGTGTTCGCTCGTCGGCTTCCGCGACGAACGGCAGCGGCCGCTGGCGCTGGTCTACCTCTACAAGCGCGGCACGTTCTACCCCTTCGCCCCCACGACGGACGCCGGCGAGAAGCGCGACAACCCGCTGGAACTCCAGGTGCGGGCGATGCTCGGGGACGACCTGACCATCGAGCAGGACCTGTCGCGGTGGTTCCCGGTGTGGGGCGCGCCGGGGCTCTGAACCGGGCACGGGGCTCGTGGCCGCGTGGGGCGGGGAGGCCGTGAAGCGGGGGTCTCTCGGCGTTGGTGGTCGTGCGGCCTCCGGTGAGGGGCGGCCGACGGGTGTCAGTCCCCCGCGGTCCGGCCTGCTCTTTCCTGGCCGCTCTCGTCCTGCGGCCGGCCCGGCTCGTGCCTGCGCCGCGCGAGTTCGCTCGCCCTTCTCGCCTTGGCGCCGGTGACCTCCTCGGCCGCCCACCGCGCCCACTCCTCCTGGAACGCCGACATCCGCAGGCCGTACTCCAGCGCGATCCGCCCGTGGACCGAGATCATGTCCTCGTCCCACTGGGCGGTCTCGTCGAGATGCTCGAGTTCGGCGTGGGCGCGCGCGGCGCGCTCGGCCTGATGCAGGAGGTAGGTCTGCGCCTCGAGCGGCGTGACGAGGCCGAGGAAGAAGATGCGCAGCAGGCCGTCATGGCGCGGATGGCCGGTGGGTTCGACCTCGACGAGCCAGTGGCGCAGCTCCGCCAGGCCGTCATCGGTGATCGCGTACTCCTTGCGGCCGCGGGGGCCGTGGGCCGCGACCTCGGCGAGACCGGCCGTCGTGAGCTTGGTCAGCTCGCCGTAGACCTGGCTCTGCGTGGCCGGCCAGACATTCGACAGTGAGGCGTTGAACAGCTTCATCAGGTCGTAGCCGCTCGCCGGGGAATCGGCCAGCAGTCCCAGCACGGCATGTTTCAGGCTCATGGTCCCGACTTTACCTTCCACTGTTGACATGTCAAAGGTGGAGCTTCTATGTTCGACATGTCGAGAGTGGAATGTGCCGCGCAGGGCGGCGACCGGCCGGCGCGCGGAGCGCCGGCGGGTGCGGGCGACGAGGGGGAACCATGAACTATCTGCGGGGCTTCATTCCCTGGCTGGTCTTCGCGGGGGTGTCCTCGGCCGGTTGGCAGTGGGGTGCGCTCGCCGCTCTGGCGACGGCCGTGGTGCTGCTCCTCGCCGATCGCGCGGCCGGCCTCTCGCTCGAACACCGCCTGCTGGAGTACGGCACGATCGCGTTCTTCGCGGCCCTCGGGACACTGGCCTTCGCCCAGCCGGACAGCGCGCTGAAGAGCTACGGCAGTGCCCTCTCGATGGGCTGGCTTGCGCTGATCGCCTGGGTGTCGATCGCCGTGCGGCGGCCCTTCACGCTGGGGTTCGCGCGACGGATGGCCCCGCCGGAGGTCTGGGACAGTCCGCTGTTCCGCCGCATCAACGTCGTGCTCACCGCCGCCTGGGCGTCGTCCTTCACGCTCACCGCGCTCGCCCAGGCCGCAGTCACCGCCCTCGGGTGGAGCGTGGCCGTCTCGATCGCCATCCAGCTCGCCGGATTCATCCTTCCCGTCCGCTTCACCGCCGCCTATCCGGAGCGGGCCCGAGCCCGCTTCCAGCGGGAGTCCGGTACGCGGACCGACATCCAGGGAGGCCTGACCTCATGACCACCACATCCCCGACCACCGCATCCGCATCCGACGCCCCGGCCCCGCACATGGCGGGCAACTTCGCCCCGGTGACGGACGAACTGACCGCCTACGACCTCCCGGTCACGGGCACGATCCCGCCCGAACTCACCGGCTGGTTCCTGCGCAACGGACCCAACCCGCGCGACGCCGCCACCCCGCACTGGTTCTTCGGCGACGGCATGGTCCACGGCCTGCGCCTGGAGGGCGGCCGGGCCGTCTCCTACCGCAACCGCTGGGTGCGTACCGCCACCCTCACCGAGGGCGCGCGGCCGGTGGACGCGCAGGGCCGCCGGAATCTGGCGGCGGGCGTGGCCAACACCCATGTCGTCCGCCATGCCGGACGCACCCTCGCCCTGGTCGAGTCGTCGTTCCCGTACGAGATCGACTGCCGCCCCGGCCATGAGCTGGAGACCATCGGCGTCCATGACTTCGGGGGCCGGCTCACCACCGCCATGACCGCCCACCCCAAGACCTGCCCGGTCACCGGTGAGCTGCACTTCTTCGGCTACGGCGGCCCCACCCCGCCCTATCTCACGTACCACCGTGCCGACGCTTCGGGGGAGTTGGTGCTCAGCCGGCCCATCGATGTCCCGGGGCCGACGATGATGCACGACTTCCACCTCACCGCGCGCCATGTCGTCTTCATGGACCTCCCGGTGGTCTTCGACCACAGCCGCCCCGGCATGCCGTACCGCTGGGACCCGGAGTACGGCGCCCGGCTCGGCGTGCTGCGCCGCGACGATCCCCGGGGCGCGGTCCGCTGGCTGTCCATCGACCCCTGTTACGTCTTCCACGCCCTGAACGCCCACGACGAGGGCGACCGGCGCATTGTGCTCCATGTGGCCCGCTATGCGGACTTCGGCGACGGGACCCCGGCGCACCTGTGGCGCTGGACGATCGATCTCGACACCGGCACCGTCGCCGAGGAGCAACTCGACGACTGCTTCTGCGAGTTCCCCAGGGTGGACGACCGGCTCGCCGGCCAACCGGCCCGCTTCGGACATGCCACCACCGCCGAGCTGCCGGGCACCGGTCCGATACCCGGCGCCCTGCTCCGCTACGACCTGGAGAAGGGCGGGGTCGTCCGGCACGACTTCGGTCCCGGGCGCACCCCGGGCGAGGCGGTCTTCGCCCCGGCCGACGACCGTCCGGGAGGGCCCGGCTGGCTGCTGACCTATGTCTACGACGCCTCCACCGATGCCAGCGATCTCGTCGTACTCGACACGGAGGACATATCCGCCGACCCGGTCGCCACGGTCCATCTCCCCCAGCGGGTGCCCTACGGATTCCATGGCAACTGGCTTCCGGATCCGGCTAGTTGATGCTGACGGCACGGAAGGGCGCGGTAGGGGCCGCGCTCGGCTGAACCTTGACAACTCAAGAGGGATGCGAGGGGTGGGGCGGGGCCTGAGCCCGGCCGGGGCCGGTGGCCTGGAGCCTGTGGCTCGGGCGTGGGCTGCGGGCTCCGAGTGGGACTGGCCGGTGGCCGGGGGCTGACGAGCGCAGGGTCAGGGCCCGGCCGGGCGGCCCCGGTCGCTCTCCTCGGGGGCCGGGCTGTCGTCCTGGTGGGCGGTGGTCCGGGCCGGTGTGCCCGCCGGTGCGGGGCCGCTTCCACCTGCCGCCAGGGCGTCCATCGTGCGGGCGTGCACCTCCCGCTCTGCGGCGGCGGCGAGGAAGGCCGCCGTGTGCTCCGGGCCCACCAGCGCCCGTACAGCCCGCACGGTGTTGGCGGGGAGCGTCACCGTCTCGAACGCTGCCGTCGGGTCGGTGGCGGGACGGGGTGCCGAGACCGGCTGCACGGCTCCCGGAAGCGCGGCGGGGGTACGTGGCCTGGGGACACCCACGGGGCCGCCGGCCGCCCCTTCTGCTGGTCCAGCGGCCGGCCCGACCGCCGGCCCGGCTGCCGCCCTTGCCTCTCCTCGGGGCGTTCCCGCTACCGTCCCGTGCGGACCGGGTGCCTTCGTGGGGCGGGCATCGCTGAGGTGGTGGCGCAGGTACTGGGTGGCCAGGGTGCGCATGGCGCGGGCGAGTTCGGCGTCGACGGTCTGCTGGGCCAGGGGGCGCAGCCGGCGCACCAGAGTGGCGGCCTCCGCCGCCTCGGCCCCGGTCGGCGGGTGGTCCAGGTACGGCTGGAAGATGTGCTCGGTGGTGAAGTCCAGGAACCGTGCGGCGATCTGCTCGATCTGGCCGCGCACTTCCCGCAGATGGCGCGAGATCGCCAGGAGCGGGACACCTGCCGCATGCAGATCGGCGGCGACGGCGAGTTCCTGCGGGCTGGGTACGAGGAAGGCGTCGTCCCGGCCGGGGACCCGCTCCAGGACGCCCAGTTCGACGGCCTCAGCGATCGCCGTCTCGTCCGAGGCGCCTCCGAAGGCGGCACTCAGTTCGGCGCGGGAGAGGCGGGCGGGCTCCTCGTCGGTCCACGGCCCGTCGATCTCGGTGACCAGGCCCAGGACCCCGCCGAGGTCGAGGCCCGCGTCCCAGGCCTGGAGGAGTTCCTTGATGCTGGCCAGGGTGTAGCCGCGGTCGAGGAGACCGGCGATCTGGCGCAGCCGCGCCAGGTGGGCGTCGCCGTAGACATTGGCCCGGCCGCGGCGTTCGGGGCGGGGGAGCAGCCCGCGGTCCTGGTACGCACGGATCGTGCGGACGGTGGCACCGCTGAGGTGTGCCAGGTCCTCGATGCGGTATTCGGCGGGCTGCGGCTGCTCGGTCATGCGGTTGCTCCTCACACCATGGCCGCGCGTCACGGGAGAGCCGCTCGGCCCACCGCACTCGCCGCGGCGCGTGCCGCCGGGGAGGAGGCCAGATAGGCGACGGCCGTGCGCAGCGACCCTTCCTGCGAGGGATGGTACGACCGCCGCAGATACCGCGGTATCGCCGCTCCCAGCTCACCCCAGGTGGGCAGCAGCCCCTTGCGGACGGCACGGCGGTGCGCGCGCAGCGAGTAGCGGGAGGGGGCGGCCAGTTGCGGGTCGTGCCGCAGGAGGTAGGCGGCGCCCCAGCCCCAGAGGTAGAGCAGCACAGGGGCGGTCATGGCCATCCCCAGGACGCGGCGGAGATAGCGGGCGGGATCCTCGCCACCGGTGTGCTGGTACATGTCGAAGGCGACCGCGCGGTGCTCGACCTCCTCCGCGCCGTGCCAGCGCAGCAGATCGAGCATGACCGGGTCGGGCCCGGCGCGGTCGAGGCCCTCGGCGCTCAGCACCCAGTCGCCGAGCACCGCCGTGAACTGCTCGATGGCGGCGATCACGGAGAGCCGGAAGCGCAGCCACTCCCGGTCGGTGAGCGGGAGGCCGAAGGGTGGCTTCTCACCCAGGAGGCGGGCGAAGAGGGAATCGACGTGCCGGGTGTAGGGGGCGGTGTCCAGGCCTTGGTGGGCCAAGTGGTCGAGCACGGTGGAGTGCTGGACGCTGTGGGTGGCCTCCTGACCCATGAAGCCCTTGACGTCCGCGCGGAGTTGGTCGTCCCGGACCAGCGGCAGGGCTTCCTTGAAGACCTTGACGAACCACCGTTCGCCCGCCGGTAGCAGCAGGTGCAGCACATTGATGACGTGGGTGGCGGTGGGCTCGTCCGGTATCCACACCAGCGGTGTGGCCCGCCAGTCGAACGAGACCCGCCGCGGCGCGATGGGGTGGGGCTCCTGGACGTGCGACTGGACGTGCGACGGGAGGTCCGGGGTGGTCATGCTGCGTGCTCCTGGGGTGGTTGGTTCTCCTGTCCGCCGGCGGGGGCATCTGGTCCGGTGCCGGTCGGCCGCTGCTCCGGTCGGCAGCTGCTCAGGCCGAGGCCGACTGCTGCTCCGGCCGGCCCGGCCAGTTCCGTAGTCGGTGGGGCCGTACTCGGGCCGCGCAGGGTCTGCGGCACTGCGCACGTGGCCGGGCCTCGCGTGTGGCCGGCGGCGAGCACTCGCCGTGTGGTGGGCACCCGCCTGCACCGGCACCCGATACCTGATACCCGGGTCGCCCCGGTACAGCCCCGGCCCTACACCCGCCGCTCGAAGCGGGCGAAGGTGCGCAGCAGGCGCGGGGCGAAGCGGGACAGCAGGCGGGCGCCGCGTGCTTCGGGGGTGACCGGCACCACCGCCTGGTTGCGGACGACCGCGCGCAGGATGGCGTCGGCGACCTTCTCCGGCGGGTAGTTGCGCCGCGGGTCCTTCCGCCCGGTCTCTTCCTGGCGCCGCTTCTCCTCGTCGGCCGGGGCCCCGGTGGAGCCGGCGGTGTTGGCGATGGCGGTGTCGACCAGCCCCGGGCACATGGCCGTGACGCCGATGCCCTGCCCCGCCAGCTCGGCGCGCAGACACTCGCTGAGCATCAGGACCGCCGCCTTCGACGTGCTGTAGGCGGGCAGCATCTTCGACGGGAGGAAGGCGGCGGCCGAGGCGGTGTTGACGATGTGACCGCCCTGCCCGCGGTCCGCCATCCGCCTGCCGAAGACCCGGCAGCCATGGATGACTCCCCAGAGGTTCACGTCCAGGACCTTCTTCCAGTCCTCGGTGGTGGTCCGGAGGAAGGGGCCGGCCAGCCCGATACCGGCGTTGTTCACCAGCACGTCGACCGTGCCGTAGTCCGCGTCGACCCGGTCGGCGAGCTTCTCCATCGCCGTCCCGTCCGCGATGTCGACGACCTCCGCCCAGGCCTGGGGTGCGCCGATCAGCCGGGACATGTCCGCGGTCCGTGCCGCGCCCTCGGCGTCCCGGTCGACGGCGATGATCCGCGCACCGGCCTCCGCGAAGGCGAACGCCGTCGCCCGGCCGATGCCGCTGGCCGCGCCGGTCACCAGTACCAGCTGCCCGCCGAACCGGTCGGCATGCGGCCCGGACGCCACGACCCGCCGCGCCGGATCGCCCTCCTCCTTGGCGGTGACGAACGCGCCGATCCAGGACACCAGTTGGTCCGGGCGGGTACGCGGCACCCAGTGCTTGGCCGCGAGGGTGCGGCGCACCAGCTGGGGAGCCCACTCCTCCAGGTCGTCGTAGAGCCGCTCGGAGAGGAAGGCGTCGCCGGTGGGGGTGATCAGCTGGACCGGGCAGTGCGCATAGGCGTCGCCGCGCGGGCGGCGGAGCCGGGGGAGCACATTGTCGCGGTAGAGCCAGGCGCCGTGCGCCGCGTCCCTCGGCAGCGAGGCGGTGGGGTAGTCGCCGGCCGGCATCTTCTCCAGCCGCTCCAGGACCCGCGGCCAGTGCTTGCCGAGCGGGCCCTTCCACGCCAGCTCGGGCAGCACGGGGGTGTGCAGCACGCCGACGTACCAGGACTTGGCGCTCTGCTGCAGCAGTTGGGCGGCGCGCCGGGGGGTGGGGCGCGTCATCCGCTTCTTGATCCA
This sequence comes from Streptomyces kronopolitis, assembly GCF_014646275.1. Lineage (GTDB taxonomy): Bacteria > Actinomycetota > Actinomycetes > Streptomycetales > Streptomycetaceae > Streptomyces > Streptomyces kronopolitis. The sequence goes on from NZ_BMND01000004.1 coordinate 320,363, forward strand.
GTGGCCGAAGTGGTCCAGGGACGGGCCCGACATGGAGGTGAAGGAGGCGATCCGGCCCTCCGTGCGCCGCACCGTGGCGAACTCCCAGCCCTGTACCGAGCCCCAGTCGTGGCCGACGAGATGGACCGGGCGATCCGGGCTGACGGCGTCGGCGACGGCCAGGAAGTCATCCGTCAGCTTTTCCAGGGTGAAGCCGCCCCGCAGCGGCCGCGGGGCGGTGGACCGGCCGCAGCCCCGGACGTCGTAGAGCACCACATGGAAGCGGTCGGCCAGCCCGCGGGCGACCTCGGACCACACCTCCTTGCTGTCGGGATAGCCGTGCACCAGCAGCACCGTCGGCTGCTCCGGATCGCCCAGCTCCGCGACGCACAGCTCGATCCCGCCGGTCCGCACCCGGCGCTCCCGCGCCCCCGCGATCCCCGCACCGGCCACGGCCTCGCCGCCCGTTGCGCCGCTCCGCTGCCCCCGGCTCATCCCCGACCCCCTCTTCCGGCCCCTTCCCTCTCCCCGCCCCGGCCCTCGCCCCTCTCCACGCCCTTCCCCGTGCCCATCCCCACGCTCCTGCCCGTGCCCGTCGCCCACCCTGTCGCCCCGCCCCTGCCCGTCTCCATGGCCTTGTCCCGGACCCTCTCCACGCCCCTGTCCCCCTCCACGTCCCGTGTTCACGCGGCCCTCTCCTCCTGCCGGCGCCGCACATGCGGCAGATCGTCGTCCAGCCAAAAGGCGCTTTCCCGCGGGTCCGCCGAGTCCGTCACGACCAGGATCTCCTCGAACTTCGCGCCGGTTCCGCGGAATCCCAGGTGGGGTTCGACCGCCCACAGCCCCGGTGTCGGCGGGTGGTCGGAGAAGCGATACGGGCTCCACAGCGGGGACCAGCCGTCCCGGTGGCCGCGCAGCGCATCGGAGGCGAGACCCCGCAGGGAGCGGACGCCGAACCCGAAGAGGGTGGGGGACCAGCGGCGCGCCCCGACCCGGTCGATCTTGTGCGCGATCACGCCGAACGGGTAGGCGCGGTGGCGGTTGGCGTAGCCCTGCCGCACCATCAGCCGGTCGACGTCCTCGTAGATCTCCCGCAGCGACCGCCGCTCGCGCACCTCGCGCAGGATCAGGTCCCGGTGTGCTTCGAGGTCGGCGAGGAGCCGGTCGTGCACGGGGTTGAGGCCCAGACAGCCCGAGTAGCCGATGTCGGCGGTGAACCCCTGGTGGACCGGCGCCATGTCGAGGATGAAGGGCATCCCCGGCTCCAGCGCGCGGTGGGTGGGGAAGAACTGGAGCGGCACCCGGAAGTTGACAAAGGCGGTGCGGTCGCCGAACCACGCGAACGGCAGGTGGAACCAGTCCCGTACCCCGCGCTCGCGCAGCCAGTCGCGCTGCATCCGCGCCGCCGTACGCTCGGTGACCCCGGGCCTGAGCTGTGCGGCCACCGCCTCCGCGCAGGCATAGGCGAGCCGCTGGACCTCTCTGAACCCCCTCAGTTCGGACTTGAGTTCCGCTGCTTCCCGTGAGGTCGCTGTGGTCACCGGGGCCATCGCCAACCGTCCCGTCCCTGAGCAGTTCATCGCGGTACGTGCTCGTAACTTGACACCGGTAAATGTGACAATGACCGACGGCGGCGTCAAGAGCGGTCAGGCGCGGGCACCGCGGGCCCTGACGCCGGGGGAGCTCCCGGGAGGAGACCCCTACGGGCATGTACTACCGCAGGGGGAGGGAGATCCCATCGTCTGGGGTGACGACCGGTGTGGCGGGCGCCACTAGCGTCTACGTCGTGACTGTGATCGTGACCGAAAGCCTGAGCAAGCGGTTCCCGCGGGTGACCGCCTTGGACCGGCTCTCCGTTGACATCGCCCCCGGCGTAACGGGCCTGGTGGGTGCCAACGGCGCCGGCAAGTCCACCCTGATCAAAATCCTTCTGGGACTGGCTCCGGCCACCGAGGGGAGTGCGCATGTCCTCGGCCTGGACGTGACCAAGGACGGCAGCACCATCCGTGAACGGGTCGGCTACATGCCCGAGCACGACTGCCTGCCGCCGGACGTCTCGGCCACCGAATTCGTCGTGCACATGGCCCGGATGTCCGGGCTGCCGCCGACCGCCGCCCGCGAGCGCACCGCGGACACCCTGCGCCACGTCGGCCTCTACGAGGAGCGCTACCGCCCCATCGGCGGCTACTCGACGGGTATGAAGCAGCGGGTGAAGCTGGCCCAGGCCCTGGTCCACGACCCCCAGCTGGTCTTCCTCGACGAGCCCACCAACGGCCTCGACCCGTCCGGGCGGGACGAGATGCTGGGGCTGATCCAGCGCGTCCACCGTGACTTCGGGATCTCCGTCCTGGTGACCTCCCACCTCCTCGGCGAGCTGGAGCGCACCTGTGATCATGTCGTCGTCATCGACGGCGGCAAGCTGCTGCGCTCCTCCTCGACCGATGAGTTCACGCAGGTCACGGCCTCGCTGGCGGTCGAGGTGACGGACACCGACGCCCATCCGGACGGCACCGGAGCGCTGCGCACGGCCCTGGCCGCCGCCGGCGTCGCGGTGACCACCGCCGCGGGCGGCTCCGAGAGCCTCGCCTCCTCCGGCCACCTCCTGTATGTCGAGGCGGCCGGCGAGGAGACCTACGACCTGGTGCGGGACACCGTCGCCGGGCTCGGGCTGGGCCTGGTCCGGATGGAACAGCGCCGCCACCAGATCGCCGAGGTCTTCCGTGACGCGGACGCCGCGGCGCAGGCCATCCCCGCCCCCGCGGGCGCCCCGCGCTCCCCGCACGCCACCCAGGACGGAGGCGCCCACGATGTCGCCTGAGCCCACGACGCCCCAGACCGCGGCGGCCCCGTCCGCGACGGCCGTGGCCGGTGCGCCCGGCGGCGCGCACATCCACAACATCGGCTACCGCCACTACGACGGCCCCCGCCTGGGCCGCGCCTACGCCCGCCGGTCGCTCTTCTCGCAGAGCCTGCGCGGCGCCTACGGTCTGGGCCGCTCGGCCAAGAGCAAGGTGCTGCCGATGCTGCTCTTCGCCGTGATGTGCCTGCCCGCCGCGATCATGGTCGCGGTGGCGGTGTTCACCAAGGCCGGCAAGCTCCCGGTCGGCTACTCCGGCTACGCCATCTACCTCCAGGCCGTCATCGGCCTCTATCTGGCGTCGCAGGCCCCGCAGTCGGTCTCCCGCGACCTGCGCTTCCGGTCGATACCGCTGTATTTCTCCCGCCCCATCGAGCGGGGCGACTACGTGGCATCGAAGTTCGCGGCCATGGCCGCCGCCCTGTTCGCCCTCACCACCGCCCCCCTGCTGGTGCTCTACGCCGGAGCGCTGCTGGCGAAGATGGACTTCCTCGACCAGACGAAGGGGCTGGCCCAGGGACTGGTCTCCGTGGTGCTGCTCTCCCTGCTGTTCGCCGGGATCGGCCTGGTCGTCTCCGCGGCCACCCCGCGGCGCGGCTTCGGCGTCGCCGCCGTGATCGCCGTCCTGACCATTCCGTACGGCGCGGTGAGCGCGCTCCAGGGGATCGCCCACGTCCAGGGCAACGACGCCGCCGCCGGCTGGCTGGGGCTGTTCTCCCCGATCACCCTGATCGACGGAGTGCAGTCGACGTTCCTCGGGGGCACCAGCTCCTTCCCCGACAGCATCGCTCCCTCGACCGGCGCCGGATTCGTCTACCTCCTCGTCACGCTCTCGGTCATCGCCGGCTGCTACGCCCTGCTGCTGCGCCGCTACCGGAAGGCCGGGCTGTGACGCCCGCCCGCCGCCGGCCGCTGCCGGGCGGCGCCCCCGGCCCCACCACGACCCTCCGAAGGAACGGGCCGCGCCCATGACGCACCTCTCCATCGACCATGTCTCGCGCTGGTTCGGCAACGTCGTCGCCGTCAACGACATCACGATGTCCATCGGGCCCGGCGTGACCGGCCTGCTCGGCCCCAACGGCGCCGGCAAGTCGACCCTCATCAACATGATGGGTGGCTTCCTCGCCCCCTCCAACGGCACCGTCACCCTCGACGGCGCGACGATCTGGCGCAACGCCGGTATCTACCGCCACATCGGCATCGTCCCCGAGCGCGAGGCGATGTACGACTTCCTCACCGGGCGCGAATTCGTCGTCGCCAACGCCGAGTTGCACGGCCTGGGCCGGGCGGAGGCGGCCCGGGCGCTGGCCACCGTCGAGATGGAGTACGCCCAGGACCGCAAGATCTCGACGTACAGCAAGGGCATGCGCCAGCGCGTGAAGATGGCGTCCGCGCTGGTCCACGACCCGTCCGTGCTGCTGCTCGACGAGCCGTTCAACGGGATGGACCCGCGCCAGCGGATGCAGCTGATGGAGCTGCTGCGGCAGATGGGCGACCAGGGCCGGACGGTCCTGTTCTCCTCGCACATCCTCGAAGAGGTCGAGCAACTCGCCTCCCACATCGAGGTGGTGGTGGCCGGACGGCACGCCGCGTCCGGCGACTTCCGCAAGATCCGCCGCCTGATGACGGACCGCCCGCACCGCTACCTCATCCGGTCCGACAACGACCGGGCGCTGGCCGGTGCCCTGATCGCCGACCCCTCGACGGCCGGGATCGAGGTGGACCTCGCCGAAGGTGCCCTGCGCGTCCAGGCGGTCGACTTCGGCCGCTTCACCGAACTCCTGCCGCGGGTCGCCCGCGAGCACGGCATCCGCCTGCTGACGGTCTCGCCCTCCGACGAGTCGCTGGAATCCGTCTTCTCCTACCTCGTAGCGGCCTGACCGAGGCCTGAAAGGAGCCCTGACGCATGTCCACGACCACCCCGGCGGCCCCGCCCGCGCCCCCGCGCGCGCCCAAGGCCGCACTGTTCCACCCGACCGTCGCCCGGCTCACCTACCGCGCCCTGCTCGGCCGGCGGCGGGCCCTGATCCTCTTCGCGCTGCCCACGTTGCTGGTGGTGCTCGCCATCGCCGTGCGCGCGCTGGCCAACGCGGACGACTCCACCGCCGGCGGCATCCTGGGCGGCTTCGCGCTGGGCACGATGGTGCCACTGATCGGCGTCATCGCCGGTACGGGCGCGATCGGCCCGGAGATCGACGACGGCTCGGTGGTCTACCTCCTGGCCAAGCCGGTGACCCGGCCGACGATCATCTTCACCAAGCTCCTTGTCGCGATCGGTGTCACGGTCGTCTTCTCGTCCCTGCCGGTCCTGCTCGCCGGCTACCTCCTCAACGGCAACAGCCAGCAGATGGCCGTGGGGTACGCGGTGGCGGCGGCGATCGCCTCGGTCGCCTACAGCGCCCTCTTCCTCCTCTTCGGCACGCTCACCCGGCACGCCGTGGTGTTCGGCCTGGTCTACGCCCTGGTCTGGGAAGCGCTCATGGGGACGCTCATCCCGGGCGCGAAGACCCTCAGCGTCCAGCAGTGGGCGCTGGCCGTCGGGCAGCGGGTGGCCGCGGAGGGTGCGATCACCTCGGACGTCGGACTGCCCACCGCCATCTGCCTGTTGGTCGGCCTCACGGTCGTCGCCACCTGGTACGCCGGCCGCCGTCTGAAGTCGCTCACCCTGACGGGCGAGGAGTAACCCCCTTTGGACGACCGGGCCCGCGGGGCGGCAGGACGGACCTCGTCCCTGCCGCCCCGCGGGCCCGTCGGCGTCGTGCCGTCACGGCCCCGCTTCAGGCTCCGCCACCGCTCGCCGAGCCCCCGCCCCCACTCGCCGCGCCCCCACTCGCCGCGCCCCCACTCGCCCCGCCACCGCTCACCGAGCCACCACTCATCGCGTCTCCGCTCGGCTCGTCCCGCTGGCGGCGGTTGAACTCCCGCACGTTGCTCAGATGCCGCTGGTAGTCGGCCGTGAAGCGGGTGTCGCCCGGTGTGACCGTGACGAAGTAGAGCCAGTCACCGGCGGGCGGTGCCCCGGCCGCCCGCAGCGCGTCCGCCCCGGGGCTGTCGATCGGCGTCGGCGGCAGGCCCTGGTTGCGGTAGGTGTTGTAGGGGCTGTCGATCCTGGTGTCGGCGTGGCTGGTGCGCAGCGTGCTGCGGCCCAGCGCGTAGTTGAGCGTCGAATCCATCTGCAGCGGCATGTGGTGGTCGAGCCGGTTGGTGATGACCCGGGCGACCTTGCCCATGTCGGCCGGCCGGTCCGCCTCGGCCTGCACGATGCTGGCGATGACCACCGTCCGGTAGGAGGAGACGCCGCGGTCGGCGAGGTGCCCCCGGGCGGTCCTGACCATGTAGGAGAGCAGCGAGGCCGGGGTGGTGTCCGAGCGGAGCGGATACGTCGCCGGAAAGAGGTAGCCCTCGGGGTTGCCGTGGGCGTCGTCCGGCAGTGTGAGGTGCGCGCTCCGCGCGGCCCTCGCCGTGGAACCCGCGGGCACCTTCAGGGCCTTGTCCGCGGCGGCGTAGATCTGTCCGGCCCGCTGCCCCTCCGGGACCGTCAGGGTGCCCACGGCCTGCCGCCCGCGCAGCCACCGGGCCAGCAGCAGGCCGCCCAGGACGAGCAGGACGACCAGGACGGCCGCGAGAAGGAGCCGGCCACGGCGGCCACGACGGGAGGACCACGGTCCCGGCTGGTGAACGGTGTGCTGAACCTCGCTCATGGGGGCACCGTAGGACACCGCCCCGACCGTCAGGTGACCACCACGAAAAGGGCTCCCGGAGATCTCCGGGACCCCGCCCCACCAGCGCCCCTTACTTCCCCGTACGGGCTAGGCCGTGTCCGCGAAGTCCCGCCTGGCTCGCGGCGCCTGGCACGCATCCCCCCGCCTGAACGGCGCGGGGGGGGGACCCCACCTGCGTTGTCGGGCTCGTCCACGTAGACCCACTACGAGGACGACCTCCCGCCTTGCGAGCGCGCTCGGCACCCACCGGCTGAAGGGGAGCCGAGACGGAGCGAGCGCAGCGGATGCAGCGAGTGCAGCGCACCAGAAGCCGCGAGCCCCGCCCGCCGGGCGGGGCTCGCGGCGACTCTGCGGACACGCCCCAGAGCCCGTCCTAGACCCCGTCGTCCGGAACAGCCCCCAGGCCCGTAGTCCCGATCAGGCCCTAGCTGCCGTTAACCCGCTCACCGATCCGGCGGTCCCGTCCCGCGCCCGTGGCCAGCAGTGCCAGGCCGGCGCAGACTCCGAGCAGCAGGACCAGCGGGACGCTCCAGCCGCCGGTGGCCTGGTGGACGGCGCCCAGGACCAGGGGCCCGGCGGCGGCGAGGAGGTAGCCGCCGGTCTGGGCCATGCCGGAGAGCCGGGCGGCGGTGTGGGCGTCACCGGAGCGCAGCACCATCATCGTCAGGGCCAGCCCCAGCGCACCGCCCTGTCCCACGCCGAGCAGCACGGCCCACAGCCAGGCGCCGGCCACCGGCGCCAGCAGCAGACCGGCGACGCCGCAGGCCATCAGCGCGGACACCGCCACACCCAGCAGACGCTGACGCCGCATCCGCCCCGCGAGCACCGGCACCACGAACGAACCGGCCATCTGCAGCAGCGTGCTGAACGCGAAGACCAGCCCGGCCTCGCTCTTGGCCATGCCGTGGTCGGTGAAGATCGTCGGCATCCAGGCGATGCTCACGTACGCGATCAGCGACTGCGAGCCCATGAAGAGCGTGACCTGCCAGGCCAGCGGGGACCGGCTCAGCTTCGGCCCGCCCGCGCCGTGGTGCGCCGGGGTGGCCGCGGGCGCGCCGTGCCGGCTGCCGCGCCGGACGAGCAGGGCCTGCGGGATCCAGACGACCGCGGCGACGGCGGCCAGCAGCGACCAGGAGACCAGCGACCCCTGCCAGCTGCCGAGCGCGTCCTCCAGCGGGACCGCCGTGGCGGCCGAGACGGTCGCGCCCAGGATCATCGCGGTCGAGTACAGCGCCGTCATTCCCGCGGCCCGGTCCGGGAAGTCCCGCTTGATCAGCCCCGGCATCAGCACGTTCAGCAGGGCTATGGAGGACCCCACCACCGCACACCCGGCGAACAGCGCGACCACCGGCGGGGCGATCCGCAGCACGATGCCGCCGCACAGCGCCACCAGCGCCCCGCACAGCACCGCCTCCGTGCCCCAGCGCCGCGCCAGCTTCGGCGCGGCGATCGAGCCGAGCCCCATGAAGACCAGCGGAATGGTCGTCACCAGGCTGCTGGCGGTCGGCGTCAGCCGGAAGTGCCGGCCGATCTCCCCGAGCAGCGGGGAGACACCGGCCAGCGCGGTGCGCATGTTGAGCGCGGCGAGCACGATCCCGGCCATCAGCAGGGCGGGGTGGGCCCGCAGCCGGCGGCGGGCGGTGGCGACCGGCGGTGTCGCGACCAGATCCTGCTCGGCGTCGATCACCGCGGTCGCCCGCTCGGGTGTGCTCGGCATGCTCTGTTCCTCCGCTCGTCCGGCCGTCAACGGCGATCTGCCGCGCGGCTCGTGGGTATGTCCGCTCCCGCGCCGGAAGTCCGCCCGGGCGCCGCCACCCGCGGCGCACCGCGACGGGCGCACTCGCGCGGCGGCACGGGGCACCGCGGCCCGGTGTGCGAGAGGCGGGGGAGCGCCTCGTCGTCCGGCCCGGAGGCAGGGGCTCAGTCGTCGGTCAGCAGGGCTTCCACGGCCCGCTTCGGCTTCTCCAGCAGGGCGCGGGTGGCCCGCTCCGCGGCCTCCGGGTCGCCCGCCGCGATCGCGTCCATGACCGCGCGGTGATCCCCGTGCAGGATCCTCGGCATCGCCCGGTCGTCGAGCGCGCTGACCAGCGCCTCCCGCACCGAGCTGCTGAACCAGCCGTACGTGGCCGTCAGCGCGGTGTTGTGCGCGGCCTCGACCACGGCCCGGTGGAAGGCGATGTCGTGGTCGGCGTAGAGCTCCAGCTGGTCGGCGTGCGGCTGGCCTTCCGCGTCCGCGAGGTCGGTCTGCGCGTCCAGCGCGGCCCGCATCCGTGCCAGGTCGGCGGGCTCGTGGCGCAGCGCGGCCAGCCGGGCGGCCTCCGCCTCCAGCGCGATCCGCACTTCCAACACGTCGCGGATACCGGCCCGTTGGACGCCGCGCATGATGTCGCCGGGGTCCGCGGTGGACACCACGAAGGTGCCCTCGCCCTGCCGGGAGCGCAGCATCCCCGCATGGACGAGCACCCGCACGGCCTCGCGGACGGTGTTCCGGCCGACTTCGAGCTGTTCGGCGAGCGCGTGCTCGGTGGGGATGCGGGACCCCACCGTCCACTCCCCGGCGGCGAGTTGGGCCCGCAGGGCATCGACGACGGTGTCCACGAGTGAGCGCCGTCCCGCCGCCTGCAGTGCCATGGCCGTCCCGTCCGAGTCGATGCGTGTCGATGCCTGCCGGTTGCCCTGTCATCCTACAACTGACTGATTCATCGTACATGCAAGTGGCCGGGGCGAGAAAGGCGACGAGGAAAGCGATGGGGAAAGTGCCTGGTGGGAGCACGAACGGAGGCGGGGAGCACGAACGGGGGCGGGGAGCGCGAACGGGGGCGGGGGACGGGACGCCGGGCAGTGACCCCGCCGCCCCGTCCCCCGCCCCCTGCCTCACAGTCCGATGTCCCGCTCCTGCATGTCCGCCAGGGATTCGCGGCGCACCAGGAGGCGGGCGCGGCCACCGGTGACGGCGACCACCGGCGGGCGGCCGACGAGGTTGTAGCCGGAGGCCATCGAGAGCTGGTAGGCGCCGGCGACGGGCACGGCCAGCAGATCGCCGGGGCGGACATCGGCGGGCAGCGGGACGTCGGCGGCGAGCACATCGCCCGCCTCGCAGTGCCGCCCGACGACGGTGACCGGCTCCGTCGCGGCCGCCGCGTCCCGCCCGACCAGCCGCGGGGCGTAGCGCACCCCGTACAGCGCGGGCCGCGGGTTGTCGCTCATCCCGCCGTCCACCGCGACGAAGGTGTGTGCGCCGGTCCGCTTGACCGACAGCACCCGGTAGAGGACGACGCCGGCCGGGCCCACCACGGCGCGGCCGGGCTCGACGGCGAGCCGGGGCACCGGCAGCCCGGCCGCCGCGCAGCCGCGGGCCAGCTCCGCGCGGACCCGCGCGGCGAGGGCGCCGAGGTCGAGGGCCGGCTCACCGGGGCGGTAGGCGACGCCGTGGCCGCCGCCGAGGTCCAGCTCGGGCAACGTGATGCCGTGCTGCTCACGGATCCGGGCCAGCAGGCCGATCAGCCGCCGTACGGCCGACAGATACGGCTTGACGGTGGTGATCTGCGAGCCCAAGTGGCAGTGCAGCCCGACCAGTTCGAGGCGTGGCTGGCTGAGCACCCGGGCGATGGCGTGCTGGGCGGAGCCGTCGGCGATCGACAGCCCGAACTTCTGGTCGTCGGTCCCGGTCCGGATCTTGGCGTGCCCGCCGGCGGCGATCCCCGGCACGACCCGGATCAGGACCTTCTGCCGGGTGCCCGCCGGGACCGCGGCGGCCAGCCGGGCGATCTCCGAGGTGTTGTCGAGGGCGATCCGGCCGACGCCGAGCCGCAGCGCGGCCCGCAGATCCGCCGGGCTCTTGGCGTTGCCGTGCAGCACCATCCGCTCGGGCGGGAAGCCGGCGGTGACGGCCAGTTCCAGTTCGCCGGCCGAGCAGACGTCCAGGCCGAGGCCCTCCTCCCGCACCCAGTGCACCATGGCGCGGCACAGGAACGCCTTGGCCGCGTAGTAGACCTCGGCCTCGGGGAAGGCCCGCAGGTAGGCGCGGCAGCGGTGGCGTATCTCGTCCTCGTCCAGGACGTAGGAGGGGGTGCCGAACCGGTCGGCCACCTCGGTGAGCGGCACCCCGCCGACGGCCAGGTCGTCATGGCCCGCGGGTGTCGTCGACCCGGGCCAGACGGACAGCGACCCGTCGCCGGAGAGCGGTCCGTCGCCGGACAGCGGCCCGTCGCCGCGCGCCGGTCCGTCGCCGGCGGGCGGCCGGAGGGCGGTGCGCGGCGGGGCGGTGACGGCGCCGGCCGCGGGGGCGGTGTTTTCCCGGACGGCCCGGGGCAGGGTGCGGCCGCCCATCGGGTTCAGGGGGGTCGGATGACTCATGGTGCTCGCCTCCCTCAGACGGCCCGCAGATGGTGACCGCGGCTCCGGGGCGTCTCGGGGACGAAGCCCGGATCCACGGTCAGCGCCCTCGCTCCGACGGGCTCGGCCAGCGCCCGCAGCGCGGCCTCGGAGAGCCTGACCCACGGCTGGCCGCTGCCGAGGACCGCGGCGAGCCGCTGGGGAGAGGTGAAGCCGACGGCGGTACGGCCGCCGAGCGGAGTGCGGAACAGGCGGGCCGTGCAGCCCGCGGGGCCCGACCGGACGGGGACGTACAGCAGCCCGGCCGGGACGGGTTCGGCAGGCTCGGGATCTTCCGCGTACAGGGGATGGGACACGGCGTCGCTCCTCGTTCAGAACAGCGGCCCCGGACCGGTGGGAAAGGCGTACGCCGGGGCTCGGCCCTGACGCTATGCCCGGGATGCGGGACTTCCGGCCGGTCCCTGACGCGTCATTGACGGGTTGTGGGCCCTACTTGACGCGATGCTGCCGCACGGTGGCCGGCTGTGCGGCGGCGGTGACGCAGGGAAGCCGCCGGCCGGCCCCGGACCGCCCCGCCCGACCGTGACCGGCTCCCCCGTGCCCGGGGCGGTGCCCTCCGCCGCACGCTAGCCTCGAATGGTGACAATCGACGGCAATCAGGACGGGACGGCCCCGGGGGGCGCCGGCGGCCACCCCGGGTGCCCCCGCACCGACTTCGGCGCGCCCGCGTCCCTCCGGCGGCGCGTCGGGGCCCCCGGGCCGCGCATCGCCGCCTGCCGAGGGCGCCGCTGATGGGTGGGCCGATGGAGCCGCCGCGCCCCGGTGTGCGGACGCGGTGCGCCAATCCGCTGGTCTGGGCGAAGGAGTGGGTCCGCAGCAGTCCCGGTACGCACATCTGGCTGCTGGTCATCGGGGTCACCAGCCTGGTGGTCGCCTCCGCCTCCGAGGGGCTGGGGGAGTTCCTCGTCCACCGCACCAGCAGCAACATCCACGAGCTGAACGAGCACCCGCTGCCGTCGCTGCTGATCAGCGGCTTCTGGATCGAACGCCCGGCATCCTTCCTGCTCTACGTGGTGATGTTCGAGCTGCTGCACGCCAACGTGGAGCGCTGGACGGGGACCACGCGCTGGCTGCTGACCGTCGGCGGCGCGCACATCGCGGCCACCCTGGCCAGCCAGGAACTCGTCCTGCTGGCCATCGAGGGGCACCGGCTGCCGCGGTCGATGACCCATGTGGTGGACATCGGCGTCTCGTACGGGCTGGCGGCGGCCGCCGGGGTGCTGACCTACCGGCTGCGGCCGCCCTGGCGGTACGGCTACCTCGCCGTGGTGCTGGTGTTCTTCGGCATTCCGCTGCTGACCGGCGCCAGCTTCACCGACTTCGGCCATGCCATCGCGCTGACCATGGGCTTCGCGGCCTGGCCGCTGACCTCGGCGGCGGCCGCCGAGGTAGAGGAGGCCGGGGAGCCAGGGGAGGCCGAGGAAGCAGGGGAGGTGCCATCGGACAAGGCGCACGGGCCGGAGACCGCCGGCCCGGGCCCCCGGTCGCCCGCGGAGCCCGGGCCGCGGGACGGTCAGGAGAGGTAGAGCCGCTCCAGCACCACCGCGACGCCGTCCTCCTCGTGGGAGGCGGTGACTTCGTGCGCGACGGCCTTCAGCTCGTCATGGGCGTTGGCCATCGCCACGCCGTGCGCGGACCAGGCGAACATCGGGATGTCGTTGGGCATGTCGCCGAAGGCCAGCGTCTCCTTGGCGGTGACCCCCAGCCGGCGGGCGGCCAGCGACAGCCCGGTGGCCTTCGACAGGCCCAGCGGCAGCAGTTCGACGATGCCCTCGCCGGCCACCGTCACCCCCACCAGATCCCCGGCGATCTGCCGCGCGGCCAGCGCCAGCGCGTCGTCGTCCAGGGTCGGGTGCTGGATGTAGACCTTGTTGAGCGGGGCCGCCCACAGCTCGCCGGGGTCGTCCATCAGGACGTTCGGCAGCGGGCCCTCCTGGACGCGGTAGCCGGGGCCGACCAGCACCTCGCCCTCCAGCCCGTCGCGGCTGGCCGCCAGATGCAGCGGACCGGTCTCCGCCTCGATCTTGGACAGCGCCAGACCGGCCAGCTGGCGGTCGAGCGTCACCGACGTCAGCAGCCGGTGCTCGCCGGCGTGGTAGACCTGACCGCCCTGCCCGCACACCGCCAGGCCCTTGTACTCCAGGGCGTCCAGGATGTGCCGGGTCCAGGGCACGGCCCGGCCGGTGACGACGATGTGTGCCGCGCCCGCCGCGGTGGCCGCGGCGAGCGCCTGGCGGGTGCGCTCGGAGACGGTCTCGTCGGAGCGCAGCAGCGTCCCGTCGAGATCCGTCGCGATGAGCTTGTAGGGCAGCGGAGCCGGCGTGCTCACTTGGCGACGGGCTCCAGGATCTCGCGGCCGCCCAGGTAGGGGCGGAGCACCTCGGGGACGCGCACCGAGCCGTCCGCCTGCTGGTGGTTCTCGAAGATCGCCACGATGGTGCGCGGAACGGCGCAGAGCGTGCCGTTCAGGGTCGCCAGCGGCGAGACCTTCTGCTTGCCGTCGACGTTCTCGCGCATCCGCACCGAGAGCCGGCGGGCCTGGAACTCGTCGCAGTTCGAGGCCGAGGTCAGCTCGCGGTACTTGCCCTGGGTGGGGATCCAGGCCTCGCAGTCGAACTTGCGGGAGGCCGAGGCGCCGAGGTCACCGGTGGCGACGTCGATCACCTGGAAGGGCAGTTCCAGACCGGTCAGCCACTGCTTCTCCCAGTCCAGCAGGCGCTGGTGCTCGGCCTGGGCGTCCTGCGGCGCGACATAGGAGAACATCTCCACCTTGTCGAACTGGTGGACCCGGAAGATGCCGCGGGTGTCCTTGCCGTAGGTGCCGGCCTCGCGGCGGAAGCACGGCGAGAAACCGGCGTAGCGCAGCGGCAGCTTGGCCGCGTCGACGATCTCGTCCATGTGGTACGCGGCGAGCGGGACCTCGGAGGTGCCGACCAGGTAGTAGTCGTCCTTCTCCAGGTGGTAGACGTTCTCCGCGGCCTGGCCGAGGAAGCCGGTGCCCTCCATGGCGCGCGGGCGCACCAGGGCGGGGGTCAGCATCGGGGTGAAGCCGGCGGCGGTGGCCTGCGCGATGGCGGCGTTGACCAGGGCGAGTTCCAGCAGCGCGCCGATGCCGGTGAGGTAGTAGAAGCGGGAGCCGGAGACCTTGGCGCCGCGCTCGACGTCGATGGCGCCGAGCAGTTCGCCGATCTCCAGGTGGTCCTTCGGGGCGAAGCCCTCGGCGGCGAAGTCGCGGATCGTGCCGTGCGTCTCCAGGACCGTGAAGTCCTCCTCGCCGCCCACGGGGACGTCGGGGTGGACGAGGTTGCCGAGCTTGCGCAGCAGTGCCTGCGCCTCCTCCTTGGCCTCGTCCTGCGCGGCGTCGGCGGCCTTGACCGCGGCGGCCAGCTCGCCGGCCTTCTTCAGCAGCGCGGCCTTCTCGTCGCCGGCGGCCTTGGGGATGAGCTTGCCGAGCGACTTCTGCTCGGCACGCAGCTCGTCGAAGCGGACGCTGGACGACCTGCTCCGCTCGTCGGCGGAGAGAAGCGCGTCGACGAGTTCGACGTCCTCTCCACGGGCGCGCTGGGACGCGCGCACACGGTTGGGGTCCTCACGAAGCAGGCGAAGGTCAATCACCCCCCCAGGCTACCGGGGCCCCACCACGTCACTCGACGCGATATTCCCCCGCACGGCATTTTGTCCGTTTTGGGGTGTTTATTCCCTTAAGGGGGGCGGAAGGAAAGCGACGGGAAATGCGACCGCATTCCGGGGTGCGCACCGGTCCGGCGCGGGGCTTTCGCGATGCGTGGGGAAGGGGATTTCACGGCGTCCCCGCCGGTGATCCACTGCGCGCGGGGCGGCAGTTGGGCGGCCTCCGGGGCGGGGTGCGGGTCAGGGTTATCCCCCGGGATTCCCCTGGTTGTCCACAGGCGCTGGGGGTTTCCGGATTGTTATCCACAGGCTGTGTGTGAGATCTGTGGAAGTCGGAGGAGGCCATTCCGCTGCCGAAATGCTCGGCTATGGATTCTCTGTCCAAACCCCGTTCACGCACTCTTTCGTGTGGGATTGCCTCGCCCTAAAGGATTGATCACCTGAATTGTGCTGACGCTGTCCGACGTGAGGTGCTGTGGAGTGATGTGGGATCAGTAGGGCGATTTGTCGACTCTGTCCGTTTCCCATGTCGACTTACCCACAGGTCGAGAACCGGGCCTGTGGATAACTTTGTGGATAACCCACAGCCCCGCCAAAGCTGCAGGTCGTGCCCTTCCGCGGGAGCCCGGCCGCCGGGTCGCGGCGGGCCCGAGGAGCCCGCTCAGCCCCGCCCGTCCAGGCAGCG
Organism: Streptomyces kronopolitis; assembly: GCF_014646275.1. Taxonomy (GTDB): domain Bacteria; phylum Actinomycetota; class Actinomycetes; order Streptomycetales; family Streptomycetaceae; genus Streptomyces; species Streptomyces kronopolitis. Next base: position 335,631 of record NZ_BMND01000004.1, read on the forward strand.
CGCCAGCCAGTCCGAGGCCTCGGTGAACGCCGCGTCGGTCATCTCGCGCCGCACCGTCGGCAGCACCTCGTCGGCCCGCGGGTACGAGCCGAGGAAGCGCACCTCGCGGCAGACCCGCTTGAGCCCCATCAGGACCTCGCTGACCCGGCGGTCGGTGAGGTGCCCCTCGCAGTCCACCGAGAAGCAGTAGCGGCCGATGCCCTCGCCGGTCGGCCGGGACTCGATCCGCATCATGTTCACCCCGCGGACCGCGTACTCCTGGAGCAGCTCCAGCAGCGCACCGGGGTGGTCCTCGGCCAGCCACAGCACCACCGAGGTCTTGTCCGCGCCGGTGGGCGAGGCGGGCCGGGCCGGGCGGCCCACCAGCACGAAGCGGGTGGCCGCGTTCTGCGCGTCGTGGATGTCGGTGACCAGCGGCTCGAGGCCGTACGTCGCGGCCGCGAACTCACCGGCGAACGCGCCGTCGTAGCGGCCCTCCTGCACCAGCCGGGCACCGTCGGCGTTCGAGGCCGCCGACTCCCATACCGCCTCCGGGAGTTGGGCCGCCAGCCACTTGCGCACCTGCGGCTGGGCCACCGGATGCCCGGTCACCGTCTTCACCCCGCTGATCGCCGTACCGGGGCGCACCAGCAGCGCGAAGGCGATCGGCAGCAGCACCTCGCGGTAGATCATCAGCGGCTCGCCGGCGGCGAGTTCGTCGAGGGTGGTGGTCACCCCGCCCTCGACGGAGTTCTCGATCGGCACCAGCGCCGCGGCGGCCTCACCGGCGCGCACCGCGTCCAGGGCGGCCGGCACCGACACCATCGGCACCAGCTCGCGGGTGGCCGCCTCGGGCAGGCTGCGCAGCGCGGCCTCCGTGAAGGTGCCCTCGGGGCCGAGATAGGTATAGCGGCTGGCCGACATGGATCAGGACTCCCTCGCGTAACTGCGGGGGCACCCCGCCGATGTTCCTCCCTGCCACGATAACCGGCCCGTCCGGGGCCCGGGCCGGACTTCCACGGCGGGCCCGGGCCGGGCCCGTGACCCCGGGGCGCTCAGCCCTCCAGCAGCGGCCGGCCCACATAGCCGCCCGGCTCCGCGGCCGGCGGCACCGCGAACAGTCCGCTCGCCTCGTGCCGCAGGAACGGCGAGAGCGCGTCCCCGCGGTCCAGCTTCCGCTGGATCTGGGTGAAGGCCCGCAGCGGATCGGCCTGCCAGCAGACGAAGAGCAGACCGGCGTCCGGGGCGCCGTCCTCCCGGAAGCCGTCGTGGTAGGAGAACGGGCGGCGCAGCAGGGCCGCGCCCTGATTGGACGCCGGCGCCGCGATCCGGGCGTGCGCGTTGGCCGGGATCACCGGCAGCCCGTCCGATCCGGTCGCGTCCAGCCGCATCGGGGTGGTCTCGGAACCGCCGGTCAGCGGGGCACCGTTGGCCTTGCGGCGCCCGATGACCTTCTCCTGCTCGTGCCGGGAGCGCTTCTCCCAGTCGTCCAGCAGCATCCGGATCCGCCGCACGACGGCGTACGACCCGCCGCGCATCCAGGCCTGCTCGGCGTCGCGCCCGACGAAGATCCGCTCGTCGAAGTCCTGGTCCGAGGGCTTGGGGTTGTTGGTGCCGTCGATCTGGCCCATCAGATTGCGGGCGGTCATCGGGCGCGCGGTGGCGCCCGGGGTGCGGTTGAAGCCGTTCATCTGCCAGCGCAGCCGGGCACTGCCGGCCGCGTCCTTCTGCAGCGCGCGCAGCGCGTGGAAGGCGACCAGGGCGTCGTCGGCGCCGATCTGGATCCACAGATCGCCGTTGCTGCGCTGGGGGTCCAGCGCGTCGGCGGAGAAGTCCGGCAGCGGGTCGAGCTGCACGGGGCGCCGCTTCGTCAGGCCCGTACGGCCGAAGAAGCTGTGCCCGAGGCCGAAGGTCACGGTCAGCGAGGACGGGCCGGCGTCGAGCGCGACCCCGGTGTCGGCGTCCGGGACGCGCCCGGCCATCAGCTCCTCGGCCGTCCGCGACCAGCGCCGCAGCAGCGCGGCGGCGCTCTTGCGGTCCGCGTCCGGGGCCAGGTCGAAGGCGACGAGATGGCCGGTGGCCTGGAGCGGGGTGGTGATCCCCGCCTGGTGCGTGGCGTGCGTCTTCCGGAACGCCACCTCGGTCGCGCCGATGCTGGTCAGCGCGGTGGGGGCGGGGTCCTGCGCGGCGTGTGCCGCGAGCGCGCCACCGGCCCCGCCGGCCACCAGTCCGGCCGCACCCGCCGCGCCGACGGTGCCGAGCAGCCGGCGGCGGGAGACCTCCGCGGCGCGGGAGGCGCCGCCCGCGTCGGCCGGCGTGGCGGCCGGCTCGGTGGCAGGGGCGGGGACGCGGCCGCCGCCCCGCCCGCCGGTCCGGGTGCCGCCGGTCCGGGCGTCGGGGGTCCGCTTGCCGGTGGCCTTCTTGCCGGAGGTCTGCTTGCTCATGAGCCGATCTTCACGTTCTTGATCTCGGTGACCTGGTCGATGTCGGAGGTCCGCACGACCAGCGACAGCTGCCACTGCCCGGGGACCGGCAGCCGGACCCCGCTCGCGCTCCAGCGGCCCTTGCCCTCGTGCCGGGGGGTGGCCGGCAGCGGCCCGAGCTTCTTGGCCTTCTGGGTGAAGGCGAGCTTCACCTCGGGGACGTCCATGGGCTTGCCCGAGGGATCCGTGAGCCGCAGCCGCACCGTATTGGCGGCCGTGCTGCTCCCGGGGGAGAGGTCGAGGCGGGCGGTGCCCTTGCCGTGCGGGCCGCCGGTGTCGAACGGGACGGTCAGCGCCTGCGGCCGGGCGGCCGCGGCGGACTGCCCGCCCGAGGTGGCCTTGACCGCCTCTTCGGTGCGGGCCGGCTCGGTGGCCGTCAGCACCGTGGTCACCACGAGCACGACGGCCGCGACCGCCGCCTCGGCCAGCACGGACCGGCGCAGCCCCCGCCGCTCCGGGTCGGCGTCGCGCTTCCGCTTGGCCTGTGCGCTGTCCAACGCGGCCTGCTGCCGGGCGAGTTGGGCGGCGCGGGCGGGGTCGGGGGAGGGTGTGTCGTCGGGGGCTTCAGAGGTGTCGGGGGTGCCGGTGTCGCGGGTGCCGGAGGTGTCAGGGGTGTCTGCGGACCCGGAGCCGGCTCCCGTCGCCGGGCGGGTGGCGCGGGCCGATCCGGCGGTGGCGGTGGCGCCGGTGGTGGCAGTGGCCGGAACGCCGACGCCGGCCTTCTCCGCGCCCACCTCCGTGTCCACCTCGGCCGTCAGCTCGTCCCCCGCCGGCACCTCCGCCAGCTGCCCCGTCCACCGGCGCGACGCCCAGGCGATCCCGACGAGCACCGTGACCAGCCCCGCCTTGAGCAGCAGCAGCCACCCGTACGTGGTGTCGGTCAGCGCGCGCCAGGTGCCGACCTGGCGCCAGGACTGGTAGATGCCGGTGGCGACCAGCACCAGCACCGAACCGAACGCGATCCGCGAGAAGCGGCGCACGGCGGCCCGTTCGACCGGCGGGCCCCAGTACAGGGACACCGCCAGCGCCGCCAGCCCGCCGAGCCAGGTGGCGACCGCGAGCAGATGCAGCACGTCGACCGGCATCGCGACGGCGGTCTGCAGACCGGTCGAGGCGTGCTCGGCCATCGCCCAGGTCGCCGCGAGCCCGGCGGCGATGATCACTCCGCCGATGCCGAGGCCGAAGGTCAGGTCCTTGCGCTGCCGCTCCGCCACCGCGGGGTCCAGCGGCTCCTCGCCCGGCTCGGCCGGCTCCTGGGTCCGGGCGTACGCCCCGAAGAGCACCGCCACGAGAAGCGCCGCGGCGGCGAGCAGCAGCAGCCGGGAGACCAGCGCCGCACCCGGCTTGGTGACCAGGACCTGCTGGAGGCCGCCGAAGTCGAAGACGTCGGCGAGATCGCCGGACCCCGTGTAGGGGGTACGCAGCAGCAGCATCGCCACCGTGGTGCCGGTCAGCAGCGCCCAGCCCTGGACGACCAGCCGCTGCACGGACCGGACGAGGGCCGCGGCCGGCCGGCAGGCCACCACGAACGCGGCGCCGCCGACCAGCAGCACGAACCCGGTGTACGCCAGCGCGCGGGCGATCCCGTAGAGCGCGCCCACCAGCCCGCCGCCGGCCTTGTCCTGGGGAACGGCGGCGGTGGTCTTGGAGGGCGCGCCGACCGAGAAGGTGAAGGCGCCGGAGACGGGGTGGCTGTCGGCGGAGACCGCCTGCCAGGCGACGGTGTACGTACCGTTGCCGAGCCCCGCCGGCAGCCCGGCGCCGTACTTGACGACGTTGCCGCTGGACAGGTTGCGCAGCTTGCCGGCGTCCACCCGCTTGCCCTTCGGGTCCAGGACCCGGATGGAGTCGTCGCCCATGGCCACGCCCTCGGAGAAGGTGAGCGCCACCTGCCCGGGGGCGTGGTCGACCACCGCCCCCTGCGCGGGCGTGCTGCCGGTCAGCGCGGCGTGCGCCGACGCCGGGGCGGCACCGCCGAGTCCGCCGAGCAGCGCACCCGCCAGCGCCATCGCGACGACCAGCAGGCGCAGCACGGCGGACCGTCCCGGCCGGAGCCCGGTGGTGACCATAGTGATCGCTCCCCTTACTGCGTCTGCTGGTTGCTGCGTCTGCTGGTTGTCCGTGCGGAGCCGGCCGGCCCGGCTCCGCGGAGGCGGCTACTTCTTCGGCGCGTAGGTGGCGGCCTTGACCGGGACCTCCACCTTGATCGGCTTCGCGGTGGCGAAGTGCAGCTCGACGGTGACCTTCTCGCCCTCGGCCGGCTTCTTCTTCAGGCCCATGAACATCAGGTGGCTGCCGCCGCGGCCGAGCACCAGCTCGCCGTTGGCCGGTACGGGCAGGGAGTTGACCTGCTCCATCTTGCTGCCGACCGTCTTGTGCAGCGAGATGTCCTTGGACAGGTCGCTGGTGACGGAGGTGAGCTTGTCGGCGGTGCCGCCGCTGTTCTTGACGGTGAAGTACGCGCCCGCCATGTCCTGGGTGACCGGCTGCGGCATGTACGCGTCCGCGACCTTGAGCTTCGGCGCGCTGTCGCCGCAGCCCGCCAGTACGAGACCGGTGGTCAGGGTGAGGGCGGCGGCGAGGGTGGTGCGGCGGTTCACGGGTTCTGTCCCTTGACGATCTTCGGCAGTGCCTTGGTGTAGTTGTCGGAGGTCGCCTCCTGCATGCCCATCCAGTGGATCTTGTTGTCCTTGGGGGAGCTGAGCAGCACCTGCGCCCCATGGGTGGACACGACATCGCCGTTCTTCTTCTTGACCGGCTTCTCGATGCCGATGTTCACGCTGCGCGCGCCGGCCTGGATGGTGTCGAACTTGCCGGTCAGCCCGGTGAAGTCCTTGTTGATGCCGCCGAGCCACTTCTTGAGGGTGGCCGGGGTGTCGCGCTCGGGGTCGGAGGTGACGAAGACGACCCGCAGATCCTTCTGCTCGGCCTTCGGCAGCTGCTTCACCGCGACGGCGATGTTGGCCATCGTCAGCGGGCAGACGTCCGGGCAGTTGGTGTAGCCGAAGTAGATCAGTGTGGGGTGGCCCTTGGTCTCCTTCACCAGGTCGTACTTCTTGCCGGCGGTGTCCGTCAGGACGAGGTCCGGCTTCGCCATCGGGTTGTCGAGCGTGACGATCGGCTTGGCGGCGGTGCCGCCGGAGACCTCGGCGGCGGGCTTGTCCTGGTCATCGCCGTTGCAGGCGGTCAGGCTGAGGGCTGCGGCCGCCGTGAGGGCGGACGCCAGCAGGGTCCTTCTACGCATTGCAGATAAATCCTGTGAGTTCGGCTCCCGGAGCTCCGGGAGGGAGTGCACGGGCCGGCACGGGTCGGGCGCCGGCCCATGCGGTGATCAGGCGCTGCGGCGCCGGCCGGCGAACACGCCGAAGCCGACTCCGGCGAGGCCGACGACGATGCCGGCGGCGCCCAGGACGCGGGCCGTGGTGTCACTGCCGGACGCCGCGGCGGCGGTGTTCTTGCCACCGTCCTCGCCGCTCTTGCCGTCCGCGGCGGCGCCGTGGCCGTCCGCCTCGGCCGCGGTGAGCTTGAGCACCGGCGCCGGGTTCTCCGGCTCCGGTGCGCCTTCCTTGGTGGGCTCGATCCAGCGCACGACCTTCTTGTCGTCGTACGTCTGCAGGGCCTTGAAGACGAGCTGGCCGGTGTCCTTCGGCAGCTGCCCCACGGAGAGCGGGAACTGCTGGAACTGGCCCGGCTCGACGCCCTTGCCCTCGGCCGTCCACGTGATCTTCGAGGGGGCTTCGGTGATCTTCTCGCCCTCCATCTCGATCGGCTTGGGGAGCTTGGCCTTGGTGATCGACACCTTCCAGCCCGGCACCGGCTGCGGCATGACGGACGCCAGCGGGTGGTCGGTCGGCAGGGTGACCTCGAGCTTCACCGTCGAGGAGTCGTCGCGCTCGTTGGGCACCTTGAAGTTGACGGTGGCGAAGCCGCCCTTCGGGGCCGTCTCCGGCTGCACGCTGACGTGCGCGAAGGCCGGTCCGGCGAGCAGCAGCACGCTGCCGGCCGCGGCGGCGCCGACCAGCGGCATCCGGCGCGCGTAGCGCCGCGTCCGCGACGACTCCGGCTGCTGCGACGGCGTCGTCATCGGCGTCATCTTCGAATTCCTCGACATCGAAAAACACTCCACAGGAAGGAGAAAGGTGCTCATAACGGTTCGGGTGGCGCGCGTACGGCGACGACGCGCGAGCCCGTACCCGTCCTGTGGGAGCGTGGTTCGCGTGACGTCAGGCCGCGAGGGCGAGGGTGGGTGGCCCGCGCCTGATCACACTGTGGTGGAGTGCGGGGTCCTGCGGGCCGGGTTTGTCATCCCCGTACGAAACGGGGGCGCGCAGCGTCTTGTCGTGCGCCGTCGCAAGTCCCGTGAGCAGGGCACGGACCAGCCGGAGCGCCCCGCGCACCGCATGGGCCAGCGTCCGCACGGCGCTCTCGTACGCCGCCGGCGCCGACAGCCGCACCAGTCGCCACAGCGCCGCCTCGCCCCGCCGCAGCAGCCAGCCGAGCGCGAGCGCGGCCAGCAGGTGTCCCAGCAGCATGGGCAGCGAGGGCAGCAGCGCCTCGGGCCCGGAGCCCGCGGCGCCGGCCATGGGGTGCCCCGCCGGAGCGGTCATCCCGGCGGCCGACGCCGTGTCGAAGCCGCCCGAGCCGAGCATCCGGCGGGCCTGCGCACCATCCATCCGCCCGGCGCCGAACCCGCAGGTGATATGGCGGGCAAGGGCGATCGCCGCCTGGTCCGAGAGGCCGCCGATGCCGTGTCCGCCGACGCGGGGCGGCGCGAGCCGAAGGCTCTGGCCCCAGGAGAACAGCGCATGCAGACCGAGCTGCGCCACGGCGAGTCCCGCGGCGATCCCCGGCAGCGAACGCTCCCGCCCGGCCAGCGGCGCCGCGAGCGCGAAGACCGCGACCCCGGCCAGCCCGAGCGTCCACAGCGGGACGCCGGCGCACGAGGCGGTGATGTGCCCGGCCGCGGACAGCGCGACACAGGCCGCGGCGAAGACCGCGGCCCTCAGCAGCCGCAGATCGGCGGCCGCGCGCGCTGTGGAGGCGGGCGGGGGAGTCATGGCGGCGCCATCATCCCACTGCACTTATGGGCCGCCTACGGCAGGTCGGCACCAAGGGGCGCCCGGCGGGGCGCCCGAGGAGTCCGGCGGGGCGCGCAAGGGCGCATGGGAGGCGCTGCACCTACACCGATGCGCTCACTCTTCGCATCCGCCGAATGAGCGATATCACGTCCCGGACATGCTTACGGACCTTGAGGCACGGCAATAGGTATCGATATGTCGAGCCGCGGCCAGGAGGCTGGAGCGATGAGCATCTGGTGGTCACTCCATTTGCGGCGTGAGGCTGCGAGCGTCCCGCTCGCCCGCCGCCTGCTGCTGGGCACGATGGAGACGGCGGGCGTGGACCCGGACATCTGCTACGACCTGGCGGTGGCCCTCTCCGAGGCCTGTGCCAACGCCGTCGAGCACGGCGGGGACGCCGCCTCCGAGGACTACTGCGTCACGGCGTTCATCGACGGCGACACCTGCCGCATCGAGATCACCGACTCGGGCCCCGGCTTCCGCCCCCGCCCCGCACCCTCCGCCCCGCCCCATACGGCCGAGGACCGCGCCCTCGCGCCGGCCCCCGTGCCCACCCCCGCGCAGGCCCCCGCCTTCGCCGAGGACGGCCGGGGGCTCTTTCTGATCGAGGCCCTGACCGACCACGTCCACTACCGCAACCGCACGGGCCGCCCCGGCGCGGTCGTCAGCTTCGACAAGATCCTCAAGTGGCGCGAGGGGGCGGCGCTTCCGCTGGCGTCGTGAACGGTCCGGCCTGGAATTCGGGCTCTGACCTGCTGAAACCCGATGTGATCGGGTAGGTGTGCGGCGGCTTGAATCGCCCTTCACCGGTCGGATTCAGGCGACCAGGGCACACGCAGGGCACATGGCGGAGGATTCCGCCGCGGCCGGTGTGCCCTCGCTGTGCACGGTCGCTGCGGGGGTGTCGCCCGTAAGCGCTTGGGCGAACGCCGCATCCATCGCCCGCCGCGTACGGGACTCGCTGTTCGGCATCAGGTGCGTGTACGTGCGCAGCGTGAAGCCGGCGTCAGAGTGGCCGAGGTACTCGGACAGCGCCTTGATGCTTTCGCCGGCGTCGAGGAGGACGGACGCGTAGGCGTGGCGGTAGGCGTGCATGCCGTCGTCGGGGGCGGCCGCGTAGCGCGGCGACCCCTTCTCGCGGGGCGGGATGACTCCGGCATCGGCGAGGGCGCTCTTCCAGACGTACTGGTTGAAGACGCTGCGGTGGTACGCGCGCCCCTGCTCGTCGGTGAAGAGCAGCCGGTACGTGCGGGGCTCACCGTCAGGTTTTATCCACGGCAGGGTCACGGACACCGGCGGGTAGTCCTTCATGTGGGCCTTGATCGCGGCCGCCAGCTGGTCCGCCATGGGGGCGGTGCGGATCCGGTTGCCCTTGGGCGGGGCGAACACCATGGTCGACCGGACCAGCTTGATCTGCTGGTTGATGTGGACCACGCCGCGGTCGAAGTCGAGCTCGTCCTCGTCGAAGCCGAAGACCTCACCTTGGCGCAGGCCGCAGCCGAACGCCAGCTTGCCGCCGCACTGGAAGCGGTGTGGCAGAGCGTCCGTGACCGCGTGCACGCGCGCCAGGCTCCAGGGGACGACCTTCCGCCTCGGCTTGCTGGGTAGCTTGACCGAGCTGGACTTGCACGGGTTCTTGGGCAGCAGCCCGTCCTCCACAGCGGCGTCCAGCATGGCGGAGAACACGGAGTTGACCAAGCCAATGGTGGACGCCTCAAGGCCCGCACCCTGGAGCTTCTTCACCCAACCCTGGATGAGCGAAGGACGGTTGAGGGATCGCAACTCCAGATGACCCAGGTGCGGCTCGATGTGGTTGCGGACGATGCCCGTGTACGCGTCCACCGTGCCGATGCCGGCGGTCGCGTCGTCGAGCCACTCGCGGGCGTACGTCTTGAGCGTCTTCTTCGCCGCCGTCGGGTCGATGTACTTGCCCTGGCGCAGGTCGTTGTCCACGGCTGCCGCAGCCGCCTCGGCATCGACCTTCCGGTCGTAATTCTCCTTACGCTGATTGCCGAGCGGGTCGCGGTAGCGCAGCTGCCAGCGCTTGCCCTTGCCGTGGTCGGCCGTGGGGACCTTGCCCTTGTGCTCCGGGCACTCGTCGTCGCCTTCCTTGGGGAAGGACTTGTGCCATCGGTCGTACACGTCAGCCAAGGAGGGCCCCCTGCACGAGGCTGAGGGACTGCATCGTGGGACGACAGGCGACGCCTGGGGCTGTCCACCGTGGCAGCAAGTCACGTGGGGCTACGCCGAGAGCGGCGGCGATGGTGACGAGGTCGTCCACGTCGCAGCGGCGGCGGGCGCGCTCGGTGCGACTGATGGCGGTGTTGGTGAGCGGGCGCCCCAGCGCGGTGCAGCGTTCGGCGAGCTGGTGCTGGGAGAGCGCGCGAGCCAGACGCAGGCGCTCGATATTGCGAGCAGCCTGGACTCCGGCGGGGCCTATTTCTACGGGTCGTGTTGCCATGACAGACAGCTTTAACTCGAATTGCCGGGCCGTGGCAAGAGTTGGTTCTTAAAGTCTCCAATACTCGTAGGCGCCGGGGAATTATCGGCCGCGACGTGCGGTTCGGTGAGGCCGGAATTGTGTGCTACGGTCCGCCGCCGCAGCGGCATCGGAAGCTGGCACCACAGCCCTCTCGCCTGGTGGTTCGTCCCGGAGGGGGCGTCGGGCGCTGATGAGATCCCTGCGAAAACCGGCATAGGTGGCGGAGCGATTTCGGAAATCCGGAATCAGCGTTTACGGTATTAGCCCCAATCGGTGAGGTGCCGTTTGGTGCGGCCGCAGAATTTCCGCACAATGCCGCTGGATGCTGCAGGAGATCTGTGGCTATCTTGTCCAACCCCGAATCCCCTCGAAGGAGTCCCATGCCCAAAATTCCACGCCCCGCAGCTTCATCAGGCGGCCCGGACCGTGCGCCGCTGGCCACTCCGGAGGACGTCGCCGCCTACCTCGGTGTGCCGGTGAAGACCCTCTACCAGTGGCGGCATCGCCGCATCGGCCCGAACGTCCTCAAGGTCGGCCGGCATCTGCGCTACCGCTGGCGGGAGGTGGACGAATGGCTTTCTGCCCAGTCCGCGTACGAGCTCACGGCGTAGCCGGCGCCGAAACAGTGCGGCCCCCGGCGCGCCAACGCCGAGGGCCGGAGATTCCCCTGCTGACTGCCCATCCCTGAACGACGAGCTGGTGAGGGGCGGGACCTTGCCCGTCCTGCCCCTCACCGGAGAGGAACGTCTATGGAGGACTCTACGTCCCCCAGCACCACGAACACATCCCCCAAGACCGTCTGGCCCACGGTTGCGGTCCCTGGCCAGGGCATCCCCTATCGTCGCGCGGAACAGGTGGACACACGGTCCCCTGCGTTGTCGGACGTTGCAGCAGGTGCGGACCAGCGCCCCGCTGACGCGCCGGCTGAGGACCGTCCCCGCGATGCGCCCGGTCCCCGGTCCCCGCAAGCCACGGTTCCCATATCCACGTCCGGCGGAAACGTGCAGGTCAGCAGCGTGCACATGGGGACCGGTCCCCAAGGCGCGGACGTTGCGCCAGGGGACCGCAATGGGGACCGTGATCGTGGTCCCCGCCGGTCGCCGGGGATCGACGGTCCCGTGGAGGGGACCGTGCAGCACGAGATCGTGGTCCCCGACGACGGGGCGGGCACCGGAGACCACGTGGGCACCGGGGTCGAGGTGGCCGGTGATGGCGCCGCGCTGCTGGATGAGTTGCGGGCGGCGATCGGCAAGTACGTGGTGCTGCCCGGCGAGGAGGCACTCACCGCAGTCACCCTGTGGGTGGCCGCCTCCCACATCCAGACCGCTCTGCAGCACGCGCCCCGCCTGGCGGTGGTGAGCCCGACGAAGGGCTGCGGCAAGTCTCGTGTCCTGGACGTGCTCCACGAGACCGTGCACCAATCGATGATGACGGTGAACACCTCCCCGGCGGTCATCTTCCGCGTCATCGGCAAGAACCCGCCCACGCTGCTGGTGGACGAGGCCGACACCATCTTCGGCCCCAAAGCGGGCGACAAGGAGGACCTGCGCGGCCTGCTGAACGCCGGACACCAGCGCAACCGGCCCGCCTGGCGCATCTCCGGACCGGAGCACAAGCCGACCCCCTATCCCACCTTCGCCATGGCCGCGATCGCAGGGATCGGCGACCTGCCCGACACGATCATGGACAGGGCGGTCGTGCTGCGGATGCAGAAGCGCAAGCCGGGAGAGAAGGTCACGCCGTTCAGGTCGCGGTACTCGGTGCCCGAACTGAACGCGCTGCGTGACCGGCTGGCCGCCTGGCTGGGGCCGCTGCGGAGCACGGCAGCCCGCATGGTGCCGGAAATGCCGGTGGAGGACCGTGCGGCGGACACCTGGGAGCCGCTGGTCATCATCGCCGACCTGGCCGGCGGACGCTGGCCCGCCCAGGCCCGGGCCGCCTGCCTGGCCATGACCCGGCATGAGGCGGTCCAGGACGAGCAGAGCAGTCTGAAGACGCGGCTGCTGCGCGACATTCACCGCATCTTCGAGCGGGAGAACAACCCGGAGGCCCTGCCGACCCAGGATCTGGTCGCCGCCCTGATCCAGGACGCCGATGGTCCGTGGGCGGAGTACGGCACCAAGGGCCTGAACGCCTACCACCTGGGCAACATGCTGAGGGACTTTGGCATCAGCTCGGCCAACCACCGGTTCGACAAGGGCAGGCAGGCCAAGGCGTACATGCGCAATCGCTTCCTCGACGCCTGGGCTCGCCACTGCCCCGATCTCGCCGAGGCGGCACCCGATCCCGCGCAGGGGACCGGTCCGGCGCGCCAGGGTTACGGGCTGCCGCCCGCCGGGCCGACGGGGTCGCTGCCCATCGGTCCGCCCGGCGCCATTACGGGCCCCAAGCGCAGCCGTTAACCCGCCTCCCTGAGTCCGTATCAATCCGTCGCGTCCGTCCCCGCGCAGGTCAGCGCGGGGACGGACGTCCTCACCGGGACGGACTTCTCCGTACCAGCACCCGCGTCCGTACCTGCTCTGACCAGCCCTGCAACGGATGCGACGGACGTGACGAAGTCCCGCCCACACACCGCCGGAGCACCGCCATGCACGACACTGAAACCGACGACCGCCACCCCGCTCGCCGCCGTAAGGGATGGTTCGGCCTGGGTCGACGAACAGCAGCAAGCTGGAGCGAACGAGCCTCTAACGAGGCTTCGTCCGCGCTTGCACCCGCCCCAGGGGTGGCGGAGGAAGAGGTGGCCGGGCGCCAGCGGGCGCCCGAGCCGGTAGAGGGGAAGGCTGAGCCCAACGCCGCGACCTGCGCCGACAGCGCCGAGCATCCCGCCGTCCCGCATACCGAAGTGCTTGCCGATGCCCAAGTGCCCGTCGAGCAGCCGTCGTGGCGTGAGCCTGACGCCCCGGTGCTGCCCGCGCGGATGAACCGCAAGCGCACCACCGAGAAACGCGACCAGGTCAAGAACATCCGCTTCACCCGGACCGCCGTAGGCATCATCAACGCCGAAGCCAAGCGGCGTGGCCAGGCGTTCGCCGGGTTCGTCGGCGACGCCGCGCTGGCGGTCGCGCTCGGCAAGGCGAACATGGCCGGCAGTCCGGAGGACGACCCCATCCGCCCGCTGGTGGAGGCCGTTGAGGCACACACCAGGTCGCTCAACCGCATCGGCACCAACCTCAACCAGATCACCATGGCCATCCACTCCGGCGCGATACCCGAGCGCACTGAGGCCGTACTCGCGGGCATCGAGCGGGCGGCCGAGGCCAGTTATCGGCTGATCGACCAGCTGCTCGCGGAAGGGGCCGCTCATGGTGCCTGACGTCTCCACCGGCTGCGACACCCGCGGGTTGATTGCCTACCTGTTCGGCCCCGGTCGCCGCGACGAACACACCGACCCCCACATCGTCGTCGCCTGGGACCTCGCCGGCGCACCCGACCCCGGCCGCGACCCGAACGCCACCTACACCCAACTCGCCAACCGCCTCGACCATCACGTCGACCTGCGCACCCGCGAACTCGGCAAGAGGCCACCGCAGCACGTGTGGCACTGCCCAGTGCGCACCGCGCCCGGTGACCGCTATCTGACCGACGCCGAGTGGGCCGAGGTCGCCCGCCGGGTCGTCGCCACCACCGGCATCGCGCCCGAGGGCGACGAGAAAGCCTGCCGGTGGATCGCGGTACGGCACGCGGAGGACCACATCCACATCCTGGCTACCACCGTCCGCGCCGACGGCCGCCGGCCCCGGACCAACCGGGACGGCTGGCGGGCCCAGAAGGAGTGCCGCAAGATCGAGGTCGAGTTCGGGTTGCGCCGCCTGAAGTCCGGCGACCTCACCGCTCCCCGCACGCCGACCGGGGCAGAGCGAGCCAAGGCCGAACGGCAGGGTCAGGACGTGACCGCGCGGGAGTGGCTGCGCGAGCAGGCGTACGCGGTCGCCGCTTCCGTGCGCAGCATGGACGACTACTTCACCGTGCTGGGCTCGCTCGGCATCCAGGTCAAGCCGCGCACCGGCCCCGAGACCGGTGAGGTGACCGGCTACAGCCTGGCCGCACCCGGCGACACCATCTGGTTCGGTGGCTCCAAGCTTGCCCCCGACCTGTCCTACAACCGCCTGCGCGAACGCCTCCCCTCCCAAGAGGTGGTCGACCGCCCGCAACCGGTGGCGGACCCGGCCGAGTCGTGGCGCCGTACCGAATCCGCTGTGCACACGGCCCGTACGGTCCTTGATGTGGGAGACGACGCCGTGGCCCAAGGGCACCTGGAAGCCTTCGGCGACGTCCTGCACAACCTCGCCCGCGCCACACCCGGCCCGCACCAAGCCGAACTGCAAGCAGCAGCCAAGGCGTTCAACCGAGCCCGCCGCTCGGCCATCCGTGCCGATCACCAGGCCGCCACCGATCTACGCCAAGCCGCCAAAGAACTCGCCTATGCGCCCAACATGCCGGGCGGACTGGCCATAGCCGTGGTCTTCGCAGCCCTGCACGTGGCCCGCGCCGCCGCCACGTGGCACGCACAGCGCGGCCACGAACAGCAGGCCGCCGCAGCCGAACAAGCCGTCCGCCACCTGCAGGACAGCTACCGCCAAGCCGCCGAGCCGGTCCTGGCGGACCTCACCCGCCGCGCGCCCCGCGCTGCCACAGCCCTGCGATTCGAGGCCGTCGTGCGGGCAGCTGTCCCCGACCACGCCGACCGGATCCTTACGGACCCCGCCTGGCCCGCCCTGACCACCACCCTCGCCCGCGCCGAGACCGCCGGCCACAACACCCGACACCTCCTGGCCGAGGTCGTCGCCCGCCGAGAACTCGACACCGCCGAACGTCCCGCCGAGGTCCTCAACTGGCGCATCACCGCTCAGCCGAACAAGCGCGCACAGGCAGCCCGCACCAGCAGCACCCGCCACACCGCACGCACCGCGCCCACATCACAGCCCGCACCCGCGGCGACCAGCGAACAGCCAGCGGATCGGCGTCGACGCCGATGACGATCACGGGCTTTTTCAGCTCGACCTCGCCGAGGACAGCGTGGCCGCGAGTTCCTCCAGATCTCCGGTGTAGACGATGACCTCTTCGTCTTCGGCCGGTGGGTCGAAGCGGTCGAAGAAGTCGTCGAGGGCTTCGGGGGTCACGGTGAGGGCATTGGCGTCCTCACGGTGGTTGCGCTCGGCGAGGCGCCGGAGCAGTTCCTCCCGGTCGGCGGGGAGGTAGACGATGAGGGGGTGGCCGCCCGCCTCCCGGGCGGCCTGCCTCCAGGCGTCACGCTCGCTACGGCGCCACAGGCCGTGGTCGAGGACGACATCGTGCCCTGCTTCGATCTCCTTGATGAAGCGTTCCCGGGTTGCCTCGACGACGGGGCGTTCGCGCTCGAAGTAGGTGTGCTCGGGGTAGTCCACGCCGTAGCGGCCGTGGAGGCGGTGCACCTCCTCGTCCACGGACAACCGGATGTAGCCGTGGTCGGCCAGAGCCTGGGCGACAGTGGTCTTCCCGGAGCCGGTCAGGCCGGCCAGGAGAACGGCGAGAGGCAAGGGTCGGTCATCCCTTCCGCGAGCGTGCGCGAACGCGGGCATTGTCTCTAATCCTGGCCGGTGTGTGCGTACGGCCGCCAGGTGGTGAAGATGCTCCGGGCCTCGGCGGGCCAGCTGAAGGGCATCCGGTCCAGGCTCACCCTGCGGAAGGCGAATCGCGGATCGCTGATGTTGATCACACCGCCGTGCCGGCCGACGTGGTCCAGCAGGCGGGTGGCCTCGTCGCGCACGGCGGGGGTCTGTTCCTGCCAGGTGCCGGATGAGAAGTGGCGCACTCGGCGGCGGAGGTCGTCGAGGACGCCCGAGCGCCACTTGAAATGGTGCACCGCGCAGATGCGGTCCGCATCCGGCCGATGGCCATGGGCCCGGTGATTGCCGGAGGCGACGCTGACGTCCTGGCGGGCGAGGACGATCTTTCTGGGGTCGCCATGCAGAAGCCGGTGGGTGAGGTGGCCGCCGAAGGGATAGGCGAGGTCCAGTCCGCCTTCGGGCCTCCAGCCGGTCAGGCGTCCGCTCGCGGCGACCCGGTCGAGCATCAGCCCGCCGATCACGCGGTGCCCGGACTTCTCGGCCTGGGCGATCATCTCCGTGAGTGGGGCGGGGTATTGCTGGAACTCGTCGGCGTCGGCCAGCAGGTGCCAGCCTGGGCCGGCCGTGTGGCGGAGGGAGTCGCGGAGCTGGGAGTTGGTGTGCTCGTGCCACGGTCCGGTGCTGGTCCCGGTCGGGATGATGCCCAGCTCGCGGCATGCGGCCTGGAGTGCGTGCCGTTGTCTGTCGGGCACGTGCTCGGGGAAGTGGAAGGCGATCAGGAACCGCTCGACGCCCAGCCACCGGTAGTGGCGGACCCAGGCGGCCAGCAGCGGCACCTCGACGGGGCCGATGACAGCGATCAAGGTGGGTGTGGTCAGCATCGGGGCTCCTTCGTACGCAGTGAGGCGAAGCTTCGGGCGAGGAAGTCGGCTTGCTCGGCGGCGGTCCACATCCCCAGCCGCCGGGGTGCCTCGGCGCCGGGCCGCTCGGGCGGCTGGCGAACCACGGCGTGCAGGGCGTCGGCGAGTCCGTCGGGGTCGCCGACGGGGAAGGTCAGTGCCCAGTACTGGCCGTGAAGGCGGGCGGTGAGGGAGGGGTCGTGGTCGGAGACGACCAGGGGGACGCCGAGACGGACGGCGTCCATCACGAGCCCGGATTCCTTGCCGACGCCGGGATGCCGGGCGACCAGAGCGGCGTCGGCGGCGGCGTACACCAGCCGCAGCACCGGCTCCGCCACCGGGCCGGGCACCGTGTGCAGACGCAGGTTGGGCAAGGCCCGCCACCGCTCCAGCACAGCCTCATCGAGGGGGCTGCCCGCAACGAGGAGGTGCAGTGGTTCCTTCAGGCGGTCCAAGGCGGCGTCGATGACAGCGATGTCCTTGTACGGCCACCAGCCGCCCACCAGGCACACCACGGCTTCGGCGCCGGGGATGCCGAATGCGGTGCGACCGCCGTCGCGTTCGGCGTCGCTCAGGCGGTGACCGTCGTCGACCGCGAAGGCCTGCACCACCGCAGGCAGATCCGGGAAGACCGCGGCGAACTGATCGCCCACAGTCTGCGTCGGGTACACCGCAAGCACCTTCTTCTCCCCCCGGCGGGCGAGCCGGCCGATGAGCCGCACCACGGCGTCCTCCGTGGTGACCGCTTCGTGGACGAACCGCAGGTGCGGCAGGCCGCCGAGGACGGCAGCGGCCCCGTGCAGGGCCTCGCTCGCGGTCAGGATCACCACCGCCTCGGCGTCCGACTCCAGGCGCAGCGTGGTCCGCAGCGTGGACGCCTCCGTAAGACAGCGGACGATGAGGGTGATCTGGTGAGGCATTCGCCGCAAGGCACGGGGCCAGCGGCGCGAACGGAAGATCCACTGCCCGGCCGAGGAGAGGCCGGCGGCGAGTCGGGCGGCGCCCAGCAGCCCGGCCGCCGGACGCCCTACCGGCGCGGTCACCAGCCGGGCCCCCGCCTCGCGCAGGGCTCCCACCGCGTTGCGAGCGATCCCGTTCGGGGCGATGACCAGGGTGCCGGGCCGGGCCTGGGCGAGCGCGACCAGCGTGCGCTGGTGGTGCCCGCCCAAGCGGTCGGCGTACGGCTCGATGAGCACGAGGCCGTGGGTCATCCGGAAACCGCCCGCTCCCCGTGAGCGGCAGTGAACTGGGCCCGCAGCCAGGAGGGATCATTGAGGTGGTCGAACAGCTTCGGGTCGCATGCGGCCTCGCGGGCGAAGGTGACGCCCTCACGGGCCCCGGCGGCAGCGTGGGAGGCGAACTCCCCGCACCTGCTATCCGTCCACGCCTCCACCCGTTGGCGGGCGTCTTCGGTTGCCATTCCGTACTCGCTGCCGCGGGCGAGCATCGCGCACTCGCGGAAACCTGCCTTCCAGGCGTGGAAGGGGCTCTGGTTGAACCGAGTGATCCCAGCGGTCTCCTGGGCGAATTCGATGCGACCGGGCAGCGCGGCGAGGACGTCCACGGCCTCGCCCATCTCGCGCAGGGCGCTGCGGCGGATCAGTTTCAGCCCGCCGTAGCCGTACGTCAGACCGTTGACCGGATTGACCGCCCGCCACACCCGCATGGACACGCCTTCGTCCAGCGGCTCGACGGCGGCTGCGTCGAAGCCGGAGTCGATGGCGAAGTCGCCGTCGGCGAGGAAGAACTGCTCGCGGTCGACGACCTCGGCGCACAGTCGGTAGGCCCGGCGCATCCCGTGCACGCCGTGCACGCGCTTGGCGGTGCCGCCGAGCGTCCGCTGGAAGCGCGCGTGGAGGGAGTTGGCCATCGGCTCGTCGTAAGAGAGGAAGACCGCGTCGAAGTCGGTCACGAGAGGGCCTCCAGGTAGCGGGCGGCGACCCGGGCGGGCGTGAAGTCGGTGGTGGAGGCATGAGCCCGTTTGGCGTGCAGGGCATGGAATTCGTCGTCCGTGGCGAGGCGCTCGGCCAGGGCGACGGCCTCAGCCGGGGTGGTGAAGCACAGCTCGGGGTCGATGTGCTCGGCGAGCCAGCCCAGTCGCGGGGAGATGACCGGCAGCCCCATGCCCTGGCAGTCGATCACGCTCATCGACCAGGGGCAGCCGGGGCGGAACGGAGCGATACCGAAGCGGGCGCCGGCCAGCAGGTTCCTGTAGCGGACGCGGTCGCCCCGGTCGGAGACGATCTGGATGTTCGGCAGAGCTGCGAGCTGGTCGCGCATCCGCTCGGGGCTGTCATCCAGGCCCGTACGGACGGCCCGGCGCTGGCCGAACAGGTCCATGACCTGCAACCGGACCGTGCCGGATGCGCTGAGTTCGCGGGCCAGATGCACGAACTGCTCGGTCCCGTAGTGCGCGTACAGACGGTGGTTGTAGACGCCGATCGTCCCAGCGTCCTGCCCCCGGTGAGCTGTTGAGGGATCACAGACCAGACGCTCGTCCCGTGGGGCGGGCACCACCTGCAGCAGGTCGCCGAGGTCGACGGTCATGCGGGCTGCTGCGGCCGACACCCAGGAGGCGGCGGTGGCGGAGTGGACCATCACCCTGTCGCAGGCGGCCAGCCCGGCGGCGAACGCCAACAGCACCGGCCGGCCCAGCCCGGCGTCGTTCAGCGAAGGGTCGAGCAGGAGCTGACCGCCGCCGGTGAAGGAGAACGGCAGGTAGTGGCAGTACCCGGCCAGAAGCGCGTCCGATCCGGCCTCCAGCAGGGCGGTTCGGACGGCCGGGGCCTCCTCGATCTGGTTGGCCACGACGGCGTCGGGCTTCTCTGCCCGGATCAACGCCACCAGCTCGTCGATATCCGTGGAGAACCGGGCCCGGTACTTCGTCCCCGGCACCTTCGTCTGGCGGAAGCCGCAGCGGGCATCCCCGGCCGCAGCCGGAGCCGCGACGGTGACCTCCGCGCCGGCATCCGCCAATGCCGGCGCAAGCAGATCCGCGAAGATCCAGCCAGAATCCGCGGACAGTCGGTCAGGGTTGGAGATGTTGAGCAGGTACAGCACACGCATGATGCTTCGCCTCCCTCGTCTGCCCGGAGCGTCGATCCGGGCCGGTGAGGGAAGGAAAACGGCGACGCGGGCCGTGACGGGATGGTGAACTGGGATCACTCACGGTTCATTCATGCTCACCAACGATGACGCGGGGCGGGGCTTCGATGGAGGCGCAAGGCGAGGAGATCCCGGTCGAGCAGGCGGCCGAGGACTACGCGGCCGAGGTGGCTCGCTGGCGGGAAGTACGCGGCATGTCCAAGCGGGCGCTGGCTCTGGCCATGGGCTTTGACCCGTCCTACGTCAGCCACGTGGAGTCGGGCCGTCACAAGCCCAGCGAGGAATTCTCGCGCCTCGCCGACGAGGCTCTGAACGCCGGGAAGGCGATCTGGCGACGTTGGTGCGACTACGAGCAGGCGAAGGCTCGTACCCAGCGGCCGGCGACGCCGCCCACCCAGCGCAGGCCGGAGCAGCCATATGCGACCGGATCGGCCCTCGTGGTGGAACACGACGCGGCCCGGCTCCAGTACGACGGCAGCAAGTACCGGCTGACCATGCGTCGGCGGCTGCGCAACACCGGCGGCGAACCGGTGACCCGCTACCTGATCCGCATCTCCGTGGACCGCCACCCCGGCGACCCCGAGCGGTCCAACGCGCACTACCGAGCCCACCCGTTGACATGGGACGAACTCGACCTGACAGCCACCTGCCGGGGGGAGACGATGCGGTGGGAGGCCAAGCACGACCGCGACGCCTTCAAGGAAGTCTGGCTGCTGTTCGACAACGAACAGGGCCGCTTTCCGCTCTACCCGGGGGAATCAGTATGGATCGAGTACGCCTACACAGTCGGCGACGACAAGTGGGGCAACTGGTTCCAGCGGGCGGTCCGCCTGCCCACCGAACGACTGGAAGTCCAACTCGTCTTCCCTGCTGCTCTCGATCCCGCCGTGTGGGGCACAGAGACGTCGATGACCGCCGAGGCGACCCCCTTGCGAACCCCTCCCGTACGCAGCGACGAGAGTGAGCTACGGCAATTCACATGGATCACGACCACACCTGCTCTGCACGCTCGGTACCGTCTGGAGTGGCGGTTCCGGGCACGGCCACCACGCGACACGGATCAAAGGGGACTCAGGTGATTGATGTGCGGCCCAGCCAGCGCATGCGAGATCTCGGTGTCGTCCAGCACGGCGCCGGCATCCTCGCCGAACCAGCCCGCCTTTTCGACCTGCCTACCGAGCGCGACAGAGCCGAGCACACCGTAGACGAGTTGTTCGCCGCTATGGAGCGGATCGGACAGGTCCACCCTTTCGCGAAGGGCATGGGCATCGCCGCCCCGCAGATCGGTCTCGCACGATCCGCCGCTGTCGTCCAGCCGCCAGGGGAGACTCCCGCCATCGTCCTCCTCAACCCGCGGATCACGACCAGCTCCGGAGAGACGGACGAGCAGTACGAGGGGTGCCTGAGCTTCTTCGACGTGCGCGGCCTCGTTCCCCGTCCCCTGAAGATCACGGTGGAGACGACGACCCTGACCGGCGAGACCGTGTCCACCGTGTACGAACGTGGACTCGCCCGCCTGATCCACCACGAGATCGATCACCTCGACGGGCTGCTCTACACCGCCCGCATGCGCCCAGGAGTCGATCCGATTCCGGTGGAGGAGTATCGACAGACCGGCCGGGCCTGGGAATACGACGGCCTCTAAGAGGTCGTTTTCTCCCGTTGTTACGCCCCCGGTGGATTGCGTTTGATCATGCGGTCTCGGATTGCGCAAGGAGACGGTGTCTCTTCCGGTGACGCGGCGGGGCATGAGGTCAGTCATGGCAGAGGTGGATCACGGCTGAGGAGGAGGCGGCGAAACCTCAGCCATTCGTAGGTCTGCTTCACTATCGATGCCCAGGCAGGCGGCGTACTCGACGAAGTGCTGGCGGTAGCTGCCCTCACCCAGACCTTGCACATCAAAACACTCTGACGGGGCAAGACAGCGGCCCGGCAGTATGGACCTGCCGGGCCGCTGAGGGCCTGTGGGGCGAATGGGACTAGGCGATGATGTCTACACAGGGGTGTCCCTTAGCGGCGCTGTCAATGCTGCCGCAGACCCTATCCCCGTCTTTGAGGTGCTGGTGGATTTCCTTACGGATTCGCCAATGCCCCTTGAGGTAGCCGAGCGTCCAGCGAGGGTAACCATTTACGAATATGTACGCCTTGCCGCCGCTGCCGCTGTTGTTGCCGATAGCTATAGCGCTCACGTAGGTTCCCGAGCCCGTAACGCTGATGCAAGTGTCTTCCTCGCACCGCGTCGCACTGAGAGGTGACGATTTTGAACTCATGCTGACGGCGGATGAATCGCCTGCTACCCCTAAGGATAACGCGATTGCCCCCGCCGCACTTACGGCGATACCCGTGCGCATCTTCTTGTTCATGTGATTAATGATGAGTGATGTTAAGTGTGGGGCACCAGTCAAAAAAGGGCTACGCCGGCTAGTCATCTCGAACTAGTACTCGATAGTTGAAAAACTAATGGCCTTGATGCGGAACTTCCGCTTTCGCTTTCGCCGGGACGGGCAACTCGCTCCGATGTGCTAGACAGGCGATGAAGCGTTAAGGGTGAGGTGGGGTGTACTTTCCCCTACGCGATTTCTGTTCTCTCAGGTAAAGCCATTCATCCTTGATGAACGTCCAGAGCTTTCGCAAGGTGATCCATGCAATTATGCCGCACGTGGCGAATCCGGCGCATGCGTAAATCAATACAATTGGCGAAAGATGCGCGAAGCCTCCCGACGTTAAGCGTCGCAATGCATAGCCGCACACGCTGAAGGCCCCGAAAAATAGTATTCCGGTGAAAACCCTTCGAGCATTATCCACCGATGCCTGGTCGCGCGTCCCTTGATCTTCAGGCCGACCTTTGACGAGTTTCATGTATGCCATGCCCCTAGCGTGACGTGGGACTGCTGCTCCCCTCATGATGCCAGTTGCCCGTCGGGGGCCGACGTACGCGCCGTGCGCTTCTCCGTGACCGGTGGGACGTCGCTTCAATGGGCTGGTAGGCAGCGGGATGAAGGCTCTGGAGGTGCGGTGCAGGAGTGCTCGGTGCGTTCGACTCTGCGGCCATCGCTGACTGAATCACCTGCAGCACCTGGCGGACACCGCTGGGTCGTCGAGCGCATCATGTCCTGGTTCTCCGCCTGCCGCCGACTGCACGACGCTACGAGCGCAAGCCCGAGGACTTCAGCGAACGCGCCAGAGTCAGCCACCGGGTACCACCCCCCGACGGCCTACCGGGTGGTACCCGGCTCCATCTTCCCTCGCAAGGCGTAGGCGATGGGCTGGGTCCCACCTGCGCCCTCATTCGCCGTACTCCGGTGCCAAGTACCTGCCGGCAGCGTATGCAGTGCGGTGGAGGTGCCATCGGCCATGTGCTGTGCCCTCAGCGGGCACACCCAGGGCACAACGCACCGAAAAACCCTGCGGACCAGTGAGAACTACCAAGCGTAGTTTTCCCTGGTCCGCAGGACTTTTGCGGCAACGTCGCAGGTCAGCCCCCACCTCCCGCCATTCGATCCTCAAGTGGCGCGAGGGGGCGGCGCTTCCGCTGGCGTCGTGAGGCGCGCCCCTTCCGCGCCCCTCAGTCACCCGCGCGAAGTG
This sequence comes from Streptomyces kronopolitis, assembly GCF_014646275.1. Lineage (GTDB taxonomy): Bacteria > Actinomycetota > Actinomycetes > Streptomycetales > Streptomycetaceae > Streptomyces > Streptomyces kronopolitis. The sequence goes on from NZ_BMND01000004.1 coordinate 358,791, forward strand.
CGGTGCCCCGCCGCTGAGTTCGGCCCCGTCGCATCCCGTCCCGTGCGCAGCGCCAGGCGCCGTACCCGGTGCCAGTCCATCGGCGGCAGACCGCGCGGCACCCCGGGGCGGTGCCGGGGCAGCCGCACGCGCAGCGCCCCGGGCGCGATCCGGCAGCGGACGGGGGTGGGCAGGGTGAGGGCCTCGCCGTCGACGCCGGCCCGGACGGTGGGGGAGTCCGCGTCGACGACGACGTCCCGGGCGCTCAGCGAGGTCAGCCCGGGGCCGTTGCGGCCGCGCAGCATCCAGGCCGCCTGGGCCGCGTTGTCGACCTTGACGCCCAGCATCCCCAGCACGCCGGAGTCCAGCCGCTCCCGCAGCCCCAGGCCCGCCGGATCGTCCATGCGGTAGGGGTTGTTGCTCACCAGGACGGCCTGCGGCCCGTCGACGGCGGTGCCGCCCGCGCGCACGGCCAGGTGCGGACCGCCGTGGTGGGTCAGCAGGTCCGGCAGCATCTCCAGGGTCGTGCGGGCCTTGTCCGCGCGGTACGCGGGGCTCTGCACGACCGCCGCATAGGCGCCGAACGAGGCGTTGTTGACGAAGACGCGGTCGCCGGCGAAGCCCAGATCGACGCGCCGCTCGACGCCGTCGGTCAGCGCCTCCAGGCACGTCGAGGGGTCCTCGCGGTCCAGGCCGAGGTCCATGGCGAAGTGGTTGCGGGTCCCGGCGGAGATCACCACGAACGGCACATCGCGCTCCGCCGCCACGGCCGCGACCAGGGCCTGGGTGCCGTCGCCGCCCGCGACGCCGAGCAGATCCGCGCCCTCGTCGACGGCCCGCCGGGCCAGTTCCGTCACGTCCTGGGGGTGCGCGGGATCCAGTAGGCACACCTCGGCGCCGAGCGCCTCGGCCTTGTCCACCAGCCCGAATTCCCCGACCTTCCCGCCGCCCGACCGCGGGTTCATGATCAGGAAGGGGTGCGCGGGAGGCGCGGCCGCGGGCTCCGGCCGGCTCGCCGGGCCGCTCCGCGCCGCCAGCGCGGCCCGGCCCGTGGTGACGGCCAGCGCCCACAGCACGACCGAGACGAGCACCACCCAGAGCAGCCCGGCGATCACATAGAGCACGAGGACGGCGAGCGGGGCGGCCAGCGCGAGCACGAGGCCCAGCACCCGCACGGCCCCCTTGCGGGAGAGCATCCACCACAGGCCGACCGCCGCCACGGCCAGTCCGGCCGCTCCCAGGCCCACCAGGGCGATGCTCCGCAGCCCGGCGAAGCCCAGCAGCACCAGCACCGCCGCCGCTGCCGCGGTCAGCGCCAGGCGCGCCGTCCAGCGTCCGTCCATGCGGCCCACCTCCCGTCCGGCCCCGCGCGCTCGCACGGGGCGCCGCGGTGCGGTCCCTTCCAGAGTCCACCGGCGCGGCCCGGACCACATCCGGGAGCGAGGGCGCGAAGGGGCGCGGGCGCTGTCAGGGGGGAGCCGCGGGGCGCGCGAGGGCCAGGGCAGCATGCGGACGTGCCGGCGGCAAGGTGTCAAACGGGGCGAACGTGCGCAGTCGGATTTCTGGCTGAAAATCGCCCTTGCGTAAGGTGGTTAGCGCGGTCTCGCGGTGGGAGGACCTCCCCCGCGGCGTCCCCTGTCCCGGCGAGACCAGCGCACACCTGATTAATACGAAGTTGCTCGCATTAACCTTTCCCGGACAATACTTGGCGTGATCCCGCACTGCAATACGGAGCCGTCGTGACGACAGCGCACCATGCCCCGGGCGAGGCCCGCCCCGGCGGGCGCACTGCCCGCACCCGCGAAGCCGTAGTGGCCGCCGTCCTGGAGGAGTTGGGCGAGAGCGGGTTCGGCGGGCTGACCATGGAGAAGGTCGCGCAGCGCGCGGGAATCCATCTGGCCACGGTCTACCGCCGCTGGCGCTGTGTCGAGGGCCTGATCTGCGAGCTGCTGACCGAGCTGAGTGCCGATGTGCCGCTGCCGGACTCCGGGAGCCTGGCCGGGGACCTGCGGGCGCTGGCCCGCGCGATCGCCGCCTTCTACGGGGAGGCGCGGGTGCGCAGCCTGATCGAGGCGGTGGTCTCCGCCGCGGGACGCGACCCGCAGGTCGCCGCGGAGCTGCGGAGCTTCTTCGACGAGCGGCTGGCGCTGGCCGGCCGGATGGTGCAACGCGCCGTCGGCCGCGGCGAACTGCCGCCGGACACCGACCCGGTGCAGGTGCTGTCGGCGCTCGGCGCGCCCTTCTACTACCGGATCCTGATCACCCGCCGCCCCGTCGACCGGGACCTCGCCGACTCCGCCGCGACCGCCGTCCTGGCGGCCGCCCACGCCGGCGCGTACACGCGGAAGGCCGACGGCCCGTCCCCCGGCGGCTGAGGCCACCGGGGGACGGGTGCGGCGTTGCCGCGCGGGCTACTTGCCGAGCAGGCCGGCCATCCAGGCCTCGACCTCGTCCGAGCGCCGCGGCAGCCCGGCCGACAGATTGCGGTTGCCGTCCTCCGTCACGAGGATGTCGTCCTCGATCCGGACGCCGATGCCGCGGTACTCCTCGGGGACCGTCAGATCGTCGGCCTGGAAGTACAGACCGGGCTCGACGGTCAGCACCACGCCCGGCGCCAGCGTGCCGTTGACGTAGGACTCGGTGCGGGCCGCGGCGCAGTCGTGGACGTCCAGACCGAGCATGTGGCCGGTGCCGTGCAGGGTCCAGCGGCGCTGCAGGCCCAGCTCCAGCACCCGCTCGACCGGGCCCTCCAGCAGGCCCCACTCGACCAGCTTCTCGGCGAGGACCCGCTGCGCCGCGTCGTGGAAGTCGCGGAAGGCCGCGCCCGGCTTGACCGCGGCGATGCCCGCCTCCTGGGCCTCGTACACCGCGTCGTAAATGGTGCGCTGGAGGTCGGTGTAGCGGCCGTTGATCGGCAGGGTGCGGGTGACGTCGGCGGTGTAGAGGGAGGTGGTCTCCACGCCGGCGTCCAGCAGGAGCAGATCGCCGGAGCGGACCGGGCCGTTGTTGCGGACCCAGTGCAGCGTGGTGGCGTGCGGGCCGGCGGCGCAGATCGAGCCGTAGCCGACGTCGTTGCCCTCGACGCGGGCGCGCAGGAAGAACGTGCCCTCGATGTAGCGCTCGCTGGTCGCCTCGGCCTTGTCGAGGACCTTCACGACGTCCTCGAAGCCGCGCACCGTGGAGTCGACGGCCTTCTGCAGCTCGCCGATCTCGAACTCGTCCTTGACCACGCGCGCTTCGGAGAGGTGGACTCGCAGCTCCTCGTCGCGCTCGGCGGTGACCTTGTCGGTCAGCGCGGCCTCGATGCCGGCGTCGTGGCCGCGCACCACGCGGACCGGGCCGGCGGCCTCCTTGAGCGCCTCGGCCAGCTCGCGCACGTCCTGGCAGGGGACGCCGAGCAGCGCCTCGGCCTCGGTCAGGCTGTGCCGCCGGCCGACCCACAGCTCGCCCATGCCGTTCAGCCAGAACTCGCCGTTGTCCCGGTCGGAGCGGGGCAGCCGGTAGATCGTCGCCTCGTGGGTGTCCCCCCGGGGCTCCAGGACCAGGACGCTGTCGTCGGTCTGGTCGCCGGTGAGGTAGACATACTCCGTCGAGGCGCGGAAGTCGTACTCGGTGTCGTTGGAGCGGGTCTTGAGATTGCCCGCCGGGATCACCAGACGCTCGCCGGGGAAGCGCGCGGACAGCGCGGCCCGCCGCCGGGCGGCGTTCGGGGCCTGCTCGATCGGCCGCAGGTCGCGCAGCTCGGTGTCCGCCCAGCCGCTCTTCATGTTGTCCGCGAGCTCATCGGAGACGGCCGGGTAGAGGCCGTTCTTCCGCTGCTTGATCGGCTGCTCGTGCTCGTCCGGGGTCTCCGGCGTGAGCTCGTCGGTCACGGTGCCTCCTCTAAAGACTGAACCGCCTTCCATCGTATGTGCGGATCGAAAGCGGTCCAGGGGCGGAAAGGTGTGACCTCTCCGGCATTCCGGTCCGCGGTGCGTCGCCGCGCCGCGGACCGGGCGGCTCCGTGCGGCCGGCTCACTCCTCGAAGTACGCCGCGAGCAGCACCACGTCCTCCTCCGACGACGGATCGTCCAGGCCCTGCGGCAGCATCGTGCGCACGATGTGGTCCACGACCGCCTCGGGATCGTGCCGGATCGCCCGGGGGACGCCCGCGGCGGCCGCGTGCAGCAGGCTGAAGGCGCGGTCCATGGACTCGCCCGTGCGCTGCAGCAGACCGTCGCTGTAGAGCAGCACGGTCTCGCCGCCGGCCGCCTCGATCTCCACGCTGGGCGCCTCCCAGCAGGCCAGCATGCCCAGCGGCGCCGACAGCGAGGTCTCCACGAACTCGGTCCGCGTCCCGCCCAGGACGAGCGGCGGGCAGTGGCCGGCCCCGGCCAGCACCAGCGTGCGCGCCGGTGCGCTCCCCCAGCCGCCCCGGGGGTCCGCCGACCCGCCGTCCGGGCAGGGGGGAGCGCCGTCGAGGCCGTCCGGCCCGGGGGCGAGGGCCGGTCCGCCCGGTGTGCCGGGCGGCGGCTCGCTGTAGGCGAACAGCGCGGTGGCGCTGCGGGCCGGCTCGGTCAGCCGCAGCAGCAGTTCGAGGTCGGACAGGACGGCGACCGGATCCTCGCCCTCCATGACGGCGTAGGCGCGCAGCGAGGCCCGCAGCCGCCCCATGGCGGCCACCGCGCTCGGCCCGGAGCCGGTCACCGAGCCGACCGCCAGGCCCAGCGCGCCGTCGGGCAGCGGCAGCGCGTCGTACCAGTCGCCGCCGCCGCGTGGCCCGGTGCTGTGCCGCACCGCCAGGCGGACGCCGGGGATCCGCGGCAGCCGGTGCGGCAGCAGCTCCTCGCGGAGGGTCTCGGTGGCCTGCCGGCTGCGGTGCAGCTCCAGGAGGCGGGCGAGGTGCTCGGCGGCGTGCGCCCGGTAGAGGCCGACGAGATGGCGCTGCCGTTCGGTGGGCTCGGCCGGTTCGTCGTAGAGCCAGACCGCGGCGCCGGTGCGGCCGATCGGGTCGGCGGTGAGCGGGACCGCGTAGCTGGCCGCGTACCCGAGACGGGCGGCGACCTCCCGCAGGCGGGGGTCGAGGTCCTTCTCCCCGGGGATGTCGGGTTCGGAGATCTCGGTGCGGACCACGGCGCCCGCGCGCGGGTCGGCGGTGCGGGCCGGGGCGTCGAGCGGCTCGGCCCGCTCGTCCTCGCCGCAGGCGCCGGGCTCCGGAAGGCCGTCCAGTATCCGGGCGTACGACAGGGCGCGGCGCGGGACGGTCTCGATGTGGCCGATCTCGGCGTGGCCGAGGCCCAGGCCGACGGTGGTCTCCGGGCCGAGGCCGTCGGCCGGGGCGAGGACGACCAGCCCGCGGCGGGCGCCGACCAGCGCCGCGCCGGCCCGCAGCAGCTCCCGCAGGGCGTCGTCCAGCGTGCGGGTGTGCGCGAGCCGTTCGGTCAGGTCGTGCAGGGTGCTGAGGTCGGAGATCCAGCCGGCCAGCCGGTCCTGGACGGCGGCGAGTTGCCCGTCGCCGGACACGCCGGAGGACGTGCCGCCGGCGCCGGCTGACGGGGTGTCGGAACCGGGGTCCCGGGGGGCGCCCGGCGCGCCCTCGGACGGGGCGCCGGAGCCGGCGTCCGCGGGAGCGTTCGCGGCATGCGGCGCGACAGTGTGCGCGGGGGCGGGAAGAGCTGGTTCGATTCCAGCCACTTTCGGTACGTGCGGGGCGCTCATGACCGACGGCTCTCGTCGGGCCGGGTTTGACCCCAGGTCAGGCCGCTTTTTGCCAGGGAGTGCGGCATTTTGTTGAGTGATGTTGTGCGGTGCAGTGGGCCGCTCAATTTCCTCAATAGCATCGCAAACCCCCATGTCATGCTGCTCCGCTATTAATGACTCCAGATGTACACGCATCAACGATGTGATGTCCAGCACTGTCCCCATGGGGTTTGTGGTGTCAGCGAGGTCTGTACTTTGGCCTGAAAAAAGCCCCCTGAGCGTCAATTTGAGGTCGACTGACGGCGATCAGCAGCGCGTCATCACCACAGTGGCGGGTACGTAATCGGAAAGGTGCGGGGCCAGTTGCGGCCGCACCGGAACCCTCCGGCGGGCAGCGGCGTCTCACACGCCGACGGCCGCTACGCACTCCCAAGCGGCGGGGACTGCACGACCCAAGCGCAAGCGCCATGCGCGCGCCACCCCCCGCCACGTTCCACGCTCGGCGTACGGCGTGATGCGCTGCCTTGTACACGCGGTGACCAGTGATCCACGTGACGTGATCGATGCGCGATCGGCCCCGGGCTGCACTGCCGGGCCTTCAGGAAACGTCACAAACGGCATGAAGCGGCACGGCGGAACGACCGCGGGTCGGAAGCAGTGCCCTGCAATGCGATGCGTAGTGCGATGGACTCAGCCCTCGGCGTTAACGGAAAGGAACGAGCGCTCATGCGCGAGATCCTCGGAAGGCGACGCAAGCTCCTGTTCCGGCGCGGCGGAAGGTCGGCGCTGCTCGGTGCGGCGCTCCAGTGCGCCACCGAGTGGCAGTGGCCCGTACTTCCCGGAGTGGGCCTCAGGTCGGGCGGCCGCCAGCCGGCCGGCGCCCGGCTCGGCCTCGGCGAGCGGCCCGCCCCTCGGTGCAACTGCCCCGACCCCGACTGCGTGGTGCCCGGTGCGCACCCCTTCGACCCCGGCCTGCTGGCCGCCACCACCGATGCCCGGATGCTGCGGTGGTGGTGGACCAACCGCCCCGATGCCCCGCTGGTACTGGCCACGGGCGGCCGGGCGCCCTGCGCGGTGAGCCTGCCGGCCGTCGCCGGCGCCCGTGCCCTGGCCGCCCTGGACCACTTCGGCGTACGCCTCGGCCCCGTGGTGGCCACCCCCACCCGCTGGTCGCTGCTCGTATCGCCCTACGACCTCGCGGAGTTGGGCGAGCTGCTGCACTCCCGGGACTGGGTGCCCAGCTCGCTGCGGTTCCACGGCGAGGGCGGCTATGTGGTGCTCCCGCCCTCACCGGTCGGCGCCGGCCGGGTCCGCTGGGAGCGGCCGCCGGCCGCCGGTCCGGCCGCGCCCTGGCTGCCGAAGGTCGCCACGATCGTGGACGCCCTCGTCACGGCGAGCACCAGCACCCCCGACGGCGGCAGCCGCCTCGCCTACTGACGCCGCGCGGCGCCCCGGCACCGTTCGCTGCGGGCGGTGTCGCCCACCGCCCGCGGGCGGATCACCCGTACGGGTGTGACCGCCCCCGATCCCGCCCGGAAACGGGCTTCGGGTGGCATGGGGCACCCCCGCCGGCCGATAGGTTCGCACCACCGTCAAGCCGTCGTCGGCGGCATCTCAATCGCAGGTGGGGGCCATGCAGCGTGCGCAGAAACTCCGCTTGACCGGGCTCGCCGGCCTCGCGGTGCTCGCCATCGTCGTACCGCTGGGTGCCGCGACGGCCGGCCCGGCCCACCGGGTGACTCCGGGAGCGCAGCTGGGGGCAGCGGCCAAGGCCGAAAACAGCTCTTCGGCCGAAACGGGAAACGCGGCCGAAAGTGGCGCCGATCCGGACAGGGCTCCCGCCCTCCGCACCGACTCCGGGACCGGCCACCGCCCGGGCCCCGGCCCGGACCGCTTCCCCGGCCGCACCGCCCGCTGCGGGCCCGAACTCACCGTCCCGCAGGGCATCGAGGCCCAGACCTGTGTGCTCTCCCGGGCGGGCCGGACCCGGGCCCGGACGTACTACCGCAACCGCACGGGCCGTCCGCTGCGCGCCGCCCTCACGCTGCTGCGGCCGGACGGCGGGGCCGTCCAGGTGAACTGCGCGGTGCCGGCGGCCGGGGCGCCGGGGATGTGCGAGACGCCGGCCGGTCCGACCGTGCACGCGGGAGGGCTGCGGTACGCCGCGGTGGCGGAGGTCTCCGACGCGGCGGGGGAGCGGCTGCTGCTGCGCTCCGGCAGCAACTCGCCGCTGCGGAGCGGCGGTTCGGCGCGCTGAGGCGAGAGGCGTCCGGGGGAGGCAGGGCGGATGCCCGGGCCTCGAAGCCCTCGGCGCCCCGTCCGGCGAAGCGGATCATCCGCCTCCGGACATGGAAGCGCCCGGTCGCTGGCGACGGGGGATGCACCAGCGACCGGGCTTTTAGAACCGTAACAAGAGATCGGCGGTTCGCAAATTCGATCGTGGAATTCCGGACGCCTATTTACCGGCAGGTACGGGCAGTTGTGACAGGTGTCACGCGCCGGTTTTCGCGGAGGCGTCCACTCCGCTCGGCCGGGGCCGGCCCGGTCAGCTCAGGGTGACCTGACGGTTGGTGAGACCGCCCCGCGCCCGGCGCTCCTCGGGGCTCAGCGGGGCGTCCTCGGCCAGCGCCTTCGCCAGCCGCTCGGCGAACGCCGCGGCGGGCTCGGCGACGTCGTCGGCGCTCATCGACGAGGGCAGGTCCCAGACCGGAACGACCAGGCCGTGGGCGCGGAACGAGCCGACCAGACGGGTGCCCTCACCGAGCGAGGAAGCGCCCGCCACATGCAGTCGCGCGAGCGCGTCCAGCAGCTGCTCCTCCGGGTATCCGGTGACCCAGCGCAGGTGGTTCTTGTCCGGCGCCTCGCACCAGTACGCGCCCTCCAGCCCGGGGATCCGCGCGGTCGGGATGGCCGCCGCGTTGGCCCGCTCCAGCGAGGCCGCGACCTCGCCGGTGGCGTTCTCGGGGTTCTCCACCCAGAACTCGAAGCCGGTGTGGACGGTCGGCTCAAAAGCCGCGTCCGGATCCAGCAGGTCCTGCAGCCGCGGGCCGTCGGGCGCGGTCCGTGCGGCGGTGACCGGAGTGCCGGGCTCCGCGGTCAGGGCGCGCTGGAGGATGTCCGCGAGGTCGCGGCTGAGGTCGCCGGAGGCGGTGTCGTTCTGCAGGCCGAGCATGATCGCGCCGTTGTCGCGGCGCAGCGCGGGCCAGGCCATCGGCAGCACCGTCGCCAGCGTCACCGACGGGACGCCCTCGGGCAGCCCGCCTTTCAGCGTCAACTCGGCGGTGGCGGCGGGCACCAGCTCCCGCAGCGCCACCCAGTCGCACTCACCGGGCAGCCCCTCGAAGGGCCGCTGCACGAGTGCGGTGGCGGCATGCGCCGCGGCCCGCCCGTGACAGGCCTTGTACCGGCGGCCGGAACCGCAGGGACAGGGCTCGCGGGCGCCGACGACCGGCACCTCGCCGTCCTTGATCTGCGGTGCTGCGGCCTGGGACTGGGGACGGCGCTTCTTGGCCATGGCGACGGAGTCTCCTGGTCGATCCTGGGCGTGCGGACGCGTTTCGGCGCGAGCCTAGAGGATTGCGTACCCGGTCGCGTCCGGCTGCGCCCGTGGGCCGTGTCCCGTACCGGTGCGGCCGTGTCCCGCTCCGGCGGCCGGGTCCGCCCGGCCCGCTATACGAGTTCGTCGAGGTCGGGGAAGCCCGGCCCCAGCGGACGCCCGGTGCGTACCGGCGCGCCCGCGGCGAGCGAGGGCGGCAGATCGGGCGTCAGTTCCACGCGCGTAGCGAACGCGTCGTGAAGGGACAGGGCCGCCCAGACCGTCACCTCGCCCGCGGCGGTGTCGCGCACGCCCCAGTCCTTGGCAAGCGAGCGGATGATCGCCAGCCCGCGGCCGCCGCGCGCCGTGACGGACGGAGTGGCCGGAAGTGGCCGGGTCGGGCCGCCGCCGTCCGTGACCGAGACGGTCAGCCTGCCCTGTGCGTCGATGCGCCAGGAGGCCCGGATGGATGCCGACGGAGCGTCACCCTGTCCGGCGGTTACGGAATCCGGTGCGCCGTTTTCGTATATCGGACGCGCATGGCGACACGAATTGCTCAACAGCTCCGAAAGAATAAGGACCGCGTCATCGACGACCGTGTCCTGAACTCCACTTGCCAGTAGCTCTTCACGCATGCGCCGCCTGGCCATGCCCACACCCACTGGTCCATGGGGTACGGCCATGATCGACGACGTCGGCACCTCTTGTGCCACCACCAACGCCACCCCCGAGACCTCCTTTGCCCCACGCCACGGGATGAATGCCCCAATGGACTGGACCGGAAACCGGCCAAGCGACACTCGGTGACGCACTGGACATAATCGAATACGGGTCGAATGCGCCGGTGCACACCCTGTGAGGAGCTTTAGCCAAGACCCAGCTGCTTTCGTACCTGCTTCGGGCGATTTGTAATGATTGCGTCCACGCCCAATTCCCGGCAGAGCGCGACATCGGCCTCGTCGTTGACCGTCCACACATGGACCCGGTGGCCCGCGCGGTGCGCCTTGGCGACGTAGTCGGGGTGCGCGCGCAGGATCCGGATGCCGGGGCCCGCGATGCCGACGCCGGGCGGGAGCCGGCCGTCGCGGTGCCGGGGCGTGAGGAACTGCATCAGATAGACGCCGGGGAGCGCGGGCGCCGCGGCCCGGACGCGGTGCAGGGAGCGCGCCGAGAAGCTCATGACCCGGACCTGGGGTGGCCGGTCGGTGCGGGCGGCCGGTTTCGTGTGCCCGAAGCGGCCGAGCAGCTCGACCAGCCGCTCCTCCACCTGTCCGGCCCAGCGCGTCGGATGCTTGGTCTCGATGGCCAGCTCGACCCGGCGGTCCGCGTCGGCGACCAGCTCCAGCAGCCGCTCCAGCGTCAGGACGGCGGTCCGCTCGGGGTCCTCGTGCTGCCGGTCCGGCGCCTCGTTCGCGTACCCCTCGGTCTTCCAGGAGCCGAAGTCCAGCATCGCGAGGTCGGCGAGCTCCAGGGCGGAGACCGAGCCGCGCCCGTTGGAGGTGCGGTTCACCCGCCGGTCGTGTACGCACACCAGATGGCCGTCCGCGGTCAGCCGGACATCGCACTCCAGGGCGTCCGCGCCGTCCTCGATCGCCTTGCGGTAGGCGGCCAGGGTGTGCTCCGGGGCGTCCTCCGAGGCACCGCGATGGGCTACGACGGACATGGCGGGACGATCCGGACGGGCGTCCTGAACGGGGCGTGCATAGGTCACCGCGTTATCGTGCCATCCACCGCCGCCGGGCCCGCCGGTGCGTACCCCGGGTACGGAACAGGGGATGCGCCGGTTTTGTCCGGGATAAAGGATGAGGGGACAGTCACAGTCTCGGCTTACGGTGCTCTGACGCGCAGTGGGTAAGGCTGGAAACGGAGACTCGCCCGAGCCGTCCGGCCGCAGGTCCGGGACCGGACGCACGGACCGGGTCTCGCCGACGGACGGGAGCCGCGACGGACCGCCGGGCCACGGCCCGCGGCCCCGGACCGGCGGACCGGGACTCGCCCGCGGCGCCCGGATCCCGGATCCTGAATCCTGGAGTACCGGGTTCCGGATCCATCGGCACCGAGGAACCGGACGCCCCGGAGGGCCCACCAGGCCCGCCGGAACGCAACAACCGCACCACCCGGCGGACCACCCGGCCCGCCGGCAGCAGAACGCAACGCACCACCCGGCCGTACCCCCGAGGTCCGGCCGCACCGCAAGCCCCGGAAGAAGCGGCGCCCAGGCATTCAGCCGGGGCACCGGGCACCAGCCCGCGCGCCGTGGACGCCGACAGTCGTGAAGCTGAGGAGAGAGCTGTGAGCACCGAGAACGAGGGAGCCGTCCCGTCGGAGGCCAAGCCGCCGACCGGGCCGCAGCCGGACAGCGCCTCCGCCTCCGGCGCCCGGTCTCCCGGCGGCCCGCCGCCGGCCGCTCCCCCCGCGGCGCCCCCGCCCCCGGACTTCGCGCCGACCGCGGCCGCGTCCCACGGCGGGCCCGGCGGGATGCCGCCCTACAGCGGCGGACAGCCTCCGCAGCACGGCTTCGGCCACCCCGGCGACGAGCCCACGACCGAGCAGACCGCCCAGTTCCCTCCGTACGGCACCGCCGCGCACGGCGCCCCCGGGGCGGGCGGTGGCGCGGGCGGCTGGGGAGGTCCCCCGTACGGCGGTGGCGGCGGCGACCCCTGGGGCCTCACCGGCAACCCCGCCCCCAAGCGGCGCAACGGCGGTCTGATCGCGGCCGTTCTGGCGGCCGCGCTGGTCTTCGGCGGCGTCGGCGGCGGTGTCGGCTTCTGGCTCGCGGGCCGCAGCGACGACGCCTCGACGACGGTCTCCGCGCCCGGCGACGCCGGGGCGCTGAACCGCAAGCCCACCTCCGTCTCCGGGATAGCGCAGAAGGCGCTGCCGAGCGTCGTGACGATCGAGGCCCAGGGCGCCGGCGGCGAGGGCGGCACGGGCACCGGCTTCATCTACGACAAGCAGGGCCACATCCTCACCAACAACCACGTCGTCGCCAGCGCGGCCGACGGCGGCAAGCTCACCGCGACGTTCTCCAACGGCAAGAAGTACGACGCCGAGGTCGTCGGCCACGCCCAGGGCTACGACGTCGCCGTGATCAAGCTCAAGAACGCCTCCGGCGCCCCGCTCAACCCGCTCCCGCTCGGCAAGTCCTCCCATGTGCAGGTCGGCGACGCCACGATCGCGATCGGCGCGCCCTTCGGCCTGTCCGGCACGGTCACCACCGGCATCATCAGCGCCAAGGACCGCCCGGTGGCCTCCAGCGACGGCGGCGGCGCCAGCGCCTCGTACATGAGCGCCCTGCAGACCGACGCCTCGATAAACCCCGGTAACTCCGGCGGCCCGCTGATGGACGCCGGCGGCAACGTCATCGGCATCAACTCCGCGATCCAGTCCGCCGGCAACGGCGGTGGCCTGGGCGGCGAGTCCCAGCAGTCCGGCAGCATCGGCCTGGGCTTCGCGATCCCGATCGACCAGGCGAAGCGGGTGGCCCAGGACCTGATCAAGACGGGCAAGCCGGTCTACCCGCAGATCGGCGTCCAGGTCGGCATGCGCGACACCGGCAACGGCGCGACCATCGCCCGGAGCGGCAACAACGGCACCGACGCCGTCACCCCGAACGGCCCGGCCGCCAAGGCCGGCCTCAAGCCCGGCGACATGATCACCAAGCTCGACGACACGGTGATCGACAGCGGCCCCACCCTCATCAGCGAGATCTGGCAGCACAAGCCCGGCGACGACGTCACCCTGACCTACAAGCGCGACGGCAAGGAGCACACCACCCACGTCACCCTGGGCCAGCGCACAGGCGACAAGTGACGCGCTAGTCTGATCCCGCGACACCACACGCCCTCGCGGCCCGGTGCCGCGGGGAGGCTTGCCCGAGCGGCCTAAGGGAACAGTCTTGAAAACTGTCGTGGGGTAACCCCTCACCGTGGGTTCAAATCCCACAGCCTCCGCAGCGCGGTAGATGGAACGGCCCCTGACCGGGGGGAACCCGGGCGGGGGCCGTTTTATGTCCTGGCGTGGTGCGCTCGGAACTCACCCTCGTGACCGGCGATTGCCACGACCTGCACGTCACGGATCCGGATGCATGTCACGGATCCGGCAGGCTCGCGCGCCGGGAAATTGCGGGCCGTCACCCTGGCGCGAAGCCCGGCGCGGTCACTTGGCAGCCGTAGGGATGTGGTGCAGCCGCATGAGCCGTGCGGTCTCGTCCTCGCGGAAGGCCGACACCTCTCGGCAGGTCTGGCTCATCACGAACTGGCCGAGCGGCTGGCACAGGTCCATGCGCTGGATGCACACGCCGATCATGAAGGGGCCGTCCTGGGCCCGGTACATGCGGATGCCGTAGTAGCCCTCCTGGCAGTCGTCGGGGTTGTTGAACCGGCAGGAGGCGCAGGTGGAGGGCAGCCGGACGGGGCGGATGCTCTTGGCGTAGAGGGTGCGCCCGTCCGGGAGCCGGTAGCGCACTCGCTGATCCGACGCCCCGGCCGTGACGATGCGCCGCTCGGGGACGCCGCCGAGGCGATCGACGACTTCCTGCATGGCGTCCAGGGAAGCCCCGTCGTCTTCGAGCGATACGAGCATGCGCACGGTGACCGTCCGGCCGTGCCGCTCGATGATGCGCAGAACGCGCTCCACGTGATCCCGGCCGGGGATCACGATGTTGGCCGAGACCTTGATCCCGTGCGCGGTGGCGGCCTCGATCGTGTTGTCCAGCGCGGCCAACTTCCGAGCCGCCAGGGTGGGGTGGGCGAGGCGTGGTGCCTGGACGGCGGCCAGTTCGTCCGGGGTGGTGCCGAAGACGGACAGGTTCACCCTGTCGAGCCCCGCGGCCGCGCAGTCCGGCATCACGGCCGCGCCGTTCTCGCCGTTGGAGGTGAGGCCGACGGTGAGCCCGAGTCGTCGGGCGATGGCGATCAGGCCGGGAAGGTCGGGGTGCAGTGTCGGCTCGCCGCCGGTGAAGTGGACCTCGTTGGTCGGCAGGCTTCCGCGCACGGCTGCCAGTGCCAGCGCGAAGTCCGCGTCCGCGGCGATGCGGGCCGGGAGGAAGCCGGCGCCGTTGGTCTTGAGGTAGATCGAGACCCGGCCTGAAGGTCCGGGAGTCCCGGTAAACCGCCCCGGCTCCCGGTCGCGGTTGTCGGTGGCGACGGGGGTGCCTTCGTTGTGGCAGAACGAGCAGGCGAGTCCGCAGGCGTCGATGATCTTCACCCGTAACGTGCGGTCCGGCCTGACCTCCACCGGCAGATTCCTCGTGTCTTGCATGTGGACCTCCTTGTCCACGCCGACCGGAGCTGCCGTGCCCCGGCCGGCGACTGCGACGGCGGATCTACTCGAAGCGAAGGTCGGTGAGGGTGTCCAGGTCGATGCCGTACCCGGCGTACACGGCGTCCGTGTTCTTGCCGGTGAGCTGTTCCCGTTCGATGCCGAGGAGTTCGGCGGTGTGCCAGACCTGCTGGTCGTCATCTCCTTCGATCTCCAGGTAGGCGGGGATCCGCGGCCACTGGTCGATCTCCAGCCGCACACCGTTGAGCAGCCAGGAACTGCGGCGGTTCTCCTGGTAGCTGCGGTGGCGAAGCCGCATGAGCCCGAGCAGGGCATGGGTCTCCTCGAAGGACCCGACCGTGGTCTCCGTCTCGCGTGTGCCGTCGATCCGGTCGGACGAAATCTCCTTCACGCACAGGGTGATGACGGCCCCGGTATCGCGCAGGCGTACCCAACGCCCTTTCTGCGCCGGGATCGTGTCGTAGACGTAGCGGCGCATCAAACGGTCACCGTGGAAGGTTCCACCGGCGGTCTTGATCCGCTGCGAGATCTCCACGGGATCGACTTCCAGAACCTTCACTTCGTACTCGATGCTGCTGGGCATAGCTCTCCCAATCGGGCTGTGGCCTGTGTTGCGGTCCTTGTCGCGGCGGGGTGGGTCGGCGAGGGGTGGTTCGGGCGCGGCGTCGCGCCGCGGAGAACTCCCCGTACGGGCAACGATCTGCGTCGCATCGAGGCGCTGGACAAGGGGTGCAGAAATCCCGAGCTGCTGCACCCTCTTCGACTCGCCAGGCATCCGCTTCCAACACGCGCTGGCGCCCATCTCGATGGCCACTGCACTCTGTTGACGTCCCATCAACACCACCGGCAATCCCCTGCCTAATCACCGAGGGCATCTCACCCCGTATGCCTTGTATGCCTTTGACACTAGAGAGGGGGCCACCGGAGACCCCAGAAAATCCTTCCGGGGTCCATTCGTGAACCGAGGTGAGCCTGAAGCCATGCGAGGAATGACGCGGCACCTGACAACCGGCGAGCGTGTTGCCTGGTACCGCCACCGCCGGGGCCTGTCGCAGGAAGTACTGGCCGGACTCGTCGGCCGCACGGCTGACTGGCTCGGGAAAGCGGAGAACAACCGCATCGAACTGGATCGCCTCTCGGTGATCCGGACGCTCGCGCACGCGCTCGACGTGTCCATCGGCGATCTGATCGGTGAGCCCACCCTGTTGGAATGGTCGAAGGACAGCGGTCGGCACACCCTGCCCGCCCTCCGCGAAGCACTCATGGACTACCGGCAGCTCGCCCCACTCATCGGGACACAGGCCGCAGGCGAACCTCCGACGCTCGCGGCACTCCGTTCCGACGTGACCGAAGTCTGGAATGCCTACCAGGACTCCCGGTACGGACTCGCCGCACGGCAGTTCCCACCGCTCCTCGCTGATGCCCTGCTCGCGGCCCGGTCCTACCCCGGCGACGAGCGTGGCGAAGCGAACGGCCTGCTCGCCATGACGTATCAGGGAGCCGCCATGGTGCTCGGCAAGCTCGGCGAGATCGAGCTCGCCTGGATCGCCGCGGACCGAGGACTCGCCGCGGCGCAGCTGAGCGGGAACAAGGTGATCATTGGGTCGCTGTTCCGGTCCGTGGCCCACTGCCTGCTCTCGTCGGGACGGTACGAGACGGCCACACAGCTCGTGAAGGATGCGGCCGGCTTCCTGGAGCCGGGCCTCGACGAACCGACACCGGCGTACTTGTCCATCTACGGGACGCTGTTCCTCACAGGCGCCATGGCTGCGGCCCGAGCGGAAGACCGGGACACGGCACGGGAGTTCCTGCGGGAGGCGGAGACGACCGCTTCCCGGCTCGGCACCGACGCCAACCACATGTGGACGGCCTTCGGCCCGACGAACGTGGCGATCCACCGGGTGGCCGCTGCCGGCGAACTGGGCGACGTGCAGGTCGCACTGGATCTCGGCCCGCAGATCGACACCAGCGGACTCCCGGTAGAGCGGCGGGCCCGGCACGCCTTGGAGGTAGCGCGGGCACTCAGCGCCTGGAACCGCACCGACGACGCGCTCGCCGCCGTCCTGGCAGCCGAGCAACTCGCCCCTGAGCAGGTCAGACACCACTACATGAGCCGAGACCTCGTCCTCGGCTGGATCCGCGGCACCCGAGGCCGCCCGAGCCAACCGATAGCCGACCTGGCGGAGCGGCTTCGTGTCGTGTGACCTGGTTAGGCTCGTCCGCATGAGCGACAACGAGCACGAGGCGAAGGTGGCGCGCCCGAGGATGGCCTCGGGCGCGTTGTTCTTTGACGAGCAAGGCCGAGTCATGATGCTGGAGCCGACGTACAAGGACTACCGGGAGATCCCCGGGGGGTACGTCGAGACCGGCGAGTCACCGCTTCAGGCATGCGTACGGGAGGTCCGCGAGGAGCTGGGTATCTTGCCGGAGATCGGCCGCCTGCTCGCGGTGGACTGGGCGCCCAGCCCGGCCGAGGGTGACAAGGTGCTCTATCTCTTCGACGGCGGAGTCCTGCCGACGGAACTCCGAGAGCAGATCAAGCTGCAAGCTGCTGAGATCGGGGCCTACGACTTCCATCCGCTGGACGACGTCGCGAGCCTAACCATCCCACGGCTCGCTCGGCGGATCGAGGCAGCGGCTGTGGCGCGAGCCCGCGGTCGAGTGGCCTATCTGGAGCATGGCCACGAACCTGAACGCGGAAGTAGCTGACCCATAGGGCACCGCCCGTGGGTGCGAGAATTGCCCACCGTGACCGATCGGCCTTGACGCTGGCCTGAGTTGTCCATCAATCGATCGCTTCCTGAACACCGAAGGCAGCAGCACGCGTTGGCCGAAGGAGGCCCCTCTGCCGTGTTCAAGAAGGATGTACATAAACTAGTGGGTGAGTCGGCAAGATGGCCGTATGACTCATCTGACCCCAAAGGGGCCCCACGGGAGACTGACCCCGGCAGAGCTGGTCGAGACTGCGAAGCAATGGGATCTGTATGACGCCAGCGTTGAAGGCTGGCGGCCGAGCCCGCCCTCCTACACAGAGGTGCGATACGAGAACTGGTGGGGCTCGGGGGCCACGCTGCGCCAGCTGCATGGGCTGGCGAAGGATCACGGAATCCCCGTCGCGTGGGTTCCGCCGGCGGATGTGCTCCGCGAACTGGTCAAGGCAGATGACGCTCATCGCGCGAAGCTCGCAGTGCTGACGGCGGCCGAGGAACGGATCAGAACCTCATGCCGTTACGAGATACCTGAACTCCACGCAGGCTGGTCGGAGGACTACGCCATTACGGTCCGGCACGTGATGGCCGCATGGGATGACGGTCACCTCTTGGCGGCCGGCTGCCTTGCGCTCGCTGGGTCCGAGGACTTGATGATCAACATCGCCGAGGTAGAGCGCAAGGCGAGGAAGACCTACCCGCGGCTGAAGCAAGCAGCAGCGAGGGAGCTGGAAGAGTCACTCTGGCTGCACGAGCAGGTCGCCCTGACGCCCATCGGTCCCCTCTTCACCACGTACATGCCAGAGGACAACGACCCGATCCCGGAGGCTCTCTCACGGCACGCGGTCGTGCACAGGATGCCCCTGGACCACTTCAACGACGGGCACTGCATCGTGGCGATCATGCTGATGGTCTCTTTGCTGCGTGAGATGGAGGAACGCAGGACCCAAGCAGAGGTCTCCTCCCTTATCGACTCCCTTATCGACGGCGGCAGATATGACGAAGAGCTGGATACGGACTAGGAGGACAGGAAGCCGGACTTCGACCCACCTCGCTGACCCTGTTACCTGCGACGAAAGGGTGACCCGGTAGTTGGTCATCGAGCTGGCTCTCGCTTACGCAAGGTGTACGGCGTCTCGGCCGCGAGCATCCGTCGCACGGTCTGGGGGTGCCATTGGTTGCCGCGGCGGGGCTGGTGCTTCTCGACCTCCAGTGCAGCCGCGATCTCGCGGTACGAGGCGCCGGCGTCGCGCAGTTCGCGGGCGCGGGCCCGGATGGTCTGCTCTTCGGGCACCTCGACCAGCGTCTTCTTCTCGGCCTTCCAGCCGAAGGGCGGGGCTCCGTAGGCGTATTCGCCCTGGGTGGCCTTCTCGTGGCGGCCGTGCCGGAGCCGTGCGCTGATCATCGAACGTTCGAGCTGGGCGAAGACGCCGAGCATCTGGCGCATCGCGGTGCGCATCGGGTCCTCGGGGTCGTCGGCGTGGATCGGCGGTGAAGGCCCGGCCCCCGTCTTTCCAGATCTGGGCCAGGATCGCCTCCTGGACGACGAGGGTGCGGCGGACGGTGCCGGCAATGCAGGTGGTCACGTCGGCCCCTCTCGAAGTGTTCTCCCTAGTGAACCAACGAAAGTTGCTTTCGAAAGGCTGCGTCAAATGCACGTTCGAGTCATCGGGGGTGCTTACGAGCTACCCCAGGGTCGCCGAGCGCGGTTCCACCCCACCGGTGCAGGGTCGGTACTGCCACCCCTGCTGCGGCCCCACCAGGGTGGTATTCCGTACTGCGTGGACGACCGTTCCGGCCTGCCTCCATCCCGACACGCGGTAGGCAGACCTACGCGGCCCGACACCACATCTAGTGGTTAGTGCGACACGTTGCCCAGAAGTTGTGGTGCCTCTTCCCCCGGGTGTACGTGAGTGCCGGTAACATCGTGCCTGCTTCACCCGCTTCTCTCGAACTACGCGGAATGCGAGCGCAGTTCACGATCCACCCGGTCCTGATCGGCAGGGCCGGGGCCCCGAGAAGAAGGTGAGGTACGTGCTGTGAGCGTCCCCCTGGGCAAGCGTGGCAAGGACAGGTGGCCTGACCCGGACAAGTGGCAGGTCGTCCTGACGGCGGCGAGCTTATTGGTGGCGATCATCGCGCTGGTGGGACAGTTCGCTCAGTGAGCGCCCACCCTGGGTCCGGGAGAGACCGCGGCCGCTGGACATGCAGCGAGCCCGGTCGCGTGATATTCGACCGGGCTCGGTGACTGCATGAGGCCCAGCTCTGGGCGGCCACCCGGGGCTGGGTCTTCGTGCGTACGGACTGGGTCCGGCCACACAGCAACTCTTGAGTGTTGCCGGTGCCCCGAAGGGCGACGTCATGTCTTAAGAGTCAAGGGCAGCTTACCCTGATTCGGCGAGAAAACTACAGCACACATACATCACGTCGAATCCCGCTGACCTGCTGTTATTGGCGCCATTGGCGTTCTGTGGGGGTGCGCCCCTCGGTCACAGCACGCCGATCATGGGGTTCTCCTCCCAGCCGTCGGCGTCCTCGAAGTAGCCCTCCATGACGCCGGAGTTGGGTACCCAGCCGCCCTGCGTTGCGATGGTCTTGCGGTCGTTTCCGGCGCGGCGGAACTCCTCGGCGGCGCCGCGGCGGGGGGAGTGGCCGGTGTGCAGGAGAGGCAGGTCGGCGCGGGCCCCGAAACGGGTGATGACGTCGCCGACGGCCTCAAGGGACAGGCCGCGGTCGCTGGAGGCGCGTTACGAAACATCAGGGATGGCAGACTGTGTCTCGCTGCGGGCAGATCCACCGCAGCTACTCCTGCACCCACCTGGGCGCGGGAGTTTTTCGTTTTCTGGCGGTAGCTCTCGCTGCCCATGGCCCTGGTCACCTTGACCGGGGCCTTTCTCGTTCTCGGAGGTCCGGTGTTCGTCGTATCAGCGGAGCTGTTCGTTGGCTCCTTGGCCCTCATGCCGTTCGTGCTGGGCCTAGTCACGGTCGCAGTCCTGGCAGTTCTGTTGCTCTTCCTGGTCCGGCCGGTGTTGACCAAGACCCGGGACGAGGACGTGCCCGCCGCCCTCGTC
The DNA here is from genome assembly GCF_014646275.1 of Streptomyces kronopolitis. Taxonomy (GTDB): domain Bacteria; phylum Actinomycetota; class Actinomycetes; order Streptomycetales; family Streptomycetaceae; genus Streptomyces; species Streptomyces kronopolitis. Next base: position 379,046 of record NZ_BMND01000004.1, read on the forward strand.
GCGCTTAGCCAGATCATTGCTTCCCTATCCTGCCTCCTGCCATGGGGGAAATGGCGTCCGTCTGCTCAGGACCCTGCGGCAGCCGCGCAGCGCGAAGTAAGCGAGCCTGGACGGTCCGCTACATCGACCGCCACAATCGTCACTGAGAACTTGATGGTGGTGCGCCCGAGGGCGTCGGAGGGGACCAGCATCACAGCGCAACTCTCTGTCGCACCACAAGATCGCGAGGGGGGAGTAGGCAGTGTCTGATGTGCTGATTCGTCACTGCGCCTATTGCGGTAAGGAAATGGCGCCTTCGGGCTCCGGGCGCCCGCGTCGCTTCTGTTCATCTGCCTGCAGGCAGGCGGCATACCGCACGCGAGGCGTCAGCAAGACACCCCAGCAGACTCCGAGGCAAAGCCTGTGGCGAACCAAGCCTCGCCCATGTCGTGCTTATCCGAACCTCCCTTCGGATATGCAGACCTACCTCGTCTGCCCCTTGGTTCGTGGGCACCAGGGCCTGCATCGCGCTCTGGTAGGACCAGCAAGGCCTGGAGAAATTCCTCTGTACTGGGCAGGCTGGCAAGACGACAGCTGGGGGTGGGCAGGTGGATGGGAGAAGGCGCCTCCAGCAGCCCTCTTTAGCGCTTGCAGTCGTTGCCTTCTACCGCTTGGTCATGCAGGCAGTTGCCTGGGCACGGCGTACGTCTGGAACGACGATGCCAGCATCCTGATGCCGGATCGCCCGCTTGACCAGATGGTGCGGACGAGACTGTCTCTTCCATCTCCAGAGATCGCGGTCCCACGGTGGCATCCCGTCTGAGGCTCGACCGCAAATAACCGCATCGTCCGCGGAGAGGCACCCGCCAGACCGCCCCGGAGAGCCGCCAGGCCCTCCGGCGCGTCTCCGACCGGCCGATGGCCAGACCGACGCTCTGTTGGCATAGCGCTGGGGTGAGCACGCCCTCTACAGCGCGCCGATCAGGGCGTTGTCCTCCCACTGGTCGACGACTTCGAGGTATCCGGCGAGCACCTTGGAGTGCGCGGCCCATCCGCCCTGTTTGGCGATGACGATCTGGTCGTGGCCCTTGAGTCGGGAGGAGGTGGCGAGTCCGCGGCGGGGTGAGTGTCCGGTGAAGCGGATTTTTTCGATCCCGGCGCGTTCGCCGGCACGGGTGATCTCGCCACCAGGCGAGCGTCCGCCAGCAGCACTGTGGGCCAGGTGCGGGCCAGCTGTGACCGGTTGGTCCTCCCCAGATCGATAGCCGCAGGTCAGGCCGCTGATGGCCCCCGTAGTCGGAACGCTCTTGAAAACTGTCGTGGGGTAACCCCTCACCGTGGGTTCAAATCCCACAGCCTCCGCAGCGCGGTAGATGGAACGGCCCCTGACCGGGGGAATCCGGGCGGGGGCCGTTTTATGTCCTGGCGACCGATGATTCGTGGCTGACCGTGCGTGGCTGCGTTTGGCCGCCCTGTCTGGCACGGCGCTGGCATGCACGCGGGCGGGATGACCCGGGGCCGGACAGCTGCCGGGTGCCCTCCGTCGGTGGGGAGCAGGGCGGGGTCCACTTCTGAGTTTTGCGATCTGCTCGGCCTTGGTAGGGCCCGGCGCTATCGTTTCCGGCTTCGCGGTTGCGTCAGGGGGCTCGTGGGCCGTGCGGCATGCCCTCGGAAAATGGGTCGTGCTTGTGGGTGAGGTTTTGTAGCGTCAGGGGACCACTGAACTGGGGGGATTTTCATGATTCATCGTGTCTCGCTGGCTGCTGCGGCGTGTGCGGCTGTTGGGCTCTCGCTGCTTACTGTTCCGGCTCATGCGGCTGGGGCCGAGGCGTCGACCACCAAGGTGTCGCAGAAGGTGGCTTCGGGGTCGGACCATGTCAAGTGCACCAGCATGAGCAACGGACAGCTCTGCATCGTCATGAACAGCCGGCCGCAGTCCATCGACGTCCTGTACACCAAGAAGGACGGCTCGAACATCAAGGCGCAGCTCGGTTACCGCATGAACGGTTCGTCGTCGTACGACAGGCTGGAGACCATCAGCAAGGGTGACCGGGCTACCAGCACCTGGACGATGAGCTGGCCCTGCAACAAGGCCGTTGGCCTGATCAAGGTCCAGGGGCAGGGGACCTTCGAGACCCCGTCGGCGACGTTCCCGGGCTGCTGAGGGGTAGCAGCGCAGGACAACGAGGGGCCCGCTATGGAGCGGGCCCCTTTCGCATGGTCAGGGGGCCGCGGAGGGTGCCGGCTCCTGCTCGCATGCGTATTAGTGGGGTGTTAGTGGCGTGGCAGTGGGGCGGTAACGGGCCTGTTCAGAGTGGGGGTTGTACTGAGGCGATCACGACATCAACTTCCCCTGGGGGACCCGAAATGAGCTTCAGCGCCACTGCCCGCACCACCACCCGTCGTCGCGCTGTGCGCGTTGCTGCCGCGGTCCTGGTCGCGACGGCCGGACTCAGCCTGACCGCGTGTTCCGGTGCGGACGCCACGAGCGCGAAGGCTGCGGGGAGCGTGGGCGCGAGTGCTGCCGCCGAACCCTCCGGGGCCGGCTCCTCTGCCGCAGTGCCGGGTGCCGATGCTCAGTCGGACAACGCGAAGTCGGACAAGGCGAAGGCGGGCAACGCGAAGTCGGGGTCCGGTGGCGGTGCCTCGTCCCGTGTCGGCTCCGGGAGCGGTGCGGCGAAGGGTGGGGGGACGGGCAAGTTCTGCCGCACGAGTGAGCTGAACATCGAGGCTGTGGACAGCTCGCCCGATTCGGGCACCGGTGACGTGACCGTTCAGATGACGAACACGGGCGGGCGGACCTGCTCGGCGACGGGGTTCGCGGGCGTCGATCTGAAGGATGCCGATGGCACTTCCGCCCCCGTCCACCGGGGCCACGAGCAGCCTCGGATCACCGACCTGAAGCCCGGTGACACCGCCACCTTCAGCATCTCGTACAAGGTCGACTCCAGCGGCGACAGCCTCGCGAGCCCGACCAACATCATCGTGACCCCGCCGAACGAGACCCACAGCGTTTCTCTGAAGTGGCCCGCGGAGGCGCTGAAGCTGGCGGGCCCGTACGACGCAAAGATCCAGGTCCATCCGGTCGGTATCGCCAACTGAGTGTTGTGGAGACCCGATCGCGCCAGGAGTACCGGAGTTCGGGTTCAGGCAGTCCAATGGCGAGCGTAGAGGGTGCGGGCTTCGTGGAGGTTGGTGGTGGTGTTCTCCTCGACTGCGTCGAACGTGGGGGCGTAGGGGTGGCCGCTGTGTGCCCAGAGGAGGTGTACCAGGGCGTAGGCCGCGAGGAACAGGTAGTGCGGGTGTGTATAGGTTTTGATGCTCGCGGCACTGCTGTAGAAGGGGGAAAAGGACTCCCCGTGGTAGCGCTCGTTCCGGGATGTGTAGAGGAGCCCGCTCAGGAGGATGCGGAGTCGGGCGGGGAACGACAGGGTGACCTGAGTTCCTGCGATGTCGAGGGTTTCTCCGGTCAGGGCTCGACGGAGAAGAGCGGCCCCGCGGCGAGCGGTGTCGAAATCCGGCGCGGCATACTTTTTCTCGACGAGGGCCAGGAAGGCTGCGATCTCGGCCGGCAGGGTGTCTCCGCGACCGTAGCTGTTTGACAGCCTCTGCAGGGCACGGCTGCTGCTTTCGGCTGGTTCCCGAGTGATGAGTCGTTTGAAGAGATACCCACAGGTCTGGCTGGGGATGTTGGCGAGCAGCGCTTCCGTGACCGAGTGGGAAAGTCTTGGGTCGGCGCTCAAGAGTCCCAATGCGTCTGTGATGTTCGGTCCTCTGCCAGGGCGGGCCGGCAGCCACGCGTGAGCGCTCTTTTCGAGTACCTTCCACGTCGAGTCGAAGGCGATGTCGGGACGCCGGGGCAAGGCATCGAGGGCTTCCAGCAGAAAGGAGACCTGTGTGTTGTACCAGAGGTCATCCGAATACGTAAGCGGGAGCGGGATGAAGAAGCGGGAGCCCGCGCTTGCTACTCGTTCCGCGAACTGGTCCTCGATGAGCAGGCGTTGGCGCTCTGCCAAGATCCCGGTTCGGCTCCACGCGGCGATGATGTCGATGCGCTCGCGCCGTTGTTTGGATCGCTTCTGGGAGTCCATCGGGCCGTTCCCCTCTGCCACTCCTCTGAGGTAGAGGAGTGCGCTGCCACCGATGTTTGACGATATCTCAGCTCATCGGACCGCAACTGGGAAACGGCCAGGGTTGGGGGAAGGGGGAGGCCCCGGGCTTGCGGGACGGCCAACCTCGGTTCCGGGGCTCGGTCGGCTGCACGCGTCGGGTCGGCCCATGACGGCGCTGCGGATTGGTTAGGGGAGAGTGTCCCTCGGTAGCTGCAATTGAAGGTCTTTTTTGAATTTCCTGTTCGTGCGGTGACTCTTTGATTTCTTGGGTGGTTCGTGCGTTGTTTGGGTGGGTGAATTTGGCGATAGTTAGGGTGGCTGTGTAGGTGGGCTGGAGAATGGGTTGTTAGTGGCGGGTATTGTTGTTGGGGTCCGGGTGATGAGTGGTGTGTGGGAAGTGGGTGTGGTCGGCGTGGGTGAGTATGGGGTGGGGGACGTGGTGGTGCGGCGGGCTGTGGGGCGGGATGGGCGGGGGCTTACTCGGTTGGTGCGGGGGTCGCGGGCATATCAGGGGAAGTACGCGGCGATGGTTGAGGGGTATCGGGTGGGGGCGGATTATATTGAGGCGCATCGGGTTTTTGCGGCGGTGGAAGGGGGCGGCCCTGCTGGGGGTGGTTCCCGGGGTGAGCAGGGGGAAGCGGGGCGGGTTCTGGGGTTTTATTCGTTGGTGGTGGAGGCGGGTGAGTTGGATTTGATGTTTGTGGCGGATCGGGCGCAGGGGCGGGGGATAGGGAGGATGCTGGTCGAGCATATGAAGGGGGAGGCGCGGCGGCTCGGGGTGGAGCGGGTGCGGGTGGTTTCGCATCCGCCTGCTGAGGGGTTTTATCGGAGTGTGGGTGCTCGGCAGGTCGGGGTGGTGTGGGCGAATCCGCCGGTGGTGAGGTGGGATCGGCCGGAGTTTGAGATTGTGACGGCGGGGAGTGCGTAAAACGGTTGGCGTGGGGGGACGGTCGCGGCAATCGTGGGGGTATGACGCGATCGTTTGAGGAACTGGTGGCCGAGGCGGAGGCCGTGTCGGTCGAGGGGTGGGATTTCTCGTGGCTGGACGGGAAGGCCACCGAGGAGCGGCCCTCTTGGGGGTATCAGCGGGGGATGGGGGAGCGGCTGGCGCGGGCGTCGGCCGCCTTGGATGTGCAGACCGGTGGTGGGGAGGTGCTCGCCGGGGCGGCGACGTTGCCGCCGGTGATGGTGGCGACGGAGTCCTGGCCGCCGAATGTCGCGAAGGCCACCGCGCTGCTGCATCCGCGCGGCGCGGTGGTGGTGGCCGATGCGGACGAGCCGCCGCTGCCGTTCGGTGATGCGGCGTTCGACCTGGTGACGAGCCGTCATCCGGTGACCGTGTGGTGGGCGGAGATCGCCCGGGTGCTGCGGCCCGGGGGTGTCTACTTCTCCCAACAGGTCGGGCCGGCCAGCGTGTTCGAGCTGGTCGAGTACTTTCTGGGGCCGCAGCCGGAGCACGTACGGCGGGCCCGGCATCCCGAGGATGCGCGTCGGGCGGCGGAGGCGGCGGGGCTCCAGGTCGTCGATCTGCGGGTGGAGTCGTTGCGGACCGAGTTCCTCGATATCGGGGCGGTCGTCTACTTCCTGCGGAAGGTGGTGTGGATGGTGCCCGGGTTCACGGTGGAGCGCTATCGCGAACGGCTACGGGAGTTGGACGAGTTGATCCGTCGCGAGGGGGCGTTCGTGGCGCGGACGACCCGGTTCCTGATGGAGGCGCGTAAGGCATCCCCTTCGGTGTAAGGCATCACCTTCGGTGTGGGGGTGTAGCGCGAGCTGCGGAGGTGAGGGTGGCGCGGGCCTCGTGGGCGGAGAGGCCGGTGGCGCGGGCGGCCTCCGTCAGGCGGGCGGTGAGTTCCTGGCCGAGGCCGGATTCGTAGGCGCGGCGGGCGGCCCAGAAGAGGCGGGCGTTGCGCTGGCCGTCCGGGGAGGTGCGGACGAAGCGTACGAGGGCCGCGGCGTGCTGGGGCGGGACGCCCGGTGGGGGCTCCCGGTGCGCGGGCGGCGGCGGGGAGGTGAGGAGGGCGAGCAGGGGGCCCGGCAGGGGGGCGGGGCGGCGTGGGGTGTGCGGGGCGTGGGTGTACCGCCCGTGGGTGGTGAGCGAGCCGGGGCCGACCAGGTAGCCGCCGGTGCCGCGGATGTCGATGCCCGGGGCGAGCCGGCCGGCCGAATTCGGTACGGGTGGGGTCGGTGGGCCGGTGAACCAGAGGTGGCGGCCGCCGCTGGGGGTGCGGACCGTGACGGTCGGCGGGATCGGGACGTCGTGCTGTTCGGCGAGGAAGCGCAGGGCGGTCAGGCCGTCGGCGCCGTTCTTGGTGTCGAGGTCGACGCCGATGAGGTGGTGCGGGGGCCGTCCGCAGGCGATGCCGTAGGCGGTGGACCAGGGCGCGGCGGCGAACATCCGGCGGATGGTGAGCGGGTCGGTGCTGGCGTCATGGACGCCGTGCCCGAGCCGGCCGCACTCGCCGCGGCACGGCGGGACCTCGGGATGCCCGCGGTGCGGGGAGCGTAGGGCGGGGAGCTTGTTGCGGGTCAGCGGGATGACCGGGTAGCCGCCGGAGGCGGCGTGGAGCGCTTCGGTGAGCGCGGTGGCGTGCGGATCAGGGGGGTCGGTGGGCGCCGCCTCCGGGGGATCCAGGGGATCCAGGGAATTCGAGGGATTCGGGTGCTCGGAGCTGCTGGGGGTGGGGGTGGCGGCCGTAGGTGGGTGCGCTGCGGGTGCGGTGGCGGGACGGTGGGTGGGGCGGGGCTCCGGCCGGGTGTCGGAGGGCGGCGGAGCGAGGGGTGAGAGGGGGCGCGGTGGGTCGGTCCGCGGGGCAGGCGGCGGTTCGGCCCGGCGGTCGGGCCGCCGATCAGTCCGTCGGTCGGGCCGCGGGTCGGGCGGGTGGTCGGGCCGTGGGTCAGGTCCGTGATCGGGCCGCAGGTCGGGCCGGTGGTCGGTCGGTGTTCCGGTATGGCGTCGGTGCATGGCCATGGAGCTATGTTCGTACGAATGTTCGACGAAGGGAAGGGGGTGTGGAGGGAGCGGAGGTGCGCGCCGGGGGCTCGCGGCGGGTGGGGGTGTGGGTCGTGGGGCTGGAGGTGTGCGGTGTGGCGGGGCTCCTGGTGGGGTCTGTCGACGTCGAGGGGTGTGCGCGGGCGATCGCGGGAGGCGTCGGGGGTTTATTCGGCGGTGCTCATGCTTGCGGGGGAATCGGGGGCCTGCGACGGGTTCGCCGTGGATTCGTGGGCAAGCCTGAGTGCGCGACGTCGAGGAAAGCATCGTGGCGGTCGGCCAACTGCCCGGTGGTGAAAGGAAGTTCCGCGCGGTGGGGGAGTTCCGCGCAGTGTGGGACCGGAGTGAGTGAGCGTCGCAAGTGCAGGCGCACACGCAAGTACAAGCACACACGCAGTCGTATGTCAGAGCTGTAGATCAGACCCCCGCGCAGAAGGGCCGCGCCGGATGCCGGCGCGGTGGATCCAGAAGTCGTGTTCCGTAGGAGGAATAGACATGGCAAGCATCCGTACCGCCCGTGTTCTCGCCGTTGCCGCCGCACTGCCGCTCGCGGCCGCGCTCTGCACCGGCGTGGCGCAGGCCGACAACGGCGGCTTTGCGACCGGCGGGTCGAGTTCGGCGGCGACGAGCCAGGCGGGGAGCGGTGTCGGCGGCACCAACCTCGGCAATTCGACGACCGGCCAGCAGGTCGCCAACGGGGCCGGCGCCTCCAACCAGAACAACACCGCGAGCGTGAACGGCTCCGGCCCCACGCGTATCGACCAGAGCAACGCCACCGTCACGTTCACCAAGCTCTGGTGAGTCGGCGGCGGCCTACGGGGAACCGGCGGCCCGCCGTAAAGGGAGTCGGCGGCGCGTCGCAAGGGGAGTGCGGCGCGGCTGACCGGCGGTGAGGCGTCAGGGTCGGTACGGAGGGGATGGGGCTGCTCCGGAGTTCGCTGCGCCGGCCTTGACAGTGAGCGGGTTTCTGACGGACAGTCAGAAACCCGCTCGCTTCCTTTGTGCGCCCGTCCCCTGTGCACCGGGCGTACGGCCATCAGAAGGGGAGGCCGCCGACGTGCACCTCGCCCCCACCGCCCGACAGGAACAACTGCGCGGCCATCTACGTTCCTATTTCAGGGAGTTGTTGCCGGACGGGCCGGTCGAGGGTGCGGCCGAGCAGCGTGCGGTGCTGCGCCGGATCGGTGCGGACGGCATGCTGGGGCTGGGGTGGCCGACGGCCTACGGAGGGCAGGGCCGCGGGCCCGACGAGCAGTTCGTGTTCTTCGACGAGGCGTATCGCGCGGGCGCGCCGGTCTCGATGGTCACGCTCAACACCGTCGGCCCGACCCTGATGAAGTACGGCACCCCGCAGCAGAAGGACTACTTCCTGCCCCGGATCCTCCGTGGCGAGCTGGTCTTCGCGATCGGCTATACGGAGCCCGGGGCCGGGACCGATCTCGCCTCGCTCCGCACCCGCGCGGTGAAACGGCCGGGGGGAGTGCCTGCCGAGGGTGGGGTCCTTGCGGACGGTGAGGTGCCTGCTGACGGTGGGGCCACTGCGGACGGTGGGGTCCCTGCGGACGGTGAGGTGCCTGCCGACGGTGGGGCGTCTGCCGACGGTCGGGCGCATGCCGAAGGTGGCGCGGGCGGTGATGCTGACGCGGCCGGTGCCGCCCCCGGCCCCGGCGCCGACGAAAACACCCACTGGCTGATCAACGGGGCCAAGAGCTTCACCAGCAACGCCCACCGGGCCGACTGGATCTGGCTGGCCTGTCGCACCGATCCCGAGGCGCCCAAGCACCGGGGCATCTCGCTCCTCCTCGTGCCCACCGACGCGCCCGGATTCTCCTGGACGCCGATCGAGACGGTCGGCGGGCTGATGACCACGGCCACGTACTACGACGGCATCCGCGTCCCGGCCGGGAACCTCGTCGGGGAGGAGAACGGCGGCTGGCAGCTGATCACCAACCAGCTCAACCATGAACGCGTGGCGCTGGCCGCCCTCGGGATGCAGGCCGAGGACTCGTTCGACGCGGCGCTGGCGTATGCCCGTACGCCGGATCAGGAGACCGGCGAGCGGCCCGCGGACCGGCCCTGGGTGCGGTCCCGGCTCGCCGAGGCGCACGCGCGGCTGGCCGCGACCCGGCTGCTGAACTGGCGGCTGGTCGGCGACGTGGGCGCCGGGACGCTCAGCCCCGGAGACGCCGCCGGGGTGAAGTTCGCGGGGACGGAGAGCGCCGTCGAGGTCTACCGGATGTGCCAGGAGGTGGCCGGGGACGCCGCCCTGGTGCGGGCCGGTTCTCCGGGTGCCTTCGGGGACGGCGAGCTGGAGCGGATGAACCGGGCGGCCCAGATCAACACGTTCGGGGGCGGGGTGAGCGAGATCCAGCGGGAGATCGTCGCGACGATGCGACTGGGGATGCGGAGGGGGCGGCGATGAGCGAAGTGGCCCAGGAGGAACCGGTGACGGTGGCGCGCTCCGCCCGGACTCCGGAGACGCCCCTCCCTTACGAGCGGCTCAAGGCCTTCGAGGGGCAGCCGGCCGCGACCGCGGCGGTCGGCAAGGACCCGGTCAACGCGCCGATGATCAGGCACTGGTGCGAGGCGATGGGCGACGCCAACCCGGCCTACCAGGGGCCGGACGCCATCGCCCCGCCGACGATGCTCCAGGCCTGGACGATGGGCGGTCTCTCCGGCCATACGGACCGCTCGGGCGCGTTCGACGCGCTCTTCGCGCTGCTGGATGGCGCCGGGTACACCTCCGTCGTCGCCACCGACTGCGAGCAGGAGTATCTGCGGCCGCTGCGTCCGGGCGACGAGATCACCTTCGACGCGGTGATCGAGGCCGTGTCGGAGCGCAAGACGACCAAGCTGGGGGTGGGCCACTTCGTCACGACGCGGATGGATGTGCGGGCGGACGGGGAGCCGGCCGGGACGCACCGCTTCCGGATCCTCAAGTACGCCCCGCACGCCCCGCACGCCCCGCACGCCCGGCAGAACCCACCCGCCGTGCCCGCCCCACCCGCTGCACCCGCCGCGTCCGCCCCACGGCGCCCCCGCCCCGTCATCAACCGCGACAACGCCGGATTCTGGGCGGGTGTCGCCGGGCATCGGCTGCTGATCCAGCGGTGTACGGGGTGCCGGACGCTGCGTTTCCCGTGGTTGCCGGGGTGCTCGCGGTGCGGGTCGCCGGAGTGGGACACCGTCGAGGCGAGCGGCGCGGGAACGGTCTTCTCCTACGTCGTGCTGCACCATCCGCCGTTCCCCGCCTTCGACCCGCCCTACGCGGTCGGACTGATCGAACTCGCCGAAGGGGTACGGATGGTCAGCAATATCGTCGGCGTCCCGCACGACCGGGTGCGCATCGGCATGCCCGTGCGGCTCGACTTCCAGCGGGTGGACGAGGAGTTCGAGCTGCCGGCCTTCCGCGCGGCGGCCGGGGGTGAGGGGTGACATGGACTTCACTCCCACACCGGAGCAGACGGCGGCCCGCGAGCTGGCCGCGGAGATCTTCGGCGACCTGTCCACTCCCGAGCGCCTCGCCGACCGCGGCGCGGACACGGACACCGCGCTCTGGAAGGAGCTGTGCACGGCCGGACTGCCGGGCGCGGTGGCGGAGACCGGACTGCTCGGGCTCGTCCTGATTCTGGAGGAGCAGGGCCGGACGACGGCGCAGGTGCCGTTCGCCGCGAGCTGTGTCTACGGGCTGCTGGCGATCGGTGCGCACGGCGACGCGGACCAGCGGGCACGGCTGCTGCCGGCGCTCGGGGACGGCACGGCGGTCGCCACCGGGGCGTTCCCGGCCCGCCCGGGCGGCGTACGGGCCTGGCCGGACGCACCCCGGAGACAGGACGCCCCCCAGAGACCGGAAGGGTCCCGTAGGCCGGAAGGATCCCGCACGCCAGAAGGCCCCCCTACGGCGAACGGCCCCCGTACGACGGACGGCCCCCGTAATACGGACCGCAGGGCGCGCCTGACCGGCTGTGTCCCCGTGGTGCCGTGGCTGCGTGAGGCCACCCATGTGCTGGTACCGGACGGGGTGACGCAGACACTGTGGCTGCTGCGTACCGACGCCCCCGGGGTACGGCGGGACCCGGTCGAGACCACCGCGCCCTGGTCGGCGGGCCGGCTCACGCTCGACGACGCGCCCGCCGAGCAGCTGGGCCCGGACGCCTCCGCGGCCCGGCGGCCCGCCACCCACCCGTACGCCGACGTCCTGGCCACCGCCCGTACCGCCTTCGCGGGCCTCCAGGCCGGGGTGTGCGCGGGGGCGCTGGCCCGTGCGGTGTCCCACACCCTCACGCGGGAGCAGTTCGGCCGTCCGCTCTCCACCCACCAGGGCGTCCAGCTGCGCGCCGCCGACGCCCACATGGACACCGAGGCGATCCGGCTGACCGCCTACGAGGCGGCCTGGCGCCGGGACGCGGGCCTGGACGCCGGGGAGCAGGCGCTGACCGCCGCCTGGTGGGCCGCCGAGGCGGGCACCCGGGTCGTGCACACCGGCCAGCATCTGCACGGCGGCGTCGGCGCCGACCTGGGCCACCCCGTCCACCGGCACTTCCTGTGGGGCCGCCAACTGGCCGCCTACCTGGGCTCGGGTGCCGAAGTGCTGGAGGAACTGGGCCAGTTGCTCACCACACGCGACCCACGGGCCGCACAGGCCCAGGCCGCCCAAGCCACCCAGCCCACCCAGGCCGCACGGAACCCGACGGACCCGACAGCCCCGACGGCCCCGACAGCCCCGAGCGACCCCCACACCCGGCACGAGGAGGCCGCCTCATGAAAGCCGGTGACGAGCTTCCGGAACTCACCGTCCCGATCACCCGCACCCTGATCGTCGCCGGCGCGCTGGCCTCCCGTGACTACCAGGACGTGCACCACGACACCGAGGCGGCCGCGGAGAAGGGCTCCCCGGACATCTTCATGAACATCCTCACCACCAACGGGCTGGTCGGCCGCTACCTCACCGACCACTTCGGGCCCCGCTGCGTGCTGCGCAAGGTCGCCATCCGTCTTGGCGCCCCCAACTACCCGGGGGACACCATGGTGTTGCGCGGCACCGTCACCGAGGTGGCGGACGGTACGGCCGTGGTGCGGGTCGTCGGGGCGAACGGCCTCGGCCACCACGTCACCGGCACCGTGACGGTGAGCCTCCCGGAGGGCACGGAATGAGCGTCCACCGCCGCGACTCCCTGGGGGGCCGGGCCGCCATCGCCGGTATCGGGGCCACCGAGTTCTCCAAGGACTCCGGGCGCAGCGAACTCAAGCTCGCCGTGGAGGCCGTCCGGGCCGCCCTGGACGATGCCGGGCTGACGCCCGCGGACGTCGACGGCATGGTCACCTTCACCATGGACACCAACCCCGAGATCACCGTCGCGCAGGCGGCCGGCATCGGCGAACTGTCCTTCTTCTCCCGCGTCCACTACGGGGGCGGCGCGGCCTGCGCCACCGTCCAGCAGGCGGCCCTGGCGGTCGCCACCGGGCTCGCCGAAGTCGTCGTCTGCTACCGGGCGTTCAACGAGCGCTCCGGCCGCCGCTTCGGCTCCGGCGTCCAGCAGCGCGAGCCCTCCGCCGAGGGGGCGGCGCTCGGCTGGAACCTCCCCTTCGGCCTGCTCACCCCCGCCTCCTGGGTCGCCATGGCCGCCCAGCGCTATCTCCACACCTACGGGCTGACCCCGGACGCCTTCGGCCAGGTCGCGGTCACCGACCGCCGCCACGCCGCCACCAACCCGGCCGCCTACTTCCACGGCCGGCCGATCACCCTCGCCGACCACGCCGCCTCCCGCTGGATCGTGGAGCCGCTGCGGCTGCTGGACTGCTGCCAGGAGACGGACGGCGCCCAGGCGATCGTGGTGACCACGCCCGAGCGGGCCCGCACGCTGCCCCACCCGCCGGCGCTGATCACCGCCGCCGCGCAGGGCGCGGGCCGCGCCCAGGAGCAGATGACCAGCTTCTACCGCGACGCGCTGACCGGCCTCCCGGAGACGCGGGTGGTCGCCCGCCAGCTCTGGCGCACCTCCGGGCTCGCCCCGGCCGACATCGACGTGGCGATCCTCTACGACCACTTCACCCCCTTCGTGCTGATGCAGCTGGAGGAGTTCGGCTTCTGCGGCCCCGGCGAGGCCGCCGATTTCGTCGCGGCGGACGCCCTGCCCCTCAACACCCACGGCGGCCAGCTCGGGGAGGCCTATCTGCACGGCATGAACGGCATCGCCGAGGCCGTCCGCCAGCTGCGCGGCACCTCCGTCAACCAGTCCGGCGCCCCCGCGCACGTCCTGGTCACGGCGGGTACCGGGGTGCCGACCTCGGGGCTGGTCCTCGCCGCGGACGGCTCCTGACCGCCGTCCCCTGGGGCGGGGCCGGTGCCGTACGCGGCGCATGGGCCGGTGGCGGCGTGCGCCGCCCGTCGGGGTCCCCTTGGGGGAGGGCGCCCCGGCCCGTCCCCCCAGAGGAGGTGCGGCGGGGGCTACCCGTACAACTTGAGGCGGAGGGCGCTTCGGCACCTGGGGCCGATCCCCTGGCCCCACCCTCGCTTCTAGCGTGGTTCACATGACCACGCCAGTGTGCAGAAGCGCCTCAACCGCCGCTGTCTTCCCGACGTTCTCGTCCTATGTACGGGCCCGGGGGCCGGTCCTGCTGCGCGCTGCGCGGTCGATGTCCGGCAACCCGAACGACGCCGAGGACCTCCTCCAGACCGCGCTCACCAAGACCTTCGTGGCCTGGGAGCGTATCGAGGACCACCGCGCCCTGGACGGCTACGTCCGCCGCGCGCTGATCAACACCCGCACCTCCCAGTGGCGCAAGCGCAAGGTGGAGGAGTTCGCCGTCGACGAGCTGCCGGAGCCGGATCCGCTGCCGGCGCCCGACCCGGCCGAGCTCCAGGGCCTGCGCGACGCGATGTGGCGCGCCGTGATGCGGTTGCCGGCCCGGCAGCGGGCCATGGTCGTCCTCAGGTATTACGAGGACCTGAGCGAGGCCCAGACCGCCGAGGTCATGGAGGTCTCGGTCGGCACGGTCAAAAGCGCCGTCTCCCGCGCCCTGGCCAAGCTCCGGGAGGACCCGGAGCTGGGGATGATCGCCTGACCACCCGAGACCGCGAACCTCAGCCCTCGTCGGCGGCGTACGCGAGGAAGTCGGCCCAGGTGCCCGGCTGGACGCGCAGCTGCGGTCCGTGGGGGTTCTTGGAGTCGCGGATGCGGATGGTGTCGGGAGTGGTGGCTACCTCGACGCACTCGTTGCCGTCGCTCTGGTGGCTGTAGCTGCTCTTCTGCCAAGCGACTTCGATGCACTCATTGCCGTTGCCCTGGTCGCTGTAGCTGCTCTTGATCCAGGTCAGAGTGGTACCGGAAGCGTTCAGTGCCATGTCTCTCCCCTTATCGGTGACGGGGGCGGGCCCAGGACGAAGTCGCCCGAGGCCCTTGACCCATGTCAGCGCTCGTCGGCTGCGTACGCGAGGAAGTCGGCCCAGGTGCCCGGCTGGACGCGCAGCTGCGGTCCGCGGGGGTCCTTGGAATCGCGGATGCGGACGGTGCCGGGGGTGGTGGCGACCTCGATGCAGTCGTTGTTGTCACTGCCGCTGTAGCTGCTCTTGAACCACGTCAGCGTGGTACCGGAAGGCCTCAGCGTCATGTCTCTCTCCGCAGCTTCTCGATGTATGCCAACGACTCTCGTGGGGTGAGAGCCTGAGATCGGATGATCCCATACCGCAGTTCGAGCACCTGTACCTCTTTGGGATGCTCAACCACACGACTGGTGAGCTGTGCTTCCGAGTACCCCACGGTCGACCCATTCCTGAGTTTCAGCAGCTGAACCTGGCCGCTCATTCCGGCGTGATCCTCGCGCTCCGTCGGCATCACCTGGATTTCGACGTGCCTCAACTTCCCGATGTCCAGGATGCGTTCGAGCTGTCGACGTAACACCATCTTGCCTCCGATGGGCCGCTTCAGTGTGACCTCTTCTTGGACGAATGTCAGCGTCGTGAGCGGCTTGCGGTCGAAGATCTCCTGTCGCGCCATGCGTGCCGCCACATGGCGCTCAAGGTCGTCCTCATCGAGTGTGGGGCGTCGCGAGTTGTAGAGCGCGTGTGCGTACTCCTTGGTCTGCAGCAGCCCGTGGATGTTGTGATTGCCGTACGCCCCGAGTTCGACCGCCTGTGACTCCAGCTTCTCCAGGTCCCGCACCTTCTTCGGGTACCGAGCCTGTCGGACGTCCTCCTTCATCGCGGCGATCTTGCCACCCGCATCCAGCACCTCATCGGCCTTGTCGAGGAACTCGGGGCGCGGGATGCGCACACCGCGCTCGATCTTGTAGATCAGGTTTTCCCCGTACCTCATGAGCGCCGCGAACTCCGCAGGCCGCATGCCCGCAGCCTTCCGCCACAGCTTGATTTGACGCCCGACCGCCTCAACGACGGCCCTCGACTCGTCTTCCGGATCGAGTTCCCAGCCCGCCTCGTCCGCGCCGTCAACACTCATCCGCTTCACCTCCTGGACCACGGTGTACATCCCTGGACAACCGAGGACAGTCACCGTACGTACCGGCCGAATCACTTTTCAGCGTAGAGCCGCACGACCACGCTGAGTGACATGAATCAGGAAATCCCCGCGTACAAGCTCCAGTTCAGGGTCCAGCTGTCCGCCACCCGCCGGGGTGCCCGGCTCGCGCGGCTGCTCGCCACGGAGGAACTCCGGACATGGGGGCTGCCGTTCGAGGCACCGGCTCAGGTCATCGCGGAGTTGGCCGCCAACGCGGCCACGCACGGGTGCGTACCGGGCCGGGACTTCCGGCTCGCCGTGCTGTCTGACGCGGACACGCTCCGTATCGAGGTGACGGACGCGCAAGGGGACCGGCTTCCGGCCGTGCAGGGCCGGGGCGTACGGGAGTCGGGGCACGGGCTGGTGCTCGTCGAGGCGCTCGCCGACCGGTGGGGGGTGTGCCGGGGGCCGTTCCCGTGCAAGACGGTCTGGGCGGAGTTCGACCTTCCGATGTGGGGCCGGTGAGGCGTCACGTCCCCCGGTTCACCATCAGCCTGCCCACCGCCTGCTCCAGGTCCGCGATGCGGTCGGCGAGGCGGGCCTTGTCGGAGCCCTTGGCGTCGCGCAGCAGGAGTTCGACCTCGGCGAGCTGGCCGGCGATCTCCGCGAGGCGGGAGGCGTCGCCGGCCCCGGGCTGCGGCTCGGCGGGCTTCTCGGCCTGCCCGGGCTGCGGGGTCCCGGGGGCGCCGGGGACCGGCGGGAGGTCGGGGTGCGGCGCGGATGCCGGTTCCCCGGCCTTTCCGGCCGCCGGCGGGGGAGGGTCCGCCGCCGGTGTCGAGGTCGTGACCGTGGGGGCGGGGGTGGGCGTGCTCATCGGGACGGTCATCGTCGGCGGGGTCGGTGCCCCCTCGCCCGCGGGGTTCTCGTCCGAGGTCAGCAGGCGCCGCAACTGCTCGGCCTGAGAGGCCAGTTGGCGGTTCTTGCGGAACAGGTCGAGGAAGACGTTCACCTTGGTGCGCAGCAGCCAGGGGTCGAACGGCTTGATCAGGAAATCGGCGGCGCCGACCGTGTAGCCGCGGTAGGCGTAGTTGGGGTCGATGGAGGCGCCGGTCAGGAGGATGATCGGGACGTCCTTCGTCTGGTCCAGGCCCTTGATGTTGGCGGCGGTCTCGAAGCCGTTCATGCCCGGCATCAGCACATCGATGAGGACGACCGCGAACTCCTCGCGGAGCATGGCCTTCAGGGCCTCCTCACCGGAGCGGGCGCGCACCACCTTCTGGGTGAGGGAGCCCAGTACGGCTTCCAGCGCGACGAGGTTCTCCTCCATGTCGTCGACGATGAGGATGCTGGGTGAGGTGTCCGGAGTGGTCGTCATGGGTGCTCCCCCGTCGTTCCGTGGTGGTCCTGGCCGGTGTCCTCGTCCGGATCACGGCCCGGGTCGGGGCCGGTGCCCGCTCCGGCGTCGAAGCCGGTGCCGGGGCTTCCGCCTCCGTCGGACCCGTCCCCGGTGGGCCGCGGCGGGTCGTCGCAGTCCTCCGGGTCCAGGAGGCGGCAGATCACGGACAGCAGCCGGTCCACGTCCACCGGCTTGGGGATGTAGTCGTTGGCGCCGCTCTCGATGGCCTTCTCGCGGTCGCCCGGCATGGCCTTCGCGGTGAGCGCGATGACCGGGAGGTCCGCGAACCGGGGGGCCTGGCGGATGGCCGCGATCATCTCGTAGCCGTCCATCTCGGGCATCATGATGTCCATCAGCACCAGCGAGACATCCGGTGTCCGGTCCAGGACCTCCAGCCCCTCGCGGCCGTTCTCGGCGTACTTCACGCTGATGCCGACCCGGCCGAGCACGTGCGTGAGGGCGAAGACGTTGCGGATGTCGTCGTCGACGATGAGGATGCGGCGGTCGGCCAGCACCTCGCCGGGGCGGCCGCTGAGCCAGTCCTTGAGGCGGGTGGTCTCCGGCCAGGTCACGGCGTCGCCGTCATCGGCATCGGAGGTGGGAGCGGCCGGGGCCGTCGGCTCCTGGTCCTCCCGGCCGCGGAAGAGGTCCCCGCGCGGCGCGCTCTCCAGCTCCGCGGGCGCGGACGTGCGCTGCTCGCCCACCGCGGGCCGGGCCGCCGGGCCCGTCACCGGGGCGGGGCCCTCCGCGGTGACGGGCCCGGCGGTGGAGCCCGTGGCGGCGGAGGGGCCGGTGTAGCGCACGGGTACGTACAGGGTGAAGGTCGACCCGACGCCCGGCTCGCTCTCGGCGATGATCCGGCCGCCCAGCAGCCCGGCCATGTCGCGGCTGATGGAGAGGCCGAGGCCGGTGCCGCCGTATTTGCGGTTGGTGGTGCCGTCGGACTGCTGGAACGCCTCGAAGATGGCGTCGAGTTTCTCCGGCGAGATGCCGATGCCGGTGTCCTTGACGGAGAGCGCGATGACGTCGTCGGCGGTGCGCAGCGACTCCTCCTCGAAGTCCTTGCCCGTCACCCGCTGGACGATGAGTTCGACGCTGCCGGAGGAGGTGAACTTCACGGCGTTGGACAGCAGGTTGCGCAGGATCTGCTGGAGGCGCTGCTCGTCGGAGAAGAGCTCCTTGGGGACGTTCTCGCCGACCCTGACGTCGAAGGTCAGGCCGCGGTCGACGGTGAGCGGCTTGAAGGTGGCGCGGACGTAGTCGAGGAGTTTGATCAGCGGCAGGGTCTTGGGGTGGACGTCCATCCGGCCGGCCTCGATCTTCGACAGGTCGAGGATGTCGTTGATGAGCTGGAGCAGGTCGGCGCCCGCGCGGTGGATGGTGACGGCGAACTCCACCTCCTGCGCGGAGAGCCGGCTCTCGGGGTTGTCGGCGAGCAGCCGGGAGAGCACCAGCAGGGAGTTCAGCGGGGTGCGCAGCTCGTGCGACATGTTCGCCAGGAACTCCGACTTGTACTGCGAGGAGGTGGCCAGCAGGGCCGCCTTCTCCTCCAACTCGGCGTTGGTCAGCTGGAGTTCGTCGGAGCGCTGGCGCAGCTCGGCGGTCAGCCGCTGGGACTCCGAGAGCAGGGACTCGGTCCGGGCGTTGGCGATGATGGTGTTGATCGAGACGCCGATGGTGTTCACGAACTGGTCGATGAAGGCGAGGTGGACCTCGCTGAACCGGCTGAACGACGCCAGCTCGATGACGCCGAGCACCTGGTCCTCGAAGAGGATGGGGAGGATGACGATGCTGGCGGGGGCGGCGGCGCCGAGCCCGGAGCTGATGGTGATGTAGTCGGGCGGGACGGCCTCGACGACGATGCGCTTCTTCTCCATGGCGGCCTGGGTGATCAGGCCCCAGCCGGGGGTGCCCAGCCGCAGCCGCGGCAGGGAGCGGCGGCCCTCGGGCTGGCCGGTGCCGTAGCCGGCGATCAGCTCCAGCCCCTCGCCGGGCTCGGCGCCCGCCTCGGCCAGGAAGAACGCGCCGAACTGCGCGTTGACCAGCGGGGTCAGCTCGCGCAGGATCAGGTCGGCGACCTCGACCAGGTCGCGGTGGCCCTGCATCAGGCTGGCGATGCGGGCCAGGTTGGACTCCAGCCAGTCCTTGGCGCGGGTGGTCTCACGGAGGTTGGCGACCATCAGGTTGACGTTGTTCTTCAGGGCGGCGACCTCGCCCTGGGCGTCGACGGTGATCGAGCCGGACATGTCGCCCTGGGTGACGGCGCTGGCCACCTCGGCGATCGCGCGGACCTGCGTGGTCAGGTTCAGCGCCAGCTCGTTGACGCTGGTGGTCAGCTGCTTCCAGGTGCCGTAGACGCCCTCGACCCGGGCCTGGCCGCCCAACTGGCCCTCGCTGCCGACCTCGCGGGCGACTCTGGTCACCTCGGACGAGAACGACGACAGGGTGTCGACCATCGTGTTGATCGTCGTCTTCAGTTCGAGGATCTCGCCGCGGGCGTCGACGTCGATCTTCTTGGACAGGTCGCCCTTGGCGACGGCGGTGGCGACCTGGGCGATGTTGCGGACCTGGGAGGTCAGGTTGTCGGCCATGAAGTTGACGTTGTCGGTGAGGTTCTCCCAGACGCCGGAGACGCCGTGCACCTGCGCGCGGCCGCCGAGCCGTCCCTCGGTGCCGACCTCGCGGGCCACCCTGGTCACCTCGTCGGCGAACGCCCGCAGCTGCTGGACCATCGTGTTGACGGTGTCCTTCAGTTCGAGGATCTCGCCGCGGGCATCGACGTCGATCTTCTTCGACAGGTCGCCGTTGGCCACCGCCGTGGTCACCTGGGCGATGTTGCGGACCTGGGAGGTCAGGTTGAGCGCCATGAAGTTGACGTTGTCGGTGAGGTCCTTCCAGACCCCGGAGACGTCCCTGACCTGCGCCTGGCCGCCGAGGTTTCCCTCGGTGCCGACCTCGCGGGCCACGCGGGTGACCTCGTCGGCGAAGGCGGAGAGCTGGTCGACCATGGTGTTGATCGTCGTCTTGAGTTCGAGGATCTCGCCCTTGGCCTCGACGGTGATCGTCTTGCCGAGGTCGCCCTCCGCGACGGCGGTGGCGACCTGGGCGATGTTGCGGACCTGCGAGGTCAGGTTGTCGGCCATGAAATTGACGCTCTCCGTCAGGTCTCTCCAGACCCCGGAGACGCCTCTGACCTGCGCGCGGCCGCCGAGCTGGCCCTCGGTGCCGACCTCGCGGGCCACTCGGGTGACCTCGTCGGCGAAGGCGGACAGCTGGTCGACCATGGTGTTGATCGTCGACTTCAGTTCGAGGATCTCGCCCCGGGCGTCCACGGTGATCTTCTGGCTCAGGTCGCCGGTGGCCACTGCCGTCGTCACCTGCGCGATGTTGCGGACCTGCCAGGTCAGGTTGGACGCCATGAAGTTGACGTTGTCGGTCAGGTCCTTCCAGACCCCGGAGACGCCCCTGACCTGCGCGCGGCCGCCGAGCTGGCCCTCGGTGCCGACCTCGCGGGCCACCCTGGTCACCTCGTCGGCGAACGCCCGCAGCTGGTCCACCATCTTGTTGACGGTCAGCTTCAGTTCCAGCAGCTCGCCGGTGGCCTCCACCGTCACCTGCTGGGTCAGGTCGCCGGTGGCCACGGCCGTCGTGACCACCGCGATGTCGCGCACCTGCGCCGTCAGCCGGGACGCCATGGCGTTGACCGCCTCGGTCACATGGAGCCAGTCGCCGGAGAGCCCCTGGACCTTGGCCCGGCCGCCCAGCCGCCCCTCGGTGCCGACCTCGCGGGCGACCCGGGTGACCTCGCCGGTGAACAGCGACAGCTGGTCGACCATGCGGTTCACGCCGCTGCCCAGCCGGCGCAGGTCGCCGCGGAGCTGGCGGTTGCCGTCGTGCAGGTCGACGCGCTGGGTCAGATCGCCGTCGGCCACCGCGTCCAGCACCCGGGTGGCCTTGGCGAGCGGGACCACCAGCGCCTCCAGGACGGTGTTCGCCGCGTCGATGTTCGTGGTCCAGGCCCCCTGGCCGGGGCTCGCGGAGATCCGCTCGTCCAGCCGGCCCTGCCGGATGACCTCGCCCCGGACGCGCTGCAGCTCGGAGGAGAGATGGGCGTTGCGGGCGATGATCTGGTTGAGCACGCCGATCATGTCGGCCAGCACGCCGTCCGGGGAGCCGCCGTCGGGCGGGCTGGGGACACGGGTGGTGAAGTCGCCGTCGCGCAGCGCGTTCATCGCCGCGAGCAGCGGCCGCAGTTCACTGGTGCGTACCCACTGCCCGTCCTGCGGGGGCTCGGCGGGCCGCGTGGTCCCGGGCGTCGCCGGCTGCCGGGGGTGCGCGGATTCCTCGGCGGCGGGCGCGCTCCCGTCGGCCCCGGAGGGCCCGGTGGGCGCAGGGGGATCCGCGGCTTGCGGAGCCGCCTCGCGCCGGTTCGGGTCGAGCGCCATCACACACCATCCCGCCGATGATCGATACGGAGAGGGTCCAGTCGGGCAGAGTGATCAATGTGGGCAGGTATGACATAGTATAAAGCGCCCGTAGGTGTATTTTCCCGGCACATCCAGGGGGTGCAGTGACCTCGCTGTCCTCCCCACCCATGACGGAAACCGTCTCCCGGAAAGGCCTGCCCGCGAACCAGCTCGCGGCGGCCGGCGCGCGCAAGTTCGTGCGGGCACTGCTCGCCGAACGGGCGGCCGCGCCACCCGCCACGACCGGGAACGGAGCGGCGGCGATCAGCCAGGAGCTGATCCACGACGCCGTGCTCCTCACCAGCGAGCTGGTCACCAACGCCGTGATGTACGCCGGGACCGACATCGACGTGACCTGCCGCCTGGAGTACGGGCGGCCCCCCGGCGAGGGGGACGGCCGGGAGCGGGCGGGCCGGGCCACCGTGGGCGTCGTCATGGAGGTCTCCGACCGCCACCCCTCACGGGGCGTACGCGGCGGGGTGGACGCCCGCAGCGGAGAGCCGGGGTACGGGCTCCAGCTGGTGAGCGCGCTGGCGGAGTCCTGGGGCGTGACCTACCACAAGGCCGTCAAGACCGTCTGGTTCCGCCTGGAGGCCACCGAGGGCGAGCCCGGCACCGCCGGGAGCCCCTCCCCGCGGCTGGAGCACCCCGCCGCCGAGCCGTCCACGCCGCTGGCGCACCCCGCGCGGGAGGCGGCCCGCCGGCCCGGACTCGCCGCCGAGTGGGCCGACCGCGGCGGCCCGTCCTTCCTCGCCGAGACCAGCGAGCTGCTGGCCGGACAGCTCGACCAGGACATGGTCACCGCGCTCGCCGCCCAGCTCCTGGTGCCCCGGCTCGCCGACTGGTGCGCGATCTGGCTGACCGCCGAGGGCGGCGGCATGGAGCTGTCCCGCGTCTGGCACGTCGACGAGCGCCGGATCACCCCGCTCCGCGAGGACCTGGAGCGCAGCGATCCGCCGACCGAGGCCATCCGCACCGCCGGCATCCCCTGGCCCTGGCCGGAAAGCGCCGGCGCGGCCTCCACGGGCGGCTCGGCGCTCGCCTTCCCGCTCGTCGCCCGGGACGCCGACCAGGGCGTCCTGCTGCTCGGCCGGGCCGGGCACCTGCAGATGACCGACACCGTGGTGCGGATGGTCGAGGACGTGGCACGCCGGGTCGCGCAGGCCGTGTACACCGCCCGCCAGTACACCCGGCAGACCACGATCAGCCTGGCGCTCCAGCGCCGGCAGCTGCCCGCCTCGCTCGCCAGCATCGTCGGCGTCGACACGGCGATCGTCTACGAGCCGCACGGCGAGGGCCAGACCGTCGGCGGCGACTTCTACGACGTCTTCCCGATGGGCGACCGCCGCTGGTGCTTCCTGCTCGGCGACGTCCAGGGCAAGGACCCCGAGGCGATGTCCGTCACCGGACTGGCCCGCCACCTGGTGCGGCTGCTGGCCCGGGAGGGGCACGGCGTCGAGTCGGTCCTCGGCCGGCTGAATCTGGCCATGGCGGAGGAGAGCGCCGAGGCGGTGGCGCTGGGCGGCGAGCAGGCCTCCTCCCGCTTCCTGAGCCTGCTCTACGGCGAGCTGGAGGTCGAGCCGGGCGTGCCCGGCGCCCGCTGCACGGTCGCCACGGCCGGCCACCCGCCACCGCTGCACATGTTCACCGATGGCACCGTCGAGGCGGCCTCCGAGCCGCAGAT
Organism: Streptomyces kronopolitis; assembly: GCF_014646275.1. Taxonomy (GTDB): domain Bacteria; phylum Actinomycetota; class Actinomycetes; order Streptomycetales; family Streptomycetaceae; genus Streptomyces; species Streptomyces kronopolitis. Next base: position 402,131 of record NZ_BMND01000004.1, read on the forward strand.
GCTGCTGGGCATCGACGAGGGCACCGAATTCCAGGCCAGCTCCTTCACCCTCGCACCGGGCGAGACCCTGCTGTGCGTCACCGACGGGGTCACCGAACGCCGCAGCGGGAACTGGCAGTTGGACGACAACGACGGGCTGATGGAGGTGCTGCGGGACGGCATGGGGCTGGGCGCCAAGGCCCTCGCCGAGCACGTCCGGCGCGCCGCGCACGACTTCGGCACCGGCCCGGTCGAGGACGACCTGTCGGTGCTGGTCCTCCAGGCGGTGACCCCGGCGGCCGACCGGCGCCCGTGAGACCGGCCGGCGCGCGGCGGCCCCGGCGCGGCCCGTTCCGTGGCCGCATCTGATCATGAGCGGGCAAGAACACACTCCGGAGGGCGTGACATACCGCCTGGTATGCGATGACAATCGCAGCACCACTAACCGCCCGTAGTAAAGCGGAGGCACCCGGTGCTCAGCACGATGCAGGACGTACCGCTCACCGTCTCGCGAATCCTGGCCCACGGATCGACGGTTCACGGTCAGTCGCAGGTCATCACCTGGACCGAGGGGGAGCCGCACCGCCGCACCTTCGCCGAGATCGGCCGCCGCGCCGCCCGGCTGGCCCACGCGCTGCGCGACGAGCTGTCCGTGGCCGACGAGGAACGCGTCGGCACCCTCATGTGGAACAACGCCGAGCACCTGGAGGCCTACCTCGCCATCCCCTCCATGGGGGCGGTGCTGCACACCCTCAACCTGCGGCTGCCCGCCGAGCAGTTGGTGTGGATCGTCCACCACGCCCAGGACCGCGTCGTGCTGGTCAACGGCAGCCTGCTGCCGCTGCTCGCCCCGCTGCTCGGCCAGGTGCCCCACGTGGAGCACGTCGTGGTCGTCGGCCCCGGCGACCGCTCCGTACTGGACGGCGCCCCGGTCCGCGTGCACGACTACGAGGAGCTGCTCGACGGCCGCCCGGAGAGCTACGACTGGCCGGAGATCGACGAGCGGGAGGCCGCGGCGCTCTGCTACACCTCCGGGACCACCGGCGACCCCAAGGGCGTGCTCTACAGCCACCGTTCGCTCTACCTGCACTCGATGCAGGTCAACACCGCCGAGGCGTTCGCCCTCAGCTCGCGCGACATCACCCTGCCGGTGGTGCCGATGTTCCACGTCAACGCCTGGGGCCTGCCGCACGCCGCGTTCATGGCCGGCGCTTCCTTGCTGATGCCCGACCGCTTCCTGCAGCCCGCGCCGCTCGCCGAGATGATCGCGACCGTACGGCCCACCATCGGCGCCGCCGTCCCCACCATCTGGCAGGGCCTGCTCGCCGAACTCGACGCCACGCAGCGGGATGTGGCCTGCCTGCGGACGGTCGTCATCGGCGGCTCGGCCTGCCCGCCCGCCCTGATGCGCGGCTTCGAGGAGCGCCACGGCATCCGCGTCGTGCACGCCTGGGGCATGACCGAGACCTCCCCGCTGGGCAGCGTCGCCCACCCGCCGGCCGGCGTCAGCGGCGACGAGGAGTGGGACTACCGCGCCACCCAGGGCCGCTTCCCCGCCTCCGTGGAGGCCCGGCTGATCGGCCCGGACGGCGAACGGCTCCCCGCGGACGGCCGGGCCGCCGGCGAACTGGAGGTCCGCGGCCCCTGGATCGCCGGTGCCTACTACGGCGGCGCGCAGGGCGAACCGCTGCGCCCCGAGGACAAGTTCAGCCCCGACGGCTGGCTGCGCACCGGCGACGTCGGCACCATCACCCCGAACGGCTTCCTGACGCTGACCGACCGCGCCAAGGACGTCATCAAGTCCGGCGGCGAATGGATCTCCTCGGTCGAGCTGGAGAACCACCTGATGGCTCACCCGCACGTCGCGGAGGCCGCGGTGGTCGCCGTACCCGACGACAAGTGGGGCGAGCGGCCGTTGGCGACGGTGGTCCTCAACCACGGCGTGAGCATCGGCTACGAGGAGCTGAAGGCGTTCCTCGGTGAGCGGGTCGCGCGCTGGCAGCTGCCCGAGCGCTGGGCGGTGATCCCGGCGGTGCCCAAGACGAGCGTGGGCAAGTTCGACAAGAAGGTGCTGCGCAAGCAGTACGCGGACGGGCAGTTGGACGTCACCCTGCTGGCCTGAGCCGGCGGCCGTGAGCGCTGCTCCGGGCCCGGGCGTCCACGACACGGGCGTCCGGCCCGCCCGCCGCTCACCCGGTCACTGCGGTCAGTTCGTGCCGATCTTGGCGAGCAGGTCGACGATCCGGGACTGCACCTCGGCACTCGTCGAGCGCTCTGCGAGGAACAGCACCGTCTCGCCGACGGACAGCCGGGGCAGCTGCGCCGGATCCATGTCGGCGGAGGTGTAGACGACCAGCGGGGTGTGGTCGAGCAGCCCGTTGGCGCGCAGCCAGTCGACGATGCCGGCCCGCCGGCGGCGCACCTGCATCAGGTCCATCACCACCAGATTCGGCCGCATCTGCGTGGCGAGGCTGACCGCGTCGGCGTCCGCCGAGGCCCGGCCGACCTGCATCCCGCGCCGCTCCAGCGAGGCGGTCAGCGCCGCCGCGATGTCGTCGTTCTGCTCGATCAGCAGCACCCGCGGCGGATGCACCTCGCTGTCCCGCGGGGCCAGTGCCTTGAGGAGGACGGCCGGGTCGGCGCCGTACGCGGCCTCCCGGGTGGCCATCCCCAGACCGGCCGTCACCAGGACCGGGACCTTGGCCGCGCCCGCCGCCTGGCGCAGCGACTGGAGCGCGGTGCGGGTGATCGGACCGGTCAGCGGGTCGACGAAGAGCGCCGCCGGATACGCGGCGATCTGCGCGTCCACCTCCTCCCGGGAGTTGACGATCACCGGGCGGTAGCCGCGGTCGCTGAGCGCCTGCTGGGTGGCGCCGTCCGGCGCGGGCCAGACCAGCAGCCGGCGCGGATTGTCCAGCGGCTCCGGCGGCAGCTCGTCGTCCCTCGGCATCGGCTGACGGTCCATCACCTCGATGGCGCCGTTCGGCCCGTCCAGCGGCTCGGGACCCTCGCTGCCCTCGTCCGGCGCGGAGATCGCGAAGGCCCGGCCCTCGCTCGCGTCCAGCAGATGGGGCTGCGGAGGGGCGGCGGCCGGGTGCTGCGCCTGCGGTGCCTGCTGCGGCGGGGCGGCGGGATGCGGCCGCGCCTCGGCCGCCGCGGCCCCGGCGGCGGACGCCCGCTCACCCTCCTGCGGCGGCGCGGCGAGCTTGCGGCGGCGGCCCGAACCGGCGGACGTGCCCCCGGGCGGGGTGCTGCCGGGCGGCACCGGCGGCCGCTGCTGGTCGGCGATCTGCTGCGCGAACGGCACGCCCTGCCCGAGCGTCCGCACGCTGAACGCCCGCCCCTGGGAGTGCTCGGCGGCGTGCCCGTCGTCCTCGGCGGCGGGCGGCAGCGGCTGGCGCTGCGGCGCCGCGTCCGGACCGCCCTGCGCGGCGGCGGCCGGCGCCGG
>NZ_BMND01000005.1 GCF_014646275.1 Streptomyces kronopolitis
GGGAGGGGACGGGCCGGAGGGGGTGGGTGTTCGGACGTAAAGCGAAGCAGTCCGAACACCCACCCCCGCAGGACCGTCACCGCACCCAACACCCACCGCCCGCCGCAGGCGCAACGGCGAAACACCCCCACGGCGGGAAAGCCGACAACGCGGAAAACGGCCCCGCGCAGCGGAAAGACAACGACGGGCGCACCGCGAAGCGGGCGATACACGGCGAGAAAACAACCACGGCGGAAAAGCCGAAAACGTGGGAAAAACCTAGGCCTCGGGGCCGAACCGGCTACGGACAGCCGTCTGGACCTCGGCCTCCTCTGCCGGGTCGGCGGCAAGGCGGCGGAGTTGTTCGACGACCCGGTCGTCGCCCGTGGCGGCGTGGCGGGCGGCCAGTTCGCGGGTGGTCTCCTCGCAGTCCCACAGGCACTCGACGGCGAAGCCGGCCGCGAAGCCGGGGTCGGTGACGGCAAGTGCGGCGGCGGCCCGGCCGCGGAGGTGGGAGGAGGAGGTCTCACGGTAGATGTGCCGCAGCACGGGGGCGGCGCAGCCGACGCCGAGCCGGCCGGTGCCGTCGACCAGCTCCCACAGGGCCTCCGCGTCCGGGCCCTCCTCGCGGACGGTCCGGCGCAGCGCGGCCAGCACCAGCTCGGTGTCGCGCGGCCCGCCGCGGCGGGCGAGCATCGCGGCGGCGGTGGCGAGCAGCCGGTCCGCGCCCGCCGCCCAGTCGCGGGCCCGCACGACGGCGGCCACGTCCTGCATCCGTGCGAACGAGGCGAGCGCGGCGGCGACCAGCGGCTCGGAGGAGAGGGGGCAGCAGACCGCGGCCTCGATCAGGTCGAGGGCCTCGGCGTCGCCGCGCTCGGCGAGGTGGTGGAGGGCGGCGGCGCGCGCCGCGTCCGGTCCACTACGGGCGGCACGCAGCAGCTCGGGGCGGTCCTCGGGACCGGCGACGGCGCCGAGGCAGCGGGCGGCGGCGAGATGACGCCGCTCCTCCGGTTCCCGCTCCCGTCCTTCCTGGGCCCACTGCAGAATCTCGGTCACGCTCCAGCCGGGGCGCGGCCCGCGCGGCCGCAGCTGCCGCTGCCAGCGGTCGAAGGAGCCCTGCTCCCCGGCGGCGGCCAGTCGCGCAGCGTAACGGGGGTCCTCGGCCCACAGCCGCCAGGGCCGGGGCTCGAAGGCGTCGCGGACGGCGGCGGCCAGTTCGGCCTCGCCCTCCTCGGTCCCGGGGAAGCGGGCGAGGACGGCGGGGGCGAGGGTCATCAGCCCGGCGTCGTCGTCACGCAGCGCGAGCTCGTCCAGGGCCCAGCGCCAGTTGCTGCCGGCGGCGGCGTAGCCGCGCAGCAGCAGCCGGGCGGCGTCGCGGCCGTACGCGGCGAGGTGGCCGAGGACGGCGAGGGCCAGGCCGGTGCGCTCCTCGCCGGTGTCGACGAGGTCGTCGGGGTGGAAGAGGTGGCGTTCGATCTCCTCGAGCCCGCCGTCGAGCTGCATGTAGAGGCGCGCGTAGTACAGCGAACGGTTCTCGACCTGCCAGTCACGGCGGGGGTCGCGCAGCACGCTGTCGTTGAGTGCCGCGAGCGCCTCGGCCCGCGGCGCCGCCAGGGCATGCAGGGTCCCGTCGCCGCGGCCTCGCTGGAGGAGGCCGAGCAGGGTGCCACTGGGCGCTATGTCTGGATCGAACATGAGGTCAGCATCCGGTGCGGGGGGCAGGGTGGCAACGGGATTTCCGCTGACCGGCATTCTTGCCGGTGACCACGGGCCGTATGCGTCGTTCCCACCATGGATCGGGGGAACGCCTCTTTGTACGGCGGCCGAAGCCTAGCCTGGAAGCCGTCATTCCGCCGATTCGGTGCGAGGTTGCCCCGCAAAGCCGGGGGCATATGCCAGATGCACCACCGTATCGGGTAGTGCCAAATCCCTTACAGACGGTCGCTGCCTGTGCAACAGTCGTTACCGGCCCTTCAGCCCGGCGCCGCCTGATCACGGAGTACGTCATGCCGTCCCCTCTCTTCGCGGATCACTCAGCAGACCGGCCCCCCGAGCGCGACGCGGTCGAGGCACTCATCACGCAGGCCCGCCGCCTGCGCGGTGGCCTCGACGCGGTGCGCCGGGAGTCCGCGGTGGACACCGGCCTCGCCCCCGACCCGCAGCTGCGCTGGCAGCGGGCGCTGTGCGATCTCGCCGCGCACCACCTCGACGACCTCGGGGGCCATCTCGACCAGCTGAGAGAGGGCCTGCCCACCGAGAGCGACCACGACAGCGCTCCCGATGCCGCTCCCCCCGCCCCGCCGGAGCCCGCGCCCCATGAGCGCGGCGCGCTGCTGCGCCGGGTGGGCAGCGCCGAGTGGAATCTGCTCACCGACGAGGTCAGCTGGTCCGACGAGCTGTTCGCGATGTTCGGAAGGGCACCGGAGGACGGCCCGCTCACCCTCGACGAACTGCCCTCGCTGGTGCACGCCGAGGACCAGGAGGGCCTGGCCGCGATGGTCACCGACTGCCTGGTGGACGGCCGGCCGATCGACGGCGAGTTCCGCATCGTGCGGCGGGACGGCAGTCTGCGCACGGTGCACATGGTGGGCGAGCCGGTGCTCGACGCCGACGGCTGTACCGCCTGCATGTGGGCCGTGCTCCGGGACGTCAGCGAGCTGCGCCGAAGCCAGCAGGCGGTGCGCGAGACCCGTGACTCGCTGCACCACGAGCGGCGGGTCGCGCAGACCGAGCACCGGCTCGCGGTCGAGCTGCAGGAAGCCGTGCTGCCGCCCTGGCGCGGCTCCCTGCGGTTCCCGCAGGGCGGTCCGGTCGCCCTCGATCTCGCCGGGCGCTATCTGCCGTCCGGCACCCGCGCCCTGATCGGCGGCGGCTGGTACGACGCGCTGCAACTCCCCGACGGGCAGACGCTGCTGAGCGTCGGCGATCTCACCGGGCACGGCATCACCGCCACCTCCGGAATGGCGATGGTGCTCGGCGCGCTGCGCGGCATGGCGGTCGCCGGCCACCGCCCGGGTCCCCTGATGGGCCTCCTCAACCAACTGCTGGACAGCGCCGCCCAACCGGCTCTCGGCAGCGCGGTGTGCGGCTGGTTCGATCCCGAGCACCGCACGCTGGAGTGGGCCCAGGCAGGGCACCCTGCACCGCTGTTGTTCCGTCGCGGCACGGGGCGCGCGCTGGACCCGCCCGACGGCGTGCTCCTCGGGGCGACCTCGGGCGCGTCCTACACCCAGCACACCGAGCAGCTGGAGCCCGGCGACCTGCTCGTGCTGCACACCGACGGTCTGGTTCCGCGCCAGGCAGCGGGCGGGGCGGCCGCCCATGAGGGTGCCGAGCGGCTGCTCGCCCTGGCGCCGCGGTTCGCCGCGGCGCGCAGCGCGCAGGACAGCGTCCGCATCGTCGTCGAGGAGTTCGGCAGCGGCGAGCGCGAGGACGATGCGTGTGTGCTGATCGCCAGGGTCGGCGACTGACGCACACCCCGCTTGCTGAGGGCGGTCCGGCGGATCCTTCGCCGGCCGCCCCGGAGGCGTCGGTGGGCGGGTGAGATCCGGACAGCGGGGACGGCGGGGCGGAGCACGCTCCGTCGTCCGTCGTGTCGCCCCTCCGGGCGGATGACGCGGCGTGCTGTGCGTGGTCATCTCCGGTCTCAGGCCGAGAAGTTCCCCCCGAGGCCCGCGCCGATTCCCGGGCCCAGGCCCGACCCCTTGGTCTTCGGCTTCGCCTTCGGCAGGACATCCTGGATCTCCTCACGCAGGTCCTGGATCTTGGCGAAATTCGCGTACTGGCCGGTGAGCCGGAACATCTCGCGCAGCCGGTCCCAGGTGCGATGGGAGGAGTTCTCCCCGATGGAGACCAGCGCCAGCCTGGCATAGCGGTCGGCCTGCTCGGGGTCGTCGCCGAGGAAGCAGGCCGAGGCCATCGAGATGTAGTCGAAGATCTGGGACCGCTGACGGCCGTTCTCGCGCAGCCGCAGCGCCTGCTTGGCGTGGTGCTGGGCGATCCTGGCGGCGGAGGGGTCGTGGTCGGCGAGGGTGCGGAAGGCCAGGGCCTGCATACCGTGCAGATCGGCCTCGTCGAACATCTGCATCCAGCACGGCGGCGGCACATCGCCCTTGTCCGAGACGAACAGCTCCTCCGCCTCGCCCAGGGTGCGCCGCATCGCCTGGCCCTGGCCCTTGGACGCCTGCGCCCAGGCCTCGATGGTGTGCAGCATGGCGCGGGTGCGCGGCAGGGTCTCCTCGCCGGAGCCCGACTTGGCCAGCTTCATCAGGTCCAGCGCGTCGTCGGGGCGGCCCAGATGGACCATCTGGCGGGCGGCGCGGGAGAGTGCCTCACCGGCGCGCGGGCGGTCGCCGCCCTCGCGCGCCGCATGGGCCGCGATGATGAAGTACTTCTGGGCGGTGGGCTCCAGGCCCACGTCATGGGACATCCAGCCGGCCAGCACCGCCAGGTTGGCGGCCACTCCCCACAACCGGCGCTGCAGATGGTCGGGGTGGTGGTAGGCCAGCATCCCGCCGACCTCGTTGAGCTGGCCCACCACGGCCTTGCGCTGGAGTCCGCCGCCGCGGGCCGCGTCCCAGGCGCGGAACACCTCGACCGAGTGCTCCAGCGCGTCGACCTCCTGGGAGCCCACGGGGGCGGCCTCGTAGCGGTCGAGGCCGATCTGGTCGAGGTCGTCGGCGGAGTCGGAGGCGAACGGGTGGCGTGGGCCGGCGGGGGCCGGGGCGGTGTGCAGCCAGTCGTACATGGCGCCGGTGAGTGCGGAGCCCGCGGCGAGTGCGGCGCCCGCACCCACCAAGCCGCGTCGGTTGAGCATGAGGTCCATTCCCGTGAATTCCGTGAGGACCGCAGCGGTCCGTTCGGGAGCCCACGGCAGACCGTCCAGGGCCTGCCGCTTCCCCGAGCGACCCGTTCTTGCGAACCCGAGGTCCTCGATGGTTACGACACGGCCGAGGCGCTCGGTGAACAGGGAAGCCAGAACCTTGGGCACCGGATCGCGGGGGGTCTCCCCCATATCGATCCAGCGCCGCACTCGCGAGGTGTCGGTCGCCAGCTGCGGATGGCCCATGGCCGCCGCGTGCCGGTTGACCAGTCTCGCCAGCTCGCCTTTGGACCAGCCGGCCAGACCGAAAAGGTCCGCGAGACGGGTGTTCGGCTGCCTGTCCACGTCAAGCCCCCAGGTTCCTCGACTGAGTTGACAGTAACGGCCGGTGACAGGGGCTGTGGGCATTCGCCAGGGTTCGCCAGGGTGCGCCAGATGGTCTGCCACCCGCAGCCGCGTGTTCTGTAGACGTGCCGCCCCCGGCCTGGTGGCGGGACCGCATTCCCCAGGGTGCGCGCCCTGCACAGGGACCCTGGATCGGCCTCCTGCACGGGGCCCGTTCACGGGTTCCCACCACCGGGCCGGGGAGCGTACGCAACTCGCCGGCGCACGAAGGGATCTGTTTCACCCATGTATGCAGCATCGTCCGCCGTGACCGTCCCCCGGCCGCACCGTCCGCACCCCACCGGCAGCGGGCCGTATCTCGACCCCGCGCCGTCCGCGGGGGCGGTCACCGGCCTCCCCGGCGGCCGGACCCGGCGGGCGCACGGCACGGGCACCCAGCCGCTCAGCGGCCGGCTCGACCTGTCCGGCCCCCAGGGCGCCCAGCTGCGCGCCGCCGTCGCCTCGGTGCAGCGGATCTGCCCGGAGTTCAACCCGGTGCAGGTGCTGCGCCGCAGCGGCAAATCCGTCCTGCTGGTGGGCACCACGGGCCGGATGACGGCGGTGGCCAAGTGTTTACTGGACCAGTCCCCCGCATGGGCGGAACGCTTCCGGCAGGAAATAAGCGCATACCGCGCATTCGTCCGGCATCGTCCGCCGGTTCGGGTGCCGCGGCTGGTGGCGGCCGACCCCGACAACTGCACGCTGATCGTGGAGCGGATGCCCGGCCGGGTCGCCGCCCTGACCCGGCACCCGTCCGAGGCGCCTCCCCGCGCGGATGTGCGCGCCGCGCTCGGCGCGATCTGCCGGGTCAACCTCTGGCGTCCGCCGGCCGGACTGTTCGACACCCCGCTGGACTACGCGGGCCGGATCGGCCGCTACCACGACCTGGGGCTGTTGACCGACCGTGACCTGGGCGATCTGCAGAAGCTGCTGCACGGCCTGTCGCACACCCAGGGCCAGTTCTGCCACGGCGACGCGCTGCTGAACAACGTGCTGCTGTCCCCCGCCGGCCCGGTGCTGCTCGACTGGGACCACGCGGGCTGGTATCTGCCGGGCTACGACCTGGCGACGCTGTGGTCGGTGCTCGGCGACGCGCCGGTGGCCCGCCGCCAGATCAGCCAGCTCGCCCAGAACGCCGGACCGGCCTCGCGGGACGCCTTCCTGGTGAATCTGATGCTGGTGCTCACCCGCGAGATCCGGCGCTACGAGACCGCGATCCAGCGGACCATGCACGAGCCCGCGCCGACGGGCGCACCGGGCCCGGGACAACCCGGTGCGGCCGCGGCGGGCGAGGAGCAGCGGCTGCTCCTGCGCCGGTTGCACGACGACTGCCAGATGGCGCGCCGTGCGGTGCGGGCGGCGGTCGGCACCCCCTCGGGGGATGATGAGCGGCGCGCCCGGGCACGGGGCGCGCCGCTCAGTCATGCGCCGCCCAGGCCCGGACCGGCGACGGTCCGGCCTCCCACCGCCGGTCCGGGCCCCCGTCCGGCCAAGGTCCGCCACGTCCCGCGCGCCACCGCGGCCGCGTTCGCGGGGCCCCGCCCGCGCCCCCGCGCCTCCTCCCCCACCCCGTCATTGGTCCATTCCACTGACGCCCCGCAGGCCCGGCGCGGTGCCGGGAAGACTCCTCGTGAGACGCCCTGACATGCGACATCCCGACAAGGCATGGTGATTGACGGACCGTCGGCACACGTATAGCTCTGTGCCGACGGGGGCTCTAGTCTCGGGTCCCGCCCGTGCGGCCGTTTGCGCACCCACCGTCACACCGCCCGGCTCGGGCCGGCTCGAGGAGGTTGCTTTGCGAGGATCCGCCCCGGAAGACGAGAAGAGATTCCACCGCCCCGCCCTGCGCAGATCCGCCACCGCCGTCGCGGCGGCGGTGCTGCTGCTGCCGCTCTCGGGAACGCCCTCCGCCACTGCCGGGCAGCCCCGGACGGACGCGTTGCAGCAGGCGTTCACGGACGCCGCCGCCCGCTTCCACGTACCGCGCAGCGTGCTGCTCGGCGTCTCCTACCTGGAGTCGCGCTGGGACGGCCACGGCGGCGCGCCCAGCGTCTCCGGGGGCTACGGCCCGATGCATCTGACCGACGCCCGCACGGCGCTGGCCCGGACGCCGGAGTTCAGCACCGGCGACGAGGACGCCCGCGGCGACGACGCCCGGCCGCACAAGACGCCGACCGGCCCGGCCCGGCGGGCCGCGCTGCCCGCCGAACTGCCCGCCCGGCTGCGTACCTTGTCGACGGCCGCCGAACTGACCGGGCTGCCGGCCGAGAAGCTGCGGACCGACCCCGCGGCGAACGTGCTCGGCGGGGCGGCGCTGCTCGCCGCCGGGCAGCACCAGCGGGGGCGGTCCGCGTCGGCCGATCCGGCCCGGTGGTACACGGCCGTGGCGCGCTACGGCAGCCAGGACGACGCCCGCGCCGGCAAGGCCTTCGCGGACGAGGTGTACGAAGTGATGCGCCACGGCCAGTCGCGCACGACCGACGCGGGGCAGCGGGTCACGCTGGCCGCCTCGCCGAAGCTGACCCCCGATGCCGCACAGCAGAAACGTCTCGCCGCGCCGGCCGACCGGAGCGCGGCGGCAGTCGCCGCCCGCAGGACGGAGTGCCCGTGGACCGTTGCCTGCGAGTCGGTGCCGGCGCCGTACGAGGAGTTCGGCGACGGCGACTACGGCAACCACGACAAGGCCGACCGGCCCGAGGACCAGCGGGTCAGCACCATCGTCATCCATGACACCGAGGGGTCCTGGGAGACCACCCTGAAGCTGATCAAGGACCCGACCTATGTGTCGTGGAACTACACGATCCGCTCCTCGGACGGGCTGATCGCCCAGCATGTGCCGACCAAGGACGTGGCCTGGCACGCGGGCAACTGGTACATCAACTCGCACTCCGTCGGCATCGAGCACGAGGGCTTCCTCGCGGCGCCGGACGCCTGGTACACGGAGGCGATGTACCGCGCCTCGGCCCGTCTGGTGAAGTATCTGAGCCGCAAGTACGACGTGCCGCTCGACCGTCAGCACATCCTGGGCCACGACAATGTGCCCGGGACGACCACGGCCACGATCCCGGGCATGCACACCGACCCCGGGCCGTACTGGGACTGGGCGCACTACTTCACCCTGCTGGGCAAGCCGTTCCGGGCCACCGCGGACGCGCGGGGCGGACTGGTCACCATCCGCCCCGACTACGACCGGAACCAGCCCGCCTACACGGGCTGCGAGAAGCCCGGGGACGCCTGTGAGGCGCACGGTTCCACGGCGGTCCGGCTGCACACCGCGCCGAGCGGGGACGCACCGCTGGTCAGGGACATCGGACTGCACCCGGACGGCGCTGACTCGACGACCGGGGTGAACGACACCGGCGCCCGGGCCTCGACGGGCCAGCAGTTCGCGGTGGCCGGCCGGGACGGCGACTGGACGGCGATCTGGTACCTCGGGCAGCGGGCGTGGTTCCGCGATCCCCACGGCCACCGGGTGGCGGTGAACGCGAAGGGGCTGGTCGCGACGCCGAAGGAGGGCCGCACGGAGATCCCGGTCTACGGCCGCGCCTACCCGGAGAAGGACGCCTACCCGGACGGGGTGCCGTACCAGGCGGTCTCCGCGCTGCCGTACAAGCTCGCCGCCGGCCAGGAGTACGTGGTCGGGGGCCGGATGAGGGGCGACTACTTCTACGCCCCGACCTTCGATGTCACCAAGCACGCGATCGTGCGCGGTGAGGACGTCTACTACGAGATCCAGCTCGGGCACCGGGTCGGCTATGTGCGGGCGGCCGACGTGGACGTGCTGCGCTCGGGCTCCTAGGGGGACACCGGCCGGGTGAACGCCTCGCGCCCGGTGGACGGATTCCGTCCACCGGGCGCGATCATGTCCGCTCCGGTACTGCGCCGGGAGGTCAGCCCTGCTGGAAGAGCTCCGCCGGCAGCGGCTTGAGCAGGGCGTAGAGGTCGTCGGTGATCGGCCGGTCCCAGCTGGCGATGGTGACCAGCACGCCGTCGCTGCGGTCGAACTGGGCGCAGGAGATCCGGCTCTCGGAGCACTTGATGCGCTTGACGATCAGCAGGTTGTCCTCGTGCATCACGGGGGTGTCCTCGCTCTCGACGACCGTCACCGGCTCGTCGTTGCCGAGCGCCGCGAGCAGCTGGGCCACCTCGAAGGGCACCTGGTCGTCCGCCAGCTCGCGGGCCGGGGAGCCCTCCGGCAGATTGCCGATGATCATCGCGGGGCCGCGGCCGCCGAACAGGTCGTAGCGGAGGAAGACCCCCTGGCAGGTGCCGTCCGGGGCGGGCAGCAGGCCGGCCCCGAGATTGCCCGGCCAGTCCCCGGGGTCCATGGCGAGGACGTCGAAGTCAGGCCCGGCGGGCGTGGCTGCGCTGCGGCGGCGGAGGAAGGACATGCCGCCATCGTACGTGGCCCCGGCGGGCGCGCCGCGCCGACGTCGGGGGCGGGCGACGGCCGGTGCCCGGCGCCCACCGTCCGCCGCACCGCCGCTGGTCAGGCCCGGTCGGCCAGCGCGCGGAGCCGGCGCAGCGCCTCGTCGGCCGCGGCATACGGCACGAAGAGGTGATCGTGGTGGAAGCCGGCGACGACATTGCAGCTGAGACCGGCCTGGGCGAGCGCGGTGGCGACGGCGGCGGTGAGTCCGACGGCGTCCAGCGCGGAGTGCACCCGCAGGGTGATCCAGGCGGCGACATAGTCGTATGCCAGGCCCGCGCGGTCGGCCTCTTCCTGGTGGACGACGAGGGTGCGGCCCTCGGGCTCGGTGACCGTGACCACCGGCGTCAGCCCCTCGGGGAGGGCGCCGGGCACGGTCGTGAACACGAAGCGGCCCGGGTTGATCTCCGGACGCATTCCGCTCAGCAGGGCCCTCAGCTCGCGTTCGCCACTCATGGTGCCCACCCTACGGGCGTCTCGACGCGGGTCGGGCAAGTGCGGTCCCGCCCCTTCGGCCTCCTGCGCCACGGCATCCTCACGGCCCTTCCTCCCCCTGGTGCGCTGACCGCGCCTCCTGTCGGCCGGCTGTCGGCGGCGGTCGGCGCTCTGTCGGCCATCCGTCGGCGGCCGCCGGGACAGTGGAGCCGGTCGGGAACGGCCCGGCCACCACCACCTCGCCCCGACTCCTGGAACGGCGCTCCCGGCCTCACCTGCCGGGAGTCCGTCCAGCGGTCCGCATCAGGAAGGAAGCCCTGATGAACACTGATGTCACGATCATCGGCGCCGGGCTCGGCGGCCTCACGCTCGCCCGCGTCCTGCACGTCCACGGAATACCGGCCACGGTCTACGAGGCGGAGCCCTCCCCGACCGCGCGGGCACAGGGCGGGATGCTCGACATCCACGCCTACAACGGGCAACTGGCGCTCGAAGCCGCCGACTTGACGGAGGAGTTCCGGGGCATCGTCCTGGCCGGCCGCCAGGCACTGCGGCTCCTCGACCCGGACGGGACCCTCCTGTACGACAAGGCCGACGACGGCACGGGCGGACGCCCCGAGGTGCAGCGCGGCGAACTGCGGCAGATCCTGCTCGACGCGCTCCCGGCCGGCACCGTCCGGTGGGGGCACAAGGCCAGCGGCGTCCGCGCCCTCGGCGGGGGCCGGCACGAGGTGGCGTTCGCCGGCGGCGGCACCGTCGCCACCGGCCTGCTGATCGGCGCGGACGGCGCGTGGTCACGGGTGCGGCCGCTGCTCTCCGCCGCCACGCCCGCGTACATCGGCAAGTCGGTCGTCGAGACCTACCTTTTCGACGCCGACGCCCGGCACCCGGCCGCGGCGAAGGCGGTCGGCGGCGGGTCGATGATCGTGCCCACGCCGGACCGGGAGATCTTCGCCCACCGGGAGAAGGCGGACACCCTGCACGCGTACGTGGGGCTGCACCGGGCGCAGGAGTGGTTCGACGCCATCGACTTCACCGATGCCGCCGTGGCCACCGCGCGGATCGCACGGGAATTCGACGGCTGGGCACCGGAGTTCACCGCGCTGATCACCGACGCCGACACCGCCCCGGTCCTGCGCCCGCTCCACGCGCTGCCGCCGGGGCACCGGTGGGAGCGGGTGCCGGGGGTGACCCTGCTCGGCGACGCCGCCCATCTCTCGGCCCCGAACGGCGAAGGCGCCAACCTGGCCATGCTCGACGGCGCCGAACTCGGCGAGGCCCTCGCCGCGCACCCGCACGACACCGAGGCCGCGCTGACCGCCTACGAGCAGGCCATGTTCCCCCGCAGCACCGAGGATCCGCTCCTCGACGGCGCCACGGCCCACGGGGACGCCCCCGAGAGCCACCCGTTCCACGATCTGGTCGTCGCGCGCAGGCGGCACGAGCAGGGCGAGTAGGGCCTGGGCCACACGGCGTCGCCGTCGGCACCGCGGCGCGCTAGGTCAGATCGAATGCTCCTTCGCGGGCGTCGACGACGAAGGCGTGCCACTCGGCGGGGGTGAAGATCAGTGCGGGGATCTCCGGACTGCGGCGGTTGCGCATCGCGATGTACCCCTCGACGAAGGCGATCTGTACGTCGCCCACGCCCTGGGTGCTCGACTGCCATTCGGCCTGCGCCAGGTCGAGGTCGGGCCTGGGCCCGCCCGCGAGCCGCTGCTCGGTGATGCTGTCGGCCACGATTCCCGCTCCTCCCGGTTCGTCGTCCGTGATCAGCGTAGCCAGTGCGTCCGGGGACGGACAGAGGACGTGGCGCGTCGGTGGGGGTGGGGGTCCGGGGGCGGGCGCACGGGGCCGGGCGCCCGCCCCCGGGGGGTGTCAGGTGGCCGGTGCGTCGGTGCCGACCAGCCACATCGCGAAGAACTGGGAGCCGCCGCCGTAGGCGTGGCCCAACGCCCGCCGGGCGCCGTCGACTTGGTGGGCGCCGGCGCGGCCGCGTACCTGGAGGGCGGCCTCGGCGAAGCGGAGCATGCCGGAGGCGCCGATCGGGTTGGTGGACAGCACTCCGCCGGAGGGGTTGACGGGGAGGTCGCCGTCGAGTGCGGTGACGCCGGCCTCGGTGAGTTTCCAGCCCTCGCCCTCGGCGGCGAAGCCGAGGTTCTCCAGCCACATCGGCTCGTACCAGCTGAAGGGGACGTACATCTCGACCGCGTCGATCTGCCGGCGCGGGTCGGTGATGCCGGCCTGCCGGTAGACGTCGGCGGCGCAGTCCTTGCCGGCCTGCGGCGAGACGAAGTCCTTGCCGGCGAACAGGGTGGGTTCGCTGCGCATCGCCCCGCCGTGCACCCAGGCCGCCGGGTGCGGTGCGCGGGCGGCTCCGGCGCGGTCGGTGAGGATCATGGCGCAGGCGCCGTCGGAGGAGGGGCAGGTCTCGGAGTAGCGGATCGGGTCCCAGAGCATCGGGGAGGCCTGCACCTTCTCCAGGGTGAGGTCCTCCTCGTGGAGGTGGGCGTAGGGGTTCTTGAGGGCGTTGCGGCGGTCCTTGTAGGCGACGAGGGAGCCGATGGTGTCCGGCGCGCCGGTGCGGCGCATGTACGCGCGCACGTGCGGGGCGAAGAAGCCGCCGGCGCCGGCCAGCAGGGGCTGCTGGAAGGGGATCGGGAGGGACAGTCCCCACATGGCGTTGGACTCGGACTGCTTCTCGAAGGCGAGGGTGAGGACGGTGCGGTGGACCCGGGCCGCGACGAGGTTGGCGGCGACCAGGGCGGTGGAGCCGCCGACCGAGCCGGCGGTGTGCACCCGCAGCATCGGTTTGCCGACGGCGCCCAGGGCGTCGGCGAGGTACAGCTCGGGCATCATGACGCCCTCGAAGAAGTCGGGGGCCTTGCCGATCACCACGGCGTCGATGTCCGCCCAGGTCAACTCGGCGTCGTCCAGGGCGCGTCGGGCCGCCTCCCGGACGAGTCCGGCGAGCGAGACATCGCGTCGTGCGGCGACGTGTGCGGTCTGGCCGATTCCGGTGACGGCCACGGGCTCCTTGCTCATCACTCACCCTCCAGGACGGCGACCAGATTCTGCTGCAGGCACGGGCCCGAGGTGGCGTGCGCGAGGGCGCGGTCGGAGTCGCCGCGGTGGATGCGGGCGGCGGCCTCGCCGAGCCGGATCAGCCCGGCGGCCATGACGGGGTTGGCGGCCAGCGCGCCGCCGGAGGGGTTGATCCGGACCGCGCCGTCCGCCGCGTCGAGGCCCAGGGCGCGACGCAGCACGACTTCCTGGGAGGTGAAGGGGGCGTGCAACTCGGCAGTGTCCACGGGGCGTTCGAAGGCGCCGGCGCGCTCGGCGGCGAGCCGGGTGGACGGGGAGTCGGTGAGGTCGCGCACGCCCAGGCTGTGGGCCTCGATGCGGTGGTCGAGGCCGCGGATCCAGGCGGGGCGGGCGGTCAGCCGGCGGGCGGTGTCGCCGGCGGCGAGGACGACGGCGGCGGCGCCGTCGCCGATGGGCGGGCAGTCGCCGGTGCGCAGCGGGGCGACGAGGGGCACGCCGGCGGGCAGCGCGCCGCGCAGCTGGGCGTGCGGGTTGGACTGCGCGTCCCGGCGGCTGCGGGCCGCGATCCCGGCCAGCTCCCGCTCGTCGGTCAGCTTCGCGTCGATCAGTGCCCGGGCCTGGAGGGCGGCCAGCGCGACGGAGTCGGGCCACAGCGGGGCGACGTAGTACGGGTCGAGCTGGCGGGTGAGGACTTCGCGCAGGTCGCCGGGCGAGGACTTGCCGTACGCGTAGACCAGCGCGGTGTCCGCCTCGCCGGTGAGGAGCTTCACCCAGGCCTCGTAGAGCGCCCAGGCGCCGTCCATCTCGACATGGGATTCGGAGATCGGCGGCCAGGCGCCGACGCCGTCCAGGGCCATGGTGAAGGAGAAGGCCCGGCCGGCGAGGTAGTCGCAGGAGCCGGAGCAGGTGAAGCCGATGTCCCGGGCCGCCAGGCCGGTCCGGTCCAGGACGTCGTGGAGCACCGGCATCAGCATCTCGACCTCGGAGGTCTCCGCGCTGTCGCGGACGTGCGCGCTCTGCCCGAAGGCGACGATGGCGACCTCGCGCATCACACCAGCTCCTTGTAGCTGTCGTAGTCGGCATCGGGTTCGCCGGTGGGGCGGTAGTGGTCGGGGAAGCGGCCGTCCCCGCTCCACACGGGTTCCACCCGCAGGCCCATGCGGACCCGGTCGTACGGGATGCCGCCGATGCGGGCGTGCAGGGCCAGGTCGGCGCCGTCCAGGGCGATATGGGCGTAGACGTAGGGGACCTCGATATCGAGGTTGCGCGCCTTGATGTTGACGATGCAGAAGGTGGTGACGGTGCCGCGGGGGCCGACCTCGACCTGGGTGTCGGTGGCGACGCCGCAGGTGGGGCAGGCACCGCGGGGCGGGACGTAGACCTTGCGGCAGGAGGGGCAGCGCTCGCCCACGATCCGGTGCGCCGAGAGCTCCTGGAGGTAGCGGGACTGGGCGCGGCCCGGCGCGTAGGTGTAGTCGAGGCGGGCGGGGGCGGTGAGCAGGGTGACGGGGTCGGTGAACTCCCCGCCGTGCGCGGCGGGCAGGTCCTCGCCGGCGGGGCCGTCGTCGGGTACGAAGCAGGCGATGTCGGTGATGGCGCCGGTGCGTGCGGCGGCCCAGCGGACGCGGACCCGCATCCCGGTGCGGACGGCGTCGGGGCCGGTGGCGTCCAGGGCGTGCAGCAGTGCGGTGTCGGCGCCGTCGAGCCGGACCAGGACCCAGGCGAAGGGGGTGGTGAGCGGCTGGCCGCGGCGCGGCGCGGGGTTCCAGGCCCAGGTGGTGACGGTGCCGCCGCTGCCGACCTCGACCAGCTCGCGGAGTTCCTCGGCGGTCACCGGGTCGTACTCGGTGGGCGGGACGACCACCCGCCCGTCGCCCGTCCGCACGCCGAGGACGGTGCGCTCGCGCAGTCCGGTGAGGAAGGCGCTCCGGACGGGGCCGAGCGAGCGGGTGAAGGGGAATTCCACGACGAGGGGCGCCGTGAGGACCTCTGGCACGTCTGGCATACGGATCTCCTTGGGTCAGGCGCGCCGGAAGACGGGGGGACGCTTCTCCGCGAAGGCCCGTGCGCCCTCCTTGGCGTCGGCGGTGGCGAAGAGCGGCCAGCCGCGGGCGAGTTCGTCCTTGAGCCCGTCGGCCTCGGTCATCCCGGCGGTCGCGTAGACGGAGGCCTTCACGGCTTCGACGGCCAAGGGGCCGCAGCCGTTGATGAGTTCGGCGATCTCCAAGGCCTTGTCGAGGGCGCTGCCGTCGGGCACCACCTGGCCGATCAGGCCGATGCGGGCCGCCTCCTCGGCGGTATAGGGCCGGCCGGTGAGCAGCATCTCCAGGGCGTGGGTGTGCGGGATCTGGCGGGCGAGGCGGACGGTGGAGCCGCCGAGGGGGAACAGTCCGCGCCGGACCTCGAAGAGCCCGAAGGTGGCGCCCTCGCCGGCGACGCGGATGTCGGTGCCCTGGAGGATCTCCGTGCCGCCCGCGACGCAGTGGCCCTCGACGGCGGCGATCACGGGTTTGCGGGGGCGGTGGTGGCGCAGCATCGCCTTCCAGTGCAGCTCGGGGTCGGCGCGCAGCCGGTCGCGGTACTGCTCGCCGGCCATCCCGTCGCCCGCCAGGGCCTTGAGGTCCATGCCGGCGCAGAAGGTGCCACCGGCGCCGGTGAGGACGATGGAGCGGATCCCGTCGTCCTCGTCGGCGGCGACCCACCCGTCGTACAGCCCCACCAGCATCGCCGACGAGAGCGCGTTCTTCGCCTCCGGCCGGTTGAGGGTGAGTACCAGGGTCGCGCCGGTGCGCGCCACGGTCAGATGTTCCGTCCCGCCCATTGTGTCCTCCCGTCTCACGACGCAGAACAGGTTGCAGGAGCCGCACGGCGACTTCAAGGCTTTTCTGACAGACAGTCAGATTTCTTGACCGGGGCCCTTCCCAGCTCCTCCGGGCGGCGCTCTAATGACCGCCAAGCCGACGTCCGCCCGGTCTGGAGGAGACGTGGAGTTCAACCTTGCCGACCTCTTCGAGTCGATCGTCGACACGGTCCCCGACCGCGAGGCGCTGGTGTACGTCGAGCACCCGGGCTCCGGCGCCGAGGCGCGGCTGACCTACGCCGAGCTGGACCGCGCCGCCAACCGCCTCGCCCACCACCTCGCCGAGCACGGCATCGGACCGGGTCAGCACGTCGGACTGCACCTCTACAACGGCGTCGGCTACCTCCAGGCCCTCTACGCCTGCCTGAAGATCCGGGCCGTCCCGGTCAACGTCAACTACCGCTACGTGGAAGAGGAGTTGGCCTACCTCTACCGGGACGCCGATCTGACGGCGCTGGTCTACGACGCGGAGTTCACCGCGCGGGTGGCCGGCGCCCTGCCGCGGGCGCCCCGGCTGCGGCACCTGGTCCGGGTCGGCACCCCGCCCGAGGGCGCGCCCCGGCCGTCGGTCGCCCCCGTCGCGCTGGCCGACGCCGAGGCCGGCGCGTCGGCCGCGCGCGGCTTCGGGCCGCGCTCCGCCGACGACCGGATGATCATCTACACCGGCGGCACCACCGGCATGCCCAAGGGCGTGATGTGGCGCCACGAGGACCTGTTCTTCTCCGGGATGGGCGGCGGCGCCCCGACCGGCGAGCCGGTCCGGCGGCCCCAGGAGCTGGCCGAACGGGTCGCGGCCGGCGACGACGGCCTGGTGTTCTTCCCCACTCCCCCGCTGATGCACGGCACCTCCACCCTCACCGCGTTCATCGCCTTCCACTTCGGCCAGAAGGTCGTGCTGCACCGCAAGTACGTGCCCGAGGAGGTGCTGCGGACCGTCGAGCGGGAGCGGGTCACCTGCGTGTCGCTGGTCGGTGACGCCATGCTGCGCCCGCTGGTCGACGCGCTGGCCGGGCCGCTCAAGGACACCGACTGCTCCTCGCTGTTCAGCGTCAGCAGCTCCGGCGCGATCCTGTCGGAGACCGTCCGCGACCGGTTCTGCGCGCTGGTCCCCGGCGCCCTGCTGCTCAACAACTTCGGCTCCTCCGAGTCCGGCTTCAACGGCACCGCCACCGACGACGCGGGCGCCGACCGGGGCTTCCGGCTCCAGGTCAACTCCCGTACGGCGGTGGTGGACCCGGCGACCAACGAGCCGGTGCCGGCCGGCGAGGTGGGCCGCCTCGCCCAGCACGGGCACGTCCCGCTGGGCTACTACAACGACGCGAAGAAGACCGCCGAGACGTTCTTCGAGGCGCGCGGTGAGCGCTGGGTGCTGCTCGGCGACATGGCCACCGTCGACGAGGCGGGCATCGTCACCGTCCTCGGCCGGGGCTCGCAGTGCATCAACTCCGGCGGGGAGAAGATCTATCCGGAGGAGGTCGAGCAGGCGCTCAAGGCGCATCCGGACGTCTACGACGTGCTGGTGGCGGGCGTGCCGGACGAGCGGTGGGGCAACCGGGTCGCGGCGGTGATCCAACTGCGCCCGGGCGCGGGCCCGTTGGACCTCGCGGGGATACAGCAGCACTGCCGGGCCCGGCTGGCGGGCTACAAGGTTCCGCGTGCCGTCGTCTTCACCGACCGCATACGGCGCTCGCCCAGCGGCAAGGCGGACTACCGCTGGGCGAAGGCGGTGGCGGCGGGCGGACGGACCGCCTGAGCCGAGCGGCCGGCCCGTCCGCCGCGCGGCACCGGGCCGGCGCGCGGGCACCGGGCCGGCGCTCGGGTCAGACCCCGGCGCTCGGGTCAGACCCCGGCGCTCGGGTCAGACCCCGGCGCTCGGGTCAGACCCCGGCGCTCGGGTCAGACCCCGGCGCTCGGGTCAGGCCCCGGCGCAGACCGACCGCAGCGAGCGGGCCAGCGCCGCCGTGTGCAGCCCGTCCAGCCTCCGCTCCGCGCGGACCTTCAGGGCGGCGCCGGCCAGCACCGGGGTGCAGGACGGCGCCGAGCGGGCCTGCGGGGAGGCGGCGACGGCGCGCACCAGCTCGCCGTTGATGCGGTTGATCTCCTTGCGGACCTCCTGGAGGTCGGGCCGCTCGGTGGGCGCCTGCGCCGGGTTCGCGTCCCACTGGCGGTACAGCCCGCGCTGCACGACCTTGTTGGCCTCGATCTGGTCCCGGAAGATCCGCGTCGTCGCCGCGGGGTCGGCGCCCAGCTGCCGGGCCTGTTCCGCCACGGAGTTCAGGACCTCCTGCTCACGGGCCGGGTCGTCGATCGGGCTGCCGGTGCCGTACTTCGCGGCGGCCACCACATCGGCGGTGGCCAGCCGCTCGGCCGACAGTGCGGCGAGCGGCCGGAGCTGGCCGTACGGGGAGTGTGCCGGGGCGGCAGACGGGGCCGGGGCGGCGGCCGGGGCGGTGGCGACCGGGGCCGCGGCGGCCGCCCCGGCTCCGGCGAACAGGACGGTGGCGGCGGCGCCGGCTGCCAGGGCGCTCCGTATCGAAAGGGTCAGCTGCACGATCGGCCTTTCTCGCGTTCCCCGGGGCTCCGGGGGAAGTCCTGGTCAACATAAGGCCGCGAACCTGACAAGAACGGGCAATCGCCGCGACGGGGTGCATTTCCGTGCGACGCGACCGGTGCGGTGGACGGGAGCCGGGAGCGCGGCGCGGCCGGTTCGATAGACGGGACCCGGTTGCGGCGCGGCCTGTCCGGTGGATGCGCCGAGGCCTGCCGTCCGGGTCAGGTGTGCGGCGCGAGGAAGGAGGCGACCGCGGCGAGGAACTCCCCGGGGCGCTCCTCGTGGACGAGATGGCCGGCGCCCTCCACCGTCACCAGCCGGGCGTCGGGCAGCCGCTCGGCGAGTGCGGCGAGCTGCTCCTGGGGGACATGGCTGGTCTCCCCGCCGGCGATGACCAGGGTCGGCACGGTCACCCGCGCCACCGCCTCCCACCATGCGGGGTCCGGCGCGTTCCGCTCCGCCACCACCGCGATCTTGGCCTGCCAGTCGAACGAGGCCGGGCCCGCCGGCCGAGGGGGCACCTCCTGGGGCGGATCGGCGGGCAGCGGCGGGGCGACCTCCTCCAACACCAGCCGCTCCACCAGGTCCGGCCGTTCGGCGGCCGCCAGCAGGGCGGCCACCGCGCCCAGCGAGTGCCCGATCAGCAGCACCCGCTCCAGGCCGAGCGCCCGCAGGAATCCGAGGGCGTCGTCCCGCCAGCGCGCGAAGCCGTAGTCCCCGGGCCAGTCGCTGTGGCCGTGGCCGCGCTGATCGAGGGCGAAGACCCGGTGGGTGCCGGCGAGCCGGCCGACCACGCCGCGCCAGTCCTCGCCGTCCTCCCCCAGGCTGTGCAGCAGCACCGCCGGCGGGGCGTCCCCCTCACCCCACACCCGGTATGCCAGCTGGACCTCACCGACCTGCACCTTCCGGACGTCGCTCATGCGCGGGACGCTACCCGCGAGCGCGCCGCGCCACGCCCCTTGACGTGTTCGCCGCGCGCTGATTACTTGGATCAGCACGCGGCTACCGAATGATCGGTAGGGACACGAGGCGGTGAACTCCATGCCGGCAGCGGCCGATGACAGTGAGACGTTCGACGAGGCGGAACGGCTCTCCCGGGACGCGTTGCGCGAGCGCCAACTCACCCGGCTGCGCGCCTCGTTGCAGCACGCCTACGACCACGTCCCGTTCTACCGGGAGTCCTTCGCGCGGGCCGGGCTGCATCCGCGGGACTGCCGCTCGCTCGACGATCTCGCCCGCTTCCCCTTCACCGTCAAGGATGATCTGCGCGCCCAGTACCCCTTCGGGATGTTCGCCGTCCCCAAGGCGGAGGTGCGCCGCATCCACGCCTCCAGCGGCACCACCGGCCGCCCCACCGTCGTCGGCTACACCGAGGGCGACCTCTCCCGCTGGGCGGACGTCGTCGCCCGCTCTCTGCACGCGGCCGGCGCCCGGCCGGGGCACACCGTCCATATCTCCTACGGCTACGGCCTGTTCACCGGCGGCCTGGGCGCCCACTACGGCGCGGAGCGGCTCGGCTGCACGGTCGTGCCCGCGTCCGGCGGGATGACCAGCCGGCAGGTGCAGATCATCCAGGACTTCCGCCCCGAGATCATCATGGTCACCCCCTCGTACATGCTCACCCTGCTGGACGAGTTCGAGCGGCAGGGCGTCGACCCCCGGACGACCTCGCTCAAGGTGGGCGTCTTCGGCGCCGAGCCGTGGACGCAGGAGATGCGCCGCGAGATCGAGGAGCGGTTCGCGATCGACGCCGTGGATATCTACGGCTTGTCGGAGGTCATGGGCCCCGGTGTCGCCCAGGAATGCGTGGCGACCAAGGACGGGCTGCACATCTGGGAGGACCACTTCTACCCGGAGGTCGTCGACCCGATCACCGGCGAGGTGCTGCCGGACGGGGCGCACGGCGAGCTGGTGTTCACCTCGCTGACCAAGGAGGCGATGCCGGTGATCCGCTATCGCACCCGCGATCTGACCCGGCTGCTGCCCGGCACCGCGCGCCCCGCCTTCCGCCGGATGGAGAAGGTCACCGGACGCTGCGACGACATGATCATTCTGCGCGGGGTCAATCTCTTCCCCGCACAGGTCGAGGAGATCGTGCTGCGGACACCGGGCGTCGCCCCGCACTTCCAGCTGAAGCTGACCCGCGAGGGCCGGCTGGACCGGCTGACCGTGCGCGCCGAGGCCCGCCCGGACGCCACCCGCCAGGAACGCGCGGCCGCCGTCGAACGGATCGCCCGCGCCGTCAAGGACGGGATCGGCGTCTCGGTGGCGGTCGAGATCGTCGATCCGGAGACCCTGGAGCGGTCGGTCGGCAAGATCAAGCGCATCGTGGACGCCCGGCCGCGGGACAAGGGGTAGGGCGTTCCGCGGGGTCCCCGTCGCACGCCCGCGGGCCCGTTGGCGACCCGTCTCCCTCGGCCTTCGATCCGTCGGCGTACGCGTTCCCGCGGTCCGTCGGCGCCCCGTCTCCCCCGGTCCTCGGGTCCGTCGGCGTCCCTTCGCCCCCACCCCTCGGGCCCGTTCAGTCCCGCGGGTTCAGGCGCGCCGCGAGGTCGGCGAAGGCGGCGCGGACGGCCGTCGGGTTCTCCAGCCAGGGGAAGTGGCCGGCGTCGGGGATGCGGCGGTGCAGGACGTGCGGGCCGTGGAAGCCCGGCTCCTCGTGCCAGATCCGCTGGTCGACGATGTGGTCGCGGGCGCCGCTGACGATCAGGGTGGGCAGGGCCGCGGGCTGCCAGCGGGCCCGGTAGTCGTCGTCGAAGTGGGCATCGGCCCAGGCCACCGCGTCATGGCAGTAGGAGAGGCCGGACAGCAGGTCCCGGCCGTCGGCCAGTGCGGAGGGGCCGAAGTTCCACGGCGCGGCGGCGAGCGTCAGGGCGCGGAGGTGGTCGTCGTCCGGCTGCCGGGCATAGCGCTCGGCGGCGCCGGCGACCTCGGGGAGCGGGTGGTCCTCGGCGTAACGGGCGAAGCCGGGCCGCCAGCCGGCGTGCGGGGCGCTGCTGAGCAGCACCATGCCGGTCAGCAGGCCTTCGAGTTCCGGGACGGAGAGCAGGAACATGCCGCCGGTGGAGTGGCCCGCCATGACCACGTCGTCCAGCTCCCGCGCGGCCTCCGCGAGGGCCCCGGGCCAGTGGGCGTAGGGCTCGGCGGGAAGCCCGGGCAGGCCGCGGTTGGAGCCGTCGCCGGGCAGGTCGACCAGCCAGGCGGCGCCGGGCACCTGGGCCGCCCGCACCAGGCCGAGCAGCGATTCCGAGCCCAGCCCCGGCCCGCCGGGCACGAACAGCCAGTTGCCGCGCCCCTCGCCCGAGGTGACCTGGCGCAGCCTGACTCCCGACGCCGTCCACCGTTCCTGCAGAAATGCACCCACCGCGACCGCTCTCCTCGTCGTACGTTCCCTCGCCCCCGGCACGACGGTAGGCGGTACGGCCCGGTGGGCGCCTGGCCTTTTTCGCGGGCACGGGAGCCGCGGGGCCGGTCCGGCGGCTCGCCGGGCCCGGGGAGGCGTGCGCGCGGCGGCGGTTCGGCTCAGGTCGTCGTCGGCTCCCCCTTGAGCAGGGCGAACGGGGCTCCCGCCGGGTCCATGACCATGGCCAGCCGGCCGACACCCGGGGCGTCGGTGGGCGGGATCATGACCGTGGCGCCGCGGTCGGTGGCCGCGGCGAAGGTGGCGTCGCAGTCGGCCACGCCGAAATACGGGTGCCACTCCGACGACGAACCGGCCCGCAGATGCTCCTGCTGGAGTTCCATGATGCCGCCCTGCGCGGAGTCGCCGACCTTGCCGCCGCCCGGCGCGGAGACCAGGGAGTAGACGGCGTCACCGCCCATCGGCATGTCCTGGTAGGTCCAGGAGAAGACCGAGCCGTAGAAGTCCTTGGCCCGGGCCGCGTCGGTCGTGTACAGCTCCGTCCAGCACAGCGTGTTCGGCGCCATGACCGTGCCGAGGCCGCCGCCCGGGAGGTCGCCGGGCTGCCACACGGCGAAGTCGGCGCCGGTCGGGTCGGTGAAGGCCGCCAGCCGGCCCGCGGTGAACACATCCGCCGGGGCCACCCGCACCGCGCCGCCGGCCTGCTCGACGGCCTTGGCCGTGGCGTCCGCGTCGGGGGTCTGGAAGTAGACGTTCCAGGCGGAGGACGCGCCCTCCTCCGTCAGCGGGCCGACGGCGGCGACCGTCTTGCCGTCGAGCTGGAAGAAGCCGTACCCGCCGGCGTCCGGGCCGGCGGACTGGAAGGTCCAGCCCAGCACGCCGGAGTAGAAGGCCGCGGCGGCGTCGACGTCGGGGGCCCCGAGGTCGAGCCAGTTCGGTGTGCCCGGGACATAGTTGGTGGTCAGCATGGGTGGTCCTCCGTTGCGCGGATGGTGACGTGCAGGGCTGTCTCCCGCCGTTTCTCAGCATGGCAGGGGGCACTGACAGTCGCCCTTCGCGCGCGCCGCGGCCCGCCCGGCTCAGGGCGCCCCGAACCGTGCGCGCAACTCGCGCTTGAGGACCTTGCCGCTGGCGTTCCGCGGCAGCGCGTCCACGAACACCACCCGTTTGGGGGCCTTGAACGGCGCGAGGCGCGCGCGGGCCGCCTCGATCAGCTCCTGCTCGCCCACCTGCCCGTCGGCGCCGTCCGCTCCCCCGCCGCCGGGCGGGCGCCGCACCACCACCGCGGTCACCGCCTCGATCCACCGCTCGTCCGGCAGTCCGATCACCGCGACCTCGGCCACCTGCGGATGCTCGTAGAGCACGTCCTCCACCTGGCGGGAGGCGACCAGGACGCCCCCGGAGTTGATGACGTCCTTGACCCGGTCGACCACCGTGAAGTAGCCCTCCGCGTCGCGGACGGCGAGGTCCCCGGAGTGGAACCAGCCGTCCCGGAACGCCTCCGCGGTCTCCTCCGGCTTGTCCCAGTAGCCGGTGCACAGTTGCGGGGACCGGTAGACGACCTCGCCCCGGGTGCCGTCGGGCACCTCGCGGCCCTCCTCGTCGACCACCCGCGCCTCGACGAACAGCACCGGCCGCCCGCAGGAATCCATCCGGCCCTCGTGTTCGTCCGGGCCGAGCACGGTGGCCAGCGGACCGATCTCGCTCTGCCCGAAGCAGTTGTGGAAGGCGAGCCCGGGCAGCCGGGCGCGCAGCCGCTCCAGTACGGGGACCGGCATGATCGAGGCGCCGTAGTAGGCCTTGCGCAGTCCGCTCAGCTCACGGGTGGCGAAGCCGGGGTGGTTCGCCAGGGTGATCCACACGGTCGGCGGCGCGAACAGGCTGTCGGCCAGGCCCGCTTCCACCAGGTCGAAGATCCGGTCCGGGTCGGGGCCGTCCAGGATGGTGTTCTCCGCTCCGACGGCCAGATAGGGCAGCAGGAACACATGCATCTGCGCGGAGTGGTAGAGCGGGAGGGTGTGCAGCGGCCGGTCCGTCTCCCGCAGGCCGAGGGCGAGCACGGCGCTGGTGTACTCGTGCACCAGCGCATGGTGGGTCATCATCGCGCCCTTGGGCAGCGCGGTGGTCCCCGAGGTGTAGAGCAGCTGGACCAGGGCGTCCTCGGGCACCTCGGCCAACGGACCGGTGTCCTCGGCCGCCTCGGCGGCCGCGAGCCGCTCCAGCAGCCCGTAGCGGCCGCCGTACAGCGGCATCCGGCGCACCCCGTCCGGCAGCCGGTGTGCCAGCGCGGCGTCGGTGAGCACCAGCGCGCTGCCCGACTGGTCGAGGAGGTAGCGCAGATCCTCGCCCGTCAGGCTGTGGTTGACCGGCACATGCACCAGTCCGGCGCGGGCGCAGGCCAGGAAGCCGATCAGATACGCGTCGGAGTTGTGCCCGTAGGAGGCGACGCGGTCGCCGGGCGCCAGGCCGTCCGCCAGCAGTACCCGGGCCGCGGCGGTCACCGCGTCGTCGAGCTCCCGGTAGGTCCAGGCCCGCTCCCCGTACCGCACCGCGATCCGCCCGGGTACCCGGCGGGCGCTGCGCCGCAGGACTCCGTCGACCGTATTGCTCCGCGCTCGCCTCATGGCGTGATCCTCGACCGCCGCCCACCCGGGGTCAAGGCACCCGGCCGCCGCGCAGGGCCGCCGGGGGCTGTCGTCACCGCCCCTAGACGGCGCGCTCGCGGCCCTCCCAATACGGGTCGCGCAGCCGGCGCTTGTAGAGCTTGCCGTTGGGGTCGCGGGGCATGGCGGCGATGAAGTCGACGGACTTGGGGCACTTGTAGCCGGCGAGCCGGCGGGCGCAGTGGTCCAGGATGCCGGCGGCCAGTTCGGGGCCCGGACGGTGGCCCGCGGCGGGTTCGATGACGGCCTTGACCTGCTCGCCCCAGTCGTCGTGCGGGATGCCGAAGGCGGCCGCGTCGGCGACCGCGGGGTGGCTGAGCAGGGCGGATTCGATCTCGGCGGGGTAGATGTTGACGCCGCCCGAGATGATCATGTCGATCTTGCGGTCGCGGAGGAAGAGGTGGCCGTCCTCGTCGAGGTAACCGAGGTCGCCGACGGTGAAGAAGTCGCCGATCCGGTTCTTCCGCGTCTTGTCCTCGTCCTTGTGGTAGCGGAAGCCGCCGGTGCTCATCTTCATGTACACGGTGCCGAGTTCGCCGGCCGGCAGCCGTTTGCCGTCGTCGTCGAAGATGGCCAGCTCACTGATCGGCCAGGCCTTGCCGACGGTTCCGGGCTTCTTGAGCCAGTCCTCGGCGGTCGCGAAGGCGCCGCCGCCCTCGCTCGCCGCGTAGTACTCCTCGACGCAGCCGCCCCACCAGTCGATCATCGCGCGTTTGACGTGGTCGGGGCAGGGCGCGGCGCCGTGCAGGGCGTGCCGCATGGCGCTCACGTCGTACGCCGCCCGGGTCTCGTCGGGCAGCGCGAGCAGCCGGTGGAACTGGGTGGGGACCATATGGGTGTGGGTGCAGCGGTGTTCGTCCATGAGGGCGAGCATCCGCTGCGGCGTCCACTTGTCCATCAGGACGATGCGGTGGCCGATGTGGAGCGAGGCGGCGGCGAATTGGAGTACGGCGGTGTGGTAGAGCGGCGAGCAGACCAGATGGACGTTGTCGTCGAACGGCCTGATGCCGAAGATGCCGAGGAAGCCGCCGAGGTGGGTCTCCTCGGGCGGGATGCCGGGCAGCGGGCGGCGGATGCCGCGCGGGCGTCCGGTGGTGCCCGAGGTGTAGTTCATCACCCAGCCCAGCGTGCGGTCGGCGGGCGCGGACTCCGGTTGCCCGTCGACGAGTCGGGCGTACGGGCGGAAGCCGGGGATGTCGCCGAGGGCGTAGCGCCGGGCGGCCGGCAGGTCGGCCTCGTCGGCGGCCGCTCGCGCCGCGGACGCGAACCGCTCGTGCGCCAGCAGCACCTTCGCCCCGGAGTCGGCGACGATCCAGGCGATCTCCGGGCCGACCAGGTGGTGGTTGACGGGGACGAGGTAGAAGCCGGCCTGGGAGGCGGCCAGGTAGGCGGTGAAGAACTCGACGCCGTTGGGGAGGACCACGGCGAAGGCGTCACCGCGTTCCAGGCCCGCCGCCCGCAGCCCGTGGACCAGTCGGTTGCTCGCGGCGTGCAGCCGGCCCGCGGTCCACTCCTCGCCGTCCGGGGCGATCAGGACCGTGCGGTCCGGGGCGGCGGTGGCCTGCGCCCAGAAGCCGTTGGGGGGTGGGGAGTCCGGTGTCATTGCGCTGTCCTCCTCGGGGTTCACGCGCGTCCGGCGATGCGGTGGAGGCGGTCGATGGCCCGCTCGAAACCGCGGGTGAGGTCGTCGAAGACGGCCTGTACGCTGCGTTCGCTGTTCATCCGGCCGACGATCTGGCCGACCGGGGTGCCCAGCAGCGGCTCGACCTCGTGCCGCTGGATACGGGAGTTGGCGTCGGCGACCAGCAGGCCCTGGAGCGGCATCGGGAGCGGGCCGGGGCCGTCCGGGTCGTCCCAGGCGTCGGTCCACGCGGTGCGCAGCTGGCGGGCGGGCTTGCCGGTCAGCGCGCGGGAGCGGACGGTGTCGCCGGGGCCGGCGGCGAGCAGTTTGGCGGTCAGCCGCCGGGAGTGCAGCTCGGCCTCCTCGCAGGTCAGCCAGACCGAGCCGAGCCAGACGCCCTGGGCGCCGAGGGCCAGCCCGGCGGCGACCTGCTCTCCGGTGCCGATGCCGCCGGCGGCCAGTACCGGTAGCGGATCAACGGCGGCGACGACCTCCGGGGTGAGGACCATGGTGGCGATGTCGCCGGTGTGGCCGCCCGCCTCGTAGCCCTGGGCGACGACGATGTCGATGCCGGCGTCCTTGTGGTGCCGGGCGTGCCGGGGGCTGCCGGCCAGCGCGGCGACCAGGATGCCGTGGTCGTGCGCGCGCCGGACGACGTCGGGCGGCGGGGGGCCGAGGGCGTTGGCGAGCAGCTTGACGGGGTAGTCGAAGGCCACGTCGAGCTGGGTGCGGGCGACGTGCTCCATCCAGCCCGTGATCCGCCAGCCGGCCGCCTCGCCGTCCGCGAGCGGCGGCACCCGGTGGGTGTCGAGGAGTCCGGCGACGAAGCGGCGGTGCCCTTCCGGGATCATCGCCTCGACCTCGGCCTCGCTGACGCCTGCCACCTTCTTGGCGGGCATCACCACGTCGAGTCCGTACGGCAGCCCGTCGGTGTGGGCCTGCATCCAGTCGAGGTCGCGGGCCAGCTCGTCGGGGGCGGTGTAGCGGACCGCGCCGAGCACCCCGAACCCGCCGGCCCGGGTGATCGCGGCGGCGACGGCGGGGAAGGGGGTGAACCCGAAGACGGCGTGCGCGATGCCCAGCCTGTTGCTCAACTCCGTCTGCATGCGCGCAGGATGCCGCAGCGGGTCGTACGAGGGAAGAGGTTTTCTGATGAAGCGTCAGAAACTTTGCCCCGGGGCGGTCAGTCCTCCTCCAGCACCGCCATCGCCGCGTTGTGCCCCGGGATCCCGCTGACTCCTCCGCCGCGCACCGCGCCCGCGCCGCAGAGCAGGACGGCGGGGTGCCCGGTGGCGACGCCCCAGCGGGCCGGCGCGCCACCGGCCCGCTCGTCCTCGGGATCCGCGTACGGGAAGGCCAGGTCGCGGTGGAAGATGTTGCCGCCCGGCAGGCCCAGTTCGCGGTCCAGGTCCAGCGGGGAGCGGGCCTCGATGCAGGGGCGGCCCTCGGCGTCGTGCGCCAGGCAGCCGGCGAGCGGCTCGGCGAGATGGGTGTCCAGCTCGGCGAGGGTGGCGGCGAGGAGGCGGTCGCGGGTCGTGTCGTTGTCGGCGGTGAACAGGCGGGCGGGGGCGTGCAGACCGAACAGGGTGAGCGTCTGGTAGCCCTGGCGGACCAGGTCGGCGCCGAGGATGGAGGGGTCGGTCAGGGAGTGGCAGTAGATCTCCGAGGGCGGGGCGGTGGGCAGCGTGCCGGATGCGGCCTGCCGGTAGGCGTCCTCCAGTTGGCGGTAGCCCTCGGCGATGTGGAAGGTGCCGGAGAAGGCCTCGCGGGGGTCCACCCGGGTGTCGCGGAGCCGCGGCAGCCGGGTGAGCAGCATGTTGACCTTGAGCTGGGCGCCCTCGGCGGGTGGCGGCGGGTCCTCGCCCAGGAGGCGGGCCAGCTCCCGCGGGGCGGCGTTGACCAGGACCCGGCGGGCGCCGATGGTGCCCGCCTCGCAGCTCACCTCGGCGCTCCGGCCGTCCGTCGCCAGGCCGGTCACCGCGCAGTCGGTGACGATCTCGGCCCCGGCCCGGCGGGCGGCGTCGGCCAGCGCGTCGGTGAGCGCGCCCATGCCGCCGATGGGGACGTCCCAGTCGCCGGTGCCGCCGCCGATGACGTGGTAGAGGAAGCAGCGGTTCTGCCGCAGCGACGGGTCGTGGGCGGCGGCGAAGGTGCCGATGAGGGCGTCGGTGAGCACCACGCCGCGGACCAGGTCGTCGGCGAAGGTCTCCTCGACCAGCTCGCCGAGGGGCCGTTCGAACAGGGCGTGCCACAGGGCGTCGTCGTCGACGACCGTGCGGAGCCGCTCGCGGGTGGGCAGCGGCTCGGTCAGCGTGGGGAAGACCCGCTCGGCGAGCCGTCCGGTGGCGCCGTAGAAGTCCTGCCAGGCGGCGAACTCCCGCTCCGATCCGGTGAGTTCGGCGAACGCCGTACGGGTGCGGGCCTCGCCCCCGCCGACGAGGAGCCCCGTGGGGCGGCCGTCGCGCACGGCGGGGGTGTAGGAGGAGACGGTGCGTTTGCGGACCGCGAAGCGCAGCCCGAGGTCCCGCACGATCTTCGGCGGCAGCAGGCTGACGAGGTAGGAGTAGCGCGACAGCCGGGCGTCGACCCCGGCGAACGCCCGCGTCGACACGGCGGCGCCACCGGTGTGGTCCAGCCGCTCCAGCACCAGCACGCTGCGCCCGGCGCGCGCGAGGTAGGCGGCGGCGACCAGTCCGTTGTGGCCGCCGCCGACGATGACCGCGTCATACGAAGTCCGTTCCGGCATGCCTCTTGGTAGCACGCGCCGCACGGGGTCGCCAGGTGCACGCGGCTGAAACCTCCTCCCCGGCCGGTGCGGCTTCTTGACCGGGCAGAGGGGTGCTCCTAGCGTCCGGCCGTGCTCCGCCCGGGCACCGCCCGCGCCGTCCTCTCCGCCCAGGCCGTCCCGCCCACTCGTGAGGTGACCCGTGTCCCCCTCCCCGGTATCCCGCCCCGGCCGCGCCCTCGCCGGACTGACCGCCGTCGCCGCCTGCTCCGCCGGGCTGCTCGCGGCCCCCGCGCCGGCCTCGGCCGCCCCGGACCCGGCCCGCGCACCGGCCGCCGGGGCCTACCCGAACCTGGCCCCCAGACCCCCGATGGGCTGGAACAACTGGTCCTACTACATGTGCGACATCAACGAGAAGACGGTCCTGGACAATGCCCGGGCGCTGGTCCGTACGGGGCTGGCGGGCAAGGGCTACCGCACCGTCACCATCGACGACTGCTGGATGGGCAGAGCCCGCGGCTCCCGGGGCGAGCTGGTGGCCGACCCCGTGAAGTTCCCGCACGGCATGGCGTATCTGGGGCGGCAGCTGCACCGGTTGGGACTGAAGTTCGGTATCTACGAGGACGTCGGCACCCTCACGTGTGAGAAGTTTCCGGGCAGTCTCGGCCATTTCCAGGAGGACGCCGCGCAGTTCGCCGAATGGAAGGTGGACTACGTCAAGGCGGACGGCTGCAATGTGCCGGTCGCGCCGGGGCACACCAAGGAGGAGACCTACCGCGACCTGTACGGGCAGATGAGCCGGGCGCTGCGGGACACCGGACGGCCGATCACCTTCTCGGTGTCGGCCCCGGCCTACTTCCAGTTCGACGGGGACAGCGTCTGGCACCAGGTCATCGGCTGGTCGGCGGAGGTCGGCAACCTGTGGCGCGGCGGGCGGGACGTGGCGCTGCAGCAGAGCACCCCGGCCGCCAAGTGGTCCTCCATCGTCTACAACTTCCGCTACAACGCGAAGCTGTCCGGCCTGCAGAAGCCCGGGCGCTGGAACGACCCGGACTTCCTGCTGGCCGGTGACACGGGCCTGACCCGCGAGGAGATCCGGAGCCAGATGTCGCTGTGGGCGATGATGGCCGCGCCGCTGATCTCCAGCACGGACGTGACCGGGCTGTCCGGCCAGGCGCGCTCGGTGCTCGGCAACAAGAACGTCATCGCCGTCGATCAGGACGCGCTCGGCGTCCAGGGGCATCTGGTGCAGCAGGACGACGGCTCGGCGGTGCTGGCCAAGCCGCTGCGGAACGGCGACACGGCGATCGCGCTGTTCAACTCGGGCGCGACGGCCCGCACCCTGTCCGTCACGGCCGCCGCGGCCGGGCTGCCGCAGGCCGGCTCCTACCGGCTGCACGAGCTGGTCACCGGCCGCCGCACGCGCAGCGGCGGGGACATCGTGGCGCGGGACGTGCCGCCGCACAGCACGGTGCTCTACCGGGTCACCCCGGGCTGAGCCGGCCGGGCCGGCGCCCCGGACGCGGGCCGTCCGCTCACTGCCGCCGCCCGGCGCGCTCCTGGCGCCGGGCCGCGATCCGGCGGTGGACGGCGGCGGCCTCGTCCGCGCGGCCCAGCTGCTCCAGGCACTGGGCGAGGTCGCCCAGTGCGGCCAACGTGTCCAGATGGGCGGTGCCCAGCACCCGTTCGCGGGCGTCGGCGACCCGGCGGTAGTGGTCCAGCGCCTCGCCCCAGCGGCCGAGCCAGCCCAGGGCGACGGCGGTCTCCCGGCGGCTGACCAGGGTGTCGGGGTGGTCCTCGCCCAGTACCCGGGCGCGGGCCGCGGTCACCTCCCGCGCCTCCACGAGGGCTTCCTGCCAGCGGCGCTCCCGTCCGAGGTTGACGCCCAGGCCGTGCCGGGCGCGCAGGGTCTCCGGGTCGTCGGCGCCCTGGGCGCGGGTGCGGGCCGCGGCCAGCTCGCGGTAGAGCGCGAGCGCGTCCGCGGTGCGGCCGAGCCTGCCGAGGCCGATACCGACCTCGTAGCGGGCGGCGAGGGTGTCGGGGTGGTCGGGGCCGAGCATCTCTGCGCGGGCCGCCGCGACCTCCTCGTGGACCTGGAGCGCCGCCGTCCACCGGCCCAGCTTGCCCAGCACGAAGGCGAGTTCACCGCGGGTGGCGAGGGCCTCGGGGTGGCGGGCGCCCAGGACCCGGGCGCGGGCCGCGGCCACCTCCTCCAGCATGGTGCGGCAGTCCTCCAGCCGCCCCAGCCGGCCGAGGTTGAGGGCGACGTGGTGGCGGCAGTCCAGCGCGTCGGGGTGGTCGGGGCCCAGCGCGCGCTCGCGGCCGCCCAGCACCTCGGTGTAGAGCTGGTGCGCCTCGAAGTGCCGGCCGAGGCGGCTCAGCGCATGCCCGGCCTCCAGGCGGCTGGTGAGGGTGTCGGGGTGGTCGGGGCCCAGCAGGCGGGAGCGTTCCGCGGCGAGCGCGCGATGGGCCTCGCCGGACTCCGCCCACCGGCCCAGCCGCCCGAGGCCGAGGGCCGCGGTGTGCCGGCCGGCCAGCGCGGCGAGAGCGGCGCGGCTGCCGTCGGACAGCGGCGGGCCGGTGACGCCGGCGGCCGGGGAGGTGTCGTCGCGCCGGGTCTCGCTCCCGCCGGTCCAGGCATCGGTGAGCGCCGTGGCGGCCCGGGCCGGTACCGGGTGGTGCGCCGCCCGGGCGAGGTGCTGCCCCGCGCCGAGGGTCAGGCCGCGGGTCCAGGAGGGCAGCGGGAGGGCGGCGACGGTCGGCTCGTCCTCGGCCGCGGCGCGGCGCGCGGGGCGCGGCTGGCGGGCGTCGGAGAGGCGCTTGCCGAGTTCGTGGGCGTCCCGGGGGCGGTCGTCGGGGTCCTTGGCGAGGAGGTCGAGCATGATCCGCTCGAAGCTCTCCGGCAGGTCCGGCCGGAGCGTACGGGGCGGCTCGGGCAGCCGGTCGCGATGCCCGACGAGCACCGCCCAGGTGTCGCCGAGGTCGAACGGCGGCGCGCCGGTGGCGATCTCGTAGAGCACACAGCCCAGGGAGTAGAGGTCGCTGCGGTGGTCGACGCCGTGGCCGCCGATCTGCTCGGGCGACATGTAGTGCGGGCTGCCCATGGCGATGCCGGTGCCGGTCAGCCGGGCGGTGAACCCGATGTCGTGGCCGAGCCGGGCGATGCCGAAGTCGCAGATCTTGACCGTGCCGTCGGCGGTGCGGACGATGTTCGCCGGCTTGAGGTCGCGGTGTACGACGGCCTGTTCGTGGGTGTAGGCCAGCGCGGCGGTGACCTGTTCGGCGATCTCGGTGACGTCGGGGAGGGGCAGCGGCTGGCGCCGGTTGTCCTCCAGCAGCTGGCTGAGGTTACGGCCGCTGAGCAGCTCCATCACGATGAAGAGGGTGCCGTCCTCCTCGCCGAAGTCGTGGACGACGGTGATGCCGCGGTGCTGGAGCGCCCCGGCGACCCGGGCCTCGCGGCGGAAACGTTCGCGCAGGACCTGGAGGAGCGAGGGTTCGTGCTCCGGGCCGAGCGGCTTGAGGCATTTGACCGCGACCTGCCGGCCCAGCGACTCGTCGCGGGCGCGCCACACCTCCCCCATGCCGCCGCGCCCGATGGTGTCGAGCAGTCGGTACCGCCGCTGGATCAGTCTGTTTTCCGCCACCGTGAATCGCCGCCCCCGTCCCCGTTACCGCGGTCAGTCGCGCAGCTCCCCCTGCGCGCCCCGCCTGCCGTCCAGTATGGCGGGGGAACGGCGGAGCTTGTAGAGCGCTGGGCGGGTGTCGGGACCGAGCCGCCCGACGGCGCGCAGGACGTGCCGGGGCGGCAGCTGCCAGCGGAGGGTTGCGGGCAGGGTGCGCAGCAGGCGGCCGGTGGTGCGCAGCCGGCGGGTGACGGCGGCGGGCGGGGGTGCGGGGCGCCCGTAGAGGTCGTGGGCGTACGCCGGAAGCGCGCCGTAGGCCAGGCCGGCCACCCGCTGCCACAGCAGGGCGCGGGCCGGCACGAGCACCGCCGGGGTCGGCGGCCGGCGCAGGAACGCGTCGACCTCGCGGGCCTCGGGGGTGAGCGCCAACTCGGGCCGTACGCGGGCGAAGTAGGCGGCCAGCGCGGAGCGGTCGCCGGGGACGGCGGCCGGGTCGAGGCCGACGAGCCGGGCGCTCTCGCGCTGCTCGGCGAGGTAGGCGTCCGCCAGGTCGTCGGTCACCGGGCAGCCGGAGCGGCGCAGGACGTGCAGATAGGAGTCGACCTCCGCGCAGTGCACCCACAGCAGCAGGTCCGGCGCGTCGACGCCGTAGCGCGCGCCGGTCGCGGGGTCGGCGGCGGACAGCCGGCGGTGGATGCTGCGGACCCGGGCGCCGGCCCGTTCGGCGGCCTCGGTGGTGCCGTAGGTGACGGTGCCGACGAAGTCGGCGGTCCGCAGCAGCCGGCCCCAGGCGTCCCGCCGGAAGTCCGAGTTCTGCACGACGCCGCGCACCGCGCGGGGGTGCAGCGCCTGGAGGTACAGCGCGCGCACCCCGGCGATCCACATCATCGGATCGCCGTGCAGCTGCCAGGTCACCGAACGGGGCCCGAACAGCCCCGGATCGCCGGTGGACACCTCTGACCCGCCTCCTGTCGCCGTGCCGTGTCAGCGCCGTACCCGGGGCATCCCCAGGCCGAGCCAGGAGATGATCTCGCGTTGGATCTCGTTGTTGCCGCCGCCGAAGGTGAAGATGACGGCGGAGCGGTAGCCGCGTTCCAGTTCGCCGTGGAGCACCGCGCCGGCCGAGCCCTCCTTGAGCGGGCCCGCGGAGCCGACGGTCTCCATCAGCCAGGCGTAGGCGTCCCGGCGGGCCTCGGAGCCGTAGACCTTGACCGCGGAGGCGTCCTGGGGGGTCAGGGTGCCGTGCTGGAGGGCGTCGACCATCTGCCAGTTCAGCAGCTTCATGGCGTCCAGCCGGGCGTGGGTGCGGGCCAGCCGGCCGCGTACCCAGCCCAGGTCGATGACCCGGCGGCCGTCGGTGAGCTTGGTGGTGGCGGCCCAGCGCTGGACGTCGTGCAGGGCGCGGATGGCCATGGTGCCGTGGGCGGCGAGGGTGACCCGCTCGTGGTTGAGCTGGTTGGTGATGATCCGCCAGCCCTTGTTCTCCTCGCCGACGCGGCGGGAGGCGGGGACGGTGATGTTCTCGTAGTAACTGGCGGTGGTGTCGTGCGAGGCGAGGGTGTTGATCAGGGTGCAGGAGTAGCCGGGGTCGCTCGTGGGGACCAGCAGCATGGTGATGCCCTTGTGGGGCGGCGCGTCGGGGTCGGTCCGGACCGCGAGCCACACCCAGTCGGCGGTGTCGCCGTTGGTCGTCCAGATCTTCTGCCCGTTGACGACGTAGTGGCCGCTGTCCTCGTCGCCCTCGCGGACGGCGCGGGTCTTGAGGGCGGCCAGGTCGGTGCCGGCGTCCGGTTCGCTGTAGCCGATGGCGAAGTCGATCTCGCCGGACAGGATCCGGGGGAGGAAGAAGGCCTTCTGTTCGTCGGTGCCGTACCGCATGAGGGTGGGCCCGACGGTGTTCAGCGCCATCAGCGGCAGCGGGACGCCCGCCTGGGCGGCCTCGTCGAAGAAGAGGAACTGCTCCATCGGGGACATGCCGCGGCCGCCGAACTCCTGGGGCCAGCCGACGCCGAGCCAGCCGTCGGCACCCAGCCGGCGCACGGTCTCGCGGTAGAAGCGCTTCTGGTCGGCGGGTGCGGCGTACCGTGCGGCGGCGTCGGCCGGCACCAGCCGGGCGAAGTACGTGCGCAGTTCGGTGCGCAACTGCTGCTGTGCGGGGGTGTATTCGAGGTGCACGGCCCCTCCAGTTCGTCCGCTCCGGTCGTCCGGCCCGGGGGCGGCCCCGCGAGGCTGACGGGCCGCCGGCTGCCGGATCGAGGGGCACAGTAGAACTTGTTCCAGTAATACGGAAGGGCGCGCGGCCCGGCCGCGGACACACGAAGACCCGGCCCGGCACCTCCGCGGCACCCGACCGGGCCTCCCCGGGACTCCATCAGCCCACGGCGTGCTTCGACGGGTTGTTCGGCTGCACCCGGGCGTGCTGCACGTCCTTGCAGTACTTGACGTAGCCGCTGTTGGTCACGTACTTCCCCGCGACCCAGCCCGGGCGCTCACCGCGCGTCAGGTACCAGACCGAGTTGCCGCGGACGTTCTGGGTGCGCACCTTGCAGACCAGGCCGACCTGCGCGCGGTGGCGGAGGTAGCCCCGCACGGAGGAGTCGGTGCTGGGGTACTGGCGCTGGCTCAGGCCCTTCTTGGCGGTGACGATGCCGTAGGGCGGCTTGAGGGGGCCGGGCGCCGCCTGGACCGGGGCGGCGAACAGCGTCGCACCGACGGCGAGGGCCGCGGTCAGTGCGCCCGCGCCGGCCGCGAGCTGCTTGCCTCGGGCCACGAGGGATTCGGTCGTCGACATAGGGGGTCTCCTGTTCTGGACGCGCGATGCCACCCAATGGTGCACAGTGGGACATTACGCGCACTTCACCCCCGGAATGTGGTGAAACGACGAACAGGCAGCCGATCGTGTGACAGTGCAAGGGTTGCCGGATGACGGCCCGTCAGCACCGCGCGGGCGGCGCCGGG
Organism: Streptomyces kronopolitis; assembly: GCF_014646275.1. Classification (GTDB taxonomy): domain Bacteria; phylum Actinomycetota; class Actinomycetes; order Streptomycetales; family Streptomycetaceae; genus Streptomyces; species Streptomyces kronopolitis. The sequence goes on from NZ_BMND01000005.1 coordinate 35,460, forward strand.
CCGGCCGGCTCAGCCCTCGGTGCCGACGCGGTGGATGCCGAAGGAGCCGCCCTGCGGATCCCGGATCACCGCGATCCTGGGCCCGGCCGGGACATCCGTCGGGGGCACCAGCAGCATGCCCCCGGACTCCGCCGCCCGGGCGGCCGTCGCATCCACATCGGCGACGGCGAAGTACGGCAGCCAGTGCGCCCTGACGTCGTCCGGGTAGAACTCGTCCAGCGCGGTCAGGCCGCCGAAGTCGGCGCCGTCCAGGCCCCATTGCGGATAGTCCGCGTGGGTGCCGACGGTCCAGCCGAAGATCCGGGTGTAGAAGGCCTTGGCGGCCTCGGCGTCCCGGGTGGCCAGCTCGACCCAGCCGAGCGAGCCGGGTGCGTTGAGCACCCCGGCGCCGGCGAAGGAACGGGCCTGCCAGATCGAGAACATCGCGCCCTCCGGGTCGCTCAGCACGGCGAAGCGGCCCAGGTCGAAGACGTCCATCGGCCCCATCAGCTGCTGCCCGCCGGCCTCGGTGACGGCCGCGGCCAGCGCGTCGGCGTCCCGCGTCGCGAAGGACACGGTCCAGGCGGTGGGCTGACCGGACATGTAGAGCGGGGCGAGCGCGGCGACCGGGGCGTCGTCCAGGTACAGCATGGTGTGGCCGCCCGCCTCCGGGCGCGGGTCGGTCTCGGCGCGCCAGCCGAAGACCTGGCGGTAGTACACCTTGGCGGCGTCCACGTCCGAGGTGCCCAGCTCCACCAGGCAGGGCGCGCCCGGGGTGGGCTCGGTGATCTCCACGGTGCCTCCCGTCCTCCGCGCCGGGCCGTGGCCGGGCGGCGGCGCGCGCGTGCGCTGCCGGTCGGCAGCCGTACGGTGCCGATGTTCCGATGGGCGCGGCCGGGCCGCAACCGGAGCGCGGCGCGGGCGGGGCGGCATCCGCGGCGGGCGGGCCTCGGGTCAGGGGGCCTCGGGTCAGGGGGCCTCGGCCCGCAGTCGGCGCAGGGTGCCGTGCGGGGCGTCGGGGGCGAAGGCCTCGGCGAGGGCGGTGGCGGCGGCCTCGGCGGCCCGCGCCGCCCGCGGCCACATCGCCGTCTCGTAGGTGTGCAGCGCGGCGTGCGGGTCGCGGTCCCCGGCGAGGGCGCGGCCGAGTGCGGCGCCGTCGAGCAGGGCGAGGCCGGCGCCCTCGGCGGCGAAGGGGGCCGTCAGGTGCGCGGCGTCGCCCAGCAGGGTCAGCCCCGGGGTGGGGGTCCAGGTGTGCGGGCTCGGCAGGGCGAACAGCGGGCGGTTGCGGAAGCCGCCGTCGTTGTCCCGGAGCAGCGCCAGCAGCCGGTCGTCCCAGCCGGCGAACGCGTCGAGCAGCACGGCGCGGACCGCCGCGGTGTCCGTCATCGCCACCCCGGCGGCCGCCGCCCAGTCCTGGGAGCCGCGGAAGGCGGCCTGGACGCGGAGCCGGCCGTGGCCCAGGCGCCGGGCGAGCAGGCCCCGGCCGGCGGAGAGCGCCAGCATGACGCCGTCGCCGACCAGGCGGGCGAGGTGCGGATGGCGGGTGTCGGCGTCCTCGAACCGGGCCTCGACGAAGGTGACACCGCAGTAGTGGGGGGTGGCGTCGGAGAGGACCGGGCGCACCCGGGACCAGGCACCGTCGGCGCCGATGACCACGTCGAAGTCCTCGGTGTGCCCGTCGTCGAACTCGGCGGTGTGGCGGCCGCCGCCGAGCGGGTGCAGGGTGCGCAGATAGCTGCCCCAGCGCACGGTGCCGGGCGGGAGGGAGTCCAGCAGCAGGCGGCGCAGCGCGCCCCGGCCGATCTCGGGCCCGCCCGCCGCGCCGGGGGCCGGGGTCTGCCGGAAGCGGACGGTCGCGGTGTGGTCGAGCAGCCGCAACTCCTGGCCCGCCGGGCGGGTGAGTCCGGCGCACTCCGCCCGCAGACCGGCTGCCTCCAGCGCCTCCTGACCAGTCGTCAGCCACAGTTCCGGCACGCCGTGCCGGTCGGGGGCCTCGACGGAGTCGTCCTGCTCGAAGACGGTCACCGGCAGCCCGTCGCGCCGCAGGACGCGGGCGCAGAGGAGGCCGCCCGGGCCGGCGCCGATGATGGCGATACGGGGCGTGGCGGGGTTCATAGCGCTCCTCGGCTGAGCGAAACGGCAGCCCCCCGGCCAGAAAAGCACAGCGGCCCACCGCCTGCCAGCACGGCGCCGGGCCGGCACCCACCGCCGCGCTCCGCCGGCTCCACGGCCGGGGCTCCGGCGGAAACGGGGGCGTGGGCGGGTGCGGCGGTGGGTAGGGCACCCCAGGTCGGGGGGTGTTGAGTCCCGGGGAGGGAACACCCGTCCGACATATGGGACAGTTGGCAGCATCCGGAACGCGAGCTTGCAGATTTAGGTATGCCTAACCTAATGTAACGACGCGTGTCGACGACCAAACCACCAGCCACCGCACCCCCTGTGCCCGATGCGCGTCCCGCCGCGAACGCCCTGCGGCGCGTGCCGCTGCTCGTGGTCGGGCTCGGAGCGCTGGCACTCTGTGCCGCCCTCAGCCTGGCCCTCGGAACCCGATCCGTACCGCTGTCCACCGTCTGGGACGCGCTGACCGGCGCCACCCACGGACGGGACGCCATCGTGGTGACCGGACTCCGGCTGCCGCGCACGCTCGTCGGGCTCGCGGTCGGCGCGGCGCTCGGGGTCGCCGGAGCCGTCGTCCAGGGCATCACCCGCAATCCGCTGGCCTCCCCGACCACGCTCGGCATCAACGCCGGCGCGGGCTTCGCGGTGGTCACCGCCATCTACGCGCTGCATCTGACCCGGCCCGTCCAGTACATCTGGTTCGCGTTCGCGGGCGCCGCGGCCGCCGCGCTCTTCGCCCAGGCACTGGCCCGGCGCGCCGGCGACCTGGACCCGGTGCGCCTGGCGCTGGGCGGCACGGTGCTGCAACTCGTCCTGCTGTCCTGGACGTCGACGGTCATGCTGGCCAGCAAGCGGTCGCTGGACGAGGCGCGGTTCTGGCTGGCCGGTTCGCTCTCCGAGCGTCCGCTCTCGGTGCTCTACCCGGTGCTGCCGACGCTGGTGATCGGGCTGGTCGTCGCGCTCGCCATCGCACCGGCCCTCAACGCGCTGGCGCTGGGCGACGATTCGGCGCAGGCGCTGGGCGTGCCGGTGTCGCGGATCCGCAGCGCGGGCGGGCTGGCCGTCGTGCTGCTCGCCGCGTCCGCGGTGGCGGTGGCCGGGCCGCTGGCCTTCATCGGGCTGGCCGCGCCGCACCTGGTCCGCCAGCTGCTGCGCACCTCCGACCACCGGATCGTGGTCCCCGGCTCGCTGCTCGCCGGGCCGCTGCTGCTGCTCACCGCCGACATCGTCGGACGGCTCGTCATCCGGCCGTCCGAATTGCAGGTCGGCATCATCAGCGCGTTCCTCGGCGCGCCGCTGCTGGCGCTGCTGGCCCGGAAGGTGGCCCGATGAACGACCTCCGTACCGCCGCGCCGCACGCGGCCCCGGCGGCCGGCACCGGCCGCCGGGTGAGTACCGCACGCGGGCGCACCGTGCTGACCGCCGTTGTGGGCGTCGTGGTGCTCTGCGCCCTGGTGACGGTGTCCGTGGCCAACGGCGACATGCCGCTGCCGCCCCTCGACGCGGTCAAGGGCCTGTTCGGGCTCGGTGACTCCGCGACGGTGCTGGTGGTCCAGGAGTTCCGGGCCCCCCGCATGGTCGCGGCGATCGTCGCGGGGGCGGGGCTGGCGGTGGCCGGCGCCCTGCTCCAGCGGCTGTTCCGCAATCCGCTCGCCTCGCCCGACGTGATGGGGGTGACCGGCGGGGCCTCGTTCGGCGCGGTGGCGATGCTGGCCGCCGGGGCCTCGCAGGCCCTGATGCCGCTGGCCGCCCTCGGCGGCGGGCTGCTCGCCGCGGTGCTGCTGGGGGTGTTCGGCTGGCGCTCCGGCGTCAGCGTGACCCGCCTGGTGCTGGTCGGCCTCGCCGTCCAGGCGGGCCTGTCCGCGGCGGTCAGCTTCATGGTCGTCCGCTTCCCCACCGAGCTGGCGGGGTCGGCCCTGCAGTGGACGACGGGCTCGGTGTACGGGCGGACCTGGACCGAGGTGACGTCCGCGGGCGGGGCGGTGGCCGTCGGCCTGGTGGCCGCCTTCGCGCTGCACCGCCGGCTCGCCGTCCTCGACCTCGGTGACGACTCGGCCGGCGCGCTCGGCCTGAACACCCATGCCGCCCGGCTCCAGGTCCTGGTCATCGCGATCGTGCTGGCCTCGCTGGCCGCCGCGCTCACCGGCCCGGTCGCCTTCGTCGCGCTGGCCGTCCCGCACATGGTGCGCTTCCTCACCGGGCCGCCCACCGCCGGGACGCTGGCGCTGTCCGGCCTCGCCGGTGCGGTGCTGCTGCTCGCCTCCGACCTCGTGGCGCAGTACCTGCTGCCGGTCGGCGGACTTCCGGTCGGAGTGGTCACCGCCACGCTGGGCGCGCCGTGGCTGCTGGTGCTGATGATCCGTCAGAGCAGTTCCGTGAACAGGAGTGTCCGATGACCGCCAATCAGCTTTCCACCCACGGTCTCGATCTGCGCTACGGCGACCGGCTGATCGTCGGCGGCCTGGACCTGACGCTGCCCGGCGGCGCCGTCACCGCTGTCGTGGGCCCCAACGCCTGCGGCAAGTCGACCCTGTTGCGCGGGCTGACCCGGCTGCTGGCGCCGGCCGCCGGCACCGTCGCGCTGGACGGCTCCGACATCCACCGGATGCCGGCCCGTGCGCTGGCGCTGCGGATGGGGCTGCTCCCCCAGCAGCCGGTCACCCCCGACGCGATCACCGTCGAGGCGCTGGTCCGGCTCGGCCGCTACCCCCACCAGCGGCTGCTCAGCCCCTGGTCGGCGGCGGACCAGCAGGCGGTGGACGAGGCGCTGCGGCGCACCGGCACCCTCGAACTGCGCGACCAGCCCGTCGACCAGCTCTCCGGCGGCCAGCGGCAGCGCGCCTGGATCGCGCTCGCGCTGGCCCAGGACACCGATCTGCTGCTGCTCGACGAGCCGACCACCTTCCTGGACCTGCGCCACCAGCTCGATGTCCTCGACCTGGTCGCCGCCCTGCACGCCGAGGCGGGCCGCACCGTCGTGATGGTGCTGCACGACCTCGGGCAGGCCGCCCGTTACGCGGACCACCTCGTGGTCCTGAAGGACGGGCAGTTGGCCGCGGCCGGCGCCCCGGCCGACATCCTCGACGCGGAGCTGGTCAAGTCCGTGTTCGACGTGGACTGCCGGGTGATTCCCGACCCCGAGACCGGCACCCCGCTGGTCGTCCCCAAAAGCGGTGCGAAACGGCACTCCGCCGTCACCGTCTGACCGCCTCCCCCACGGGCGTTTCCCCTCCCTCCCCCTCCGCTCCCGGTAAGGAAGTCACACCCTCATGCAGACCAGAATCCCGCTGCGCACCACCGCCCGCCGGCTGCCGGCCGCGCTGCTCACCGTCGCGCTGGGCGCCACCGCCCTGACCGCCTGCGGCAACGGCGACGGCTCCGCCGACGACGCGGCGAAGGGCAAGGCCGGCGCCGGCTTCCCGCGCACCGTCAAGAGCGCCATGGGCGGCGACGTGAAGATCCCCGCCAAGCCCAAGCGCGTGGTCGTGCTGGACACCGGTGAGCTGGACGACGTCACCACCCTGGGCGTCAAGCCGGTCGGCGCGGTCTCCCCGCACATGAAGACCGAGGGCGGCTTCCCCTCCTACCTGAAGGACGAGATCGGCGGCGTCAAGGACGTCGGTCCGCTGCTGGAGCCCAACCTCGAAAAGATCATCGCGCTGAAGCCCGACCTGATCCTGTCCTCCAAGGTCCGGCACGAGAAGATCTACGACAAGCTCAAGGCCATCGCGCCGACCGTCTTCACCGAGACCACCGGCGGCCCCTGGAAGGCCAACCTCAAGGTCCACGCCAAGGCGCTGGGGCTGGAGAAGGAGGCCGACCAGAAGCTGAAGGAGTACCAGAGCAGGGCCAAGGCGCTGGGCGAGGCCATCAAGAAGAAGTACCACGGCAAGATGCCCTCGGCCTCGGTCGTGCGCTTCGTCGCCGGCCCGACCCGCCTCTACCAGAAGTCCTCCTACAGCGGTGTGGTCCTCGACGACATCGGCCTGGCCCGGCCGAAGTCCCAGAGCTCGACCGACCCGGCCAAGACCATGCTCGACGTCAGCCCGGAGCAGATCGACAAGGCCGACGCGGACCTGGTGTTCGTGACGACCGCGGACGTCCCCAGCAAGACCCAGCAGAAGGACGTCACGTCCAACCCGGTCTGGAAGGACCTGCCGGCCGTCAAGAAGCACAAGGTCTTCGACGTGCCCGACGAGACGTGGATGTCCGGCATCGGCATCCAGGCCGCCGAGCACATGCTCGCCGACGTGGCCAAGGCCACCGGGGTGCCGCTGCCGAAGAGCTGACCCGCCCGGGGCGGGCCGCCCCGCCGGCCCGCCCCTCCCCGACGCCCCCTGCACCACCCTTGATCCCGAAGGGGTCCCGCTCATGCGGACGTATCTGCTCGCCCTCAACCCCACCGACTCGGTCACCGAGGGGTTCCTCCCCGCCGCCGCCCGCCTCGGCCTCCAGGTCACGATCCTGACGGACCAGCCCGCGGCACACCGGCGCGTCGCCCCCGATGCCGAGGTCCTGGAGTGCGACGTCCACGACTTCCGTGCCGTCATCACCCGAATAGCCACCCACCACCCGGCCGCCGCGGTCTTCACCAACAGCGACCACCTGCAGACCCAGGCGGCCCTGGCGGCCGACTACTTCGGGCTGCCCGGCAAGGACTGGCGCGCCGCGCTGCGCACCAAGAACAAGGCCGAGATGCGCCGCCATCTCGCCACCGCCGGCCTCGACCGGGTGCGCTCCGCCGAACTCGCCCCCGGCCAGGACCCGGCCGCCCTCCTGGACGCCGGACTGCCCTTCCCCTGTGTGCTCAAACCGCGGGAGGGCGTGGCCAGCGAGGACGTCCGGCCGGCCGGCAGCCCCGAGGAGCTGCTCGCCCGCGCCCGGGAGATCCAGCAGCGGCGCCCCGAAGCCGCCCTGGTCGCCGAGGAGTTCCTCGAGGGCGAGCTGTGCACCCTGGAGACGCTCGGCGACGGCCGGGTGCGGCATGTCCTGGGCGGCTTCCGTACCACCGTCTCCGCCCCGCCGGCCTTCATCGAGGAGCGGCACGACTTCGTCACCGCCCACCCGGAGCAGGTCGTGGCGCAGGTGCTGGCCCAGCTCGACGCGCTGGGCGTCGGATTCGGCGCCTGCCACACCGAGTTCATGCTCCACGAGGGCCGGGCCCGGCTGATCGAGGTCAACTACCGTGTCATCGGCGACCAGTGCGATCTGCTGCTGGCGCAGGTGCTGAACATCCCGCTGTTCGAGCTGGTGCTGCGGACGCATCTGGGCGAGCCGCTGCCCGAGTCGCTGGGCGCCCGGCAGGACGGTGTGGGGCGGGTGGAGTACGCCCTCGCCGACCGGGCCGGGACGCTCACCGCCGCACCGGCCGCCACCGACCGCGAGGCGGACGGCGTGCGGCTGGCCTACCGGCCGCTGCGCCCGGTCGGCGCCGACCACCCCCACTACCGCACCAACCGCGACTACCTCGGCGTGCTGCGGGCCACCGGCACCGACCACGGCGCCGTGGACCGGGCCGCGGACGGCTTCTTCACCGCCGAGCGCTGGGAGATCTCGTGACCCTCGCCACCGACCCCACCGCCGGCCGCACCGCGGACGCGGCGGACGGCCCGGCCGAGGAGTCCGAGCTGCTGCTGCGGGTGCTGAGCGCCCTGCTGCGCGAGGACATCGTCGGGCTGCGCACCCGCTCCACGCTGCTGGAGCGGCCGGACGGCCCCTGGCTGCGGCTGCCCGCCGACCCGGGGGCCGGCGCCCTGCTGCTGCCGCTGGGCCCGGACGGCTACCAGAGCACCCACGCGGCCCGGCTGCCGCTGCTCGTCCGCGAGTCCGACGGCACCCGCCTGACCACGGTCGAGGAGATCCTCGGCGCCCTGCGCGGGCTCGCCGATCCGGCCGACCGCCCCGGCTTCGACGCGTTCGCCGAGGAATGCCGGCAGACGCTGGCGACGATGCGGCTGCACGCGGACACCCGCGACGAGTTCGACCGGGTGCTCACCGAGCGCCACGGCCCGGCCCCCGAGGACTGGCGCGGCCTCGACGGCGGGCTGGCCCACGAGGCCCTCGCCGCGCGCCTGGACCACCCCGTCTACCCCACCGCGCGCGGCCGCTCCGGCCTGGACGTGGCGCAACTGCGCGCCCACGCCCCCGAGTTCCGGCCCGACTTCGCGCTGCGCTGGCTGGCCGTGCCCCGCTCCGCGCTCACCGTGACCGGCGGCGAGACGGCACTGCCCGGCTGCTGGCCGACGCCCGCGCAGCTCAACCTGCCGGAGCTGGACGACAGCCATCTCGCCCTGCCCGTGCACCCGTTGACGGTCGGCGACGCGCTGGACGAGGCGCTGCGCGAGACCGGCCTGGAGGGCTCGGCGGTGCTGTCCCGGCGGGCGCTGCTGGACGTGGTGCCGACGCTGTCGATGCGGACCGTGGCGGTGGACGCCGAGCCCCGGCTGCACCTGAAACTGCCGCTGGCCACCGCGACACTGGGGCTGCGCAACCGGCGCACCATCAAGCCCCGCACGCTCGTCGACGGCGCCGAGGGACAGCGGCTGCTGGAGAAGGTGATCGCCCGCGAGCCGCGGTTCGCCAAGGCGGTCCTGCAGGCCGACGAGACCACCTACGCCCACGCGGACCACGAGCTGCTCGCCGTGCTGTGCCGGCGCTACCCGGCCGGCCTGGAGGGCTCCGCCGTGGTGCCGATGGCCGCGCTGCTGGGCCGGGCGCCCGGCGGACGGCTGGTCATCGACCACCTCGCCGACCGCTTCTACGGCGGCGACCCGCTGGCCCTGCTGGACGCCGCGCTGACCCTGCTCTTCGACTGGCAGACCACCCTGTTCGGCTACGGCATCGGGCTGGAGTCGCACCAGCAGAACGTCTCGCTGGTGCTGGACCGCACCGCCGCCGGCACCCGGGTGCGGCTGCTGTTCAAGGACAACGACGCGCCGCGGATCAACGCCGCACGGCTGCGGGAGACCCTGGGCCAGGACGCCCCGGACCCCGCGGACTTCGCCGACCCGCGGATCTTCGCCGAGGACGACCGGCCGGTGCTGGACCTGTTCACCACCATCACCGTCCATCTGTGCGCGGGCTCCTACGCCTTCGGGCTGGCCCGGCACGGCCGCGCCCCGCTCGACCGGCTGCTGGGACTGCTGCGCGACCGGCTCGGCGAGGCCGTCGACCGGCTGGGCGGCGCACCGGGCGCCGCGCTGCGCGCGCACGTCCTGGACGCCCCGGAGCTGCCGGTCAAGGCCATGGTCAGCGCCGGCAGCCTGCTGTCCAAGGAACGCTCCGGCGCCGCCGACATCAACAAGCACTACACCACCGGCCCCAACTATCTGCTGCCGATGGGGACTTCCCGATGAGCCCGATGAAAACCGCCCCCGCCCGCCGGTTCGACGCGGCCGCCGTCGAGACCAAGGTCCGCCCGGGACTCGCCCGGCGCCAGGTGTACGCCGTCGCCGGCTGCTACTTCGTGGCCTCGTTCGCCGCGCTGGGCCTGCCGCCCTACCTGACCGAGATCCTGCCCGAACTCGGTGACGGCGCCGCCCGCTGGGCCGGTCTGCTGTACATCGTGCCGACCATCTTCGGCGCGATCGGCGCGCCGCTGTGGGGGCGCCTGGCCGACCGCTTCGGCCGCAAGAAACTGCTGCTGCGGGCGCAGTTGGGGCTCGCCGCGGCCTTCCTGCTGGCCGGCTGGGCCGACTCGCTGCCGACGTTCACCGCGGCGCTGGTCATCCAGGGCGTGCTGGGCGGCACCTTCGCGGCGTCGAACGGCTATCTGGGCGCGGCCCTGGAGGGCCATGCGCTGTCCCGGGCCCTGACCCTGATGCAGGGCAGCGCCCGGGCGGCCCTGGTGTGCGCGCCGATCGTGGTCGGCTCGCTGACCCCGTGGCTCTCGCCGCACCGCCAGTACGCGCTGCTGGCCGTGCTCCCGCTGACCGCCGCGGCGATGCTGGCGGCACTGCCGGAGCCGCCGCGCGGCGCGGGCGCCGGACCGGCACGGGAGACGGCGGAGGTCGAGGCGGCGGAGGCGACGGCGGCCGAGCAGGTCGCGGCCGACGAGCCCGCCCCGCGCGCGCCGGGCGTCTCCCTGCGGGCCCTGTACGCCCTGGAGTTCGCCTTCGTCTTCTCCACCGTCATCTCGTTCCCGTACCTGATCGCCCTCATCAAGGAGCGGATACCCGACACCGGGCCGATGGTGTCCGGTGTCCTGTTCGCCCTGCCGCACATGTGCTACCTGGTCGCGGCCATGGCGGTGCACTCCCTCTTCCGCACCCGCCCCCGGCTCGGCATCGCGCTCGGCTTCGGCGCCATCGCGCTCGGCCTGGCCGGACACGGCGTCGCCCACTCGCTCACCGCCTTCATCGTGGTCCGCCTGGTGCTCGGCGCCGGGCTCACCCTGGGCCTGGTCTGCCTGTCGATCGTGGCCGCCGACTGCGCCAGGGGCCGTGCCCCCGGCGGGCTGTTCGGCTCGATCGAGTTCTTCTCCAAGGCCGGTGCCGTCGCCGCCGGTCTGGCCGCCGCGGCCGGCAACAACTGGTTCGGCCCGACCGCGCCCGTGGTCACCGGCACCGCGATAGCGCTGGCCAGCGTGGCCGTGACCGCCCTCCCCCGCCTCCCCCGTACTCTCCGCACCCGCAGGAGCCCCCGATGCCCTCGCTGACCAACTCGCCCGGCGCCGCCCCGGTGTCCGCCGCCCCCACCGGTCTGCCCACCGCCGACCAGGCCGTGGCGCACACCCTGCTCAACTGCCTGCTGCGGGAGGTCTCCGGCCCCGAGCACCAGACCGCCGTCGACGACGGGCGGCTGCTGATCCGGCTGCCGCGCCGCGGGGTGCTGCTGGGCGTCGCACTGCGCCGCACCTCGCTGCTGGGCGCGCACCGCTTCACCGGAGCGGTGTCCGAGCGCACCGACGGCGGCTGGGCGGAGATCGGCTGGCAGCGGCTCGCCGAGTACGTGCACGCCGAACTGTCGCTGCGCACGGGGGTGCACAACGAGGAGTTCCTCGCGCAGGTCGCCTCCAGCCACCAGGCCGTCTCCGCCGCGCTCGCGGACCGTGCCCGGCGCGGCCCGGCCGCCGGGGACCACACCGCCGAGGACTGGCAGACCGCCTATGTCGTCTCCGAGCAGTCGCTGCTCTTCGGCCACCGCTTCCACCCGACGCCGAAGGCCCGCACCGGCGACCCCAGCGCCTGGCAGTCGTACGCCCCCGAGACCGGCGCCGCCTTCCCGCTGCTGATGCTGGCCGTGCGCGAGGAGCTGATCGCCGAGGAGTCCACCGCCGAGGGCGCCACCGCCGTGCTGGACGCGCTGCACCCCGAGGTCCCGGACGGCTACCGGCTGCTGCCCGCCCACCCCTGGCAGTACGAGCTGCTGCGCGACCACGCGGGGCTGCGCGAGGCGCTGGAGCGCGACGACATCCGCGTCCTGGGCAGCGGCCGGACGCCGTTCGCCGCCACCGCGTCGGTGCGCACGCTCTACGACGGCGCCGACTTCCTCAAGTTCAGCCTGAACGTCCGGATCACCAATTGCCTGCGGAAGAACGCGAGTTACGAGCTGTCCGGGGCGGTGGCGCTCACCCGCCTGCTGGCACCGCAGCTCGCCGACCTCGCCACCCGCTTCCCGGGCAGCGCGGTGCTCCAGGAGCCCGCCTACCGCAGCCTGGCGCTGCCCGGCGCCGACGGGGAGCCGGACACCGACCTGCTCGAAGGCTTCGGCGTCATCGTCCGCGAGGGCCTCTCGCAGCGGCTGCTGCCGGGCACCACCCCGCTGCTGGCGGCCGCCGTCGCCGACGAGTACCCCACCGGGCCGGCGCATGTCTCCCGGCTGCTGGCGGGGGCCGGCCCGCAGGCCGCGCTGGAGTGGTGGGCCGCCTACCTCAACCTGCTGCTCCCGCCGGTGCTCGCCGCCTACTTCGACCACGGGCTGGTGCTGGAGCCGCACCTGCAGAACGTGCTGGTCTGCGTCGACGGCGACGGGATGCCCGCACAGGTCCTCTTCCGCGACCTGGAGGGCACCAAGCTCGTCCCCGAGCACCACACCGAGCTGCTGGCCTCGCTGCCCGAGCAGGTCGCGGCGCCGATGACCTACGACGCCCAGCGCGGCTGGGACCGGGTGGTGTACTGCCTGCTGGTCAACCATGTCGCCGAGATGCTCGCCGCGCTCGCCGATCTGCACCCGGACACCGAGACCGAGCTGTGGGCGCAGGTCCGCCGCACCCTGCAGACCCACGCGGACCGCTTCGGCTGCCCGCCGCGGCTGGCCGCCCTGCTGGCCGGGGTCCCGCTGCCTGCCAAGGCCAATCTGCTCACCCGCTGGGAGCGCAAGGCCGACCGCGAGGCCGGCTATGTGCGCCTGCCCTCCCCGCTGGCCGAGGCCGTGCTGTCGGGCGCCTCCCGCAGCGACGACACCACCCCCTGGAGCGCCCGATGACCACCCCGAGCCCCGCCCTGCCCCCCGCCGTCCGCGACCGCGTCCGGTCCCTGGCGGCCGAGGAACTGCCCGCCTACGTCTACGACCTGCCGGCCCTGCGCGCGCATCTGGCCGAGGTGCGGGCCGCGCTGCCCGCCCGCGTCGAGCTGTACTACGCGGCCAAGGCCAACCCGGAGCCGGAACTGCTGGCGGCGCTGCGCCCGTACGTGGACGGCTACGAGGTCTCCTCGGGCGGCGAGCTGGCCCATGTCGGCAAGGCCGTACCCGACGCCCCGCTGGCCTTCGGCGGGCCGGGCAAGACGCCCGCGGAGATCGTGCGGGCGCTGGAGATCGGCGTGGCGCGCTTCCACGTGGAGAGCGTCTACGAGCTGCACATGCTCGCGAGCCTGGCCGCCCGCCATGTGCCCGAGCGCCGGATCGCGGTGCTGGCGCGCTTCAACCTGCCGGTCGACGACGGCTCGCTGGACGGCAGTTCGCTGGCGATGGGCGGCCGCCCGACGCCGTTCGGGCTCGACCCGGACCAGGCGGACGAGGTCGTCACGCTGCTCACCGACGGCAGATACCCGCAGCTCGAACTGCGCGGCATCCACGCCCACTTGGCCAGCGGCCTGGCGGCGCCCGAGCAGCTCGCGGTGTCCGAGGCCGTCGTGGCCTGGGCCGCCGCGCTGGCCGAGCGGCACCGCGTCGCGCTGTCCGAGGTGACCATCGGCGGCGGGATGGCCGTCGACTACGCCGCCCCGGAGCAGCGTTTCGACTGGGCCGCGTTCGGCGCGGGCCTGGACCGGCTCGCCGCCGCCCACCCCGGCCTCACCCTGCGCATCGAGCCGGGGCGGGCACTGACCGCGTACTGCGGCTGGTACGCCACCGAGGTGCTGGACGTCAAGCACAGCCACGGCGAGGAGTTCGCCGTGGTCCGCGGCGGCACCCACCATCTGCGCACCCCCGCGACCAAGGGCCACGACCAGCCCTGCACGGTGGTGGAGTCCGACGCGCCGTGGCCGCACCCCTGGCCGCGGTCGGCGGCGCGCGGCGGCCTGGTCACCGTCACCGGGCAGCTGTGCACCCCCAAGGACGTGCTGGCCCGCGCGGTCCCGGCGCCGGGGCTGCGGGCCGGCGACCGGCTGGTGTTCGGGGTCGCCGGCGCCTACGCCTGGAACATCTCGCACCACGACTTCCTGATGCACCCGCGCCCCGGCTTCCACTTCCTGGACGCCGCGGAGCCCGGCGCGGAAGGGACCGGCTGAGATGCTCCGTCCCAACGAGGTCCGGCGCAGGCTGGCCGCGGGCGAGGAGGTGCACGGGCTGTTCGGCACGCTGCCCGAGCCGGCCGTGGTGGAGATGATCGGCTGCGCCGGCTATGACTTCGTCATCCTGGACACCGAGCACACCCTCGTCGGCCCGCAGCAGTTGGAGAACCTGATCCGGGCGGCCGAGACGACCGGGCTCACCCCGTTCGTCCGGGTCCCCGAGAGCGATCCCGGCGCCGTGCTGCGCGCCCTGGACGCCGGGGCGATGGGCGTCGTCGTCCCGCATGTGCGCGGGCGCGCGGACATCGACGCGACGATCCGCGCCGCCCGGTACGCGCCCGAGGGCATGCGCTCGCTCAACGGCGGGCGCGGGCCCGGCTTCGGGCGGATCGACCCGGCCGAGTACCTCCGCCGGGCCAACGCGGAGATCATGGTCATCGCGCTGCTGGAGGACGCCGAGGGCATCGAGGCGATCGACGAGATCCTCGCTCCCGGCGGCGTCGATCTGGTCCTGCCCGGCCCGGGCGACCTCTCGCAGTCCTACGGCGTCCCCTGGGAGGTCCGCCACCCCCGGGTGCGGGAGGCGGTGCGCACCCTGCGCGAGGCCTGCGGCCGGCACGGCGTCCCGTTCTGCGCGATGTCCACCACGCCGGAGCGCCGGGCCGAGTGGCGCGCGGACGGGGTCACGGCCTTCGTGCTGGGCGAGGACCGCGATCTGGCGGCGCGTGCGCTGCGCGGCCATCTGGAGCGGACGGCGGGAGTGCGCTAGCACGGCCCTGGGCGTCGCGAACCGGCCGTGTGCCGCGGCCGGTTCGCGGCGCCCAGTGTTGCGCGGAGTGGCGCGGGCCCCCGCCGGCGGCGTCCACGGGGCGGCGTCGGCCGGGGCCCGTTGCCACACCTTCGGCGGTACCTGTCCGGGCGCGGGACGGGTAACTGATGTCGGGTAACCGATCATCCGAGGGAGCTGAGCGCGACATGGCCCAGAACACAGCGTTTGTGATCGCCGGAGCGGGACTGGCCGGCGCGAAGGCCGCGGAGACGCTGCGCGCGGAAGGCTTCGAGGGCCCGGTGGTGCTGCTGGGCGACGAACAGGAGCGGCCCTACGAGCGGCCGCCGCTGTCCAAGGGCTATCTGCTGGGCACCGCCGAGCGGGAGAAGGCCTACGTCCATCCGGCCGGGTGGTACGCCGAGCACGATGTCGAGCTGCGGCTGGGCAACGCCGTCACCGCCCTCGACCCGGCCGGCCACGAGGTGGCCCTCGCCGACGGCAGCCGGCTGGGCTACGCCAAGCTGCTGCTGGCCACCGGCTCCACCCCGCGCCCGCTGCCGGTGCCCGGCGCGAACCTCGACGGGGTGCACTACCTGCGGCGCCTGGCCGACAGCGACCGGCTCAAGGAGGTCTTCCGCTCCGCCGCCCGGATCGTGGTGATCGGCGCCGGCTGGATCGGCCTGGAGACCACGGCGGCCGCCCGCGCCGCCGGGGTCGCGGTGACCGTCCTGGAGGCCGCCAAGCTGCCCCTGCTGCGGGTGCTGGGCCGCGAGGCCGCCGAGGTCTTCGCCGCGCTGCACACCGAGCACGGCGTCGATCTGCGCTGCGGCACCCGGATCACGGAGATCACCGGCAACGGCGGCACGGCGGACGGGGTCCGGCTGGCCGACGGCACCCGGATCGCGGCCGACGCGGTCATCGTCGGCGTCGGGATCACCCCCAACACCGAGGCGGCCGCGGCGGCCGGGCTCCGGGTGGACGACGGCGTCGTCGTGGACGAGCGGCTGCGCTCCTCCGACCCGGACATCCACGCGGCCGGCGACGTGGCCCGCGCCTACCACCCCGTGCTGGACCGGCACCTGCGCGTCGAGCACTGGGCCAACGCGCTGAACCAGCCGCAGACCGCGGCCCGGGCCATGCTCGGCCAGGACGTGCGCTACGACCGGCTGCCGTACTTCTTCACCGACCAGTACGACCTGGGCATGGAGTACACCGGATACGTCGCGCCGGACGGCTATGACCGGGTCGTCTTCCGCGGGGACACCAAGACCCGGGAGTTCGTCGCCTTCTGGCTCTCCGGCGGGCGGGTGCTGGCCGGGATGAACGTCAACGTCTGGGACGTCACCGACTGGATCAAGGAGCTGGTGGCGAGCGGGCGGCCGGTGGACCCGGAGCGGCTCGCCGATCCGGACGTGCCGCTGGGCGAGCTGCTGTCCTGAGCGAGGCCGGCCGGCGGTGCTCACGGAGCGCCGCCGGCCGCTGTGTGGTCGCCGTAACGACGGGTGCGCGCTTGCCGTGACACCCGGTTAACGGGCCGTTCGTAGGGTCGCAAGCGCAGCAGCCGACCACGAAGGGGACCGTCCGTGACCGCTCCGGAACCGCCGGCCGAGACCATGTCGCAGGTGCGGACGGCCTGCACGTACTGCGGGGTCGGGTGCGGGGTCGTGCTGAACGTGGCGACGGACGCGGACGGGCGGCGCACGGTCCGCGGGGCGACCGGCGGCAAGGACCATCCGTCGAACGGCGGCCGGCTGTGCACCAAGGGCGCCACCAGCGCCGAGCTGTTCGCGGCGCCGGGCCGGCTGTCGCGGGCCCTGGTGCGCGCGGACCGCGGCGACGAGCCGGCCGCCGAGCCGATGGCGAGCGCCGTGCGGCGGACCGCCGCCCGACTGCGGGAGATCGTCGACACGCACGGCCCGGACGCCTTCGCGCTCTACGTCTCGGGGCAGATGACGCTGGAGGCGCAGTACCTGGCGAACAAGCTCGCCAAGGGCTTCGTCCGCACCCGCCACATCGAGTCCAACTCCCGGCTGTGCATGGCCAGTGCGGGCAGCGGCTACCAGCTGTCGCTGGGCGCGGACGGCCCGCCCGGCTCGTACGACGACTTCGCGCACGCCGATGTCTTCTTCGTCATCGGCGCCAACATGGCCGACTGCCACCCGATCCTCTTCCTGCGGATGCGGGAGCGGATGAAGGCGGGCGCCAAGCTGATCGTGGTCGATCCGCGGCGCACCGCCACCGCGGCCAAGGCCGACCTGTTCCTGCAGATCGCGCCGGGGACGGATCTGGCGCTGCTGAACGGCCTGCTGCACCTGCTGGCGGCCGACGGCCGGCTCGATACGGAGTTCATCGCCGAGCACACCGAGGGCTGGGCGGCGATGCCGGAGTTCCTCCGGGACTATCCGCCCGCGAGGGTCGCGGAGCTGACCGGGATCCCGGAGGCGGACCTGCGCCGGGCCGCCGAGTGGATCGGCGCGGCGGACGCCTGGATGAGCTGCTGGACCATGGGCCTGAACCAGAGCACCCACGGCACCTGGAACACCAATGCCCTGATCAATCTGCATCTGGCGACCGGGGCGATCTGCCGCCCCGGCTGCGGCCCGTTCTCCCTCACCGGCCAGCCCAACGCGATGGGCGGGCGGGAGATGGGCTACATGGGGCCGGGCCTGCCCGGTCAGCGGTCGGCACTGGTACCCGCCGACCGGGCCTTCACCGAGGAGCTGTGGGGGCTGGAGCCGGGCACGCTGCGGTCGGACGAGCCGGGCCGGGGCACCGTCGAGATGTTCCGGCGGATGGCCGACGGGGAGATCCGGGCGTGCTGGATCATCGGCACCAACCCCGTCGCCTCGGTCGCCAACCGCCGCACCGTCATCGAGGGGCTGGAGGCCGCGGAACTGGTCATCGTCCAGGACGTGTTCGCGGAGACCGAGACCACCGCGTACGCCGATGTGGTGCTGCCCGCCGCCATGTGGTCCGAGTCCGAGGGCGTGATGGTCAACTCCGAGCGCACGCTGACGCTGGTGCGGCAGGCCGCCGACGCACCGGGCGAGGCCTGGCCGGACTGGCGGATCATCGCCGAGGTGGCCCGCGCGATGGGCTACGAGGACGCCTTCCGCTACGGCAGCGCCGAGGAGATATTCGAGGAGATCAAGCGCGCCTGGAATCCGCGGACCGGCTACGACCTGCGCGGGGTGACCTACGAGCGGCTGCGGCGCACCCCCGTGCAGTGGCCCTGCGCCACCGCCTCGGGGCCCGACCGCAACCCGGTGCGCTACCTCGGCGACGGCGCCGGCCGGCCCCTGGACGAGCGGCCGGACGGCGGCCGCCCCCGGCTGTCCTTCCCCACCGCGTCCGGCCGGGCGGTGTTCTTCGCCCGTCCGCACCTCCCGGCGGCCGAGCTGCCCGACGACGACTACCCGTTCCTTCTCAACACCGGCCGTGTGCCGCACCAGTGGCACACCCTCACCAAGACCGGCACGGTCGCCAAGCTGAACAAGCTGAACCCGGGACCCTTCGTCGAGATCCACCCGGCGGACGCCCGGGCGCTGGGAGTGGCGGAGGGCGACATGGTGGAGGTCGCCTCGCGGCGCGGCCGGGCGGTGCTGCCCGCCGTGCCCACCGACCGGGTGCGGCCCGGCGACTGCTTCGCGCCGTTCCACTGGAACGATCTGTTCGGCGAGTACCTCAGCGTCAACGCGGTCACCCATGACGCGGTCGATCCGGTCTCCTTCCAGCCCGAGTTCAAGGCGTGCGCGGTGTCCCTGGCCAAGGTCGCGGGCGAGACGGGCGCCGGGCAGGGGGCGGCGGCCCCGGTCGGCGGGAGCGCGCGCGAGGACGCCTTCCCGGGGCCCGGCGGCGGTGCGGCGGTGGCGGCGCTGGCCGGGGTGTTCCCGCTCGCCGGGTCCGCGCCGCCGGTGCTGGCCGCGCGGGAACGCCGCTATCTGTCCGGCTTCCTGACCGGCCTGGACTCCGCGCCCGCCGCCGGCACCCCGGTGCTGCCGGCCGGGGCGCCCTTCGACCCGGACACCGCACTGTGGGTCAACGGCGTGCTGGCCGGGATGTTCTCGCGCCACCCGCAGGCCCCGCCGCTCGCAGGTACGGCGGAGGCGCCCGCCGCGGCGTCCGGTGACGCGGCGGACCCGGCGGTCGTCGTCCTGTGGGCCTCGCAGACCGGCAATGCGGAGGAGGTCGCCGCCGACGCGGCCCGCCGGCTCCACGGCAGCGGGCGGACGGCGAGGTTGCTGAGCATGGCCGACACCGCGCCGGCCGCCCTGCCGCACGGCGCCGATCTGCTCCTGGTCACCAGCACCTTCGGCGACGGCGACGCCCCCGACAACGGCTCGGACTTCTGGGAGACCCTCAACGCGCCGGACACCCCGCGGCTGGAGGGCGTGCGCTACTCCGTGCTCGCGCTGGGCGACTCCTCCTACGACGACTTCTGCGGGCACGGCCGGCGGCTCGACGCCCGGCTCGCCGCACTCGGTGCGCGGCGGCTGGTGCCGCGCACCGACTGCGAACCGGACTACGAGGCGCCGGCCGGGCGGTGGCTGGAGCAGGTGCTCACGGCCCTGGCGGACGGCCCGGGGACGGCGGGGGCGGGGCCGGACGGGACGGCACCGGGCGTCACGGCACCCTCGACGGAGGCCGCCCCGGCTCCCCCTCCTTCCCCTGCTCCCCCTCCCGCACCGGCCGCCGGACCCGCCAAGCCCGTCCCCGTCACCGCCCGTCTCGTCGGCAACCGGCTGCTGAGCCGGGACGGGTCCGCCAAGGAGGTGCGGGAGTTCACCTTCGACACCCGCGACGGCGACGGCACCCCGCTGGACTACGCGGCGGGCGACGCGCTCGGCGTGCTGCCGCACAACTGCCCGGATCTGGTCGCGGAGTGGCTGTCCGTCACCGGTGCCGATCCCGCCGCCACCGTCGAGCTGCCCGGCCCGGGCGCGGTGCCGCTGGAGGAGGCCCTGCACCGCCATCTGGATCTCACCCGGATCACCCCCGCCCTGCTCCGCCTGGTCGCCGAACGCACCGGTGACCGGGCCCTCAAGAAGCTGCTGCGGCCTGGCAACCGCGGTGAGCTGGACCGGTGGACCTGGAGCCGGCAGGCCGTCGACGTCCTCGCCGAACACCCGGTACGGGCCGACGCGGCGGACTGGGCCGCCCTCCTCCCCCGTCTGCAGCCCCGGCTGTACTCCATCTCGTCGAGCCCGCTGACCGACCCCGCCCTGCTGCGTCTGACGGTCTCCGTGGTCCGCTTCGAGAACCGCCTGGGCCGCCCCCGCAAGGGCGTGGCCTCCACCTTTCTGGCCGATGCCGGGCCGGACAGCCCGGTGCCGGTGTTCGTCCGGCGCACCGAGCGGTTCCGTCCGCCGGCCGATCCGGCGACCCCGATGGTGATGGTGGGCCCCGGCACCGGTGTGGCACCCTTCCTCGGCTTCCTGGCGGAGCGCCGGGCCCGCGGCCACCGCGCCCCCAACTGGCTCTTCTTCGGCGAGCAGCACCGCGCCGGCGACTTCCACCACGAGGAGGCCCTCGGCGAACTGCGCCGGGAGGGGCTGCTCACCCGTCTGGACACCGCCTTCTCCCGCGATCAGCGCGCCAAGATCTACGTCCAGGACCGGATGCGTGAGCAGGGCGGCCGGCTGTGGTCCTGGCTCCAGGACGGCGCCCACTTCTACGTCTGCGGCGACGCGTCCCGGATGGCCAGGGACGTCGACCGCGCGCTGCGGGACATCGCCGTGGCGCACGGCGGCCTGACCGAGGAGGCGGCCACCGGCTATGTGAAACAGCTCGCCGCCGACAAGCGGTATGTGCGTGACGTGTACTGAGCGCGCCGATCCCTCCTGAACGGGCCGACGGCCGCCGTCCGGCGGACGATGGTGGGGAAGGAGAGGAGCATGACCCTGATGAGCGCTGCCGCCGTGACCACCGCACGGGAACCCGACGGACCGGGGCCGGTGCCGAGCGAGCCGGAGCCGGTGCCGCGGGACCCGGCCCCGGCCGGACCGGAACCGGACGAACCGGCGCCCGCCCCCGGCCCGGCCCCCGGCCCGGACGAATCGCCCGGCTCGAAGCCGGACGACGACCCGGCCGCCGAGCCGCCCGACTGATCCGCCGTTCCCGATCGCCCGCGCGGCACGGCTCGCGGAGCGGGCGGCGAGGGGTGTCCGTCCGCCGGACGCGGGGCCCGCGCGCTGTGCCGCGCCCGGTCCCTCGGCCCGTCCGCCCATGCCCCGTCCACCCATGCCCCGTCCACCCATGAAGTGCCCGATACGTGGGCACACGCACCGTGCCGCCGGTGAACGCCCCTCGCACCCACCACGATCAGGAGACCCAGCATGCCGGACGCGGATCCCGCAGCAGGCACGGCAGACACCGCCCCGGGCCCCCTCGGCGCCGAGGAGCTGCACGCCCTCGACGCCCACTGGCGGGCCGCCAACTATCTGGCCGTCGGACAGATCTATCTGATGGCCAACCCGCTGCTGACCGTCCCGCTGCGGCCCGAGCACATCAAGCCGCGGCTGCTGGGCCACTGGGGCACCTCGCCCGGTCTGAACCTCGTGCACACCCATCTCAACCGCGTCATCAAGGCCCGCGGGCTGGACGCCCTGTGTGTCTGGGGGCCGGGGCACGGCGGCCCCGCCGTGGTGGCCAACTCCTGGCTGGACGGCACGTACGCCGAGACCTACCCCGATGTCACCCGGGACGAGGCCGGGATGGCCCGGCTGTTCCGGCAGTTCTCCTTCCCCGGCGGGATCCCCAGCCATGTCGCCCCGGAGACCCCGGGCTCGATCCACGAGGGCGGCGAGCTGGGCTACTCCCTCACCCATGCCTACGGCGCGGCGTTCGACAACCCGGAGCTGCTGGTGGCCTGCGTGGTCGGCGACGGCGAGGCGGAGACCGGGCCGCTCGCCGCGTCCTGGCACGCCACGAAGTTCCTGGACCCGGTACACGACGGCGCGGTGCTGCCGATCCTGCACCTCAACGGCTACAAGATCGCCAATCCGGCGGTGCTCGCCCGGATCCCGCAGGAGGAGCTGGACGATCTGCTGCGCGGCTACGGTCACGAGCCCCTCCACGTCACCGGCGACGACCCGGCGGCGGTCCACCAGGCGCTGGCCGCCACCATGGACGAAGCCCTGGACCGCATCGCCGACATCCAGCGACGGGCCCGCACGGAAGGCGCCTCGGAGCGCGCCCGATGGCCGGTGATCGTGCTGCGCACCCCCAAGGGCTGGACCGGTCCGCACGAGGTCGACGGGCAGCCCGTCGAGGGCACCTGGCGCGCCCACCAGGTCCCGCTGCCCGGTGTTCGGGAGGACAGCGGGCATCTGCGGCAGCTGGAGGAGTGGCTGCGCTCCTACCGTCCGGACGAGCTGTTCGACGCCGGGGGCCGGCCGCGTCCGGAGGTGCTGGCCTGCGTGCCGGAGGGCCCGCGCCGGCTGGGTGCCTCGCCGCACGCCAACGGGGGTGTGCTGCTGCGGGAGCTGCCCCTGCCGCCGCTGGAGCGCTTCGCGGTGGAGGTCACGGCGCGCGGCAGTGCGCTGCACGAGCCGACCCGGGTGCTGGGCGGGCTGCTCGAAGCCGTCATGGAGGCGACCGCGCAGCGCCGCGACTTCCGCGTCGTGGGCCCCGACGAGACCGCCTCGAACCGGCTGGAGGCCCTGTACGAGGCCACCGGCAAGGCCTGGCAGGCCGAGCGTCTCGGCACCGATGAGCATCTCGCCCGCGACGGGCGGGTCATGGAGGTGCTCTCGGAGCACCTGTGCCAGGGCTGGCTGGAGGGCTACCTCCTCACCGGCCGGCACGGGCTGTTCTCCAGCTACGAGGCGTTCGCGCACATCGTCGACTCGATGGTCAACCAGCACATCAAGTGGCTGCGGACGTGCCGCCGGCTGCCCTGGCGGCGTCCCGTCGCCTCACTGAACTACCTGCTGACCTCACACGTCTGGCGGCAGGACCACAACGGCTTCTCGCACCAGGACCCCGGTTTCGTCGACCACATCCTCAACAAGAGCCCGGAGGTGGTCCGGGTCTATCTGCCGCCGGACGCCAACACCCTGCTCGCGGTGGCCGACCATGCGCTGCGCAGCCGCGACTACGTCAATGTGATCGTGGCCGGCAAGCAGCCGAGCTTCGACTGGCTCACCCTCGACGAGGCCCGCGCCCACTGCGCACGCGGCGCCGGCGCCTGGGAGTGGGCGGGCACCGAGGACGGCAGCAGTCCGCCGGACGTGGTGCTGGCCTGCGCGGGGGACGTGCCCACCCAGGAGACGTTGGCGGCGGCCGCCCTGCTGCGGAGCCGGCTGCCGGAACTGGCGGTGCGGGTGGTCAACGTCGTCGACATGGCCCGGCTGCTGACGCCCGGGGAGCACCCGCACGGCATGCCGGATGCCGAGTACGACGCCCTGTTCACCCGCGACAAGCCCGTCATCTTCGCCTACCACGGCTATCCGTGGCTGATCCACCGGCTCGGCTACCGGCGCGCGGGCCACGAGAACCTGCATGTGCACGGCTACAAGGAGGAGGGCACCACCACCACGCCCTTCGACATGGTCGTCCGCAACGACCTGGACCGCTTCCGGCTGGTGATGGACGTGGTGGACCGGGTGCCCGGCCTCGGGGTGCGCGCCGTCGCGCTGCGGCAGGAGATGGCCGACGCCCGCACCCGTCATCACGCCTGGATCCGGGAGCACGGCACCGACCTCCCGGAGGTCGCGGACTGGACCTGGAGCGGCTGACCCGGCGCCGGTTCAGGCGCCCGCCGCCTCCCGGACGTCCTCGGCGACGGACCGGTCCAGTGCCGCGCGCACCAGCCCGGAGGCGAAGGCGGCGGTCCGGTCCGCCCCGACCAGGCGCGCCAGCCGCCGGGGGTCGCCGGGCAGGCCCAGCCGCTCCGCGCCCTGGACGGCCTTGGCATCGAGGTACGGGGCGAACTCCGGCCAGACGCCCTGCACCTCCCGCAGGAAGATGTGCGAGCCCGTCGGCCCCAGCCCCGGGACCTTCTGCAGTTCCCGGCGCAGCGCGGTGGCCTCACCGCCGGCCGCCTCCCGCATCCGCCGCAGGTCGCCGCCGCAGGTGTCCAGCAGCAGCGTGGCGCCGTCACCGAGCTGGGTGGCGGTGCGCTCGTCGTAGCGCCGGTAGCCGCCCTCGCCCAGGGCGTCGACCCGCTGCTGCCAGGTCGCCGCGGCCATCCGCCGCGGGGTGCGCAGTCCCGCGTCGAACAGCGCACGGGCGGCCGCCACCGCCACGGACGCGCGGATGGGCGCGCTGAGCAGCCCCGCCAGCACCAGCAGCTGGTACAGCGGCTGCGGGGTGTTGGCCAGCCGGATCCCGCTCCGGGCGGCGACGGTCTCGCCGTGCCGCTCCAGCAGGGCGTGCGCCAGCGCCCGCTGCCCGCCGCGGGCGCTCACGGCGCGGTCCCGCGGGGGCCGTCGGGGCCGAGGGGGACGTCGAGGGGTGGGTCGAGGGGGAGAGTGCCGGCCACGCCATGCCTCCGTCGCTGCGGTCGGTGCGTCCGCGCTCACCCTCCCCGATGCGCCGCACGGGAAACGGCCACTGCTCCAGGGGGCGCAAGGTGCCGCCGCCGCTCTCCCGCGTCCGGGGGCGTGTCCGGGGCGCGTCGGGCGCGTCCGGCGGCACCCGGGTGCCGCCGGTGTCGCCAAGTCCCGCGGTCCGTCGCAGAGTGGGCACGGATACGGTCCGTGCGCGGCCGTGCGCATGGTCGGCGCCGGACCGGCAAGGAGACCGGCAGTCCCGCGCGGAGGGAGCGCCCGGCGCCCGTCCGCCCAGCAGCGACCGTGAGGAGCAGATGACGGTGCGAGCGCACACAGGACAGTTGGCCACCCCTCGTCCGGATCCCGTTCCGCCCACTCCGGGTCCGGGCCCCGGGCCGCCCGGCCCCACCCCGGGCCCGACTCCCGGCCCGGCCCCCGCCCCCGGTCCCGATCCGGTGCCGCCGCCGGTGCCGCGCCCCGAACCGGACCCGGTCCCGCCGACCCCCGCGCCGCCGACGCCGGGCCCGCAGCCCGGCCCCGCGCCCGATCCGCTGCCCGCGCCGGGCACCGCCCTGTGCTCCCGTCGGCCGGGCGGTGGCACCGGCCGGCGCTGAACCGGCTCCCGACGGCGGCCGGTACCGGCCCGTGGGCCGGGCCGGCCGCGGCGTCCCGCACAATGAACCCACCGGTTCCTACAGACGCCGGGCGCGCACCGCGCACCTCTGCACGGGAGAGAAGATGCCGAACCCGGACGCCGACCACGCCTCCGCCGTCCCCGTCCTGGTCCTCAACGGGCCCAATCTCAATCTGCTCGGGCTGCGTGAGCCCGAGATCTACGGGCGGGACACCTTCGCCGACATCGAGGCGCTGTGCCACCGCACCGCCGCCGCGCACGGGCTGCGCGCCGATGTGCGGCAGAGCAACCACGAGGGCGTCCTCATCGACGCCGTGCAGGAGGCACGGACCGCGCACCGCGGGATCGTGATCAACCCGGCCGGCTACAGCCACACCTCGGTGGCCCTGCGCGACGCGCTGGCCGCGGCGGACGTCCCGATCGTCGAGGTGCATCTGTCGAACATCCACCGGCGGGAGGAGTTCCGGCACTTCTCGTATGTCTCCGCGGTCGCCGACACGGTGATCTGCGGGGCGGGGGCTAACGGCTACGCGCTGGCGCTGGCCCATCTGGCCCGTCTGGTGGACACGGCCTGACGCGGCCGGGCATTCGCGCCCGGCGTGGTTAACCTCGGCGGGTGGGGCATTCCGAGGAGCGCGCCGAGGGTGCGGGACCGTTCATCACCCGGCTGACCTGGCGTCTGGCGGAGGGCGGCACCGCCGTCTGGGAGTCCCGGGCGGCCCGCAAGCGCGGGACGCTCGCGGTGCGCCCCGCCGGTGGTGGCGAGAGCGGGGTGCGGCGTGCGGACGCCGTGGCCCTGACGCGGCTGCGCAGGCTCAACGGCGTGGCCGCGGCCTCCTTCACGGTCGGCGGCCTCCTCTTCGCCGTCGGTGCGGCGCTCGCCCAGTTCAGCACCGCGGGCCCGACGGTGAGCGCCTCGGTCTACTTCGTCGGCGGCGTCTTCTTCACCCTGGGCGGCTACGCCTCGCTGGTCCAGACGGTCAACGCGCCGCGCCGGGAGGGTACGGCGGGTGAGCTGACCACGCCCGCGTTCCGGTGGTGGAGCTACGAGCCCGGCCGGGTGGACTGGCTGAGCACCTTTCTGCTGTTCCAGGGGACGCTGGTGTTCGGCGTCAATCTGCTGGACTCGTTCCTCCAGGGGCTCACGGCACGGCAGTCGAACCGGCTGATCTGGACGCCCGACATGATCGGCTGCGCGCTGTTCCTCGTCTCGGGGCATCTGGCGGTCATCGAGGTCTGCCACGGCCGGCCGTGCCTCCACGGGCGCAGCCTCGGCTGGTGGATCGTCGCGGTCAACCAGCTCGGTTCGGCGCTGTTCATGGTGTCCGCGCTGGCGGCCTTCAGCCGGCCCGCGACCGGCAGCCTGGTGAACGTCGCCGTCGCCAATTGGGGGACCCTCACGGGCGCGCTGTGCTTTGCGGTCGCGGGCGTGCTGCAGGCCGGCGAACGTCCCTGACATGCGGGTGCGGCGGACCTGTGGAACCGTGGTCTCACAACGTGATCACCGGCGGGTCCGGTGTGGACACGGCCAGGTTTCTCAAGCAGAGGAGTGACCCATGGCCTCTCGGAAGCAGACTGTGGGCGGTTGGACCGCGTTCGCCGCGGTCCTGATGATCTTCGGTGGCGCGATGACCCTCCTGGAGGGCATCTCCGCCATCGCCAAGGACAACGTCTTCGTCACCACGACGAACTACGTGTTCTCCTTCAACCTCACCGGATGGGGCTGGATCCATCTCATCCTCGGCCTCGTCATCCTGCTCGCCGGCATCGCGCTGCTGAGCAGCGGCGCGTCCTGGGCGCGGGTGGTCGGTGTGATCCTCGCGGGTCTCAGCGCGCTGGCGAACTTCCTGTGGATCCCGCACTACCCGTTCTGGGCGATCGTGGTGCTCGCCATCGACATCTTCATCATCTGGGCGCTGTGTGCCGGAGACCACCGCCACGCCGTCGCCGTCTGAGCCGGCCCGGCGCCTCCCATGGCCTCCGGACCCACCGCGCAAGAACGCGCGGACGCGGGCAGGGCACTTCGCACCGAAGTGCCCCGCTCGCGTCATGAGGAGTTCAGTCCGGCACCGGACCGTGCCGACCCGGTGGATCTGATCGAGCGGCAATCGGCCCTCCGGCTGCCGGAGTTGGTGCCGCTGCGCTACGGGCGGATGCTGGAGTCGCCGTTCCGGTTCTACCGGGGCGCGGCCGCCCTCATGGCCGCGGATCTGGCCACGACACCGTCGACGGGGCTGACGACCCAGCTGTGCGGGGATGCCCATCTGCTGAATTTCCGGCTGCTGGCCTCCCCCGAGCGCCATCTGATGTTCGACATCAACGACTTCGACGAGACCCTGCCCGGTCCCTGGGAGTGGGACGTCAAACGACTGGCGGCCAGCTTCGCCATCGCGGGCCGCCAGAACGGCTTCAGCGAGCCGGAGCGGGCCGGCATCCTGCGGGCCGTCGGGGCTTCCTACCGCGAGCAGATGCGCCGGTACGCCACGATGCGGACCCTGGACGTCTGGTACGCGCACGACGAGATGGCCGAGGTCGCGGCCGAGGAGGCCGGTGAGCTGGGCGCCAGGGGCCGTGCGGGCCTGTCCCGGATGATCGGGGACGCCCTCGCGCACGACACCCTGCAAGCCTTCCGCAAGCTGACCCGGCGCAGCGGCGACGAGGTGCGGATCGCCGCGGATCCGCCGCTGATCGTGCCGGTGCGCGAGCTGCTGCCGGGCGCCGAGGGGGAGCGCCTGGCCGGCACCCTGGAGGATCTCGTCACCGGCTACGGCCGCAGTCTGCGCGCGGATCACCGCAGGCTCCTGGAGCAGTACCGCGTCGTCGACATGGCCCGCAAGGTCGTCGGCGTCGGCAGCGTCGGCACCCGCTGCTGGATCATGCTGCTGCTCGGCAGGGACTCCGGCGACCCGCTGCTGCTCCAGGCCAAGGAGGCCGGCGAGTCGGCGCTCGCCCCGTACGCCGGGCCGAGCCGTCATGACAACCAGGGGGCCCGGGTCGCGGAGGGCCAGCGGCTGATGCAGGCCGCCAGCGACATCTTCCTCGGCTGGCGGCAGACCACCGGCATCGACGGGCGGCCCCGCGATTTCTACGTGCGCCAGCTGCGCGACTGGAAGGGCATCGTCCAGACGGACGAGATGGTGCCGGTGGGGATGCGGCGGTTCGCGGTGCGCTGCGGCGGCACGCTGGCCCGCGCCCACGCCAGGTCGGGCGACCGGATCGCGATCGGCGCGTACCTCGGCTCGGGGACGGTCTTCGACGAGGCGCTGGCGCGGTTCGCGGAGCGCTACGCGGACCAGAACGCGCGCGACCACCAGGCGCTGGTGGCGGCGGTCCGCTCGGGCCGGGTCCGGGCCGAGGCCGGTTGAGCGGACGGACCGCCTCCGCGGGGTCGGGCCCGGGCGGCCGCCACCCGTTCGGCACACCCCGTACGGCAGCGGATGTCGGCTGCGGCCGCCCCGCCTAGCATGGATCCGAATGGCTCCGACGAAGGCGGCCCCATGCGCCCCACGGCGAAGTTCTCCATCAGCTTCGGCCTGGTCACGATCCCGGTCGCGGCGTACAACGCCACGGACAGCTCCACGTCCGTCAGCTTCGTGCGGATCCACACCGCGGACGGCGGCCGGGTGCGCAATCAGCCCGTGTGCTCGCTGGAGGGCGTGGAGATCACGCCGGACGAGATCGGCCGGGGCTACCGGCCCGGCGACGGCGACACGGTCGTCCCGCTGAGCGACGAGGACCTGGACGCGCTGCCGCTGCCGACCGCGAAGACCCTGACGATCCTGGCCTTCGTGGCGGGCGGCGACATCGACCCGCTGCAGATGGGCAAGGGCTACTACCTGGGCATCGACAGCCCCGCCGCGGCCAAGCCCTATGTGCTGCTGCGGGAGGCGATGGAGCGCCATCAGCGCGTCGGCCTCGGCAAGATCGCGCTGCACGGGCGGGAGACGCTCGCCATGATCCGGCCGATGGCGGGCGCGCTGGTGATGCAGGTGCTGCTGTGGCCGCATCAGATCCGCCCGATGGACGGGGTGCTGCCCGAGCGGCCGGTGGAGGTCCACGCCAACGAGGTGGAAGCCGCCGAGACACTGATGGACTCCTTCGGCGAGCTGTCCGAGGACGATGTGCACGACCACTACCGCGAGGCGCTCGAAGAGATCGTGGCGGCGAAGCTGGCGCATCGTGAACCGCACTTCGACACCGGCGAGGAGCAGCCCGCCGGCCAGGTGATGGACCTGATGGCGGCCCTGCAGGACAGTGTGCGCGCGGCCCGCAGGTCGCGCGGCGAGGACGAGGACGCCGAACCCGCCCGGGGCGCCGCCGGATCCGGTCGCGGCACGAAGAAGAGCGCCGCCCGCAAGACCGCGGCGAAGAAGCCGGCCGAGGGCAAGGCCGCGGCAGGGAAGGCCTCCGCGAAGAAGACGGCCGCGGCGAAGAAGACCTCCGGCAGGGGCGGCCGCCGCGCCGGCTGAGCCCGGCCGGGGCAGCCCGCCCCGCTCCCGCACATAAGCCGACCACCGCGGGGTACGCGGGTGGTCAACGAGCATTTCTGCCAAGAGAGTTATGGAGGTTGACACCATGGGTATCGGCGGGTGCATCGGCCTGCTCGCAGTGGGCGCGATCCTTACCTTCGCGGTGGACTGGCACATGGCCGGGATCAACCTCGACCTGGTCGGCATCATCATGATGATCGTCGGCATCATCGGCCTCGCCACGTACGTCAGCATCCTCAAGCGGCGGCGCACTCAGCCGCCCTCCCCCGGCGCCCCCGTCGTCGATGTGGAGGACACCCGCTACTACAAGTAGCCCCCGCCGCCGGCGTGCACGGCCCCGCCGCGAGGCGGGCCGGTCAGCCGCAGGAGGTATGGGCCTCGGGCAGGGTGCCGTTGAGGAGGAAGTCGTCGACGCGGGTCTGTACGCAGGGGTCGCCGGTCGTGTAGGCGGCGTGCCCCTCGCCCCGGTAGGTCAGCACGACACTGGAGTTGTCCAGCGCCCGGGCCATGGCGAACGCGCCCTGGTAGGGCGTCGCCGGATCGTTGGTGGTGGCGACGAGCAGCATGGGCGGCGCGCCCGGCGCCGAGACATTGCGGGAGGAGTCGTCGCCGGCCACCGGCCAGTCGTAGCAGTCCAGCAGGGTGGGGGCGATGTCGGGGCCGAAGAGCGGGGAGGCCTTGGTCAGTTCGCGCTCCGCGCGCGGGTAGTCGTCGGCGCCGTAGCGTTCCGAGGTGTCCCGGCAGGAGATCGCCCGCAGGGCCAGCTGGTCCTGCGGCGGTAGCGCGTCCCGACCGACCTGCCGCGCCGGGAGCCGGGCGGCGCTGCCGCCGCTGTCCCCGCTGTCGCTCAGCCGGAGGATCCCCGAGGCGTCCCCGCGCCGCAGCTGGGCCAGCGCCTGGCGCAGCTGCGGCCATGCGCTTCTGCTGTAGAGGGCCTCCCGCAGGGCGTACACATAGGTGGTCTCGTCCACCGTCTCGCCGTTCACCTTCATCGGCCGGTCGCTCAACTGGCGGTACCAGCTCAGGAGTTGCTGCTGCGCCTGGTGCGGGTCGGTGCCCAGCGGGCAGTCCGCGGAAGCGATGCAGTCGGCGGCGAAGTCGTCCAGCGCCCGCTGGAAGCCGCGAGCCTGGGCCACCGCGGTCTGCCAGGTGTTCTTGGTCGGGTCCTCGACGCTGTCCAGCACCATCCGGCCGGCCTTGTCGGGGAATTCGTGGGCGTAGACCGCGCCGAGCTTGCTGCCGTAGGAGAAGCCGAGGTAGTTGAGCTTGTCGTCATGGACCGCGGCGCGCAGCACATCCATGTCCCGGGCGGCGTCGGGGGTGCCGACATGGGGCAGCAGTCCGCCGGAGTAGCGGCCGCAGGCGTCGTTGATGCGCTTCTCCTTGTCGGCCAGGCTGTTGTTGTCGCCGGTGGACGGGGGCGGGGTGAGGGTGCTGCCGCAGGAGACGGGTTCGGAGTGGCCGGTGCCGCGCGGATCGAAGCTGACGATGTCGTATTGCTGCCCCAGCCGGGCGAAGGCGCTGCCGCTGTCGATCAGGTAGTTGACGCCGGAAGCACCCGGCCCACCGGGGTTGAGCACCAGTGAGCCGAGCCGCTTGCCGGGGCCGGTGGCCTTGAGCCGGGTCAGCTGGATCTGCATCGTGGTGCGGCCGGGGTCGGAGTAGTCCCGCGGCACCGTCAGCCGGGCGCACTCCAGGCGGCCCCGGAAGCCGGGCGGCTCGGTGGCGGCCCCGCTCTGCGCACCGCTCCGCACGTCCCCGCCGCACGGCTCCCAGGAGAGATGCTGCTGGTAGAACGGCGTCAGATCCTGGTCACCGGCTGCCACCGCGGCGGGAGTTCCCGCGGCGACGCCGCACAGCGCCACCGCCACCGCGCCGGCCCACAGCCGGACGGACGCCGCGCGCCGGCGAACAGGCCGCGCTCCCCCTGTTCCCACGCGAGACCGCGCACGGCGTCTTCCCGGCATATTCCGAGCGTAGGGCCGTTGCCCGGCGTCCGCACACCTGCGGCCGGGCCGTCCGCCGCCGTATCGGCGCGCGATTCCACCACGCAACGCCATCAAACGCATACACCAGGTCACCGCGAGGGCTCTTCCTGCGCTTCAAGATGCGGAGGCCCGAACACGGCGCACTCTGGAACGAGGGCGGACCACCGAGGCCGGAGGCGCGCTCAGCGGCCGAGGGCGTGGCGCAGCTGCTCCTTGGTCATCGAGGAACGGCCTTCGACATGGCGCTTCTTCGCCTCCTCGTACAGCTGGTCCCTGGTCGGGCCCTGCGCACCGCGGTGGGAGCGCTCGCCGCCCCGCTGCGGAGCGGACTTCGGGTCGCGGGTGGAGACCCTGCCCGGTGACTTCGCCTCGCCGGCGCGGGCCCGCTCCTTGTTCACCGTGCGCGCGGCGATCTCCTCGGCGCGCTTGCGGGGCGTTCCCCGTTCCTGTGCGCCTTCCTTGATGTGCTCGTACTGGCGCTCACGCTTTTTGCTCGAACCGGCGGGCATGCTGACCTCCTTGACGTGGGCGGGCGGCCGCGCCGGGCCGTGCGCGGCGGCGACGCGGCGGGCCCGTCCGACCGAATGCCGCAGCTACCACTTCAGCCCGAACGGCGTCGGTGCGCGACTCGGCGCGCGCGGCGATGGGCCGTCCGGCCGGGCGGACGCCGCTTTCGGGTGCCCGCGAGTTTTCGGGTGCCCACGAGCCGCTTTCCCCAACGGTCCCGAGGACATGTTTCCGGGTGGAACCGCCGGGCACCCGCATCACCATCACAGGAAGATCGACCTGTGGTGAAAGGAGAGTTCACCGTGGCCGCGAGCAATTCCCCCGCTTACACCGTTCCCGGCATGACGGAGGCCGAGGGCGCAGAGGTCATCGAACGCCTTCGGCTGAGGCTGCACGCGCTCAATGACCTGGCGCTGACGCTCAAGCATGTGCACTGGAATGTCGTGGGTCCGCATTTCATCGCCGTCCACGAAATGCTCGACCCGCAGGTGGATTCCGTCCGCGCCATGATCGACGCCACCGCGGAGCGCATCGCGACACTGGGCGGCTCCCCGTCCGGCACGCCGGGCGCGCTGGTCGAGGAACGCA
The DNA here is from genome assembly GCF_014646275.1 of Streptomyces kronopolitis. Classification (GTDB taxonomy): domain Bacteria; phylum Actinomycetota; class Actinomycetes; order Streptomycetales; family Streptomycetaceae; genus Streptomyces; species Streptomyces kronopolitis. The sequence continues at coordinate 67,699 of NZ_BMND01000005.1, forward strand.
CCTGGGAGGACTACTCCGTCGGACGGGCGGACGCCATCGCGCACCTGGGCGCGCTGGACCTCGTCTACTCGGGGATCATCAAGGACCACCGGGCGGCCGTGGCGGCCACCGACGAGGTCGATCCGGTGACCCAGGACCTGCTCGTCGAGCATCTGCGCTCGCTGGAGCTGTTCCAGTGGTTCGTCCGGGCGCATCTGGAGAGCGCCGGCGGCACGCTCAGCACCGACGCCGCGCACACCGAGGCGGCGGCGGGCCGGGTGGCCGTCCAGCAGGCGCGCCGCTAGCCCCCGCCCCGCCGGCCCCGCCCCCGCCGTACGGGGGCGGGGCCGCGCCGGTCAGTGCCGCAGCGCGTCCCGGCCCCTTTCCACGGCCTGCTTCATTTTCCCTCTGGCCTGTTCGGCTTTCCCCCGGCGGGCCAGGCCCTTGTTTCCCAGCGCCTTACCGGTGGATTCCATGGCCTTTCCCCCGACGATATGGCCGAGGTTTCCGGTCTTCTTCCCGATGCCCATGTCGCGCTCCTTCGGGGTCATTCGGCCGGTGGCAGCAGCGTCCCCAGCGGACCGAGATCCAGATTGAGGTCCTGCATCTTCAGGTCGTATTGGGCGCAGAGTTCCACCATGCGGTCGTGCAGAATCATCAGCGTCGCTCCCAGCCGCTCCTCCTGTTCCTCGGTGAGGTCGCCGGAGTCGACCCGTTGCAGGGCCTGGCGCTCCATGAGCTGGCGCAGCAGCTCGACGAGGGTCAGCACGAGCTTGATGAGGTCGCGTTCCACGGTGTCCGGATCGGTGCGCAGCCGGTGTGCCGGGCTCCGCCGTTCCCTGCCGCCGGACGGCTCTTCGTCCTGCGGCGCCGCGGGCAGCAGCCGGAACGCCCGGGCGGCCGCGTCGGCGACATCGTCGAAGCGCCGGGCGGGGCCGCGGTCCTCATCCGTCATGGCCGTCGCGCACCGGGGAGGCGGTGGTGGACCACGGGGCGGGCATCTGCTCGCTGATGGAGACGATCAGCGCGCGCAGGGAGATGCGGACGAGGTCGATGTCGGCGATGGAGAGCACGACATCGCCGGTGAGGACCACCCCGCCGCTGAGCAGCCGGTCCAGCAGGTCGATCAGTGCGATCTGCCGGTCCGGCAGCGGATCGCGGTCCACCGCCGGCGGCTGTCCGTCCGCCGCCTTCACGATGCGGCCCTCATGGTGCGGCCCGCCTCGTGGGCTCGGTTTCGGGCGGCGTGGCGAAGGAGTAGGGGGCCCAGGGCCCGGTGACCTCGACGCGCACCCCGCTCAGGCCCTCGGCGGCCCGCAGGACGTCGGCGCGGAAGCGCTCGGCGTGCCCCACCGGCACCAGATAGGCGTCGTTGATGACGTTCTCCCCCGGGCCGCGGGCGAGTTCGCCCTGCTGGGGCCGGTGCTGGACCCGGTCGACGGCGTGGTGCCGGGCGGCGTCCTCGACGCGCCGGGCGATCTCCTCGGCGTCGCGGTAGGCGTCCTCGCGGGCGTGCCGCTGGGCCCGGCGGTGGCTGAGGTAGGCCCGCCCGGGGCTCAGCTCCGGTGCGGCCGGCGGGGCGGCCGGGCGGTCGGTGGCCGCGGGCGCCTCGACGTAGATCTTGACGCCCCACTCGGTGTGGGCGGTGAGGTCGGACAGCCGTCCCGCGAAGGCCTCCTGGCGGGCGTCGAGCATCTGCCGCACCCGTTCGTCGTCGAGGTACACCGTGGCCAGCCGGAGCGGCAGGACGGTGGTGCGCTCGGCCAGCGCGCCGATCACCCGGTGGTGGGCGCGGGCCACCGACTCCAGCCAGTCCAGGTCCTCCAGGTGGGCGCGCAGCGCGGACTCCTGGAAGTCCTGCTCGGGCACCGGGCTGACGGCGACCACCAGCTCGCCGCGGTGTCCGGCGCGCACCAGGTGCACCGACGCGTCCGCCACGCCGGGCAGTCCGGACAGCGCCCGGTCCAGCGTTCCGTCGTCGTCCCGGGCGACGGCGTACGCGTAGCTGATGGTCTCCGTCATGACGTGTCCCGCCGCCTACCGCGGGAGCGGGGAGCGGGCCGCCCGGCGCGGGAGGTCCGTGCGGTGCGGCGGGGCGCGGGCCGGCTCTCCTCGGGCTCGGCCTCGTCCTCGTACTCCTCGCCGCCCTCGCCCTCCACGTACTCGGCCTCCTCGTACGCGTCCTCCTCCTCGTCGGCCGCCGGCAGTTCCTCGCGCAGCGCCTCGATCTCGGCGCGCAGCCGCTTGTTCTCCTCGGCGAGCGAGTGGGAGCCTTCGGAGGCGCGGGAGGAGAGCGAGGGGTCGTGCTCCCACCAGTCGATGCCCATCTCCTTCGCCTTGTCCACCGAGGCGACCAGCAGCCGGAGTTTGATGGTGAGCAGCTCGATGTCCAGCAGGTTGATCTGGATGTCACCCGCGATGACGATGCCCTTGTCCAGGACCCGTTCGAGGATGTCGGCGAGGTTGGCCGACGAGCCCTGCCCGCCGGGCGCGGCGGCCCGGGACGGGTAGTCGCCCGTCCTGCGTGCGAGGGGTTCGTTCACGGCCGCCGCACCTCGATCCGCGGCGCTCGCGGCAGGGCGGCCGCAGCGCGCGGCCGCGCGCCGGCTCCCCGGTGACCGCGGTCAGCCGCCGGTGCCCTGCACATGCGCCCTGATCTCTTCCAGCCGGTCCAGCAGTTCGTCCTCGCGCCGGTCGAAGGTCTCCTCATCGATCTCGCCGGCGAGCAGCGCGCGTTCGAGGGCGGCGAGTTCCCGCTCGATGGGTGCGGGGTCGTAGTACTCCTCCTCCGCGGCGTCGACGACGCGTTCCATGACCCAGGCCACGCCGCGCACGGGCGCCAGCGGAAGGGTGGCGAGTTGGCTCAACAGTCCCATGGGGACTCCCTAGACGAAACTGTAGGCGGGCAGCGGGCCGAGCAGCCGGAGGTCGAAGTCCTCCCCCAGCTCCTTGGCCAGATCCTGCTGCGCGCCGAGGAAGCTCTTCTCGTTGTCCTGCTCCACCAGGAAGGACACGCTCAGGAAGTCGTCCCCGGTCGCCTGCGACAGGCGCTCCTCGCGGGCGAACCCGCGCAGTGCGTCGACGAGTTGGCCGGCGAGCGCCTCCTGCCGGTCCTGTACTTCCCGGGCGATCAGTTCACCGAGGGCGAGCGGCAGTTCCGGTCCGCCAGTACCGCTCTTGAGCTGGTCGTTCAGCGTGCGTGCCTCGTCCGACTCCGAGAGGATCTGCCGCAGCAGCGCCTCCTCGGCCTGGGCGGCCTTGAGGTGGTACTCGACGCACCCCTCCAGTGCCTCCAGCCGCTCGGTGAATTCCTCCGCACGCTCCTCCAGTACCTCGCGCACGGCCTCGTCGTCCGTGGTGGTGAAGCCGAACTGCAGGGGCAGGACGGTGCCGTCGGCCATCAGCGTCTCCTGGACGGCCTGATGCGCGCCGAGGTCGCGGCGCTTGGGGCGCAGCTGCTCGGGGGCGTCGCTGACGACGGCGGTGAGTTCCTCGCTGCGCACCGTGCGCAGCGTGGACGGCGGGTCGCCGACCCCGTGCAGGGACGTGAGGTGCTGGGGGTGGCTGGTCGCCACGATGGAGTAGACATAGACGGGCATCGCTCACTCCTTCCGGCGACGGGCCGGGCGACGGGCCGGCCGCTCACGCCGGCCGGCGGGCTCCTTGTGCTTCTCCTCGTCCTCCTCCTCGTCGTCGCCGCCCTTGAGGGCGTCGCTGACGGCTTCCGCGGCCCCGGACAGCGCGCCCTTGGCCTTGCCGTGCGAACCGCCCTCGGTGACCTCGCCGACCAGGTCGGTCAGCTGGGAGGGCGCCTTGCGGCCCTCCTCCAGGTCGAGGCGGTTGCAGGCCTCGGCGAAGCGCAGGTAGGTGTCGACGCTCGCGACGACGATGCGGGCATCGATCTTGAGAATTTCGATGCCGACCAGCGACACGCGCACGAAGACGTCGATGACCAGTCCGCGGTCCAGGATCAGATCGAGGATCTCGTAGAGATTGCCGGAGCCTCCCCCGCCGCCGGTGGCGACGGATCCTCCGCCTTGCGGCACCACAGTCACGGTGCCTCCCTTCACCGGCTCACCCCGCGTGCGGGGCGGCCGAGTCGTTCGCCCGGCGAACGTGCTGCGGCGGGCCGCCGGTCCTCAACGCCGGTCGACCTGGCCGCGGGTGTAGCGGCGGGTGCGTTCGTACGCCACCAGCTCGCCTTCGGTGTCGAGCCTCACCCGGTACGTCGCCATCACGCTGGTGGTTCCGGGCACCCGTTCCAGCTCCAGGACCTCCACATCCGCCTGCCAGCCGTCCTCCGTCGGCTGCACCGCGGAGACGGACTCGGGCGCCCGCCCCAGCAGCTGTTCGAGCTGCTCGGAGGCGTTCCGCATGGCGCGCGGCGCCGAAACGCGGCGGGCCGCGCGCTCCGTCGTCCCGCTCTCGCGGCCGTCGGCCCGGCCACTGCCGGTTTTTCTTACGGCTTTCTTGGCGGTCTTCTTACCGGACGGACGCCGGACTCGTTCCGTGTCGTCCTCTTCGTCTGCGGCCATGTTCTTCTCCGGATTCGGAGGCGACATGCTGCCCACGCCACTTCCAAGAGGCGCCACTACATGATATACGGCCTGGGCTGCGCGCATCTTGAACGATTCCGCCCCTGGCGGGAGGCGGGGCGGTCGGGGAACCGAGTGCCGCGGGCCGGTCGGCGGCGTAACGTCGGCACTGACCCGGGAGAGACGGCACGGCGGTCTCGGCACGGGGATACCGGCGGGCCGGAGTGGTCTCGATGGCGCGACGACAGCTGTGTGCAGGTGTGCGATGACCGGCGGGGCCGGGGCGGATCCGGTCGACCGGGCACTGCTCGGCGCCCTGCGGAAGACCGGCGCCTCGGCCGGCGGCCTCTACGAGCTGGCGGACGACGAACCGGTGCTGCAGCTCACGGTCATGAGCGGGATCCCGGCGCCGTTCCTGGAGCCGTGGAGCCGGGTGGCGCTGGCGGCCCCGATCCCGGTCGCGGTGGCCGCCCGCGAGCGGCGCCTGGTGTGGGCCGGCGGGCAGCAGCAGCTGGCCCGGGACTTCCCCCGCACGGCGGTGGCCGTGCCCTACGACTTCGCGCTGGCGGCCGCCCCGGTCGGCGACGGCGCCACCGGCCACGGCGCCCTGCTGCTGATGTGGCCGGCCGGGCACGCGCCGCAGCTGTCGGCGGACGAGTACGAGGCGGTGGCGGCCTCCTGCCGGCGTCTGGCGGCGCTGCTGGACGAGCGCCCCCGGCCCCGGGGCCCCGCCGCGCCCGCCGGTGCGCCGCGGGTCGTGTCGCCTCCGCCGCCGCGGTCCGTGAGCCCCCGTGAGGCGCTGGCGGCCGTCGACTACCTGGAGCGGATGCCCGGCGGCTGCTGCGCCCTCGACCTGGAGGGCCGCTTCACCCTGGTCACCACGGGCGCGGCGGAGCTGCTCGGCGGGCCGGACACCGGGCTGATCGGCTCGCGCCCCTGGGACGCCCTGCCGTGGCTGCGCGACCCGGCCTTCGAGGACCGCTACCGCGCCGCGGTGATCAGCCGCCGGGCGATGTCGTTCACCGCCTGCCGGCCGCCGGACCGGTGGCTGACGTTCCGCCTGTTCCCGGACGCCCGCGGGCTGAGCGTGTGGATCAGCCCCTCGGAGAAGGACTACGGGCCGGTGACGCCGCCTCCCGCGCAGGGCGAGGTGGTACCGGCGCGGGCCGGGCAGATCTACCACGTCCTGCACCTCGCGGCGGCCCTCACCGAGGCCGTGGGCGTGCGGGACGTCGTCGATCTCATCGCCGGTCAGATCGTGCCGGCGTTCGGCGCCCAGGGCATGATCATGTACGCGGCGGAGGGGGGCCGGCTGCACACCATCGGCCACCGCGGCTACCCCCCGGAGGCCATCGCCGCCTTCGAGGGCGTCGCCCTGGACGCCGCCCACAGCCCCGCCGTCCACGCCCTGGCCACCGGGGAGTCCAGCTTCTTCAGCTCCCCCGAGGACATCGAACGCGACTACCCGGGGCTGCTGCGGCTGACCGGCAAGGCGTCCCGGGCCGTGCTGCCGCTGGTGGTCTCCGGCCGCCCGGTCGGCTGCTGCATCCTCTCCTACACCCGGCCCCGCACCTTCAGCCCGCAGGAGCGCCAGGTCCTCACCTCGCTGGCGGGGCTGATCGCCCAGGCGCTGGACCGCGCCCGGCTGTACGACACCAAGCAGCAGCTGGCCCACGACCTCCAGGCCGGTCTGCTGCCGCACAGCCTGCCCGAGGTGCCCGGGTTCGCCGTCGCCGGCCGCTACCTGCCGTCGACCCGCGGTATGGAGATCGGCGGCGACTTCTACGACCTGATCCGGCTCGACGAGGGGCACATCGCGGCCGTCATCGGTGACGTCCAGGGGCACAACGCGGCGGCCGCGGCCTTCATGGGGCAGGCCCGCACCGCCGTGCGCGCCTACGCGGCCGCGGGGGTGTCCCCCGGCGAGGTACTGGCCCGCACCAACCGGCTGCTGACGGATCTGGACCCGGAGCTGTTCACCAGCTGCCTGTACGTCCACATCGACCTGCGGACCCGGCGGGCGTGCCTGGCCGGGGCCGGTCATCCGCCGCCCATCCTGCGCCACCCCGACCGGCACACCTCGGTGCTGCACGTACCGCCCGGACTGCTCCTGGGGATCGACCCGGACGCCCGGTACTCCGCCACGGAGATCACCCTGCCGTCCCGGTCCGTCCTGGCGCTCTACACCGACGGCCTGGTCGAAACGCCGGGCGTGGACCCCGAGCGCTCGGTCGCCGAACTGGCCGGGCGGCTCCACGACGCTCCGCCGCTGGGCCCCGAACGCCTCGCCGACGCGCTCCTGGAGAAGGACGCCGACACGGACCGGCAGGACGACGTGGCACTGCTCCTGCTGTCCGCCCTGCCCTCCGGCCCGGCCATCCCGGTATGAGCCCGGCGCCGCGGGCCGTGCGGCGACGCCGGGAAGGGTGAACGGCCGGGCGGGCGCGGGGGCGAGCGGCCGGGCGCCGCGGCGCGCTTCCACGCTGTCCCGATGAAGACCGCCGCCGGGTTTTACCCGGGACCGGAACAGGGAAGCAGCCTCTCCACGTCACGGTGACACGCCGGGACATCCACGCGGTGGGGCCGCGCACCACGGTCCCCGAGAGCCGGGGCGCACCCCCCGGAGGACGACGGCAGGGAAGACACGCCCGCGGGCAACCCAAGGGGAACGCACTACAGAGAGCACAACGACACCAGCACGCAGCAGTGCCGCCAGGCCCCTCACCGTCCGATACTGGTCCCGCCGCACCTCGACGTCCAAGGCCGGCACCCGCCACCCGAGAGGCCGTCAGCACCGTCCGCACGAGGTCGGCAGCAGCCCGCCGAAGCCCGATTCCCCTGCCCGGAGACTACCGAGATCAACCGCGGCCTACCTACCATGACCTGGACAAACACCGGTCATCGGGCCCACTGCCAGTTTCACCAGGAGGTACCCATGAAGATGCTGATCAACGTCGCCGAAACCGTGGTGGCCGATGCGCTGCGCGGCATGGCAGCGGCGCATCCTGAGCTGGTGGTGGATGTCGAGAACCGGGTGATCGTGCGGCGGGACGCGCCGGTGGCGGAGAAGGTGGCGCTGGTCTCCGGGGGCGGCAGCGGTCACGAGCCGCTGCACGGGGGATTCGTGGGGCCCGGCATGCTGGACGCCGCCTGTCCCGGCGAGGTCTTCACCTCGCCGGTGCCCGACCAGATGGTGCGTGCCGCGGCGGCCGTGGACAGCGGGCACGGCGTGCTGTTCCTCGTGAAGAACTACACCGGGGACGTGCTCAACTTCCAGATGGCGGCCGAGCTGGCGGAGGACGAGGGGGTGCAGGTGGCCAGCGTGCTCATCGACGACGATGTCGCGGTGAACGACTCGACGTTCACCGCGGGGCGGCGCGGCACCGGCGCGACCCTGTTCGTGGAGAAGATCGCCGGCGCCGCGGCCGAGGAGGGCATGCCGCTGGAGCGGGTGGAGGCGCTGGCCCGGCAGGTCGTGGCGTCGTCGCGCAGCTTCGGGGTGGCGCTGAGCGCCTGCACGACTCCCGCGAAGGGCAGCCCGACGTTCGATCTTCCGGACGGCGAGCTGGAGTTGGGCGTCGGGATCCACGGTGAGCCGGGGCGCGAGCGCCGCGCGATGATGACCTCGCGGGAGATCGCGGACTTCGCGGTCGACGCGGTGCTGGCCGAGCTGGACCCGCGGCTGCCGGTGCTGGTGCTGGTCAACGGCATGGGCGCGACCCCGCTGCTGGAGCTGTACGGGTTCCAGGCGGAGGTCCGCCGGGTGCTCGACGAACGCGGCGTGGCGGTGGCCCGCACGCTCGTGGGGAACTATGTGACCTCGCTGGACATGGCGGGCTGTTCGGTGACGCTGTGCCAGGTGGACGGGGAACTGCTGCGGCTGTGGGACGCGCCGGTGCAGACCGCGGGACTCCGCTGGGGCCGGTGAACCGGCGCCAGCTACCCGCTTTTCGTTGAGTACCCGAACGACCAAGGAGAGTAGTCCGTGTCCGAAACGGTGCTGGATGCCGCGTTCTTCGTACGCTGGATGACGGCGGCGGCCGCCGTCATCGACCGGGAGGCCGACCGGCTCACCGAGCTGGACTCCCCCATCGGTGACGCCGACCACGGGAGGAATATGCAGCGCGGCTTCGCGGCCGTGGTCACAGCGCTGGAGGCGGAGCCGCCGGCCACGCCCGGCGCCGTGCTGACCGCCGCCGGACGCAAGCTGATCTCCAGTGTGGGAGGGGCGTCCGGGCCGCTGTACGGGACGCTGCTGCGGCGGGCCGGCAAGGCGCTCGGCGAGGAGCCGCAGGTGTCCGCGCAGGAGCTGCGGACCGGGCTGAGCGCCGGGGTCGACGCGGTGGCGCAGCTCGGCGGCTCGGCGCCGGGCGACAAGACGATGCTCGACGCGCTGGTGCCGGGGGTCGAGGCGCTGGCGACCTCCTTCGACGCGGCGGCCACCGCCGCCGAGAAGGGGGCGCTGGCGACCGTGCCGCTCCAGGCCAAGAAGGGCCGGGCCAGCTATCTGGGCGAACGCAGCATCGGGCACCAGGATCCGGGGGCGACGTCCTCGGCGCTGCTGTTCGCGGCCCTCGCGGAGGTGGCGAAGTGAGCGAGCGGACGACGGACGGTGCGGCCGGCGGCACGGTCGGGGTGGTGCTGGTGTCGCACAGCGCGCCGGTCGCCGAGTCGGTGGCACAGCTGGCGGTCGGGCTCGCCGGTGGCGGCGGCACGGTGCCGGTGGCCGCCGCGGGCGGCGGTCCGGACGGCGGACTGGGCACGAGCGCGGAGCTGATCACCGAAGCGGCCCGGTCGGTGGACCGGGGTGCCGGGGTGGCGATCCTGGTCGACCTGGGCAGCGCCGTGCTGACCGTGAAGTCGCTGCTCGCCGAGGGCGACGAACTCCCCGAGGGCGCGCGGCTGGTGGACGCGCCGTTCGTGGAGGGCGCGGTGGCCGCGGTGGTCACCGCCTCGACCGGCGCGGATCTGGACGCGGTCGCGGCGGCGGCCGGGGAGGCGTACGGCTACCGCAAGGAGTGAGGCAGACCGGACCGGAGGCCGGCTGCCGCGCCCTGCTCAGGGTTTGCGGGCGACGCCCGCGTAGCAGGCGGCCTCCGCGTCGGTGACGTGTGTGGCGTCCTCGGGGTGGTCCGGGCGCCACTGGTGGGAGAGCGTCACGCCCGGCTCCAGCAGCTCCCAGCCGTCGAAGAAGCGCAGGAACGCGGCGCGGGAGCGGAACTGGAGCCGGGTGCCGGCCTCCCCGTAGATCTTGATGATCTTGCCCATGGCCTCGGGGCTGAAGTCCGGTGTCGCGTGGCTCATGGCGAGCGTACTGCCGCTGGGCAGCGCGGCCTTGAGGCACTCGACGATCTCGTGGGCGCGGTCGCCGCCGTCGTCGGGGACGAAGTGCATCAGCGCGTTCAGGCTGAGTGCGACCGGGCGGCCCAGATCGAGGGTGTCCAGGAGCTGGGGCGCGGTGAGGATGCCCGCGGGGTCGTGGACGTCGGCCTGGACGTAGGCGGTCCGGCCCTCGGGGGTGCTGCGCAGCAGGGCCGCGGCGTGCGCGAGGACGATCGGGTCGTTGTCGGTGTAGACGACCCGGGCGTCGGGGGCGATGCCCTGGGCGACGTCGTGGAGGTTCGGCGCGGTCGGGATGCCGGTGCCGATGTCGAGGAACTGCCGCATCCCGGACGCGGCCAGGACGCGGGTGGTGCGGTGCATGAACTCGCGGTTGATGCGGGCCGCGACCAGCGCGGCGGGGAAGACGCCCAGCACGCTGCCGGCGGCCATCCGGTCGGCGAGGAAGTTGGTCTTGCCACCCAGGAAGTAGTCGTAGATCCGGGACGAATGGGCCCGGTCCAGCCGCAGGTCCACCACGGACTCGTGCTCGTTCATCGTGCGCTGCCTCCCCGGTACGGCATATGACGCCGGCGCCCGACCGGCGCGCGGTGCCTCCCCCTCGTACGCCGCGCACCCCGGCGGCGCATCCCGCGCCGCCGTGCGCCTGGCTGGGGAAGCACTGCCCCGTCCGCCCCGGAACATGCCGGAGCGCAGCGGCGAAGGCGCCCGGCAACCGGAACCGCCCGCGGCACCGGCGTCACATGCCCGTGTCACGCGTAGTCATATGAATACGCTACGGAAGATTTTTGCCCACGCGATGCCACAAACGGGCGTACTTTCCGGTTCATTGGAGGGTGAGGGCAACCGCTCTCCCGCCGCCGGCCCGCCTCGGCGCCCGATGGCGGAGCACGGCAATCGGAACGAGGACGGCTCGTGAGCGTAGACCGGGACCGACCGCTACCGGCGTGCGCCCCGGCGCATGCCCATACCGCGGAGTTATCGGCACCATCCCGCTGCGGGCTCCCGTCCGTCACACCGGTCGCGCTCGACCGCCAGCTGTCGATCACCTTCGAGGCGTTCCTGTCGACGCATGCGCGCAAGTGGCTGACGTACGCCTATCTGCACACCGGCAGCCAGGCCGCGGCCAGGGAGGTCACCCGGGCGGCGTATGAGCGGCTCGGCAGGCTGTGGCCACACGCCCTACGGCAGGCGTCGGTGGAGGCCTACGCCTGGTCGGTGCTCAAGGAGCGGGTGGTGGAGTGGCTCTACGACCACCAGCAGCCCACCGCGCTCACCGAGACCGCCGCCTTCGCCGTCGTCACGCACGCCCTGCTGCGCGAGTGCCAGCAGCAATTCGCCATGCTGGAGAGCCAGTTGGGGCTGTACGCGGCCATCGCGCGGCTGCCGGAGCGGCAGTGCGACGTGATCGTGCTGCGCCATGTCATCGGCTACAGCGACGCCCAGATCGGCTCCTTGCTCGGCGTCGACGAAGTGACCGTGCGCTCCTACGCGAGCCGCGGCAAGCGCAAGCTCGCCGCCGCGCTCGGCATCGACCGGGGAAACCCCAGGGGGAACTGACCATGTCGCACATCCGTCCCGCCGCCCGCCGGGAGACCGTCGAGACGCTGCTCAGCGCCGCCGCCGCGGTGTCCTGGATCGAGGGCCTCTCGGGGTTCCACGATCTCGACGACGCGGGGGTGCTCGGTGCCCTGGGCACCACCCGCCGCAGGGGGGCGGCCGACCCCGACGGCCCGCCGCCGGCGGTGTCGGCGGCGCGCGACGGCCAGGGCGCGCCCAGCACCTATCCCAGCGCCCGCGACGAGGCCACCCATGAGCTCCAGCTGGCCTGCGCGCTGGTCGTCAACGCCGCGGCGGCCGCGGCGAGCCTGGAGCGGCTGGTCAACGACCACCGCATCGACCCCGAGGGGGCGCTGGTCTTCGCCTGCCTGCTGCACATCACCGGGCGCGGGGACGCGGCGCACTTCTGGTGGCACTTCGGCGCCGGCGCCGGCAGCCGCACCGCCGCCTACTGCCTGTATCTGTCCCACCGCCGCAACGGCGAGTACCGGGACGCCGCCTACTGGCGCGAGCAGGCCGCCCACGCGCCCGACGAGGAGCGCCGCTGCGTGGCCGCGTTCGACGAGAAGCAGCTGCTGCCGGACTCCGCCCGGCACAACCTGCTGGTCCAGTGGCACAGCGGGCTGGCGCCGACCCTGCCGGACGCCCTGGAGGAGGTGATCCACCGCCTCGCCGTGGACGGCGAGGACGAGGACTTCGGGGCGATCCCGCACCCCTCCCCCACACTCGTCCGGGATCTCGGCCGGGCGCGGTAGCAGGCCCGGCGGGCGGCCACCGGGCCCGGGTGCCTCACGCCTCGTCCGGGTCCGGGGCGGAGTCCTCCACCTCCGGCGGCCAGGCCGGGCGGCTGGCGTCGGGAACCGCGGTCAGCGCGTGGCCGACGGTGGGATAGCAGGAGAAGACGTTCAGGGACTGCGTGCCGACCAGCAGGCGCAGCATCCGCACCCCGAGCGAGGCCAGCAGCAGCCGGCCCTCCAGCCGGCGGCACAGCCACTCCAGGGCGAGCAGGCAGCTCAGGCCCCGTGAGTCGCAGAAGCGCAGTGCGGTCAGATCGAGCACCAGGAAGCGGTGCCCGGCCGAGACCACCGACCGCGCCTCGGCGAGAAACGCCTGCTCGGTGCGGAGGTCCAGCTCTCCGCTGACCCGCAGCACCGCGCACTCCTCCGCCTGCACGATCGCAGTGACCGCCAACGACCGCATCTCCGCACTCATGGCGTCCAGACTAAGCGCCGCCGCGGGCGGCCTCACCGCCACGGCCGGGCGGCGCACCTCCGCGGGCCCGCCCTCCGGCCGGTCCCGGAGCCCCCTACGGGCCCGTGACCAGGGCCGTACGGGCACCCGTTCGTGCGTCCGGCCAGGCTGACAGGGCGCCCGAGCGGGCAGAAACGGGCAGATCTTCTGCCGTAACGGGCATCCTTTTGCACCGCCCTGCTTGCTATAAACCTGATGCGGGCGGAAACGGGCAGTGCCGTGACCGAACGGAAAACGGAAACAATCAGAACCAGCCAGGAGTGAGCCATGAGGGCCGAGGAACGCCAGCACCGCATCCTCGCGCTCGCCCGGCAGTCCGGCCGGGTCGAGGTCGCGGACGCCGCGGCGGAGTTCGGCGTCGCCCGGGAGACCGTGCGGCGCGATCTGAGCGAGCTGGAGCGCCGGGGCCTGGTCCGGCGCACCCACGGGGCGGCGTATCCGGTCGAGAGCGCCGGTTTCGAGACCACGCTCGCCCGCCGGGAGACCCAGCAGGTGGACGAGAAGCGCCGGATCGCGGCGGCCGCGGCGGGGCTGGTCGGCGAGGCGGAGACGGTCTTCGTCGACGAGGGCTACACGCCCGAGCTGGTCGCCACGCTGCTGCCCGCCGACCGCCCGCTGACCGTGCTCACCGCCTCGCTGCGGACCGCCTCGCTGGTCGCGGCGTCCGATGACATCACCGTCCTGCTGGCGGGCGGCCGGGTGCGCGCGGGCACCCAGGCCACGGTGGGCTCCTGGGCCCGCGACATGCTCGCCCGGTTCGTGATCGACCTGGCCTTCCTGGGGGCGAACGGCGTCTCCCGGGAACACGGCCTGACCACCCCGGACCCGGCGGTGGCCGAGGTCAAGGAGCAGGCCCTGCGCTCCGCCCGGCGCCGGGTGCTGGTGGGCGTGCACAGCAAGTTCGGCGCCAGCAGCTTCTGCCGGTTCGGCGAGGTGCGCGACATCGACACGATCGTCACCGACGCGGGCCTGTCCGCGCCGGAGGCGCATCGCTACTCGCTCCTGGGGCCGCAGGTGCTCCGGGTCTGACCGGGCGGGGGCCGCCCGGACGACCGGCCCCGTACCGCATCACCACATCCTCCACAGCGCACCGCCGGAAGCCGGGAGACCCCGGCCGCCGGACGGCTCCCTGGCGTACCCCGAAACAGCGGTACGCGCCCCCGCACCGCCCATCCGCGGCGGTGCTCCCTCCCCCGACCCCTGTCCACGCCCTCAGAAAGGTACGAGCCGTGAGAGCACGACCCCCCGGACCGCGCCGCGGCGGCCGCCCCCTGGGGCTGACCGCCCTGGCGGTGGCCCTGGCGCTGTCCACCACCGGCTGCTACCGCGGCGCCGGCGACGCGGGCAACGAAGGCCGCGACACGCTCAACGTCCTGATGGTCAACAACCCGCAGATGGTGGATCTGCAACGGCTCACCGCCGAGCACTTCACCAAGGAGACCGGCATCACGGTCCACTTCACCGTGCTGCCGGAGGACGATCTGCGCGACAAGATGAGCCAGGACTTCTCCAGCCAGGCCGGGCAGTACGACGTGGCCAGCGTCAGCAACTACGAGACGCCCATCTACGCCCGCAACGGCTGGCTCTCCCCGCTCGGCGGGCGGGCCGCGGCGGACCGCGGATTCGACCAGGGCGACATCCTCCCCCCGGTCCGCTCCTCGCTGACCGCGGCCGACGGCAAGCTCTACGCGGAGCCGTTCTACGGCGAGTCCTCCTTCCTGATGTACCGCAAGGACCTCCTCAAGGCCGCCGGGCTGACCATGCCCGCCCGCCCCACCTGGCACCAGGTCGCCGCCATGGCGGCGAAACTCGACGGCTCCCGCCCCGGCATGAAGGGCATCTGCCTGCGCGGCCAGCCCGGCTGGGGCCAGCTGGCGGCCCCGCTGACCACCGTCGTCAACACCTTCGGCGGCACCTGGTTCGACAAGGACTGGCGGGCGAAGGTCGGCAGCCCGGAGTTCACCGCCGCCACCCGCTTCTACGTCGACCTGGTGCGCAAGCACGGCGAGCGGGGCGCCCCGCAGGCCGGCTACACCGAGTGCCTCAACGACATGCAGCAGGGCAAGGTCGCCATGTGGTACGACGCGACGGCCGGCGCCGGTTCGCTGGAGAGCGGCGACTCCAAGGTCGCCGGCAAGGTCGGCTACGCCCCGGCGCCGGTGGAGCGCACCCGTGAGGCGGGCTGGCTCTACACCTGGGCCTGGGGTGTGCAGAAGGCGAGCAAGCACCAGGACGCGGCCTGGAAATTCATCTCCTGGTCCTCCGGCAAGAAGTACGAGCAGCTGGTGGGCCACGAGCTGGGCTGGTCGCGGGTGCCTGGCGGCAAGCGGGCCTCGCTCTACCGCGACCCGTCCTACGCCAAGGAATCCGGGGCGTTCGCCGGTGCGACCGAGCGGGCGATCAGCGCGGCCCGGCCGCAGGACCCCGGCGTGCAGCCGCGCCCGGCGCCCGGGATCCAGTTCGTCGGCATACCCGAGTTCTCCGACCTGGGCACCAAGACGTCGAACGAGATCAGCTCGGCCATCGCGGGCAAGCAGAGCGTCCCCGAGGCCCTGACGAAGAGCCAGCGACTGGCACAGGAGGTGTCCGATGCCTACCGGGATCACTGAACCCGTGGCCGGCGCCCCGGCCTCCGCCATCGGCGATGGCGTCCGCCCGGCCGTGCGGGTCCGCCGCGGTGAGCGGGCGAAGGAATGGGCCCGCCGGGCGCCCCTCCTGCCGGCACTGGTCTTCCTCGTCCTCGTCACCCAACTGCCGTTCCTGGCCACGGTGGTGATCTCGTTCACCCGCTGGAACGCGCTGGCCCCCGACCACCGCGGCTTCGCCGCCCTCGACAACTACCGCGCAGTCTTCACCGATCCGGCGATGCGGGCCTCGGTGGGCACGACCGTGCTGCTGACGGTGACCGTGGTGCTGGTCAGCCTGCTCCTCGGGCTCGGTCTGGCGCTGCTGCTCGACCGGAGCTTCCGCGGGCGCGGCCTCGTGCGGACCCTGCTCATCACGCCGTTCCTCATCGTGCCGGTCGCCTCCGCGCTGCTGTGGAAGCACGCGCTGTACAACGCCTCGTACGGGCTGCTCAACGGCGCGCTGACCTGGATATGGGGGCTGTTCGGCAGCGACAACCCGCCGCAGCCGGACTGGATGACCGACTCCCCGCTGGCCGCGGTGGAGGTGTCGCTGATCTGGCAGTGGACCCCGTTCATGATGCTGATCCTGCTGGCCGGGCTGCAGAGCCGGGCGGCGGACGCGGTCGAGGCGGCCCGGATGGACGGCGCCTCCGCGTTCGACATCTTCCGCTATCTGACCCTGCCGCACCTGCGACGCTACCTCGAACTGGCCGCCCTGCTGGGCACGGTGTACGTCGTCCAGAACTTCGACGCGGTGTTCACCCTCACCTCCGGCGGCCTGGGCACCGCCAACCTTCCGTACACCATCTACCAGACCTTCTACCAGGCCCATGACTACGGACGGGCGTCCGCGCAGGGCGTCGTCGTGGTGCTGTGCTCGCTGCTGGTGGCGACCTTCGCGCTGCGCACCGTCTCGTCCCTGCTGCGCGAGGAGGTCACCCGATGACCGGCATGTCCCTGAGCCCGCGCCGCGACCGCTCCCCGGCCACCCGGCGCCGGCGGCGCACCGGCGGTCTGCTGGGCCTGGCGGCCTGGCTGTGCGGCATCGCCTTCTTCCTGCCCGTCGCCTGGATGGTGCTGACGTCCTTCCACAGCGAGGCGGACGCGGCGACCAATCCGCCGAGCGTCGGCGCCGGACTCAGCTTGCACGGCTACCGCGAGTTCTTCGGCGCCTCGGGCAGCGGCGTCAGCCCCTGGCCCCCGCTGCTCAACTCGCTGACCGCCTCCGTCGCCTCGACCCTGCTGGTGCTGCTGCTGGCGGTGCCCGCCGCCTACGCGCTGGCCATCAAGCCGGTGCGCAAGTGGAGCGATGTGCTCTTCTTCTTCCTGTCCACGAAGATGCTGCCGCTGGTGGCCGGGCTGCTGCCGGTCTACCTCGTCGCCCAGCACACCGGGATGCTCGACAGCATCTGGCTGCTGGTCCTGCTCTACACCTCGATGAACCTGCCGATCGCGGTGTGGATGATGCGCTCGTTCCTCGCCGAGGTCCCGGTGGAGATGCTGGAGGCCGCCTCGATCGACGGGGCGGGGCTGACCACCACCCTCACCCGGATCGTCGCGCCGGTCGCCATGCCCGGCATCGCGGCGACGGCCCTGATCTCCTTCATCTTCAGCTGGAACGAGCTGTTGTTCGCGCGGGTCCTCACCGGCGTCGTCGCCGGTACCTCGCCGGTGTTCCTGACCGGACTCGTGACCAGCCAGGGCCTGTTCCTGGCCAAGGTGTGCGCCGCCGCCACCGTCATCTCCCTCCCGGTGCTGCTCGCCGGGTTCGCCGCCCAGGACAAACTCGTCCAGGGCCTGTCGCTTGGAGCCGTGAAATGAAAGCCGCAGTGATCAGCGCCCCCGGCACGGTCGAGGTCAGCACCGTCGAGGACCCGGCGCCCGGCCCCCGCGAGGTCGTGGTCTCGGTCGCCGCGTGCGGACTGTGCGGCACCGATCTGCACATCCTCCAGGGCGAGTTCGCGCCGACGCTGCCCGTCGTGCCGGGCCACGAGTTCGCCGGCACGGTCGTCGCCACCGGCAGCGCGGTGACCGAACTGGCCGAGGGCGACCGGGTGGCCGTCGACCCGTCGCTGTACTGCCACGAGTGCCACTACTGCCGCCGGGGGCGCAACAACCTCTGCGAGCGCTGGGCCGCGATCGGGGTGACGACGTCCGGCGGCGCCGCCGAGTTCGCCGTCGCCCCCGTCGCCAACTGCGTCAAGCTGCCGGAGCACATCCGCACCGAGGACGCGGCCCTGATCGAGCCGCTCTCCTGCGCCGTCCGCGGCTACGACATCCTGCGCTCGGCCCAGCTGGGCACCCGGGTCCTGATCTACGGCTCGGGCACGATGGGTCTGATGATGCTGGAGCTGGCCAAGCGCACCGGCGCGGCCGGCGTCGATGTCGTCGACATCAACCCGCAGCGGCTGGCCACCGCCCGCACCCTGGGCTGCAGCGCCGCGGCCGGCTCCGCCGACGAGCTGGACCGGCCACGCGGCTGGGACGTGGTCATCGACGCCACCGGCAACGCGCACGCCATCCAGGACGCGCTGGGGCGGGTCGGCAAGGGCGGCACCTACCTCCAGTTCGGCGTCGCCGACTACGCGGCCCGCGCCACCATCGATCCCTACCGCATCTACAACCAGGAGATCACCATCACCGGCTCGATGGCGGTCCTGCACAGCTACGAGCGCGCCGCGGAGCTGTTCGCCGCCGGGGCCCTGGACCCGGAGGTCTTCATCAGCGACCGGCTGCCGCTGGACCGCTACGCCGAGGCACTGGGCCGCTTCCGGGCAGGCGAAGGGCGGAAGATCCTGGTACGGCCGTGAGGCCCGGCGGGCGGCGCTGCGGCACGGCGCCGCCCGCGGGGGCGAGTTCGCCGTGCAGCAGCGCCGTGCCGAGCGGGGTGAGGGCGTGGATGACGCAGCCGCCGTCCCGCCGGCTGCGGGCGAGGTTGGCCTCGCGCAGGGCGCTCACGTGCTCGCTGGCCGAGGGGGCGGAGACCCGTAAGCGGCGGGCGAGTTCGCCGGTGGTGGCCGGGGCGTCGAGGGCGGCCAGGATGCGCGCCCGGGTCCGGCCGAGCAGGGTGCACAGCGCCTGCGGATGGCGGCCGCGGGTGGTGGCCGGCGCCCAGGACGCGGTGTGCTCCACGGGGTGGACCAGCACCGGCGGCAGTCCGGGGTCGGCCAGGGCGATGGGTCTGCGCCAGCAGAAGTGGGAGGGGATCAGCCGCAGTCCGCGCCCCTGGAGCCGCAGATCGCGGTCGTGCGGATAGTCGACGTGCAGCACCGGCGGCTCCCAGCGCAGCGCGGGGCGGTAGGCGTCCAGCAGCCGGTCGACGCCGTCGCGGCACAGGGTGCGGGCGCGGGCGCCGCGGTCGGAGTCGACCGTGGCGGCCGCCTCCGTCCAGTCCGGGGCGATCACCGCGCGGTGCACGTCCCGCAGTGCGGCGGCGAGTTCGTCGAGCGGCCGCCGGCCGCCCGCGGCCAGCGCGCCGGTCCAGCGCGGGAGCCGGGCCGGCAGCCCGGCCCGCGCGGTCTCGGCGACCAGCCGGCCCGGGGGCGTGTCCCGCAGCGCCGCCAGGCCCGCGGCCAGGCCGTCGCGGGCCGCGTCGGGGGTGAGGAAGTCCGGGAAGTACGGGGCGTGGGCCGGGGCCAGGGCGGCGATCAGCCGGGCGGCGGGTATCAGCCCCCGCTCGTCCAGTTCGCTTCGGGCCCTGGCGCGCCAGGGCCCGAAGACCGGCACGCCGCGGCCGGGCGGCACCAGTTGGTGCATGGCCAGCACGGTCTCCCAGAGCGGATCGGGTTCGGCGGCGATCTGCACCCGTGCCAGATCCCGGTCCTCGAAATGGATGCGCAACATGCGGCCCCCGCGGCATGCTCATGAACCCTGTGGCCAGGGCCCCCCGTTCGGGGCCCGGCCGTGCGGACCCCGCCGCCAGACTGCCCGGGGGGCACGCGGCTGTCCAGGGCGGTCGGGAGCCTTCGGCCTGCGCGGTGGTGAAGGTGGGGAGCGCGGGGCGCCCTTTCACCGCCGGTGCGGCGGCTCCTTCCGGCCGTCCCGTACGGCGCGTGTCCTGCCGTCCGCCCCCTACTGGTCGCCGGATGCCCGGTCCTCGTCGGCCAGTTGCCCGGCCAGCCGGTCCAGGAACGCCTGCTGGCCGGCCACCAGCCGCTCCCGCGCCTCGTGCGGCGGGAACCAGGCCACCCGGTCGATCTCCGGGAAGGTGGCGGTCACCCCGGACCCGCGCGGCCACTCCATCTCGAAGGTGCCGGGCACGATCCGCCGCGGATCGAGATCGCCCTCGACAGCCCAGACGGTCACCACCTTGCCGCTCGCCTGGCGGACGTCCCCCAGGGGGCGGTAGGGACCGGCGGGCGGCGGCATCCCCAGCTCCTCCGTGAACTCCCGCCGGGCGGCGTCCCACGCCTCCTCCGGCGGTACGTACTCCCCCTTGGGCACGGACCACGCCCGCGCGTCCCGGTGCTCCCACAACGGGCCGCCCATGTGCCCCAGGAGCACCTCGGTACCGGCCGCCGCCCGCCGGTACAGCAGCAGCCCGGCGCTGCGTTTCCCCGTCGTTCCCGTCCTTCCCGTCCTTCCCGCGCTTCCTGTCCTTCCCGCGCTTCCTGTCCTTCCCGCGCTTCCTGTCCTTCCCGCCACGGCGCTACCGTTCCCCGTCGCCGTGCGCGGCGCGCACCGTCTCGACGGTGTCCGCCTCGGCCGCCGTCTTGTCCTCCCGGTAGCGCAGCACCCGTGCGAAGCGCAGGGTCACGCCCGCCGGGTAGCGCGTGGAGGTCTGGAGTCCGTCGTAGGCGATCTCGACGACGAGTTCCGGACGCACCGTCACCACATGGCCGTCGTCCGCCACCGCGAGCTCCCGCAGCCGCTCGGTCTGCCAGCTCAGGGTGGCGTCGGTCAGCCCCTTGAAGGTCTTGCCCAGCATGACGAATCCGCCGTCCGCCGCGCGCGCCCCGAGGTGGAGGTTGGACAGCTTGCCGGTGCGCCGGCCGTGTCCCCACTCGGCGGCCAGCACCACCAGGTCGAGGGTGTGCACGGGCTTCACCTTGAGCCAGGCGGCGCCCCGGCGGCCTGCGCTGTAGGGGGCGTCCAGCGCCTTGACCACGACGCCCTCGTGACCCCGGCGCAGGGTCTCGGCCCAGAAGTCCTCGGCGGCCGCGCGGGCCGCGGCGTCGGACGGGTCCGCGACCACCCGGCGGCGCACCCGCAGGGGCTCGGGCACCAGGCGGGCCAGCTCCGCGTGCCGCCGGTCGGTGGGCAGTTCGAGCAGGTCACGGTCGTCGATCGCGAGCACGTCGAAGAAGACCGGGGACAGCGGCAGCGCGGCCTGCGCGGCGGAGACGTCCACCCGCGAACCGAACCGGCCCGCGACCCGTTGGAAGGGCAGCGGCCGGCCCGCGCCGTCCAGGGCGATCACCTCGCCGTCGAGGATGAACCGGCCGGCCGGCAACTCCCGTGCCAGGGCGGTGACCTCGGGGAGGCGGTCGGTGACCTCGTCCAGGGTGCGGGTGTGGATCCGTACCTCGCTCCCGTCGCGGTGCACCTGGACGCGGATGCCGTCGAGCTTCTCCTCCACGGCGCACGGGCCGAGCTTCTCGACGGCATCGGCGACGGACTTGGCGCTGTGCGCCAGCATCGGCCCGACGGGGCGGCCGACGGTGAGCCGGAAGGCCGCGAGCGCCCCGGGCCCCTCGGCGAGCAGCGCCCGGGCCACCTCCGGCAGCGACCCGGCCAGCATCACGGCCCGCCGGACGTCCGCCGCGGGCACCTGGGTGGCGGCGGCGAGCCCCTCGGCCGCGAGGGCATCCAGCGCGCCCTGCCGCACCTCACCGGTCAGCAGGCCGACCAGGAACCGCTGCTCCTGCTCGGTCGCCGCGGCCAGCAGGGCCCGCACGCGCCGGCGCCGCTCCGCCTGTGCCCCGGCGCCGGAGACCCGTGCCAGCGCGGTGAGCGCGGTGTCCACCTCGCGTACGGTCAGCGTGGCGTGCCCGGCGGGTGCGACCGGCTCGCGCAGTACACTCCAGCCGATCCCGATCCGCCCCTGGGGCAGCCGCCCGGCGAGGTAGGCGATGACCACCGGGACGTCCTCCGGGTCCGCGGCCCGGAAGAGTCCGGCCAGCAGGGCGGTCTTGCGCGAACGCGCCGAGGTCGCGGCGACATCCGCCGACACCTGTGCGAGGCCGGCCAGCAGCATAGGCCCATGGTGCCCCCGCGGCGGCGTTCCCGCTTCCCGGCCGGTAGCGGGCCCGCCGGTGTCCGGTCAGGGGGCGAGGTAGGAGTGGAAGACGTTGTCCGGGTCCCACTGCGCCTTGATCTCCTGGAGGCGGTCCCAGGCGGCGGGGGTGTACGAGCGCCGGGGCCGGTCCGCGCCGGCCTCCAGGTCGGTCTCGGCGATGTAGTGGCGGCCCTCGCCCCGCGGGTCGGCGGCGGCCATGACGTCGCGTAGCCACTGCTCGTTGGCCCGGTCCTCGTCCGGGTCCTGCCAGACCGCGTAGGGGACCAGGTAGGACGTGCCGAGCGGGGCGAAGGACATGTCCCGCAGCAGGGCGGGCTCCGTGGAGACCGGCCGCACGGGCGAGAGCACCAGCGACTTGCCGGAGGGGGCGCGGGCCACCACCTCGGCGATCCGGCCCAGTTGTGTCGGATAGCTCTCGTCCGACCACAGGGTGTCCGCCGCGTACCGGTGCAGCGGCGGCCAGAGGACCGCCGCGCCCTCGTGCAGGGTGGCGAAGGAGGTCGGCACGGGCGGCTGCCGGGTGAGGGTGGCGAAGGGGCAGTCGTCGAAGGGTGCCAGCGCCCGCAGCGCCTCCCGCTGCGTGGCCGCGAACGCGGTGGCACCGACCGTGAGCCGCAGCCCGGGTGTGCCGTCGCGCTCCGGCCCGGCGGGCTGGAGGACGAACGCCACCTCGACATACGGCGGGAGTCCGCTCGCAACCTGCTCGGTCCACTCGGTGACCCGGGCGAGCTCCGCCATGGGGAAGGTGAGGTTGGTCGTCATGATCGAGGCGGGGTGCGGGTGCAGGGCGAGGCGGAAGCGGGTGACGACCGCGCAGAACCCCGGCCCGGCACCCCGCGCGGCCCAGAAGAGGTCGGAGTGCTCGCGCTCGCTGCAGGTGACCGTCCGGCCGTCGGCGGTCACCGCCCGGATCTCCACCACGTCCGCGCAGGACACCCCCCAGGCGCGGGAGTTCCAGCCGAGGCCGCCGCTGAGCAGGAACCCGCCGACCGCCACACTGGGGCAGTGGCCGACGGGAAAGGCCAGGTCCTGCGGGGTGAGCGCGGCGACCAGTTCCTGGCCGGTGGCGGCGGGTTCGACCGTGGCGGTCGCCGGGGCGGTGGCGGTCGCGGGGGTCAGGCGGCACTCCCGCAGCCCGGAGAGGTCGAGCAGCAGGCTGTCGTCGCGCAGCGCCGAGCCGGACCAGTTGTGTCCGCCGGACCGCGGGGCCACCCGCAGCCCGTGCGCGCGGGCGTACCGCACGGCGTGTGCCACATCCGCCTCCGACGCGGCCCGCACGACGACCTCGGGGAACCGCCCGGGCAGCCGCGCGTTCCACACCGCACGGGAGCGGGTGGTCTCGTAGCCGGGGTCGCCGCGCCGGATCAGCGCGCCCTCGACCTCGTCGGGCCCCGGCTCCGGCTCCTCTGGACGCATCCCGGCCTCCTCACCAGATCTGGTGGGTGATCAGGCCGAAGACACCGATGCACACCAGGTAGCCGAGCACGACCACCCCGGTGCCCAGCACCTGGATGCGGCGGGTGGTGCAGCGGCCCGGCACCAGCCAGAAGGCGAGCGCCTTGTTCACCAGCGGCATCAGCAGCCAGGTCAGGGCGCTGACGCTCAGCACGTTGGACAGGAACAGGCCGATGTACTCGCGGATGGTGAGCTTCTGGAGCGCGATGCCCACGGTCAGGTTGAGCACCATCACCGTCGGATAGAGCGCCAGGACGACGGACATCGCCTGCTTCCAGTTGGGCGGCGCGTTGCCGCCCTTGCCGTGGTCGAACTGGAACCACCCGCTGAACGACGAGCCGACCTTGCGGACGTCGTAGGAGGCGAAGTGCTTGCTCCCCTCGTCCAGCAGGGCCTTGCGGGCGTCGGATCCCAGCCAGGCGTCGAGGTGTTCGCGGGAGTCGAAGCGGAAGACGACGACCCAGTGCTCCTGCACGCCCCGGACCGGCTTGAACAGCTCGGAGCCCATGAAGCCGGGCGCCTTCTCCTGCTCCACGAGCGTGCGCTCCTGCCAGTCGAGGAAGGCCTGCTCGTGTCCGGGCCGCACCTCGTGCGAGATGACGGCCGTGACCGCTTCCGGGGTCTGCTGGGCGGGGGTGCCGCCCTGCAGCACCTCCTGGCGCGGGGGTCCGTCGAAGAGTCCGGCCGCCTCGTGCAGCAAATCCTGCCGCCGGCCGGAATCCAGCCAGGCGGTCAGGTGGTCCATTCCGGAGAACCGGAATACAGTGACCCATTCATTTTCCTCGCCGGCGCCGGGCGGATATACCTCGGCGCCCACGAATCCCTCGAATTCACGGGCCGCCCGGTTCGTCTTGTCCTGCCACCGCTGGTAGTCATCCGCTCGTCCCTCGCGCACCTTTTGCGAGGTCACGACGGTGGCATTCTCGTCCGCTGAGGGACGGCTTGCACGGGAGCTCACCTTGAGTAGCCTAGTCCACAAGGGATTTATCGGGCAAATGGAGCATATAGCCCTACCGTTCCGCTGAGGAATCGATGCCGATCGGAGACCCCGTAATGGAACAGAAAGAACTCCTCGCAGAAGCCGTCCGGCTCGCCACGGAATCCGTGGAGAACGGCTGGGGCGGCCCGTTCGGCGCGGTCATCGCGCGCAACGGCACCATCGTCGCCCGCGGACAGAACCACGTTCTGCTGACCGGCGATCCCACCGCCCACGCCGAAGTCGAAGCGATCCGCAAGGCCGTGCAGGTCCTCAACCCGGACGCGCCGAGCATCTCCGTGGAGCGTCAGAACGAGAGCACCCTGGGCTACGTGCCCCGCCCCGAGGGATCACCGGACCCGCTCCCCGAGCGCGCCAAGATGCTCCAGGGCCACGAGATCTACATCAGCGGCGCCCCCTGCCCGATGTGCATGAGCGCCATCTACTGGGCGCGGATGGACGCGGTGTACTACAGCTGCGACCTGACCGACACCGCCAAGATCGGCTTCGATGACTCGTTCCAGTACGAGGACTTCGAGCGGCCGCTCTCCGAGCGCCGGATCAAGATCCAGCAGATCTACCCCGAGATGGGCGCCACCGCCTACTCGGCGTGGAACAACCGGAGGCTTCAGCACGCCTACTGACGCCCCCTCGGTACCGGCAGGCGCCGGGCCCCCGCCACACGCGGGGGCCCGGCGTCCGGCACGGGCACGGCCAGTGCGCCGGGCGCGGACCGCGTGGGCGCCGGTCTCACTCGTACATCACGTACTCCGGCTGCGGCCTGAGCGCCAGCACCTCCTTCGGCGTCATCAGCCGGCTGCCCTGGGCGTCCTCCTCGTAGAAGAGCTTGAAGCCGGTGTGCAGCCCCTGCGGCAGGTCGCGGACGAGCCGCTGCCAGGTCCCGCGCTTCAGGCCCGGTGAGCCGATGCCGTCGGCGCTCTTGATCAGCGCCACGCCGGGCTGCGGCCGCAGTGCGGACTGCTTCTGCACGACGGACGGGGCGACCTGGTGGAAGACCAGCGGCTTCTGCGGCAGATCGTGCGCCTCGACCAGGCCGGACAGATAGCGCGCCACCCGGGTCAGCTCCTGGCCGCTGGTCCGTCCGTAGGTGTCGCCCGGCACCTGGCCTCGACCCATCTCCCATTCCGGGTCGAGCGCGATCCCCACGTCGGGGTGGACCAGCCACTCGCGCAGCGCCTTGACCTCGTCGAGCACCGGGGCACGGCCCGGCTGGATGTTCAGCAGCAGCATGGCCCGCCGGTCGCGCGCCACGTCGTGGAAGCGCCGGATGGTGGCGGCGGGCGTCCGCGAACGGTAGGTGCCGTCCGGTCCCGCCGAGGCGTTGGCGACGGTCGCCAGGAGTTCGAGGACGGGCAGCGGCTCGCGCCCCGCGGCGTAGCGGTGTGCCACCTTCTCCACCTCGGCGGCCCGCTGCGCCGGTGTGCCGGTCCCGAGCCGGCCTAGCGCCGCGGCACCGGGCAGCCCGCAGAACCCGACCATGCGGTAGTGCGGGAACAGCTCCCTTCCTCCACGGGGGAGTTCGGGGCGGCTCCGCTTGTGCGGACGGGTCGGGTGGGCGGTCGCGGAGCCGGACGGGGCGGGGGCGCCGCTCCCGGCCGAAGGGGAACTCCCGGACGTACCGGCCCCGGTGGAGGGCGAGGAGCGCGAGCCGTCCGGCGGGGCCGCCTCGGGCGCCGAGCCCCCTCCGGAGGGAGTGCCTCCGCACCCGGTGAGCACGCCGAGCCCCGCCGCCGCGGTGACCGCGAGCATCCGCCGCCGGCTCGCGTCCGGCGACGGCACGGACCGGGCGGAGCGGCCGCCGGCCACCCGCGCCCCGGATATCCCGGAGCCGCTTCGGCCTGACACCTCGTCCGTCACACTGCCTCCGTCCCCCGGCGCCTGCGGCCGATGGCCGGCGCCGGCTGTCGTTCGGACAGGTCCTGCCCGTGCAGAGCGCATCTCCAGACCGCCCGCGGCAAAACCCGGGACGGAAACGATCAAGCCACGGCCGCCCCGCGTAGCGTGGGAACGTGATCAGGCCCCGACGCCTCGAACCCCTAGGCGGCTCCCCCGAAGCCGTCCGCCCCGGCACGCCCGTGCACCGCCTGTGGTACGCCGCCTACGGCTCCAACATGCACCGGGAGCGGCTGACCGCCTACCTGGCCGGCGGCCGCCCGGCCGGCGGGCTGCGCACCTACCCGGGCTGCCGGGACCCCCGCCCGCCGGCCCGTACAGCGGCGGTCATGCTCCCCGGGCTGCTGTACTTCGCCACCGAGTCGCAGGTGTGGACCGGCGGCCGGGCCTTCTACGATCCCACCGCGCCGTCCGGCGCCCCCGACCTGCCCGAACTCCCCGCTCACGCCTACCTGCTGACCACCGACCAGTTCTCCGACCTGGTGGCGCAGGAGATGGACCGGGAGCCCGGTGAGGATCTCGACCTGACGCCGGTCCTCACCCATGGGCGGGCCCGGATCGGTCCCGGCCGGTACGAGACCCTGGTGTGCCCCGGACTGCTGGACGGCGCTCCGGTCCTCACCTTCACGGCCCCCTGGCACCGCGAGGACATCGCCCCGAACGCCCCGTCGGCGGCCTATCTGCGGCACATCGGGGCCGGGATCCTCGCCGCCCACGGATGGAGCGTGCACCGGACCGCCCGGTATCTCGCCGGCTGCCCGGGAGCCGCCGGGCACTGGAGTGCCGGCGAGATCGCGGCGCTGCTCGGCACCGCTCCCTGAACGGCGCGCGGTGCGTGGCTGCTCCCCCGCCGCCCCGGTGCCGGGCACACTGGTGCCCTCCGGCCGGTGCTCCCGGCCCTGACGACGTCGGCGAGGAACGCGATGCGAAAGATCGTCCTGACCATGTCGGTGTCCCTCGACGGCTACATCGAGGGACCGCACCGCGACATCGAATGGCATCTGGTCGACGACGAGTTGCACCAGTACTTCAACGACCAGCTCCGGACGATGGGCGGCTTCCTGAGCGGACGGGTCACCCATGAGCTGATGGCCGGATTCTGGCCAACCGCGGATGCCGATCCGTCAGTCACCGGGCCCATGGCGGACTTTGCCGGGATCTGGCGGGACATGCCCAAGACCGTGTTCTCCCGGACCCTGGAGCGGGCCGACTGGAACACCACCGTCATGCACGACGTCGTCCCCGAGGAGATCCGGGCGCTCACCGCGCAGGAGGGCGGCGACCTGGCGCTGAGCGGCGCCGACCTCGCCGAGACCTTCCGCCGGCTCGATCTGATCGACGAGTACCGCCTCTACGTCCACCCCGTCCTCATCGGCCGCGGCAAGCCGCTGTTCCCCCCGTCGGACACCAAGGCCGACCTCCGCCTCATCGGGACCCGCGCCTTCGGCAACGGCGTCGTCCTCCTGCACTACCGGCGTGCCCGGGCGGAGTGACCCGCGCGCAGGTGGGCGGCGGTCGCCGTCGGCCCGACTTGCGCGGCCCCCTCGGATGGGGTTACTTCGAAGGGAGGTGTGGACGCAGCTTCCGTCTCCCCTGGGTAGGGGGTGCACACGTGCTGTTCACTGACCGCGCGGACGCCGGCCGCCGCCTCGCCGAGGCGCTGCGGCATCTGGAGGGGGAGGATCCCGTCGTGCTGGGCCTGCCCCGGGGCGGGGTCCCGGTAGCCTTCCAGGTGGCTCGGGCGCTCCACGCACCGCTCGATGTGATCGTGGTCCGCAAGCTCGGCGTGCCCTCCCAGCGGGAACTGGCCTTCGGCGCCATCGGCGAGGGCGGCGTGCGGGTGATCAGTGACGACATCGTCCGCCGCGGCCGGCTCGACGCGTCGGATCTGGCCTCCGTGGAGCATGCCGAGGCGGCGGAACTCGCCCGGCAGGCGGAGCGTTTCCGGGCCGGGCGGCAGCGGCTTCCCCTGGAGGGCCGCACGGCGATCGTGGTGGACGACGGGGTGGCCACCGGCTCCACCGCGGCGGCCGCGTGTGAGGTGGTGCGGGCCCAGGGCGCGGCCCGCGTGGTGCTGGCGGTGCCCGTGGCGCCGCCGGACGCGGCCGAGCGGCTGCGCGCCGCCCTCGATGAATTCGTCTGCCTGTCCACCCCGTTCGGCTTCTCCGCCGTCGGCGAGTGGTACCGGGACTTCTCCCAGACCCCGGACGACGAGGTCGTCTCACTGCTGTCGCGGGCCGCGGACGGTCCCGGGGCGGCGGACGGGCCGCGGACCGGCGGGGACGTGGCGGAGGAGGTCGCGATCGAGACCTCCGGGGTGCGCCTCACCGGTGACCTCACGGTGCCGGCGGGCGCCGGGGCGGTGGTGATGTTCGCACACGGCTCGGGCAGCAGCCGGCACAGCCCGCGCAACCGGCTGGTCGCCACCGCGCTCCAGGAGGCGGGCCTGGGCACGCTGCTGTTCGATCTGCTCACCCCGGCCGAGGAGGGCAACCGGGCGAAGGTCTTCGACATCGAGACCCTCGCCGGGCGGCTGGCCGGCGCCACCGGCCGGCTGCGCGACCGCACCGGCCTCCCGATCGGCTATTTCGGGGCGAGCACCGGAGCCGCGGCGGCGCTGCGGGCCGCCGCCGACCCCGGCGCGGACGTCGGCGCGGTGGTCTCCAGGGGCGGGCGTCCCGACCTCGCCGGAACGGGGCTGCCCGGCGTACGGGCGCCGACGCTGCTGATCGTGGGCGGTGACGACACCATGGTCATCGATCTCAACCGCGCGGCGCAGGCGGCGCTGCGCTGCGAGAACCGGCTGGAGATCGTCCCCGGCGCCACCCATCTCTTCGAGGAACCCGGTGCCCTCCAGGAGGTCTCCGAGCTGGCGCGGGACTGGTTCCTCCGCCACCTGGTGAAAGGGGCGTAGCGCCCTCAGCCGAGGTCGAGTTCGCCCATCTTGCTCCAGCCGTCCGCACCCTCGATGGTGGTGCTGACGATGTCGGGGGTGTGCCGCAGCAGCGGGCGCATCCGCTCGATTCCGGCGCGGAAGTGGTCGGAATTGACGTGCGCTTCGGCCGCGTCGTCCTGGAATGCCTCGACCAGGACATAGGTGTTCGGGTCGGCAATGCTGCGGGACCATTCGAACCACAGGTTGCCGGGCTCGGCGCGGGTGGCGCTGGTGAAGGATTCGACGTGCTGCGGCCACTCGTCGGCGTACTCGGGCTTCACGGGGAACTTGACGACGATGAAGATCATCCAGCGATTCTAGGTCACCGGCGGTGGGATCCGCCGACCCGGTCCGCGCTCCCCCGTCCCCTTCCGCGATTGCCCGATTCCGCGGAGATTCCGCGGACCCGGCTCACCGGCTTTGTGCGGCGGGGCCGTCCGCCGGGGTGTGGCGCAGCGATCTGACGAGCAGCACCCCCACCACGATCAGCGCCACACCCAGCCAGGTCGGCCCGCCGCCGGCGGCGAGCACCACGATGCCCACCGGGGTCAGATAGCCCGCCAGCGGGATGAGCATGCTGCTCACCGGGGGCTCCGGCGGGCCGGGGATGTTCTGCTCCTGCCGCACTCGGGCCCGTACGACGTCCGGATACCAGTGGGTGAACTGCAGCGCGACGATAATCGCCGCGATCTGGATGACCCAGCCCGTCCAGAGGTTATTGGGGTTGTGCAGCACGAGGTCGCCGAAGGCACCGGCTATCGCCGCGACGCCGAATGCCGCGCCCCATACACCGGTGATGTAGTAATTGGTCCGCAGGAATGCCGGATCGTGCCAGCGTTCACGGGGCACCTCTTCCCGGGCGTACTGCACGGTGAACGGCACCCGTATCGCCATGGAGCCGAGGGCGATCACCAGCAGCGCGATATTCGAGATCTCCCCGGAATAGTTCTCCAGCCAGCGATGGGTGCCCGCGGAGGCGACGGCGCCGATGACGGCCATCACCGCGAAGAAGACCACATCGGCCACTTCGAGGATTTTGAAGGACGTGCCGGGATGGCGGATGCGGCCCATGATGACGATCGCGACGGCCAGCGCGAGGGCGATCCCGACCGCCAGCTCGTAGCGGCCCTGCCCGACGACGACGGACATGGCGATCCAGGGCGACATACCGATGACGGGGCTGTCGAGAAACTGCGACAGCCGTCCGTCCGTGGTGGTTTCCTGCCGGCCGGGTGCCATGGCAACAGCCCCTCTCCGGTGCAACTCCTTTCACGTTAAACCGCTGCCCCGGCTCCCTCCACTCGGGCGCCGGACGGACCGGAGGCACGGCGGCGGGCGCGCTCGCGGGCCTGCGGCACGGGCCGAGGGAGGTCCGGGGGGCGCCTCGGGGATCGGCTCAGGGGCGGTTCAGGGAGGGGTCGGGGTGTTCCCGGAGGGCGGTGCGGCCGGGAAGCGGAAGGCTGTCCGGCATGAGGTGTTCTTCCCTGTCCGGCAGGTCAGTTGCCGCCCGGTCCCCGCTCGTGAAGGTGTGGGGCCGGGTCCGGCGGCGCGGCCGCGCGCCCGCCGACATGACGGTGGGCTCCCGGTCTCCGCTGCGACACGGACACCAGGAGCCCACGGGCGCCCCCTCGGCGGGGGCGGGTCACCGTCCCGGCTTCAGGACTGCGGCCGCTTGCCGTGGTTGGCACCGTTCTTGCGGCGGGCCTTCTTCTTACGACGGCGCTTCGATGACATGTCGTCCCCTTCCTCGGAGTCTCAGCGATAGGTTTCGCCGAATTTCTACCACTTCACAACGGTATCTCGCCCGGCGATCACGAGGCCGCGTACCCGGACCCGCGCCGCTCACCCCGCCCCGAGGTGTGAATCAGCCCACGAAATCCCTGCTCGGGCGGGTGCGCGCGGCGGTCTCACAGGTCGGCGTCCTCCCCCAAGTAGAGCCTGGCGAACGCCTTTCCCGCAGCCTCGGAACCCAGCAGCCGCCGCAGCCGCGCCGTCGCCGTACCCGCCCGGAAGCGGTCACCGGAGGAGGCGCCGTGCAGCACCTCCGACAGCCACTGCGAGAACTCCAGGTACTGCCAGACCCGCCGCAGACACGCCTGCGAGTAGCCGGCGAGACCGCTACCGTCGCCCCGGTAGTGCGCGATCAGCGCGTCAGCGAGCAGCAGGGCGTCGTGGAGCGCGAGGTTCATGCCCTTCGCGGCGATCGGCGCGACCAGGTGCGCCGCGTCGCCCGCCAGGTACAGGCGGCCGTGGACCATCGGCTCCACCACGTAGTTGTGCATGTCCAGGACCACCTTTTCGAGCAGTGGCCCCTCGGCGACCGGCGGGGCGCCCGCGGCGGCGAGCCGGGTGCGCAGCTCGTCCCACACCCGGGCATGCGACCAGTCGTCGGCGCCCTCGCCGGGCGCGATCTGGAGGTAGTAGCGGGTGACCTCGGGGCTGCGGGCCATGTGGGCACCCAGTCCGCGCTCGTGGATGCCAAAGATCACGCCGTCCGCGGACGGCGGCGCCTCGGCGAGGAGGGCGAGCCAGGCAACTCCGTGGTCGTGGCGGGACAGGACCGTGCGGCCGTCGGGTATCGACGCCCGGCTGACCCCGCGCGCGCCGTCGCAGCCCGCGATGAAGTCGCACTCGATCCGGTGCCGCTCGCCGGTCACCGGGTCGGTGTAGGACACCGCGGGCCGGTCGCCGTCGATGTCGTGCAGCCGCACCTCCCGTACCCCGAAGCGCACCTCGCCGCCCGCCGTGTCGGCGTAGGAGGCGACCAGGTCGGTGACCAACAGCGGCTGCGGATAGACGAAGTGACGCCGCCCCGACAGCTCCGCGGTCCGCACGGTGTGCCGCTCCCCCTCGAAGCGGAACTCGAACTCGCCCTGCGTCTCGGCCCGTTCGAGCAGTCGGTCGGCCAGCCCGTGCCGGGCCAGCGCGCGTACCACCCGCTCCTCCATGAACCCGGCCCGCGGCCGCTGCTCGATGAACTCCCGGCTCTCCGCCTCCAGCACCACGCAGTCGACCCCGGCGGCGCGCAGCAGATTCGCCACGGTGAGCCCGGCCGGGCCCGCGCCGACGATGACGACGCCGGTGCGGGTGAGGGGGAGGGAGGGGGTGGAGGAGGACACGTCGCGGTGTTCCCTTCGGAGCGGGGAGAAAGATCGCAGGCAGTATGGCGGTTGACGGCGGCGGCCGAGCGGGCGCCCCGGCGATCAGCCGGCGATCACCCCGCTGTTCCCGCGCGGTCACCCTGCGTCGTCCGGCCGACCGGGTCTGCCGGGCGCACGGGGCGGGACAGGTGTAAGGAAGAGATATGAGCGTCCGGCGCGCTGTCACCTCTCCCGGCGGACCCTGGCGGCTGGGCCGTGGGCTGATCGCCCTCCCGCTGGTGCTCATCGCGGTGATCACGGTGATCGACATCGACAGCCCGACGACCATCCATCTGGGACCCTTCCTGGTGGCGGCGCCCGCGATCACCGCGTCGTTCGCCGGTC
This sequence comes from Streptomyces kronopolitis, assembly GCF_014646275.1. Taxonomy (GTDB): domain Bacteria; phylum Actinomycetota; class Actinomycetes; order Streptomycetales; family Streptomycetaceae; genus Streptomyces; species Streptomyces kronopolitis. Next base: position 99,994 of record NZ_BMND01000005.1, read on the forward strand.
CCGGCGTCACCGGCGCGGTCGGCGTGCTGGCCGTGGGGGCCCAGGTCCTCATCGGCCAGCTGCACGGCGGGCTGCTGACCCCGAACCATGAGGCCCAGATCGCCGCCCTCGTCGTGATCTCCATCATCGTCACGCTCTTCCGCCACCTCCGCGACCGGCGCGAGCGGCAACTGCACCAGATACGGTCGGTGGCCGCCGCGGCGCAGGAGGTGCTGCTGCGGCCGCTGCCGCAACGGGCCGGACCGCTGCGGATCGCGTCCATGTATCTGGCGGCGGAGGCCGAGGCCCGGATCGGCGGCGACCTGTATGCGGCGGTGCCGGCACCGGGCGCGATCCGGCTGGTCGTCGGTGATGTCCGCGGCAAGGGGCTGTCCGCCGTCGGAGAGGCCACGGTGCTGGTCGGTGCCTTCCGCGGGTCCGCCTACCGCAACCTCTTGCTGCCCGGCATCGCGGAGCACCTGGGCAATTCCGTGTACTGGAACGCGACCCACCTCGAAGGCGCCGATCCCGACACCGCGGAGTCCTTCGTCACCGCCGTGATCGTCGATGTCCGCACCGACGGCCCGTTCATCGAGCTGGTGAACTGCGGGCACCCGCCGCCACTGCGGCTGCGGAACGGCACCGTCGAGGCGCTGGAGGTCGCCGAGCCCGCCCTCCCCCTGGGCCTGAGCGCCGCCGCGGAGAGCGACTTCCGGGTGGAGCGGTTCGACTTCGCCCCCGGCGACCTGCTGTTGCTCCACACCGACGGGGTCATCGAAGCACGCGACCACACCGGCACGTTCTATCCGCTGCTCGACCGCCTCACTTCCTGGAACGAGACCGACCCCGCGGCCCTGATACGCCGCCTCCGCCACGATCTGCTCGGCTACGCCGGCGGCACCCTCGGCGACGACGCGGCCGCCGTCGCGATCGCGGCATCCCCGGAGACCGCGAAGTAGCGGCTGGGGCGGGGCGGTTCGGTCCGGAGCGCGGCTGGGCTGGGCTGGGCTGGGCCGGAGTGGTATACCGCCCTGCGCGGCCGGACCGGGTCGGACCCCCGGCCGGACCGAGGCGGACTCCCTCCGGCCGGACCGCGGCGGACCCCTGGTCAGACCAGGGCGGACCCCCGGGCCCTTGCGCGGCCGGATAGCCGCGGGTCAGTCCCCGCTCCCGTCCACCGGGAGCACCTCACAGCCCGTGTCGCCCGGCGCGCCCGTGCCTCCGGGCTTGCCCGTGCCTCCCCGCGTCCCCGTGCCTCCCCGCGTGCCCGTCCTGTCCACCGTGACCAGGAGCAGCGCGGCGACGATCAGCACGGCCTGTACGGCGAAGGCGGCCGACACCCCGACCCGGTCGGACAGTGCGCCCAGTGCCAGCGGCGCCGCCATGATCGCGGAGTTCACCACGAGTTGGTTGCGGGCGGCGGCGAGGTCGGAGCGGTCCGGCGCGGCGGCGATGGCATGCGAGAAACTGAGCGGGAAGAGATTGGCCACCCCCGCCCCCGCGACCAGCAGCGCACCGCAGGACAGCACCAGCGCGTGCGAGGACCACAACACGCCCAGTCCCGCCGCGGTGAGCAGGAGGGAACCGGTCAGCAACCGGGGCGCCCTGCCCTGGTCGGCCACCAGCCGGCTGCCCGCCGTGCGCCCGGTCAGGATGCCCACGGCGAAGAGGGTCATGAGGCTGGCCGCCTGGCTGACGCCCAGGCCCAGACGGCTCACCAGCAGGGGCGCCCCGTAGAAGACGGTCCCGAACTCGATCCCCGCCGCGGCCCCCAGAGCTGCGGAGCGCAGCCAGAAACGGCCGGGCAGACGCCCCGGACGCACGGCGTCCGCGGCGGGGCCCCGGCCGGGCAAGGGCCTGCCCCGGCCCAGAAGGAAGAGGACGGCGAAGACCGCGACCGGCAGCGTCAGGCCCGCGCGCCAGCCGGCGTCCGTGCCGCCCAGCGAACCGATCAGGGCCGGCGCGAGCACCGCGGCCAGGCTCGCGGCCGCGTTCGCCTCCACCAGCGCCCGGTCGCGGTGCGCGGAGTGGTGGACGGAGAGCAGCGCCAGGCTGGACGTCTGGAGCATGGGCCCGGTGACACCCAGCAGGGCCGTGGCGGCGAGGGTGAACGCGACGGTGCTGCCGATGGCCAGCAGTACGACGCCGCATGCGGTGCCGAGCACGGACAGCCAGAACAGCCGGTGCCGGCCGAGGCGGCGCAGGGCCTGGGTGAAGAAGAGACCGGACAGCACGCTGCCGGCGGCGAACGTGGTGGAGTGCAGGCTCATGACCAGGTAGCTGAAGTCCAGGTCACGCCGGAGAAGAGTGAGGAAGGGGGCGAGGGCGTACAGGCAGTAGGCGTACGCCGCCAGGCTGGTGTACCCCAGGGCGGTGATGCGGTCGCGCCGGAACCCCGGCCCGCGGCGGTGGGCGGAGGGGTCGAACGGGGCGGCCCCGACCGTCCCGCGCGGGGCGGTGGGTCCGCGTCGTCGCGGGACGGTCATGGGTCAACAGCCCCCGGCGACGGCGGGAATGACGGTGATGCGCGATCCGTCCGGGGTGGCCGTCCGCAGGCTGTCCGCCGCGCGGATGTCCTCGTCCTCCACGTAGACGTTGATGAAGCGGCGCAGCTTCCCGTCGTCGTCCAGGATGCGTGCGCAGATTCCCGGGAAGTCGCCTTCGAGCGCGGTGAACGCCTCGCCGACGGTGCCGGTGTTCAGCGACACCTCCGCCGCGCCGGCGGTGTAGGTGCGCAGGACCGTGGGAATCCGGACTGTCACCGGCATGGTGAGCCCCCTTCTGGGTCGGTTGCCGTGGTGGGGGGCACCGGCCGGTGCCCCGTGGTGGAGCCGATGTGCAGGTCTTCCCGGTCCGCCACGGTGAGCACCGCCCCGGCCGGCTGCCGGCGGAAGGACACCGCCTCGAAGCCGGGGACGGCATGGCGGGCCCCGCTCGCCCGCAGCGGCGCCGGGTCGAGCCGGCTCACCGCGACGCAGGTGGCGCCGGCCGCGGTGGCCGCCCGCACCCCGCCGGAGGTGTCCTCGAAGACCAGGCAGGCGGCGGGCGGGAGTTCCAGGCGGCGGGCCGCCAGCAGATAGCAGTCCGGTGCGGGCTTGCCGCGGGCGGATTCGCCCCAGGTCACGGTGGTGGCGAAGAGCCCCGCCAGCCCGAGCGTCCGCAGCGCGCGGTCCGCTCGGGTGGCCGAGGCCCCGGTGACGAGGGCGAGCGGTACGCCCGCACCGGCCAGGTCGTGCACCAGCTCGGAGGCATGGGGAACCGGCGTGAACGCCAGGCCGGGCTCGGACTCGCGCACCCGGGTCAGGACCTTCGCCCGGTCGGGCGGCGCGAGCGGGGCGAACACGGTCTCGACGGTGTGCTCGGGGACGCAGCCGTAGACGTGCGCCGCGAAGTCCCGTTCGCCGATGGTCAGTCCGTGTTCCGAGGCCAGCTGGTTCCACAGGTCGGCGATGGCTTGGTCCGTATCGACCAGGACGCCGTCCATGTCGAACAGCACGCCAGAAAACTGCACGGTGATACCTCCGTTGTGCCTTACTTGTCGAGCGGGCCGACCAGGTCCTGGTCGGCCGCGAGACGCCCGGCCTCCACGGCCAGTCGCATCGATTCCGCGAGCTTGGTGGGTGACGGGGCCTGCGCCACGGCCGTGTTGACCAGTACGGCGTCGGCACCCAGCTCCATCGCGCGGACGACCTGGGCGGGAGTGCCCAGGCCGCCCTCCAGGACCACCGGTATGGAGACGGCGGCCATGGTCTCCCGCACCGCGCGCTCGTCCACCACGCCACGGGCGCTGGCGACGGGCGAACACATGACGCGGACGGCGGCACAGCCGGCCTGCTCCAGCGCGACGGCCGTGGCGGGGTCGGGCAGGATGAACGGCAGGACGTCGAAGCCCTCCGCGATCAGCTCCGCCGCCGCCGTGACGGTCTGGGCGTTGTGCGGCAGGTTGTCCGAGGGGCGTACGTCGAGCTTCATGATGTCGATGCCGTAGGAGTCCCGCAGCCGGCGCGCGGTGAGCAGCGCGTCCTGCCGGGAGCGGGCGAAGGACGTGGTGCCGATCCACACGTAGTCGTCCAGCCCGACGGCCTCGTCCAGGTCCGACATCAGCAGGCTGGGCTTGGTCTGCTCCAGGTCGAAGGTGGTGATGAAGACATCGCACGCCGCGCTGCGCAGGACCTCGCTGACGAGGGTGGGGTCGGTGTACTGCTCAATGCCGAGGATGAGCCGGGACCGGAATTCGCGACCGCGGAGAGAGAGCCAGGGCTCAGCGGTAACAGCAGTGCCCAGGGCAGCCGTTGACATAAGTTCTCCTTTGAGTGTGCGAAAGAGCGGTGGCATGGAACGAGTGGAATCAGTGGCACCGAACATCTATTCCGCTCACGAATACGTCCCTCATTCCGCGGCTGCCGAACTCTCCACTCATCGAGTTGTCGCCCGCGGCGTGAATCGACGGACCGGATCTTGGTCTCGCCACCCCCAACTGTCAACTGTAAAAGGCGAGTTAGAGGAACCGTTCAGTCCGTTCCTGGGCCGCCTCTACCCCTGCGACCTGCGGCGTCTCCGTCACGGACCCGCAGCGCACGCACCACCGGAGGACCCACCGCGCGCCCCGTCCCCGAAAATTCCGGGATCCGACGGCTCGGATCAATACCCTGACCTGGGATTCAACTTCTGTTCACACCCTGCCGAGCACAGAACACCGAAAGCACCCACCGACATTGACCAAGAGGACCTCCCCATTGGCTGGATACCTCCGCTGAATGCCTGGACCGCAATGGCTGAACGAAGGATTCCGTACGCGCCGCATCCTGTGCTTCCACAACGAAACCGGCGGCCCGGTCGCCCTGGAAGAGCGCCGGACCGCCGGCCGTTCGCGCGCCGGGGACTTGCGGATGACCGCCGCTACGCGCGGCCCGTGAGGCTGGCGAACACCACCAGGTTGTCGGGGTAGTAGTGCTTGCCCTGGTCGTAGCGGCCGCCGCAGGTGATCAGCCGGAGTCCGGCGTGATCGAGGTTCTTGTAGACCTCGAGCGTGGGGAACTTGTTCTTCGGGTACTGGGCGACGCGGTCGACGGTGAACTTCGCCGTGCTGCCGTCCTGCCGGGTGACCTCGATCGCGTCACCGGCCTTCATCCTCGACAGCGCGTGGAACACCGCCGGCCTGCCGTTCCAGGTGACATGACCGGCGATCACGGCCGGCCCCTGCGAGCCGGGCGTCGGCCCCGGCTCGTACCAGCCCGCCTTGTCGGGGTCCCGGGGCGTCTGCATGGCGCCGTTCTTGTGCTGGCCCAGCGACTCCAGCGGGGAGGACACCTGGAGCGCGGGGATGGAGAGCCGTTCCGGAGCCGACTTCGGCATCGCGGCCGCGGGCTTCCCGGCGGCTTCTCCCCCCGGCGCGCCGTCGTGGGACGGCTGACCGCCGCCCTGAGCGGGCTGCTCCACGGGGGCCGACCGGGGCGGCGCGTCCGGCCCACCGCACCCGGCGACGAGCACGGACGCCACCGCCGCGGCGACCGCATACGCGGTGGCACGGCGACCCCGCCGGCCGGCGGTGCGCACGGAGTCCCCACTCCGGCGCTTCACAAGGCTCTCGCGACTCACCCGACTCACCCGGCTCACGCGGCGCCCCCGTTGCTCCCGCTCCGTACGGTCCGCCCGGCATGCCCGGCGTGCCTGGCGTGCCCGGTGAGGAGCACGCCCCGCCGTCGTCGTGCGAAGGTCAGCGCCCCGGTCAACGCCATGAACGCGACTCCGCCGGCACCGAGCACCGCGGCCGGCACCTCCTTCTCCGCGGTGGGCCCGGTCCCGGTCTCGACACCGCCGACCGGAATGGATCCCACCGCGGCGCCCCGGACCTCACCGCAGTTGGTCGGGGCGGTGGCCTCCTGGGGCAGTTTGGGATCGAGTTCGCTCTTGCCCGCGCCCTGGAAGTCGTAGGTGTTGTTGTGGTTGCGGTCGATGCCGTGCTGCACGATGTGCAGGTCCTTGATGTGGTCGACGACCGCCTGGGAGACGGGGATGGTGCGCTCGTAGGAGAGCTTTCCCTGTGCGTCGGCCTTGGGCATGCGGTCGACGGCGAGGCCGCTGCCCATCGCGTCCGTGGGCCCCTTGGTGGTGAGCGAGATGTTGATGTTGCCGTAGTCGACCGTGGCTTCGGTGTTGGTGAGGACTCCGTCGCCGTTGGTGTCGTCGCTCGCGTCCGGGCAGTGGAAGTCGTGGCCGTCGGTGGAGCCGTGGAGGTGCTGGGCGGAGGGCTGCCCGGGCACCAGCCCTTCCGACTCGATCTTCACGGTCAGCTGATGGCCCTTGATGCTGAGCATCGCCGTGCCCTTGGAGCCGGAGTTGTTCAGCTGCGACAGGTTGATCTGGTACGCCCCGTTGCCCTCGGCGAAGGCCAGGGACGAGCCGCCCGCGGTGAGGGTCAGGGCGGCGGGCAGAGCGACGAGTACGGCGAGTCGGCTGGTGCGCTTGGTTATCACGTTCGTTCCTTTTCCGGCGGCCTCCGCGAAGGAGGGGGGACCGCACGTCGTCCGGAGGCGAAGCGACACCTCAGCGAGGCATCAGCCGTGATTCGGAGCCACAACCCCCGCGGATGGGTGGCGGGTTGCAAAATTTTGACGCCGCGCTCCGCCCCCTCCCCGCACATGCCGATGCCCCACCCGGTGGTGTCGGGTGGGGCATCGGCTGACCGAGGCCGCGAGGGCCCCGGGTCCGTCTACTTGAACCAGTACCGCACGCCGTGGTGGTGGCTGCAGGTGCCGGAGAAGTGGCGGCTGTAGGACCAGGTGCCGTCCTTGCACTTGGCCATGACACCCGCGGGGTGCTTGACGTGGGTGCCACAGGTGCCGGTGGTGTGGTGGGCGCAGTGGACGGTGGCGGCTTGGGCGGTGCCGGCGCCGATGGTGACCGGCGCGATGACGGCGGCGGCGAACGCGGCGGCGGCGATGGCGCTGCGGATGCGGCGTGCCGGACGAGTGGAGTTGAGCAAGGTGCCCCCCTGGCTGGTTCTGACTGGAGGCTTGAGTGTGGCGCGCGAGCGTTCCGCATGTGAGGGAAAGCTGACCGTTGTGATGGTTGTGTGACCTTCGGGAGCAAAAGGTCATCGTGGGCACCTGGGTGGGCGCAAGGAGACGGCCGGCTCACCGGTCGGGTTTCACCGAAAGGCGCTCCCGACCGCCACCGGTCGCACGAACCGGACCGATGATGGGGACGTGACTCCGAAGGCAACGACGGTCCCCGGGACGCGACTTGTGTTACTGCGCGGCAACAGCGCCTCCGGCAAGAGCTCCGTCGCCGCCGGCCTGCGCGAGCGGTACGGGCGGGGCATCGCCCTGGTCGGCCAGGACAATCTGCGTCGCGTGGTGCTGCGCGAGCACGACATCCCCGGCGGCGCGAACATCGGCCTGATCGATCTGACCGTGCGGCACGCCCTGGCGCACGGCTTCCATGTCGTATTGGAAGGCATCCTGTCCGTCGCCCACTACGGGGACATGCTCACCGCGCTCTTCGCCGACCATCCGGGCCGCACCCACGGCTTCTACCTGGACGTCCCGTTCGAGGAGACCCTCGCCCGGCATGCCACCAAGCCGATCGCCGGCAAGATCGGTGAGACGCTGCTGCGCTCGTGGTACCGGCCGCTCGACCTGCTGCCCGGCGACGTCGAGACGGTCATCCCCGCGACCAGTTCCCTCACGGGGACGATCGACCGGGTGATGCGGCAGTCCGGCCTCGCCGAGCTAGCCGAGCCCCGGCCCGGCGACTGAATCCCCCGGCGGGCGCCCCGGCCGTGACAGCAGCCGTCCGGGCGCGCCCCTCTCCCACCCCGAACCGACGCCTCCGCCTCCGGCGCCGGCCGCGCGCCGCTTGGGCGCAGGCACCGGCCGCGTCCTCCACCTGCGCGTGCCGACTACCCGAACCCCACGCCATAAGTTAGGTTAGGCATACCTAAGTAACCCGCTTGGTGTCTTCCTACCCGCGCCTGGAGCCCGGATGCGCCCCTTCAGCAACCGCGCCGCCACCCCGACCGCCGCCGAACGCGTCCGGTCGATCCTGGCTGCCGCCCATTCGATGACCGTGGTGAGCGACGGGCAGCACACCGAAGTGCGCCGCCTCGACGGCACGGGGGCGATGGGCCACTTCCACCTGCACGCGCCGTTCGAGGGCCCCGACGCCCAGACCTCGACGCGCGTCCCGGTCCGCCTGGAGCTGACCGACATCGCCCCCACCCCCGTACGCGACCGCTTGCGTGCCCGCGTCACGCTGACCGGACTGCTCATCGAGCCCTACGACCCGGACGCCGCGACGAGCACCTGCATGGAATTCGGGCAGGCCGTCCTCGAAGACGCCCAGGGTCGGGCCTACGTCACCCTCCACGCGCTCGGGGCGGCCGACGTCGACCCGATCGCGACCAGCGAGGCGGGCATGCTGACCCACTTCGTCGACGACCACAGCGAATTCGTTCCGCTGCTGCTGCGCCTGGTCCGTCCGCAGCCGGACAGCGGCATGCTGCGCGCCCTGCCGGTGGCGGTGGACCGCTACGGGGTGACCCTGCGCCTGGAGTACCCGCACACCCACCACGACGTCCGGCTGCCGTTCAAGACGCCCGTGACCGACATCGAGCAGGCCGGTCCCCAGATTCACGCCCTCCTGGCCACCGCGCGCCGCTTCTCCCACACCGGCCACCTGCTGACCTGATCCCGCCGGGCGGCGCGCTCACTTGCCCGTGGGGTGCGGATTGCCGAGGTAGGGGAACTCGTTCAGCAGGTCGGTGTGCGGCGCGAGCCCGGTGGGAGGAATGTCGCCCGCCGAGAGGAAGGCGAGCCGGTGGTTGATGACGTCATCGGTGAAGACGCGCCCGTTGGGATACCGCGCGGGCTTCGAGGGGTCGAAGGTCAGCATGTCGGGGAGGATGCGGTCGGCGTCGATCGCCGCGATCGCCGCTTCCCGGGTGTAGTTGCCGGTGTGCCCCATGAGGTGGACGAACAGATCGGTCCACCGCTCGCGGTCGTTCACCGGCTCGCTGGCGTTGTACTCCTCCTTTGTCTCGTCGGTGTTGAAGAAACTGCTGACGGACGGGTGGCCCGCACGGTCGGCGTGCACGAGCCGGCCGTCCTTGCGCACGCTGCAACGGCCCCAGATGCGGATCTCGGGGTCGGCCCGCAGCTCGCTCGTCGGCAGTTCCACCACCGTCGAGAACACATTGGCCTCCGTGTTCGAGTCCACGCCGGTCCACGGTGACGCGCCGCCGAGATGGGGCGCGGTGAAGTTCCTGCCGCCTCGGGTGTCGTAGAGGTTCTTGATCCCGTCGAAGTCGAAGAAGAAGGCATCGCTGCGGCTGCCGGCGAAGAACGTGTAGGGGCCGGCAGTGACGCGGTTCGCCTCGGTGCCGAAGGACACCTCGGCGTCGGCGACGACCTTTTCTCCGACGACCTCGGCCGAGCGCGCCTCCTCACCCTTCGCGACGTAGACACTGAAGGTCTGACGACCGTCTCGCGGCGGCGCGAAGACATAGCTGAAGGCGATGTCGGTGAGGCAGTCGCCGTCATTGTCGATGTTGAGGCGGTAGATGGCGTCGGGGTGCATGGCGTCGGCGTTGGGATTCGCGTTGAGGATGAGCACCGTCCTCGCCGGGTCGGCCGGGGACTGGAAGGCGTAGAGGTCACAGAGGTCGAGCCGCTGGTCCCCGAGCGGTGGGCCGAGGCTGAGACCGGTGAAGTGATTCGACATCCTGCATGTCCTTTCGCTGCTGCCGGGCCGTCCGCCAGGCGGTGCCGGGATCTGGCGCCGGGGAAGGCGGGATGCGCTCTCCGCGCAGAGGGGCCGCCCCTCACGATCGGAGACATTTGAGCATGAATGCCGTGATATCGGTCGGATGCCCGGCCCGCCTGGCAGGCCCCGTTCAGCCACCGGTGTCTCCGCGCCGCGGCTCCCCCGCCGCGCGGTACGACAACTCCTCCGATCAGAGCTGCGACCCGGCGGCGACCCGGCCGCGACCTGCGGTGGACGGCGGCCGGCGGCCGGCGGCCGGCGGCCGGCGGCCGGCGGCCGAGCGGGCAACGACCCCCACGCGACCGCCGACACGGGTGACGCGTCCGGGCAGTGTCGCGCCCGGGCGGCGTCCTACCGGGCCGATTCCGTCCAGGTGACCGGGAGTTCATGGACGCCGTAGATGTTCATGTCGGTCCTGAGTTTCACCTCCTCGGCGGGGATCGCCAGCGCAAGGGTCGGGAAGCGGCGCAGCAGTCCGTCGAAGCCGGCGCGCATCTCGATGCGGGCCAGCTGCTGGCCGAGGCACTGGTGGATGCCGTGGCCGAAGGACAGGTGGCCCCGGGCGTTGCGGTGGATGTCCAGGGTGTCGGGGTGGTCGAAGCGCAGGGGATCGCGGTTGGCGGCCAGCAGGGAGACCACGACGGTCGAGCCCTCACGGATGGTTTGACCGCCGAGTTCGATGTCCTCGGTGGCGTAGCGGTAGAGGACGTCGACCACGGACAGGTAGCGCATCAGCTCCTCGACGGCGCCGGGCAGCAGCTCCGGCCGCGCGCGCAGTTCGGCCAGCTGCTCGGGGTGCTCCAGGAGCGCGAAGGCGCCCAGTGCCAGCATGTTGGCGGTGGTCTCGTGGCCCGCGAGCAGCAGCAGGAAGGCGGCGCCGGTCAGCTCCTCGATGGTGAGGTCGTCATGGCGGGCCAGGTCGGAGAGTATGTCGTCGCCGGGGGTGGCGCGCTTGCGCGTGACGAGTTCGGACAGGTAGGTCGTCAGTGCGCCGTACGCGGCCATCTTCTCGTCAAGCGGCTGGTCCTTGACCAGGAACTTGGCGGAGTTGACCTGGAAGTTCTCCCGGTCCGCGTAGGGGACGCCGAGCAGTTCGCAGATCACCAGCGAGGGCACCGGCAGCGCGAACTCCTTGACCAGGTCGACCGGCGGGGCCAGTCGCGCCAGTGCGTCCAGTTGCCGCTCGGCGATGTCGGTGATGCGCTCTTCGAGCATCCTCATGCGCTTGACGGTGAAGGCGCCGGTGAGTCTGCGCCGCAGTCTGCTGTGGTCCGGCGGGTCCATGGCGATGAACATGCCCGGGATCTGCGGGGACGGTTCGGTGCTGACGGGCATGCCGGGGGTCTCGTACGGCACATGGAGAACGCCGAGGTCCTGGCGGGAGCTGAACCGGGTGTCGGCCATGAGCCGGCGGACCGCCTCGTATCCGGTGACGAGCCAGCCCTCGTGGCCGTCGGGGAAGAGCATGGGGCTGACGGGGCGGGCGTCGCGCAACTGCGTGACGCGGCGGGGCGGGTCGAAGGGGCCGGCGTCGCGCTCCATCGGGAGGCCGTGCGGGACGGGAACGGGCTGAGTCATCCGATGTCCTCTCGGTGCGGTCGGACGGCGGCGGGCGCCGCCGTCCGACCGCACACGCGTAACAGTGGCGTGGGCATGACAGAGAAGTGCAAGGCGGAGATGCGCTGGAGCTCCTCCCGCTCGAAGACTGAAGCAGCGGGAGGCCGGGGTGAGTGGGCGAGGCTGCCGGGTGCGCGGGGATGGTCAGGACTTGGCACGGAGGATGTCGATGTTGCCGAATCGGGTGCGGGCGCGGACCTCGACGGTGTCCTCGGCCTTCTCCGGGGAATCGGACGCGGCGAGCGCGTTGCGCACCTGCCCGGCGCTGGAGCTGACGTCGAGCCAGGCGGCCGTGCCCTCGCGGATACCGACCTCGATGGCACCGTGGGAGGTCTCCAACTGGACGGTGCCGCGGACCACTTCGCCCACCCGCACGGTGCCGTTCGCGGTGGCCGCGGAGACCGAGCCCTCGGCGCGCACGATGTCGATGTCGCCGTTGGCGCCGTTCACCCGCAGCTCCCCGGTCGCGGCCCCGACGGTTGTGGTGCCGTGCGAGTTCTTCAGGACGGCGGGTCCGTCGACAAGGCCGACGCGCAGGCTGCCGGAGCTGGTGGTGATCTCGGCCTTGCCCTCGACGCGGTCCACGGTGATCGAGCCGTGCGACGCGGTGAGGTGCAGCGGCCCGGTCGCCTCCAGGCGCACATCGCCCGAGGAGGTCTTCACCCGGACCTCGCCGAGCCGGCCCTCGCCGAGCACCTGGGTCCAGGCGCCGGTCAGGTCGACGCGGGAGCCGGTGGGCAGGTCCACCGTCACATCGACGGTGCCGGTGCGCCCGAGCAGATGGCGCTGCTTGGGCGTCCGGACGGCCAGGACGCCGCTGGTGTACGTCACCTCGGTCTGCTCGGCGGCCCGCACGTCCACGTCCCGCCCCGGGTCGCGGGGCCGCACCTCGACGACCGTGTCGGGGCGGTCGCCCGCGGTGAAGTGGATGGAACCGGCGTAGACATGGGCGGTGGTCGAAATCGGTTCGGGAGTGTCGAAAGAAGGCATGGCTGTTCCGTCCTCGTGAGTCCTGGAGTCGTCCCCGCTGGTGGGACGTGGTGTGGGTGGAAGTGGAGCGGGCGGGCGCGGGCGCTGCTAGCGCACCCAGCCCGTGAAGTTCTGTCCGACGGTGTGGGTCTTCTCCGCCGTGCGTGGCCGCGCGCCGCCGTCGACCGCGGCCGACACGGCGCGCACCAGCCACGCGTTGACCGACAGGCCCTCGCGGTTCGCGGCCTCCTCGGCGCGCGTCTTGAGGTGGGCCGGCAGGCGCAGATTGACGCGGGCGATGCCACCGTCGTCGCCGTCCGCGGGGGGCGGCGCCGCGAGTGGTTCGGCGGGCGCGGCCGCCGCTTCGTGCGGGACGCCGGCGCCGGGCGGCAGCGTCACCACGAAGTCGGGGTCCAGCCCTCGCAGCCGTACGTCGACGGAGCCCGGGGCGAGTTCGCGGGTGATCTCGTCCATCGCGGCGGAGAGCACGTTGAGCATGGTCAGACGGGTCGCCGACTCCAGCGGAGTGGTGAGCCGCTCGGCCAGCTCGCGGGCATCTTCCCCGCCTGCCTCGGCGGCCACCGCGAGTTCGCGGCGGAGGGTGTCGACATACGGCGTGAGGTCCATGACGTCATCATGGCACCACTGTGGCACCACGCGCAAGACCGGATGGCACACCACATCGAGTGAGCGGGACAGAGACCGCCCTGACCTGCGGAAATGAAAGAAAATGAGCTGCACCATCGCGGCGCCATGCATGCCCGCGGCACCTTCGGGGGCAGGGAGTGGCGCCGGATGGTGCCACGTGGCACCACCTGATGCCACCCGGCACCACACGGGACCCGCGGCAGCCTACGGAGCCGAGGCCCCGCCCCCCTGCGACCCGCCCGCGAGGTAGCCGGTGAGCATGGTGACCAGCTCGTTCTCCAGGCGGGCGGGGTCGAGCGGGTCGGGTGCCGCGATGAGCTGGTGGACGAGGAGTTCGACCGTGGAGACGACGAGGCGCGCGGCGATGTGCACGTCGGCGACCCGGCTTTCCGGATGGTCCTCGATCAGCTTGCGGACATAGGCGGTCCGCGCCTGCTGGTAGCGGGAGGTCTTCTCCAGCAACTCCGGGGAGCGGGGCGCCTGTTCGATCATGACGCGGAGCAGCTGCGGGTCGTCCAGGTGGTTGTCGATCGCGAGGCGCACATACCCGCGGATGACGTCTTCGAGGGGGCGGAGCGGCCCCTCGTCCTGCTGGCGCGCGGCGGCGGCCATTCCCACCTCCAGATGGCGGGCCAGCAACTCCATCAGGATCGCGTCCTTGTTCGGGTAGTACTGGTACAGCGAGCCGATGGAGATCTGTGCCTGCTCGGCGATCCGGTTGGTGGTCCCGGCGGCATAGCCGTACTCGGCGAAAACGTGAGCAGCGGCCGCGAGGATCCGCTGCCGGGTCAGCTCCGCACGGGCCTGACGGGGCTGTTTACGTGGCTGGAGTCCGCCTCGTCCCGATGTCATGACACCTCCTGGACAGCACCGCGAATGCGAGTAGCGCGGGACCTGAGTAATTGCTCACAATGGTGCCATGACCTGCGGCGGAACGGTATGCCGCGCTGTCTCGCGCGGTCGCCCGACCGACCCCCGATCCGGAAGGAGCCCTCCGTGATCCAGACCGCTGCACGCCCCCGGCGGCTCTCGCCCGCCGATGTCCGTGCGCGGCTCGGCGAGCCCGAGGAGATGATCAAGGCCAAGATCCAGGACCGCATCGACGCACACTTCCACCGCTTCATCGCCCACTCCCCCTTCCTGACGATGGCCACGGCGGACGCGGCGGGCCGGGCCGACTGCTCGCCCCGCGGCGACTACCCGGGGTTCGTGAAGGTCCTGGACGCGCACACGCTCGCCATCCCGGACCGGCCCGGCAACAAGATCGCCGACTCCTTCCGCAACCTCGCCGAGAACGACGGGATAGGGCTGGTCTTCCTGATCCCCGGGCTGCCCGAGATGCTTCGCGTCAACGGCAGCGCCTACCCCACCGACGACGCCGACGTGCTCGCCCGGATGCGGACCGAGGCGCGCGAGCCGGAACTCGCACTCGTCGTGGACGTCGCCGAGGCGTACTTCCACTGCGGGCGGGCGCTGCTGCGCTCCCGGCTGTGGGACCCCGCGAGCCAGGCCCTCGCCGACGAGATCCCGTCGGCCGGCGAGATGGTCGCGGCGCAGTCAGGTCTCGACATCGCCCCCGATGACATCAACGACGCCCTCCAAGAGGCCTACCGCAAGCTCTACTGACCACAACTCCCGCCCTGCCCCGGGACTTCCCCTAGGACCCTTCATGCAGCACACCGTCGTCGACCGCATCGAGAAGATCGCCGAAGACACCGTCGCCCTTCACCTGCGCGGTACCTCCGGGCCGCTCGCGCCCTGGGAGCCCGGAGCCCATATCGACCTGGCGCTGCCCAACTGGCTCACCCGGCAGTACTCGCTGTGCGGCGACCCGGCCGACCGGGACTCCTACCGCGTCGCCGTACGCCACGAACGGCTCAGCCGCGGCGGCTCGGAGTATGTGCACCGGTTCCTGCGCCGGGGCCGCGCCCTCGACGTGTCCCTCCCCCGCAACCACTTCCCGCTCGTCCCCGCGCCCGGCTACCTCTTCCTCGCGGGCGGCATCGGTATCACCGCCCTGCTGCCGATGCTGCGCGCGCCCGCCGCGGCGGGCGTCCCCGCCTCCCTCGTGTACGTCGGGCGCTCGGCCGGGGCCATGCCGTTCGCCGAGGAGCTGCGGGCCTCGTACGGCGAGCGGGTGCGGATCGTCGCCACCCGGGAGGAGGGCAGGCCGGATCTCGCGGCCCTGGCCGCCGAATCGGCCCCCGGCACGCTGGTCTACTGCTGCGGCCCCGACGCGATGCTCGCCGCCGCGGAGGCCGCGTTCCCGGCCGAGCGGTTGCGTGCGGAACGGTTCCGTCCGGCGCACCGGACGTTCGGCCCCGACACGGAGTTCGAGGCGGTGTGCGCGCGATCGGCGCGTACGGTCCGGGTGGCGGCCGACGACTCGCTGCTCGACGCCCTGGCCCACGCCGGGTACCCGCTCCCGTCGGGATGCCGTGAAGGCGTCTGCGGAAGCTGCGCGCTCACCGTCCTCGACGGCGAGCCCGACCACCGCGACGACATCGGCGCCCCGGAGGGCCGGATGTACGCCTGCGTCTCCCGGGCCCGGTCCGCGCGCCTCGTCCTGGACCTCTGACGAGGCGGGCACCGGGCAGGCCGACTCCTCGTGGCCGCGGCGGTGCCGGCCGGCGGAGCCGCCGCCGTCAGCCGGACCGCGGACCGTGCGCCTCGGACAGTGACGCGGCCAGCCGGGGGCGCAGCACCTTTCCGGTCGCGGTGCGCGGGATCTCCGGGAGGGGCACGATGCGCGAGGGCAGTACCGCCTGGGGGAACCTCGCCCGCAGCGCGGCCCGCGCACCCGCGGTGTCCGCGGCGGGGGCGAGCACCACGGCCGCGACGATGCTCTCTCCGGTGAACCTGTCCGGGACGGTGACGCAGGCCGCGTCGCGGACTTCCGGAAGGGCGCGAAGGACGCGGTCCATCTCCTCCAGCGACACGGTCTCCCCGGACACCTTGGCGATGTTCTTCAGCCTGCCGGTGAGGACGAAGTGGTCGCGCCCGTCCTCCACCACCCGGTATCCCAGGTCCTGGGAGTGGAACCACCCGTCGCGGAAGGCCTCCGCGGTGGCCTCGGCGTTGCCGGCGTAGCGGGACATCACGTTGAAGCCCCGCATGCACACCTCGCCGATCTCCCCGGGACGCACCGGACGGCACTTCTCGTCGAGCACCGCCACCTCGTTGCCGGGGACGGCCACACCGACCGAGGGGATGTCCGGATCCAGCATCAGCCGCCGGTAGCCGTCCTCGGACAGGTCCGCCGGCATCGTGGTGGAGAAGTTCGTGGTCTCGGAGAGGCCGTAGCCCTGGAGCACCCGGGCGCCGAGCCGGTCGGACACCGAGCGGGCGGTGCGGGTGGTCAGCGGAGCCGCCGCGGAGACGAAGTAGTCGAAGTCCGGCGGCACTTCGGGGCCGCGCCAGGTCTCCGCGAGCGCTTCGAGGATGCCCGGGACCACGCTCGCGATGCGCGGACGGTAGTGCCGCAGCGTCTTCGGATAGCTCATCGGCGAGAACGACTCGGCGAGCACCGTGTGCGCCCCGGCCATCATGGCGCCCAAAACGGTGAAGTGGGCTCCGTTGACGTGGTGGATGGGCAGGCAGCCCAGCAACCGGTCGCCGGGGACCAGGCCGTGGTGGCGGCGCACCGCCTCGGCGTTGGCCACGGCGTTGCGGTGCGACTGGGCGACGATCTTGGACGCCGCGGTGGAGCCGGACGTCGCGAAGTACAGCGCGTCGGCGGCCGGGTCGACGGACGGCAGCGGCAGCGCGCGCTCCGCCAGGTCCTCCCAGTGCGGCAGGGTGAGGGAGCCCGCGTGCGGCGCACCGGTGCCGGGCGCGTGCAGCACCACCGGCGCGCCGACGGCCCGGAGTTGCTCCGCCCGGCGCTCGGCCGGATCGTTCGGGCCGAGCATCAGCAGGCCGAAGCCGGCGCGCAGCACGCCCAGTATCGCCAGCACCGAGGGCACATCGTTCGTCGGCGCGAGGGCGAGCGCGGCCGGGCGGTCGGTGCCCCACTGGGCGCCCAGCCAGCCCGCGAGCGCGCGGCTCGCGAGGTCGGCGGTGCGGTAGTCCAGTGTGGTCTCGGTGCCGTCGTGCGCCACGGCGGTGATCAGTGGTGCGTCGCCCCGGCGCCGCGCGAACCAGTGCAGGGCGTCGAACGGGGTGCGCCACGCCGAGAAGGGGAAGCCGGGGTCGGCTCCCAGATAACTGTGGGCGCGTTCGCGGTCAGCGGAGGTCATCGAACAGCCATCCCTCGTGGTTCACCGTGCGTCTGCGGAATTCTGCGGGGCGACCTCGCCGGCCCGGTCGTGCGTCGCGCCCGCCGGGTCGGCCGGCTGCGGCACGGCCTGGGTGCGGCGGGTGCGTTCGGCCCAGGCCACCACCGCTCCGGCGGGCAGCACGGACAGCAGGAACGCGCCGCCCAGTACGAGCCAGCCCGGCGGGCCCCCTTGGACCACGAGGACGGTCAGCAGGGTGGGCGCGAGCATCATGGCGGTCGCGTAACCGGTCATCGCGAAGCCCTGGTACTGGCCCTGCTTCCCGGCCGGGGCGAGGCTGAAGGTGATGTGCCACGAGGCCGCCGAGACCAGCAGTTCGCCGCCGACGTGCAGGGCGCCGGCCAGCACCAGCAGCACGCTCGACACGAGCGGCGAACCTCCCGCCGAGGCGGCGAACACACCGCAGGCGGCGCAGAGCGCCACCCCGGACCACCGGAACGCCCGTACGGCGCTGGGCATCGTGGTCACCCGCACGCCGATGCGCACCTGGAACAGCACGACGCTGACCGTGTTCAGCACGAACAGCACGGTCACCAGCGCCGTCGAGGCATGGGTGTACCGGGTGATCCACAGCGGCAGCACGATCTCCAGCAGCACCGTGTGCAGGGCGAGCACGGCGCCGAGCGCGGTGAAGACCGCGAACGGGCCGTCGCGGAAGACCGCCCATCGGGGCTCGTCCGGCGGCGAGTCGGGCGCCGGCGGGACCGGGGGCAGGGTGGCGAGCATGGCCGCGGAGGCGAAGAAGCCCAGCGCGTTCACGATGATGACCGCCGAGAACGCGGTGGCGGTGCCGATCTGCAGGGCGATGCTCGCTCCCGCGGCGCCGACGCCGATGCCGACGTTGTTCATCGACCGGACCCTCGCCTGCGTGCGCACCACCTCGTCGCCGCCCACCAGCCGCGCGATCAGCGCCTGCTGCGCGGCACGGGAGCCGCGCTGCGCCGCGGTGAACAGGCACGCCATCAGCACGAAGACCGGGAATCCGCGCACCAGCAGATAGCCCGAGGCCGCGACCCCGTTGAGCGCCACGAGCAGGACGGCGACGCGCTGCGGGCCCCGGCGGTCGGCCAGGTGCCCCAGGGGCACGCCGACCACGAGGCCCAGCGCGCAGGCGATCGTCAGCCCCAGGCCCATCTCGGTGAGAGTGAGGCCGCCCACCCGGGTGAAGTAGATCGCCGAGCAGGTGGCGAAGGCGCCGTTGCCCGCGGTCATCAGCAGGCTGGCAATGACCAGCCTGCGGGTGGGGCTCAGTCTCGCTAACATCAAGGAATTGCCTTCCTGGGTGGTGCCGTTGGCCGATTCAGGACAGCAGCAGTCGAGGGCGGTGGACGTCCAGCCAGGTCGCGAGGTTCAGGCTGCGCTCCAGTCCGCTCCGTGCCGCCGGGCCCGTCTCCCCCGCCACGGCCTTCTCCAGCCACGGCCTGCTGATCAGGCCGAACACCGGGTGCCCGGAGTCGACGAGCAGCTCCTTGGCCTGCTGCCGCAGCGCGGTCAGATAGCCCGGGTCCTGGATGGAGGGGTAGGCGCTCTTGACCCGGTCGGCCACCGACGGCGGCAGCATGTCCCGGACGGCCGCACGCAGCAGGCTCTTCTCGCGCCCGTCGAAGCTCTTCAGCGTCCAGGGCGCGTTGTGCACGTACTCCACCAGCCGGTGGTCGCAGAACGGCACCCGGACCTCCAGGCCGACGGCCATGCTCATCCGGTCCTTGCGGTCCAGCAGCATGCGCATGAACCGGGTGATGCCCAGGTGCGAGGTCACCCGCCGGGTGCGGGCCTCGGCGTCGTCTCCGGGCAGCTGCTCGACCTCGGCGACCGCCTCGGCGTAGCGGTCCGCCGTGTAGGCGGGCAGGTCCAGCGCCTGGAGCAGCTCCGGGCGCAGGACGCCGCCGTCCCGGCCCTGGCTGCCCGAGGGCACCCCGTTCGCCGGTGACATCCACGGGAAGGTGCCGGCCCGTTGCGCCGCAAGCGACCGGTGCCAGTGGTAGCCGCCGAACACCTCGTCGGCGCTCTCCCCGGACAGGGCCACCGCCGAGTGCTGCCGCACCGCGTGGAACAGCCGGTAGAGCGAGACATCGGTGTCACCGGTGCCGGCCGGGATGTCCCGGGCGGTGATCACCGCGCGGCGGACGGCCGGATCGGCGAGCGAGTCCGTGTCCAGCACGATGTCCGAGTGCACCGTGCCCACGTGTGCGACCACGTCCCGTACGTAGGGCGTGTCCGGGGTGGGGCGGGCCGGGTCAGGTATGTAGTTCTCGGTCTGTCCGGCGAAGTCGACGGAGAAGCTGTGTGCCTTGTCGCCCTGGAGGGACAGCTGCCGCGCGGCGAGGGCGGTCACCGCGCTGGAGTCCAGTCCGCCGGAGAGCAGCAGGCACAGCGGGACATCGGCGACCAGCTGCCGGGAGACGATGTCCGCCAGCAGTTCGCGCACCCGGGAGACGGTCGCGTCGCGGTCGTCGGTGTGTTCTTGCGAGGCCAGCGCCCAGTAGACGTGTTCGCGCACACCCGTGGCGTCGACCGTGACCACCGTGCCGGGCTTCACCTCGCGCATGCCCGCCCATACCGCGTGCCCGGGCGTCTTGACGAAGCCGAAGAGCTCGCGCAGTCCGTCCAGGTCGACGGTCCCGGTGGCCAGCGGGTTCGCCAGGATCGCCTTGGGTTCCGAGCCGAAGAGCACGCCGTCCGCCGTGGGCTGGTAGTACAGCGGCTTGACGCCCAACCGGTCGCGGATCATGACCAGTTTCGCCGAGCGGGGGTCCCAGACGGCGAAGGCGTACATGCCGTTGAGCCGCTCGGCGACCGCCTCGCCCCACTCCAGATAGCCGCGCAGCACCACCTCGGTGTCCCCGGCGGAGCGGAAGACGTGCCCCCGGCGGCGCAACTCCTCGCGCAGTTCGCGGTAGTTGTAGACCTCGCCGCTGTAGACCATGGCCAGCGGGACGGCGGGGGCGTCCAGTGTCATCGGCTGGGTGCTGCCGGCGAGGTCGATGACCGCCAGCC
Organism: Streptomyces kronopolitis; assembly: GCF_014646275.1. Classification (GTDB taxonomy): domain Bacteria; phylum Actinomycetota; class Actinomycetes; order Streptomycetales; family Streptomycetaceae; genus Streptomyces; species Streptomyces kronopolitis. The sequence continues at coordinate 120,246 of NZ_BMND01000005.1, forward strand.
GCCGGTGGCCGAGCGCGGCGCGGCCCCGTGGCTCGGTCCAGGTGCCGTCCGCGTCGGGACCGCGGCAGGACATGGTCGCGGTCATCGCGTCCAGCGTGCGCCGCTCCCCGTTCAGGTCCCGCTCGAAGGCGATCCATCCGGCGATACCACACATGCGACTGTCTCCCTGGGCAGGCGGAACGGGGGGCTGAGCGGATCCGGGCAGGTCACCGGGGTACCGGCGACGCGGCACTCAGCGCATGGCGTATACGGCACAGGCTGCGCGTGCGGCCCAGTAGCGCCAGCGTCTCGTACAGCGGGGGCGCCACCGGGCGGCCGGTCAGGGCGACACGGAGCGCACCGAGCGCCGGCCGGGCCTGCTTGCCCAGCCCCGTCCTGAGGCAGCTCCCCACCGACTCCGCCGTCCAGTCCGCCAGCCCCTCCAAGAGGTCCGCGACGACGCGCAGCGCCTCGTGGTCACACGCCGCCGCCGACTCGTCCGCACCGGCCCGGTCGGCGACCGCGTCATCGGGGAAGAACAGGAACGCGACGGCCTCGGCGGCCGCCGTCAGCGTCTTGGCGGACCGCTGCACCAGTCCGGCGGCCCGGCACAGCATCTCCCGCTGGGCCGCGTCGGGCTCCGGCGGCAGCGCCCCCGACCGGATCACGTACGGCAGCAGCGCCGCGCCGTAGTCGGCGATGCTCAACCGGCGCAGATGCGTGGCGTTGGTCTCGGTGAGGCGTGCCACGTCCAGCCGGACCGGGTGCGCCCGCATCCGCCCGACGTCGTAATCCTCGATCAGCTCCTCGCGGGTGAAGACGGAACCGGTGGCGGAGTGCGACCAGCCGATGGACGCGAGGTAATTGACCATTGCCTCCGGAAGGAATCCGCGCTCCCGATAGCCCAGCACCTCGGCCTCCGGGACGGCGCGGCTCAACTTCTTTCCCCGCGCGTCGAGTACCGGCGAGATGTGCCCCAGACGCGGAATGTGCGTGGTGATTCCGAGGCGCTGCAGGGCGGCGTAGACGGCCAATTGGCGCGGCACCGAGGAGAGCAGGTCGTCCCCGCGCAGACTGTGCGTGATGCCCATCAGCGCGTTGTCGAGGGTGTTCGCCAGCGCGAACAGCGGATCGCCGTTCGCGCGCACCATGACGGGGTCGGGGGTGTGGCCGGCCGGAAAGACGATCCTGCCACGCACCAGGTCGTCGAAGACGACTTCCTCGTCGGGCATCCGCATCCGGAGCACCGGGGTGCGTCCCTCGGCGCGGTAGGCGGCCCTGCGCTGTTCGGACAGCTCGCGGTCACCGTTGTCGTAGCCGGCCGTCGGCGGGCGTCCGGCCGCGTGGTTGCGCGCCTCGATCTCTTCCCGCGTGGAGAACGACTCGTAGAGTTCGCCCGCCTCGAAGAGCCGCTGCGCGGCGTCGAGGTGGATCTCGCGGCGTTCGCTCTGGAGGTAGGGGCCGTGCTCTCCGCCGACGCCGGGGCCCTCGTCCCAGTCCAGCCCCAGCCACTCCAGCACCTCGGTCAGCGGCCGGTAGTACTCGGCCATGCCGGTGGCCGCGTCGGTGTCCTCGATGCGGAGCACGAACCGGCCGCCGTGGTGCCGGGCCAGCGCCCAGTTGACGACGGCCGCGCGGATCAGCCCGATGCTCGGCGGTCCGATCGGGGACGGGCTGAAGGCGGTGCGCACGGTCTCGGGCGCCGCCGCGGACGCGTCCGGCAGGTGGGGGGTCGCCGTCTGTTGCATCACAAGTCTCTTTTCTCGTTCCTCAACGCCCCTGAGCCTGACCGCGCAGCCGCTTTGCCATGGGCAACCGGAATTCCGCTCACCGTCGCGGTGGGATTCATCCGTCGTCTGCGAAAGGTAGCAGCGGGCCCGATGAGCAAATACCGCTTCGGGTAATGCGCGAACCACTCCCGAGGAACACGGGAGTACGGATTCCGATGGCGTGGTGCGCCGCCGCACGGGCGTCCTCATCAGCGCCGGAACAACGGCGGCAGCGGCTGATTGCCGGGAAGTTTCCCCGGAGTTCCGGATGCGGGCCGGCCGTAGTCGCGGCATGGTGCCGAATGAACGACCGTGGACGGGGAGCGACTTACGCTCACGGCGACCATCCCGACAATGCCGTCGAAACTGAAGGAGACCACCATGCCGGGCGCTGAATTCAAGACCACCGCGATAAAGGCGGATTCACGATGACCGAATGGACCTGGGAAGTGGCCGCGGACGCCGGCGAGGTGCACGAGCTGCTGTGCGCGAGCGACCGCTATCAGGGGGAGCGGTTCCACTCGCCGGTGCCGCGGCGCAATCCCGCCACCAGCGCCTCCCTGGTGCGTGACGGCCTGGTGCACCTGCTGCGCGACGGAGCGTCGGCGGCCGCCATGTTCACCCTCACCCGGACCCCGGCCTTCGAGGAGCCGCCGGGAGTCTTCCCGTTGGCCGCGGACCCCGCGTACCTGAGCCGGCTCGCCGTCCGGCCCGACCTGGTCACCGCCGCCTCGCTCGCCGGGCCGCTGTGCCTGCGCCGGGCCATCGCGCTCGCGGGTGAGCGCGGCGCGGACATGCTGCGGGCCGAGGCGAACCCCGACATCGAGTCCACCGTGGAGTGCATGGCGCTCCTGGGCTTCCGCCGCTGCGCCGCGCCGTCCGAGGAGACCACCGGGCCGCGGCGTATCCACCTCTACCGCCTGCTGACCTGAGTCGCCGCTCGGCTCAGTCGCAGTCGAACCGGTAGACGCTGCGGTGCCGGTAGCGGTCGCCCGGGTCGAGCCGTACGGACGGGTAGTCCGGGCGGTTCGGGGCGTCCGGCAGGGCCCCGGTCTCCAGGCAGATCCCGCCGCGCGGGCGCCCGGCGAACCAGTCCCCGGTGTACACGCCGACCGCCGGCTGGTCCGTGCCGAGGCGCATCACCCGGCCACTGCGCGGATCCGCCAGCTCCGCGCACACCGGCCCGTCCGGGACGAGGAAGCAGTTGTCGACGCGGACCCCGTCGAGCGACCGAGCGGCGGTGAAGTCGCGGGCGGTGCCGCGTACGTCCTCGGGGGCGCCGGGAAGCGGGATGAGGTCCTCGTCGAAGCGCACCGCCTCGGTCGCGCCGAGCCGGAGCCGGTGCCCGTCGATGGTGCCCTCCCCCGCGAGGTTCCAGAAGGCGTGCTGGGTCATCCCGACGACGGTGGGCGCCGTGGTGCGCGCGGTGTAGGCGATGACCAGTGTGCCGTCCGGCTCGATCCGGTAGCTCGCGCCCACCGTCAGCTCGCCCGGGTAGCCCTGGTCGCCGTCCGGGCTGAGCACGGACAGCCGCACCTCCAGCGCGTCGCCGTCCCGCGACGCCTCGGCCGACCACACCCGGCGGTCGAGCCCCTCGGAGCCGCCGTGCACATGGTGCTCGCCCTCGTTGCGGTCCAGTGTGTGGCGCACGCCGTCGAGCGTGAACTCCGCGCCGGAGACGCAGCGGCAGTAGCGGCCGACGCTGGCCCCGACATACGGATTGGTCCGGCGGGTCAGGTAGGCGTCGAGGTCGGGCAGGCGCACGCAGACATTGGCGTACCGGCCTTCGCGGTCCGGGACCTGGACGTCGATCAGGGTGGCGCCGTAGCTCCACACCGTCATCGCGGGCCCGCTGCCGGTGTTCAGCACGTAGGACGCCACCTCGGCGGCGGGGAACCCGGCGCGGGCGGGGGCGACACCGACGGTGGTGCGCTCGATGGTGGGTCGTGCGGCCACAAGGGCTCCTCTCGGCACCGACGCGCGGTGCGTGCCTGTGGGGCGCGGCGGATGCGGAGCCTCCGGTGGGGCGTCACGGGTGCGCACGGCACGCGTCGCGGGGTGTTCCGCCGCAGATGACGGCATGCGCCGAAGCGGCCCGCCTGACCGCCAGACACTAATCACGCGCGCCCCGCGTCGCGCCCACCCGGGGGTAACCGCCGTGCCACGGTCCTGACTCGGCGCGCCATCGCGGAGCAACCGCGCGCCGGGCGGATCGATTGCCGGGAGGATGGCGCCGTAGTTACCCGTGTGGTGATCCGGTCGCGTTACGTTCATGACGCGGTGGCGGTCCCTCCCCCGGGACGGACCGGCAACGGCCGATACCGCGAGGTGGGCGAACTCGTCGTCCCGTGCCGGTGGACCTCTACACAGGACAGGTGAGACATGAAGGACGGCCTTGCGCTGACCGAGAGTGCGGTGCGCGACCACGTGCACACGCTGCTGTGCGACCTGCTGTTGCGGGACTCCCTGCCGGCCGACCACGATCTCAGGGAGAGCGGCGCCCTCAACTCCGTCATGTTCCTCGAGCTGTTCGTCCGGCTGGAGACGGAGTTCGGGATCCAGCTCACGGGTGCCGATGTGACGCAGGACAACTTCCGCACGGCGGAGTCGATCGCCCGGTTCGTCTGCGCGAAGCGGGCGGACGGCTGACATGGGCGCGGAACTCACCCTCACCGACTGCACGCCCGCCGATCACGCGGAGATCTGCGCCCTCCAGGAGGGGCTGTGGGCCGGCGGTCCCGCGGGCAACCAGGCCTACCTGGAGTGGAAGTACCACGCCAATCCCTACCTCGACGAGCGGTACACCGTACTCGCCCGCTCGGCGCCGGCCGACGGCTCCCAACTGCTGGGCATGGTCGGGGTGTTCGGCTCCTCCTGGGAGAGGAACGGGCGCCGGTTCACCCTGCCCTGCCTGACGGACACGATCATCACCAGCGAGCACCGCAACAGCCCGCTCTTCCACGAGATGGTCGACGAGGTGCTCGCCCGGCTGCGCCGCGACGGCATCCCGTGGCTGCTCGACTTCGGCGACCAGGGCACCGTGCCGGCGATGCTGTTCCGCGGCTGGCGGCAGGTCGGCGTCTGGGGGCAGTCCGTGCTGACCCGGCCCGCCGACGCCTGGCACCGCAAGCCGTGGGACGAGGTGCCGGCCACCCGCGGTGCCCGCTCCGGTGCGCTGCTCACGCCGTCCCGCACCCCGGACCTCGACGCGATGACCGAGGTCGTACGGGACGTACCTGCCGACGGCCGCCTGCGGGTCGCGCGCGACCGCGCCTACTTCCACTGGCGCGCCGCGCATCCGCTGGCCACCTACTACTACCTCGTGGCGCGGTCGGAGACGGGACGGGCCGAGGGCTACCTCGTCGGCCACCGCTCCGGCGTGGACACCGACCAGGGCCCGACACCGACCACCGTCGTCGAGTGCGAGGCCCGCACGCCAGAGATCCACGCGGACCTCATCCGGCTCGCCCATGAGGCGCTGCCCGGCACCCGGGTGCTCATGTGGACCCGGGATCTGACCGAGGCGGCAGCCGCCGTGCTGGCCGACATGGGCGCCGCGTTCATCGAGCCGACCGGCCGGCCCACCCAGGACCGGCCACTGCCCAGCCTCCTGATCCGCGACACCGGCGCCCGGCCGGTCAGCGCCGCACTCGCCGACGTGGACGGGCTCGACGCATGGGACTTCCGCGGTGTCTCCGGCCGCGGCTGGCGCTGAGGCAGCTCCGCCCGGCTCCCGTCGCGGGCCCGGGCGACCGGGTACCGCTCCGCAAGAGGAAGAGAGGTGTTGACGTGACCGGCCTTCGAGCAGGCGAGTTTCCGAACGCTACCCTCGTCGGGGAACGCCGGGAGTTGCCGGCGTCCTCCGTGGTGGAGCTGATCAGCCGATGGGCCCGGACCGCGCCGGACGCGGTCGCGCTCGAATGCGGGGACACCCGCACCACGTTCCGCGAGCTGTGGCGGCGCAGCATGGCCATCGCCGCCGGGCTGCGGGAGCGGGACGTGCAGCCGGGTGAGGTCATCGGCGTCATCGCCCATCGCACCGCGGAGTCGGTGGCGGCGATGATCGCGGTCATGGCCGTCCGCGCGGCCTACGCGCCGATCGATCCGACCAATCCGCTCGGGCGCGTGCGGCTGATCCTCGATCAGGTGCGGCCCCGCGTGATGCTGTGGGACGGCACCGGCTCCGCCGAGTGCGCCGGCGGCCTGCCCACGCTGGACACCTCCGGCATACCGGACCTGCCGGCGGACAGCCCGGCCCCGGTCACCCGCGGCCCGCGCCACGACGACCTGGCCTACGTGGTCTTCACCTCGGGCTCGACGGGGCTGCCCAAGGGCGTCCTGGTGGAGCACCGTTCCCTGGTCAACTACATCGGCTGGGCGACGACCCACGTCCTGCCGGACGCCGGCGGCGCCGCCTGCCCGGTGTTCGCCAGCATGAGCTTCGACCTCGCGCTCACCACCCTGTGGGTGCCCTTGGCGCAGGGACGCACCATCGTCCTGCTGGAGGACTCCTGGGACTACGCGCGCCTGTACGCGCCCCGGTCCCGGCCGTACGACTTCATCAAGGCCACCCCCAGCCACTTCCGGCTGTTCGAGCGCATGCTGCGGCCGGAGTACCGGTCCGCCGCCAAGCGGCTGATGATCGGCGGTGAGCCGCTGGAGCCGGCCATGCTGCGGCAGATGGGCGACCGGATCGACGGCGTGGAAGTGGTCAACCACTACGGGCCGACCGAGACCACCATCGGCTGCTGCGCCTACCGGTCCACCGTGCGGGACCTGCCCGACCTGCCCACCGTGCCCATCGGCAGCCCCGCCTGGAACGCCGCGGCCTATGTGGTGGACGAGCGCGGCGGACCGGTGGGGGTGGGCGGCCAGGGGGAACTCATCGTCAGCGGGTTCGGCATCGCCCGCGGCTACCTCGGCGGCGGGGGCGGGGACCGCTTCTTCGACGACCCCGCGTTCGGCGGCCGGGCCTACCGCACGGGCGATATCGTCGAGGTGCTGCCCGAGGGCGTGCTGCTCCATCTCGGGCGCAAGGACAGCCAGTTGAAGGTGAGCGGCCACCGGTTCGAAGCGGCCGAGCTGCGCCGCCACGCGATGTCGCTGCCGCTGATCGCCGACGCCGCCTTCGACGTGATCCGCGGTGGCGTCCTGGACGCGGTCGAGGCCTTCGTGGTCTTCGACGACCGGTCGACTCAGACGCCGCCCACGGAGCGGGAGATCCGCGTCCAGCTCGCCTCGCTGCTGCCCAAGGAACTGGTGCCCAGGCGGGTGTACGTGGTGCCCGAGATCAAGGTCAACGCCAACGGCAAACGGGATGTGGGGGCCACCAGGGAACTGGCCGAGGCGCGGGCGGGGGAAACCGGTCCGTGAGCGGGGTACGGGCAGCGCACACCGAGCCGGCCGATGGGGAAGGACCAGTCATGCGGAGCGATCCCGCGCACACCGACGCACCGGAGTCCGCGCACGAGGTGATCGTGCTGGGCGTGACCGCGAGCGACGCGCACGCGGTGGCCAACCAGCTGATCGCGCACGGGCTGCGCGCCCACGGCTTCACCGTGATCAACCTGGGGGTCTGCACCCCGATCGAGGAGTTCGCCCTGGCCGTGCGGGAGAACCCCGGCGTGCTCGCCGTGGTCGTCGGCAGCCTCAACGGCCACGCCTACGACGACCTGTGCGACCTCCCTGCCGCCCGGGCCGCGGGCGAGCTGGCCTGCCCGGTCATCCTGGGCGGCAATCTGTCCGTGGGCAGCCGCAAGGATCCCGACGCGCTGGACCGGCTGCGGCGACTGGGTGTCGACCACATCCTGTCCGAACTGACCGACCTCGCCCCGCTGCTGGGCGAACTGGCCCGGAAGGCCGCGCGGTCCCGGCGGCTGCAGACCATATGAACCGGGACCCGCACCGCCGCACCGACCCGCACGCCGCGCCCGAGCCGGAGTATCCCTCCATGGCCGAGACGGTGCGCTTCGCCCGCACCCGCGGCACGCCGACCGTGCGTGACGTGCTGGCCCGGTCCGCGAAGGACGCGGTGGTGGCCATCCAGCCCCGCTGCGGGGTGGGCGGCCACCCCGAGATGCGGCAGCTGCTGCGCGCGCTGGAATCCGGTGCGCGGCCGGACGTCCTGACCCTCACCATCGACTCCCACACCCGGCTCAACCGCTTCGCGCACGCGGCCCGCCTGGCCGCCACCGATCCGGGCGCGCTGAACGGCTATCCGCTCGTGGCGCACGGCTGGCAGCGCGGCCGCGAACTGGTCGAGGCGGTGTCCGCGCCGGTGGAGATCCGGCACGGCTCCCCGGACGCGCGGCGGCTGTTCCGGGTCGCGGTGGCCGCCGGCGCCACGTCGTTCGAGGGCGGCGGCATCTCGTACAACCTCCCTTACTGCAAGGACGTACCGCTCGCCCACTCACTGGCCTGCTGGCGCGAGGTCGACGCACTGACCGGCGATCTGCGGCGCGCCGGACTGACCCTGGACCGCGAGTTGTTCGGCACCCTCACCGGGGTGCTGACGCCGCCGTCGATCAGCCTGGCCATCGGCGTGATCGAGGCCGCCCTCGCGGCCGCCGAGGGGGTGGGATGCCTCTCCATTTCCTATCCGCAGGGCGGGAACCTCGCGCAGGACGTCGCCGCGCTGCGCGCGATTCCCCTGCTGGCCCGGCGCTATCTGCCGGCGGATGTCGAGGTCTATCCGGTCCTCCACGAGTTCATGGGCGTCTTCCCTGGCCGGCGGGCCCACGCCGAGCAGCTGATCTTCTACGGGGCGCTGACCGCCCGGCTGGGCGGGGCGGCGAAGCTGGTGACCAAGACCTACCAGGAGGCGCTGGGCGTGCCGGACGCCCGGGCGAACATCGACGGGATGCGCCTGGCGGCGGTCGCCAACTCACCGCTGCTGGACTTCGTCACCGTCGACGCGGAGCAGGTCGAGGAGGAACTCCACTGGCTGCTCGCCGAGGTGGACGACCTCGTCGCCCCGGTCCTCGGCGCCGCGGATCCGGCCCGCGCCGTCACCGCGGCCTTCGCCGACGGCACGCTGGACATCCCGTTCAGCGCCAGCCGGTACGCCCGCGGGGACGTGCTGCCCTGCCGCGACGCCTCAGGGGCGATCCGCTACGCGGTGGCCGGCGCGCTGTCCCTGTCACCCGCCGCGGTGGCCCGGCACCGCAGGGCGCTCGGCCTGGCCGACGGCCCGCACAGCATGCGCACCCTGGTCGACCGGGTCACGCGCGACATCAACCACTTCCTCCACCTCTTCAAAGAGATCGAGCCGTGAGCCGCGCCAGGCCCGGTCCCTCCGGCGGCCCGGAGGACTCCGGCGCCCGTGTCTCCGCCCGGCCCTGCCCCGCGCCGGTCCGGACGCGGACCGCCTCCCAGCCCTCCGGCGGCTCGGGCCCCAGGTGGTACGAGATCTGCGCCTCCGTCGCCTGGCGCGTGACCTCGCACACCCGCACCTGCCCCCGGGGCGCCATCGCCAGCAGCCGGAAGCCCCGGTCGACCGCGTCCCCCGTGACGGTCGGGACGCCGCTGTGCGCCGGCAGGTACGACAGGCAGGCGTCACCGGTGACCACGGCGACGTGCAGCCGGAGCCAGGACGGGCGGGTACGCGGCCGGCTGCCGTCGATCCGGTCCCGGAGGGCGAAGGCCGTCCGCACGGCGCGCGTGGCGTCGTCCCGGCGGGGGCCGTCGATGCCGAAGACCGCGGAGAACACCGGTGCCGTCACGGGTCCCACGGTCCCCCCGTTCTGGCTGGACTGCTGCCGCAGCACCGCCTCGATGTCCGCCATGGCGTGCTGAACGCCGTCCAGGTCATGGTCGTCGGACAGGTCGTGCCGCACCCACGCCAGGACGACGCTCACCCGGGTGCGGCGGGGCGCCGACCGGTGGCCCGTACACGGCCGGTCGCCGTCCTCCGCGCGGTCCACCACACGGTGCTCGCGCCGGTGGTCCCGGCCCACCCGTGCCAGCACCCGGCTGACGGCCGGCGCGTCCCGGGCGTCGGGCGCCTCCGGCCGGCGGGGCGGCTGCTGGGCGACGAGGGTCGCCACCCTGGTCGGCTCCGGGGCCCGGTGGCGCTCCCCCGGCGGCGCGGCCGGCACCTCCAGGTCGGGGGCGTGTTCGAGGATGGAGCGCTCCAGGCGGCGCAGTTCCCGCGACGGCTCCAGCCCGAACCGCTCCACGAGTTCGGTCCTGATGCCCCGGAACACCGACAGCGCGTCGGTCTGCCGGCCGCACCGGTAGAGCGCCACCATCAGCTGGCCGCTGAGCCGCTCGCGCAGCGGGTCCTCGGCGACGGCCGTCTGCAGCTCGCCCAGGATCTCGTGGTGCCGGCCGATCGCCAGTCCGGCTTCGAAGTAGTCCTCCAGGGCCCCCAGCCGCTCACTCTCCAGGGCGTCCAGTTCGGGCCAGTTCAGGGCGCCGTCCGTGAGGTCGGCGAGTGCCGCACCCCGCCACAGGTCGAGCGCCCCGCGCAGGGTGCGCGCCGCGGTGACGTGATCGCCCGCGCCGGCCTCGGTGCGTCCGCGCTCCACGTGCCGGCGGAACAGGAAGAGATCCACCGCGTCGGGTGCGACCCGCAACTGGTATCCGGGGGCGCAGGTCAGCAGGGCCGCGCGCGTGTCCGCGGCGCCGTGGGCCAGGTCGAGCCGCAGGCCCCGGACGGCGTTGCCGATCATCTTGCGCGCGGTGCGGGGCGTCTCGTCCGGCCACAGGACGTCGAGCAGCTTGTGCGTGGCCACGACGCGGTTGGCGTTCAGCAGAAGGTAGGCGAGCAGCCGGCGCTTGATCACTCCGCCGAGCGGCATCGTCGTGCCGTCCACGCCTGCCTGGAGAGAGCCCAGTATTCGGAAGTGCACTTCAACCTCATTTCCCTGTTCCCCCGCTTTTTCTCGTTCCTGACGGCCGTCCGACCCGGAGAACATCACCACGAGGAGAGCTTCTTCCGGCCGTTCGCCGGGTTGCACAGGCGTGCGCGCCGAGACGCGGAAAACGGCACATGGTGAAGAAGGCTGTCGCTGACGTCAATCCTCCGCGGATGCGGCGGCGACGGAAACGGAGGCAGGGTAATTCGCCTGCCACCGCGTTCTGGTCACCGCGATATCCGACCGGTCCCTCTTTTCGTGCGGTTACGCGTCGACCGATCACGGCGGATTCGGCTGGAATGCCGGAGAGCCGCGTGACCGCGAAGCGCCCGGCAGGAAGGGGCATTCGGGTACGGGGCAGCATCCAGGCTCCTGCGGATGACGCCGGCTTCCTCGGCTCCGGAAGACCGGACGGACGGGTTCAGTAGATAACGCTCCGTCACATTGCAGGGACATCGCGTCCGGAGTCCAGCGTCCCGGAGATCCTTTGCCCTTTTGGACAGACCTGAGCCGCCTGTGGGGCACAGCAGGCGCCAACGGGCTGCCGCGGCGGAGGATCCGGGGCACCCTGGGCGGCGCACACGGGCCGGTGGAGCCACCGGCGTCCGCGGTTCAGGGCGAGATCCGCCGCCCCTCGGGCCCCAGCAGCGAGCGCCCGGCCAGGGCGGCGGCCAGCGCCCGGGTGTGCCCGGGGAAGGCGAGTTCCGCCGGTTCGCCGAGGACACAGCAGCCCTCGGTCTCGTCCGTCGCTGTCATCGCGGGCAGTCCCGCGGCCGCACGGACGGGCAGCAGCACGAAGAGTTCCACGGTGTCCCGTGTGCTGTGCGCGCCGAACAGGCGCGCCCCCTGTGCCGGGGCCAAGAGCCCGGTCTCCTCGTGGAGTTCGCGCACGGCCGCCTCCCGCCAGCTCTCCCCGACCTCCAGGTATCCACCGGGCAGGGCCAGCTCGCCGCGTCCCGGGGGGAGCGAGCGGCGGATCACGACGATGCCCCGGGTGCCGTCCTCCTGCGTCACGGGCTGTAGCGCCACCGCGACCGGCAGCGGGTTGCGCCACAGCGTCTCCCGGCACGCGGGGCAATCCAGCGGCCAGTGCGCGCCGTCCGGGTAGGCGTGGCCGCAATACGGGCAGTGGGTGACGCGGCGCCCGTGCGTGAATCCCATGAACGCCTCATTTCATGCCAGGGCCCCGCGGCGGAGCGGAACGGGCTCGCCCCGCAAGGGTGCGGTCATGCACCAAGGGAGCCCGCGGGAAGTGTCGAATTCTTCGGCGGGCCAGACCGTAACGATCTCCGGAGAATTCCCGGATAACCGGCCGGCTATCGCCCGTGGTGCACGGCGCCTCTCCGGGATTCCCCGGTAATTCCCGTACCGCCTCTAGAGTGCTCGGCACGCCCCCATTCCCGCTGACCGTCCGCGTCATCGGGCGGGGCCGAGTACCACCGCTCCACAGTTTCCTGGCTCCCGGTAGCTGATTCGTCCGAGCAAAGGAACAAGGCATGGAACAGCCCGCCTTCGCCCCCTCCGAAGCCCCCTGTGCGGCAGCGCGCGGTGTCACGCACGGCTGCTTCGGTGCGTCGCGGTCCGACCCTCACCTCGCGCCCAGGGAACGGCTGCTGGGCAACGCGGCGCCCCTGCACCGTCCGACAGCGGCCGCCCTGGAGGGTCCGGAGGCCGACGACCGCGGCCTGCACCAGGAGGTCACCGAGCAGCTGTGGCGCCAGGGCCTGGCCGTGGTGCAGCTCGACGGGCCGCTGCCTCCCGACCGGTTCATGGCGCTCGGCGAGAGCCTGGGCACGGCGACCCCGGAAACCGATCCGGCGGTGCAGCCGTTCGTCCAGGACCGCGTCATCCTCAACCTCCGCAGCCGGCACGCGCCCACCGCGGAGGTGTCGCTGCAGCCCTTCGCCCGCAACTCGCTCTCCCTGCACTCCGAGAGCAGCGGTGCGAGCGTGCCTCGGCAGCCCCGGTACATCGTGCTCATGTGCGTCAACCCCGGTGACGACACCCCGCACGCCCAGACGGTGCTGGTGTCCATGCGGGACGTGGCACGCCGGCTGTCGCCCGGCGCGCTGGAGCTGCTCTCCCGTACCTCCTACCGGGACAGCCCGGCGGCGCCGCCCCTCGCGCGCCACGTCGACGGCCGGTGGGTGTTCTCCTTCCGCGACTTCCTCGATCAGGAGCTGCGGTGGACGCACGACCGGCCGGACACCGACCCCGAGACGGTCAACGCGGCACTGCGCGAGCTGCTGGCCGCCATGTACGCGCCAGACGAGACGGTCGCCGTGCGCTGGCGCCGCGGACTGCTCGTCGTGATCGACAACACCTACTACTTCCACGGCCGGACCGCCGGCGCCGCGACACCCCCGCGGCAGCAACGGCACCTGCAGCGCCTCCGGATCCGCTAGCCACCCGTCCCGTCGGACCCCTCCGAAGGCCCCTCCCACCACCCCCTGCGAGAAGCCGATGACACTGTTCGACTCCCCTCTGGTCCCGCGCCCTTCGCACGCGTCGCAGGACGCCCTCGCGATGTCCCTGCGGGCGCCCCGGCCCGCCGGGACCTCCGACACCTTCGCCACCCGCGTCGACGAGCGGGTGCTGGACGTCTTCGCCCGGGCCCGCCGCCCCGACGACCCGCTGGAGCTGCGCAACCTGTGGCTGGGCCGGGTGGAGGACGAACTGGGCGCCCACGCGCACCATCCGGCGCTGGCCGAGCAGTGGCGGGACAGCCGCCGGCTCCGCTCGGTCGAACCGGAGCAGGTGCTGGGCTCCCGGGCCACCGTCCGGTTCGTCAAGGAGCTGTTCAACTGGTACTTCCGCGACGACCTGTACGGCGACCTCCGGGACAACGCCCAGTACATCCTCTCCGGCGGCGCGGTGGACGAGGAGCGGTGGGGGCTTCCGCAGAGCCTGAAGGAATGCATCCGCTTCGCTCTGGACCGCGACTGGTACGGCTACTCCGACTCGCGCGGGCGCTACCCGGCACGCGAGGCGATCGCCGCCTACGAGAGCGCCCGGCTCGACGGCATGCGCTACGGGCCCGAGCACGTCGCCATGACGATGGGCGGCACCTTCGCCGTCAGCACGCTCGCGGACTTCGTGCTGCACCGGGCCGCCCCGTCCACCCCGCCGGCCCTGTGCGCGATACCCAACTACCCGCCCCTGGTCGAGACGATCGCCCGCCGGCACGACATCCGGCTGGTCCCCCTGCACAGCGAGCAGGGGCAGACCTCGATCGAGCCGCTCCTCGCGGCGCTCACCCCCGACACCCCTCTGGTGCTGCTGCAGACCGTGGGCAACCCGACCGGCGCGGCCGTCACGGAGGACGGCCTGCGACGGCTGATCGAGGCGGCCTCGCCCTCCACCGTCATCGTCCTCGACGAGTGCCACGAGTGGCTGGGCTCCTACGAGGAGCGCTCCGCCGCGCGCGGTGCCCCCAACGTGGTCAGGGTCTCCAGCCTGTCCAAGACGTGGTCGGCGCCGGGTCTCAAGGCGGGCTGGTTCCTCGCCGACCCCGGCTTCATCGCCGAGTACTACGAGTACGCCTCCTCCTCGTTCGGCGGGCCGCCGTCCTTCTTCTACACGGTCGTGGAGGTCCTGGCCCGCATGGAGCGCTGGCTGATCACCGGCCTGGAGGAGCCAGGGCCGAGCGAACTCAAGGAGTTCGAGGCGTCCTACGGACTCGGCCTGGACCAGCTGCGGCACGCCTTTCGCACCTACCGCACGGAGCGGCTGCGCAGGGCCGAGGAACTCACCGTGCTGCGCGACGCGGCGACCGTCCGCCTGGCGCAGACCCCCGCGCGGGTGCTCACCCCGCGCTTCTCCATCAACACCACCGTGGAACTGCCCGGTTGGGACGACTCCTACCGATGTTTCCGCGACGTGCTGCGGGAGACGGGCGTCTCCCTCTTCCCCGGCATCCTCACCTTCTGCTTCTCCGGTCCCGTCATGCGCATCACCACCGCCCGCCCGTGGGAGCAGATGGCCCCCGCGCTGGACCGGCTGGGATCCCACCTCGACGCCCGGGCGGCCCGCTGATGTCCTTCCGCCACCACGAAGAGCGAGGGGCCGCATGACGTCCTGGGCCCTACCGGCCGGCGGGCACAAGCTGGTCCTCGGCATGGTGCATCTCACGCCCCTGCCGGGCACCCCCTTCCACCGGCCGCACAGCTTCCCGGAGATCCTCGACACGGCGGTCGCGTCCGCGCGGGCCCTGTACGAGGGCGGGGCGGACGGCTGCCTGATCCAGACGGTCGACCGTGTCTACAGCGTCGCCGACGAGTCGGACCCGGCACGTACCGTCGCGATGGGCCTGATCGCGCGCGCGGCCGTCGAGGCGACCGGCGGGGACTTCCGCGTCGGTGTCCAGATGATGCGCAACGCCACCCGGGCCTCGCTCGCCGTGGCACAGGTGGCCGGGGGCGACTTCGTCCGGGCGGGCGCCCTGGTGGGGCAGACCCTCACCGCCCACGGCATGGTGCGGCCCGATCCGCTGGAGGTCATGAGCTATCGCCGCTCGATCGGCGCGGAGCACGTGGGCATCGTGGCGGACATCGACTCCATGCACTTCACCTGGCACGGAGGGGAGAAGACCACCCCGGAGGTGGCGCGCGCGGCCCGCACCGTCGGCGCGGACGCGGTGTCGCTCTCGCACCCCGACCCGCGCACCGCACTGGAGATGATCGCCTCCGTCCGCGAGGCCGTTCCGCAGCTGCCCCTCATCCTGGCCGGACACACGAACCACGACAACGCGGCGCGACTGCTCGCCGCCGCGGACGGCGCGTTCGTGGGCACCTGCCTGGAACGTGACGGCTGGGGCGGCACGGTCGACGCCGACCTCGTGCGGCGCTACGTCGACCTCGTCAGGGGGACCGAGCGATGACCTCCGCGCCCCACCCGGGCCCCGGTCCGGCCGGACCCCCGCCGATGGAGCCGGAAGTGATGCTCCGTCAGGTAGTGTGCCTCGCCGACGACATACGGGGCCGCGCCGCGTCCGTCGCCGAGCAGGTGCGGGCCCTGCCGGGCGCCCTGGACCTGGCCGGCGTCGAGTCGGTGGTCATCGTGGGCAACGGGGACAGCGACCACGCCGCCCGGGCCGTCGAGATGGCCTTCCGGTCCCTCGCCGGTGTCGACTGCCGGCCGGTGAGCGCGCTGCCCTTCACCCACTACCGCAAGCCCGCCGCCTCGCCCGCCCGGGTGCTCACCGTCGCGATCTCCGTCTCGGGCGGCAGCCCGCTCGTCGTCACGTCGGCCGAGCAGGCGAGGGCGGAGGGGGGAGCGGTCGTCGCGCTCACCGCGAACGCGGCGAGCCCACTGGCCCGTTCGGCGTACGGCACCGTCCTGCTCGACCTGCCCGGCCAGGAGCCGTCCCCGGGCGTCCGCACCTACCAGGCCAGTCTCCTCGGCGCGCTGCTGCTGGCGATCGCGCTGGGGCAGGCACGAGGGCATCTGGACCGGGCGGCGGCCGAGATGCTGCGCGAGGAACTCGGCGCGCTGGCCGACGCGATCGAGGCCACCGTCGACGAGAGCGTCCGGCGGACCCGGCAGCTCGCCGACCGGATCGCGCACGCGCCGGTGCTGACCCTGCTCGGCAGCGGGCCGTCCCACGGCAGCGCGCTGTACGGCGCGGCGAAGCAGGTGGAGACCGCCGCCGTCTTCGCCGTGGGCCAGGACCTGGAGGAGTGGTGCCACGTCGAGCGGTTCGCGGGGCCGTCCGACCTGCCGGTCTTCGTGCTGGCCCCGGCCGGCCGGTCCTCCGGTCCCGCCCTGCGGGTCGCCCAGCGCGCCGCCGACCTCGGGCGGCGGCTCGTCGCGGTCGCCCCCGCGGACCGGCTCGACGGCTTCCCCGCCTGGGCCGCGCTGCCCGTCCACGGCCAGGTGCGCGAGGAGTTCTCCCCGCTGCTCTACCACCTCTTCGCCGCCCCGCTCGCCTGCCACCTCGCCCAGTCCCTGGGCCGTGTCCCGTTCGCCGCCGGCCGGCCCGGGCACGCCCCCGCCGTCCCCGTCCGACCCGCCACCCCCGCGACCGTGAAGGAAGAAGGACGATGACCGAGACCACCCACCGCCGGCCCGCCGACGAGACCATCGACCTGCTGCGTGCGGAGCTGGACCGCCTCGCCCCGGCCGAACGCGAGGCCAAGGCGGTGGAACTGCTGTCGGTCCTCGGCCGTACGAAGGCCGCGGAGGCCTCCTCGGCGCTCCCGCCCCTCGAGGAGCCCGGCACCGGCCGCGCGCCCCTGCTGATCTGCGACTGGGCGACCGACCTCGGACTGGACGGGACGACCCAGCAGCTCGGCATCACCATGGCGCCCGGCCCCACCCGGGTGTCGAAGACCGCCGACGCCACCGGACACTCGCTGCTCTCCAGCGGTCATGTCGGGGCCGACATCCTGCACGTGCCCGCCGGCAGCGGCTTCGCCCCGCACACCCACCCCGGGGACCATCTGCTGTTCGTGCTGGCGGGCACCGGCACCATCTCCGTCGCCGGAGAGATCGTGCAGACCCGTCCCGGACAGGTCTACATGGTGGAGGGCGCGCTCACCCACGCGGTGGGCGCGGTGACCGACCACATGATCCTCGCCGTGGGCGCTCCGCACCGCCCCCTGGACAGCCCCGAACGGCAGGAACTCACCGCCTACGCAGCCCTCCTGGGCGATCTCGGCCGTATCACCTGCCGCATCTGCGACATCGAGGGCTCCAGCGGTGAGGAACTCGCGGCGAACGGCTGCCCGCACTCCCCGCACCGGTTCGGGTGATCCGCCCGGGGACCGCCGCCGATCCGTTCCCGGCAGGGCCGTGCGGTCCGCCGACCGCCTGCCGCGTGCTGACCGAAACCACCTGGAAGCAGGGCCCACGATGTCGCAGAACACCCCCACGCTGCCCCTGACCGACCCGCGCACCGGCCGGGAGCGGTCGTCGCTGGCCGTCGGCCGCGAGGCGGAGACCCGGGCCGCGGTGGCGGCCGCCCGCGGCGCCCAGCCCGCCTGGGCCGCCCTCACTCCCCGCGAGCGGGCCCGGCGCCTGCTGCGGTTCGCCGACCTCATCGAGGACAACGCCGCCGCGTATGTGGCGGCCGAGCAGGCCGGGACCGGAAAGCCCGACGCCGAGGCGCGCGGCGAGGTCGAGAACTGCGCCGATCTGCTGCGGTTCTACGCCGGTGCCCAGCGCGCCGACACCGCGCCCGCGGGCGGCCGGCGGATGGCCGGCCGCGAGAGCTGGGTGCGGTGGGAGCCGCTGGGCGTCGTCGCCGCGATCGTGCCGTGGAACTACCCGCTCATGATGGCCGCCTGGCGGATCGGCCCGGCGCTCGCCGCCGGCAACACCGTCGTGCTCAAGCCCGCGCTGACCACGCCGGACACCGCCATGCTGCTCGCCCGGGACGCGGCCGCGGCTCTCGTCCCGGGCGCGCTGGTGACGGTGCCGGGCGACCGTGACACCGGGCGGCTGCTCGTCGCCGAGGACATCGACATGGTGGCCTTCACCGGCAGCGAGGCGGGGGGCCGGGATGTCGCCGTCCGCGCGGCACTGCACCGGGTCAGCCTGGAGCTGGGCGGCAACTGCCCCGCCGTCGTCCTCCCGGACGCGCCCGACGACACCTGCGCGGAGCTGGTGCGGGCCGTCACCTACAACGCCGGCCAGAGCTGCGCCGCACCGGCGCGGGTGATCACCCTGCGGGAGAACTACGAGCGGACCGTGGCCGGGCTGGCCGAGGCGATGGCCGGCCGGCGCGCCGGGGCCGACTTCGGGCCGCTCAACAACGCGGACCAGGCGGCGCGTTACGACCGCATCGTGGGGAGCAGCGCGGCCGGCATCGTCCATGTCGCCGATGTCGCGTCGCGGCCGGGCCAGGAGAACGGCTTCTGGCGGCCCGGACGGATCCTCGCCGATCTGAAGCCCGACGACCCGGCGGTGGTGGAGGAGGTGTTCGGCCCCGTGCTGACGGTCCAGGCGGTGGACGGCACCGAGGAGGCGCTGGCCCTGGCCAACTCCGTGCCTCAGGCGCTCGCCGCGAGCGTCTGGGGTTCCGACACGGCCACCACGCTCGCCCTGGCCCACGAGTTGAACGCCGGGGAGGTCTGGGTCAACTGCCATCTGGACCAGTGCCCCGAGCTGCCCCATGGCGGCCGCGGCAGCTCCGGACACGGCACGGACATGAGCGTCCTGGCCCTGACGGAGTACCAGCGCCCCAAGGCCGTCACGGTGCGCCTGCGCACGCCCTGACGCCCCGGCCGGACGCTGCCCCCGCCCGAGTCCGCTGAGCGGGCCGGGCCGACGAAGGAGAAGAGCACCATGAGTGAGACCGCCGGTCGAACCGGTGACGCGCTGGGCGAGACGATCCGCGATCTCGTCGCCCGGCAGCTGCCCGACGAAGGCGGCAGGGAGCTGACGCCGGATCTCCCGCTGCGGGACGCCGGGTTGAACTCCCTGGGCACCGTCGCGACGCTGGTGGCGATCGAGAGCGAGTTCGGCCTCAGCCTCCCCGACGAGCTGGTCACCCCGGAGACCTTCCACAGCGTGCGGACGCTGACCGCCGCCGTCGCGTCCGTGGTGGACGCGGAGCGGGACGCGACGGGCGGGGCGAGGGCGGACGATGCCGTCTCCTGAACCGGCGCTGCGCTTCGGAGTCCACTCCGGGCAGCAGTACGAGACGTACGACGCGCTCCTGACGCTGTGGCGCAGGGCCGAGGACCTCGGCTACGACTGGTGCTCGCTCTTCGACCACCTGCGACCGCCGATGGGCGGACCGGACGGCCCGTGCTTCGAGGGCACCACCCTGCTCTCCGCACTGACCGCGCAGACCGGCCGGATCCGCGGCGCGCTCATGGTGGCACCCGTGGCGTGGCGCCATCCGGCGATGCTGGCCGCGCTCGCCGCGACCATCGACCACGTCGGCGCCGGGCGGGTGGAAATCGGCATCGGGGTCGGCGGCGCCGACCTGGCACACGAGCAGTACGGCATCGCTCAGCCGGACCGCGCCGAGCGCCTGGAGATGCTGGAGGAGACCGCCGCGGTCCTGCGCGGCCTGTGGTCGGGCGAGGAATTCTCCTACGCCGGCAAGCACTTCCGCATCACGCGGGGCCATCTCCGCCCCGCGCCGGTCCAGCCGCGGCTGCCGCTGGTCGTCGGCGGGGCGAGCCCACCGGTGCTGCGGGTGGTCGCACGGCACGGCGACGTGTGGAACAGCCTGCTCACGGACCCGGACCGGTATCGGCGGCGCGTGGAGCAGTTGGACCGCGAGTGCGCGCGGGCCGGCCGTGACCGGGCGGAGATCCGCGTGTCGATGACCTTCCGCGCGCTGCTCGTCGACGACCCGGCGGAGCTGCCGGGCAGACTCGACCGGCTGCGTGCCGTCTTCCCGCCCGATTCGCCGGTGTGGCCGGAGTATCTGGTCTTCGGTACCCCCGAGCAGTGCGTCGAGGCGCTGCTGCCCTACCGCGAACTGGGCGTCACCGACTTCGTGCTGGGGGCCCGGCCGCCGGTGGACTGGGACAGCGTCACGCTCTTCGCCGAGCGCGTCATCCCGCACCTGCGCCCCGCCTCCACCCCGGCGTGAGCCGAACGTCCGCCCCCGTACCACACCCCGCAACACCACCGTGCCCAGTGCGCGCCCTGAGCGGTGCCCGCAGGAAGGGAAACCCGTATGACCAACTACTACTCCCAAGGATTCGCTGCCTTCTTCGACAGCAGCTACACCGGCTGGGTGGACCGCTTCTCCCCCAAGCTGGTCGCGCACCTGGCGCAGGCGGCCGGAGACAACCGCACCGCAGCCGATATCTGCTGCGGCACCGGCGTGACCGCCGCCCACTTCCTCGACGCCGGCTGGACCCTGCACGGGGTCGACGGCTCGAAGGCGATGCTCGACCTCGCGCGGGCCCGGCACGCCGCACGGATCGAGGAGGGCAGGTTCGGCGTGACGGAGGCCGACGCCCGCGCGTTCCGGCTGCCCGCCGAGGTCGCCGCGTGCGTCAGCATGGACGGCGCGCTCAACCACCTCCCCACCCTCGACGATCTGCGGCAGTGCTTCACCTCGGTGGCCGCCGCGCTCGCCCCCGGGGGCGAGTTCGTCTTCGACCTCTACGAGGAGTCGCACTTCCTCCACTGGAACCACGTCACGCTCACGGACAGCCCCGAGGCGGTCGTGGTCAAGCGGGGGGTGTGGGACACCGCCGGCCGCAGCGGCATGCTGCGCGTCTCGGGGGTGTTCGACACCGGGGACCGGGCGCAGCGGGTCGACCAGACGCTGACGAGCTGGTACTACGACCATGCCGAGGTGACCGGTGCGCTGCGCGCGGCCGGACTGGAGCCGCTCCCCCACGACTTCGGCGGCCCCGACCTCAAGTGCGACTCGGGTTCCTGCTCGCGCACCGATGTGCCGTGCCGCCGGGTCTACCGCGCCCGCAAGGCCTGACGCACGCGACCCCCGGGACGGTGGGCACGGACGCCGCGCACGGCGGGGCGTCGTCGGCACCACCGTCCACGGGGGCCTGGAATACCTGATGTACGGCGGGGGCGTGGCGGGCCGGTGACGGCTCCGGGAGACGGGCCAGCGGGTCCGCCACGCCCCCGCCGGGCGTCAGGAGCGCTTGCCCTTGAGGGAGTCCTTCATCCCCTGGGCGTTGTCGCGGGCCTCGCCCATCGCGCTCTTGGCCCGGCCCCTGGCCTCGTCCGTGCGGCCCTCGGCCTTCATGCGCTCGTTGCCCATGGCCTTGCCGGCCTTCTGCTTGGCCTTGCCCTTCATCTTGTCCATGGAACCCTTGTCAGCCATGTCGAACTCCTTCGTGCGGAGGGGAAAAGCTTCGTCCTCACGCTGCCGCAGGTCGCATCGGCCCGCACCCGGAGGCGGCTGGCCGAGGGAACTCCTGTGCGGCCGCGGTGCGTCCCCCGGCTCCCGCTACGCCTCGGTATCCCGTGCGACGGCGGCCCCGTACCGGCGCGGCCGCGGCACGGGCCGAAGCTCCCGGGCCCGTTCGGGCGTCCGCCGGCCGGGGCCCGGCCACCCGCCACCCCGGTCCGTCGCCCGCGGCGTCCGGTGGCGGCCCCGCGCGTCCCCCACGGGCGTCACCCGATCGGTCGTCCCGGTTCGCCGCGCCCGCCCCGGCCCCCTAGCGTCGTACGACGCAGCGTGCCGTCTGCGCACCGCCGCCTCAAGGGAGTCCGACATGCGGAGGGTCCTCACCGTGCCGACCGTGCTGCTCGCCCTCGCCGGGGCGGGCTGCGGGGACGGCGGCGAAGCGCCGACCGCGGCGTCGTCCGCCACGGGCAGCGGCCCGGGCAGCCGCGGCTCGGCGTCCCCGACCGTCCCGGGACAGCCGGTGGACTGCGGCGAGCTGGCCGACGCGCTGGGCCCCGAGGGCGATGTCACCCTCTTCGCGGATGCCGCGGCCGGCGGCACGGTGGGCTGTACGGAGGCCCGCTCGGTGATGTCCGAGTTCTTCCTGCGGGCGCCGCGGGAGGCCGAGGACGACCGGGGCACGCTCGCCGTCCGGGGCTGGCTCTGCCAGTACGAGAGCGGCCCCACCGGCACCTGGATCACGACCTGCCGCAAGGACAAGCGGGAGATGCACACGGAGGAGCCGTCCGGCCAGAGCGGCCCCTCCGAGGAGCCCGGCACACCGGACGGCTCGCAGCTGCCCACCCTCCCCGACGAGCCCTCCGACCCGATGGACGAGCCGTCGACGGAGGAGCTGTAGGCGGAGCAGCGGTGGGCGGACGCCGGGCCGGGCCCGCCGGGTGCCGTCAGTCCTGCGGCGCCGTCGGCTCCTCGCCCATCCCCTGGAACCACGTCGGCCCCGGCTCCAGCGCCCGCTTGATGCGGGTCAGCGCGTAGTCCTGGAGCTCCGGCAGGGCGTCGACCGCGAACCAGCCCACCTCCAGCGACTCGTCGTCGTTGACCCGGGCCTCACCGCCGATCGCCCGGCAGCGCAGCGTCACGTCCATGAACTGGCAGACGTCCCCGTTGGGGTAATGGGTGGGCGGCATGGTCTCGATGAGGACCACGGCCTCGGGGACGACCCGCACCGCGGTCTCCTCATGGACCTCGCGCACCGCGGTCTCGGCCGGCTGCTCGCCGGGCTCGGGGATGCCGCCGATCACCGACCAGCCGCCGGTGTCGGCCCGCCTGCCCAGCAGGACGCGGCCCCGGTCGTCGAAGACCACCGCGCTCACCCCGGGCAGCCACAGCAGCTGCCGGCCGATGGAGGTCCGCAGGTCACGGATGAAATCGGGAGTTGCCATCCTTCGACCCTACGGGAGACCGGCCGCGGGCTCCCGGCGTACGGTGCAGCCGGTGCCGCCGCCCGCCCGTGCCGCGCTCAGGCGCCGGCCGGGGACCCCTCACGCGGGCGGAGCCGGCCGCGGATCACCCGCACGGCGACCTCCGCGTCATCGACGGTGATGGTGAAGGTCCGCCCGTCGCCGAGCCGCAGGATCACGCCCTCACCGCGGCGGACGACGACGGCGGTGCCCTGCTCGGGGCGCCAGCGGTAGCCCCAGCCGCCCCAGTGGCGGGGCGTGACCTGCGGGGTGAAATCGGCGCCGACGACGGTTTCCAGCGGGATCCGGCGGCGCGGCACCCCTATATGGCCGCACCGCACCTCCAGGTACTCCTTGTCCACGCGCACCGCGACGTGGACGAAGGCCAGCGTGCCGAAGAGCACCAGCAGCCCGGCCGCGACACAGCCGACCACCGACATCACCAGGGCCACCAGGCCCGAGGTCCAGTTGCTGTCGACGGCGAGTTCGATGCCCAGGGCCAGACAGGCGGCGCCGATCGCGGCCAGCAGCCACTGGATGCGGTTGGTGGCACTGCCGTGCCAGACCTCGGGAAGCTCCGCGTGGGAGCCGCCGACGGGGCGCGCCGGGCCGGCGGCGCCGTCGGTGGGGTCCTGGCTCTCGGGGGCGGCTGCCCCCTCGTGGGGGTGGTCCCTCATGAGACGCAGCGTACGCGTCTTTGCACCCTGGGGCAGCGCGTCGGACGCGTCGTTCGCGCCCCGGGTCGCGGGGCGCGCGGCGTGGTGTCCGGCGTCAGCGGCGGGCCGGGGCGGCGGCGCCGTCCGCCGTCGGTGCGGCGCCGTCCGCTCGGGACCGGGCGAGCAGTTGGCCCTCCTCGTAGGCGAGCGCCGTGTCCGGGAGCGTGCTGGGACGGCCGCTGAGGATCACGCTCAGGGTGCCGGTCGCGGCGGCCGCCGGGGCGGGCTCGGCGCCGATCCGGCGCAGCGCCTGGGCGGCGACCGCCTCGGCGGAGCCGTACAGCACCAGGGCCGGGGCGCCGGGCTGCTGGAGGGCGGCCCGGATCCGCTCCGCGACCAGCTCGTAGTGGGTGCAACCAAGGACGACGGCCCGCAGGTCCCGGGGGGTGTGCCGGGCGGCGGCCGCCACGGCGGCGTCGATGGCGGCCTCGTCGGCCTGCTGCACCGCGTCGGCGAGCCCCGGGCAGGGCACCCCGGTGACATCCGCGTCGCGTCCGAACCGTTCGATCAGCTCCCGCTGGTAGGGGCTGCCGGTGGTGGCGGGGGTGGCCCAGATGGCGACCGGGCCGCCGCCGGCCGCGGCGGGCTTGACGGCCGGGACGGTGCCGATGACCGGGATGCCCGGTTCGAGGGCGGCGCGGAGGGCGGGCAGGGCGTGGACCGACGCGGTGTTG
Organism: Streptomyces kronopolitis; assembly: GCF_014646275.1. GTDB lineage: Bacteria > Actinomycetota > Actinomycetes > Streptomycetales > Streptomycetaceae > Streptomyces > Streptomyces kronopolitis. The sequence continues at coordinate 144,491 of NZ_BMND01000005.1, forward strand.
CAGGCGACGATCAGCGCGTCGGGCCGGTGCGCGGCCGCGGCGCGGGCGACCGCCAGCGCGTGGGCGGTGACATCGTCGGGCGTACGGGGTCCCCACGGCATTCCGTCGGGATCACTGGAGAGCACCAGATCCGCGTCCGGCCGCAGTCGGCGCATGGCGGCGGCCGCCGCGAGCAGCCCATTCCCGGAGTCCATCAGCGCGATCTTCACCCGGACACTTTACTCAGCCGGGTGTCCGTCTTGTCATACCGGCTCGTCACGCCGGGCGGGGACGGGCGGCGGCCGCGGACGGCGTCCCGGCCGGTCGCGCCCCGGGCGCCACGCCGGGGGCACGGTGCCGATCACCGCCGCGCGCCGGGTGCGGTGCGGCAGACTGCGGTGCCGTGGGAGCGATGGAGTGGATCGGTGCCGGGTCGCTGCTGGCCTGGGCGTGGCTGCTGCTGGGGCAGGGCTTCTTCTGGCGGACGGACGTGCGGCTGCCGGACCGCCGGGACCCGGAGCGCTGGCCGTCGGTCGCCGTGGTGGTCCCGGCGCGGGACGAGGCCGCGGTGCTGCCGGACAGCCTGCCCTCGCTGCTCGGGCAGAAGTACCCGGGCCGGGCGGAAGTGTTCCTGGTCGACGACGGCAGTACGGACGGGACCGGCGCGCTGGCCCGGGAGCTGGCGGCCGCGCGGGGCGGACTGCCGCTGACCGTGTCCTCGCCCGGTGAGCCCGGGCCGGGGTGGACGGGGAAACTGTGGGCGCTGCGGCACGGCATCGCGCTGGCGCGCGAGCGCGTCGGGCCGGAGTACCTGCTGCTGACCGACGCGGACATCGCGCACGAGCCGGACAGCCTGCGGGAGTTGGTGGCGGCGGCCCGGTCGGCGGACCTGGACCTGGTCTCCCAGATGGCGCGGCTGCGGGTGGTGACGCGCTGGGAGCGGCTGATCGTGCCGGCGTTCGTGTACTTCTTCGGGCAGCTGTATCCGTTCCGGTGGGTCAACCGCCCCGGGGCGCGGACCGCGGCGGCGGCCGGCGGCTGCGTGCTGCTGCGGCGGGAGGCCGCGGAGCGGGCGGGCATCCCGGAGGCGATCCGGCACGCGGTGATCGACGACGTGACGCTGGCCCGCGCGGTCAAGCGCTCCGGCCGGGCCGAGGGCGGGCGGATCTGGCTGGGGCTGGCGGACCGGGTGGCCAGTGTGCGGCCGTATCCGCGGCCGGCCGATCTGTGGCGGATGGTCTCGCGCAGCGCGTACGCCCAACTGCGGCACCAGCCGCTGCTGTTGCTCGGCACGGTGCTCGGCCTGGCGCTGGTCTACCTCGTGCCGCCCGTCGCGCTGGCGGTCGGGGCGGCCGGCGGCGGAGCGGCGGTGGCCGCGCTGGGCGGGGCGGCCTGGGCCGTGATGTGCGGGACGTATCTGCCGATGCTGCGCCACTACGGGCAGCCGTGGTGGACGGCGCCGCTGCTGCCCTTCACCGCGCTGCTGTATCTGCTGATGACGGTGGACTCGGCGGTGCAGCACCACCGGGGGCGCGGCGCGGCGTGGAAGGGCCGGACGTACCCCAAGCCGTGAGCCGCGCCCCCGCGGCCGCCGTCACTTGCGGGCCGGTGCCCAGTTCAGGCCCCAGCCGTAGGCCTGGTCGACGGTGCGCTGCGGGCTGACGCCGGGCGCGGGCACGAGGTAGCGGGCCTCGCGCTGGACGACGAGTTCGCTGCCGGTGTGGGTGATCAGGGCCAGCGCGCAGACGGTGGAGGGCACCGTGCAGGCGTCGAGGGTGAAGTCGACGGGGGCGCCGTGCTGGGGCTGGAGGGTGACGGTCGCCTCCAGGCCCTCGAAGCTGCGGGCACCGGCGTAGACCGTGACGAAGATCAGGATGCGCCTGATCCGCGCCTGGTGGTCGAGGTTGATGGTCATGTTCTCGCCGGCCGCGACCGCGCCGGTGCGGTCGTCGCCGTCGAGCTGGATGTACGGCGGGGCGTGCAGGGCGCCGAAGTTACCGCCCAGGGGGTGGACCACACCGGCGGCGCCGTCGGTGAGTTCGTAGAGCGCGCAGAGGTCGAGGTCGACCTCCCCGGACGGCTGCAGCGCGCCGCGGGCGCCCATGGCCTGCAACGCCTTGCGGCCGAGGGTCTTGCCCAGGCTCTTGCCCGCCGCGCCGCCGTGCCAGTTGAGGTTCACCCGCATCGCCCCGGAGGTGCCGCCCTGCTTCGTCAGCGAGACGGCGGGGGCGGCCTTCGTGAGCGTCACCTTGGTCAGCCGGACGGGCGGGGAGGCGGGGGCCGGGGCGGGCTGCCCGGGCGGCGGCGGGACGGATGTCACGGGCTGCCCGGTCGGCGCCGGCGGCGGGGGCGCGACGGGCGGTGCGGGCGGTGGCGCCATGGGCGGTGCGGGCGCCATGGCCGGGGGTGCGGCGGGGGGCGGCACCGCGGCGGGCGCCGCGGGAGCCGGGGCGGGCGCGGCCTCCTCGACGCTGATGCCGAAGTCGGTGGCCAGCCCGGCGAGACCGGTGTCGTAGCCCTGGCCCACCGCGCGGAACTTCCAGGCGCCCTGGCGCCGGTAGAGCTCGCCGAGCACGAAGGCGGTCTCGGGCCCGGCGTCCTCGCTGTCGAAACGGGCGAGTTCGGCGCCGTCCGCGGCGTCCAGCACCCGGATGTGCAGCCCGGGCACGCTCCCGAACGTGCCGCCGTCGGCGGAGGCGGCGAGCACCACGGTGTCCACGGCGGGCTCCACGGCCGTCAGATCGACGGTGAGATCGTCGGTCACCGCGCCGCCGGCCGGGCGCTTGCCCTCGTGGCGTACGGCGCCGGAGCGGTGCGCGGCCTGGTTGTAGAAGACGAAGTCGCCGTCGTCGCGGACCTTTCCGGACACCAGCAGCAGCGCGGAGGCATCGACGTCCGGCGTCCCCGGGGCGGTCCGCCAGCCCAGTTCCACCCGGACCGCCGGGGCCGGGATGGGGACATTCCCGCCCTTGAGCATCGACATCGCCGCACCTTCCTGTCGTCCGCCTACCTGCCGTGGTGCCACCTCCCAACCTACTTGGCCCGAACCGTTCCGAACGCCCCTTGTTCACCGGCGAGGAGCGGGGTCTTTACACGATCCCTACGGGCGATCGCGACCGATTTCCACAAGTTCGCTCGCATTGGCGCTCGGCAGCCACTCCGAACACGGAAAACAACCCTCTTGCCAGACTCCCCAATCGGCACATCGTGGGCTTAACTTATGAAGCATGACCTCCCCCCGCTCTACCTACGGCGGCGGCTACTACGCTTCGCCTTCCTTCCCGGACACCCCGATCTACGACAGCCTCGTCGCAGAACGCGGCACGCCCCAGATCGCCCCGATCCGGGTGAACCCCTCCCCTTACGACACCGGAGCGTCCTACGCCCCGGCACTGCCGGCCCTTCCGGCGCTCCCGTCCGGGCCCTCCCAGAGCTATCCGGGCGCGGCCGCCCAGCCGGTCGCCCCGCTCCAGCAGGCCCCGGCGCCCTACATCCCGCAGCAGGCGGGCGTCCGCGGCTATCCGCCCCCGCAGCAGCAGCCCCAGCGCCCGCCCATGGGCACGGGGTACGAGTCGATGCGGCCGGCCGCCCCGGTGGCCCCGCGACAGCCCTCGCCGTACGACGACCCCTACGGCCGCCAGTACCCGCGGGGGTACTGACCCTGGCCGATCGATCACTTGTCCGAGGCGGCTGGCAGGATGGACGGCATGCCGACGCCTGCGCTCCGTTCGATCCACCTCTACCCGGTCAAGTCCCTTGCGGGGTCCGGTCCCGGTGAAGCGGCGGTGGAACCGTGGGGGCTCGCCGGGGACCGCCGCTGGCTGCTGGTCGACGCCGAGCACCGGCAGCTCACCCAACGGCAGCTGCCCGCCATGGCGTTGGCGCGTGCCCAGGAGCTGCCGGGCGGCGCGCTGCGGCTCACCGCGCCCGGACGGCAGCCGCTGACGGTCGAGGTGCCCGCCTGCGGGGAGACGTTCCCGGTCGAGGTCTGGAAGGACCGGGTCGAGGCGGTGCCGGTCGAGGGGGCGGCGGCCGAGTGGTTTCGCGCCTACCTGGGCGTCGAGTGCCGGCTGGTGCATCTCGACGCCCCGGACGAGCGCCGCCCGATCGACCCGGAGTACAGCGAGCCCGGCGACACGGTCGGTTTCGCCGACGGCTTCCCGCTGCTGCTGACCACGAGTTCCTCGCTGGACGCCCTCAACTCCCTGATCGCGCAGGGCGACCACGCCGACGAGGGACCGCTGCCCATGAACCGCTTCCGGCCCAATGTGGTGGTGGACGGCACCGCTCCCTGGGCGGAGGACGACTGGCGGCGGATCCGCATCGGCGAGGTGGTCTTCGAGGTGGCCAAGCCCAGCGCGCGCTGCGTGGTCACGACCACCGACCAGCACACCGCCGAGCGCGGCAAGGAGCCGCTGCGCACGCTCGCCCGCCACCGCCGCTTCGGCGACCGCCTGGTCTTCGGCCAGAACCTGATCCCGCGCGGGACCGGCACGATCCGGATCGGCGACCCCTTCGAGATCCTCGACTGAGGAGGCCCGGGCCGTCAGCCCGCCGCCGTCAGCCCGTCGATCATGCGGTCGAGGAGGCGGTCGAAGGCGTCCTGGCCGCCGGGGTCGCGGCTCGCCGCCGCCAGGGCCTCGGCGAGGTGGGGATAGGCGTCCCCGGTGGCGACGGACCGGAGGTGGCGCGCCTGGTCCTCCAGGAGTTCGCCGGAGGTGCGGCCGGCGGCCACCGTGGCCTGCTCCTGGGCGAGTTCGTACGACACGTGGCTGGCCACGAAGCCCGTGAGCAGCGTGAAGACCTCCAGCCGGGCCCGGGCGTCCAGGCCCGCCGGGGCGAGGGCGGCGAGGGCGTACTCCAGGACGGCGAGGGCGCGCGGGCCGAGCGTCCGGCGGGCCGGCAGCGCGGCCGGCAGCCAGGGGTGGCGCCGCATGATCTCGCGCTGTTCGCAGGCGAGTCGGCGCAGGTCGGCGCGCCAGTCGCCGGAGGGTTCGCGGGGCATCCGGTGGTCGCCGCTGACCTGGTCGATCATCAGCTCCAGCAGCGTCTCCTTGTTGGGGACGTAGCTGTAGAGCGACATCGCACCGGCCCCGATCCGGGCCGCGACCGCGCGCATCGTGACGGCGGGGAGCCCCTCGGCGTCGGCGAGGGCGACGGCCTCGGCGGTGATCGCGGCGCGACTGTGGGCCGGCGGCCGCCCGCGCCGCGGCCGTTCGGCCGTCGACCAGAGCGCCTCGGGGTCGACCCCGGCACCGCGGCCGGCTGAGTTGGTACGGGCCACGGCAGCCTCTCCTCGTTCCGGTCCGCCATCCTCTCACCCGCTATTCTGGTACAACGTACGGGAATACCCGCGCTCCCGCTCAGGAATCGAGGCACCGTGACGACGGCGACCGCCCGCCCCTCCGCGAAAAAGCCGCCCCTGCACGTCCGGGCCGCCAGGCGCGCCATGAGGAACCTGCCGCCCAAGCGCTACGACGTGGCCCGCGAGCCCGGCCTCGTCGTGCCCGCCGCCGACGGCAGCGCCCTGCTGGCCGACCACTACTTCCCCCTGGCCGGGGGCGACTTCCCCACGGTGCTGGCCCGCTCGCCGTACGGCCGGGGCTTCCCCTGGGCGGCGATGTACGGCGTGCACCTGGCCGAGCAGGGCTTCCATGTCGTCCTCCAGAGCTGCCGCGGCTCCGGCGGATCCGGCGGCGAGTCCGCCCTGTGGCAGCACGAGGCCGCCGACGGGCAGGCCACCGTCGCCTGGCTGCGCCAACAGCCCTGGTTCACCGGCGTGCTGGGCACGATCGGCGCCAGCTACCTCGGCTACACGCAGTGGGCACTCGCCCTGGACCCGCCGCCGGAACTGCGGGCGATGGTGGTCCAGATCGGCCTGCACGACCTGCACTCCTTCTTCCACCCCGGAGGCGCGTTCGCGCTGGAGACCGCGCTGATCTCCACGATGGGCCGGCTGTCCCAGCACCGCGGCCTGGCGGAGTCCCTGCGGGCCGGCCTGCGGCTCCGGCGCCACCTGCCGGCGGTCGCCCGGACCCTCCCCCTCGGCGAGTCGTACGTGCCCGGCCTGGGCGGCCGGGTCCCGTTCCTGGAGGAGGCGATGGCGCACCCCGACCCCGGCGACCCGCACTGGCAGGGGGCCGACGCGGGCGTCGCGGCCCGGCGGCTGACCGTGCCGACGGCCCTGATCAGCGGCTGGCACGACGCGCTGCTCGACCAGAACCTGCGGCAGTACGCCCGGCTCCGGCGGGCCGGCTGCGACACCTCCCTGCTCATCGGCCCCTGGACGCACAGCTCCGCGCTGAGCGGACCCGAGGCCCTCGGCGCGAGCCTGGCGTGGCTGCGGGCGCATCTGTGCGACGACCCCTCGGGCCTGCCCGCGTCGCGGGTGCGGGTCCACGTGGGCGGCCGGCGCACCTGGCACGACCTGCCCGACTGGCCGCCGCCCGGCACGGACCGGCGCTGGTACATCGGCAGCGGCGGCACGCTGCATGACCGGATACCCGGGGACGCCACCGCGCCGCTGTCGTTCCGCTACGACCCGGCCGACCCCACTCCCTCGGTCGGCGGTCCGCTGCTGTCGCCGAAGGCCGGGAGCCGGGACAACACCGCCCTGGAGGCCCGGGACGACGTGCTGACCTTCACCACCGCCCCGCTCACCGAGCCGCTGCATGTCGCCGGACCGGTCCGGGCGGAGCTGCGGGTCGCGGTGGACACCGGTCACGCCGATGTCTTCGCCCGGCTCTGCGAGGTCGACGCCCGGGGCCGCTCGGTGAACGTCTGCGACGGCCTCCAACGGCTCGTCCTCGCCGGGGACGGACCGGCCGAGGTCACGGTGGCGATGAGCGCCACCGCGCACCGCTTCGCCGCCGGGCACCGGATCCGCCTGCAGATCAGCGGCGGCGCCCATCCGCGCTTCGCCCGCCACACCGGCACCGGTGAACCGCCCGCGACGGCCACCCGCCTCCGGCCGTCCGAGGTCTCGCTCTTCCCGGGGTCCGCGCTCGTCCTGCCCCTCGCCGACGCGGACCTCGACGGCCGCGAGCCCGCGCGCCGACCGGCCCGGTCCGCAGGGCGACAGACGTGCGAGCGGCGTGCCTATCCCTCCTGATGTCATGGTTTGTACGTCGCGAAGTTGCTCCCTCTTCGCAGAACTCTCGCGTGGACCACCCGCGATGAGGTATTCACGGACACACCGAGAGGGGGCAACCATGCGAGCGATGCGAGGCGTGTGGCGCTGGCGGCACAGTCCGCTGTGGCGCCGCAGCGACCGGATCGAGGCATGGGTGGCGCTGGCCGCCGCCCTGCTGATCGCCCTCGGCGCGACCTCGGCGGGCTGGGCCGCCGGCCGGGCCGCGCACGGCGCGCTGCTGGACACCGTGCGGATACAGCACCAGCAGCGGCATCTGGTGTGGGTCACGGTCGACCGGCTGGTGTCGCGGACCCCGCTGGACCCCGATCCGGAGACCGCCTCGCAGCGCGACGCGCACCGCCGGGTCCTGGCCCGCTGGTCCGCGCCGGACGGCAGCGGGCGGATCGGTGAACTGGCCGCGCCCCGCCCCGTCGAGCCCGGCGACCGGTTCCGGATCTGGTCGGACGGCCGGGGCCGGGTGATGCCGCGGCCGATGGACGTCAGCACGGCCGGTACGCACGCGGTGCTGGCGGGCCTGGGCACGGCGGCCGGCGTCGGCATGATGATCGAGGGTGCCAGGCGTCTGGTCGGATGGCATCTGATGGTGCGTCGCTTCCGCCGGTGGGACCGGGAGTGGGAACGGGCGGGGCAGGACTGGGGCCGGGCCGATGCCGGTAGTTGAGGGCGGCCGAGCAGGCCGCTGACCGTGTCAACCACCGTTCGCCCGGCGCGCTACGGTGGTGGCGCCGGCCCCTCGGCCGGCACCTCGCAGGCCGGAAAGCGGACATCCGCGGACGGATGCCGGCGAGCCGACACAGCCGCACGAAGTGGGGACACGACAGCACCATGGCACAGGGCTCGGTCCAGGTGACGCACTCCGGAACCTCCCGGTGGCGGCGCCGTACAGGGGAGTACAGCTCGCTCGCCGCCGCCCTGGAGGCCGCCGGGGACGGGGATGTGCTGACCGTCCCGGCCGGTACGTACCGGGAGAATCTGGTGCTGGTGCGCGCGGTGACGCTGCGCGGCCCGGACGGCGCCCGCGGTTCGGTGCGGATCGCCCCGGCCGACGGGGTGGCGCTGACGGTGCGCGCCTCGGCCACCGTCCACGATCTGCATCTGGAGGCGACGGATTCCGCCTCGCCCGCCCTGCTGGTGGAGGACGGCGCCCCGGAGCTGTCCGGCCTGCGGGTGGTGACCCGGTCCGCGTCCGGCATCGAGGTCCGCGGCGGCGCCCGCCCGACGGTGCGCCGCTGCACGGTGGACAATCCGGGCGGGGTCGGCATCAGCGTCCTGGACGGCGCCGGCGGCCTGTTCGAGGAGTGCGAGGTGATGGCCGCCGGGCAGGCCGGTGTGGCGGTGCGCGACGGGGCCCACCCGCGGCTGGAGAACTGCCGGATCCACCATGCCTCGGGGGCCGGTCTGTCGGTCAACGGCGAGGGCAGCGCGGTCGAGGCGGTCGGCTGCGAGTTCTACGAGATCAAGGGCGCGGGGATCCAGATCGCCGCGCGGGCCACCGGCCACTTCACCGACTGCACCGTGCACCGCACCTCCGCCGACGGGGTCACCCTGGACACCGACGCGGTCCTCACCCTCGCCGACTGCGACATCCACGACATCCCGGAGAACGCGGTTGATCTGCGGTCCCGCTCGGTCCTCACGCTGACCCGCAGCACGGTGCGGCACTTCGGGCGCAACGGCCTGTCCGTGTGGGACCCGGGCACCCGGGTGGACGCCAACCGGTGCGAGATCCACGACAGCACGGGCGACTACCCGGCGGTGTGGGTCAGCGACGGCGCCACCGCCGTGCTCGACTCGACCCGGGTGCACGACGTGCCGGACGCGCTGTTCGTGCTGGACCGGGGCTCGCGCGCCGACGTGGTGGACTGCGACCTCACCCAGGTCCGCAACACCGCGGTCTCGGTCAGCGACGGCGCGACCGTCCAGCTCGACGACTGCCGGATCCGGGAGGCCGCTACCGGCGCGTGGTTCCGCGATCACGGCAGCGGCGGCACGCTCGCCAACTGCACCATCGACGCCGCCCAGACCGGCGTGATCGTCACCAAGGGCGCGGACCCCACCATCGAGGGGTGCACGGTCAGTTCACCGGCCGAGGCCGGGTTCTACGTCTCCGCGGAGGGCCGCGGCACCTTCCACGGCTGCCGGGTCACCGGGAGTTCGGGCTTCGGCTTCCATGTGATCGACGGCTGCCGGACGACCCTGACGCGGTGCCGCACCGAGCGGTGTGCGCGCGGCGGCTACGAGTTCGCCGAGGGCGGCGCGGGGCAGGGCGGCGGGCCGGCGGTCCAGGACTGCACCAGCGACGAGAGCCGCGCCCGGCCGGCCGCGGCCGCCGGTGCGGTGGCGGCGCCAGCGGTCCAGCAGCTGACGCGGACCACCGGGTTGCTGGGCACGGTGCCGGCGCAGGGCGCGCCCCCGGCCGCCCCGCCCGCCGCGTCCCCGGCCGCCCCCGCCGCCGAGGCTCCTGCCGTCAGCGGCCGCCCGTCCGACGAGGTGCTGGGCGAACTGGACACCCTGGTGGGCCTGGACAGCGTCAAGCGCGAGGTGCGCAGCCTGATCAACATGATCGAGGTGGGGCGCCGGCGGCAGGAGGCGGGGCTGAAGGCCGCCTCGGTGCGCCGCCATCTCGTCTTCACCGGCTCCCCCGGTACCGGCAAGACCACCGTCGCCCGCCTCTACGGCGAGATCCTCGCCGCCCTCGGGGTGCTGGAGCGCGGGCATCTGGTGGAGGTCTCCCGGGTGGACCTGGTGGGCGAGCACATCGGGTCGACGGCGATCCGCACCCAGGAGGCGTTCGAGCGGGCGCGCGGCGGGGTGCTGTTCATCGACGAGGCCTACGCCCTCTCCCCGGAGGACTCCGGACGCGACTTCGGCAAGGAGGCCATCGACACCCTGGTGAAGCTGATGGAGGACCACCGCGAGGCGGTGGTGGTGATCGTGGCGGGCTACACCGCCGAGATGGCGCGCTTCCTGGCGGTCAACCCCGGTGTGGCGTCGCGTTTCTCACGGACCATCACCTTCGGCGACTACGCGCCGGAGGAGCTGCTGCGGATCGTCGAGCAGCAGGGCGAGGAGCACGAGTACCGCCTCGCCGAGGGCGCCGGTGAAGCCCTGCTGAAGCACTTCACGGCGCTGCCCAAGGGGCCGTCGTTCGGCAACGGCCGCACCGCGCGCCAGACCTTCGAGGCGATGGTGGAGCGGCACGCGGGCCGGGTGGCGCAGCTGACCGACCCGAGCACCGACGACCTGACCCTGCTCTACGCGGACGATCTGCCCGAACTCCCCTGATCCGCCCGGCGGTCCGGGCCGTCGGCGGGCCGCTGCCCCGGCAGGTCCGGGCCGAGCCGGGCGATGAGTTCGGCGCGCACCCGCTCGAAGACCGGGTCGGCCTGGTAGTCGCTGTGGGCCAGGATCTGGGCGGGCAGCGGGTTGTGCAGGGTGCGGCCGAAGGCCAGCGGGTCGCGCAGCGGTCCCTCGTCGATCCGCCGGCCGTCCTCGCAGGTGAGCCGGATCGGGCCGCCGATGGGGTCGGTGAAGCGCCACAGGTTGCGCCAGTCGTCCATCTGGCGGTGCAGACCGGTCAGCGCCGGCGGCCCGAAGAAGGCCGGGAACCAGCGGCCGTAGAGCCGCTCCAGGGGGCTGCCGTACGTCAGCAGCGCGACCCGGCTGCGGGTGACCGGGTCCAGCTGCCAGACGGCGGCGGCCGCCAGCACACTGCCCTGGGAGTGCCCGGAGAGCACCAGCCGGCCGTCGAACCGCTCGGTCCAGGTGGCCATCCGCCAGGTGAGGTCGGGGACGGCCCGCTCGGCGTAGCAGGGCGGCGCGAAGGGGTGGGCGGCGCGCGGCCAGAACGTGCCGACGTCCCAGAGGATGCCGATGGTGCGGCGCGCGGCGTGGTCGCGGTAGGCGCGCCGGCCCATGGTGACCAGCAGTATGACGCCGGCGCCCATCAGCCAGGAGCCGAGCGACTCCGCGGTCTCGGCGGCGGCGTGCACGACGGGTGCCGAGCCCTCGGTGGCGCGGCCGGGCGCCAGGTCGGTGAGCCAGGCACCGGCCACCGCGCCGGCCCCGAGGACGAGGGTGACCGCCGCGATGGCCGCGACCAGGACGGGGGCGGCGTCGGTCAGTCCGGCCCGGGCAATGGCACCGGCGATGCCCCTGACGCGGCGCCGGGCGAGGTGCTCGCGCGGGTCGTAGAGCCCGGGGACGTCGCGGGCCACCCGGCCGCGGACGACCACCACCCGGACGGCGGCGAGCACCGCGACGGCGGCGACGACCACCAGGAGGACGGGCAGCACCGAGGCCTGCCAGGACAGCAGGACCGGCGGGCCGGGAATCGGGGCGTGCTCCTGGCCCGGCGTCGCGTCCCCGTCCAGCCAGTCCGCGCAGCGCTGGGCCACTCCCCCGGACAGCACCCCGCCGACCGCGCAGGCCAGCAGGGCGACGGCCGGTCCGCCCATGCCGCGCAGGGCGGTGCGGGCATCGTCGCGGGCGGCGCGCTGCAGCACCCAGGCGGTCAGCGCCAGCGCGAGGACCAGCAGGCTCTGGAAGACGGCGATCCCGCCGAAGGCGGCGGCACCGGGCAGCGCGCCGTGGCTGCGGACCCCGGGGCGGGCCCAGCCGGTGTGCACGGCGATCAGCGCCAGTGCGGCGAGCGCGGCGAACGGCAGCACCCGCACGACCAGCCGGTCGGACTGGTCGTCCGGCGCGGCCTCGCTGCGGGCGGTGTGCCACACGACCGCCAGGGTGGCGGCGGCGAGCAGCGCGACCAGGACGGCCAGCGCGCGGCCGGTGCCCGCCAGCGCGGCGCTGCCGCCGGCCCGCGCGTCGGCCCTGGCGCCGGCGGCGAGCAGCACGGTCCCGATGGTCAGCACCCCGGCCGTGGTGTGCGCGGCGCGCAGCCGGGCGACCACCCGGCGGCCGTACCAGAAGCCTTCGAGGCTGAGCGCGGTGCGTTCGGCGGGCGGCACGTCACGGGAGGTGCCGGGCCGCCGCGGCGGCGGCGAGGCCGATTCGTAGGCGCTCCACGTACGGCGCGAGAGCCACCACAGGAAGCCGACCACGGCCAGCGGCACGGTGGCGGCCAGCGCGAGGCGGCGGCCCGGGGCGCTCCACCAGCCGGAGTTCTCGGGGCGCAGGAAGCCCATCCAGGACTTCCCGGCGGCGCAGGTGGCGGTGCCGGCGCACTGCCAGGCCGCGAGGTCGAGGGCGACCTCGCAGGCCGCGGCGGCGAGCAGCACGGTGAGGGTGAGGGCGAGGATCCGCACCAGCACGTCGTAGAGGCGCTGGGCGCGGTGCTCGGGCGGGGCGGCCGGGCGCATCCAGTGGGCGAGGTTGGCGACCATGAAGGGCAGCAGGATCAGCCACAGGGCGCGGGCGCCGTTGCCGGAGGTGAGGTTGGACCAGCAGTACGCCTCGCGGACCGGCTCGCCCCGGTAGTCGTCGGGCCGCTGCTCGGCGTCCGCGTCGTCGGTGCGGCGGTAGCAGGCGGCGGTGTCGTCGCCGGTGATCAGCCGGACGCGGGGGTCGCCGAGCATGTCCGGGGCCGAGGTGCCGCCGACACCGTGCACCAGCAGCTCCAGGGAGAGCCGGGGGGCCGGCGGCGGCCCGTCTGGCGGGGTGTCACGGTCCTTCGCGCGGGCGGGCGGTGTCGGCCCCGCGGTCTCCATGGACTCCACAGTCTCCCCCGTCGTCGGCGTGGCGCCGTGCGGTGCGGCGCCCCCGGGATTGTCCCTTTCCGGAGGGGTCGCATCCAGTCCCCGCACCCGGGCGCCGCCCGGAACCGGCCGTGCGTCCCCTCCCTGCCGCTTCCTGCCGCTTCCCGCCGGCGACCGGCGTCGCTGTCGGTACCACGTGCGAGGATGAGGGCATCAGTGATCGCGGGCGGCAGCCGGCGCGCAGACCCGGGAGCGAGAGCCGGGGCGGAAGGGACGGGCCGGGGTGAGTGACAACCAGAACCTCCTCGCGGAGCAGCGGCGGGCCCTGATTCTCGACGAGGTCAGGCGCCGCGGCGGGGTACGGGTCAATGAACTCACCCGCAGGCTGAACGTGTCGGACATGACGGTCCGCCGCGATCTGGACGCCCTGGCCCGGCAGGGCATGGTGGAGAAGGTGCACGGCGGCGCGGTGCCGGTCAGCGAGCCCAGCGCGCACGAGCCGGGATTCGAGGCGAAGTCGGCGCTGGAGCTGAGCGCGAAGGAGGACATCGCCCGGGCCGCGGCCGAGATGGCGGCGCCGGGCAGCGCCATCGCGCTGGCGGGCGGCACCACCGCGTTCGCGCTGGCCCAGCGGCTGCTGGACGTACCCGATCTGACGGTGGTGACGAATTCGGTGCGGGTGGCCGATGTGTTCTACACCGCGCAGCGGGCGGCGGCCGGCGGCGGCGGTCCCCGCCCGGGGGCCGCGACGGTCGTGCTGACCGGCGGGGTGCGGACGCCGTCGGACACCCTGGTGGGACCGGTCGCGGACGCCGCCATCCGCTCGCTCCATTTCGATGTGCTCTTCCTGGGCGTGCACGGCATATCGGTGGAGGCGGGGCTGTCGACGCCGAATCTGGCGGAGGCGGAGACCAACCGGCACTTCGTGCGGTCCGCGCGCCGGGTGGTGGTGGTCGCCGACCACACCAAGTGGGGCACGGTGGGCCTGAGTTCGTTCGCTTCGCTGGACCAGGTGGCGGTGCTGGTGACCGACTCCGGGCTGTCCGCCGCGGCGCGTGCGGAGTTCGCCGAGCTGCCGCCGGAGCTGGTGGTGGCGGGCGAGGAGCCGGCGGACGCAGACATCTGACGGGACGGCGGCTATGGTGTGCCGCGCCGGGGCCGCTCCCCCGGTCCGCCGACCCCGGGGGGACCCGCCCATGGCACGCCGACTGCGCCCCGTCGAGCTCGACTTCACCGCGTCCGCCCCGCTGCGGCTGGTGTTCGCCACGGAACTCGCCGCACCGCCCGGGGCGGTCTACGCGGCGCTGGCCGAGGAACTGGCGGACCTCTCCAGCTGGTTCACGGGCGTCTCCCGCGCGGCGCACACGCGCGGCGGCGCGGGCCGGGAGGTATGGCTGACCGGCGGCACCCGCTTCGCCGAGACGATCCTGGCGGCCGAGCCCGCCGCGCGCTACGCCTACCGGGTCGACACCACCAACGCCCCGGGCGTGCGGGCGCTGCTGGAGGACTGGCGGCTGACGCCGGCCGGCGGCGGGACCCGGCTGCGGTGGCTGTTCGCGGCGGACGGCCCGGCGCCGTTCCGCCTGCTGCTGACGCTGGCGAGGCCCGGCCTGGGCCGGGCGTTCCGGCAGTCGGCCCGGGCCCTGGACCGCCGGCTCGCCCGGAGCTGAGCGACGGCTCAGGCGGGCCAGGTGCCGGTGGCGAGGAACTCCTCCAGGGTGCGCGCGTAGGGCGTGATGTCCAGGCCCTGGGAGGCCAGCCAGGCGTCGGAGTAGTACTTGTCGAGGTAGCGGTCGCCCGGGTCGCACAGCAGCGTGACGACGGACCCCCTACGGCCCTCGGCGACCATCTCGGCGACGATCCGCAGGGAGCTCCACAGCCCGGTGCCGGTCGAGCCGCCCGCCTTGCGGCCGATCGCGGTCTCCAGGGCGCGGACCGCGGCGATGCTGGCCGCGTCCGGCACCTTCATCATCCGGTCGATCGCGCCGGGCACGAAGCTGGGCTCCATCCGGGGCCGCCCGATGCCCTCGATGCGCGAGGCGGTGGCGCAGTCGCTCCGGGCGTCACCGGTGCGCCAGCCGTCGAAGAAGCAGGAGTTCTCCGGGTCCGGCACGCACACGCGGGTGTCGTACTGCATGTAGTGGACGTAGCGGGCGATGGTCGCGGAGGTGCCGCCGGTGCCCGCGGTCGCCACGATCCAGGCGGGCTCGGGATAGCGCTCCAGCCGCAGCTGCTGGTAGATCGACTCGGCGATGTTGTTGTTGCCGCGCCAGTCCGTGGCCCGTTCCGCGTAGGTGAACTGGTCCATGTAGTGGCCGCCGGACTCGGCGGCGAGCCGGGCGGAGACCTCGTAGACCGTCCGCGGGTCGTCCACCAGATGGCAGGTGCCGCCGTGGAACTCGATCAGCCGGGTCTTCTCCTGGCTGGTGGTGGCCGGCATCACCGCGATGAACGGCACCCCGATCAGCGAGGCGAAGTAGGCCTCGGACACGGCCGTGGAGCCGCTGGAGGACTCGATGACGGGCTTGTCGGGGCGGATCCAGCCGTTGCACAGCCCGTAGAGGAACAGCGAGCGGGCCAGCCGGTGCTTGAGGCTGCCGGTGGGGTGCGTCGACTCGTCCTTGAGGTAGAGATCGATCCCCCACGCCTCGGGCAGCGGGAAGCGCAGCAGGTGGGTGTCGGCGGTGCGGTTGGCGTCCGCCTGCACCTTGCGAACGGCTTCTTTCAGCCAGCTTCGGTAGTCCGGATCCGTGCGGTCGACGTCGACGGTCGGCAGCGGGCCCGGGCCCGATGCCTCGTGGTCGGGCCGGCTCTGCGGCTGCTGTGCGGTGCTCACCGGCGCACTCCTCAAGGGGCTTGGACAACGGGCACGCAACGGCGGGCCGATTCCGACTATAACCCCCAGCGCAACCCTCCTACCTGCATAAACATCGCTTTGAGAAACCCCAAGGAGGCCGTGGGGCGGCGCTGTTGCGGGCGCTTCGCACGGGGGAGACTGGTGCGCCGGGCGCCCTACCGGCAGACTTCACCCAAGGGGCGGTGGAGGGCAGCTGCCCGTTCACCGAGGAGGTGCCGGCATGGCGGAGGCCGAGTTCAACGCGACCGGCGTACGGATCGAGCGGTGGCTGCGGTCCTTGACACGCGCCGGACAGGTCGTCATCGCCGACGGCAGGCTGGCGCTGCTGACCAGCTACGGCACCGAGATCGACAGCGCCCCGCTGCAGGCCGTGCAGGCCCACAAGCCGCTGTTCGCGGCGCGGGACCGCGCCCTGGCCCGACTCAACGGGCACCGCTACTCCCTCACCCTCGGCGCACCGGAGCTGTTCCTCAAGGCACTGGAAGCGGCGCGTCCACCGCGCGGCTGACGGCCGCTTCCGGCCGGGACGTGCGGTTGCGGGAGCGCACCGACTGGATGACCCTGTACTCGTATCACTGAGGGTTCACCAGCGGTGACGCTGTGGCGCAGTCGGCATCGCTGGATCCGATCTTCGCCCCTGCCCGGTACGAGGGGCGCCCGGCCTCATCAGGGAGTCGCGGTCGTGATCAGGCAGCCCAGCAGGCACTGCACGGTGGAGCTCCAAGCCGTTCCGGCTCGCATCGGACATGTGCGCAGAATCGTCTCCGCGCAGCTGCGGTACTGGCGTCTCGACGCCCTGATAGACCCGGCGGCGCTCGGGGTGACCGAACTCCTCGCGAATGTCCACCGGCACGCCCGCCCCAGCAAGCAGTGCACCGTGGAACTCCGCGTGCTCCTGGACCAGTTGACGGTCTCGGTGCACGACGAGGACCCACGGCTGCCGCGGCTGCGGGCGGCCGGCACCTGGGAGACCTGCGGCCGCGGGCTGGCGCTGATCGCGGCGCTCAGCGAGAGCTGGGGAGTGCGCCCGGACGGCAGCGGCAAGGTCGTGTGGTTCACCCTTCCGGCCCTGACCACCGCGCCCGGCGAGGCCCGCGCGGGCCGGGCCGACGGGGAGCCGCTGCCCCTGACGGACGCCGCGGCGGCCGGTCCGCAACTGCGGCTGCGGGGCACGAAGGTCGGCTGACGGGCCGCCGGCCGTACGGCACCGCCGCACGGCCGGCGGCCTCACCGGTAGGCCGCAGGCAGCACCGGGAGCCCGGCCACCCGCTCCGGTCGCGCGGCCGGCCGCCTCTGAGATGCCCGCTCTTGTGAGATGCCCGCCCTTGCCTTCTGTAACTACTGGTATGTACAGTCCCCGCATGAGCACGCAGGAGCAGCCCGGCCCCCGGGAACGGCCCGGCACACGGGAGCGGCTGGTGCGCGGCACCCAGGAACTCCTGTGGGAGCGCGGGTACGTCGGCACCAGCCCCAAGGCGATCCTGGAGCGCGCGGACGCCGGCCAGGGCAGCATGTACCACCACTTCACCGGCAAGTCCGACCTCGCCCTCACGGCGCTCCGGCGGACCGTGCGGGACATGGCGGAGGCCGCCGAGGAGTGCCTGACCGGCCCCGGCACGGCGTACGACCGGGTCGCCGCCTATCTGCTGCGCGAGCGGCAGGTGCTGCGCGGCTGCCCGGTCGGCCGGATGACGCAGGACCGCGAGGTGGTGGACAGCCCCGAGCTGCGGGCGCCGCTGGACGAGATGTTCGGCCGCCTGCGGGAGCGGATCGCCGAGGTCCTCGCCGAGGGGCAGCGCCGCGGCGAGCTGGCCGGCGGGCTGGATCCGGTGGCCTGCGCCGCGACCGTCGCGGCCGTCGTCCAGGGCGGCTACGTCCTGGCCCGCGCCGCGGACGACACCGCCCCCTTCGACGCCGCCGTCCGCGGCGTACTGTCCCTGCTCGCCGCCCAGGTCCTGCCCGCCGCGGGCCTCACCGGCTGAAGCCCGTTGCGTCGCCGAACGCCTGCAAGCCGGCGGCTCCCCCACCGACGACGACCTGGTCAACGAACTGGTCGACGAGGTCCGACCGGCGCTGCGGTCCCTCCTTCAGAAAGGGGATTCGCCGTCGACACGGAGCGCTCCCTCACGCTCCCTACGGTCGCTCAGGCGGCCATCTCCAGCCGGCGCGACACCAAGGGCACTGGGACATGAGAAGCCCCATCCGCAGCCACTGAGGGCTTCGCGAACGGGGCTGTGATGGTGCGAACCCCGCCCATGTCCCACCGGGGGGGGAGGAAACAGGCGGGAGCGGATCTGGTCAGCGCGTGGGGTCCGCTGAGAGCTTCTGGTGTCGCAGCTCTGCCAGTCGCCTTTGGTACAGAGGGCCGGCGACGTGGGCAGCCCGCGCGGGGGACGGAGCCGACTCCACAATAAGGTTCTGCGCAGCTGCCTTGAGGTGCGCAGCCCACGCCAGCACATGTTGCTGGGCACCTCGTCCGCACTCCTGCGGCTCACCAGGAAGGCACAACGGAATCTGTTCTGGCCCGAGAATCTTGATGGCTGCGTGCCGCACGTATTGGGCGATCATGAGCCACTCCTCCTCAGAGCGCTGGACGTGCTGCCTCTCCTGGAACCAATCACCGAAGTCGTCCCCGTGATCATCCATCTACGCTCCTGCGGGCCTCTGAGTTACGCGGGTGCGGCGATGGTAGCTGTCTTCGCCTGTGCGGCAGCCTCCTTCGGGTCGCAGTGACCGACGGAGGGGGGACACGGCCCGCATGGGCCGCACATAGGGAGGAATTGCGGAGGTGTGCACGACTGTGCGCCTTCCCCGTGTACTGCCGTGATCTCGGCTAGCACATCAGTCATCCGCGCTCCGCCCCAAATTTCGGAGAGCGGTGTCTCGAGTACATTCCCGATGCGCAGAAAGCGCCCCAGCACACATGGCCACACGTCCCCCGTCGGCCCGATGGCGCATTTCTCGTAACCGCAGTGCCCGCACAGATCGGCGATGGTGGGCGTCGCGCCCCTGCTGGCTCGCCCGAACGCCCTCGTGCGGTCCCGGCCCACCTGCTCAACCCCGAGGGCTGTCAGGTCTTCCGCCGCTTCGTGCACACGCTGTTGTGTGTTCACCGCGACCACACCGCCGCGAAGTGGGATACCCAGACTCAGCGCCTTCTCGATGTTCCTGCGGGTGCGTCGGTGGGAGCCTCGCAGGTTGGTCACCTTGTCGTGATCCTGCGCGCTGGCGGAGTAGTAGGACGTCGCGAGCTTGATATCAAACTCCGAGAACGCGTCCCACAGGTGATCCTTGATGTGCGTGAGGTTCGAGAACACCTCGATTGCAAGTCCCGCCACGTGAGCGTAGTTGATCAGCTCGCGCAGGTGCGGGTACAAGGTCGGCTCGCCGCCGATGAACTGCACATCTGTGACACCCATCCCCGTCAACTGGTCGATGGTGCGCTTCCAGTCCTCGACCGTCATGGTCCCGTGGGTACCCTGCGGGGACGAGTCTGCGTAGCAGTGATCGCAACTCTCGTTGCAGAATCCCGTGACCTCCAGCCACGCGAACTTCAGTAACGTTGATGCTGCCATGAGTGATCCTCTCCAGCCCTGGGTCCTCTGCGAATGGCCCGGCGGGGAAGCAGCCACTTCCCCGCCGGTACGGCACTGTCACCACCTCATTGCCGACCTGCCCGCTTGCAGTGGTCGCACGGGTACGAGCAGGGCGCTACAGCCTCTGACGACGGGACGAACCGGACGTCGCCGGGGATGATGTAGGGGCGGACGAGAGTGCGTCCAGCAGCACGTCGCCCAGCCGACCGTGCTGCGGCTCCGGGTCGCCGTTCGACATCATGACGACCGCCTGCGCCCCGTGTGCGGGTGGTTCATGATCTCGACACCGGCGATTGCTGCGGACGCGCAGTCCTCCCGCTCCCGTGCTTCCAGGCGCTGCTTGTCCAGTGCGGCGCAGACATCGCAGCCGGGGGCCGGCGCTGCGTTGGGGTTGTACGAGGGCGTGACGTGCACTGGCGGCGACATCGTCCCCTTCGGCTCGGTCATGCTGTAACCATCGGCCGACGGAGAGTGATATACCACGGGCGCCGTCCGGTAGTTCGCGGTATGGATCCGCACAACTACCGGGCTACACGGTAGTTAGCCGGAGATGCCCAGGTGAGAGGCCATCAGACGCATGTCCTTCGTCAAGGTGCGCTTGCGGCGCTTGAGGATGTCCTCCATCAACTGCCGGGCAATCGACTGGTGCTTGAGCCACTCCGGAGCTTCGCCGCGGAGCGCCTTCAACTCATCCATGGCGTCTTGATGAGACCCCAGCAAGGCGTGCGCCCGAACGACGTCCAGGCGGTGCCTGTTCCAACTGCTGGGACTGGGGCGCCCGAGACGTCGCAACGTAGCTCCTGCCAGCGGTCCTTGATCAGAGTCCCGCAGCACCCCGCGAGCGTCGCGCATCAGCGACCTGTCCTCAATGGTCTTGACTGCCGCCGTTGCAGGGCCGAACGTGCCCCAGTGCGTACGGAAATTGGTAGCCTCGCGCCCCATCGCGGAAGCTGCGCTAGCAGCCATCCGACGGGCGTCCACGACGTCGCCCTTCCGACCGTTGCGCACTGCGGCGGAAGCGACTCGGAGAGCCAACTCTCCCCATACCGCCAGCTGGCCGGCTGTCGCCGTCGACATGCGGGGCTCCACGGCGTCCGCCGTCGTCACCGCGAGATCTTGCGCTTCGGAGAACCGGTCCTGTCGGAGGAGCAGCCAGCACAGTCCGACAACCCCCACGGCTGCAGTCGTCTGGTCCTCCGCTGAACGAGCATCACGGATGCCTGCGGAGAGTGCTTGGTACGCAAGATCGTACTGACGAACCTGAGTGAGGTACTTTCCCGTGACCAGGTGGGCACGCGCGTTCGTACTGAGCATCGCCCGGCGACAGTCATCACCTTCTGCGGCAAACAGAGCCGCCTTCGTCCCGGCCAGCACACCAGGCAGGCAGCGTGCCATTTCGTCGTACTCGTCGGCGTGGTAGTGGGCGTGGGCAACGTCAATCCGGCGTTCCAGATCCGTCCGGCTTGCCACCGTCACCGACTCAGCCGGCGCGTCGACGAGACCAACGGGCGGCATGAGCTGACGCCGCAAATCCAACAGGTAGCGGCGGTTGCCCTTGTCATCCGGCGCGGGATGCGGAGTGCCCGACGCGAAGAGTGCTTCTGTGTCCACACCCAAAGCCTCTGCCAACCGGGCAAAGGTTTCCATCCTGGCCGAACCACCTTGCTCAATGTTCGCCACGGTGGTGCTGGAGAGTCCCGCGGCATGAGCCAGGCCTTCTTGCGTCAGGCCCGACCGACGGCGGAGGGTACGGACGTTGTTGGAGATCTGCGCAGACATCGCCTCACCTACCTCGGTCCCAGCGTACTCGGGTGACGTGACACAAAAAGCCCCCGTCGGATGATCCCGACGGGGGCTTTCTTACTCATCCTTGCCGTCCCCACTCCGCCATGCGGAGGGTTGCGGCGCGACGCTCTTCCACCGCGACGCTCTTCCGCAGTGAGCGCCGGACTCTCGATCACGTGCCACCTGACGACCTGCCCGCTCCACGCGGTGCTCTCGCAGTCCCGCGGGTGCAGCCCATGGCGTCACGACGAGTCCTGAGCCTCTGCCACGCCACGACGAAGCCCCCGTGTACTCGTCCCGTGCGTGACGGGCATGCCCTGAACATCGCCGGGGCCGTGACGCACGAAGTGTTCCATCAATGCAACCGGCAGGCGGGTACTTCCTTCCCCACGCCATTCCGCCTCCCTCCAATCCGGGCATGCCGTACAGTCCACTCATTCGCGGGCAGGGGGCCCACATGAGGAATTCGGGGGAGCGCCATGCGCCCATCCATTCGCGTCGCCACATTGGCCGTAGGCGCGCTAATAACTGCCGTGCTGACAGCAGGGTGTTCACCCTTCAGCAAGGCCCCTGACGCCGCCCCTGCGGGCCCTCAGGGGGCTGCCGAAGGGAAAGCTGCAGACGCTGCCGTGGAGCCGTCAGAGACGCCTGCGAAGACTCCCCTCGTCGCCGTCGGCAAGTCCGGTACGTACACGGCCGAGGACAGTGCGACACACGTGAAAACGAAGATGCAGATCACACTGAAAGACGTGAGGACGGTGAGCCCCTCGGAGATCAACACGACGAGCAAGCCCAAGGGTCAGTTCGTCATCCTCACGCTCACCGTGAAGAACATCGGAAACAAGGACGGCGGCTTCCACCCGTACGGGCTGATGAAGTGGGAGGACACCCAGACCGCGGAGCAGGACGCTTCGACGCTGGAGAAGACCGACGTCGGCCAGGACGTCGATGCGACGTACCGGCCCGGTCAGAACGTCACTGGGGATGTCGTCCTTGACGTCCCGCGGATGGGCGGGAAGGTGAACTTCTACGACGGGCTGGCCGCTGCATCGCTCTCGTTCGAGCTGCCAGCCGACTAGCACGCATGGAAAAGCCCTGCCGCGGGGCCTCTCCTTCGCGGCGGGGCTAGCTGTGAACTGAGCAGACCACCCACCCCGCCCGCGCCTTCGCCGCCGTCTGGCCGCGGACCCCGCCCCCGGACCGGGCCGCGGCCGCACCCACTACAGCGTGACGGAGATCCCCACATGGGGCCGCCGCCCGCCGCGCACCAGCGCGCCGACGCCGTCCATCAGCCGGAACCGCAGCCCGTATTTGCGCGCCATCGCCTTGCGCACCCGGCCGAGCGCGGCGCTGCCCTCCAGGAGCCGGCCGGTGCCTTCGAGGCTCTGCGCGCCCTCGGCGATCCGCCCGCGCACATCGCACGGGGTGACGGTCACCCGCGCGCCGTTGCGCAGCCGCTTGACCTTCCCGCTGTCGTCCCGCGTCCACACCAGGAGTTCGCCGCCCTCGGCGACCGCCCAGACAGGGGTGGCCACCGGGGTGCCGTTCCTGCGGAAGGTGACCAGGCTGACGTACGGGCTGCGCGCGACCTCTTCGGGAATCATGAGCGCAGCCTAGGCCGTCGGTTCGCGGGCGGCCGCTACCGGTCGAGGACGACCAGCGGATCGTCCAGCACCGGCTGCCAGGCCAGCTCGGCAGCGCCGACCAGGCTGTTGTGGTCGAGCCCGCACGGCAGGATCGGCACCCCGCCGCTGCGGCCCCACAGGCTGCGGTCGGCGACGACCGCGCGCAGCCGCTCCGGGTCGGCCTTCAGCAGGTCGCGGTGGAGGCCGCCGAGGATGATGCGGTCGGGGTTGAGGATGTTGACGAGCCCGGCGATCCCGAGGCCCAGGCGGTCGATGAGCAGATCGGCCGCGGCACGGACGCCCGGATCGGCGTACTCGTCCCGCAGCAGATCGGCGGCCTGCTGGAGCAGCGAGACCTCGGGGCCCGGTTCGCGGCCCGCGGCGCCGAGGAAGGCGAGCGGGTCCGCCTCGACGTCCAGGCAGCCGCGGCTGCCGCAGTGGCAGGGCGCCCCTTCGGGGTTGACCGTCAGATGGCCGACCTCCAGTGCCAGGCCCGAACTGCCGCTGTGCAGACGGCCGTCGAGCACCAGCGCCCCGCCGACGCCGCGGTGGCCGGAGGCCACACAGAGCAGATCGCGGGCGCCCCGGCCGGCGCCGTGGCGGTGCTCGGCGAGCGCCATGAGGTTGACGTCGTTACCGGTGAAGCCGATCGCGTCGGTGACGCCCGGGATGCCGGCGTCGGTGAGCGCACGCAGGAACAGCGCGCGGACCGGGGCGCCCGCGGGCCAGGCGAGGTGCAGCGGGTTGAGGGCCTCGCCGTCCGGTTCGGCGACCGCGGAGGGCACCGCGAGACCGGCGCCGAGGCAGCGCCGTCCGGTCTCGCGCAGCAGCTCCGCACCGGCCCCGACGGCGTCGGCGAGCACGTGCGCCGGGTCGGCGGGGATGGTGCCGCAGCCGGTCGAGGTCGCCACGATGCGGCCCCCGAGGGCGACCAGCGCGACCCGGAACCCGTCGGCGTGGATCTGCGCGGCGAGCACGACGGGTCCGCGCTCGGCGACGAACAGCCGGTGGGAGGGGCGTCCTTGGGAGCCTGCCGAGGCGGTCGGCCGGGAGTCGACGGTGATCAGGCCGAGCGCTTCGAGCTCGGCGGCCACCGCCCCCGCGGTGGCGCGGGTCACGCCGAGTTCGGAGGTCAGGACGGCGCGGGTGGGCGCGCGTCCGGTGTGTACAAGCTCCAGTGCGGGGCCGAGTGCGCCACGGCCCCGCTCCAACCTGGTTGTCCGAGTCTGGGTCACCCCTCTATTCTGACTTTGTGCCGACACTAAACAAAATACGGGCCGCCCTGACCCCGCACCGCGGCCCGTTCCCCACCGATCCGCACCTCACCCCGCTCCGCGTCGCCCTCACCGCGTTCTTCGCCATGGACGGCTTCCTCTTCGCCGGCTGGGTCGTCCGGATCCCCGCGATCAAGGCGCAGACGGGCGCCGGGGCCGGGACCCTCGGACTCGCGCTGCTCGGCGTGTCGGCCGGCGCGGTCGCCTTCATGATGCTCACCGGGCGGCTGTGCCGGCGGTTCGGCAGCCACACCGTGACCACCGCCTCCGCGGCCGCCCTCGCGCTGAGCATCGTGCTGCCGCCGCTGACCCACTCGGCCACCGCGCTGGGCCTGGTCCTGCTGGTCTTCGGCGCCGCCTACGGCTCCCTCAACGTCGCGATGAACAGCGCGGCGGTCGACCTCATCGGCGCCCTGCGGCGCCCGGTGATGCCCAGCTTCCACGCCGCCTTCAGCCTCGGCGGCATGCTCGGCGCCGGGCTCGGCGGGCTGGTCGCGGGCAGCCTGTCCCCCACCGTCCACCTCGTGCTCCTCGCCGTGCTCGGACTGCTGGTGACGGCCGTCGCGGGACGCGCGCTGCACGTCCACCCGGCTCCGGTCGTCCCCGAGCGGCGCCCGGCGGCCGCGGAGAGCCGGCCGTCGGGCGGACGCGCGGGGCTGCGCCTGGTCGTCGTCTTCGGGCTGATCGCCCTGTGCACCGCCTACGGCGAGGGCGCGATGGCCGACTGGGGCGCACTGCACCTCACCCAGGATCTGGCCGCCGGCCCCGGGACGGCCGCCGCCGGCTACGCCGTCTTCGCGCTGGCGATGACCGTCGGACGGCTCTCCGGGACCGCTCTCGTCCAACGCTTCGGCGCGGCCCGGGCGCTGATCGCGGGCGGGGCCACGGCTACCGCGGGCATGCTGCTGGGGGCGCTCGCCCCCACCGTCTGGGCGGCCGGTGCCGGCTTCGCCGTCGCGGGCCTGGGCCTGGCCAACATCTTCCCCATCGCCATCGCCCGGGCCGGCGAGAGCGGCGGCGCGGACGGCGTCGCCGTGGCCTCGACCGTCGGCTACGGCGGCATGCTGCTCGGCCCGCCCGCCATCGGCTTCCTCGCGGAGGCCACGAGCCTGCCCCTCGCCCTGACCACGGTCGCCCTGCTCGCGGCGGTCGCGGCCGGCATCGCCTACCTCACCCGCGGGGCGCACCACGCCGGAACCGGGAGCGGAACCGGAAGCCGGTGAGGCGGGTGGAGGCGCGAGGGGACGCGCTCCGCCGTGCATCGTCGCGTGGCGTGGCGTGCTGCGGCGTGGCGAGGCATGGCTCGTCGTGTGGCGTGCGGGGGGGCGGTGGGGCGCCTCGTCGCACGGTGTCCCGATCCCAGCCGAACTCCGGGTGGTTGAGTCCGCAATGACCGCTTCTGCGCTGGTCAGAGCGGGTGGCGGTGGGTAATGGATCATGGCGCAGGCCGGCCGGGAACGGGACCCGCGCGGGTCCGTTGTCAGTGCCGGCTGGCACACTCTGGGGCATGGAGATCACCGAGTTCGTCGAAACGCTGCGACTGGACGGAGGCCTGCTCGCCGATGCCGCCGAGGAGGCGGGTCCCGATGCCCGGATTCCGGCCTGCCCCGAGTGGCAGATGCGGGATCTGGTCAGTCATATCGGGCGGGTCCACCGCTGGGCGACGGAGTTCGTGACCCAGGGGAAGGACCAGCCGGGCTCCTTCCCGGAGGCCCCCGATCTGCCCGACGGCGAGCTCGTCGGCTGGCTGCGCGAGGGCCATCACCAGCTCGTCCTGGCCCTGCACTCCGCCCCGCAGGACCTGGCGGCCTGGACGTTTCTGCCCGCCCCGTCCCCCCTGGCGTTCTGGGCGCGCCGCCAGGCACACGAGACCTCGGTGCACCGCGCCGACGCCCAGCAGGCGCTCGGCGCGTCCCTCACCCCGCTGCCGTCCGCCTTCGCCGCCGACGGCATCGACGAGATCCTGACGGGCTTTCACGCCGGCGACCGCAGCAAGCTCCGCACGGACCTCCCCCGCTCGCTGCGACTGCGCGCGACGGACTCCCCCGGCGCCGAATGGACCGTCCAGCTCTCCGACGCCCCGCCGCGCACAACGCGCACGATCGAGGGCCCCGAGGCCGCAAAGCCGGTGGACTGCACGATCGAGGGCCCGGCCGAGGAGCTGTACCTCGCCCTGTGGAACCGTCTGCCGTGGGACGCACTGAAGATCACCGGCGACGAGACCCTGCCGCAGCTGTGGCGGGAGCGCGGAAGCATCTGAGGAGGGGGCCCGGGGGGCGGGCGTCCGGGGGCGGGGCGTCCGGTCACGGGAACACGTCCCGCTGCCCGGCTGCCCCACTGGCTCGCCCCTCTCCCCGGGAACGCCGTCCCTCCCGGTCAGCCCGGCCAGCTGGGTCGCACCAAACCCGAACTCACAGGCCAGGACGACCAGTTGGGGCCCACCCTCAGGCGCCCGGCTTCATGCAGGGTGCCGCCGACATGGGCTTGAGTCCACGCGAGAGCATCGCCGCGCCCACGTCGGCCGTGCGTTCCCTACACGGTCGCTCTGGACCACACCCGGCCCTGATGGCGTCAGCCCGGCGCCGCGGACGGCCGTACTCCCGGGGGGGGGTACGGCCCGCCCGAAGGCCCCCGTCCGCCGCTCACCCCCGGTCCATCGCCTCCAGCGCCCGCCGGGCCACCGGGCGGGTGCGGACGATCTCGGCCAGGGTGGTGTTGCCGCGGGTGATCTTCGCGAAGGTGTGCCAGGCGGGGCGGAAGCCCGTGATCGCGGCGTGCAGCAGGCCGGGGCGGCGGGTGAAGACCTGGAGCATCCGGCGCCCCACGCCCATCTCCACACCGAGGCCCGCCTTGATGGCGAAGGCGTAATTGAGGGCCTGGCGGCGGGCGTCCACCGCGTCGTGCGCCTCGGAGACCCGTACCGCCCACTCCCCCGCGAGCCGCCCGGACCGCAGCGCGAAGGAGATGCCCTCGCGGGTCCACGGCTCCAGCAGCCCGGCGGCGTCCCCGCACACCAGCACCCGGCCGCGGGACAGCGGGGAGTCATCGGCGCGGCAGCGCGTCAGATGCCCCGAGGAGATGCTCGGCTCGAAGCCGGCCAGGCCCAGCCGGCCGATGAAGTCCTCCAGATAGCGCTTGGTCGCCGCGCCCTCGCCGCGGGCCGAGATGACACCGACGGTGAGGGTGTCGCCCTTGGGGAACACCCAGCCGTAGCTGCCGGGGATCGGTCCCCAGTCGATGAGCACCCGGCCCGCCCAGTCCTCGGCGACCGGCGGCGGCACCGGAATCTCCGCCTCCAGGCCCAGGTCGACCTCGTCGACCTTGACCCCGACATGGCCTCCTATACGGCCCGCGCTGCCGTCCGCGCCGACCACCGCACGGGCCAGCACCACCTCACCGTCGCCCAGCACCAGCGCGACGGTCCGCCGGTCCGGCACCTCGGCGCCGTGCTGCTCCACCCGGGCGACCGAGACACCGGTGCGGACCGTGGCGCCCGCGTCCTTGGCCGACTCGACGAGCCGGGCGTCGAACTCGGGGCGGTTGATCAGCCCGAAGAGCATGTTCTTGGAACGTCGGGTGCGCGTCAGCCGGCCGTTCAGCGAGAACGTCACCGCGTGCACCCGGTCCCGCAGCGGCAGCTCGAAGCCGGGCGGCAGCGAGTCCCGCGAGGGGCCGATGATGCCGCCGCCACAGGTCTTGTAGCGCGGCAGATCCGCCTTCTCCAGGAGCAGCACCCGGCGTCCCGTGCACGCCGCGGCATGCGCGGCCGAGGCGCCCGCAGGCCCCGCGCCCACCACCACGACGTCCCACACCTGCTCGTTGTCCTCCGTTGTCCGCTCGCTGCTCACCTGTGCTTCTGCTCCCGTTCGATGGCTGGCTGGGCGTACCGCCCGCATCCTACGGGCCCCTGTTGGACGTGGGGCCTGTGGGAAGATCGGGGGCACTGATGTCCGTACGTCCGGTCCGTCCGGCTCACGAGGCCGACACGGCCCGTACGCACAACGCCGCGCCCACAAGGAGCGTTCCATGTCTGACCGTCCGCTCGCACAGACCGTCGCCGCACTGCAGCCGCGCGCCAGGACAGAACTGGCCGAATTGGTGGCCTTCAAGTCGGTCGCGGACCCGGCCCAGTTCCCCCGGAGCGAGTGCGAGGCGGCCGCCCGGTGGATCACCGATGCGCTGCGGGCGGACGGCTTCCAGGACGTGGCGCTGCTGGACACCCCCGACGGGACCCAGTCCGTCTACGGCTTCCTGCCCGGCCCGGCCGGCGCCCCGACGGTCCTGCTGTACGCGCACTACGACGTGCAGCCGCCGCTGGACGAGGACGCCTGGCTCTCCCCGCCGTTCGAGCTGACCGAGCGCGACGGCCGCTGGTACGGCCGCGGCGCCGCCGACTGCAAGGGCGGCCTGATCATGCATCTGACGGCGCTGCGCGCGCTGAAGGAGCACGGCGGGGTGCCGGTCAACGTCAAGGTGATCGTGGAGGGTTCCGAGGAGCAGGGCACCGGCGGTCTGGAGCGCTACGCCGAGGCCCACCCCGAGCTGCTGGCCGCCGACGCCATCGTGATCGGCGACGCCGGCAACTTCCGGGTCGGCCTGCCGACGGTGACCGCCACGCTGCGCGGGATGACCCTGGTGCGCGTCCGGGTCGACACCCTGGAGGGCAATCTGCACTCCGGCCAGTTCGGCGGCGCGGCCCCCGACGCGCTGGCGGCGCTGATCCGGATCCTGGACTCGCTGCGCGCCGAGGACGGTTCGACGACGGTGCAGGGCCTGGCCGCGGACGCCACCTGGGACGGCCTGGAGTACCCGGAAGCCGAATTCCGCAAGGACGCCAAGGTCCTGGACGGCGTCGGGCTGCTCGGCGGCGGCACGGTCGCGGACCGGATCTGGTCCCGCCCGGCCGTCACCGTGCTGGGCATCGACTGCCCGCCCGTGGTCGGCGCCACGCCCTCGGTGCAGGCGGGCGCGCGGGCCCTGGTGAGCCTGCGGGTGCCGCCGGGCACGGACGCGGTCGAGGCGACGAAGCTGCTGACCGCGCATCTGGAGGGCGCCGCCCCGTGGGGTGCGCGGGTCGCCGTCGAACAGGTCGGGCAGGGGCAGGCGTTCCGCGCGGACACCGGCAGCCCGGCGTACGCGTCGATGGCCGCGGCGCTGCGCGAGGCGTACGACGGCGAGGAGATGCAGACCGCCGGAATGGGCGGCTCCATCCCGCTGTGCAACACCCTGGCCGGTCTCTACCCGGACGCGGAGATCCTGCTGATCGGCCTGAGCGAGCCGGAGGCGCAGATCCACGCGGTCAACGAGAGCGTCTCGCCGCAGGAACTGGAGCGGCTCTCCCTGGCGGAGGCGCTGTTCCTGGGGCAATACGCGAAGAGCCGCGGCTGAGGTCCTGATACGCGGCGCCCGTCCCTCCCCGCGGGCTCACCGGGAGGGACGGGCGCCGCGGCCGGCCGGGATGCCCGGTGGCGCCCGGTCGTTGCGGCGGGTGGTCAGCCGACGGGGACGCCCGCCTCCAGGTGGAGCGGACAGCCCTGTTCGCGGGCGCGCAGCGCCCAGCGCAGCCGGTTCCAGCGCACCGGCGGCAGCATCTTCTCGGCCTCGGTCTCGGTGACGAAGCGCCAGTCGCGCAGTTCGGAGCCGGGCAGCAGCAGCTTGCCGATCCGGTCGTCGGTCAGCGTGCCGCCGTCGAAGAGCAGCCGCATTCCGCCGAAACCTGGCGGTTTGGGGGCTTCCCAGTCCAGCACGAGCAGCCGGAGCGCGCCGGGCAGTTCGATGCCGAGTTCCTCGGCGACCTCCCGCACCCCGGCGCGTGCGGGGGCCTCGCCGCGTTCCACGACGCCCCCGGGGAACTCCCAGCCGGCCTTGTAGGTCGGGTCGACGAGCAGCACGCGGTCCTGGTCGTCGAAGAGCAGCACCCCGGCCGCGAGCGTCTCGGCGGTCGGTTCGGGGGTCTGCACGATGTCGCAGGCACCGGCGCCGGTCCGGACGGCCTCGGCGACCTGCTCGGCGGTCTGCCGGGGCGTGAGCCGACCGGTGTCGACGACATGGGCGTCGCCCCGCAGCCAGGGCAGCGCGTCGGCGTAGGGGCCCAGGTGGGCCAGGCTCCACCGGCGCGTCGACGCGGCGGCCCTGGCGTCCTCGGAGGCCTTCTCGCGCTCTGCTATTCGGTCCCGCAGGATCGTTTCCTCCGCGTGCACGAGCACATGCCGTACGGGAATCCGGCGGGCGGCGAGGGCCCCGAAGATCTCGTCGCGATACTCCTGCCGCAGCAGCGTCATCGGCGTGATCAGCGGACCCGGCACTTCGGTGAGCAGTGCCGCGGCGGTGTCCACGACCATGCGCCGCCAGGCCGGCAGATCCTGATAGTCGCTGATCCCCTCGAACCGCTTGGCCGGCAGCATCAACCGCAGTCCGCTGCCCAGGAGTTCGGGGTCGTAGAGCGTGCTTCCGGGAAGCAGGTCGAGCAATTCTTGAGCCGCAGTGGTCTTGCCCGCACCGAACGTGCCGTTCAGCCAGACGATCACGGTTTCCCCTCTTCCCTAGACCCAGGTGAGTTGCCCGGAACACCCTGCCACGGAAAGTCCGGGGACAGGGGCCGCGCACAGGACCGGGAACGTAGCGCATTCGACCAACGGCGCGGCCAGGGAGACTTCGCGCACCCATGGACGAGCCGATCGCGAAATGCATCGCGCGGAGGATACCGGTCACCGATCCCCGCCGCGAAGCCCCCGGCAAACAAGCGCTCCCCAGCCCCTCCAGAACCGAAACCCTCCCCCGCGGACCGGATTCCCGGGCCCCGGCGGCCGACCCGTCCCGCATATGACGGCGGCCCATGGGCGGTCGACGGCCGCTTCCGCACGGTCCGCCGGCACGTGCCCGCCCCGGCCCCGGGCGGGAAAGGGAATGCCTCGGGAGCGGAGCGGAAATTCCGGCTTCAGCGGGAAGGCAATGGGCGTCAGCGCACGGCGATATGAGGTGGTTCCAGGGCGGCTTGGGGGACATTCGGAGGCGATTTGGGGGCGCCATCGGAGGAATAGCGGCCGGTAATGAACTCGGGGCGAAGGAAGCCGCGATTTCGCCAACGCCGTGCAGCGACGGCAGCCACCGGGAGGAATTCACCGTCCTTCCGGAGCAGTTACCGGAAGGCGGTTGGTGGACGCACGGAAGGTATACAGAGGGAGAGTGACCTGCCGGTATTGCATCCGGAACGTCCACTCCGCGGCGGATGCCGAACGCCGGGCATTCCGCGTGTGGAGTGTGCACCACCGTCACCGGAATGCGGACGGGGAGGCGGATACGGGGGGACGGTATGGCGGCGGATATGGAGGTGAGTTCACAGGTGAGCCGCCGGGCAGCGGAACTCCTCCACGCCACCGACCGCGAAAGGCGGCGCGCGGGGGCAGGACCCCGGGAACGGTGCAACGGGCGATCGGGCCGGGCGCAGAATGCCCGGACCGGCGTGGGTGCCGGAGTGAGTGCCGGAGTTGGCGCAGACCTGTCGGCGGCGGGGGAAGGGCGCGCGGGCGGCCCACGAGCCGACCCGGCCCCCACGGACCGAACGCCCCGGGTCACCCTCCGACCAAACCAAACAGAACCAAACGCGAATGGCGCGATCCTGCCCCGAACTCCCCGCAAATGCCGGCGGTTTGCCCATCACAGAGGAAACCCAGCCACCCCTCTTCCAACAGACTCCAACAAGCTCTACCGTAAACACCCCTCAGCGATCGGTCGCGACCCCACCCACCTCTCGCGAAGACGGAGGACGCGAAGCATGCGCGTTCATATCCGCACCACCCACCGGCGAGGTCACCGAAGAATCGTCGGAGCGCTGTCCGCCGCGCTGCTGTGCACGGCAGGGGTGACCGCCCTGCCCGCCGCGGCCCGCACCCCCGACGCCGCGGCCCCCGGCACCGCCTCCACCAGCGACACCCCCGCGCCCCGGCTCCCCGGCGGGCTCGCCAAGACGCCCCCGATGGGCTTCAACAACTGGAACTCCACAGGGTGCCGGGCGGAGTTCAACGAGGAGATGGTCAAGGGCATCGCCGACCTCTTCGTCCGCAAGGGCCTGAAGGACGCCGGCTATCAGTACGTCAATCTCGACGACTGCTGGGCGCTGCCCACCCGCGACGGGAACGGCAAGCTGGTGCCCGACCCGCACCGTTTCCCGCACGGCATCAAGGCGGTGGCCGACTATGTGCACTCCAAGGGCCTGAAGTTCGGCATCTACACGAGCGCCGGCATCAAAACCTGCAACCCGGCCGGATTTCCCGGCGGGCTGGGGCACGAGACCTCCGACGCCCAGCAGTTCGCCGCCTGGGGCGTGGACTACCTCAAGTACGACAACTGCAATAACCTCGGCGTGGACGCCGAGCAGCGGTACCGCACCATGCGCGACGCGCTGAAGGCCACCGGGCGGCCCATCGTCTACAGCATCTGCGAATGGGGCGAGAACAAGCCCTGGGAGTGGGCGTCGGACGTAGGGCATCTGTGGCGCACCACCGGCGACATCAGTGACTCCTGGGCGAGCATGCTCGGGATCGCCAAGCAGAATCTGCCGCTCGCCCCGCACGCCGGGCCCGGGCACTGGAACGACCCGGACATGCTGGAAGTCGGCAACGGCGGGATGACGGACACCGAGTACCGCAGCCACTTCTCGCTGTGGTCGATGATGGCCGCCCCGCTGCTGATCGGCTCCGATCTGCGCAGGGCGACCCCGGAGACGTTCGCGATCCTGTCCAACAACGACGTCATCGCCGTCGACCAGGACGCGCTGGGCGAACCGGCCACGGTGCTGGCGTCGGATTCCGGCCGCTGGACGCTGGTCAGGCAACTCGCCGGCGGGGACCGGGCGGTGGCGCTGTTCAACGAGTCCGACCAGCCGCAGCGGATCTCCACCACCGCCGCGGACGCGGGCCTGCCATCAGCTGCCGGCTACCGGCTGCGCGACCTGTGGCAGCACCGGGACACCCACACCACGGGAACCGTCTCCGCGACCGTGCCGGCACACGGCACCGTCGTCTACCGGGTCTCCGCCGACCCGCGCTGGGCCAACTACCCGCCGGCCGTCGAGACCGGACTCGACCACACCCCGCTGATCGAGGACGGCACCGCCGCCGACCTCCGCTCGACCGTGCGCAATCTGGGCGGCACCCCCGCCACGCAGCTCACCGTGGCGTTCGAGGCCCCGCACGGCTGGCACGTCGAGGCCGTCTCGCCGGCGACGTCGCCTGCGCTGCCCGGCGGGAAGACGCTCACCACCCGCTGGAAGATCACCGCGCCGGCCGGCACCACGCCCGGCGCCTACGAGCTGCCGCTCACCGCCCGCTACCGCTCACCCCGCGGCGAGCGGATCAGCACCACGCTGCCCGGCACCGCCCATGTCGTGGTGCCACCGCCGTCCGGGACCTCGTACGCCGCCGAACTCCCCTGGCTCACCGCGGACAACGGCTGGGGCCCGGTGGAGCGGAACACCAGCGTCGGGGAGCGCGAGGCGGGCGACGGCAGACCGATCAGCGTCGGCGGCACCGGCTTCGCGCACGGCCTGGGCACGCACGCCGCCAGCGCGGTGACCTTCTACACGGGCGGGCGGTGCTCGGCCTTCCACGCCCGGGCCGGTGTCGACGACGAGGCCGGTGACCGGGGCTCGGTGAGCTTCGAGGTCTGGGCCGACGGCAAGCGGGTCGCCCGGACCGCCACGGTGACCGGCGCGCAGGCCGCCACCGACGTCAGCGCCGCGCTCACCGGCGCGCAGACCGTCCGCCTCGTCGTCACGGACGCAGGAGACGGAATCGACTACGACCACGCGGACTGGGCGGACGCCGAGTTCAGCTGCTGACAGGCGAGTTGACGCGGAGGGCGCCCGGCACGGAGCGGGCCCCCACCGTGCGGTCCGGCCCAACAGGCCGGACCCCACGCCCCGTTCGCCCCGTCACCTCTTGGACACTTCGGGGCGCGGTACGGCCGTCGGCGCGAAGGCTTCGAGGCGGGACTGCTGGGCGGCGGCCGCGGCGGCCCCCACCACACCGGCGTCCGTGCCCATCTGGGCGGGGACGACCGTCAGCCCGGAGACGAACGACAACGTCGCGTAGTCGCGCAGGGCCGCCCGCAAGGGAGCGAAGAGGACTTCCCCCGCGCCCGCGACTCCCCCGCCGATGACGGCGATATCGATCTCGACGAGCGTGGCGGTGGCGGCGATCCCGGCGGCCAGCGCCCGGGCGGCCCGCTCGAAGGAACGCACGGCAATGGGGTCCCCGGTGCGCGCGGCGGCGGCGACGGCTGCCGCGCTGGCGTCGCCGCCGGGGCCCGGCATCCAGCCCTGGGCCAGCGCCCGCCGGGCGATGTGGGGGCCGCTGGCGATCCGCTCCACACAGCCCCGGGCGCCGCACGGGCAGGGGTCGCCGTCGAGGTCGACGCTGATGTGGCCGATGTGCCCGGCGTTGCCCGTGGGGCCCGGGTGCAGCCGGCCGTTGAGCACGAGTCCGCCGCCGACCCCGGTGGAGACCACCATGCACAGCGCGTTGGCGTGGCCGCGGGCGGCGCCCTGCCAGTGCTCGGCCGCGGTCATCGCCACGCCGTCGCCGACCAGCACGACCGGACGCTCCCCGACGAGCGCCCGCACCCCGGCGACGAGCGGGAAGTCGCGCCAGCCGGGGATGTTGACCGGGCTGACGGTGCCGGCTGCGGCGTTCACCGGGCCCGCGCTGCCGATGCCGACGGCCGCCACCCGGGCCCAGTCCGGCGCCGCGGCCAGCTCACCGACCACCTCGGCCACCGCACGCATCACGGTGGCCCCGTCCTTGTCGGCGGGGGTGGGCCGGGCGGCCCGTGCGAGCAGCGTGCCGCGGCCGTCCACCAGAGCGCCGGCGATCTTGGTACCGCCAATGTCCAGCGCTGCGCTGAGGTCCGTCTGCATCGGTGATGAATCTCCTGGTGGGCCCGGGAACCGGGGATATCGGCCCGGCGTGAGAACGCCAGTCTTCCGTTGATTGACAACGTTGTCTAGAGGCTATGCTCGACGCCATACCTCGACGCCGAGAGAAACAGGACCGCACACCGTGACCGACACCGCGCGGGGCACGTCCCGCCGCTATGGCACCCGGCCCACGATGAAGGATGTCGCGGCACGCGCCGGCGTCGGCCTCAAGACGGTCTCGCGTGTGGTCAACGGCGAACCCGGCGTCACTCCGGACACCGAACGACGCGTCCAGGAAGCCATCACCTCCCTGGGCTTCCGCCGTAACGACTCCGCCCGGATTCTACGCAAGGGCCGTACGGCCAGCATCGGCCTGGTGCTGGAGGACCTCGCCGACCCGTTCTACGGACCGCTCAACCGCGCCGTCGAGGAGGTCGCGCGCCGCCACGGCGCACTGCTGATCAACGGCTCCAGCGCCGAGGACCCCGCCCGTGAGCAGGAGTTGGTGCTGGCGCTGTGCGCACGGCGGGTGGACGGACTGGTCATCATCCCGGCCGGCGACGACCACCGCTATCTGGAGCCGGAGATCACGGCCGGGATAGCGACGGTGTTCGTGGACCGCCCGGCCGGCCGGATCGAGGCGGACGCCGTGCTCTCCGACAACTTCGGCGGCGCCCGGGACGCGGTCGCCCATCTCATCGCGCACGGCCACCGCCGGATCGGCTTCATCGGCGACCAGCCGCGGATCCACACCGCACGGGAGCGACTGCGCGGCTATCACTCCGCGATGGCCGCGGCCGGACTCCCCGTCGACGATTCCTGGGTGTCGCTCGGCTCCACCGCGCCCGACCGGGTGCGCGCCGCCACCACCACGATGCTGGATGCGCCCACACCGGTCACCGCGGTGTTCGCGGGCAACAACCGGGTCACCGTCACCGCCGTCCGGGTGCTCCGCGAACGCCCGCGCCCGGTGGCGCTGGTGGGCTTCGACGACTTCGAGCTGGCCGATCTCGTCCGGCCCGCGATCACGGTCGTCGCCCAGGACCCGGCACACATGGGCCGCACGGCCGCCGGGCTGCTCTTCCGCCGCCTCGACGGCATCGAGGACCCGCCGCGCAGCACGGAGATCCCGACCCGTCTGATCGCCCGCGGCTCGGGCGAGATCCCGCCGTCGGAGAGCTGAACTCCCGCTTCGCGCCGCGGTCGACGCTCGCCCGGGAAGCCGCCACCGCGAGCGCCGCGCCCGGCTGACGCTACGTCATAGCGGTCGTCGGCCGGCCCGCGAGGGCGTCCAGGTCGGCGCGGGTCAGCCCGGTCAGGCGGGCGACCTCGCCAGGGTCCACCGCGCCGCAGTCCAGGCCGCGCAGCAGATAGCCGCTGAGGGCCTTGGCGGTGGCGGGCTCGTCCATCACGTCGCCGCCCGCCTTGGCGACATACGCCGCCAGCCGGGCCGCGGCCTGCTCCAGGCCCTCGCGGTAGAAGGCGTAGACCGCCGCGTAACGGGTGGGCAGATGGCCGGGGTGCATGTCCCAGCCCTGGTAGTAGGCCCGGGCGAGGGAGCGGCGGACCAGCTTGTAGTGCAGCCGCCAGGCGTCGTGGACCCGCTCCGTCGGGCCGACCGGCAGCACGTTCGTCGAGCCGTCGGAGAGGCGGACGCCGGTGCCCGCGGCGGCGACCTGCATCACGGCCTTGGCGTGGTCGGCCACCGGGTGGTCGAGGGACTGGTGGGCCGCGCTGACCCCGCAGGAGGCGCTGTAGTCGAAGGTGCCGTAGTGGAGCGAGGTGGCACGGCCCTCGGCGGCCTCGATCATGCGGGCGACGGTGGCGCGGCCGTCGGCCCCCAGGATCGACTGGGTGGTCTCGATCTGGATCTCGAAGCCGATCCGGCCGCTCGCCAAACCGTGCGTCTGCTCGAAGGCCTCCAGCAGGCGGACCATGGCGGTGACCTGCTCGGCGTAGGTGACCTTGGGAAGGGTCAGCAGCAGGCCGTCGGGCAGGCCGCCGGCCCGCACGAGGCCGGTGAGGAAGATGTCCAGGGTGCGGATGCCGCGGTCGCGGACGGCGGCCTCCATGCACTTCATCCGGATGCCCGTGTACGGGGGCGCGGTGCCCTCGCGGTGCGCGGCGGAGACCAGGGCGGCGGCGCGGGCCGCGGCCTCGTCCTCCTCGGCGTCCGGGCGGGAGCCGTAGCCGTCCTCGAAGTCGATGCGCAGGTCCTCGACCGGCTCGCGGGTCAGCTTGGCGCGGACCCGGTCGTACACCTCGGCGGCGAGCGTGTCGGGGAGACCGAGGACGGCGGCGAGCGCACCGGCGTCCGGGGCGTGCGCGTCGAGGGCGGCGAGCGCCTGGTCGCCCCAGGAGCGCGCGGTCCCGGCAGTGAGGGCGTCGCCGGGGACATAGACCGTGTGGACCGGCTGCCGGGTGCCGGGGTCGCCCGGGTAGCGCCGTGCCAGATCCGCGTCCACCTCGGCGAGGGCGGCGCCGATGCCCTCCCGTACGGTGTCCGCGAGGCTCGTCGCCACGGTCTCCTGCTGCCCCATTCGGTACCCTCCCGGTGCATCCGCCCGACACGCGAGCGCTTTCCGCTCAATGGAATCAACAATCCGTATAGCGAAGCTATCGGTGCCGGTTCTGCGGGGTCAACACCCCTCGCCCGGGACACCGCAGGCCACGGGCCCCGTGCGGCCCGAAAACCCGTGGCCCCCGGGGGCACGCCCCGACAGAATCGGCGGCATGACGTGGATCGCACCCTCCATCGAGCGCAGAGACTTCCCCGCCGCGGCCGGCGAGCGGGAGATGCTCCAGCGCTGGCTCGACTTCCACCGCGACACCCTGCTCACCAAGTGCGCCGGACTCACCGCCGAACAGCTCGCCGAGGCGAGCAGCCCGCCCTCCAACCTCACGCTGCTCGGGCTGGTACGCCATCTGACCGATGTCGAACGCACCTGGTTCCGCCGGCGCTTCGCCGCTGAGGACATCGGGGACCACTACATGACCGAGGAGAACCCCGACGCCGATTTCGACGACCTCGACCCGGCCACCGCCGAGCGCACCTTCGCCACCTTCCGCGCCGAGACCGAGGCCTGCGACAAGGCCGTGGCGGACCGCGGTCTGGACGAGACCTTCCGGCCCCGCGAGGACCTGACGCTGAATCTGCGCTGGATCTACGTCCACCTGATCGAGGAGTACGCCCGCCACAACGGCCACGCGGATCTGCTGCGGGAGCGGATCGACGGAGCGGCGGGCGGCTGACCCCGCCGGCCCGGCCCGCGATCGCACGAGGCCCCGTACGCATCGCTGCGTACGGGGCCTCGTGCGTGCGCCGAAGCGGGCTCCGGCGCACTGCGAGTGGCTCAGCCCTTGCGGGTCTTGACCTCGTCCGTGAGGGCGGGGACGACCTCGAAGAGGTCGCCGACCACGCCGTAGTCGACCAGCTCGAAGATCGGCGCCTCTTCGTCCTTGTTGATGGCGACGATCGTCTTCGAGGTCTGCATACCGGCGCGGTGCTGGATCGCGCCGGAGATGCCGGCCGCGATGTACAGCTGCGGCGAGACCGACTTGCCGGTCTGGCCGACCTGGTTGGTGTGCGGGTACCAGCCGGCGTCCACCGCGGCGCGCGAGGCACCGACGGCCGCACCGAGCGAGTCGGCGAGCGCCTCGATGACCGGGAAGTTCTCCGCGCCGTTGACGCCACGGCCACCGGACACCACGATCGCGGCCTCGGTCAGCTCCGGGCGGCCGGTCGACTCGCGCGGCGTGCGCGAGACGATCTTCGTGCCCTTGGAGGAGTCGGCGACGGTCACCGCGAGCTGCTCGACCGTACCGGCGGCCGGCGCGGCCTCCGGGGCGGCGGAGTTGGGCTTGACGGTGATGATCGGGGTGCCCTTGGTGATGCGGGACTTGGTGGTGTACGAGGCCGCGAAGACGGACTGCGTGGCCACCGGGCCCTCGGCGCCGGCCTCCAGGTCGACGGCGTCGGTGATGATGCCGGAGCCGATGCGGACCGCGAGGCGGGCACCGATCTCCTTGCCCTCCGCGGAGGACGGCAGCAGCACGGCGGCCGGCGAGACCG
Organism: Streptomyces kronopolitis; assembly: GCF_014646275.1. Classification (GTDB taxonomy): domain Bacteria; phylum Actinomycetota; class Actinomycetes; order Streptomycetales; family Streptomycetaceae; genus Streptomyces; species Streptomyces kronopolitis. The sequence continues at coordinate 183,401 of NZ_BMND01000005.1, forward strand.
CGTCGTAGGCGGCCTGCAGCGCGTCGACCTTGGGGGCGACGAGGTACTCGGCGAACTCGGGAGCGTCGGCGGCCAGCACCTTGACCGCGCCGTACTCGGCGAGGACCTTCGCGGCCTCGTCGGCGTGCGCGCCGAGGTGGACGGCTACCGGCTCGCCGATGCGGCGCGCGAGGGTGAGCAGTTCGAGGGTGGGCTTGCGGACGGCACCGTCCACGTGGTCGACGTAGACAAGGACTTCAGCCATGGGATTGCTCTCCTGCGGGAAGAATGAGGGCGGGGGTAAGGACTGCGGCTCAGATGAACTTCTGGCCCGCGAGGAACTCGGCGAGCTGCTTGCCGCCCTCGCCCTCGTCCTTGACGATCGTGCCCGCGGTGCGGGCCGGACGCTCGGTGGCGTCGTCGACCTTGGTCCAGGCGCCCTCGAGGCCGACCTCGTCCGCCTCGATCTCCAGGTCCTCCAGGTCCAGGGACTCCACCGGCTTCTTCTTGGCGGCCATGATGCCCTTGAAGGAGGGGTAACGCGCCTCACCCGACTGGTCGGTGACCGACACGACGGCGGGCAGCGCGGCCTCCAGCTGCTCGCTGGCGGTGTCACCGTCCCGGCGGCCGGTGACCTTGCCGCCGGCGACGGAGACCTCGGAGAGCTGGGTGACCTGAGGGACGTTCAGGCGCTCGGCGAGCAGCGCGGGCAGCACACCCATCGTGCCGTCGGTGGAGGCCATGCCGCAGACGACGAGGTCGTAGCCGGTCTTCTCGATGGCCTTCGCCAGCACCAGCGAGGTGCCGAGCGCGTCGGTGCCGTGCAGGTCATCGTCCTCGACGTGGACGGCCTTGTCGGCGCCCATCGACAGCGCCTTGCGCAGCGCGTCGTTGGCGTCCTCGGGGCCCACGGTCAGGACCGTGATCTCCGCGTCGTCCGCGGCTTCCTTGATCTGCAGGGCCTGCTCGACGGCGTACTCGTCGAGCTCCGAGAGCAGACCGTCCACATCGTCACGGTCGACGGTCAGATCCTCGGCGAAGTGCCGGTCGCCGGTGGCGTCGGGCACGTACTTCACACAGACAACGATCCTCAAGCTCACGCCGACTCTCCTACCTGCTTCGTCTCTTCAGAACTGCCTGGTGCTGGCAGCATAGGCGTCACTGGGGGCGGCTCCCGGGCGGAAGCGGTTCCCCACGCCGACCGTCATATTACTCGCCAGTACATCCAGTCTCGTGCCCCGAATCAAGGCCGTCGAAATGTGACGTTGCCAACGGCCCCGACCGGGTGGCGAAGAGGCGGAACGGGAACGCGTCAGTCCCGCAGGGCGTTGAAGCGTCCCTGGTGGTAGAGCAGCGGACGGCCGGGCCCCGCGGGGTCGCCGACGACCGGCTGGGCGAGCACGATGCGGTGGTCACCGGCGGGTACCCGCGCCACGACCTTGCACACCAGCCAGGCCAGCACGCCGTCCAGGAGGGGCACCCCCTCGGGGCCCGTGTACCAGGAGGTGGCGGGGCCGAACCGGTCGGCTCCGCTGCGCGCGAACGTGGCGGCCAGTTCCTGCTGGTGCTCGCCGAGTATGTGGACGCCGATGTGCGCGGCCTCCGCGACGGCGGGCCAGCTGGAGGAGCCGGTACCGATACCGAACGAGAGCAGCGGCGGGTCGGCGGCGACGGAGGTGAGGGAGGTGGCGGTGAAACCGACGGGGCGGGAGCCGTGCGCGGTGATCACCGCGACGCCGGCGGCATGCTGCCGGAAGACCGAGCGCAGCAGCTCGGGGGAGGCGGTACGGGGCGTGCCGAGGCCGGGCGAGGCCGTCATGGAGTTGTCCTTCTGCTGTGGTGTACGTGCCCGGGAAGAACCGCCGGCGCCGTGCGGCGGCCGGCGGCTGTGAGGTCGTCGCTGCTCACGTACCCGGACAGCGGGAGCTGGCAGTCCGCAGCAGGTCGACGTGGGCGCGTCCGTAGAGAAGGAATCCTGGCCGCATCACGTCAGAGTGACGACGTGTGACCCACAGCGTCAAGGGGCGCCCGGGATCTGGGAGATCAATCACGGACGGCCGCGCCCAGTGCGGCGATGACATCGGCCTTGCGGGGCTGGCCCGAGGCCCGGCGCACGATCGCGCCCGCCGCGTCGAGGACCAGCACCGTCGGGGTGCGCACCACCTCCAGCTCCCGCACGAGCGCGAGATGGTCCTCCGCGTCGATCTCGATGTGGGCGACGCCCTCGACCATGGCGGCGACCTCGCCGAGGGTGCGCCGGGTGGCCCGGCAGGGCTGGCAGAAGGCGCTGGAGAACTGCAGCAGGGTGGCCCGCTCCCCCAGCTCCGCGCCGATCCGGGCGGCGTCCAGCCGTGTCCCCTCGTCGCGGCCGACCCGGTCGTCCGGCTCCCGCACCGTCAGCCTCCATTGCTGCATTGGTGTCCTTATCGGTGTCCTCGATGCACCGCGTCGGCGGCATCGGCGGTCTCGTCGGAGCCGCTCGCCACCCCGCGCACCGCGCCCCGCGGCGCATGCTCCACCGTTGGGAGGGGCAGCGTTCACCAGGCCGCGGAGATTCCCCTATGGCCCCCACACGTGACGAGGATCTCCCGGCCGCGGGGGCCGGCGCGCTGGCCGCCACGGCAGACTTCGGGCACGATCTCCCGAAAGCCGCAGTTACGGCTGCGTAGGTTTCCGCCGGGAGAACCCTCCCCAGGCGTGGAAAAAGGGGTCCTCCGGACAATGGCAGAGCTCGTCTATCCGCCGGTGATCGGCGCCGCCCGCACCCTCTTCAAGGCGCTCGATCTGAAATTCGACATCGCCGGGACGGACCACATTCCGCGCCGCGGCGGGGCGGTGCTGGTGAGCAATCACATCGGCTATCTGGACTTCGTCTTCGCCGGTCTGACCGCGCGCCCGGCCAAGCGGCTGGTGCGCTTCATGGCCAAGGAGTCGGTCTTCCGGCACAAGGTGTCGGGCCCGCTGATGCGCGCGATGAAGCACATCCCCGTGGACCGGGCGCAGGGCATGGACGCCTACAAGCACGCCCTGACGGCGCTGCGTTCCGGGGAGATCATCGGGGTCTTCCCGGAGGCGACGATCTCCGAGTCCTTCACCCTGAAGACCTTCAAGTCGGGTGCCGCGCGGCTGGCCCAGGAGGCCGGGGTGCCGCTGCTGCCGGTGGCGCTGTGGGGCACCCAGCGGCTGTGGACCAAGGGCCACAAGCGCGACCTGGGCCGCAACCACCTCCCGATAACGGTCCGGGTGGGCGAGCCGATGGAGGCCGATCCGGCCGAGTCGGCGGAGAAGATCACCGACCGGCTGCGGGCCCGGGTCCAGGACCTCCTGGAGGCGGCGCAGCGCGCCTATCCCGTACGCCCCAAGGGCCCCGACGACACCTGGTGGATGCCGGCCCACCTCGGCGGCACCGCACCCGCCCCTCGCGGGAGCGCCGCCTGAGCGGTCCGGCCGTCCGGGTCGGTCCGCTCGTCCGGGTCACTGCGACCAGACCTCACCGATCTCGATACGGGCGTCCGGGCAGGCCGTGCGCAGCGCCTCGGCCAGTTCGGCGCCGGCGGCCGCCAGCGCGTCGGTCGTCATGGGGGCCATCCGCTCCAGCAGGAACAGCGCGCTGACCGAGTCCTCGGTCAGGCGGGTGCGCACGCCCTGCCGCCAGTTCCAGCGGCGGCAGGTGACGCCCTCTTCGTCGCACCAGACCACCTCGCCCGCGTCGGGGTGCTCGATGGTCTCGGCGCCGGCGGCGGCGGTCGCGAACGGCTCGTCGCCGGTGGCCCGCACCAGCCGCATCCCGCCCCGGATGCGGTCCAGGTCCTCACCGCCCACGGGAATGAGGTGGGCGACGCTGATCGCGTTGTAGAGGTCGACCAGGCGGTTGATGCGCGGCAGCCCGCCGTCCGCGAGCGCCCGCCGGGCCAGCGCCTCGGCGGAGTTGCGGGTGCGCGACGGCTTGCTGCCGAAGGCGGTGTAGGCGGCGCGCCAGGCGGCGAGGTGCGGATCGTCCTGCGGGGCGCGCCCGTCGAGGCGCTCGGTCAGCCGGCGGGTGGCCTCGTCCAGGAGCGCGGCCCCGGCCTCGTCGCTGGGCCCGTTGGTCAGGCCGTGGGCCTCCACGGCGAGGTAACCGAAGCCGGGCGCCAGGGCGCGCACCTCGTCGGAGACGTGCAGGGCGCAGGTCAGGGCGGTGGTGGAGGCGTGCGAAGAGTCGGACATCGGGGGCGTTCCTCAGAGATCGGTGGGGAGCGTCTGCCAGAGGTGAGGCCGGTCGACGGCCTCGCGGAGGCATTGGAGCACGACCGGATGTGGTTCAGCAAATAGCACCGGGTAGTCCAGTTCGTTGCACTCGGGCCGCACGGGGAACGCCAGCTGCTCGCGGTCGAGGCGGAACCGCGCATCGACGCCGGGCTTGTTGCCCCGGGGATCCTGTCGGACCCAGCGCTCCATGCCGGGCAGCCGGACGGCCACCAGCCCGTGGACGACCTCGAACCTCTGGTAGCAGAGCGCGGCGGGGATGCCCCGGGCGCGCAGCAGGGCCGCCAGGGCGTGCGCCTTGGCGTGGCAGATGCCGGTGCGCCGGGCGAGGACGTCCGAGGCGCGCCAGGTGACCCGCGGATCGCCGGTGTCCGCGCTGTGCGCGATCGCGTCGCGGACGAAGGTGAAGGCCGCCTCGGCGTATGCGTATGCATCCGGGGCGCCGGCGGCGAGGGTCGCGGCGGCGGCCCGGACGTCCGGATGGTCGTGATCGATGGCCGCACTGACGGCCAAGTAGGCCGAGATGTCCGGGGAGTTCTGGATCAGCCGCATGCCCGGGGAGCGTAGCGATGCGCCCGGCCGAGGGTCAATGACTTTTCGGCCGGGCGCATAGCTATGCGGAGCGGGAGGTCCGGGTCAGCGGCTGATCTCCTCGCGGAGCGCGGCGAGGAAGCCGTCGACGTCCGCCTCGGTGGTGTCGAACGCGCACATCCAGCGCACCTGGCCGGTCTGCTCGTCCCAGAAGTAGAAGCGGTAGCGCTTCTGCAGCCGCTCGCTGACATCGTGCGGCAGCCGGGCGAAGACCGCGTTCGCCTGCACGGGGTAGCAGATCTCCACCCCGTCGATCTCCCGCACCCCGGCGGCCAGCCGCTGCGCCATGGTGTTGGCGTGCCGGGCGTTGCGCAGCCACAGGTCCTTGGCGAGCAGCGCCTCCAACTGGACGGAGACGAAGCGCATCTTGGAGGCCAGCTGCATGGACAGCTTGCGCAGGTGCTTCATCGCGCGCACCCGGTCGGGGTTGAGCACGACCACGGCCTCACCGAAGACGGCGCCGTTCTTGGTGCCGCCGTAGGAGAGGATGTCGACCCCCACGGCGTTGGTGAAGGCCCGCATCGGCACATCGAGCGTCGCCGCCGCGTTGGCGATCCGCGCGCCGTCGAGGTGCACCACCATGCCGCGCTCATGGGCGTGTTCGCAGATCGCCCGGATCTCGTCGGGCGTGTAGACCGTGCCCAGCTCCGTGCTCTGGGTGATCGAGACGACCTGCGGCATGGCGCGGTGCTCGTCGTCCCAGCCGTACGCCTCGCGGTCGATCAGCTCGGGGGTGAGCTTGCCGTCCTCGGTCGGTACGGTCAGCAGCTTCAGCCCGCCGACCCGCTCGGGCGCACCGCACTCGTCGACATGGATGTGTGCGGAGTCGGCGGCGATCACCGCGCCCCAGCGGTCGGTCACGGCCTGCAGCGCGACGACATTGGCGCCGGTGCCGTTGAACACCGGGAACGCCTCGGCGCGCTGACCGAAATGGCTGCGGACGATCCGCTGGAGGTGCTCGGTGTAGTCGTCCTCGCCGTAGGCGACCTGGTGGCCGCCGTTGGCGAGGGCGAGGGCGGCGAGCACCTCCGGGTGGGCGCCGGCGTAGTTGTCGCTGGCGAAGCCGCGTATCTCGGGGTCGTGGTGCGGCCGGGCGTCGGTCTTCGCTCCGGTCACGGCTCGGGGGTCAGCCACAGACGCTGTCCATTCACTTCCTGGGCGGGCCGGCTCCAGACCCCGGCGATGGCCTCTGCCAGCTCCGTGACATCCGTGAAGCCCGCGAACTTGGCGTTCGGGCGCTCGGCGCGCATCTGGTCGTTGACGAGCGCCTTCACGACCAGGATGGCAGCCGCGGCGCGGGGGCCCTGCTCGCCCCCCGACTTGCGGAAGCCGTCGGCCATGGCCAGCGTCCAGGCCTCGGCGGCGGCCTTCGAGGCGGCGTAGGCGGCGTTGCCGCCGGTGGGCTTGCTGGCGCCGGCCGCGCTGGTGAGGAGGAAGCGGCCGTTGCCGCTGCGCTCCAGCGCGTCGCAGAACGCCAGGGAGGTGTGCTGGACGGTGCGGACCAGCAGCTTGTGCAGCGTCTCCCAGTCCGCGAGGTCGGTCTCCGCGAAGCTCGACGAGCCGCGCCAGCCGCCGACCAGGTGCACCAGCCCGTCGATCCGGCCGAACTCCTTCTCCGTACGGGCCGCCCACTCGCGGGCCTGGTCCGGGTCGAGGAGGTCGACCGTCTCCCCGATCACCGTGGCACCCCCATGGGCGTACCGGGCCGCGTCCACGGCCTCCGCCAGCCGCTCGGGGTGGGAGTCCGAGCCGACCACCACCGCGCCCGCCTCGGCCAGTCGCAGCAGCGTCGCCCGCCCGGCCGGTCCGGCCGCGCCCGCCACCGCGATGACCGCGCCCTCCAGCGGCCCCTGGCCGCCCGTCGAAGTCACCATCTCCGTCGCCTCCTCGTCATGCCCCTGGACGGCCTTCGGCCGGGTGTTCCGGTCGTTCGTCACGCCGCCGCCAATTCATCGCTGTGGGCCGTGATGCCCTTGGTGGATGCGATCACAGTCCGCAGCTTCTTGGCGAGCGCCTCGTAGAACATGCTCAGCGGGAACTCGTCGGGGAGCACGTCGTCCACGAGCTTGCGCGGCGGCTGGTCGAGGTCGAGAGCGTCGGGTCCCTTGGCCCAGACCGAGCCCGGGTGCGGGGCCAGGTAGGTCGAGACGAGGTCGTACGCGGCGAACCAGTGCACCAGCTTGGGCCGGTCGATGCCGTCGCGGTAGAGCTTCTCGATCTCGCCGCACAGCTCGTTGGTGACCTTGGGCGCCCGCTCCCAGTCGATGTGCAGTGTGTTGTCCGTCCAGCGTACGACGTCGTGCTTGTGGAGGTAGGCGAAGAGCAGCTGTCCTCCCAGGCCGTCGTAGTTGCGGACGCGGTCGCCGGTGACCGGGAAGCGGAACATCCGGTCGAAGATCACCGCGAACTGCACGTCGCGGGCCTGCGGGTACCCCTCGGCCTCCAGCTTCACGGCCTCCTTGAAGGCGGTGAGGTCGCAGCGCAGCTCCTCCAGGCCGTACATCCAGAACGGCTGGCGCTGCTTGATCATGAAAGGGTCGAACGGCAGGTCGCCGTGGCTGTGGGTGCGGTCGTGGACCATGTCCCACAGGACGAAGGCCTCCTGGCAGCGCTCCTGGTCGGCGAGCATGTCGCGGACGGCCTCGGGGACTTCCAGGCCCAGCGTCTCGACGGCGGCCCGGCTGACCCGGCGGAAGCGGGCGGCCTCGCGGTCGCAGAAGATGCCGCCCCAGCTGAAGCGCTCGGGGGCCTCGCGCACGGCGATGGTCTCCGGGAAGAGCACCGCGGAGTTGGTGTCGTAGCCGGCCGTGAAGTCCTCGAAGGTGATGCCGCAGAAGAGGGCGTTGTCGTAGCGGGTGCGCTCCAGCTCGGCGAGCCACTCCGGCCAGACCATGCGCAGGACGACGGCCTCGAAGTTGCGGTCCGGGTTGCCGTTCTGGGTGTACATGGGGAACAGCACGAGGTGCTGGAGGCCGTCGGCGCGCCCGCGGGCGGGCTGGAAGGCGAGCAGCGAGTCCAGGAAGTCCGGGACCTCGAAGCCGCCGTCGGCCCAGCGGCGCAGGTCGGCGGCGAGGGCCTGGTGGTAGGCGGCGTTGTGCGGCAGCAGCGGGGCCAGCTCCCCCAGGGCCGCTATCACGCGGTCGACCTCCGCGCGGACGGCGTCGGCGCTCGGCGCACCCTCCGCCGCCAGGTCGACCGAGCCGTCCTTGGACTGCCAGGGGCGGATGGTCTCGACCGCGCCCTTGAGCACGGGCCACGCCGGGTGCTCGACCACACTCCCTGCGGTCGTGGTGGCCTCCTGGACACCCACAGGCGAAAAGATTTCCGTCATGACTGCCCTCCGGCGGTAGATCGTGTTGTCAGAACACGGTAACCAGCCAAGGATCGTCCACTCAAGTGGGCTAGCTGAAAATTATCCTGTTGACACCCCGTACACACGCGGATTTTTCCTGCGCGTGCGGACCCGTGCGCCACTTCCTGCCAGCCGCACCCGGCCTTTCGGCGCTTCTTTCAGGGGCCCGGACCCCAGTGACAGAGCCGCGAGGAGGCCCTCGGGCGCCTCCCGGGGGATCCGGCGCGCACCGCCCCGGACGCCCCTCGCGGACACCTGCCCCGGTGGCGTGTGGCATATGCCACAGCGGTCCGCGACAGCTCGCAGCGGGTGGGCGCGTCCGGTGCGGTGATCCCCGCCCCGGGGGACCCGGGACCGCCGCCCGGCTCCGCGGGCCGTCAGCGCGCCGGGGAATCGCCCACATGAGAGTGAAGCGGTCTGAAGCCGGATCTGGCGGGTACCCGTACTGGACACACCACGGTCCGGTTCGGCACCCGTTTTTTCGCCGTCCGGTCCCGTTAGGCTGTGCGCCGTTTCGTACGCCGTGGCCGACGGTCGACGGTCGATTCCCCAGAGCCGACAGCACCACCGAGCCGACAGAAGCGAGGCAGCCTTGTCCTTTCTCACCATCGGACACCGCGGGATGATGGGCGTCGAGCCGGAGAACACCCTGCGCTCCTTCGTGCGCGCCGAGCACGAGGGCCTGGATGTCATCGAACTGGATCTGCATCTGAGCAAGGACGGCTCGCTGGTGGTGATGCACGACGCGGATGTCGACCGGACCACCGACGGCGCCGGGCCGATCTCCGAACGCACCCTCGCCGAGCTGCGTGAACTCGATGCCGGGAAGGGCGAGCGGATCCCCGTGTTCGAGGAGGTCGTGGAGGCGGTCGGCGCACCGCTGCAGGCCGAGATCAAGGATGTGGCCGCCGCGCAGGCGCTGGCCGAGGTGATGCGGGCGCGCGATCTGACCGGCCGGGTCGAGGTGATCTCCTTCCACGACGAGGCGCTGGCGGCGATCCGCACCCTGCTGCCGGGCGTACGCACCGCGCTGGTCGCCAGCCGTTACGGCACCGATGTCGTCGACCGCGCCCAGGCCGTCGGCGCGACGATGCTGTCCCTGAACATCCGGCGGCTCACCCTGGAGCTGGTCGAGCGGGCGCACGCCGCCCAGCTGAGGGTCCTGGGCTGGACGGTCAACACCCACGATCAGCTCCGCCTCGCGCGCGGGCTGGGTCTGGACGGCGTGGTGACCGATCTGCCGGAGATCCGGCGGGCGGTGCGCTTCACGGCGTAAGGCGGCGGCGCCCTCCGGTCGTCGGCCCGGGACCCGGCGACCGTCGGCCGGCGGGGAAATCCGCAGTTCACAGCGGCGCAACGAGATTCCACCATGCGGACTTTTCCCCTGGTGATCTCGACAGATGGCCGTGCGCACTGCCACTCTCCCGCCATGCGCCTCGCCAACCGCCCCCTCCGCCTTGCCGCTTGGACCACCGCCGTGCTGGTCGCGGCGGCCGTCGGCTGTGCCCCGCAGGACGAGTCCCCCGGCGGCCCGGGGGCCGCCGGGCAGGGCCCGCAGCGCTGTGACCGGGGCGCGCTGCCCACCGTCACCCGGGGCACGCTCACGGTCGGCACCGACAAGCCCGCCTACGCGCCGTGGTTCCACGACGACGACCCGGCGAGCGGAAAGGGCTTCGAATCGGCGGTCGCCTACGCCGTCGCCCGCCAACTGGGCTACGCCAAGGGGGCGGTGCGCTGGCGGACCGTGCCGTTCAACAACGCCTTCGCGCCCGGCGCGAAGACCTTCGACTTCGACATCAACCAGGTGTCCATCAGCGCCGCACGCAAGCGGGCCGTCTCCTTCTCGTCCGGCTACTACGACGTGCGGCAGGCGGTCATCGCGCTGAAGGGCTCCAAGGCCGCGCACGCCCGGAGCATCGCTGACCTGCGGCGCCTCAGACTCGGCGCGCAGGTCGGCAGCACCAGCCTGGACGTCGTCCATGACACGGTCCGCCCGACGCGGCCCGCAGCCGTCTTCCAGAAGAACGACCTCGCCAAGTCCGCGCTGAAGAACGGTCAGGTCGACGCCATCCTCACCGATCTGCCGACGGCCTTCTACGTCACCTCCGCCGAGGTGAAGAACGCCGAGGTGGTCGGGCAGTTCGCGGCCACCGGCGCCGCGAAGGAGCAGTTCGGCCTGGTCCTGGACAGGGAGAGCCGGCTCACCGGATGTGTGACGGCCGCCGTGGACGCGCTGCGCAGGAACGGCACGCTCGCCGCGCTGGAGAAGAAGTGGCTGACCGACGCGGTGTCCGTCCCGGTGCTCAAGTGAGGTACGGAAGAGACATGGTGAAGAACTCCACCGGGCAGGACGGGCCGGCGGACGGGTACGTGCCCTCGCAGCGGCGGATCGAGCGGGAGCGCTTCAAGCGGACCCGGACCCGGCGGGCAACCGCCGTCGCCGCGCTGAGCACCCTGGTCACCGGCGCCGTCCTGTTCCTCGTGATCACCCGCTCCCCCGGCTGGCCGCGCACCCGCGAGACCTTCTTCAGTGCCGCCTACGCGCGCAAGGCGCTGCCGGAGGTGCTGGACGGGCTGCTGCTGAATCTGCGGCTGCTGGTGGTGTGCGGGGCGGCGGTGCTGGTGCTGGGGCTGCTGCTGGCGGTGGCCCGGACGCTGCGCGGCCCGGTGTTCTTCCCGCTGCGCGCCCTGGCCACCGCGTACACCGACTTCTTCCGCGGGCTGCCGCTGATCATCTGCCTGCTGATGGTGGTCTTCGGGGTGCCGGCGCTGCGGCTCCAGGGGGTGACCACCGACCCGGTGATGCTAGGCGGGGCCGCGCTGGTGCTCACGTACGCGGCGTATGTGGCCGAGGTCTTCCGGGCGGGCATCGAGTCGGTGCACCCCTCGCAGCGGGCCGCGGCCCGGTCGCTGGGGCTGAGCAGCGGGCAGACCCTGCGCTTCGTGGTGCTCCCGCAGGCGGTGCGGCGGGTGGTGCCGCCGCTGCTCAACGACCTGGTCTCGCTCCAGAAGGACACCGGCCTGGTCTCCATCGCGGGCGCGGTGGACGCGGTCTACGCGGCGCAGATCATCGCCGGCAAGGACTTCAACTTCACGCCATACGTCGTGGCCGGCCTGGTCTTCGTCGCGCTGACCATCCCGATGACGCGCGGCACGGACTGGATCACCGCCCGCATGGACCGCAAGCGCGCCCAGGGAGGCCTGGTATGAGCACCACCGACGACACCCCGCGGCCGGCCGACGGCACCGCCGTGCGGCCCGCGCCCGACGGCGGCCCGGTACTGCGGCTGGAGTCCGTGCGCAAGACGTACGGGCGGGGCACGGTCGTGCTGCGCGATGTGGACCTCGCGGTCCCCCCGCACACCGTGACCGCGCTGATCGGCGCCTCGGGGTCGGGCAAGTCCACGCTGCTGCGCTGCGCGAACCTGCTGGAGGAGATCGACGACGGCGCGATCTTCCTGGACGGCGCGGAGATCACCGATCCCCGGGCGGACGTGGACGCGGTGCGCCGCCGGATCGGGGTGGTCTTCCAGGCCTACAACCTCTTCCCGCACATGACCGTCCTGGACAACATCACGCTGGCGCCCCGCCGGGTGCACGGCGTGCCGCGCGCGGAGGCCGAGGCGCGGGCCCACGAGCTGCTGGAGCGGCTCGGGCTCGGCGGGCGGGCCGGTGAGTACCCGGACCGGCTCAGCGGCGGGCAGCAGCAGCGGGTGGCGATCGTCCGCGCGCTGGCCGGGCGGCCGCGGCTACTCCTGCTGGACGAGATCACCGCGGCGCTCGACCCGGAGCTGGTCGGCGAGGTACTCGGCGTGGTCCGCGATCTGAAGGAGGAGGGCATGACGATGGTCATCGCCACCCACGAGATGGGCTTCGCGCGGGAGGTCGCCGACCAGGTCTGCTTCCTGGACGGCGGGGTGGTGGTCGAACGCGGCACGCCCGAGGAGGTCTTCGGGGAGCCGCGGCAGGACCGCACCCGGCAGTTCCTGCGGCGGATCATCCAGGCGGGACGGCTGTGAGCGCCGGGCCGCCCGCACCCCCTAGTCGAGCGGCTTGAGCAGCAGCTCGAAGGCCAGGTCGGGGCGCTGCGGGATGCCGAAGCGCTCGTCGCCGTACGGGAACGGGGTGAGCTCGCCGGTGCGCCGGTAGCCGCGGCGCTCGTACCAGGCGATCAGCTCGTCGCGCTGGCGGATGACCGTCATCCGCATCTCCCGGGCGCCCCAGGTCTCCCGGGCGGTCCGCTCGGCCTCCGCGATGATCACCTTGCCGAGCCCGCCGCCCTGCAGCTCCGGGCGCACCGCGAACATCCCGAAGTAGGCGTGGTCCCCGCGGTGTTCGAGCTGGCAGCAGGCGATCAGCACGCCGTCCCGCTCGGCGATCAGCAGCCGGCTCGCCTCGTGGTGCACCACGGCCCGCACGCCCTCCGGGTCGGTGCGCTGGCCCTCCAGCAGATCCGCCTCCGTAGTCCAGCCGGCCCGGCTCGTGTCGCCGCGGTACGCCGACTCGATGAGCTCGACGAGCCCGGGGACGTCGGTGTCGAGGGCGGTACGGAAGGTCAGCTCGCTGGTGGGCATGGTGCGCGGAGTCCTCTCGGGGCGGACGAATGGCTGCATGGAGGCTAACAAGAGGTATGCGTCCCTTGTCAGGGCCTTTCGCCAGGGACCTGCGGCGATGTGGACGCCGGCGCGTGGCCGCAGGCCGTAGGGTCCGGGCATGGTGCATGTACTGAGCAGCCGGGTGCTGTTGCGTCCTTCGGACCCCGAGCGGTCGCGGGCGTTCTACGGCGGGGCGCTGGGGCTGGAGATCTACCGGGAGTTCGGTACGGGGCCCGAGCGCGGCACGGTGTACTTCCTGGGCGGCGGCTTCCTGGAGGTCTCCGGCCGCGCGGCGGATCCGGCCACGGACACCCTCCAGCTGTGGCTCCAGGTGGCGGACGTGGCCGCCGCGCACGAGGAACTGCGGGCGCAGGGCGTCCAGGTGCTGCGGCCGCCCGTGCGGGAGCCCTGGGGCCTGATCGAGATGTGGATCGCCGACCCGGACGGCCACCTGATCGTCCTGACGCAGGTCCCGGCGGACCATCCGCTGCGATACCGCCCGTAGGGACGCGGCGTGCGGTTGGCCCCGGGTCGGCGCCGCCCCGGGGCCGTCAGCAGACCGTGCCCGTACCGGCCGCCGTGGCCCGCAGCAGGTCCCTGACCAGGTCGAAGTCGACGCGGTCCGGCTGCCGGAACCGCAGGCAGCCCTTGCCCATGTCCTGCCCGGCCAGCCGCTCCGCGAACGCCTCGCGGACGTCACTGCGCAGGAGGTAGAAGGAGAGATACCGCTGCTGGCTCGCGAAGGCGATCTCGGTGACGCCGTCCCGCTGGTAGGCGGGCATCCCGTAGGCCATGACCTCGTCGAAGCCGGTCAGCTCGGCGCGGCACGACCGCCGCAGCCGGACCAGGGCCTCCCGGCGGTCCTCCGGCACCCCGGCCAGATAGCCGTCCACGTCCGCCGCCTCGCTCCGCACCATGCGCCCGAGGGTAGGCCGGGCCCGCTCGGCGTGCTTTCCCCACGCCGCCCGCGGCGACATCCCGCGGCCCCGGGCGCCCGGGGCCCGGACCGCCTGCCCCGGCGCCCGCGCTCCCCCCGTGCGTCCGTGCGCTCCCGTGTGCGGGCCGCCGGACGGGAAGCCTGCCCCCGTCGCGTACGGGTGCGAGGGGAGGTGCTCGGTGCACGGACCGGCGTGGGTCGGCTGGCTGCTGGTGCTGCTGTGTGCCGCTGCCGGTGCGTACTGCCTGGTGCGCGCGCATACCGGCCCGCCGGCGGAGCGGGATGCCGCGCGCGGTGAGGGGCTGATGGCGCTGGGGATGGCGGCGATGGCCTGTCCGGCGTCCGCCGCGGCGTCCGCGGCGTGGTCGCCGTGGCTGTTCACCGTGGTGTTCGGGACGGCCGGGCTGTGGGCGCTGGCGCGGCGGCATCTGCATCACGCGGTGGGCGCGGGGGCCATGGTGTACATGGCGCTCACGATGGTGCTGCCCCCGGAGTGGTGGGGCGTTTCCGGGCCCCCGGAACGGATGGGTCATATGGCCGGGACGGTCCCGATGGGGCATTCGGCACCGGGCGGAGTGCCGCTGCTGACCGGGCTGTTGCTCGCGTACTTCACGGTGTACGTGATCGCCGCGGGGGTCCGGCTGGTGCCGGCGGCGGAAACGGTCGCGAGGACCGCGGCGGCGGGCGGGCCTGCGGCGCCGGCCGGGCCGCCCGGGGTGCTGCGGGCCTGCCGGGTCGCGATGGGGATCGGCATGCTGGCGATGCTGCTGGCGCTGTGAGCTGCGGCGATGCCCGGTCGCACGGTGGTGCGCCGCCGGCGCGCGAGGCTGCGGCGCACGCCCGTTGCCCGGGTGGCATACGTCACTTCCAGCCCCTGCCCGTACCAACGGGTAGAGGCCCACTCATAGGCTGACGCCATGATGGTCCCCCTCGCGCTGATGATTCTCGGCGTGCTGGCCGCGGCAATGGCGCCGCGGCTGATGGCCCGTTCCGACTGGCCCGACCGCGAGCCGGTGCTCGCCCTGTGGGTGTGGCAGTGCGTGGTCGCCGGTGTCCTGCTGTGCTGTGTGCTCGCGATGTCGCTGAGCGCGGCCGCCGCCTGGGAGGCCGTCCGCGGCCCGGTGTTCGGATTCGCCCCGCGGGTGGTCGTCGAGGCGTACGCGCTCCAGGGCCACGGGCCGTGGGCGGGCGTACTGGCCGTTCTGTTGGCGGGCGGCGGCGCCTGGACCGCCGTGACGCTGACCCGTGAGGTGCGGGCGGCACGTGCCCGCCGCCGGCAGCGCCGCGCCGAACTCCTGCGCCGTGCGCCGCTGCTGCCCGGGGAGGAGCCCGCCGGGGAGCGCCTGGTCGTCCTGGAGGGCGACCGCCCGGAGGCCTGGTGGTTGCAGCACTCCTCGCCCCAACTGGTCATCACCACCTCGGCGTTGCGGCGGCTGAAGGGCCGTCAGCTCGATGCGCTGATCGCTCACGAGCAGGGCCACGCGCGGGCCCGGCACGACCTCCTGCTGCACTGCGCGGCGGCACTGGCCGTCGGGTTCCCGCAGATCCCGGTGTTCGCCGCGTTCCGCGATCAGGTGCACCGGCTGGTCGAGCTGGCCGCCGACGATGTGGCCTCGCGCCGCTTCGGCCGGCTGACGATCGCCCTGGCGCTGGTCGAGCTGAACGAGGACCGCGGGGTGTTCGGCCCCTGCCCGTCCCAACTGGCCCAGGTGCCGCAGCGGGTGGACCGGCTGCTGTCCCCCGCGCCCCGTTTCACCCCCGGCCGGCGGCTGCGGATGACGGCGGTGGCCGCGCTGGTGCCGGCGGTGCCGCTGCTGGTGACCTTCATTCCCGGACTGCGCGCACTGACGTAGCCGGCTCGCCTCCGATAGCCCCTAGGGGCGAGGATCGCCCCATGCCCACCACGCCGCATCCCGCCGCCCGGACCTCCGCCGTGGACGCCGCACGCCGCCCCGCACCGGCCCCGCCGCGCACCGGCGCCCTCGCCCTGCTGTGCGGCACCCTCCTCGGCTTCTTCGGCCTGCTGCTCACCCTCGTCGTGCTGCGCTGGGGCCCGCTGCTCTCCCTGGACACGGCCCTGGCGCAGCGGCTGCACCGCACTGCCGTCACCGCGCCCGCCTGGACCCACCGCAACCGGGTGCTCAGCGACTGGGTGTGGGACCCGTGGACGATGCGGGCCCTGCTGGCGGTCGCGGTCGGCCTGCTGCTGCGGCGCGGGGAGCGGCTGCTCGCCGTCTGGGTGGCGGCCACCGCGCTGCTGGGAACCGGCCTGCAGCAGGCGGTCAAGGCACTGGTCGGCCGGGCGCGCCCGGTCTGGCCTGACCCGGTGGACTCCGCGAGCTTCGCCGCGTTCCCCTCGGGGCACGCGCTGAGCGCCATGGTCGCGGGCGCCCTGATTCTGTGGCTGCTGCGGCTGCGAGGCATCCCGGCGCGGTGGCGGTGGGCGGCCGGGGCGGTGGTCGCGGTCTCGGTCGTCGGCGTCGGCTTCACCCGGGTGTTCCTGGGGGTGCACTGGCCGTCGGACGTCGTCGGGGGCTGGCTGCTGGGCGGCGCGCTGGTGGCGGGGTCGGTGGCGGCGTACCACGCGTACGGGGCGACAGGAGTTCGACCCGGCGGCGCGCAGCGGACAGGATGGCGGTCATGACGACGATCGAGGGTGTGCTTTTCGACTTCTCCGGGACGCTGCTGCACATCGAGCCCGCCGAGCGGTGGCTGCGCGCGGCGCTGGCGGCGGGCGGCACGGACATGGCCGACGACGAGATCGTGCGGCGGGCGGCCGCGCTGGAGCGGGCCGGCGCGCTGCCCGGCGGCGCCCCGCCCGCCGAACTCCCGGACGCGCTGGCCGGCGAGTGGGAGATCCGCGACCGCGACGCCCGCCGCCACCGTGCGGTGTACACCGGCCTGGCCCGCCAAGTACCGCTGCCCGCACCGGAGTTGTACGACCTGCTCTATGACCGCCACCGGACCGCGGACGCCTGGCAGCCCTATCCCGACGCCGCCGAGGTGTTGGCGGAGCTGCACCGGCGCGGCATCCGGATCGGCGTCCTGAGCAACATCGGCTGGGACCTGCGGCCGGTGCTGCGCGCCCACGGCCTGGAGCGCTATGTCGACACCTGCGTGCTGTCCTACGAGCACGGCCTCCAGAAGCCCGATCCGCAGCTCTTCGCCGTCGCCTGCCGGGAGTTGGGGCTCGCGCCGTCCGCCGTTCTGATGGTGGGCGACGACCGCACGGCGGACGGCGGCGCCACGGCCCTGGGCTGCGCCTTCCTGCCGGTGGACCCGCTGCCCGCGGACGGCCGCCCGGACGGTCTGCGGCCGGTGCTGGACCTGGTGGGCCGAGGGTAGGTACGGCGGGTCCGGTCCGCCGTGCGCCGGGCCCCCGCCGGTAACAAAAACCACCCCGGGTAACGGAAAACCGCCCCGGCCGGGGGTACCGGCCGGGGCGGAAGGGCTTTCCCGCGAGGGTCAGCTCAGGGTGTCGAGGGCCTGGTTGAGGGTGGCCGACGGGCGCATGACCGCCGAGGCCTTCGCGACGGTGGGCTGGTAGTAGCCGCCGATGTCGGCCGGCGTGCCCTGCACCGCGGCCAGCTCGCCGACGATGGCCTGCTCCTGCTCGGACAGCGTCTTGGCGAGCGCCGCGAACGCCTTGGCGAGCGGGGCGTCCTCGGTCTGCCGGGCCAGCTCCTGCGCCCAGTAGAGGGCGAGGTAGAAGTGGCTGCCGCGGTTGTCGATGCCGCCGAGCTTGCGGCTGGGCGACTTGTTCTCGTTGAGGAACGTGCCGGTGGCGCGGTCGAGGGTGTCGGCGAGCACCTGGGCGCGCGCGTTGCCCGTCTTCTGCGCGAGGTGCTCGAAGCTGACCGCGAGCGCCAGGAACTCACCCAGGCTGTCCCAGCGCAGGTAGTTCTCCTTGACCAGCTGCTGGACGTGCTTGGGCGCGGAGCCGCCGGCGCCGGTCTCGAACAGTCCGCCGCCGTTCATCAGCGGGACGACGGAGAGCATCTTGGCGCTGGTGCCCAGCTCCAGGATCGGGAAGAGGTCGGTCAGGTAGTCGCGCAGCACGTTGCCGGTGACCGAGATCGTGTCCTCGCCGCGGCGGATGCGGTCGAGCGAGAACTTGATCGCGTGGACCGGCGCCATGATCTCGATCTGCAGGCCGTCCGTGTCGTGCTCGGGGAGGTAGGCCTTGACCTTCTGGATCAGCTGGGCGTCGTGGGCGCGCTCCTCGTCGAGCCAGAACACGGCCGGGTTGCCGGTCGCGCGGGCGCGGGTGACGGCGAGCTTGACCCAGTCGCGGATCGGCAGGTCCTTGGTCTGGCACATCCGGAAGATGTCGCCGGCGCCCACGGCCTGCTCCAGCACGACGGTGCCGGCCTCGTCGAGGACCCGCACGGTGCCCGTGGTGGGGATCTCGAAGGTCTTGTCGTGGCTGCCGTACTCCTCGGCCTTCTGCGCCATCAGACCGACGTTCGGCACCGAGCCCATCGTCGACGGGTCGTAGGCGCCGTTGGCCCGGCAGTCGTCGATGACGACCTGGTAGATGCCGGCGTAGCTGCTGTCGGGCAGGACCGCGAGGGTGTCGGCCTCGGCGCCGTCCGGGCCCCACATGTGGCCGGAGGTGCGGATCATGGCCGGCATGGAGGCGTCGACGATGACGTCGCTGGGCACGTGCAGGTTGCTGATGCCGCGGTCGGAGTCGACCATGGCCAGCTCGGGGCCCTCGGCCAGCTCGGCGTCGAAGGACGCCTTGATCTCGGCGCCGTCGGTCAGCGACTCCAGGCCCTTGTAGATGCCGCCGAGGCCGTCGTTCGGGGTCAGGCCGGCGGTGGCGAGCGCCTCGCCGTACCGCGCGAAGGTCTTCGGGAAGAAGGCGCGGACCACATGGCCGAAGATGATCGGGTCGGAGACCTTCATCATGGTGGCCTTGAGGTGCACCGAGAACAGCACGCCCTCGGCCTTGGCACGGGCGACCTGCGCGGTGAGGAACTCGCGCAGCGCGGCCACCCGCATCACGGACGCGTCGACGACCTCGCCCGCGAGGACCGGTACCGACTCGCGCAGCACGGTGGTGCTGCCGTCGTCGCCGGACAGCTCGATGCGCAGGGTGCCGGCGTCGGCGATGACCGCGGACTTCTCGGTGGAGCGGAAGTCGTCGGTGTCCATGTGCACGACGTTGGTCTTCGAACCGGAGGACCAGGCGCCCATCCGGTGCGGGTGCGCCTTGGCGTAGTTCTTCACCGAGGCGGGGGCGCGGCGGTCGGAGTTGCCCTCGCGCAGGACCGGGTTGACGGCGCTGCCCTTGACCTTGTCGTAGCGGGCGCGGATGTCGCGCTCCTCGTCGGTCTTCGGGTCGTCCGGGTAGTCCGGGAGCGCGTAGCCCTGCTCCTGCAGCTCGGCGACGGCCGCCTTGAGCTGCGGAATCGACGCCGAGATGTTCGGCAGCTTGATGATGTTCGCCCCGGGAGTCTTCGCCAGCTCACCGAGCTCGGCGAGGGCGTCGTCGATCCGCTGGCCCTCCTCCAGGCGCTCGGGGAAGCTTGCGATGATGCGCCCGGCCAGGGAGATGTCACGGGTCTCCACGCTGACGCCGGCCGTCGACGCGTATGCCTGGACCACAGGCAAGAACGAATACGTCGCCAGGGCCGGGGCCTCGTCAGTGTGGGTGTAGATGATGGTCGAGTCAGTCACCGGGTGCTCCGCTCCACGTCTGCAACATTGCTCGACATCAAGATATCTCGTGGGTGGCTCCCACTCGACATGACCCCGCCCCGGGCAAATCCGGAGGAATCCATTCCGAACGGTTTCGGCCGGTCCATTTCGTTTCGTGTTCCGGACCGCAGGACGCCCGGCGGGCCGAACGCTACGCGGGACGGGCGCGAGCGCGGCGCTGGACGGGCCCGAGCGTCGGCCGGTGGGCGGCTCGCGCGCCGCCCACCGGTACCCCTAGGGGTCAGCCCACCTTCTTCCACTGCTTGCAGCCGTTGGTCTCGAACGTCTCCCCCTTGTTGACCGTGACACGGGAGGGCCCCTCGGGGGTGCCGTTGGCGATGATGCTGCCCACCTCGCCGCTGGAGTCCTTGGCGCGCGCCCAGTAGCACAGGGGTATGTCGGAGGCGGTGGGGCCGGCGGTCTTGTACGTGCCGGCCGCGATGTCCTCCCCCACCAGATAGCTGCCCTGGCCGACCGCGGTCTCGGGCCCCTCGGCGGGCGCCTTCTCGGCGGGCGCCTTCTCGGCGGGCGCGGCCGCCTTCCCCGGCTTGTCCGCCGAGGCCGGGACCGGCTTGGCGGTGTAGGTGACCGTCACCGTCGGGGCGGGCTTCGCCTCGGCCTTCTTGCCGTCGGCCCCGCCGCCGCCGACGGCCGCGCCGAGTCCGAAGACGGTGCAGGCGCACACCGCCCCCACGGTGATCTTGAGCCCGGTGCGCTTCTTCCGCGGCGGCTGCGCGACCGGCGGCATGACGAAGGGGTACGGCTGCTGACCGAACGCCGGCTGCTGTTGTGAGTGCGACATGACCAATCCCCCAGCATCTGTGATGGTGTGGTGAAGACCGCCTAATGCCGTTGAAGGTTGTACGGAATCTCCGGACGGCGGTCGTCGAGCCGTCGGGGCGCGCCCCCTGCCGCGGCGGAACGGAGAGTTCCGGCGCCCCGGGGCCCTGCCGAGGGCGCCCCTTCCCCTCCCGCGGGACGCCGCAGCGCGCCGTGGAACGCCGCAGCACGACACGGAATCACGCACCGCCGGAAAAATTTCACCGCCCGGCCAATCCGCCGCGGGACCCGCGCCGAATACAGGTCATGAGCCCGGGCCGGACGACACGCGACCGCGTCGAGCCGACCGCACCCGGCCCCATGCACCGCATGACCACCACAGCATCCACACCACCTCTGGAGAACCCGTGAGCACCCTGCGTTTCCGTCGTGCCGCCCTCGCCGTGACCGCCGCGGCGGTCCTGCCGCTCGCGCTGTCCGCCTGCTCGAACGACATGGACGGCAAGGACAAGGACAAGGCGTCCGACAAGGCCTCGTCGTCCGAGGCGAAGCCGTCGAAGGACAGCGCCGGCGGCGGCATGGACGCCATGGCCAAGCCGTTCGGCCCGGCCTGTGCCACGGTGCCCAAGGGCGGCAAGGGCAGCTTCGACGGCATGGCCAAGGACCCGGTCGCCACTGCCGCCTCGCACAACCCGGCGCTGTCGACGCTCGTGACGGCGGTGAAGAAGGCGGGTCTGGTGGACACCCTCAACGGTGCCAAGGACATCACGGTGTTCGCGCCGACCAACGACGCCTTCGGCAAGATTCCGAAGGCCCAGCTGGACAAGGTCCTCGCCGACAAGACGATGCTGACCAAGATCCTCACCGGGCATGTGGTGGGCGAGAAGATCTCGCCGGACAAGCTGGCCGACGGCTCGTTCGACACCCTGGCGAAGAACAAGCTCACCACGTCCGGCTCCGGCGAGTCCTACATGGTCGACGGCTCCGCCAACGTCGTGTGCGGCAACGTCCAGACCGCCAACGCCACCGTCCACATCATCGACACGGTGCTGCTGCCCAAGAAGTGAGCGGTATACGGGGCGGCATACGCGATGGCCCCGTCCCGGCCCGGCGTGAACCGGGACGGGACGGGGCCACCTCGTGACATGCGCCGGGGCGGCCCTCAGAGCGCCTTGTGGCGGCCGTTCGCGACGACGTGCCGGACGCGGCGCAGGGCGTCCAGCTCGTGCAGCGGGTCGCCGTCGACAACGAGGAGGTCGGCGCGCATGCCGGGGCGGAGGGTGCCGGTGTCGGTCAGCCCCAGGGCGCGGGCGGCGTTGACGGTGGCCATGTCGAGGATCTCGGTGTGGGTGAAGCCGAGGGAGGCGAAGAACTCGAGCATGCCCACGTAGTCACCGAACCGCGCGCCCGGCACACCGGCGTCGGTACCGGCGATGAACCGGACACCGGCCTGCCGCATGTCGCGGATGACCCGGGCCATCGACTCGGCGCGCTCGGGGCCGAGTTGTTGGAGGAACAGCTGCCAGTCGCCGGACACGCAGCGGCAGACGGAGACGTCGTTCTCGATGATGCGGCGGGTGATCTCCGGGTCGTAGGTGACACCGTCGGCGGTGCGCCAGGAGCAGTGTTCAAGGGTGCGCACGCCGGCGTCCACGCAGTCGGCGATGGCGTCCGTGCCGTGCGCGTGCGCCGCCACCTCCAGGCCGTGGGCGGCGGCCTCCTCGACGATCAGGCGCAGTTGGGCGCGGGTGAACTGCGACTCCCACATCCGCGGGCCGCCCGGGGTGAGGGCGCCGCCGGAGGCCATCACCTTGATCAGGTCGGCACCGGCCGCCGCGTTGCGGGCGATCTGCTTGCGGATGTCGTCGTCGGTGGCGACCTCGCCGCCCAGGAATCCGCAGTGCCCGCCGGGCGGGGTCAGCGGTGCGGCCGCGGCGAGCACGCGCGGCCCGGGCGCCGCCCCGGACGCGATGGCTTCGCGCAGCGCGAGGGCGAGGGCGTCGCGGTCGCCGAGATCCCGCACGGTCGTCACTCCGGCGTCCAGGAACTGCGCGGCGCGGTCCGCCATGGCGGCGGCGAGCGCGTCCGGGGCCGCCCGGGCCACCGCCCCGACCGGGTCCGGGCCCGCGTCGAAGGCGAGATGGACATGGCAGTCGATCAGCCCGGGCAGCACGGTGGCCCCCGGGCACCGCAGGCGTCGTACGGCCGGCTCCACGATCGCCGCCATTTCGGCTTCGGTGCCGACGGCGGTGATCACGTCGGCCTCCACGAGCACGGCGCCGTCGCGGATCGTCCGGCCTCCGGGTCCGGTGAGGACGCGGTCAGCGGATATCAGTACCTTGTTCACGATGTCCTTTCGCATAGGCACGGGATATGGCGGCGAGTTCACGGGCCTCGGCGTTCAGGTCGTTGCCGGAAGGCGAGGCGATACGGGTGGCGGTAAAGGCCGTCTCGGGATCCTCGGTGGCCGGTTTCAGCGCGAGGGCCTCGGAAATGTGCCGGGCGAGCTGCTCGGCCGGGCCCCGGGCGAGATCCGCTTCCGGCGCGACCCGGGCCAGATAGGGGCTCAGCCGTACCAGTCCGTCGCGGCATTCGATGAGCCGGCGGTAGAACCGCTCGTGGGTGCGGCGCAATCGGGGACGACGCCATCGGGGACTCTGCGGCTCGGCGTTCAGAACGAGTTCCGGATAAGCGGCGGCCAGGGCGGTCCACAGCGGGGTGAGTTCGCGGTACATACGGCGGTGGTGGATCACCGACCGTACGTGCGCGGCCAATTGGCGGCCCGCGGAATAGGTCAGCCCGATCAGGACCAGGCCCAGCGCCCAGTCGTTCATCGACCAGTTCACCGTGTTGAACGTCTCGTGCCCGCCGGGCGCGTCGATACGCAGGCACACCCAGATGACCCGGTTCACAGAGGTGACGGCCAGGACGAACAGGCCGAGCGCCATCACGCGCAGGCCGATGGCCAGATGGCGGGTCGCCAGGCGCGCATAGCGCACCGCCCAGAGCGCCGGGGTGAGATAGGCGCAGACGAAATAGGCATTGCCGATGAGGTAGAACGCGGCGATGGCCGGCTGCCTCATGTCCGCGGTGGTCAGGGTGTGGCCGCGCAGCGCCGGGGGCGTCGCGATCATGTCGATGACCAGGGCGGTCACCACACCGGCGAGCAGCCCGGCGTGGCGCCGGACCCGGCGCCGGAAGGCGTCCTCGGGGCCCGGCACGGCGGAGAGGAACACCAGCAGGAGGGCGCCGAGGCCGGACATGTGGACGGCGTTGAACACGACCTTGGCGACGCCGGCGGCCGTGGCGGAATCGAGGGCGAGGGAGACCTCGGGAAAGCTGAGGATCTGCCCGGAAGCCAGCAGGATCAGACAGGCGACCAATGTGCGCAATACCCGGTCGTGCGGTGCGCGGGTCAGGTCGATGAGCTTCCAGACGGCCCCGACGATCAGCATGAGGGTCAGTGGCTGCTGGAAGATTACGTCCACCCCCAGCGGGGGTTCAGCGCGGAACGCAGCGGGCCGAGGGTGGAATCCTCGGGGAGGTGGGGAACGGCGTGGTCGATGACCATCGCCCATTCCTGAATGATGGTCGCGACGAGTTCGGCCTCGCGCTCGTAATCCTCGGTGTAGCAGGTGCGGCGGAATCCCCGGGGAGTCACATCGCGGGGGTGGTCCGGGCCGAAGTCCGGCAGTTCTCCGGCGGATTGACCGTCGTCCTGATGGTCGGCGAGGATATGGCCGACCTCGTGCAGGATGATGTGATCCTGATGCACCCGGGTCGTTTCCTCCTGGTAGAAAATGCATTCCTCGTGCGGCCGGGACATCCATACCCCGAAGGGGCCGGGTATCGGCAGCGCCCAGGGAATCAACCGTATGGGTTTTCCGCGGAGTTCACCGAGCCTGCGGCATAACTCGTGCACCTCCAGCGGGGGCCGGATGTCGAGTCGGCGCAGCAAGCGCTTGCAGGAGCGGCGAAGTTCGCGTTCGCGTACGGCCACGGCGTCCTTTCTCATGCCCCCGCGCCGGGGCCGGGGGGTGTGTCCTGATCGAATGTCTCGATCATCTTGAGCAGTTGCTCGCGCATCGCCGGCGTCATCGCGCCGGCCCGCATCGCGATCTTCCGCACCTGATGACCGGCCAGCTGTTCGCGCAACAGCGCGTCCTCGGGGTCCTCCTGGGCGACCAGGCACCGCACCGTGATCGGGGGCGACTCCGGCGCGCGGTGGTCGTCGAAGAACTTCGCGAGCCCCTCCAGCACGCTCAGCGTGGGGTTGGTGTGCGAACCGTTGCGCAACATGGCCAGATAGCTCCGCGACAGCGTGGCCGGGTGCGAGGGATCGGCGGTCACCGCCTTGGCCACCTCGGCGGTCGAGTACTCCCGCTGCCGGCCGTGGGAGTCGGCCCAACGCACCCTCGCGAAGAGCGCGTTCAGCCGCTCGGCCAGTGATCTCCCGTTGCCCTGGTCAGCTTCCGCCACCATGTCCACACTCCCCGGCCGGACCGCCGTCATCCCCTGTGTCAGCCACTGTGTAGTAGCTCGCCGGCCAGTACACAAGACTTCTTGACCCTTCACTGCACAGGGTGCCAATATATTGGACGCCTCGCGCACGGCACCGACTGGTCTCATCAGGTGGAACACGGCTTCTCCGGAGGCGTGTTGACGACCGTGCGCCGGACACCGCGATCCGGTGGAGGACAGGGTCCGGGCCGTCACAGGGGAACGGCTCGCGCTCACATCCCTCCGCCGGATCCCTGCTGCCGTCAGGGCACGGTGACCACCACGGAGTGCCACCCGGAGGCGCCGTCGGGGATCGGGCGGGCCCGTTTGTCCGTCTGGGTGTAGCCGGTGCGGTCGGTGGCGCGGACTTCGAGGGTGTGGGTGCCGGAGGTGGCCCGCCAGCGCCATGACCACTGCCGCCAGGTGTCCACCGGCCCCTCGGCGGCGAGTTCGGCCCGCTGCCAGTCACCGCCGTCGACCCGGACCTCGACCCGGTCGATGCCCTTGTGCTGGGCCCAGGCCACGCCGGCGACCGTGGCGGTGCCCGCCGTGACGCGTGCGAACGGCTTGGGGGTGTCGATGCGGGACTCGGTCTTGACCGGCGCCTTCGCCGCCCAGTCCCGCCGGACCCAGTAGGGGTCGTACGCGTCGAAGGTGGTCAGTTCGATGTCCCGGATCCATTTGCAGGCCGAGACATAGCCGAACAGGCCGGGCACCAGCATCCGCACCGGGAAGCCGTGCTCCAGGGGCAGCGGTTCGCCGTTCATGCCGACCGCGAGCAGCGCGTCCCGCCCGTCCAGCACGGTCTCGACGGGGGTGCCGAGCGTCATGCCGTCCACGGACCGGGCGACCAGTTGATCCGCCGGGCCGCCCTGCGACGGCGGCCGGACCCCGGCCTCGTGGAGCAGATCGGCGAGCCGGACGCCGAGCCAGCGTGCCGTGCCGACGTAGGAGCCGCCGACCTCGTTGGACACGCACGTCATGGTGATGTCGCGTTCGATCAGCGGCCGGCGCAGCAGGTCCTGGAAGCTCAGGGTCAGCGGCTTGCCGACGCCCTTGCCGTGCAGGCGCAGCGTCCAGGTGCGGACGTCCACCCGTGGCACGGTCAGAGCGGTGTCCACGCGGTAGAAGTCGCGGGTGGGAGTGGTGAAGGGGCTCAGCCCCGGGAGCTTGAGGTCCACCCCGCGCGGCAGCCGGGGCGCGGGAGAGGCGGGCGCCGGCAGCCTGACCGTGGCCCGGGAGGCCGCGGCCGCCTCGGCACCGGCCGCGTTCAGCCGCAGACCGAGGAACCCGGCGCCGGTGGACCCCGCCGCCACCCCGGCCACCCCGAGGACGAAGCCTCTGCGGTCCACCCCGGGGGCGGACGCCGGTGCGGGCGCTGCCGGTCGGGGGCGGGTCAGCCGGCCGGCGAGCAGCGCGAGCACCGCGGTGGCCGCCACGGCCCCCACGACCGAGGGGACGGCGTCCGGCACCCCGGTCGAGTCGGGCCGTCCGGTCGCCGCCAGCGCCCCCACGACGCCGAAGACCAGCGCCCCGGCGGAGGCCGTCTTCCGGAAGCGGAGCGCCAGTACCCCCAGCGTCATGGCGAACAGCCCGAGCACGAGGAGGATGCCCAGCTGGAGGACGATTTTGTCGTGCGTGCCGAAGTGGCGGATGGCCCAGTCCTTGACGGCCGCGGGCGTCCGGTCGATGGCCGCGCCGCCGACCGCCGTCACCGGACCGGCCTCGGGGCGCACCGCGACCGCGGCCAACTCCGCGACGGCCAGCGCCGCGTACCCGGCGACCAGGCCGCTCAGGGCGCCCATGGCCGCCTGCAGAAGGGTGTTCCGTCGCACGCTCATACCCGGTATTCGGGGTGGCGGTGCCCCGCGGATTGGTCCGGCGGTGGCATTCCGCCGGACGGGAGCGGGTCAGACGGTCGGCAGGTCGGCCAGTCGCCGGGTGAGGGTGTCCAGGGACTGGAAGGTGGCGCCGAGCAGCGCGACGTGCTTCCAGTGCAGGGTGCCGTCCGGGCCGAGGAGGAAGACCGCCCGGCGCACGCCGATGCCGGGGGCGGCGATGCCGAAGGCGCGGGCGACCTGGCGATCGGTGTCGGCGAGCAGCGGCATCCGCAGGTCGTGCTTGCGCGCGAACCGCTCGTGGCTGTCGACGTCCTGCGGGCTGATGCCCCAGACCTCCGCCTCCTGGTCCTGGAACCGCTCCAGTCCGCTGGAGTAGGAGCACAGCTGCTTGGTGCACACGCTGGTGTCGTCGCCCGGGTAGAACGCCAGGACCAGCGGGCGGCCCCGCCGCGCGGACAGGGTGTAGTCGCGGCGCTCGAAGCGGTCGCCGGTCAGCACACCGCCGGGCAGGGTGAAGTCGGGTACCGGCGTGCCGGTCTGCGGTGCCGATGCCATCGGGTCGTCCAATCCAGAGGGGTCCGTGCGGAGGATTCTCGCGTGCCGCGTCCGGTACCCCGATCGGGGGTCCGGTACTCCGGTCGGGGGCCCTAGGGGGTGTCGTCGGCGGACCGCGGGCGGGACCGGTGGGTGCGCCACACGGCGGCCAGCAGGCACAGGGCGGAGAGCGCGAAGAGGCCGGCGGTGAGCAGCAGCCAGCGGGACCAGAACACCCCGGCGGGAAGGGCCGTGTAGTGGGTGTAGCCCGGCACCCGGTTCAGGATGAGGGGGTACCAGACCACGAGCAGCAGCAGCGACACGAAGGCGGGGACCCGGAGGTAGTTGATCCGCTCGGCGACGGTGCCGCCGGGCCGCCGGGCGGCCCTCGGGCCGCCGCGGAGGAGGAGTTGCAGCAGCCGGTCGGTGAGCGTGTACAGCGGGAGCAGGACCAGATCGTGCAGGAGCGCGGCGCCGACGAACCAGAGGGCGACGCCCAGGGTGTCGCCCTGGAGGAGCCGGACCCCCGCGTACCCGGCCAGCGCGAACGAGCACAGCACCAGGAGGAGGTGCACGGCGGAGGCGCCGTAGCGTGCGCGGAACGCGTTCACGAGGCCGCTCCGGGGGCGTCGGGGGCTGCGGCCTCGGGCAATCGGGCGGCCCCGGGCATCCCGGCGGCCTCGGCAGCCCCCGCCGCCCCGGGCGCCCCGAAGGTGAGACGCGTGACCCACTTGGTGTTGTGCACCCCGGGGTTGGCGGGAACGATGACGCGCGCGGGGTAGCCGTGGTCGCGGGAGAGCTCCGCGCCGTTGACCCGCAGCGCGAGCAGCGACCGGGGGTCGCGGACCTGGTTGTCGCGCAGATGGGCCGAGCGGAAGGAGCCGGCGCGCTGCGCGGACTCCACGAACACACCGGGCGGGCTCCCCTGCAGGCCGACCAGGGCGGCCAGCTCGGACAGCCGCACACCGCTCCAGTGCTGGTCCTCCGTCGACCAGCCCTCGACGCAGGCGATGGGCAGCGCCGCGGAGTGCTGCGGCAGCGCCAGCAGTTGCGCGCGGGTGAGGACCCGCTCCCGGCCACCGCCCCGTACGACGAGCCGCCAGCCGGGGCCGGTGTCGGCGGCGCGGATGCCCACGGCGGCGGCGGTCTTGTTGATCTGGAAGCCGTTGGGGCCGCTGCCGGGCTCCTGGCCGTGCGGCGCGAGGAGGGCGGTCCGGCGCAGCGGCCCGCCGATACTCTGACCTGCCGTCACCAGCAGCAGCGCCAGCGACCCCGCCCCGACCGTGCCGAGCGCGCCGCGCCGCGACATCGTCGGCGGCGCGGGGTCGGGGCTCACCAGCCCGGTGTCGTCGGGCGGTTCGCTCTCCGTGCGGGCGGCCGGGGTACGGAGTTCGGCGCGCCAGCCGCGGCTGCCCAGCGCCCCGGCCATGGTGGTGAGGCGAAAGGCGATGTGCACGACGAAGGCGCCGATGAACACCCAGGCACCGTAGAAGTGCAGGGTGTAGAAGGAGCCGGGGAAAATGTAATGCAGCTGGATGTTGAGCACACCGGTGACGAATTCGAAGAGCGCGCCGCCGACCAGGAGCAGCAGCGAAATCCGCTCCAGTGCCTGGCTCACCGAACGCACCGGCGGCCAGGAGAACAGCTTCGGGACCACCGACCAGAGCTTCGCGAGCAGCACCGGGATCAGCACCACGCCCAGCGTGACGTGGACGCCCTGGGTGAGGCGGTAGAGCCAGTAGGGGTGGGTCGGCCAGGAGAAGAGGTAGAAGCCCAGCCAGCCCTTCTGCGGGGTCTGGTCGTTGCCCGGGGCGAGATCGGGGTTGTAGGAGGCGTAGGACAGCAGCCCGGTCACGAACAGCACGGTGATGCCGACGAGCAGGATCAGCCCGAACACCGATGTCAGCCACGGCCCCCGCAGCGGACTGCGCCAGAACCCGGGACGCGACGGACCGGGCGGCGGTTCGCTCGGCAACAACGGGCGGCGCCGGCCGCCCCTGGTACGGGGTGGCTCCCCTCGGTGGCTGCTGGACTCCATACCGATCCCTTCGCCGTGTCCCCGGCCGCTCGGCCCCTCGCTCGATCCGTCGCTCGGCATATCGCTTGGCGTATCGCTCGACGTATCGCTCGACGTATCGCTCGACGTATCGCTCGACGTATCGCTCGACGATCACGGTATGCGGCAATGCGCGCACAACGCGTCAGACATGACGGGTCGGGAAGAGAGTCATATAGGGCGGTTTTCCACGCCACACGGAAGCCGGCAGGCTCGAAGGGGGCGGGATCGTATCCGATGCCCGTCGGGCGCCACCCGCTTTTGCGCACCATCGCTGAATCAATTCATTTGCCTGATGCAATGATTAGCGTGGCTCATGCCCCAGCATTTCGTTGCGCCGCAGCGCCCGCAGGCGAATTGTCGCGCACTCCAGGAGGCATGATGAAGTCTCACGCCCGAAATTCCCGGCAGCAGTCGCCCGTCAGCGGGCGTGGCCGGGTGCTTGCCCTGACGGTCGCCCTCGTGGCGGTCATCGCCGGTGTGTCCGTGTGGTTCTCCCAGCGCAACAGCTCCGCCGACGAGTCGGTGTCCGCCAACCTCCCGGCGGCGAAGTCCGGTCCGGCGGCCGCCGACGGCACCGGCGGCGACACGGGCCAGCTCACGGCGCTGGACAAGGTCTTCCTCACCAAGGTCCGGCAGGCCGGGCTGTGGGAGATGCCGGCCGGCCGGCTCGCCCAGACCCATGCGTCGAGCGAGGCCATCAAGCGCGCCGGCATGCATCTGCTGGAGGGGCACAGCAAACTCGACGAACTCGACCGCGAGGACTCCGCGGCGCTGAACGTGCCGATCCCCGACCAGGCCAGCGCGGAGCAGCAGGGCTGGGTCGCCCAGCTGAAGAAGGCACAGGGCCGCGACTTCGACCAGCTCTTCGTGGACCTGCTGCGGGCCTCCCACGGAAAGATCTTCATCACCATCGGCGAGGTCCGCGCCACCACCAAGAACACCCTGATCCGGCGCCTGGCCACGCAGGCCAACAACACGGTCCAGGACCACATGGACGTCCTGGAGGACACCGGTCTGGTCAAGGACTCCACACTCGACGACGTCGCCTCGACAGTTCCCAAGTAAGCCGTCACTCCTCGGCAGCGCCCGGCTCCCCCGCTGCCACGGGCGTCGCGCCGGGCCGCCCGGCCGCGAGACGCGCCGTCCCCTCGCACCGTCCGCCATCCGGTCGGGGGTGTGCGCCCGCGGGTTGTCCCTCTAGGGTGACGGGTGCAGCTGGTTCGCCCCGTCCGCCAGGCGGGAGCGTCGTAAGAGGGAACCCGGTGGGAATCCGGGACTGCCCCGCAGCGGTGAGTGGGAACGAACGCCGTCATACGCACTGGGCCCGGCCGGGTCTGGGAAGCGACGGCCAGTAGGTGTCTCGTCCGTACGAGACGCGCCCGCGAGTCCGAAGACCTGCCCGTTGCCCGCACGCGACCGATCGTGTGCGGCCATCCCGGTGACCTCGTGGGCGGGTCGGCGTACCTTTCGAGCGGCACCCGCGGCGACCCCGCGGCGTGGTCCGTCCGGTCGGTCGTTCCTTCGCGCTCTCGTTCCGTCTCCGGGACGCCAACGAGACATCTCGCGAAGGAGAGTTCCGTGACAGCGAAGTCCGCAGCCGCGGCAGCACGGGGCACCGTGTACGGCTACCCCCGCCAGGGACAGCACCGGGAACTGAAGAAGGCCATCGAGGGCTACTGGAAGGGCAGGGTCACCGCCGACGCCCTGGAGGAGACCGCCCGCGGCCTGCGCCGTGCGCACTGGCAGCAGCTGGCCGACGCCGGGCTCCACGAACTGCCGACCGGTGATTTCTCGTACTACGACCACGTCCTGGACACCAGTGTCATGGTCGGCGCGGTCCCCGAGCGGCACCGCGCGGCGGTCGGCGCCGACGCCCTGGACGGCTACTTCGCCATGGCCCGGGGCACCCAGGACGTCGCCCCGCTGGAGATGACCAAGTGGTTCGACACCAACTACCACTACCTGGTGCCCGAACTCGGCCCGGACACCGTCTTCACCGCCGACTCCGCCAAGCAGGTCGCGGAGCTGACGGAGGCCCTCGCGCTCGGGCACACCGCCCGCCCGGTCCTCGTCGGGCCGGTCACCTACCTCCTGCTGGCCAAGCCCGCGCCGGGGGTGGCCGCGGACTTCGAGCCGCTGACCCTGCTCGACCGGCTGCTGCCGGTGTACGCCGAGGTCCTCGCCGACCTGCGGGCCGCGGGCGCCGAGTGGGTGCAGCTCGACGAACCGGCCCTGGTCCAGGACCGCACACCGGCCGAGCTGAACGCCGCCGCCCGCGCATGCCGTGAGCTGGGGAGCGCCACGGACCGGCCGAAGCTCCTGGTCGCCTCGTACTTCGGCCGGCTCGGCGACGCGCTGGGCGTGCTGGCCAAGGCGCCGGTGGAGGGCCTGGCCGTGGACTTCACCGAATCGGGCGCGGCCAACCTCCAGGACCTCGCCGCGGCCGGCGGGCTGCCGGGCAAGCGGCTGGTCGCGGGCGTCGTCAACGGCCGCAACGTCTGGATCAACGACTACGAGAAGTCGCTGTCCACCCTGGGCACGCTCCTCGGGCTCGCCGACCGCGTCGATGTCGCGGCCTCCTGCTCGCTGGTGCACGTACCGCTGGACGCCACCGCCGAGCGCGACATCGACCCGCAGATCGCCCGCTGGCTGGCCTTCGCCCGGCAGAAGACCCGGGAGATCGCCGTCCTGGCGCGCGGCCTGGCGCGGGGCACCGAGGCCATCGCCGGTGAACTCGCCGCGAACCGCGCCGACCTGGCCTCCCGGGCCGGGTCCGCGCTGACCCACGACCCCGCGGTACGGGCCCGCACCGCGGCCGTCACCGACGCCGACGGGCGCCGCTCCCAGCCGTACGCCGACCGGACAGCGGCCCAGCGCGCGCACCTGGGCCTGCCGCTGCTGCCCACGACGACGATCGGCTCGTTCCCGCAGACCACCGAGCTGCGCACGGCACGGGCCGATCTGCGGGCCGGGCGGCTCGACACGGCCGGCTACGAGGACCGGATCAAGGACGAGATCCGCGAGGTCCTCTCCTTCCAGGAGAAGGCCGGGATCGACGTCCTGGTGCACGGCGAGCCCGAACGCAACGACATGGTGCAGTACTTCGCCGAGCAGCTCACCGGCTACCTCGCCACCCAGCACGGCTGGGTGCAGTCCTACGGCACCCGCTACGTCCGCCCGCCGGTGCTGGCCGGGGACATCTCCCGTCCCGAGCCGATGACGGTGCGCTGGACGACGTACGCCCAGTCGCTCACCGAGCGGCCCGTCAAGGGCATGCTCACCGGCCCGGTCACCATGCTCGCCTGGTCCTTCGTCCGCGACGACCAGCCGCTGGGCGACACCGCCCGCCAGGTGGCGCTCGCCCTGCGCGACGAGGTGCACGACCTGGAGGAGGCCGGGACCTCCGTCATCCAGGTCGACGAGCCCGCACTGCGCGAGACGCTGCCGCTGCGCGCCGCCGAGCACACCGCCTACCTGGACTGGGCGACCGAGGCGTTCCGCCTCACCACCGGCGGGGTACGGCCGGACACCCAGATCCACACGCACATGTGCTACGCGGAGTTCGGCGACATCGTCCAGGCCATCGACGCCCTCGACGCCGACGTCATCAGCCTGGAGGCCGCCCGCTCCCACATGCAGGTGGCCCGCGAACTGGCCGGCCACGGCTACCCCCGCGAGGCCGGACCCGGCGTCTACGACATCCACTCCCCCCGCGTCCCGAGCGCCGAGGAGGCCGCGGCCCTGCTCCGCAAGGGGCTGGAAGCCATCCCCGCCGAACGCCTCTGGGTCAACCCCGACTGCGGACTGAAGACCCGCGCCTGGCCCGAGACCCGGGCCTCCCTGGAAAACCTGGTCACCGCCGCCCGCCGACTCCGCGAGGAGCTGGCCAACGGGGCTTCCTGACCCGTGAGTTGATCCCGTGATGGTTCCGGGCCGGGCACCGCGGTGTCCGGCCCGGGCCGTGCGGGGGGGTGTCGGGGCGGGGGTGCACCGCGGGTGCGCACCGCGGGTGTACCCGGTCAGGGCACGGGTGCGTCGCTGTCGGATGCGTCGTTGTCGGGTGGGGCGGCGGCGTGGGACGCGAGGCGGTCGGCGAGCGCGACCACGAGGTGGCGCAGTTCCTCGGGCCGCTCGATGACGAAGGGCCGGTCGAGGGCGGCGAGCACCGGAGGCAGCCAGTCGAGCCGCTCGGCCCGTATGTCCACGCGCAGCCAGCGCCCGGCCCTCCTCGGCGGTCCGGCCCTCGTCCGCCTCCCGGCCCTCGTCCGCCACCGGCTCGTCCTCCGTCAGGCGTGCGACGGCGGCGGGGAGATGGGCGCGGATCTGCTCCACCGTTCCCTGGATCCGCAGGGTCACCTCGTGCCGGTACGCCGCCGTGGCGAACCCGGAGAGCACGCGCTGCGCCGGGTCCGGGCCCGCGGGCTCCTCGAACGCGCCGGGCAGGGCCCTCGCGTCCGCGATGCGGTCGAGCCGGAACGTGCGGTCCTCGCCGATTGCGGTGTCCCGGCCCGTGACGTACCACCGGCCGGAATGGGCGACGAGCCCGTAGGCGTGCAGGGTGCGTGCGGTGCGCCGGCCGTCGCGGTCGGTGTACCGCAGGGCGAGCGGCCGGCGGTGGCGTACCGCGTCGGCGACGGTGAGCAGGACCCCGGAGTCCGGGGCGGCGGCCCCACCGGGCTGCTCCGTGAAGGCGAGCGTGTCCAGGAGCGTGCCGAGTCGGTGCGCGAGGTGCGGGGGCAGCACCCGCCGGATCTTGGCCGATGCCGTCTCGCTCGCCGTGTGCCCGGTCGTGCCGAGCCCCGCCCGGCGGCCGGCGACCAGGCCGAGCAGCACCGCCAGCGCCTCGTCGTCGCTGAGCATGAGCGGCGGCAGGCGGTACCCGGGGGCGAGCCGGTAGCCGCCGTAGCGGCCGCGCACCGACTCCACGGGCACGTCGAGGTCGAGCAGATGGTCCACATAGCGCCGCACGGTCCGGCCGTCGACGCCGAGGCGGTCGGCGAGTTCGGCCACCGTGCGGGTGCCGCCCGACTGCAGCAGCTCCAGGAGGGTCAGCACGCGGCCGGCGGGTCGGGACATGTCCCCAGCCTAGGACGAATAGCGGACCGATTCTGTCCGCTATTCCTCCTACTCTGCGCAGCACAGCGACTTCAGCAGCCCAGGAGAGCACCATGAACTTCGTCTCGATCCGCATCATCACCGGCGACGTCCCGCGTCTCGTCGCGTTCTACGAGCGCGCCACCGGGGTGCGGGCGGTGTGGGCCACCGAGGACTTCGCCGAGATCGCGACGCCCCGCGCCACCCTCGCGATCGCCGGCACCCGCACCGTCCCGCTGTTCGCCCCGGGCTCCGCCCGCCCGGCGGAGAACCGCAGTGTGATCACCGAGTTCCTCGTCGACGATGTGGACCGCGTCCACCGCGAACTGTCCGACTTCGTCGAGGACTTCGTCACCGAGCCCACCACGATGCCCTGGGGCAACCGGTCGCTGCTGTTCCGCGACCCTGACGGCAACCTGCTCAACTTCTTCACGCCCAAGAGCCCGGCGGCCGTCGAGAAGTTCGCGAGCTGACGCCGAGCACCGGCCGGTCGCGCTGACCTCGCGGCGGAAGCCGGGAGGTCAGGGAGCCGGACACCGGAGGGGCTCGCGCGGTGCGGGGAGCCCGGCGGTGGCCGGCGGGCCGTCGTCCGCGTCCTCCGTGTCCTCTGCGTCCTCCGCGCCGGGGCGCATGCACTGGGCCTTGCTGACCAGCTCCGCCATGAGCTCGTCCATCTCAAGTCGCCGCTCCACGCGCTCCATTTGGGGCACGTGGGCGGCGGTGGAGACCCGCTCGGGGGCGAGCAGTTGGCAGCAGTCCTCGTCGGGCAGGACGGAGATCTCCGCGGTGCCTATCCGGTGGGCCTCGTCGATGATCTCCTGCTTGTCCCAGCCCACCAGCGGGCGCAGCACGGGCAGCGCGGCCGCCTCGTCGACGGTGGCCATATTGGTCAGCGTCTGGCTCGCGACCTGCCCGAGGCTGTCCCCCGTCACCAGCGCGGCGGCGCCGACCTCGCCCGCCAGCACCCCGGCGGCACGGACCATCAACCGCCGCTGGGCCACGACCTGGAGCCGTCCCGCGCCCGCGACGGCGAGCTGCTTCTGGGCGTGGCCGAGGGCGATGACGTGCAGCCGTCCGGCGGGCTGGTAGCGGTTCAGCTCCCGGGCGAGCGCGTATGCCTTGTAGACGGAGGAGGCGTTGGTGTACGGCGCGCCGGTGAAGTGGACGAAGTCGCAGGCCAGGCCGCGGCGCATGGCCCGGTACGCCGCCACCGGGGAGTCGTAGCCCCCGGAGAGCAGCACCAGCGCGCGCCCGCTGGACCCGACGGGCAGGCCACCCTGGCCGGGGTGGCGGACCCAGGTGAGATAGGTGCCCGGGCGGTCGATCTCGATGTGGAGTGCGACGTCCGGGGCGGTGAGGTTCACCGGCAGGCCGAGCGCTCGCCGGATGTGCGCGCCGACCTCCGCCTCGAACCGGGAGGACGTCAACGGGAAGCTCTTGTCGCGCCGGCGCACCCGCACGGCGAAGCTGACGCCCGGGCGCTCGGCCGCGACGGCGCCCAGCGCCTCCACCGCCGCGGACGTGATGGCCTCGGCGGTGCTCGGGACCCGGACGGCGGGCTGCACCGAGTTGAACCCGAACACCCGGCGGGCGCGCTCCACCAGCTCCGCCACGGGAACCTCGCCCCCGAGGACCGTGACGCTCCGGGCGTCCTGAATCCAGGTGGAGCCCCCGATGCCGCGCAGCGCGCCGCGCAGATTGTTCCGCAGCAGCTGCTCGAACCGGTCCCGGTTCCGTCCGCGCAGGAAGACCTCGCCGTGCTTGAGCAGGACGCACGGCAGGTGGGCGGAGGGCACCGGCGTGCCCTCCGGCGCGGCGGTGTCCGGGTGGTGGGGCACAGGGCTCTCCTTCGTCGGGTCGCGGCACGGTCCGCGGCACGGGGTGGTCCGCGGTACGGGACGGTCCGCGGCGGGCACGACGGGCGGCGGCCGCACGATCATGCCCGGTGGAGCAGCGGCGCGTGCGGCCGGGTCCGCTCCGGGCTCCCCCGGGTGCCCTCTCGCGCGGCCCCCTCCGGCGGACGGGGCGCACCCACTGCCCGTCCAGGGTAGGCAGGGCCCGCCCCCGCCCCGCTCCCGGGGTTCACCCGGCCCCGGAACGACCTCCGCCCCTAGCCCAAACTTCCTTATTGCATACTCTTTGCAAGAACAACTTCTGGGCAATTGGGCAAGGAGCCCGGTCGCAGCGCGCGAGGAGGGAACGCCATGCGGGGAACGCCGGTGGTGCTGGGCATCGAGTCGTCCTGTGACGAGACGGGCGCGGGGCTGGTGCGGGACGGCCGGCTGCTGGGGCACGCGGTGGCGTCGAGCATGGACGAGCACGCCCGGTTCGGCGGGGTGGTGCCGGAGATCGCGGCCCGCGCCCATGTCCACGCGTTCACCCCGGTCGTGCACCGGGCGCTGGCGGAGGCCGGGCTGCGGATGTCCGACATCGGGGCGGTCGCGGTGACCACCGGGCCGGGGCTCTCCGGCGCGCTCCAGGTCGGGCTGGCCGGCGCGAAGAGCCTGGCCTACACGCTGGACGTCCCGCTGTACGGAGTGCACCACCTGGCGGGGCATGTCGCCGCCGACACCCTGGCGCACGGCCCGCTGCCCGATCCCTGTGTGGTGCTGATCGTCTCCGGCGGCCACACCTCGCTGCTGCTCGTCCGCGATCTGGCCCGCGACCCGCTCGTGCACCTCGGGGACACCCTGGACGACGCGGCGGGCGAGTGCTTCGACAAGGTCGCCCGGGTCTTCGGCCTGCCGTACCCCGGCGGGCCGGCCGTCGACCGGGCGGCGCGCGGAGGCGACGCCCGCGCCGTCACCTTCCCAAGGCCGCTCACCGGCCCGCGCGATGACCCGTACGCCTTCTCCTTCTCCGGGCTGAAGACGGCCGCGGCGCGGTGGGCGGAGCGGCATCGGGGCGAGGTGCTGCCGGTGGCCGACGGCGCCGCCGCGCTCCAGGAGGCGATCGCCGACGTCCTGACCCGCAAGGCGGTCGCCGCCTGCACCGCACACGGTGTCGGCACCCTCGTCGTGGTCGGCGGGGTGGCCGCCAACTCCCGGGTCCGGGCGCTGGCGGAGGAGCGGTGCGCGGCGGCCGGCCTCGCCCTGCGCGTCCCGCCGCTGAAGCTGTGCACCGACAACGGCGCGATGATCGCCGCCATCGGGGACCTCCTGGCCCGGTCGGGCGCCGAGCCCGCGCCGCTCGATGTCTCGATCGACCCCTCGGCCCCGCTGGAGTACGCGGCGCTGCACCCGGCCGCCCGCCCCCTCGCGGCGCGGACCGCCTGACGGGCGACCCGCCCAGGGTGGCCCGGGCAACGAGGCTCCTCAGAGAACGAGTTCGGGCCGGTAATGGTCCAGCCACAGCGCCAGGTCGACGACGCGTTCCAGGCGGAGGCGGTGGCCCCACTCCAGGCGGTCCGGCGGGGTGTCGAGGCAGGGCTTGAGACGGGACTCGTCGGCCAGCGAACGGACCTGGCCGACGGTCAGGGCGTCGCGGGCCAGGTCCTGGAGGCCGCGGTTGTAGTCGGGGTGGTGGGTGGCCGGGTAGTGGTTCTTCGGCCGGTGCAGCACGGAGTGGGGCGCCAGTCCGGTGCCGGCGGCGCGCAGCAGGCTCTTCTCCCGGCCGTCGAAGCTCTTGTGCGCCCAGGGCGTGGCGAAGGCGTACTCGACGAGGCGGTGGTCGCAGTAGGGGACGCGGACCTCCAGGCCCTGGGCCATGCTCAGCCGGTCCTTGCGGTGCAGCAGCTGGCGCAGCCAGCGGGTCAGGGACAGGTGCTGCATCTCGCGCTGCCGGTGCTCGACGGGGCTCTCGTCGTCCCGGTGCGGTACGGCGGCCAGCGCGCTGTCATAGGTATCCCGGCGGAACTCCTCCATGCGCAGCCCGAGTTCCGGGTTCAGCGGCATCGCCGCCTCGTCGCCGGTGACCAGCAGCCAGGGGAAGGTGGCCGCGCCCAGCGCCTTCGGGGAGTGGAACCAGGGGTAGCCGCCGAAGACCTCGTCCGCCGCCTCCCCGGACAGCGCCACGGTGGAGTGCGCGCGGATCTCGCCGAAGAGCAGGTAGAGGGAGGTGTCCATGTCGCCGACGCCGATCGGTGAGTCCCGCGCCGCGACGACCGCCCTGCGGTGTTCCAGGTCGAGGAGGGCGCGCGGGTCCAGGACGACCGTGTCGTGGTCGGTGCCGAGGAAGGCGCCGGCCTCGGTGGCGAACGGGGTGTCGTGGCCGGTGCGCAGCACATCGCCGGTGAACCGCTCGGCCTGGTCGCTGTAGTCGACGGCGTAGGAGCGGATGCGGGCGTCCGGGCCTTCGCGCAGCCGGAGTTCGTCGGCGAGCAGCCCGGTCAGGACCGTGGAGTCGATGCCGCCGGAGAGCAGGCTGCACAGCGGGACATCGGCCTCCAGCTGGCTGCGGGCGGCCGCGCCGACCAGCCCGCGGATCCGCTCGACGGCCGTGTCCCGGTCGTCGTCGTGCATCCCGTCCGCCAGCTGCCAGTAGCGGCGTTCACGGATGCCGTCGCGGTCCAGGACGAGCAGGCCGCCGGGCTCCACCTCCCGCACCCCGGACCACACCGTCGGCCCGGTGTTGAAGAGCAGGCTGTAGGCCTCCCGGAGCCCGTCGGCGTCCACCCGCGGCCGTATCTCCGGGTGGGCGAAGAGGGCCTTCGGCTCGGAGGCGAAGGCCAGGCCGCCGTCGACGGCTGCCCAGTACAGCGGCTTGACCCCGAGCCGGTCACGTACCAGCAGCAGCCGCTGTTCCCCCTCGTCCCACACCGCGAGGGCGAACATGCCGTCCAGGTGGTCGGCGAGGTCCTCGCCCCACTCGGCGTAGGCGCGCAGCACCACCTCGGTGTCACTGCGCGTGCGGAAGGTGTGCCCCCGGCTGCGGAGTTCGGCCCGCAGCGCGTGGTGGTTGTAGACCTCGCCGCTGTAGCTGAGGACGATTGCCGGCCGGTCGGGGCGGTCGGTCATCGGCTGCGCGCCGCCGGCTGGGTCGATGACGGCCAGGCGGCGGTGGCCGAGCGCGGCGTGCGCGCCGAGCCACACGCCGCCCGCGTCGGGGCCGCGCGGGGTGAGCGTGGCGGTCATCGCCTCGATGACCGCCCGCCGGGTGCGGGCGTCGTGCGGGAAGGACGCCCAGCCGGTGATTCCGCACATGCGGGTGACTCCTGGTCAGTCGTGCGCGGCGGGCGCCGCGTCGGTGGTCTTCGTGGACAGCGGTGCGCGCCTACCGCCGGTCAGCGCGAGCAGCGGGACGGCGAGCGCGGCGGCCGCCGCGGCCAGCACGAGCCCGGCCCGTACGCCCTCGCCGGGTCCGCTCAGCCCCCATGCGGCGGTGGCCAGGGCGGGGCCGAGGGTGAAGCCGAGACTGCGGGCGCACTGCACGGTGGCCCCGACGGTCGCGGCCCGGTCCGGTGGGGCGGCGCCCATCACCAGGGCCTGCGTGGGGCCGCCGTTCAGGCCCAGCCCGACGCCCGCCAGCGCCAGCCGCCAGGCCACGTCCGGCGGGGACCAGCCGTCGCCCAGCGGGATCAGCAGGAGCAGGCCGGCCGTGGTGAGGGCGGCGCCGGTGACCGCGACCGGGCGGGCGCCGTACCGGTCGGCGATCCGTCCGCCGAGCGGCCCGGCCAGCCCCATACCGAGCGGGAAGGCGAGCACGGTCAGCCCGGTCGTCGTGGCGCTGGCCCCGTCGTCCCGCTGGAGGTGCAGCGCGACCACGTAGTGCATGGCGGCGAACCCGGCGGCGAGCGCCAGCACCGCGCCATGGGCCCGGAACAGCCCCGCGGCCCGCAGGACACCGGCCACCGGACGGCCGCCGGGTCCGCGCAGCCACCACCAGAGCGCCGGGGCGGCCGCCGGGGCGAGCGCCAGCCATGCCGGGCGGTCCGCCGCCAGGGTCAGCGCCAGCAGCAGGACCGCCACCCCCGAGGCCACCAGCAGCGCGTCCACCACCGACCGCCGGTCGGGCCGGCGCAGCCCGCCGTCCCGCGGCATCGCCCGCCAGGCCAGGAAGAGCGCGAGCAGGCAGAACGGGATCTTCACCAGGAAGACCCACCGCCAGCCCAGGTGGTCGAGCAGCAGACCGCCCACGGCGGGCCCGGCCACCGCCCCCAGCGGACCCAGCGTGGCCGGCACGCTCATCGCCCGTCCCCGCAGCTCCGGCCGCACGGACCGCATCGCGAGCACCGGCATCAGCACGAACAGCACCGCCCCGCACGCGCCCTGCAGCAGCCGCGCGGCGATCAGCCAGCCCATCCAGGGGGCCGCGGCCGCCAGCGCGCTGCACAACCCGAAGCCGCAGGTCGCGGTGAGCACGGCGGTCCGCAGCCCCACCCCGTCGAGCCACCGCCCGACCGGCAACAGCAGTGCTACCACCGGAAGTTGATATCCCAGCACCGCCCACTGGGCCGTGGCGACGGACACCCGCAGGCCGTCGGCGATCTCCGCCAGCGCCACATTGACGATGTTCATGTCGAGCATCGCCACGAACGCCAGCAGCCCCGCCACGGCGACCAGCGACCAGCGGTCCGCACCGGCGGCCACGGATATGTGACCGGGCCGCCCCCCGCGAGCCCCGCGGTCGCTCCCCTTCCCTCGCACCCTCGCCCTCCCCCTCACCGTCACGAGCCGGCTGCCGGACGGCAACCTCGCCTCATGAGTCGAGGGGAGGCCTCGGTGAGTTCCCGCCCGTACCCGGAAAGGTTCGCCGCGGGCGGCCGCGTCGACGGCCGCCCCGGCCCGGACGGTGGTGCGCGCCGCCCCGCCGGATCACCGGGGCGTCCTGCCCGGCACCCCGCGATCGGCGGACCGGGTCAGCGCCAGGATCGCCATGTCGTCGTCGCGCGGACCGCCGGTCCACCGTTCGACGTCCCGCACCAATGCCGTGATCGCCTCGGCGGGTTGCGCAAAGGGGCCTTTCCCGCGGAGCCGGGTCCCCGGGTCGTAGAAAGTCCCCGCATGATTGCGGGCTTCGGTCACTCCGTCGGTGACGAGCAGGAGCGTGCCGCCGACCGGGAACGGCCATTCCTGAAGCGTCGCCTCCGGACCGCCCAGGACGCTCATTCCCAACGGGAGTCCCGGATCTTTCGTCTCCAGCGCCACCACCGCGTTCCCGTCGAGCAGATACGGCGCGGGATGACCGCAATTCAGCAGTCGCACGCAAGCGGAGTCCGGCGGGATTTCCCCGACCACCGCGGTGACGAATCCCTCCAGCCGCACGGTCTCGTCACGCAGTGAAGCCTCCTTGATCAGGGCCCGCTCCAGGCGCGCGGTCAATGCCACCAGGTCGGGTTCCTGATCGGCCGCCTCCCGGAACGCGCCCAGCAGCACGGACACCGCGCTGACGGCGTCGAGTCCTTTCCCCCGCACATCGCCGATCAGGAATCTGGCGCCCCGGGGAGTGTCCCGCACCGCATAGGCATCCCCACCGATCAACGCCTCGACCTGCGCGGCGTTGTAGACGGCGGCGATGGCCAGGGCGCCGATCCGGGCCGGTGGCGGGGGCAGTACGGCACGTTGGGAGACCTCCGCGACCGAACGCACCAATTCCAGTCGGCGGCCGTGGTGCGCGAGCACCCGATTCACCCAGATGCCGACCAGGGCGGCGAAGAAGGTGTTGAACACCAGCAGCGGGCCGATCGTGTGGTCCAGATATCCGGCCGCGTACAGCAGTGGCACATCGACCAGAATGAGGGCCGCCGCGATGGCGATCGTGTGCCGGAGCGAGAGCAGCGCCCCCGCCACGACGACGGCGGCGCCCAGGACATTGTCGCCCCAGAAGTCGTCCGGATAGTAGACGTTCCACACAGTCCCGATGGCCACCAGCGCGCTGGGGACGAGGGGAACGTACCAGGGCAACTTCGTGGAGACCGGGTCCATCTGCGTTTTGACTCCGCATCCGACCGATAACAGTGATTCCTCACTGTAGGTCTCCCCCGCGGAGCAGGACCGAGGTGCCGCACCCGCGCCCGATCCACGGTGGCCCGGACGGACGCATATCCCCCGCGATTCCGCTAACGCCGGGACAACGCAATCCCTCTGACG
The DNA here is from genome assembly GCF_014646275.1 of Streptomyces kronopolitis. Classification (GTDB taxonomy): domain Bacteria; phylum Actinomycetota; class Actinomycetes; order Streptomycetales; family Streptomycetaceae; genus Streptomyces; species Streptomyces kronopolitis. The sequence goes on from NZ_BMND01000005.1 coordinate 225,641, forward strand.
GCCCAACATCCCCACGTCCGGGTAATGGACAGGGAATGTTGTTGTCATGTTCCATCCACGCGCGTAGCGCCCGCGTGATCCCTGCGGTTTCCTGAAGTGTCTCTCCACCCCCCACACTTCTGGAGACCTCATGCGCCATGCCGTTCTCGGCCTGTCCGCCGCCTCGCTCGCCTTCCTCGGCTTCACCGCCGCGCCCGCCCTCGCCGACCCGCCGGCTCCGCCCGGCAAGTCGACCGCGCAGACCGAACTCGCCGCTCTCAAGATCGCCACCCCGGGCTCCATGGACGGCTACGCCCGCGACAAGTTCGACATCTGGGCCAAGCAGTCCGACGGCTGCACCACCCGCCAGGACGTGCTGGCCCGCGACGGCAAGGACGTCGTCGACGAGTCCGCCAAGAAGTGCCAGCCGGCCAGCGGAAAGTGGTACTCCGCCTACGACAACACCACGGTGACCTCGGTGGCCCAGGCGACCATCGACCACATGGTCCCGCTCGCCGAGGCCTGGCGCTCGGGCGCCGCCAAGTGGACCGCCGACCAGCGCAAAGCGTTCGGCAACGACCTGAAGGACCCCCAGCTCCTGATCGCCTCCGAGTCCTCCAACAGCTCCAAGAGCGACAGCGGCCCAGCCGACTGGAAGCCCACCAACCACGCCTTCTGGTGCACCTACGCCGAGGACTACACCCACGTGAAGTCCATCTGGAAGCTGACCACCACCGCCAAGGAGAAGTCCGCCCTGACGTCGATGCTCAACACCTGCACCAAGTAACCGGGCAGGAAATCCGGCGCCCGGGGTTTCCCTCCCGGATCCGCGGGCACCCGCACTACAGTCCCCGGCTGGTCTCCCCCGTCCAGCCGGGGACTTCTGCCGTCCGGCACGACTCCGGACCGCCGACGGCTCCGGGCGCGGGCCCGGAGGACCGCCGGCGCCCGGTCGTGGTCAGGAGCAGGGCTTGTAGAAGTGCTTCCAGCCGTCGCCGGGCATGGCCGGCGGCTCGGACGTGGAGCCGAACGCCCCGTACTTCACCTGGAGTTCGTAGCTGTGGGCACCCGGGCCGCTGCCCGGCTTCGTCAGGCGCACATCCCGGTCCAGCTGCCCGTCACCGGCGTTGTCGAGGATCGCGAGGTCCGGGTAGGCATCGCCGCCGTAGTTGGCGATCCGCAGCTGCCGCGCCTCGCCACGGTCGCCGATGTCGGAGTGCCGGGCCGTGGCGGAGCCGAGGTCCGCCCGCTTGAGGGGGCCGGGACGGTACTGCGCGATGCGGGCCGTGGCGGCGTCGTCCCCGTCGGCCGGCTTGACCACGTTGACTACCATGTCCAGGGTGCCGTCCCGCTGGAAGTCGGCGACCGCGGCGGTCGTGACCTCCCCCTTCTTCGCGCCGAGCAGGGTGCTCACGGCGTACGTGGGGCCGAACGTCCCGTTCTTGGCACCCCATTGGACGGTCACCTTGGTGCCGGTGAGGCCGGGGTTGCTGATCCTGTCGGGGTGGCCGTCACCGTCGAGGTCGCCGACCAGCGTGGTGGCATCGGCCAGGCACGGGGCCGCTGCCTTCTTGCCCGCCACTGCCGCGCCGCCCGGGGCCGGTGCGGTGGCCGCGCCGGCCTGGGCCCCGGCGATCGTCAGGGGCAGCGCGAGGGCCGCGACGGGCACGGCGATCAGGCGTAAGGACTTACGGAACATCTCCCACTCCTCATGTAGTTGCTGCGAAGTGAGAGGCCGTCAGCACCCGGCGCGTTGGCGCCCGAATCGCCGTATTACACAACCGTGACGTGCGCCCGGGCGCGCACGGCCGGTCGCCGCCCCGTTCACCAGTCGTGGACCGAACCGTCCGCGAGGGTGTTCACCGGAAGGTACTTCGGGTCGTACGCGAAGCGGGCGGCGGCCTCCTCGTCGTACTCGACGCCGATCCCCGGGGCGTCGCCGGGGTGCATCAGGCCGTCCTCGAAGCTCCAGGTGGTCTTGAAGACCTCCTGGCACGGGGGCAGGTACTCCATGTACTCCTGCATCCCGAAGTTCTGCACGGACAGGTCGACATGCAGGGCGGCGGCGAAGGAGACCGGCGACACATCGCCCGCGCCGTGCGCGCCGGAGCGGACGCCGTAGAGCTCCGCCAGCGAGAGGATCTTGCGGAGGTGGCTGATACCGCCCGCGTGCGAGACGGACGTGCGGATGTAGTCGATGAGCCGTTCGGTGATCAGGTACTGGCAGTCCCAGATGGAGTTGAAGACCTCGCCGACCGCCAGCGGCGCGGTGGTGTGCTGCCGGATGAGCCGGAAGGCCTCCTGGTCCTCGGCCGGGGTCGGGTCCTCGATCCAGAACATCCGGAACAGCTCCAGGGATTTGCCCAGGTGGGCGGCCTCGATGGGGGTGAGCCGGTGGTGGACGTCGTGCAGGAGGTGGAAGCCGTGGCCGAACTCCTGGCGCACCATCGCCATGTACCGCGGCACCCAGTTGAGGTACCGGCCGGTGTCCCAGCCCTCCACGAGAGGCCGCTCGACGGCGGCCGGCTCACCGGCGTTCCGCTGGCCCTCGGGCACGCCGTGGACCGTCCCGACGCCGGGGACGGCGGCCTGCGCGCGCACCGCCCGGAAGCCGCGGTCCAGGAGGCGGCCGACCTCGTCGAGGAGCCCGGGGATGTCCTCGCCGCTGGCGTGGCCGTAGACGGTGACCCCGTCGCGGGAGGCGCCGCCGAGCAGTTGGTAGACGGGCAGACCCGCCCGCTTGCCCTTGATGTCCCACAGGGCGACATCGACCGCCGCGATGGCCGTCATGGTGACCGGCCCGCGCCGCCAGTAGGCACCTTTGTAGAGGTACTGCCAGATGCGCTCGATGCAGGACGGATCCTTGCCGATCAGCAGCGGGCACACATGGTCGCGCAGGTAGGAGGCGACGGAGAGTTCGCGGCCGTTGAGCGTGGCGTCGCCGATGCCCGTGACGCCGTCGGACGTGGCGATCTTGAGGGTGACGTAGTTGCGTCCCGGGCAGGTGATCAGGACCTTGGCCTCGGTGATCGTCGTCATGATGCGCAGCCTCCTTGCTGCACGGAGGGGGGTGGGGGCGTGGAGCAGGAAGGGGCGGGCGAGCGGGCAGCGCCCGACGGAGCCGGCGAAGGCGGCTCGGGGAAGGAAAGCTCGTCCCCTGTTCCACGTAGTGAAACGATGTATCGTGTAGCAGAACTTTGTGACGCCACCGTAAGCAAACGGGGGTATCCCGTGCCAAGGGAACAAAGACCCGAATCGCACGATCCGCACCACGCGGAGGACGCGGAGGACGCAGCCGAGGCAGTCGGCGCGGATGGCACAGTCGGTCCGGACGACGCGGGCAGCGCGCCCGAGCAGCCCGGGGCGACCGCACGCCGCGGCCGGACCTCGGCGGCCGGTTCCGCACTGGAGAAGTCGCTGCGCATCCTGGAAGCGGTGGCCGCCCCGGGCGGTCCGCACCGCCTGACGGGCATCACCGAGGCCGCCGCCGTCCCGAAGTCGAGCACCTACCGGATCCTGGCCTCGCTGAGCGCGCAGGGCTTCGTACGCCAGGAGGCCGGCGGCCGCTATGGCGTCGGCCCACGGCTGCGCGGGCTGTCCGCGCAGGTCATCGGCGGTGCGGAGCCGGCGAGCATCGGGCACATCCTGGACGAGCTCCAGCACACCACCGGGCTGACCGTCCACCTGGCGCTGCACAGCGGCGAGACCATCACCTGCATCCGCAAACTGGAGGGCGACCAGCCCTTCCGCACGGCCTCACGCATCGGCCTGCGGATGCCCCTGCACACGACCGCGATCGGGAAGAGCATCCTGGCCCACCTCCCCGCCGAGGAGGTCCGGGCGCTGATCACCGGCGGCGGCCTGCCGGCCCGCACCCCGCAGACGCTGACCACGCCCGAGGCGCTGGAGGCCGACCTGGAATCCGTCCGGGCCCGCGGCTTCGCCATCGACGAGGAGGAGAACGAACCCGGCGTCCGCTGCATCGGCGCGGCCGTCCTGGACCACGCGGGCCGCCCGGTCGCCGGCGTCTCCCTCACCACCGTGACCTTCCTGGTGCCGCGCGACCAACTCACGTCCTACGCACCGGACTTGCGCGCCGCCACCCAGGCCCTGACACCCCTGCTCTGACGTTCAGCCGGACGCCTTCTCCGGCGGCAGCTCCCGCAGGACGTCGCGCACCGTCTCGCGTACCAGTCCGCGCAGCCAGCGGTGCCCGGCGTCGGCCTCCTGGCGCGGATGCCAGGCCATCTCCAGCGTCATCGGCGGCAGTTCGAGCGGGACGGCCAGGGTGCGCAGGCCCAGCCGGCGGACGGTCGGGGCCGCGGCCCGGGCGTTCGCCAGGCCGACGGCGTCGCTGTCCTGGACCATCATCAGCGAAGCGGCGAAGGTCGGAACGGTGGCGATCACCCGCCGCCGCAGCCCGAGTGCGGCGAGCGCCGCGTCGACCGGGCCGGTCAGCCGGCCGCGGCGGGAGTAGTTGAGGTGCTGCGCGGCGGCGAAGCGGGCCGGGGTGAGCTCTCCGCGGGTCAGCGGGTGACCGTCCCGCACCACCGCGACGCTGTGGTCGACGAACAGCTCCTCCCTGCGGATCTCCGGCTCCAGGCTGTCGATGACCCCGAGTTCGAGGTCCGCGGAGCCGTCCCGCAGCAGGGGAACGTCGACCGAACCCTCGCCGAGGAAGCGCAGCACGACCTGCGGAGCCTGTTCGGCGGCACGGGCGAGCAGGGCCGGGCCCAGGACCGTGACGAAGACATCGTTGGCGTGGAGGGTGAAGACGCGGGCCAGCGCCGCCGGGTCGGCCGGTGCGGACGGGGCCAGCACGCCGTGGGCCGCCTCCACCAGCCTTCGCACCTCGGCCCTGATCTCCAGCGCCCGCGGCGTGGGGACCATGTGGCGGCCGGCGCGGACCAGCACGGGGTCGCCGGTCGTGCGGCGGATCCGGCCGAGCGCCCGGCTCATGGCCGGCCCGGAGAGCCCCAGCCGGTCGGCGGCCGCCGTCACGCTCTGCTCTTCGAGCAGGGCGTCCAGCGCCGTCAGCAGGTTGAGGTCGATGTTTGCGTTTCGCGCAATCATGGAGTGCATACCTTGCATTTGAAGTTAATTAGAGCGAAATCTAACGTGCCGGCCATGACCACGACCGCTTCCCCTCCCGTTCCCGCCGCCGGTGTCCGCCACGGGCGGCGTGCGGTGACCGCCGCGATGTGCGCCTGCGTCCTGGTCGCACAGTCCCTGGTGGCCGCGATGAATCTCGCGATACCCAAGATCACCGCGAGTGCGCTGCACCCCTCCCACACCCAGATGCTGTGGATCGTCGACATCTATGTGCTGGTCTTCGCCGGACTGCTGATCCCGGCCGGGGCACTCGGCGACCGCTTCGGCCGCAAGGGCACCCTCCTGACCGGGCTGGGCGCGTTCGGCGCGGGCGCCCTGCTGTGCGCCCTGGCCCCGGCGCTGCCGGTACTGATGGCGGGCCGCGCCCTCTCGGGTGCCGGAGCCGCGCTGCTGGTGCCGGCGACCATGTCCGTGCTGCTGCACGCCTCCCCGCCCGACCGCAGGGCCGGGGCGGTCGCCGCCTGGAGCACCGCAATGGGGGCCGGCGGCCTGGTCGGCAACGCGGGCGGCGGACTGCTCGTGCAGTACCTCCCCTGGCAGGGGCTGTTCCTCGGCTACGTGCCGCTCGCCCTGGCCCTGTTCGTCTGGGTCGCCCGGTCCGCGCCCCGGGTCCCGACGCAGACCGCGGCGCTCGACCTGCCGGGTTCGGCACTGCTGGCCCTCGGCGCCGGGACGCTGCTCTTCGGCATCATCGAGGGCCCGGACCGAGGCTGGCTCTCGGCCCCGGTGACCGGCGCCTTCGCCCTGGCGCTGGTGCTGCTCGCGGTGTTCGTCCGGCACGGTCTGCGCGCCGCGCACCCGATCCTGGATCCCCGGCTGTTCCGGCTGCCGCGGCTGCGCGCCGGCAGCGTCGGCATCGCCACCGCCTTCTTCGGGATGTTCGCGCTGTTCTACGTCAACGGGCAGTTCCTGCAGTACGTGAAGGGGTACTCACCGGTGCAGACGGGTGCCGCGATCGTGCCGCTGGCCGTGGGAATGATGGTGTGCACGAAGTTCGGCGTGCGCGGCGCCGAGCGGCTCGGCGAGGCCCGCACGGCCGGCGCCGGACTGGTCCTGATCGGGACCGGTCTGCTGCTGCTCTCCACCGCCGATGCCCACACCTCCTACCTCCGCTACCTGGTGTTCCTGCTGGTGCTGTCGGCCGGTGCGGGGCTGGCGATGCCGACCCTGTCGCATGCGATCGTGGCCTCCGTACCGGCGAGCCGCTCCGGCATGGGATCCGGACTCCAGGGCGCGGCACGGGAGTTGGGCGCGGCCCTGGGTATCGCCGTGACGGGCACCGCACTGTCCACCCACCTCGCCCCGGTAGCGGGACACGGCACCGCGGCGGCCACCGCGTTCACCGAGGCGACGGCGCTGGGCTACCGGATCGCCGCAGGAGTGGTGCTGGTGGCGAGCGTCGCCGTGGTGACCGGCCTGCGCACCCGCACCCGGTCCGGCACTCCCGCCCGCGCCTGAACCCGGGCGCGCCCGCGAGGGCCCCGACCGCACCAGCACCGGTCGCGGCCGACGACGCGCCCTTGACCCGGGAGACCACTGGGGCTCAAGAGGCCTGATGCGCAGCGTAGTTACGGGTCGGTCGCCCCTTGCGTACTACGCCCCGTCGCACACCACGGCCGGGTGCATCATGGATCCGGACGCCCGAGGGGACCGACACAACAGAGCGGACCGGTACGTGACACGCATTCTGGTCATCGGTGGTGGGATCGCGGGTTCGGCGACCGCGCTGGCCCTGCACAAGGCAGGTCTCGATGTCACCGTGCACGAGGCGCATCCCGGCACGGCCGAGGACATCGGGGCGTTCCTGACCCTGGCGAGCAACGGGATGCGCGCACTGGCGCAGCTCGACGCCTCGCAGGTGGTCACCTCGCGCGGCTTCCCGCTGCGCACCATGCGGGTGCTCGACGACCGGGGCGGCGAGATGGCCCATGTGCCGCTGGGCGAGGCCGACGACACCCTGCTGCGGTACCGGTGCCTGCGCCGCGGGGAGTTGAACGCCGCCCTCCAGGCCGAGGCGGTCCGCCGGGGCATCGGGGTGTCGCACGGCGCGCGGCTGGTGTCCGTGGAGAACGGCCCCGACGGCGTGAGCGCGCGGTTCGCCGACGGCAGCGTCGCGACCGGCGACCTGCTCATCGGCGCGGACGGCCTGAACTCGGCCGTCCGGCGATCGGTCGCCCCCGGCGTGGCGCCCGTCTACGCGGGGCAGAGCGTCTACTACGGCTACACGCGCACCGCCCCGGTAGCGGAGGACACCGGTCACCTCACCATGGTGCGGGGCAGCGCCGCCGCCTTCGGCTACGCGGTCTCGCCGGACGGGGAGGTGTACTGGTTCGCCCGCGTCGGCGGCGACCCCGTGCCCGCCGAGGAGCTTGCGGCCCCCACGCCGTCCCGCTGGCGCGCACACCTCGTCGCGCTGCTGGGCAAGGACGCCACCCCCGCCGCGGGCATCGTCGCGGCCTCCACCGACGACCTCATGGCCACCCACGCCACCGAGATCCCACCCGGCACCCCCTGGCACTCCGGACGCACGCTGCTCATCGGCGACGCGGCGCACGCGGCCTCACCGGCGACCGGCCAGGGCGCCTCGATGGCGTTGGAGGACGCCGTCATCCTCGCCAAGTCCCTGCGGGACACCCCCGACCTGGACAGCGCCCTCACCCTCTACGAGGCCTGCCGCCGCCCCCGCGTGGAGCACAACATCACCGTCAGCGGAGAGATCTCCCGCGGCACCCGCCCCCCGGCCCGCGCCGCCGGAGGCCCGCCCCCGCAGCGCCCCGGCGACGACACCCTCACCGCCCAGCTGGACTGGCACCGCGCTCTGCACGCCGACGCCGGCGACGCGGGACAAGTCGAGTAGGCACCGGCTGGCGAGGGGCCAGGACAACCGGTTCAGCACGCACCGCACCGGCCCGTCACTGCACCGGTCTTTCACCGCACCGGCCTTTTCGCATAAGAAACCACGTGCGCCAAAGAAACCACATTCGCAGCAGAAATCACGCGAAATCACGCTCACCCGAATGGCCGACCCGTTTCGCGGCGAACTTGCGGGGTTCCTCCATTCAGCTGACGCTGAAATGACCTACGCCTTCGCATCGCATTCGTGATCACACCTTCGTCGGGAGGCCCCGTGGTCGTGATGGGTCTGCTTGTGCCGTGGATACTTCTGCTCGTGATGATCGGGCTGGACATTTTCGAGGACCGTCTCTTTCCTCCGTCGACGACAACGCCGCCGCCGGAGGAGAACCAGCCCGAGCCCGAGGACCGGGAATAGCGGTGCCCCCTGCCGGGAGGCGGGGCCCGGTCGTCCCGCACCGTGGCCGGTGCGAGCGCCGGGCCCGGCCCGTCCCGACCGGTCAGGACAGGATCTCGACGTACCCGTCGACTCCGTGCACCCGGATCCGCTGCCCGTCGCGGATCAGCCGGGTGGCCTGCTCCACGCCCACGACGGCGGGCAGGCCGTACTCGCGGGCGATCACCGCGCCATGGGTCATCAGGCCGCCCACCTCCGTGACCAGGCCCGCGATGCCGACGAACAGCGGCGACCAGCTGGGGTCCGTGAAGGTCGTGACCAGGATGTCGCCCGCTTCGAGATCGGCCTTGGCCATGTCCAGGATGACGCGGGCCCGCCCCTCGACGATCCCGGCGGAGACCGGCAGGCCGGTCAGGGCGCCGGCCGGTACGTCGTCGCGCCGGTACGCACCGGTGAGCGCCTCGCCGTCCGAGGTGAGCACCCGGGGCGGGGTGAGCGCGTGGTACGACCGGAAGGCGTCCTTGCGCTGCCGGATGAGCCGGCCGTCCACCTCCTGTGCGCGCACGGCGTCCCGGAATTCCTGGAAGGTGAGGTAGAAGACGTCCTCCTTCTCCGGAAGCGCACCGGTCTGCACGAGGCGCTCGGCCTCCGCCAGCAGGGCCTGCTTGTAGACGAAGTAGCGGCTGACGATGCCGTACTTCGGGTACTCCCGGTACCCGATGAAGGTTCTGACCCGGTCGATCATCCGCTTGGTCTCGGCGGCCTTGCGGTCCCCGTCCGGCAGGGCCCGCAGGCGTGCCAGCACGTCCTGTTCCTTCTGCTGCGCCTTCTCCCGCCCGTGCGCGAAGCGCCGTTCGGCGGCCCCCGGCGCGAAGTTCCTGACGTGGTCGAGGATCACGGGCACCAGCGCGCCGGGACGCTCGCGCCACCGCGGCCGCGTGATGTCGATCTCGCCGACGCAGCGCATACCGTACCGGTCGAGGTAGTCCTCGATGGCGTCGCGCGCTGCGGCCCCGCCCGCGCGCTTCGCCAACTCGCCCAGGAAGGCGGCGTTTTCGGCGTCCTCGGCATCGTCGACGCACTCGACGCCCCGCAGGTACTCCACCACCTCCGGATGCGGGCGGATCACGTCCGCCACGTCGAGCAGCGCCAGCCCCATCTCCGACGTGACGTTGCCGGGGGCGGACAGCGTGAGCGTGTCGGCCGCGTTCTTCTCGCCGAGCCACTCCCCCAGCTTGTCGTTGAGCCACCAGGTGGCCTCCATCCCCGCCATGATCGCCTGAAGGTTCAGCGGATCACCGAGGACCCGCTTGTGCTCCTCGAAGGCCTCCAGCAGGAAGTCGAACAGCGCCGGCCCGGACTTCGTGCGGATGTCGCGCTCCAGGGCGGCGATGGACTCCCGGCTGCGCTCGATCAGCCCGGTGACGACGGCGGGATCGGTCTCCACCGGGGCGGACGCCCCGCCCACCGGCGGCCCGCCGGGGCCCGCGTCCGGCAGCGACGGGACGAAGCCGTCGCGGTTGAGGACGGTCTCCAGCGCGTCCCTGGTCAGCGGATCTCCCCTCCCCATGACGTCCAGGAGGCCGGCGCGGCTCGCGGGCGCGGCCAGACGCCGGGTGACATCGACGAACAGCCTCCCGCCGGCCTCGTGCATCGGCACCATGGCCGTCAGCCGCCACAGGGAGAGTCCCAGGGGCTTCATGGGGTCGGTCATCATCTGCCCGTGACCGACGGAGACATAGACGTGATTGTCCTGGTCGCCGCTCTCCGGAAGGGGGAACAGCGTCGTGATCGGCCGGCTCTGCACGATCCGGAAGCCGTCGTCGACCAGGCACCATTCGATGTCCTGCGGGCGGCCGAAGTGCGCCTCGATCCGCCGCCCGAGCTGCACGAGCCGCACGACCTGCGCATCCGTCAGCGCCGGCTGCTCCTGCCGCTCCGCGTCGATCGCCACTTCCCGCGTCCCGCCGCCCGGCAGGGCCTGCACGGCACACCGCTTGGCCGCGATCGTCCTGGCGACGACCTCGCCGTGCCGCACCGTGAAGACGTCCGGATTCACCAGGCCGGAGACCAGGGCCTCGCCCAGGCCGAATCCGGCGTCCACGGTCGCCACCGTCCGGTTGCCGGTGACCGGGTCGGCCGTGAACAGCACGCCGGCCGCCTGCGGGACGACCATCCGCTGCACGACCACCGCCATGTGGACCGCACGGTGGTCGATGCCGTTGCCCCGGCGGTAGGCCACGGCCCGCTCGGTGAACAGCGAGGCCCAGCACCGGCTGACGTGCCGGAGGACCGCCGTCGGGCCCACGACGTTCAGGTAGGTGTCCTGCTGACCGGCGAAGGACGCCGTCGGCAGGTCCTCCGCCGTCGCGCTGGACCGGACGGCAAAGGCGGCCCGCTCGCCGAACCGGGCGAGCCCGCGGGTGATCGCCGCCGCGAGATCCTCCGGGATGGCGGTGTCTTCGATGATCCGGCGGATCCGCGCGCCGAGCGTGCGGATCGCCTCCCGGTCGTCCGGGTCCACGCGCGACAGCCGATCGAGCAGATCGCCGGTCGACGGCGCCTCTGCCATGATCCGCCGGAAGGCATCCGTCGTCACACAGAAGCCATCCGGCACACGGAGGCCTTCGATCCGAGACAGCCCGCCCAGCTGCGCCCCCTTGCCGCCGACGACCGCGACATCCGTCTCGTCGGCCTCGTGGAGGTCCCACACATACTGCTCGGTCATCGCGACACCTCCGGGACGGCCGCGCTCCGGGGCTCCGCGTCCGCCGACCGCATCACCGGCGCCTGCCCCCGCAACGCCGGTCCGCCCACCGTCCCCACGTCACCGCGGACCCCGTACACCGACAACAACACACGCACGTCGTGCCCTCATTTCCGCAGGTTGTGGCATCGGCCGACGATTCTGCGGCACGACCCGGGCCTTGCCGCAAGCCCCCCAACCCGCTATAAATTGAGAGTGGCAAGGAGAGTTCTCTCCTTGCCTTTGTCGTTGTGGCGGTGAGCGAGTCCGAGTCGCCGATCCGCGTTCACCGACCGGCGGCCGCCAGCACTGCCGTGAGGCCCTCTCGCAGATCCTTGACGAAATACTCGGGGACCTCCAGCGACGGGAAATGTCCCCCGCTTTCGGGCGAACTCCACCGGACGATCTGCCGGTACCGCTCCTGCGCCCAGGGGCGCGGACACTTCTCGATGTCGCGGGGGTACATGGTGATCGCCGACGGGACGTCGACCCGGAGTTCGGGGTCCAGCGAGTTGTGGCTTTCGTAGTAGATGCGGGCCGCCGATGCGCCGCTCCGCGTCAGCCAATACAGGGTGACGTCATCGAGAATCCGGTCCCGGGAAATCGTCTCGAACGGGCTGTCTTCGGTATCCGTCCACTCGGCGAACTTGTCCAGGATCCAGGCGAGCAGCCCGACCGGTGAGTCGACGAGCGAGTACCCGATGGTCTGCGGCCGGGTCGCCTGCTGCTTCGCGTATGCCGCGCGGTGGCGCCAGAAATGGCGGGTGTCCTCGGCCCACGTGCGCTCGACCGCCGTCAGCCCGTCCATGGTCAGCCCGGGCGGCCCCTCCGCGAACGTGGTGTGGATACCGAGAACGTGCGCCGGGAACCTGCCGCCGAGCACCGTGGTGATATTGCCTCCCCAGTCACCGCCGTGGGCGGCGAACCTGCTGTAGCCGAGCCTCCCCATCAGTTCCACCCAGGCGGCCGCGGTCTTTTCGGTTCCCCATCCGGTGGTGGCCGGCTTGTCGCTGTAACCAAAGCCCGGCAGCGACGGAGCCACGACGTGAAATGCCGGCGCGTCCACATCGTCCGGATCCGCCAACTCGTCGACCACATCGATGAATTCCGCGATGCTTCCCGGCCAGCCGTGCGTCAAGATCAGCGGAGTGGCGTCCTCGCGCGCAGAGCGGCGGTGCAGGAAATGGATTCCCAGATCATCAATGGTCGTACGGAACTGCCCGATGCGATTAAGGCGCTCTTCAAACGACCGCCAGTTGTACCCGGTGCGCCAGTAGTTCACGACCTCGACGAGGTCGGCGAGAGGAACACCCTGCTCCCATCGGCGGGGGCCGGGCGCGGCGGGATGGACCGTCTCGGCCTCCGGTAGCCGCGCCGCGGCCAATCGCGCGCGCAGATCATCGAGGTCGGCGTCGGGTGCATGGGCTTCGAAAGCTTGCACATCGCTGGCGGGACGGGACATGGGACCTCCTGGGCATCGTGGAACCGGCCAAGGCGGTTCTAACAGCTCCCCGCGCCGCACTGCAACCGTCTAAGGTGGTTCCATGCGTGTGCGTCCCGGCTTCCCCGACTTCCGCCTCGGCAATGTCCTGGCGACCAGCTTCACGGGGACTCTCTCCGAGCGGCATGGCAACGCGGTGGAGCGCATCCCCACGCCGCAGCGACTCATCGACTGGCTTGCGGTGAACGGCCTCGCCGTGGACTCCTGCACCACCGCCCAGCTCGACCTCGCCCGGGAACTGCGGGAGTCGATTCACGCCGCCGCGACCGCGGCCGCGCTCCAGGACGCTCTCCCCGCGTCTGCCGTCAAGGTCATCAATGACCGCAGCGCTCAGGGGCGGGCCTCGGCGATCCTCACCCCCGAGGGCAAGCGGCGATGGCAGCTCAGCTCGTCTTCTCTCGTGGAAGATGCCCTCAGCGTGATCGCCGCCGACGCGATCAGCATCATCGCGGGCGAACGAGACGGAAAACTGGCCTTGTGCGCCTCACCGACCTGCCGAGCCGCCTTCTTCGACACCAGCCAGAGCCGCACCCGCAAATGGTGCGACATGAACACGTGCGGGAATCGCCAGAAGAAGGCGCGCTTCCACGCCAATCAGCGCAAGGACCCCGGTTCAGGGGAGTGATCGTCACCCATCTGGAGGTGCGATGAGAGTCGTGTTCGTGCACGGTGCGTGTGTGCGGGACGGGTCGTGGTGGTGGCACCGCACCGCCGAGCTGCTGCGGGAGCGGGGAGTGCCGAGCGTGGCCCCGGCGCTGCCGAGCTGCGGCGAGGCGGGCCTGCCCGGCGGCGACAGCGGTCCGGGGCTGCCCGAGGATGTCGCCGCGGTGCGGCAGGTGCTACAGGCCGGCGACGAGCCGACCGTGGTGGTCGCCCACAGCTACGGCGGGATCGTCACGGCGGAGGCCGCCGCGGGGATCGGGGCGGTGCGCCACCTCGTGCTGGTCTCCAGCTACCTGCCCGAAGTCGGCCAGAGCCTTTCGGAGTTCGGGGACGGCGGCCCCGCCCCGTTCCTCGACGTGGACCCCGACGCCGGCACGTTCGGGGTCCGCCCCGAGCTGCTCGTGGACACCTTCCTTCAGGACTGCGCCCCCGAGGTCCAGGCGGAGGCGGCGGACCACCTCGCCCGGCAGAGCGTGCGGGTGACCGGGCAGCCGGTCGGGGCGGCCGCATGGCAGCAGGTGCCCTCGACCTACCTCGTCTGCGCCCAGGACCGGGGCACGCCGCCGCGACGGCAACGCGAGTTCGCCCGCCGCGCCGACCGGATCGTTGAACTCGACGCCGGCCACCACCCGTTCCTGTCTCACCCCGCAGCCGTCCGGGACCTGCTGCTGAGCCTGTGACGACAGCCGCGAACGAGGTGTCGGGGCGGGAATCCTTGGCCTCGTCGACAACCGAACGCGCCTGCAACAGAATTCGTCAACGCCGGCTTGCCGCGAGCAGCCGCAGTGCTGTGTCGTCCTCGCCGCCGGGCCGTGGAAAGTACACATACAGCACATGCCCCTCGGGGCCGGCGAGCGCGAACGTCTCGTAGTCGAGGCAGAGAACGCCGACGCCTTCGACCGCGAGCTGCACGGACCACCCGAAGGGAAGCCCCGGTGGCCGGGCCGTCCAGAAGCGCGTTGGTTACGTCGGCTCCCGCTGGAGCAGGGTCATCGCGGCTTCCACTGGGAGAATGCCTTCTGTACGTCGTGAGGCGAGTCGGCGAGGGCGGTGTCGTCGGGTTCGGCTGCGGTGACGTGGGGGAGGTGAACGATGACGTCATAGGCGTCCAGGGGGCTCACATCGCAGTAGAGAGTGCCGACACGCTGCCGGGAGATGGCCCGAACGGCCTCGGTGTCGGCCGGTGACAGCCGCCGCAGGTCGGTGGCGAAGGGGCCGTCACCGCTGGCGGCCATGAGCGCGTCGAGGCTGCCGGGCTGGGGAGGCTCCAGGTCGGTGAAGAGCTTGCCGGCGTAGAAGTCGGCTCCGCTATTGAGGGTTTGGCCTGTGCCGTTGGTGGTGCCGATGACCAGGTAGCCCTCGCCGATCCGGTCAGCAAGGTGCATGCCCATGGTCGACGCAGGAGGCATGCCCGGCCAGTGGGCGGGCCAGCGCTGGATGTGGCCGTTATGGGCGGCCAGAACGATCCGGTCCTCCCGGTGCAGGATCCATTCGACGGTGTCCGCGATCGCGGCGTCGCGGTTGAAGAGCACGCTGCCGTGGTCACCACGGGCCATCGCGCGGGCAATCGCATCGGTGGTGACGGTCAGGTGCAGCGCGCGCAGTGCGCGCTCGTAGGTGTCGGCAGTCGTGCGCTGCCGGTAGTCCAGGCGTCGCCCCTCCATCTGTGCGGTGAGGTCGGCGAGTCCTGCTGTCAGTGCATCGCGTTGCTCAGGTGCGAGCTGTCCGTAGGCGGCGACGGACTGGGAAAGGGAGAATGCGGACGGCGCCGCGAAGGCCGAGGCCGTCTCGCGAATCCTGGGATCCATCTCGAACTCAGGGTCTGCGTGTGCGAGGTAGGCGATGACGGTGTCCAGGCCGGGTAGCAGGGAGACGTTCGAGCCGGACAGGTCGATGCCGTAGAAGCCAACTGGGTCGGCGGATTCGAGATTGTGCTGCCGCATCCACTCCAGATGGGTCCGCAATTCGGTCCACAGTCCCATCAGCGAGGTCATGCCGTTCGCCATGACGTTGCCGGGCTGGCCCTGGCCGCCGCGGATCCATTCGTCGGTGAGTCTTCCCTCGACGAATCCGGACTCCATCGCGTAGGCGCCGAACCCGTGCCGCTCGACCAGGTACCGCGTCAGGCGGTGGCGCAGCTGGTAGGACTCGCGGTTGTAGTGCGCGTTCTCGCCGATCGCCACCACCCTCGCGTCGCCGATCGCCTCATCCAGCCATGCCAGATCCTCTTGCGGCCCGTCCGGGTCCAGCGTTCGCAGTGGCCGTAACGCCTCGGTGCTCAGCCGAGCCGGAGCCGGTGAGTTGTTCGTGGTCACTTCTCTCCCCCTTCATTGTTCCCAACTTTGGGAACGTTACCAGATATGGGATCATTGCGGGGTGGACACTCTCGACTTGCTGCTGCACCCGGTGCGGCTACGCATCACCTACGCCATGTCCGGTGAGCGGACGCGCACTACCGCCGAGTTGTGTGCGGCGCTGCCCGATGTCCCCAAGACCACCGTGTACCGGCACGTCGGCCTGCTGGCCGAGGGGGGAGTCCTGGAGGTGGTGGACGAGCAGCGGGTGCGCGGTGCGGTGGAACGGCGTTACCGACTGCGCCGGGACCGGATGGCGATCGGCCCCGAGGCGGGGGCGTCGATGTCCCTGGACGACCACAGCCGCGGTTTCGCCGCCGCCATGGCCGCCCTGCTCGCCGAGTTCAACGCCTACCTCGACCGGCCGGGAGCCGACCCGTTCGCCGACTCCGTGGGCTACCGGCAGGGCACCCTCTGGCTCAGCCCCGACGAACTCACCGAGATGATCAGCGAGTTGCGTCATTCCTTCGCGTCACGCGCGGGCAACGGGCCCGCACCGGGCCGCAAGCCCCACCTGGTGAGTTCCATCTTCTTCCCGACTGAGGAGCCACTACCGCGACACGAAGACCCCCCGACGGCCACCAGCAGTGAAACCGACAGGCAGTGACGCCGCAACAGACCTACCCCTGCAGCGTCAGCTACCTCGCCCGGCCGTACGACGATGCACCAGAACCCGCTGGAGATCACGCGTCGCGTTCACCAGTGAAACGCTCCACTGCCAGTCGGCCATGCGGAGCGTTCCCGGTTCTCATGAGGTACCGACTCGCCGTCACAGACATGTAGTCCATGAATCTTTGCAGTTCAGAGTCGACGCCCGAGCTCCTGCGGTCGGTAAAGTGGAGTACAAGAAGGGCGCCGATAGCGGGGTGTTGTCGTAGGCCGCCTCCTACATGTCCTGGCTGGATTCGGCGCACCACGAGTTCGAGGCGCTTGTCCGGAGGGGGCTGGGCGTGGAGGTTGCCGAGTCGATCGACTGGAGTCGACCGCGGATGGTCTGCATCGCGGCCGGCTTCTCCCATCACGACCGTGTGGCCGTGCAGCGGCTGCCCGAGCAGATCGACCTGGTGCACTACCGCGTCCTCGAGGGGGACTTGCTGAGCCTGCTGCTCGTGGACTCTTCGCCTGGGTCGCCGAGCGCCGCTTCGTCTCGGCGGAACCGGGAGCGGGACGCGGCGATCGACAGCACGCCGGCGGCACCGGTTCTGGTGGCTCCTGGTCTCGTCCCTGAGTGCCTGCGGGACCTGTACGCGGAGCCGGACGACGCTCTGACGGCGTGGGACGAGGTCGAGGTGGCGCCTCTGCGGCACTAGATCGCCTACCGGCGGCTGGTGAACGTGGCATCGGTGATCTTCCGTTCGAAGCACGCGGCGACCCTGGTCTCTCTCAGACTCGACCCGGACACCGTCACACTGGAGGAGGGCTTCACCCGGGACATGCGCGGCATCGGGCACCTCGGGACCGGGGACCTGGAGGTGCGCCTCGCCTCGGCAGCCGACCCGGAGAAGGCCGTGCCGCTGATCAGGTGGGCGTGGGAGGGGGCGTGAGCCACGCGGAGGGGTGGCACTTCAATCTCCCTTGCCGCGCCACCCCGTCGGCGATGTCCGAGCATCGTGCTCCCCCGCTACAAACCCCACGACCTGCGGTACAAGTGGGCCACCATGACCCTGAGCAACGGCGTGCCCATCCACGAGGCGTCCCGTTGGATGGGCCACAGCTCCATCAAGCACGGTGGACCGGTGCGGCCACCTCACCCTCGACGGCAGGAGCGCTGCCGTCAGGTCACATCGAGGCCACCTTCGGGGTGCACATGCTCAGCGGACCCCCAGCTCCGCCAGCACCTGCCGCTGGGACGCGGTCGGGTGGGCCGGGAAGTAGAGGTAGCAGACTCCTCCTGAACCGCTCTTGACCTGGCCGTTTGCGTCCTTTCGCTTCGTTCTCAACCAGATGGTTTCGAACTGCGAGCGCTTGTAGACGTGTCGGACGGCGGCGTCGTCGGGAGAGGCCGGGTCGTTGGCGATGACGTCGCCGGTCTTCGTGAAGCCGATGACGGTCATCAGGTGGCCGGCGGTGCCGTAGCCCGCTCCGTCGAGTTCGGTCTTGAGGAAGGACTGGGAGGTGATGACGGGGATGCCGACGTGGATGAGGCGTTCGGCGTCCGTGAGGGAGGTGAGGCGGGTGACGACGGACTGGAGGTCGCGGTAGGTGGCGGCGTAGGCGGCGTTGAAGGGCCAGTTCCCGCAGCCGTCGTACTGGTAGTCGAAGGTGTAGCGGGCGGCGTGGCAGACCTGGGGGTCGGCGTAGTCGGGGTTGACCCAGGACAGTTGCTGCTGGGTGGGCTTGCGGCCCCAGAATTCGATGATCATCTGGGACGAGGTGGGGCTGCACCAGGCCTCGCCGCCGTTGTCGTACTGCGGGTACTGGCCCTTGTGGATCTCCTGCGAATAGCGCGGGACTACCAGCTCGCGGCCGACCCGGCCGGGCGCGGACGGTGGCACCTCGAAGCGGTCGGGGAGGTCCGAGCCCATCGCGCCCAGCCGCCAGACGGTGGGGGTGAGCCGGGTGCCGGGCCTGCGGTGGAGGGTGGCGCGGAGTTCGTACGAGGCCAGCCGGAGGCCGCTCGCGGGGGTGTCGATGGCGAAGGTGTCGGTGGAGATGCTGCTGCGGCCGTCCTTCTGGCCGTCGAGCGAGGTGCGCCGGATGTCGGCGTCGCCGTCGCCGGAGGTCCAGCGGCCCATGACGTACCAGGGGGTGTGGCCGCCGTCGGAGTAGCCGCCGCGCAGTTCGACGGCGATCCAGGTGCCGGGAGGGGTGTGCGCGTTCCAGGAGGCGACGGCCTCGGTGGCCGGGGCGGTGAGGGTGTGCACCGGGGAGGTCCAGGTGGCGTACTCCCAGGCGGCGGACCTGCCGGTGTGCGGGTCGCGGTAGTCGACGGTGCCGGCCGGGTGCACGAGGCGGATGCCGGGGCGGGCACCGGGCGCAAGGCCGGTGCCCCGGGCGTGGCCCCTGGCCCAGTCGGCTGCGGTGGTCCAGGCGTGATAGTCCACGAGGCTCTTCCGGGGCGCGGCGGTGTCCGGGGCGGTGGGCGCGGCGGCCGTGCCCGCTGCGGGCGCGCGGGAGGCGCCGGCGGCCTGCGCCGAAGGGGTGGCGGCACCCGCCGCGGCGGCGAGCGCGGCGGCCAGGACGGTGCGCCGGGGCGCGGAGCTGGTCATGGTGGTTCCCCCAGTCGGATGCGTGCGAGCGGGCAGGAGAGAACGGGCAGGCCGGGGCGGATCAGCCGTGGCTCAACTATTGCCCTTGCGAGCCCGCTGCGGAAGGCGGTGCGGGGCGCGTCGCGGCGGCAATATTGGTGTGGACCACTGGCGGGCGGTGGTGCGGGCCCGCCCCGTACGCTGGCGCGATGGATCATGATCTGGCTTCGCTCGCCACCCGGCTGCACGCCCTGCCGCCGTCCTGCGGGCCGGTGCGGCTGATCGCGGTGGACGGGCACGCGGGGTCGGGCAAGACCACCTTCGCCGCGGACCTGGCCGGGGCGCTCGGCGGGGCACCCGTGGTGCACACCGACGACCTCGCCACCCATGAGGAGCTGTTCGCCTGGAGCGACCGCTTCGGTGCGCAGGTCCTCGAACCGCTCGCACGGGGCGAGACGGCACGGTACGGGGTCTACGACTGGGTGCGCGGCGAGTTCACCGGACAGCGGGAGCTGGCACCGGCGCCGCTGGTGCTGGTCGAGGGCGTGGGCGCGGGGCGGCGGGCGTTGCGGCCGTATCTGGCGTGCCTGCTGTGGATGGAACTGGCGAGCGAACACTCCTGGGAAAGGGGTCAACTCCGGGACGGGCCGGGTCTCTCCGCGTTCTGGAGTGGCTGGATTCCATCGGAGCGCGCGCACTTCACAGCGGACCCCTCCCGTCCGTATGCGGATTTCCTGGTGCATCAGGGGGAGACGGGGTACGAGGTACTTGTGGGACCGTCCGCGGCGTCATGAACGGCCCCACATTTAACGCTGCGTAACGAACGACGGGCGACGCGCCCGGGGGCGCCGACAGGGTCCCGCCGAGTGCCTCAACTCGGCTTGACCTAACGGGCGTACAGGACTTACGTTCTCAATGTGCGGTTCTACGGACCGCCCGCAGATGCGAAGCCCCCGGTTGTTCCCCCGTGATCGGGGGCTTCGTTCTGCGCAAATCCCCCTTTGCCGCCCGTCGGGCGCCGCTCTTCCCTCACCCTGGGTCACCGCATTCTTCGCGCCGTCGCGACGTACCCAACGGTCAGTTCTCGCCCCGTGCCGCCCTCTACGGCCTGCACCGATCCCGCGGGTACCATGCGAGTCCGGGCCGCCGCAGGCCAGGGACCGAGGTGTGCGCGATGACGGTCAACTCCCGTCCCCCGCACGCCGGTTCGACAGATCGCGGCCCGCACTCGCCCGGCGGCACGGGGTTTTGTTTTGTGGGGGGACGGGATGGACGTCGGCACTCAGGGTTCGCCCGCCCCGGCCGAGCTGGCATGGCTGCGGGCGGTCGATGCCTACACGGTGGGCGCGTATCCGCAGGCGGAGGAGGAGTTCCGGGCCGCGGTGCGGATCGATCCGACGATGGCCGACGCCTGGCTCGGGCTGCACGCCCTGCGCGCCGACACCTCCATCGCCCTGCTGCGGATGCACCGGCACCGCGACCGCTTCGGCGAGATGCGCGCCCGCCACCGCCGCACCCTCAACTCCTGGTACTGGCTGGGCTGGTGGGTGCAGCCGGTGCTGGAGACCGGCCGCGATCTGCTGCTCGCGCACGCCTCCCACTGGCTCGACGGCCGGCATGTCGCGGAGCTGGACCAGGCGCTGGCCGGCTGCCCGCCCGTGGACACCGACCCGCAGGTGCGCTTTCTGCACGCCTGCCGCGCCTATCTCGTCAAGGACTGGGACCAGCTCGTGCGGCACACCGAGCCGCTGCTGGGCGACCCGGTGCTGGGCATCGAGGCGGGGCTGTTCGGCGGGATGGCCCGGGTGCGGCTGGAGATGTACGGGCAGGCCGAGCCCCTGCTGTCCGCCGCGCTGATGCGCTGCCGCAGCGAGCAGCCGCAGCGCAAGGAGCTGCGCTACTGGCTCGCCCGCGCCCACGAGGGCACCGGCCGCAGCGCCGCCGCCCTCCCCCTCTACCGTGCGGTGCACCGCGTCGACCCGGCGTTCATGGACACCGCGGCGCGGCTCGCGGCCATCGCCGCGGGCGACGGGCTGGACGAGGGCTCCGACCTCGCGACGGTCCCCGCGTCCGGGCTGGGCCAGGAGGCCGGCGGCGATCCGGATCCGATGGCCCCGCTCGACCCCGCCGACGGCCGTGAGCTGCTGGTGGGCGGTGAGGCGGACGCACCGGACGCCGGAGTGGGCGGCGCGCCGGCCGGGGGCGGGGCCGCGGCCCGGGCCAAGTCGGCGGCACCGGTGCCGCGCGGCGCCGAGCGGCTGCCCGCCGGGCCCGCGGACCCGGTGCTGCTGGAGAAGGCGCTGGCCGAGCTGGAGCGGATGGTCGGCATGGAGCCGGTCAAGCGGCAGGTGCGGGCGCTGTCGGCGCAGTTGCGGATGGCGCGGCTGCGGGCGAGCCAGGGGCTGCCGGTGCAGCCGCCGAAGCGGCACTTCGTCTTCTCCGGCCCGTCCGGCACCGGCAAGACGACCGTGGCCCGGATACTCGGGCGGGTCTTCTACGCCCTGGGGCTGCTGGGCGGCGACCACCTCGTGGAGGCCCAGCGGTCGGATCTCGTCGGCGAGTTCCTCGGGCAGACCGCGGTGAAGGCCAATGAGCTGATCGACTCGGCGCTGGGCGGGGTGCTGTTCGTCGACGAGGCCTACAGCCTGTCCAACTCCGGCTACAGCAAGGGCGACGCCTACGGCGACGAGGCGCTCCAGGTGCTGCTCAAGCGCGCCGAGGACAACCGCGACCGGCTCGTCGTCATCCTGGCGGGCTATCCGGAGGGCATGGACCGGCTGCTGGCCGCCAACCCCGGGCTGTCCTCGCGCTTCACCAGCCGGGTCGACTTCCCCAGCTACCGGCCGGCGGAGCTGACCGCCATCGGCGAGGTGCTGGCCGCCGAGAACGGCGACCACTGGGACGAGGAGGCCCGCGACGAGCTGGGCAGCATCAGCGGCCATGTCGTCGACCAGGGCTGGATCGACGAGCTGGGCAACGGCCGCTTTCTGCGCACCCTGTACGAGAAGAGCTGCGCCTACCGCGATCTGCGGCTGTCGCAGTGGCGCGGCGCCCCGAGCCGCGACGACCTCGCCACCCTGCGGCTGCCGGATCTGATGCAGGCGTACGGCGAGGTCCTCTCGGGCCGCGGCCCGGAGACGCCGCGGCGGCCGGAGTTCTGACCACGGCGGCGACACGAGCCGGAGCGGCGGCGCACGGCGGCGGGGCGGCCGTGCCGCGGTGTTCCGGCCGGTGCCCGGGCACCGGCCGGAGACATCAGCCCGCCAGCGCCCGGTCCTCCGCGGGCAGCGGTGCCTCCTCGCGGGGTTCGGTGACCCGCTCCCCCGCGCCCCGCCGGCCGGCGCGGGCGGCCGGGGCCCGGCGGTGGGCCGGGTCGCGGACCTCGCCGACCAGCATTTCCAGCACGTCCTCCAGCGCGACCAGGCCGAGCACCCGGCCGGTCGCGTCGGCGACCGCCGCCAGATGGGAGGCGGCCCGGCGCATCGCGGTCAGCGCGTCGTCCAGGGGCAGTTCGGCGCGCAGGGTGGTCATCGGGTGCCAGACCCGCTGGGGCACCGCGCGGTCCCGTTCCTCCAGGTCGAGGACGTCCTTGACGTGCAGATAGCCCATGTAGGCGCCGCCGGCCGCGCACACCGGGAAGCGGGAGTAGCCGGTCCGTACGGTCAGCTCCTCCACCTGGCGGGGGGTCACGGTCGGTTCGACGGTCACCAGCGCCGCCCGGTCGAGGAGGACGTCCGTGACGGGGCGGCTGCCGAGCTCCAGGACGTCGGAGAGCTGCTCCTGCTCCGCCGGGTCGAGCAGGCCCGCCTGGCCGGAATCCTCCACCAGGTGGGTCAGCTGCTCGCTGGTGAAGACCGCCTCGACCTCGTCCTTCGGCTCCACCCGGAAGAGCCGCAGCACCCCGCGGGCGCAGGCGCCGAGCAGTGCGGTGACCGGGCGGCACAGCCGGGCGAAGGCGACGAGCCCGGGGCTGAACCACAGGGCGGTCCGCTCGGGCGCCGCCATCGCCAGGTTCTTGGGGACCATCTCGCCGATGACCAGGTGGAGGAAGACCACCAGGGCCAACGCGATGACATAGCCGAGCGGGTGGATCAGCGCCGCCGGGAGGTGGACGGCCTCGAAGAGCGGCTCCAGGAGGCGGGCGACGGTCGGCTCGGCGACCGCACCGAGCGTCAGGGAGCAGACCGTGATGCCGAACTGGGCGGCGGCCATCATCTGCGGCAGGTTCTCCAGGCCGTGCAGCACCTGCCGGGCGCGGGTGGAGCCCTCGGTCGCCAGCGGTTCGATCTGGCTGCGGCGTACCGAGACCAGCGCGAACTCGGCGCCGACGAAGAAGCCGTTGGCGAGCACGAGCAGGAGCGCGAAGAACAGCTGGGCCAGCGTCATCGGGCCACCTCCAGGCCGGCGGTGACCGGCTCGCGGGGTGCCTCGGGGGCGGCCGGCGGGATGACGGTCGCGGTCCGCACGATCCTTATCCGCTCGGCGCGGTGGTGCGACACCAGCCGCACCCGCAGCCGCCAGCCGTCGAGCTCCGCGATGTCGCCCGGGGCCGGGATCCGGCCGAGTATGTGCGCCACCAGTCCTGCCACCGTCTCGTACGGTCCTTCCGGGGCGTCCAGGCCGATCCGCCGCAGGGTGTCCACCCGGCAGCCGCCGTCGGCGTCCCAGGCGGGGCGGCCCTCCTCCGGCGGGGCCTGACCGAGTTCGGGCAGGTCCACGCGGTCGTGCTCGTCGCGGACCTCGCCGACCAGCTCCTCGATGATGTCCTCCAGGGTGACCACGCCGGCCGTGCCGCCGTACTCGTCGACGACCACCGCGATCGGCTGCTCGCTGCGCAGCCGCTCCAGCAGCGGCTGCACCGGGAGCGTCTCGGGCACCAGCAGCGGCGGCACCGCGATCCGGCCGGCCGGTATGCGCAGCCGGTCGTGGGTGGGGACGGCCAGGGCGTCCTTGAGGTGCACCATGCCGACGACCTCGTCGAGGCGGGTGCGGTAGACGGGGAAGCGGGAGAGTCCGGTGGCGCGGGTGAGGTTCACCACGTCCTCGGCGGTCGCGGACGCCTGGAGGGCGCTCACCCGTACGCGGGGGGTCATGACGTTCTCCGCCGTCAGATCACCCAGCGACAGGGTCCGGACGAACAGATCCGCGGTGTCCTGCTCGATCGCTCCCGCGCGGGCGGAGTGGCGGGCGAGCGAGACCAGTTCGCCGGGGGTGCGGGCGGAGGCCAGCTCGTCGGTCGGCTCCACGCCCAGCGCGCGCACCAGGCGGTTGGCGACGGTGTTCAGCAGGGTGATCACCGGGCGGAAGAAGCGGGAGAAGGCCCGCTGCGGGCCGGCGACGACCCGGGCGACGGGCAGCGGCTTGGAGACCGCCCAGTTCTTGGGCACCAGCTCGCCGACGACCATCTGGACGGCGGACGCCAGCAGCATGCCGACGACGACGGCGGTACCGGGGACCGCGCCCCGGGGCAGGCCGGTGGCGAGCAGCGGTCCGGCCAGCAGCTGGGCCAGCGCGGGCTCGGCGAGCATGCCGACCACCAAGGAGGTGATCGTGATGCCCAGTTGGGTGCCGGACAGCTGGAAGGAGAGTTCCCGCAGGGCGGAGACCACGGTGCGGGCGCGGCGGTCGCCGTCGGCGGCGGCGCGCTCGGCGTCCGCCTTCTCGACGGTGACGAGTCCGAACTCGGCGGCGACGAAGAAACCGTTGGCCAGGATCAGGACGAGGGCCGCGGCGAGCAGCAGCACGGGGCCGGTCATGCCGCCTCCTCCGCGGTGTGCGGGGGTTGGGGAGGGGCGGCGCAGGTACTACAGGACGATCCGTCCATTGCCGGAGGGAGTCACTCCTCGGGTCGTATTGAGCCCACCAGGGGGCAGGGCGCGGGGTGCGCCCCGGAGAACAGAGTAAACAGCGGGACCCCGATTAGGGCAGGCTCACCCGGCCGTGTGGCCGACAGCACCGTGCTTCTCGGCGAGGTCGCGCAGCGCACGGGCGTCGCGAATGGCCTGATCCCTGGCGATGCCCGGCTGGATGCCCATGGCGGGCAGGCTGGTGCCGTCGGCGAGGTCGAGATGGACCCAGGGGTCGCCGGCCCGGAGGTTGACCCGCAGGACCTGGGCCCAGGCCAGTTCGCGCTTGGTGGTGAGGTTGACGACCGTGACGCCCTCCTGCCGCGCCACCACCTTGGGGCGGGCGAGCAGCAGGAGGACGGCCAGCACCAGCAGTGCGGTGACCACGAAGCTCAGCCGCTCGCCGCCGGTCAGCTTCGGCAGCGCCAGCGCGATCGCCGTGAGGGCGGCCAGCTGGGCGATGCCGACGGTGTACAGGACGGCCCGGGTGCGGGTCGGCCGGAAGGTCACCGGGAGGCCGGTCGGGGGCGCGGACACGTCGTGGGTCTTCCGTCGGGGTGAGGTGGGGCGGAGCGGGTCGTCGGGGGGGGATCAGTGGCCGCGGGTCACAGCCGGCAGGCGTGGATGCCGGTGGTCAGGATCGCGCGGGCGCCGAGGTCGTAGAGCTCGTCCATGATCCGCTGGGCGTCCTTGGACGGGACCATGGAGCGGACCGCGACCCAGCCCTCGTGGTGCAGCGGGGAGACGGTCGGCGACTCCAGGCCGGGGGTGAGCGCGACGGCCTTCTCGACGTGCTCGACACGGATGTCGTAATCCATCATCACGTACCGGCGGGCCACCAGGACGCCCTGCATGCGGCGCAGGAACTGGCGGACCTTCGGGTCGTCGTCCGGCGCTCCGGTACCGCGGATGACCACGGCCTCGGACTTCAGGATCGGCTCGCCGATGATCTCCAGTCCGGCGTTGCGCAGGGTGGTGCCGGTCTCCACGACATCCGCGATGATCTCGGCGACCCCGAGCTGGATGGCGGTCTCCACGGCGCCGTCGAGGTGGACGACGGAGGCGTCCACACCGTTCTCCGCGAGGTGCTGGGTGACCAGGCCGGAGAACGAGGTGGCGACGGTCATGCCGCCGAACTCGCTGACGTCCTTGGCGGTCCCGGGGCGGGTGGCGTAGCGGAACGTCGAGCCGGCGAAGCCGAGCTGGAGGATCTCCTCGGCCGGCGAGCCGGAGTCCAGCAGCAGATCACGGCCGGTGATGCCGATGTCGAGCTTGCCGGAGCCGACGTAGACGGCGATGTCGCGGGGCCGCAGGAAGAAGAACTCGACCTCGTTCTCCGCGTCGACCAGGACCAGTTCCCTGCGGTCCTTGCGCTGGCGGTAGCCGGCCTCATGGAGCATCGCCGACGCAGGCTCGGACAGTGAACCCTTGTTGGGGACAGCGATGCGCAGCATGAGAGCGAGTTCCTTTACAGCTGGGGGTGCGGGGAGAAGCGGGGGGCTTGATCAGAGGTGGGAGTAGACGTCGTCCAGGGAGATGCCCCGGGCGACCATCATGACCTGGAGGTGGTAGAGGAGCTGGGAGATCTCCTCGGCGGCGGCCTCGTCGGATTCGTACTCGGCGGCCATCCAGACCTCGGCGGCCTCCTCGACGACCTTCTTGCCGATCGTATGGACACCGGCCTGGACCAGCTCGGCGGTGCGGGAGGTGGCGGGGTCGCCCGTGGCGGCCTTCTGCTGGAGCTCGGCGAAGAGCTCCTCGAACGTCTTCTTGGACATGATGGTGACTACCCTACGCGGTTGAGATGCAGCGGCGCGCAGCGCCTCGGCCGGCGGTCGCGGGCGGGCGCCTCAGCGCCAGGGCTCGGACACCGTGCGCAGGGTCGCGGCGGTGGCGACCGCGGCGGTGACCGCTTCGTGGCCCTTGTCCTCGACGGATCCCTCGAGGCCGGCCCGGTCCAGCGCCTGCTGCTCGGTGTCGCAGGTCAGCACGCCGAAGCCGACCGGTACGCCGGTGTCCACCGCGACCTGGGTCAGGCCCTGGGTGACGCCCTGGCAGACGTAGTCGAAGTGCGGGGTGCCGCCCTTGATGACGACGCCGAGGGCGACCACCGCGTCATAGCCCCGGCCGGCCAGGACCTTGGCGACGACCGGCAGCTCGAAGGCGCCCGGCACCCGCAGCAGCGTCGGCTCGTCGATGCCCAGCTCGGTCAGGGCCCGCAGCGCGCCGTCGACCAGGCCGTCCATGATCCGCTCGTGCCATTGCGCCGCGATGACGGCCACCCGCAGGTCGCCACAGTTCTTCACGGTCAGTTCGGGTGCGCCCTTGCCGCTCACGGTTCTCCTCGTACGGGTGATGGGGTGGGTGGGGGTGGTGTGGTGCTGGGTGGTCAGTGGTTGTCGCAGGTGGTGGCGGTCACCGGGGGTGTGCCGTCGGGCGTGCCGGGGGCCGGGGCGTCGTGCGCGTCGCGGGGGCCCTGCCGGGAGGAGTCCGAGGACTCCGGCGGGGACGGGGCCGCACCGCGCTCCAGCCAGGGCAGGTCGTGGCCCATCCGGTCCCGCTTGGTGCGCAGGTACCGCAGGTTGTGCTCGCCGGCCTGGACGGGCATCGGCTCGCGGCCGGTGACCCGCAGGCCGTGCCGCACCAGGGCGGCGGTCTTCTCGGGGTTGTTGGTCATCAGCCGCAGCGAGCGCACGCCCAGGTCCTGGAGCATCTGCGCGCCGGCGGCGTAGTCGCGGGAGTCGGCGGGCAGCCCCAGTTCGAGGTTGGCGTCGAGGGTGTCGCGGCCGCGCTCCTGGAGTTCGTAGGCGCGCAGCTTGGACAACAGGCCGATGCCGCGGCCCTCGTGGCCGCGGAGGTAGATCACCACGCCGCGTCCGACCTCGCTGACCCGCTGGAGCGAGGCCTCCAGCTGGGGGCCGCAGTCGCAGCGCAGCGAGTGGAAGACATCGCCGGTCAGGCACTCGGAGTGGACCCGGACCAGCACGTCCTCGCCCTCGCCGAGATCGCCGGCGACCAGCGCGATGTGCTCGACGCCGTCGACGGTGGAACGGTAGCCGTGCGCGGTGAACTCGCCGTGCGCGGTGGGCAGCCGGGTGGTGGCCTCGCGGCGCACGGTGGGCTCGGCGGACCGCCGGTAGGCGATCAGGTCCTCGATGGAGATGATCGACAGGCCGTGCTTGCGGGCGAACGGCACGAGTTCGGGCAGCCGCAGCATCGTGCCGTCCTCGCCCGCGATCTCCACGATCGCGGCGGCCGGGCGCAGTCCGGCCAGCCGGGCGAGGTCGACGCCGGCCTCGGTGTGGCCGTCGCGGACCAGCACGCCGCCGGGCCGGGCGCGCAGCGGGAAGATGTGGCCGGGCCGGACGAAGTCGCCGGCCGCGGACTCG
The DNA here is from genome assembly GCF_014646275.1 of Streptomyces kronopolitis. Lineage (GTDB taxonomy): Bacteria > Actinomycetota > Actinomycetes > Streptomycetales > Streptomycetaceae > Streptomyces > Streptomyces kronopolitis. The sequence goes on from NZ_BMND01000005.1 coordinate 253,669, forward strand.
CCGGAGGCCAGCAGCCGCAGGGTGGTGGCGCGGTCGGCGGCGGAGATGCCGGTGGTCACGCCGTGCGCGGCGGTGGCGTCGACGGAGACGGTGAAGGCGGTCCGCATCGACTCGGTGTTGTGCTCGACCATCTGCGGGAGTTCGAGGCGGTCCAGCTCCGGGCCCTCCATGGGGGCGCAGATCAGTCCGCGGCACTCGCTCATCATGAAGGCGACGATCTCGGGGGTGGCCTTCTCCGCGGCGAGCACGAGGTCGCCCTCGTTCTCGCGGTTCTCGTCGTCCACGACGACCACGGGCCGGCCGGCGGCGATATCGGCGACGGCCTGCTCGACGGGGTCGAGGGCCAGTGCCTCGCCGTCCTCGGTGTCGTACCAGCTCTGCAGTGCGGTCATGCCGCTGCTCCTTCCAGGACGGTGCGATCGGCGGCGCGCGAGCGCAGCCACCAGTCGCGCATGCCCCACCCGACGAGGGCGAGATAGACGACGTAGACGAGGCCGGAGAAGGCGAGGCCGCTGCTGAAGGCGAGCGGGACGCCGACGACGTCGACCAGCAGCCAGGCGAACCAGAACTCGACCAGGCCGCGTGCCTGGGCGACCATCGCGGCGAGCGTGCCGACGAAGATGTAGGCGTCCGGCCAGGGGTTCCAGGACAGCTGCGGGATCAGGGTGAACAGGGTGCCGACGGCGGCGGTGCCCAGGGCGGTGCCGGCGAGCAGCACGGCGCGCTCGCGGCGGCCGGCGAAGCGCACGGCCACCGAGCCGTCCTGGGCCTGCCGGCGGCCGCGCTGCCACTGCCGCCAGCCCCACAACGCCACCCCGATGACCAGGAGTTGCTTGCCGACGCCGCCGCTGAGGTGGGCGGAGGCGTAGGCGGCGACGAGGATGAGGCCGGAGAGGAACTGGGCGGGCCAGGTCCAGATCGAGCGCCGCCAGCCGAGCGCCAGGGCGGCCAGGCCGATGGTGTTGCCGATCATGTCCGACCAGATGACGTGCTGGCCGAAGGCGGTGAAGGCCTCGCCGTTCAGCGCGTCCAGGGCGCTCACCGGTCCATCTCCTTGATCTCGTCGAGGTCGGTGCGGTCGCCGGCGGCCACGGCGCCGCGGCCCAGCAGCCGCTCGACGTACTTGGCCAGGACGTCGACCTCCAGGTTGACGGGGTCGCCGGCCTTCTTCAGGCCCAGGGTCGTCAGGGCGAGGGTGGTGGGGATGAGGCTGATGGTGAAGTAGTCGTCCGCGGCGTCGACCACGGTCAGGCTGACGCCGTCGACGGTGATGGAGCCCTTCTCGACGACATAGCGGGACAGCGCGGCGGGCAGCGCGACCTTGACGATCTCCCAGTGTTCGCCGGGGATGCGCTCGACGAGGGTGCCGGTGCCGTCGACATGGCCCTGGACGAGGTGGCCGCCGAGCCGTCCGCCGAGCGCCATGGGGCGCTCCAGGTTGACCCGCGAGCCGGCGGCCAGCGCGCCGAGGCTGGAGCGGTTGAGCGTCTCGGCCATCACATCGGCGGTGAATTCGCCGTCGGCGGTGTCCACGACGGTCAGGCAGACGCCGTTGACGGCGATCGAGTCGCCGTGCTTGGCGCCCTCGGTGACGAGGGGGCCGCGCAGTCGGAAGCGGGAGGCGTCGCCGAGGTCTTCCACGGCGACGACCTCGCCCAGCTCTTCGACAATTCCGGTGAACACGTCAGTTCTCCTCGTGGAGGGCGGGGTGGACGGGCGCGGCGGTGACGCGCAGATCGGGGCCGAGCCGTTCGGTGCCGGTCACATCGAGCCGCAACGCCTGGGTGAGAGTGGTGATTCCGGCGTCCCCGAGGACGGCCGGTCCGGCGCCGAGCAGCACCGGTGCCAGATAGCCGACGACCTTGTCGACGGCCCGGGCGGCGAGGAAGGCCCCGGCGAGGGTGGGCCCGCCCTCCAGCAGGACGGAGCGCACCTCGCGTGCGTACAGGGCCTGGAGCAGGGCGGGGAGGTGCAGTCCGCGGCCGTCGGCGGCGCGCGGCAGCCGGAGGATCGGGGCGAGGCCGTCGAGGTGGCCGGTGTCGGCGTCCTCGGCGACCGCGATGAGGGTGGGGGCGGTGCCGTCCAGGACGCGGGCGCCGGCCTTGACGGCGGTGGCGCCGGAGTCGACGACGACCCGCAGCGGCTGGCTGATCTCGTCGTCGGCGAGCCCGCTGATCCGCGCGCCGAGCTGCGGGTCGTCGACGCGGGCGGTGCCGGAGCCGACGATCACGGCGTCGGCGGCGGCGCGCAGCCGGTGCACATCGGCGCGCGACTCGGGCGAGGTGATCCAGCGGCTGGTGCCGTCGGCGGCGGCCACCCGGCCGTCGAGGGTGGCGGCGTACTTCCACAGCACGAAGGGGCGGCGGCGCAGCACGGCGGTCAGCCAGGCCTCGTTGCCGGCGGCGGCCTCGTCGGCGAGCAGTCCGCCCTCGACGTCGAGGCCGGCCGCGGCCAGGGTGGCGGCGCCGCCGGTGGCGGTCGGGTCGGGGTCGGCGACGGCGTAGACGACGCGGGCGATCCCGGCGTCGATCAGCGCCCGGGCGCAGGGGCCGGTGCGGCCGGTGTGGTTGCAGGGTTCGAGGGTGACCAGTGCGGTGCCGCCCCGGGCCCGCTCGCCCGCGGCGCGCAGGGCGTGGACCTCGGCGTGCGGCCCGCCGGCCCGGCGGTGCCAGCCCTCGCCCGCCGTACGGCCCGCGGAGTCCAGGACGACGCAGCCGACCACGGGGTTGGGGCTGGTGTGCCCGAGTCCGCGCGCGGCGAGCTCGATGGCTCGGCGCATCGCCGCGGTCTCGACGGGGGCTGCGGTGGCCACCGGGTCCTCCTGCCTCATCGGGCACGGACTCCGGGGCTGTCTGGACGACAGAAGCGGAAACGACGCCACGGCGACACCGCGCCGGATATGCACGACCGTCCGGGAAAAAATGACCGGACGCGCCGTCGACGGCGGTGTACCGAAACTCGCCCGCCGCGCACTGCCTCCCATCCGGACTTTCACCGTCGGTGCAGGAATTTCACCTGCTCAACCGGCCGCTGGCTGCGGACGGGTCGCGGACTGTTACCGCCGGTTCGGAATTACACCGACCCCGGAGTGCGCTGCTGCTCTTATGTCAGTACAGCTTCAGTCTGCCATGCCCCGTCGTCGCCCATGCGGGCGAAGCCCTGTGGGCTGCCTCACAACGCTCGGCGCGCCGCCTGTCACGGAGCGCACTCGTGTTCCGTCATAACGGGACAGCACATGTCCCCTTCTCTCCTGCGAGGACTGATCCGCGATGGCGACAATTCTGGTGACCGGCGGCACGGGCACACTCGGGCAGGTCCTGGTCGACCGGCTGCTCGGCGACGGGCACGACGTCCGGTCGCTGAGCAGGCGGCCGCACACCGGCGCGGGGCGGCCGCGGCCGCGCTCGCACGCGGTCGATCTGCGCGACGGCACGGGGCTGGCCGACGCGGTGGCGGGCGCGGACACCATCGTGCACTGCGCCTCGTCGCCGGCCGGCGGGGACACGGAGGCGGCCGGGCGGCTCGTCCGGGCCGCGCGGGCGGCGGGGGTCGGGCATCTGGTGTACATCTCGATCGTCGGGGTGGACCGCGTCCCGTTCGGCTACTACCGCACCAAGCTGGCCGTCGAGCGGCTGATCGAGGACTCCGGCCTCGGCTGGACGGTGCTGCGGACGACGCAGTTCCACCATCTCGTGCTCGGGGTGATCAAGGCGGGCGCCCGGTCGCCGGTGCTGCCGGTGCCGACGGGCGTGCGGGTGCAGCCGGTCGAGGTGCGCGAAGTGGCGGACCGGCTGGCCGGGTTGGCGGCCGGCGCACCGGCGGGCCGGGTCACGGACCTGGGCGGGCCGGAGGTGCTGGAAGCCGGGGACCTGGTGCGGACCACGCTGCGGGCGGGCGGGCGCCGCCGGCTGCTGGTGCCGCTGTGGCTGCCGGGCGCCAGTGGTGCGGCGCTGCGGCGGGGCGAGAACCTCACCCCGCAACACGCCGACGGGCGGCGGACCTACGCCGAGTTCCTCGCGGCACGCACGGGCGGGGGTGCCGTCCGGAACGGCGGGTGACGGTCCGTCCGGCGGGTGACGGTCCGTCCGGGGCGCGGATACCTTACCGTCCATGGCCGCCACCCCTCCGCCCGAGCACGGCCGCCCGCCCGGCGGACCGCGCCGCGCGCGCCGGGCCGTCGCGCTGGTGTTCCTCGTCCACGGCGCGGTCACCGGCAGCTTCGCCACCCGTATCCCCTGGATCCAGGAGCACACCGGTCTCGCTCCCGGGCGGCTCGGCCTGGCCCTCGCCTTCCCCGCGATCGGCGCCGCCCTGGCGATGCCGCTGGCCGGCCGGATCAGCCACCGCTTCGGGGCCCGTACGGCGCTGCGCGGTCTGCTCGCGCTGTGGACGCTGTCGGTGGCGCTGCCCGCCCTCGCCCCCGGCCCGTCCGCGCTGTGCCCGGCGCTGCTGGTGTACGGCGCGGCCTCGGGGATGGCGGACGTGGCGATGAACGCCCTGGGGGTGGAGACCGAGGACCTGCTCGGCCGGCCGATCATGTCGGGGCTGCACGGCATGTGGAGCGTCGGCGCGCTGCTCGGTTCGGCGGCCGGCACCGTCGCCGCGCACGCCGGGTGGGACGCCCGGCTCCATCTGACCGGTGCCGCAGTCGTCCTGACCGCCTCCGGCGCGCTCGCCTGCCGGGGAGTACTGGATCCGCGCAGCTCCCCCGGTGCGCATCCGCCGCCGCGCTTCGCGCTGCCGCCGCGCTCGGCGCTGGCCATCGGGGCCATCGGGTTCTGCGCGGTGTTCGCGGAGGGCGTCGGGCTGGACTAGTCGGCGGTCTACCTGCGCGACCGGCTGGGCACCAACGCCGGGTTGGCGGCCGCCTCGACCACCGCCTTCGCCTGCACGATGGCCGCCGCGCGGCTGGTGGGCGACAGGGTGGTGGCCCGCTTCGGTCCGGTGCGGACGGTGCGGGCCGGCGGGGTGCTGGCGTCGGCCGGCGGTCTGCTGATCGTCGCGGCCGGGCATCCGGCCCTGGCGCTGGGCGGTTTCGGGCTGCTGGGCCTGGGCATCGCGGTGGTGGTGCCGCTGGCGTTCGCGGCCGCCGGGCGCAGCGGTCCCGCGCCCGGCCAGGCCATCGCGGGCGTCGCCACCCTCACCTACACCTCCGGACTGATCGCCCCGTCCGCGATCGGCGGCATCGCCCAGGCGACCTCGCTGACGATGTCGTTCGTGCTGGTCACGGCGCTGGCCTGTGGGCTGGTGCCGGGGGCGCGGGTGCTGCGGGTGCCGCGCCGGGCGGCGTCCGGCAGCAGCCCCCGCGCGGTGGCCGGCGGGCGGGAGCGGCCCTGAGCGCCGGGCCGCCACGCCACCGCTGCGGCCGGTGGCGCGAGGCCGTCCCGGCCGGGTGACGCGGGGCCCGCCGCGGCCGGTTCAGGCCGCGTCCGCCTCCGCGTCCTCCGCCGCCTCCGCCGGCCGGAGCAGGTCGGCGGCGACCGCGCGGGCCCGGTCGGACCAGGGGGTGGGCCGCAGCGTCTGCGCGTCGACGCGGACCAGGACGCGGTGGCCCCGGGCGTGGGTCTCGGCACCGTCGGCCGAGCAGAGCCGGAAGCCGTAGGTGAGGCCGGTGCGGCCGAGGCGTTCGACCCACAGATGCGCCGCATAGCGGCCGGGCCGGGTGACCGGGCGCTCGTAGGAGACCCGCATCTCCTTGATGACGTTGCACATGTCCCCCGCGGCGGCCCAGTCGCCGTCGAAGCCGAAGCCCCGGCCGTGCCAGTACTCCGCCCAGGCGCGCTCGACCAGCAGCGGGTAGCGGGAGTTGTGGAGCATGCCGAGCGCGTCGAGGTCGTCGAAGTGGACGGTGACGGGGACCAGTTCGCCGTACGGGACGGTGGGGACCTGGAGGGGTTCGACGCTCACGGGTGGTGCTCCTGGGTGTTGGCGCGCTTGCCGGCGCTGTAGAGGTGGAGGGTTCTGTAGGGCCCGTTGGGGCCAGTGGGGCCCTTGGGCTCAGTGGGTTCCTCGGTGAGGGACCGCAGCCATCGTAAGCGGACGCTTAGCACACGCGACGCGCCGGGCCCCCGGTGCTCGGCGGCCACGGCACACCGCCCCCGCACCGCCCGGGGAACGGGCGGGCGTTCCACTTCCTCCCTGGGACGGCTGGGACACATCATCGTGTGCGCGGTCGGAAACGCTGAGTGACGCAGGGGCACGCTCCGGTGCACCGCACGTCACTCGAGGAGAATCCGATGAACCGACGCATGCTGCGCAACGCCGTCGTCACCGCGGTCGCCGCCTTCGCCATGGTCCCGGCGGTGGCGGTCGCCGACTCCTGTCCGCACCCCGCGTACCTCGGCACGGCGGCGACGAGTCATTCCCATGTGCACGGCCGCGCGGTGACCCCGAACGGGATGGCGCTGAACGTCCGTTCCGGCCCGGGCATGGGATACCGCGTGGTCGGCACGGTGCGCAACGGCAGCGTCCGGGGCCTGGTGTGCAAGACCAACGGCAGCCGGGTGCAGGGCACCACGCGCTGGTACAAGCTCCGGCACCACCGCGGCTATGTCTCCGCGCACTACGTCCGCGCCTTCCGCGCCCTGCCGTGGTGCCGGGTGACCAACGGCTGACACCGCCGTCCGCAGTGACCCCGGGATGAGGTGACCCGGGAACGACCCGTGGCTGCCCGCCCGTTCGGCATCGCGAGCGGGCGGGCAGCCGGTCCGAACCTCTTGGAGCGCTTGATGGTCACACACATGCAGGGACCGCGACCGGGACGCCGGGCGGTGCTCGCGCTCGGCGCGGGCGCGGTGGCCGCCGCCCTCGCACCGGCGCAGTGGGCGGGGGCGGCGCAGTGGGCGGGGGCCGCGCGGGCGCCGGACCGGAGGCTGCCCGCGCTGTCGGCGCCGGGCCGGCAGTTCTTCGCCGGGCGGCTGCGGCACAGCACGGTGATCCAGTCCTTCGCGATCGACGAACGGCACGGCCACCTCTACGCGCTGCAGGTGGTGGCGGGCGGCGTCCGGCTGCCGGGCGAGACGGCGGCGCTCTCGCACGCGGAGCGCGCGCGGCGCGGCGATCTGTGCCTGAACCGGCTCACCCTGGGCGGCGCCGACGCCGGTCACATGTATCTGAAGGGGTTCGGCCACGGCGGCTCGATCGGGCTGGAGGAGTCCGCGGGCGCCGTCACGGTGTGGACGGAGTGGGACGCCCACCCGTCGTCCGGCTACGGGCGCGGGGTGTGCCGCTTCCGCTTCGCCTCCGGCCAGGTGCTGGAGCGCGGCAGCCACGCGCTCGGCACGTACCGCCCCGTCCCCGGCTCCACCAGCAATTTCCCGGCCCTGGACGTGGCCCACCGCCAACTGCTGCTGCGCTACAAGCGGGAGGGCATACCCCGCTTCGCCCTGTACGGCCTGGACGAGTTCCGCAACGGCTGGTTCGCCCCGCTGGCCGACTTCGCGCAGCCCGGCGCCGGACTGGGACTGCCCTTCCAGGGCATGGCCCTGTACGGCGACTACGCCTACCAGATCCTCGGCAGCGGGTACGGCGCGGGCAATCCGGCGTCCGCGGGCGGCAACACCCGGCTGTACCGCATGGATCTGCGGTCCGGGCTGGTGGTGTGGCAGCAGCTGGACCGCACGGCGCCGGGTCTCACACCGCGGGAGCCGGAGGGACTGGCGGTGCTGGCGGGCAGCGGCGCGCCGCGGCTGTGCCTGGGGTTCACCGAGGGTCCGGCCGGCAAGCGCACCTTCCGCTTGTATGACAAAGCGTTGAGCTGACATGTGGTGTTCGGTGTGTAGGGGGTGTCACCCGCCGCAACGCGTGGGTACACATTCCGCCATCCGGGAGGAAACAGACACCGCCCCGGGCCGCCGGACCGGGCCGCCGAAGCGACCACCCCCGAGCGGAGGCGGGGTGGTGAGGGGAGGCGTCCATGGTGTCCCGCTGGCGGCCACTGCCCGACACGCTCGATACCGACGCGCAGCTCCTGGCGCAGGAGCTGCGCGCGCTCAAGGAGCAGACCGGGCTGAGCCTGGACGGCCTGTCCAGGAAGACCCCGTACAGCAAGTCCGCCTGGCACCGCTATCTCAACGGGGAGAAGCTGCCGCCGCGCGGCGCGGTCGTGGCGCTGGGTCAGGTGGCCGGCGTGGATCAGGGGCCCCTGCTGCTGCTCCATGACGCCGCGTTCCACGCCCGTACCGCGCCGCTGGCCGGGCCGCCCGGGCCGGGTCCGGCTCCCGGGCCGGCTCCTGCCCCTGTGCCGACTTCGGCCTATCTGCCGACCGCGGCCCCCGACCCGGAGGAACGGCCCGGGCGCCTGCGGGGGCTGCCGCGCGGCGCCCGGAGGCTGCGGAACGTCGGCGCGCTGGTGGCACTGGCGGCGCTGGTGGCGACCATGGGCGCGGCGGCCTCGATGGTGCAGATTCCCGCGCACGGCCCGCGCTCGGTGTGGGGCCCGTCCGACGCGTGCCACGGGCACCGGTGCCAGGGGCGGTATCCGAGGAGGTACGGCTGCAGTCACGACGCGCGTGCGGAGAGCACCATCGTGGACACCACGTACACCGTGCGGCTCCGGTTCAGCCCGCTGTGCGGCACCGTCTGGTCGGAGGTGGAGCCGCGCTCCGGCAGTGCGCAGAAGGTCTCGATCTGGGTCGGCCGGGACGCCCGGCTCACCTCCCACCCCGAGGGCCGCGAGGGGCTGGCGGTCAGTCCCATGCTCGCCACGACGGATCTGCGCGACGCGGTGGCGTGCGCGAAGGTGACGGACCGGGTGGCGTGCACCGGTGCCGTCGAGCTGAAGAGTCCCGCCCGCCCGGGCGGCGGTGAGGACTTCCCCGCGCCCAACTTCCTGGAACAGGTGATGCGGTGAGCCCACGGGCCCGGGCACGCCTGCGCCGCACACCGCGCTGAGCGGGCGGACCGCGCCACGCCACCGCTGCCGCCCCCGGGCCGCGTTACCGCGCTGCGCGGCCGGTCCGCCGTACTGTCCTTACCGGCCCCTTCGGTGCACGTCCTGCGCTGTTCGGCGGGGTGCGCTGCGAACGGGACGGAGTGGGCGACGTGGAGTGCGCGCAGACGGCCGGCGGTGGTGCGTCCGAGCCCCCGCCGGACGCGGGCCCGGAGCCCGGGCGGCGCTCGCTGGCGCCGCTGCTGGCGGTGTGCGCCGGGTATTTCATGGTGATCCTGGACGTGACGATCATCAATGTCGCGGTGCCGGTGATCGGCCGGGACCTCGCCGCCTCGCTCACCGGCATCCAGTGGATCACCGACGGGTACACCCTGGTCTTCGCCGGGTTCCTGCTGACCGGCGGGGCGCTCGGCGACCGGCTGGGCAACCGGCGGGTGTTCTGCGCGGGCGTGGCCGTGTTCACGGTGTCCTCGGCCGCGTGCGCGCTGGCGCCGAGCGCCCCGTTCCTGGTGGTGGCGCGGCTGGTGGAGGGGCTCGGCGCGGCGCTGATCGTGCCCGGTTCCCTGGCGCTGCTCCAGCAGTCCTACCCGGCGCCCGCCGCGCGTTCGCGGGCCTTCGGGCTGTGGGGGTCGATGGCGGGCATCGCGGCCTCCGCCGGGCCGCTGCTGGGCGGGCTGCTGGTGTCGACCGCGGGGTGGCGGTGGGTGTTCCTCATCAACCTGCCCGTCGGCGCGGCCTGCCTGGTGCTGACGCTGCGGCGGGTGGCGCCCTCGCCGCGGCGGTCCGGCCGGGCGCTGGACTGGCCGGCGCAGTGCCTGGTGGTGGCGGCGGTGGCGCTGCTGACGGCCGCGCTCAACGAGGCCGGGCGCCGGGGGTGGTCGGCGCCGGCCGTGGTCGGCGGGCTGGGCCTGTGCGTCGTGGCGGTAGCGGGGCTGGCGGTGCGTGAGCGGCTGGCCCGCTCCCCCGCCCTCCCGTCGGAGCTGCTGCGCAGCCGTGCGCTGAGCGGCGGCGCCGTGATCGGTCTGCTGTTCAACTTCGGCTTCTACGGCATGGTGTTCACCGCCAGCCTCGACTTCCAGCACCAGCGCGGGTTCAGCGCCCTCGCCACGGGGGCGGCGCTGTTCCCGGCGGTGGCGATGACCATGTTCGCCTCCGTGCTGTCCGGGCGGCTGAGCCGCCGCACCGGCGACCGTCCGCTGGTGGTCTGCGGCATGCTGCTGGCCGCCCTGGGGCTGGCGGGCTGGGCCGCCGCGGGGGCCGACCCGGCCTACCCGCTGCTGGTCGCCCCGATGATGGCCGCGGGGTTCGGCACCTCGTTCGCCCTGACCGGTGCGACCTCCACCGTGATGGGCGCGGCCCCCGCGGCGTACGCGGGGACCGCCTCCGCCGTGTTCAACACCACCCGCCAGGTCGGCAGCGCGACCGGCGTCGCCCTGGGCGGCACCCTGCTGGCCACCGCCACCGACTACCAGGCGGGCACCCGCCTCAGCATGGCCGTCGGCGCGCTCGGCTACCTGCTCGCCGCGGGCCTCGCGTGGCGGTGCGTACCGGCGCGGCCGGGGAGGGCGCGGCGCGGCGGCGGTTCCTGAGCGGTGCGGACCCGCGCGGTCAGCCGCCGGCCGGGCCGGACCAGGTGCCCGGCCCGGCCGGACCGCCCGGCGCGGCGTCCCCTCCGGGGCCGGGTGCGGCCAGGCTGCCGTCCAGCCAGGCCGCCGCCAGCTCCACCCGCGAGCGCTTGCCGGTGCGCTGGAACAGCCGGGCCAGCCGCTGCTCGACCGTCTTCTCGCTGCACGCCAGACGGGCCGCGATCTGCCGGTTGGTCCCGCCCTCGGCGACCATGCCGATCAGCCGCACCTCCGCCTCGCTCAGGCCCTCGCGGGCCGAACGGCCCCTGGGAAGCGGCACGTTGCGGCGCTGGGCAGAGCGGCCGAGCAGGACCCGCCCGGGGCGCCCGAGGGAGAGCAGATGGGTGTCGCGCGCGGCCTCGGCCAGCCACGGCTGGGGCTCCTCGGCGACCTCGGCGAGGATCTGGCAGCAGTACAGCCTCATGTGCCGGTCGCCCCGCCGCTCGGCCGACCGGTAGGCCTCGTGCGCGCCCTCGGCGTCACGGAGCAGCACCCCGCGGGCGACGAGCAGCGCCTCGCGGGTCATGGCCGTGTCGGCCTCCGCGTGCACGGCCGCCAGCTGCTCCAGGGCCTGCCGCGCCTGCTCGGGCCGGGTCTCCTCGGCGAACTCCAGGATGCGCACCAGCACCCTCTCGACCCCCGTGAGCAGGCCGCTGTCGCGCGCCCGCCGCACGTCGCGCCAGGCCTCCTCCAGTGCCGCGTCCTGCTGCCCCGACCAGTACCGCACGCCCAGCCGGGCGCGGGCCACCAGCGGATGGACGACCGTGGCGGGGATGAGGTCGAGCCACTCGCGGGCGCGGCCGAGGTCGCCGCGGAAGCAGTGGATCTCGGCCGCCAGCGCCCGGGCCAGCTGGCCGGTGTCCGGCCCGCCGCGAGCGCGGCCGCGCCGCTCGATGCCGCGGGCCGCCGCCAGGGCGTCGTCCCAGCGTCCGGCCAGGTAGTCGCGGACCATGGCGTGGTAGCCGCCGGCGGCGCTGTGGCCGGCGGGTACGCAGCGTTCGCCCAGTACGGCGTCGAGGGCGCCCACCAGGTCGCCGTAGGCCGCGGCGTCCCGCAGCCGCCCGAGGGCCGGCTCGCCGCCCTCCGCCGTCCGTAAGTCGTGGACGGCCCGGGCCAGTTCCTCGTGGCTGCCGACGGCCGCGGCCAGGGTCCGTAGCTCGGCCCGGGTGGGCAGCGGGCCGCCGCCGCGCCGTCCGCCGTCCGGGCCCGGTTCCGCCGAGGCCGGGAGCGGGGTGGCCGGCCAGGGGGTGAGCGGGCCGATGCCGTACCGGCCGCCGAGCGCGGCCAGCATCGCCGCGCGCGGCATCCGCGCGTAAACGGCCCGGGGCACGGCGCCGTCGCAGGGCACGCGGTGCTCGTAGAGCGAGGACAGCCCCCAGGCGTGGGTGGCGAACTCCAGTCCGCCGCCGTCGGAGGGGCCGGGGTCCTCCAGTCCGGCGAGGATCGGCTCGCCCAGCGCGAGGACGCCGGCGTGGTCGCCGGACCCCAGCCCCAGTTCGGCGGCCTCGCGCAGCACGCCCAGCGTCGCGGGGTAGTTGGGCGGCAGGCGGCGCAGCGCGGACAGGTAGGCCCGCGCGGCCCGCGGGTGGTAGGACCGGGCGTCCTTGGCGGCGGCCGCCAGCAGCAGCGGCACCGCGACCCCGTCGTGCAGTGCCGATCCCGCGGCGGCGACATGGTCGGCCAGCGGCGGATGGCAGGCGCCGGTGGTGGCCGGGCCCAGCCGCTCGGTCACCGTCCGCACCACGGCGGCGTGCGTCGAGCGGACGTCGCGGCCGGGCGCCAGCGTGCGCAGCGCCGCCGCCACCGCGGGGACGGCGAAGGCCAGCAGGCCGTCCCTGTCGAGGGTCAGCACCCGCTCCCGCACCAGTCGGTCGACCGTCCGGCCGAGGTCCGCGGCGAGCGCCCCGCAGGCCGGATCCAGGCCGTACAGGTCCGTCGGGCGCAGCTCGGCGCGGTGCAGCAGGCCGGCCAGGACGACGGCGGTGTCCGTGCCGCCGGCCGTGACCCGGCGCAGCGGTTCCGCGTCCGCGGTGAGCCGCAGGTCGTCCTCCGCCCCGGCCAGGCCGGTACAGCCGTCGAGGTCGACCAGGCCGCCGTCGGCGTGCAGCGCGGCGAGCACCGACAGCACGGCCGCGGGGTTGCCGGCCAGCGGGCCGAGGGAGCGCCGCACCGCCGCGAGGAGCGCGGGTTCGGCGGGGCGGCCCAGGCGCTGTCCGACGAGTTCACCGACGTCGTCGGGCCGCAGCGGCGGCAGGTCGAGCACCTGGTCGGCCGCCGCCGCCAGGTCGGGCGCGCCGGCCGGGCCCCCGGACGCGGGACGCCCGGCCAGCACCACGGGCACGCCGGCGGGCCGGAACGCCCGCAGCATCAGCTGGAGCGCGGACACGGTCGGCGCGGGCAGCCGCTCGGCGCCGTCGAGGACCAGCGCGAACGGCACCTGGCACGCCGCGTCCGCGAGGGTCTCGCCCAGGGTGGCCAGCAGGGTCAACTCGCCGCCGTCGCCGCGCGACTGCGCCCGGCGCACGGCGGTGAGGTGGGCCGGGAGCCGGTCGTGGTGGACCGTGGCGAGCACCTCGCAGACGGCGTCGGCCAGGGCGGCGGCCCCGGTCGGCCCGGTGCCGCTCTCCCCATCCAGCCGCAGCACCCTGGCTCCCTCCTGGGCCACCGTGTGCCGCGCCTCGTCCAGCACGGCGGTCTTGCCGGCGCCGGCCTCGCCGGTCACGAGCAGGGTCCGCGCCGCGGCGGCCGGACGCAGGGCGTCGGCGACCACACCGACCTGGTGGTCCCTGCCGACGAGGGGTGCACGGCGTTCCACTGGTCTCCTCACTCGACTTCGGCCCGCGTCGACCGCGGGCGGTCCCGCCGATCGTGACGTCGTCGCGGGAGACGGCCATAATGCAGGCTCCGACGGGGCCGGCGCACCGGCCCTGTCGTGGACACCGGGCGGAGCGGCCGCCGGTGACACGTCGTCGAGGAGGTTCCGTGGACAGTGGCCGGCCGGCGGAAGCCGAGGCGGTGCGCGGTACCACGGGGGCGTGGGCGGACGGCGCGGGTACGCATGTGGTGGGCCGTGAGCGGGAGTTACGGGAGGTCGAGCACTGCCTGGACGACCCGGACGGGCCCGGCCTGCTGTTCGTGCACGGGGAACGGGGCGTGGGGCGCAGCACGTTCGCGCACGCGGTCGCGGCCCGGCTGCGGGCGCGGGCCCGTCCGGTCGTCGCCCTGGCCTGCGTGCGCGGTGACCAGGACCGTCCGCTGCTGCTGGCGCTGCGGGTGGTCGGCGCGCTGCGGGAGCACCGGTCGGACGCCGGGAAGCAGGGGGCGGCGGGCCGGGCGGAGCCGGACGCCGAGGTGCTGCCCGCAGTGGAGCGCGGGGACCGGGCCGCGGTCGCCGACGCGCTGCTGTCGGCGCTGACGCAGGCGGCACCGGTGGCCGTGGTGGTGGACGACACGCAGTACGCCGACGCGGCCTCGCTCGGCGTCCTGGGGGCCGTCGCCGCCCGGCGCCTGGCGGGGGTGCTGCTGGTGCTCACGTCGGTGTGGCACGGCGGCGGCGACGCGGCCCGCCGGGGCCCCGCCGTCCGGTGGCCGGCGGAGGCGGGCGCGGCGCGGGCGATCCCCCTGCCGCGGCTGACCCGGCCGCAGCTCGCCGATCTGGTCGCGCGGCGGTCGCAGGCGGTGCCCGAACCGGCCCTGGTCGAGCGGCTCCTCGCACTGAGCCGCGGGGTCCCGGCCGCCGCCGACGCGCTGCTGACCGGATGGGCGCGGCGGGACGCGGTGCGGATCGCCGACGGGCACGCCTTCCTCGCCGCGAGCGCGCCGGTGCCGGTGCTGCCCGACGACGACCGGTTCCTGCGGGCACTGCACGAACTCGGCGAGCCGTGCCGGACGACGGCGGCGGCACTGAGCGTGCTGTGGCCGCTCGGCCGGACGGCGGTGGCGCTGGCGGCCGGGTCCACCGGCCTGTCCGAACGGGAGGTCGGCTACGGCGTGCGCCGTCTGATCGCCGCCGGGCTCCTCGACGAACTGCCCGGCGAGGACGGCGGCGGCCCCCGGGGCTGGGTGTTCCGCTCACCGCTGATGGAGCACGCCGTCCGGGAACGGCTCGGGCCCCTGGAGCGCGGCCGGCTGTCCGCCGCCGCGGTGCAGGCGCTCTGGGCGGCGCGGGACGGCGCGGACACCGCGACGTGCCCCGAGCCGCCGGCCGTACTCCTGGCGGAGGCGGACGCCGTGACGTATCTGCCCGACCGGATCGCCGACGCGGGCGTGCTGCTCGGCCGGGAGCGCGCGGCGGCGGAACTCATCGCCGCCGGCGAGGCGTTGCACCCCGACCCCGGGGACCGCGGCATGCTGCGGTGGTTCCGGGCGGCGCTGCATCTGATCGAGGAGCCGGCGGCCCGCGAACTGGCGCTGCTGCGGTGTGTGAAGGCGGCCTGGATCGTGGGCGACCACCCGGCCGCGGGCCGGGCGGCGGAGACCATCCTGCGCGACCCCTCGGACGTCGTCAGCGCCCCGGACCTCCAGGAACTCGCCATCCTCCAGGTCGTCGCGGCCACCTCCGTGAAGGACTGGCCGCAGCTGTCCCGGCTGGGCACGGCCGAGTGGTGGGGCCGGCTGCCGCTGCCCCCGGAGGCCGCGATGCCGGCGCGGGCGCTGGCGCTGTGCATGAGCGACCGGTGGGCGGAGGGGCTGGACCTGTTCTCGCGGACGGAGTCGGTGTGGCGCCCGCACCCGCACCTGCGGCTGATCCCCGAACTGGCGCAGGCCACCGGACACCTGGTGCACGGCCGGACCGAGCCGCTGGCCCGCGCCCTTCGGACGCCGCCGGATCCCGGCATTCCCCCGGAGTCGCTGTACTCGATCACGGCCGGGTACACCCTCCAGCTGCTCGGCAACGCCGACCTGTGCGGCGCCATGGGCCTGCTGACGGACCGCGGGATGCCGCCCGAGGCGCTACCCCCCACCACCCATTTCCTGCTGCTCCTGCTCCGGGGCCGGTGGGACGACGCGCTGGCGCTGGCGCGCGGGATGGTCGCGAAGGACCAGACGTTCGTCGCGGCGCCCCAGCACCATCTGCTCACGGCGGGGACCGCCACGATCCTGCTGGCCCGGGGCAAGCCGGCCGGTGCCGCCCGGCTGATCGCCGGTGAGCGCGGGACCCACGAGGGTCATGTGGAGACCTTCCTGGACGTCGCCGAGGCCGCGGTGCTGCGGACCATGGGGCAACCGGACACGGCCGACCGGGTGTTGCGGCGCGGGCTGCGGGAGGCCGACGCGCGCGGCTATGTCTACGGAACCGACGAGCTGGCCGCCGCCCTCGCCACGCTCCGGGCGGCGGAGGGCCGGGCCGAGGAGGCGGCGGCCTGCCTGTGGCGCCTGGAGGAGCTCGCCGGGCGCACCGGCAGCGGACGTACCCGGCTGCTGTACCTGACCGCGTCGGCGCGGGCGCGGGCGCCGGGCTCGGACGCCGCACGCGAGTTGCTGCACGAGGCGGTGGACCTGGCCCGTTCGCGGGGCCAGCCGTTCGAGACGGCGCGCACGCTGGCGGCGGCGGCCGCGGGCGCGGGCTCCTCGGAGCTGCTGCACGAGGCGTACGAACTGTACGGGGAGACGGGCTCGTTGCTGAGCCGCTTCCACACCCGGGCGGCGCTGCGCGAGGCCGGGCTGGCCGTGCCCGGCCGCAAGCAGGCCACCGCCGAGAACGAGCAGCTGCTGGCCACCTTGATCACCGAGGGGCTCACCAACCGTCAGATCGCCACCGTGCTGCGGCTGAGCGAGGACGCCGTCGCCAACCGCCTCTCCCGGCTGTTCGCCCGCAGCGGCCTGCGGTCGCGTACCGAGGTCGTCTCGGCCATGCTCACCGGCAACCCCCTGACCGCCAAGGGCTGAGCCGCCGGATCCGCGTCCGTCCCGCCCCGCCGCGACCGTCGGCGGGGCGGGGCATCGGCCGTGCGCGGATCCGGCGACCGTCGCCCCTGAGGGGGAAAACACCAGGCAGAGGTGGGTACCTGACGACTTCATGATCCGGGGCGGGGCGGTCGGCGGCAAGCCCCGCCGGCCATCTTTGCCCGTTTGTCCGCGCTCCGGAGCCCTGCGTCCGTTACTCGTGCCAGGTTTCCCTGTCCTTAAGGGATCCGGGCGCGCCCCGAGCCGGGGGCCAAAAACTACGTGGCACGATCATCTACCTCATGGGCGATTTCCGACGGGGAGGCGCAATGCCCCAGCAGATATCCACCGGCACCGTGTGTGTGGCGGTCCATTCACCCGACGCCGTCGTCCACGCGGGACTCGTCAGCTCACTGAAGCACGACCACCGCGTGCAGGAGGTGCCACCGGAGAGAATCCACGAGGCCGACGCCGTGGTCGCGGCCTTCGACACCGTCGACGCCACCGCCTTGGAGCAGCTGCGCACCCTGTCCGACCGGCCCGACACGCGCTTCCTGCTCATCGCCGGGCGGCACTGGCGGGCGGACGTCTCGGCGGCCATCGACCGGGGGGTGCGGGCCGTGCTGTGGCGCGACGCGTTCACTCCGGCCGCCTTCGTCCGCACCCTGCTCACCGTCGCGGACGGCGGCGGCAGCTTCCCGCCCACCCTCCAGGGCACGCTGATGGAACAGGTCCGGTGGACCCACCGGGAGGTCCTCGCCCCGCGCGGCCTCACCGCCTCGGGCGTCAGCCCCCGCGAACTCGACGTCCTGCGCCTGGTCTCGGAGGGCCGGGAACTCTCCGAGATCGCCACCAAGCTGTGCTATTCGGAGCGCACGGTGAAGTACATCCTCTACGGCCTGATGAAGCGCTTACAGCTGCGCAACCGCGCCCACGCCGTCTCCTACGCCATCCGCGCCGGACTCATCTGACCCGCCCGCACGCCCGGGACAGGACAGGCGCGAACCCGGAACCCTTAACGCACAATCATTGCCTTTAGGCTTCCGTGCACCTAGACTCACTAACGCGAAGCATTCGCCTTAGTCGCCGCGGGCAAGCGCGGCGTCCCGCTGCCGGCGGACTCCACCGGACAGCACCCCGCACACCTGACAGCGAAGAGACCCCGAACGACATGACGGACACGCAGACTCCACCGGCATCCGCCGCCCCCTCCTGGACCGTGGGCGACGTCACCGTGCACCGCATCGACGAAGTCCTGCTGCCGCCCGCCACCGGCGCCTGGCTGCTGCCCGACGCCACCCCGCAGGTCACGTCACGGCACGACTGGCTGCGCCCCGACTTCACCGACGACAACGGTGTCCTGCGGATCGCCAGCCACACCTTCGCCTTCCGGACGGGCGGGCTGCGGGTCCTGGTCGACACCGGCATCGGCAACGGCAAGACCCGCGCCAACCCGGCCTGGCACCAGCTGCGGACCGGCTACCTCGACGACCTCGCCGCCGCCGGATTCCCCCCGGACTCCGTCGACCTGGTGCTCCTCACCCATCTGCACACCGACCACGTCGGCTGGAACACCCGCGAGGTGAACGGCTCCTGGGTCCCCACGTTTCCCCACGCCCGGTACGTCACCTCCCGCGCCGAGCGGGAATTCTGGGCCGGCTACGCCATGGACGCCCCGCGCGCGCAGATGTTCCGGGACTCCGTCACGCCCGTCGAGGAGGCCGGGCTGCTCGACACGGTCGACGTCCCGGACGGGGGCGCGGAGATCGCCCCCGGGCTCCGCCTGCTGCCCACCCCCGGGCACACCCCCGGCCATGTCGCCGTCGAACTCAGCAGCGCGGGCGCGACGGCGCTGATCACCGGCGACTGCGTCCACCACCCCGTGCAGTTCGCCCACCCCGCGATCGGCTCCTGCGTCGACATCGACCCCGAACGGTCCGAGGCCTCACGCCGCCGCCTGCTCGGCTCGCTCGCCGACACGGACACCCTGCTGCTGGGCACCCACTTCCCCCCGCCCACGGCGGGCCGGGTGATCACCGAAGGAGACGCCTACCGGCTGCTGCCGGTCCCCGCCTCCGCCTCCGACCCGGCCCCAGCCCCTGCCGCTCGACCGTCCCGCCGGCCTCAGCCGGACGACGGGCCCTCGGCATCGCCGTAGGTCGTCGTTCCGCCGCCCAGCAGGGGCTCGTGCCGCCGTCCGGCCGCCCGGGAGAGCCACCGCAGGCCGTGGTAGCCCGTGAGCACGATGAGGGTGCCGAGCGCGATGCCGTTCAGCTCGAAGGTGTCCGTGAACTTCAGCGAGACCCCGCCGATGGCGACGATGATGCCCGCGGCGGCCGGGATGAGGTTCAGCGGCACGGTGAAGTCGACCTTGTTCCGCACCCAGATCTGCGCGCCGAGCAGGCCGATCATGCCGTAGAGGATGACGGTGATGCCGCCGAGCACCCCGCCGGGGATCGCGGCCACCACCGCGCCGAACTTCGGGCACAGGCCGAAGAGCAGCGCGAAGCCGGCGGCCGCCCAGTAGGCCGCGGTGGAGTAGACGCGGGTCGCGGCCATCACGCCGATGTTCTCGGCGTACGTCGTGGTGGCCGGGCCGCCGACCGCGGTGGAGAGCACCGTGGCCGTGCCGTCGGCCAGGATGGCCGTGCCCAGCTTGTCGTCCAGGGGGTCGCCGGTCATCTCCCCCACCGCCTTGACGTGCCCGGCGTTCTCCGCGATCAGCGCGACCAGGACGGGCAGCGCGACGAGGATCGCGGAGGCCGAGAAGTTCGGCGCGTGGAAGGTGGGAGCGCCGATCCAGTCGGCCTTCACGACGCCGGAGAAGTCAATGCGCCAGTGGTCCGTGAGCTTGCCCGCGCCGTTGACCGAGTGGATCTGCCCCGCCGTCCGGTCGAGGACCCAGGACAGCACATAGCCGAAGACCAGCCCCAGGAAGATCGCGATGCGCGACCAGAATCCCCGCAGCACGACGAGCGCGAGGCCGGTGAAGACCATCGTGGCGAGCGCCACCCACTGGTCCTGCGGCCAGTACGTACGGGCCGTCACCGGCGCCAGGTTGAAGCCGATGAGCATGACCACCGCGCCGGTCACCGTGGGCGGCAGCACCGCGTGCACGACCCGCGCCCCGAGGATCTGGACCGCGATCCCGCAGCCGGCCAGGCAGGCGCCCACCACGAGCATCGCGCCCGTCAGGGTGCCCGCGTCGCCCCCTTGGCCGGCGATCACCGCGGCCACCCCGACGAAGGACAGCGAGGAGCCCAGGTAGCTGGGCACCCGCCCGCGCGTCATCAGCAGGAACAGCACGGTCGCCACACCGGACGCCATCAGGGCGAGGTTGGGGTCCAGGCCCATCAGCACCGGCGCCACGAAGCACGCGCCGATCATCGAGACCACGTGCTGGGCGCCGAGCCCGATCGTCCGGCCCCACGTCAGCCGCTCCCCGGGTTTGACCACCTCGCCCGGCCCCAGGTGCTTGCCGTCCCCGTGCAGCTTCCACCCGAAGCTCGCCATGATCACGCTCCATCTCTGCGACGCCCTGCACGTCACAGAGCCGATTGAGTAATAGCCGAACACTTCCCCGCGGACAAAACCGGGGGCGGCACCCCGCCTCCACCCGGCCGCGGACCGCGGGAGCCGCCTTCGGTTTTGTCCCGCTGCGCCCCACAAGAGGGCGCGCCGTCCGTTACCCCGAACCGGTCAACGGCCGCCGGGGCCCTGCCCGATCCGTCACCGCGCTGTCACGCTGAGTGGATGACGACGACTCCGCGCCCCGCCCCGCAGCATGACGTCCACCGCCGGTCGGCCCCGGACCGGGTGCCCGCCGCGAGACCGCCCACCGGCGCGGGAGCCGCGGCGGCCGCGGACCTGGCGCAGGTGCTGGCCCGGATGCGGGCGCTGGCCGCGGCACTGCCCGACGGGGACGGGGTGGCCGTCTTCAACGGCGTCTATCTGGCCGTCACCGAGGAAGTGGCGGGGCGCATCGGGGACGGCACGTTCCAGGACCCGTCGGCCGCCGGCGAGCTGGACCGCTGCTTCGCCCGCCGCTACTTCGCCGCGGTGGACGCCGCGACCGCCGGACTGCGGCCGCCGGCCTGCTGGCGTCCGCTCTTCCAGCTGCGCCGGCACCCGGGGGTACGGCCGCTGCAGTTCGCGCTGGCCGGGATCAACGCCCACATCGGCCACGATCTGGCCCTGGCGGTGCTGGACACCTGCCGGGTGCTGGACTGCGAACCGGACGCGCTGGAATGCGACTTCGAGCGCGTCGGCGGGGTACTGACCAGCCTGGAGGAGCGGATCCGGGAGCGGCTGATGCCCGGACCGGACGTACTGGAGGTGGCCGATCCGCTGACCCATCTGATCGGGTCGTGGAGCCTGGACAAGGCCAGGGACGCCGCCTGGGTGGCGGCCCGCGCGCTGTGGGGCGTCCGCCGGCTGCCGGAGGTCGCCGAGGAACTCACCGAACGCCTCGACGCCGGCGTCGGACTGGTCGGGCGGATGCTGCTGACTCCGCTGCCCGGCTGATTCCGGCCACCGCGGCGCCCGCCCTGCCGCCGCCGTCCACGGAACGCCGCCGCGCCGGCGCTACGTTGGCCGGGGGCCGACACGAAGGAGCGCACGATGGCCGTTCGACTCGGGCTGGGCCTGCCGCAGATGCGGCAGTACGACCTCGGACGCGATGTGCCCGACGTGGCGCGGGCCGCCGAGCGGACCGGCTACGAGAGCCTGTGGGTCTTCGAGCGGATCCTCTTCCCCGAGCCCGCCACCCAGGGGCTGTACGGCATCCCGGGCCTCCCCTGGCCCGACGCCTACCGCTCGGTGGCCGACCCGCTGGTGACGCTCACCCTGGCCGCGGCCGCCACCGAACGGGCCCGGCTCGGCACCAGCGTCCTCATCGCCCCGCTGCACCTCCCCTTCCAACTGGCCCGCGCCCTCGCCTCACTGGACGCGGCCAGCGGCGGCCGGGTGCTCGCGGGCTTCGGCACCGGCTGGTCGCTGGACGAGTACGCGGCCGCCGGGGTCGCCCCGTTCGCGCACCGCGGCGCCGTCCTCGACGAACTGCTCGACGTCTGCCACGCGGTGTGGGGCCCGGACCCGGTGGCGTACGAGGGGGCGCTGACCACCGTCGCCCCGTCCGTGGTCGGCCCCAAGCCGAAGCGGCCGATCCCGGTCCTGCTGCCCGCGAACAGCGCGCGTGCACGGCGCCGCCTGGTGGACCGGGCGGACGGCTGGATGCCGCTGGGCACCGGCGCCGAGGCCTTCGCCGCCCAGTGGCGCGAACTGCACGAACTGGCCGCGGAACGGGGGCGCACGGCGCCGGTGTACACCGTGCTGCGGGTCAACACCCGGATCACCGCCGGACCGTACGACCGCCCGAACCGCCGCGCCTTCCAGGGCAGCGTCGAGCAGATCGTGGCCGATCTGGCCGCCCACGCCGCGGTGGGCCCGCAGGAGATCCTGCTCGATCTCCAGGGCGACGCCCGGGACGCCGAGGAACTGAAGGACCGCGCCGCGGAGGTGTACACGGCGGCCCGGGCGGCCGGGATCTAGGGCCTGTGGTTCGGATCAGGCCCTAGATCCCGGCCTGATCCGAACCACAGGCCCCAGGGGTACCCGCGTCCTACATCTGGCGCTAGTCCTCCGGCAGTTCGACCGGCGCGATCTCGTCGTAGACATCGCCCGGACCCGGGTTCGTCGCGTCCGTGGTGCCGCCGAAGTGGTGCATCACGCCCCACACCGCGTTGAGCGCGGTCTGCACCGCGCCCTCGGCCCAGCCCGCCGTCCAGGAGATGTCGTCGCCGGCGAGGAACAGGCCACGCTTGTCCTCGGGGAGCCGGTCCTGCATGAAGTGCGTGAACAGGCGCCGCTGGTAGCGGTAGTGGCCGGGCAGGTTCGCCTTGAAGGCGCCCATGAAGTAGGGCTCGTTCTCCCAGGAGACGGTGACCGGGTTGCCGATGATGTGCTTGCGGATGTCGACCTTCGGATAGATCTCCGACAGCGACTTCAGCATGACCTCCATCCGCTCGTTCGCCCCCAGCGGCAGCCACTTGAGGCTGTCGTCGCACCAGGTGTAGGAGAGGCAGATGACGGCGGGCTCGTCCGGGCCGTTGTCGAGCAGATACGTGCCGCGGGTCATCCGGTCGGTCAGCGTCATCGACATGGTGTCGCGGCCGGTGTCCTCGTCCTTGTCGAGCCAGAACGGCCGGTCGACGGGCACGAAGAGCTTGCTCGACTCCATGTAGTGGGTGCGCTCCATCGCCGTCCAGTGGTCGATGGGGAACAGCGCGTCGTCGCAGTCGATCTTGCTCAGCAGCATCCAGGACTGCGCGGTGAAGACGGCGGCCTCGTAGGTGCGGATGTCGCCGTCGGCGTCGGTGACCGTGATGCGGTTGCCGGCCGTGCGGTTCAGCCGGGTCACCGCGGGCCGCGGGTCGCCCTCGTGCAGCGACGACAGCGAGGTGCCCGGCGCCCAGTGCACGATCTTGGCGGGCTCGCGCTCCCACAGCCGCAGCGGCAGCTGCTGGCTGCCGCCGACGATGCCGCGGTGGTGGTCGTCGGCCTCGGTGTAGACGACCCGCAGGATCTCCAGGATGGAGTTGGGGAAGTCGGTGTCCCAGCCGCCGGTGCCGAAGCCGACCTGGCCGAAGATCTCGCGGTGGCGGAAGGACTTGAAGGCCGTCGAGTCGCAGAGGTAGCCGTAGAAGGTCTGGTTGTCGAGCTTCTCGACGAGGCGGGACCAGATCTCGCGGATGCGCGGGACGTCGCGCTCGCGGATCGCCTGGTTCATGTCGGAGAAGTCCGCGCCCTCTTCCAGGCAGGCGTTCCAGGCGTCCATGACCTGGTGGTAGACCTCGGGGAGGTCGTCGACCGTGCGCGCGTAGTGGGACTCGCCCTTGAGGTCGACGACGGTCGAGGGGGTGTCCGGTGCCAGCGGGTTGGGGAACGGCGTGGTCGTGAGGCCGACCAGGTCGATGTAGTGCTGGAGCGCCGTCGAGGACGGCGGGAAGCGCATCGCGCCCATCTCGGCGGTCAGGCCGGCCGCCTCGGACGGGGTGCCCTCGAAGCCGACGGTGCGCAGCCGGCCGCCTATTCGGTCGGCCTCGTAGACGACGGGCCGCAGCCCCATCTTCATCAGCTCGTAGGCGGTGATGATGCCCGAGAGGCCGCCGCCGATGACCGCGACCTCCTTGCCCAGCTCGGTCGCGGGGACCTGGCCGAGGCCCGCCGGGTGGGCGAGGAAGTCGTCATAGGCGTACGGGAAGTCCGGGCCGAACATGGTGATCGGGGGCTGGGCATCCGCGTGGTGGGCGGCGGTGGGCACCGTGGACGTCATCGGCGGCGTACTCCTTGCAGACAGGGCGCAGCAGGCAGGTCGGTGGGGGCCGACGGGACCGGCCTGCGGCAGTTCAGGCGAGCGTGGGGGAACGAGGGGGTGCGGGGGGGGGAGGCGGGTCGGGTCAGGTCAGCGGGCCGTACAACTCCGGCCGCCGGTCGTGCAGATAGGGGTTGTCCGCCCGGGATTCCTTCAGGAACGCGGGGTCGGCCTCGGCGTGCACCAGCTGCTCGGTGCGGCCGGCGCGGGTGCGTACGACACCGTCGGGGCCGGCCAGGCAGCTGAGCCCGACGAACTCGAACTCGCCCTCCGTGCCGACCCGGTTGACGTACGCCACGTACATCTGGTTCTCGAAGGCGCGGACCGGGATGACGGACTCGGCGACGAACTGGAAGGGGTGCATCTGCGCGGTGGGCACCAGCAGCAGATCGGTGCCGGCCAGCGCATGGGCCCGGACGTTCTCCGGGAACTCCACGTCGTAGCAGATCATGACGCCGATGCGGAGGCCGGCCAGGTCGGCCTGGACCACGGCCCGCTCGCCCGGCGTGAACCACTCGCGCTCGAAGCAGCCGAAGAGATGGGTCTTGCGGTAGTTCGCGAGGCGCTCGCCCGCCGGGCCGATGAGCTGCGCGGAGTTGTAGACGGCGGCGCTGTCCCGCTCGTCGTCCGCGGCACGCTCGGGGTAGCCGTAGAGCACCGCGACGCCGTGGGCGGCGGCGATCTCGGCGACGGCCCGGGCGCTGTCGCCGTCGGCGGTCTCGGCGAGGCGGTGGACCTCGGCGCCGATGGCGTAGCCGGTCAGGAAGAGCTCCGGGCAGGCCAGCAGTCCGGCGCCGGTCGCGGCCGCCGCGCGGGCCGCGTCGTCGAGGATCCGCAGGTTGTGCGCGACGTCACCGGGCCGTCCCGAACTCTGGAGCAGGGCGGTGTGCAGCGACGTCATGGGATCCCTCGGCGAGGTGGTGCGGGTGGACGCCTTGACGGTACGGTCCGCCGGTGATCCGGGACAAGGCGCCACCGTTGCGTCCCGCCGAGCGATTCATTGCGCGTTCAAGGGAGTGTGCGGTGATTCGTTGCGCCCGCCGGGGCCGCGGCGGCCGGTCCGCCTCACCCGGACGCGGAAAGCCCCGCCGCGCGGGACCGGAGGTCCGCACGGCGGGGCTCGGCGAGGTCAGGGGCCCGGGCTCAGCCCGGCGCGCCCGAGCCGTAGCGGCGCAGCAGCGGCGAGAGCACCAGCACGGACTTGGTCCGCTCCACGAACGGCTCGCCGGCGATCCGCTCCAGGACCCGCTCGAAGTGCCGCATGTCGGCGGCGAAGACCTGGACGATGGCGTCCGCCTCACCAGTGACGGTGGAGGCGGACGCCACTTCCGGGTAGCGCGACAGGCCGCGGTGGATCGCCTCGGGCGAGGTGTTGCGGCGGCAGTAGAGCTCGATGACGCCTTCGGTCTCCCAGCCGAGCGCGGCCGGGTCGACGCGCACCGTGAAGCCGGTGATCGCGCCGTCCGCCCGCAGCCGGTCCACCCGGCGCTTGACGGCCGGCGCGGACAGCCCGACCTCCTGGCCGATGTCGGCGTAGCTGCGGCGGGCGTCCTCGGCGAGGGCGTGGACGATGCGTTCGTCGAGATCGTTCAGTCGCACTGCGGGTGGATCACTTCTCTGCGGTGGCCAATCGGGAGCGGCGCAAGCCGTATCCGAAGTAGACCACAAGGCCGACGGCCATCCAGACACCGAAGACCACCCAGGTCACGACGTCGAGGCTGCCCATCATGTAGAGGCACAGCAGGAAGCCGATCGCGGGGAAGAGCGGCGAGAGCGGCGTACGGAAGCTGCGCGGCATGTCGGGCCGGGTGCGGCGCAGCACGATCACCGCGACATTGACCAGCGCGAAGGCGAACAGGGTGCCGATGCTGGTGGCGTCGGCCAGCTGGCCCAGCGGCACCGCCGCGGCGAGCACGCCGCAGAACAGCGACACGATCACGGTGTTGACCCGCGGGGCACCGCTCTTGGCGTGCACCTTGGAGAACACCTTGGGCACCAGCCCGTCCCGGGACATCGCGAACAGGATGCGGGTCTGGCCGTAGAGCACGGTCAGCACGACGCTGGCGATGGCGACCACCGCGCCGAGCGCGAGCAGCACCGCCCAGAAGCTCTGCCCGGTGACCGACTTCATGATCCCGGCCAGCGCGGCCTCCGAGCCCTTGAACTTCTGCCAGGGCATGGCACCCACGGCGATGGCCGCGACCAGGCAGTACAGCGCGGTGACGATCACCAGCGAGAGCATGATCGCGCGCGGCAGGTCGCGCTGCGGGTTCTTGGCCTCCTCACCGGCGGTGGAGGCGGCGTCGAAGCCGATGTACGAGAAGAACAGGGTGGCGCCGGCGGCGCTGACGCCCGCCATGCCCATCGGCATGAAGTTCGCGTAGTTGCCGGAGCGCACGCCCTGCAGGGCGACGCCGCAGAACAGCAGCAGCGCGACGATCTTGACGGCGACCATGATCGTGTTGGCCCGGGCGCTCTCCTTGGCCCCGCCCAGCAGGAACACCATCGCCAGCAGCACGACCACCAGCGCCGGCAGGTTGAAGATCCCGCCGTCGCCGGGCGGCTGGGACAGCGCGGCCGGGATGGTCACGCCGAAGACGCCGTTGAGCAGCTCGTTCAGATACTGGCCCCAGCCGACGGCGACGGCCGCGACCGAGACGCCGTACTCCAGGATCAGGCACCAGCCGCACACCCAGGCGATCAGCTCGCCGAGGGTGGCGTAGGCGTAGGAATAGGACGACCCGGATACCGGGATGGAGCCGGCCAGCTCCGCGTAGGACAGCGCGGAGAACAGCGCGGTGATCCCGGCGATGACGAAGGAGAGGATCACCGCGGGCCCGGCGTCCGGCACGGCCTCGCCGAGGACGACGAAGATGCCGGTGCCGAGCGTGGCACCGATGCTGATCATGGTCAGCTGCCACATGCCCATGGAGCGGCGGAGCTCGCCGCCGTCGCCCTTGCCGCCCTCGGAGACCAGGCGCTCGACGGGCTTGCGCCGCATCAGCCGGGTGCCGAGTCCTGCCGGGGAGGAGGGCGGTCGGGGGTCGCTGGCCCCTGCGGGCGGGGCTGCGCCGTGCTCCAACACTGGGGTGGCTCCTTTTCGCTGCCGATCGATGAACGTACGGAAGGCGACGACCGGCAGCGGTCGGTACAAGGGCATGCCGAAACACGCCGCAGCAGGAGACCGCCGAGCAGGCGGTCCCCGCCACTCCACGTACAGCGCTTGACCTTACGGGCCGCCGCTGACCTGCCGTAATGCAGGTTCCTTGCGTAACCGCGGATGATCGTTGCGCACCGGCGCGGCGGACGATGGATCGTTGCGCGCCAGGATCCGATCGTAACGGCCGCTTCCGGTTGTCCCGCCCTCCGGGGCCGCGGAGTCCACATACCGGAACGGCCCCGCACCGGATGGGTGCGGGGCCGTTCGGCGGCGTGCGGGGCGGCGCGGCCCCCGCGCGGTCAGTTCCAGCTGTCGTGCAGCGGCTTGCCCTCGGCGTATCCGGCGGCGCTCTGCACCCCGATCACGGCCTTGTCGGCGAACTCCGCGAGCGAGCCGGCGCCCGCGTAGGTGCAGGAGCTGCGGACGCCCGCGATGATCGTGTCGATGAGGTCCTCGACACCGGGGCGTGCCTGGTCGACGAACATCCGGGAGGTGGAGATGCCCTCCTCGAAGAGTCCCTTGCGGGCCCGGTCGTAGGCCGACTCGTCGCTGGTGCGGTTGCGCACCGCACGCGCGGAGGCCATGCCGAAGCTCTCCTTGTACGGCCGGCCGTCGGCGGTGTGCTGGAGGTCACCGGGCGACTCCAGGGTCCCGGCGAACCACGAGCCGATCATGACGTTGGACGCGCCGGCGGCCAGCGCCATCGCGACATCGCGGGGGTGGCGCACCCCGCCGTCGGCCCAGACGTGCTTGCCGAACTTGCGGGCCTCGGTGGCGCACTCCAGCACCGCGGAGAACTGCGGCCGGCCGACGCCGGTCATCATCCGGGTGGTGCACATCGCGCCCGGTCCGACCCCGACCTTGATGATGTCGGCGCCGGCCTCGATCAGATCCCGGACGCCCTCGGCGGCGACGATGTTGCCCGCCACGATCGGGACCTGCGGGTCCAGCGCGCGGACCGCCTTGATCGCGCCGATCATCGACTCCTGGTGGCCGTGCGCGGTGTCCACGACGAGCGTGTCCACACCGGCGTCCAGCAGCGACTTCGCCCGCCCGGCCACATCGCCGTTGATGCCCACGGCGGCCGCGATCCGCAGCTTGCCGTCGGCGTCCGTGGCGGGGGTGTAGAGGGTGGCGCGCAGCGCGCCCTTGCGGGTGAGGATGCCGATCAGCATGCCGTCGGCGTCGACCGCGGGCGCGAGCTTGCGGTTGGCGGCGTCCAGGCGGTTGAAGGCCTCGCGCGGGTCGATGTCGGCATCCAGCACCAGCAGGTCGCGCGACATGACCTCGGCGACCTGGGTGAAGCGGTCCACCCCGGCCAGGTCGTGCTCGGTGACCACGCCGACCGGGCGGCCGCCCTCGACGACGATGCCCGCGCCGTGCGCCCGCTTGGGCAGCAGCGCCAGCGCGTCGGCGACGGTCGCGACCGGGGACAGCACGATCGGGGTGTCGAGGACCAGGTGGCGGCGCTTGACCCAGGTCACGACGTCGGTGACGACATCGATCGGGATGTCCTGCGGGATGACGACCAGGCCACCGCGGCGGGCGACGGTCTCGGCCATCCGGCGCCCGGCGATCGCCGTCATGTTCGCGACCACCAGCGGGATGGTGGTCCCGGTCCCGTCGTGCGAGGACAGGTCC
The DNA here is from genome assembly GCF_014646275.1 of Streptomyces kronopolitis. Classification (GTDB taxonomy): domain Bacteria; phylum Actinomycetota; class Actinomycetes; order Streptomycetales; family Streptomycetaceae; genus Streptomyces; species Streptomyces kronopolitis. Next base: position 282,243 of record NZ_BMND01000005.1, read on the forward strand.
ACGCCCTGGCGGGAGCCCACGGCGGAGCGGCCGGGGACCATGAACACGTCGTCGTAGGTCAGGTCGTAGGGCACCGAAGAACTCTCTTCGAGCGCGCCGTTCTTCGGATTCAGGAATCGCATACGGCCAGGATACGGGCCCTGACCAGGGCTCATATGATTGTCTGAGGGAAGTGTCAGTCGTGTGTGCGATCCCCCAACCGGGCCGTGCGCTGCCCTAGGCCCCCTGCCGGGCCCGGCACCTGACCATGATCACGGCCAGGCCGGTGGCGGTGTCCCGCCAGTAGCCCACCGCGTCCGCCAGGATGCCCTCGACGACGCTCCAGTCCTCCGGCGCCGCGGCCGCGTAGCCCTGCCAGCCCGTGACGACCAGCAGCCGGCCGCGGCCCGCGGGACACCAGGACAGATCGGTCAGGCAGTCGGCCAGCGCGTCCCAGTTGCGCCCGAACCAGTCCGGCAGCCGCAGCGCGCGGGCGCACCGGTCCATGAACGCTTCCTTGCCGGCGACCCCGTCGAGGTCCAGCGTCGTCCCCGTCCAGCCGGCGTCCTCGGCGGCGGCCAGCGCCTCGGCCACCGAGCGCTCCGCGGGCCAGGGCAGCACCCCGGGAGGCGTACTGCCGTCGAGCACCGCCGCGAGCGGCCGGGGCACAGAACCCGTCATCGGAGCACCGCCTTGAAGGTCCGGTAGTGGTCGTCGGTGTAGTAGGTCTCGCGGCTCTCGCCGGTGACGAGCCGGCGGGCGCCGCGGTCCGGCGAACCGGGCGTGGGGACCGTGTACTCGTGGTAGTGGCCGCGCGGCTGACGGGGCAGCAACCGCTCGCGGTTGGCGAAGACCGTGCCGTCCTGCCGGTAGGGAAAGGGGCCGCCGGCGTCGATCAGCTGGAGGGTGTCCCGGGCCTGCACGGGCAGCCGGGCGACGGCGACGACCGGCATGCCCCGCGCCCAGGACGGCACCCCGGAGGCACCCGGGGAAGCGGCGGCGGCCGTGGCGGTGGAACCCGGCGCTCCCGGCGAACTCCCGTTGCCGGCACCGCTCGTGGCGCACCCCGTCAGGAGCAGGAGCAGCCCGGCGAGCAGCGCGCCGAGGAGTGCGGCGGCGCGGGGCACCGCGGGGCGGATCACCATGCGCCGATGCTGTCACAGGCCCGCGCGGGCCGCTCGCCGATGACCGCAGCGGGGTGGGGCGGGGCCGATGCGGCAGCCGGCCGGGCCGCCTCACGCTCCGGCGCGGGTCACGCGCCGTCAGGGTCCGCGCGGTCCAGTGCGGGGCGCGGCGCGGGGCCGGTCTCCAGCAGCAGGTGGTCGGCGGCGGCGGTGTCCGTCACCAGGCTGGTCACCAGCCCGGAGCGCAGCACCGCGTCGATCGCGTCGGCCTTGCGCCGGCCGCCGGCGATCGCCACGACCTCCGGGATACGGCGCAGCCGGTCGGCCTCGACGGTGATGCAGCGCTCGCCGAGGTCCCGGCCGATCCGGCGCCCTTCCGCGTCGAAGAGGTGCGCCGACATCTCGGCGGCCGCACCCAGCGAGGCGTAGTGCTCGCGCTCCTGCTCCGAGAGCATGTCGTAGACGGTCGAGACGCCCGGCTCCCAGGAGCCGATGGAGACGCAGGCGACGGTGACCTTGTCGAAGTAGTCGAACGCCCGGGCGATGCCGGTCTGCCGGCGCAGCGCCTCGGCGGTCGCCGAATCGGGCAGCAGCATGGGTGCGTAGATCGGGTGCGCCTCGCCGCCGGCGACATCGGCCGCGCGGCGCACCGCCTCGACCGAGCCGCGGTCGGCGGTGCCCGCGTCGTAGACACCGGTCAACTGCACGACGGTGCAGGGCGGGAGGCGGTGCAGCGCGGCCGCCATGTGGATGGTCGACCGGCCCCAGGCCAGCCCGAGCACATCGCCCTCGTTGACCAGCTCGCCGAGCAGATCGGCGGCCACCTCGCCGAGGTTCTCCGGGTCGGCGGCGTCGTCGGGCGGGTTCTGCACGCCGAAGGCGGGGGGAGCGTCCGCGGGCGATTCGACGACCACCGCGTGCCGCAGGCCGTAGCGGGCCCGCAGGGCGTCGGAGCGCTCGGCGTCGAGTTCGGAGGGCACCCGAATCTCGATCCGTACGAGATCACGTTCCAGCGCCGTCTCCAGCACCCGCGCGACCTTGAACCGGCTGACGCCGAACTCCTCCGCGATCTGGATCTTCGACTTGCCCTCGAGATAGAAACGGCGGGCCATGGCCGCAGCCTGCACCAGCTCGGCAGGGCCCATTCCGGACTGTGGGCGGCTGGCTACCACGAAATTCTCCCCTTTTGCGCATCTGATCGAGTCTTTGCTCATCCTTTCAGAAACCCGGCGGCAACGGGGACCACGACCGCCCCGACCCACGTGAACGCTCGGTGGCGCCACGGGCAAGAGGCGGCAAGGCCGCACCGCGGAGCGCTCTTCGCGGCCGCGGCGGCCGGGCCGCCCGCCCCGGTTTCCTGAAAGTCAGTGCGCGCAGCCCCGTCCCCAGCCGGCCGCCGCGGTCGCCGCCTCGGCCTTCTCCCGCAGATCACGGACGGCCTTGGCCGGATCGTCCGCGCCGTAGACCGCCGAGCCCGCCACGAACACATCGGCGCCCGCCTCCGCGCAGCGCTCGATGGTCTCCGCCGAGACCCCGCCGTCCACCTGGAGCCCCAGCTCCAGACCGTGCCGGGAGATCAGCTCACGGGTGCGGCGGATCTTGGGCAGCATGATGTCCAGGAACGCCTGACCGCCGAAGCCGGGCTCCACGGTCATGATCAGCAGCATGTCGAGCTCGGGCAGCAGATCCTCGTACGGCTCGATCGGCGTGGCCGGCTTCAGCGCCATCGAGGCCCGCGCGCCCTTGGCCCGGATCTCCCGCGCCAGCCGCACGGGCGCGGCCGCCGCCTCCACGTGGAAGGTGACCGAACCGGCCCCCGCCTCGATGTACTGCGGCGCCCAGCGGTCCGGGTCCTCGATCATCAGATGCAGGTCGAGGGGCGTCCGCGTCGCCCGGCTCAGCGACTCGACGACGGGCACGCCGAGGGTGAGGTTGGGGACGAAGTGGTTGTCCATCACGTCGACATGGAGCCAGTCGGCGCCCTCGACCGCCTTCGCCTCCTCGGCGAGCCGGGCGAAGTCGGCGGACAGGATGCTGGGGTTGATCAAGGCCATGCCCCCAGTATGGCGTGCGCGCCGGGGAACGGCGGAGGCGGGGAGCGGCGGGATCCGCTCCCCGAGCGGCGGGCGCCGTGCGGGCTTCTCAGCCCGTGCGGCGCAGCAGGGCCAGGTACATCGCGTCCGTGCCGTGGAGGTGCGGCCAGAGTTGCACGTCCGGGCCGTCGCCGAGGGCCGGGACGCCCGGCATCAGGGGGCGGGCGTCGATCCACTCCACCTCGACCGGTGCGCCGCCCCGCCCCTTGAGGACGTCGTCGACCACGGCGCGGGTCTCGGCCGGATGCGGTGAGCAGGTCGCATAGCCCACGACCCCGCCGACCCGCACCGCCTCCAGCGCCTGCCGCAGCAGCTCGCGCTGGAGCGGGGCGAAGCCGTCCAGGTCCTCGGGGCGGCGGCGCCAGCGCGCCTCCGGCCGCCGGCGCAGCGCGCCCAGACCGGTGCACGGCACGTCCACCAGGACCCGGTCGAAGGCCCCGGCGCGCCAGGCGGGGCGGGTGCCGTCGGCGGCGATGACCGCGTACGGGCCCGGGTTGCCGTCGAGCGCCCGGGCGACCAGCCGGGCCCGGTGCGGCTGCTTCTCCGACGCCAGCAGGGCCGCGCCGCGCTGCGCGGCGAGCGCCGCCAGCAGCGCCGCCTTGCCGCCGGGGCCCGCGCAGCCGTCGAGCCAGGCGCGGTCGGTGCCCTCGACGGGCGCGTTGGCCAGGGCGAGGGCGACGAGCTGACTGCCCTCGTCCTGCACCCCGGCGCGTCCCTCGCGGACCGGCTCCAGCGCGCCCGGCTCGCCGCCCTCCGCGAGCCGCACCGCGTACGGCGACCAGCGGCCGGGCAGCGCGCTGTCCTCGCCCGCCGCCACCAGCAGTTCCTCGGCGGTGGACCGGCCCGGGCGCGCGACCAGCGTCACCTCGGGGCGTTCGTTGTCGGCCTCCAGCAGGTCCTCGATGCCGGCCCGGCCGCCGCCGAGCGCGTCCCACAGCGCCGAGACCACCCAGCGGGGATGCGCGTGGACGATGCCGAGGTGCTCCTCGGGGTCCTCGTCGTACGGCGGGGCGACCCGCTCCAGCCAGCCGTCCAGATCGTGGGCCGCGACCTTGCGCAGCACCGCGTTGACGAACTTCGCCCGCCCGTCGCCCAGCACCACCCGGGCCAGCTCGACGCTCGCGCTCACCGCGGCGTGCGTGGGGATGCGGGTGCCGAGCAGCTGGTGCGCGCCGAGCGTCAGCACGTCCAGGACCGGCGGATCCACCTCCCGCAGCGGGCGGTCCACGCACTGCGCGATGATCGCGTCATAGGTGCCCTGGCGGCGCAGCGAGCCGTACACCAGCTCCGTCGCGAGCGCCGCGTCCCGGGCGTCGAAGTCCGCGCCCTCGCGCGCCTTGCGCAGCAGCGGCGGCAGCACCAGATTCGCGTACGCGTCCCGCTCGTCGACGGCCCGCAGCGCCTCGAACGCGAGGATGCGGACCGGGTCCTTCTGCGGGCGGCGATAGGGCTTGCTGGGGCGGCGACGCGGCTGCTGACTCACAGAAAAGGTGCTCCGGATACGAGATGAGGGGTCCCTGCCAGCCTACGCGGACGGACCGGCCCGCTGCGCGGCGAGGCCGCGGCTCAGTCCCCCAGCCGCTCCCCGCCCTCGATCCGCACGCCGCGCGCCCAGTCGGCCGCCTTCATCGGCTTCTTGCCCTGCGGCTGCACCCAGACGAGTTCCAGGGGGTGGCTGCCGGTACCGGCGTACACCGCCTTCTTGGTGACCGCGAGTTCGCCGGGCGCCAGCGCCAACTCGTCGTGGCCCGCGGCGGAGACCGCCGACATCAGCTTGAGGCGCTCGTCGCGGAAGACCGTCCAGGCGCCGGGCGCGGGCGCACAACCGCGGATGACCCGGTCGACCCGCAGCGCGGGCGCCGCCCAGTCCACCTTGGCGTCCTCGACCTCGATCTTCGGTGCGAGCGTGACGCCCTCGGCCGGCTGCGGCACCGCCTGGAGCGTGCCGTCCTCGATGCCGTCCATGGTCGCCACGAGCAGCCCGGATCCGGCGAACGCCAGCCGGGTCAGCAGGTCACCGCTGGTGTCGTGGGGACGGACCTGCTCGGTCAGCACCCCGTAGACCGGGCCGGAGTCCAGCCCCTCCTCGATCTGGAAGGTCGAGGCGCCGGTCACCTCGTCGCCGGCGAGCACCGCGTGCTGCACGGGCGCCGCCCCCCGCCACGCGGGCAGCAGCGAGAAGTGCAGATTGACCCATCCCCGGGCGGGGATGTCGAGCGCGGACTTCGGCAGCAGCGCGCCATAGGCGACCACCGGGCAGCAGTCCGGCGCGATCTCCCGCAGCCGGGCCAGGAAGCCCTCCTCGCGCGGCCGGCCGGGCTTGAGCACCTCGATGCCGGCCTCCTCCGCCCGCTCCGCGACGGGGCTGGCGACCAGCTTGCGGCCGCGCCCGGCGGGCGCGTCGGGCCGGGTCACGACGGCCACGACCTCGTGCCGGTCCGAGGCGATCAGGGCATCGAGGGCGGGTACGGCGACCTCGGGGGTGCCGGCGAAGACAAGCCTCATGGGTGGCGAACTACCTCTCACACGCAGCGGAACGACGCACCAGTCTAGGGGGCCGGCCCCCCGGCCACGGGCGACGGATCCGGGGGGCGTACATGAATTCCCGCGCCTTGTAAGGAAGCTCGTACGCCCCCATACCGTGACCAGAGCCGCTCCTGTCGCGTTGGTCAAAAAGCATTGACCTGAAGACCGGGCCGCGCTGGCGGCCCGCACTCTTTCATCCTTCCTTTTCCACGCCGGTTCGAGAGGCTTGCTCATGGCCGACCACGCAACCCACGACGCCCAGGCGCGCGCCAGCCTGCATCTCCTGGTGCGGGACATCGAACGGGTGCGCCGGCAGGTGGACGCATTGCGCACGCTGACCGCTCAGCTCGGCAACGTCTACCGGCCGCGGCGCACGGGCCCCTCCGCGGGCTTCGTCGTCTACGGACGCGCGCCCGCCCCGACGGTGCGCCTCGCCCAGGAACTCCGGGACAGCGTCGAAACACTCGTCACCGCCGCGGTCGACTTCGACCGCTCGCTGGGCTTTTCGTGGGACGCGGTGGGTTCGGCGCTCGGCGTCACCAAACAAGCGGTGCACCGCCGTTACGGCGGCCGCAGAGCCGCCGCCCAGCCGGCTCCCGACCCCAACGGCGCGGAGCCGGCGGTACGTTCCCCCGAATCCTCCGCGACCCGCGCGGTGACGATGGCGGCGGGCCTGCCCGGCTCGGCGGCCGTCTCCGCCGCCCGCTCCCTGCCCGCCCAGCCGTCCGCCACCACCCGCGACGAACCCGCCCGCCCGGGTGCCTTCCCCGGCCCCCGCAACGGCTGAACCACTCCCCCACCGGGCGCCTCCGCGCCCACGCGCCGCCCGACAGCGCCCCGGGACCGCCCGCCGACACCGGTTCCGGGGCGGCGCCATGTCCGGGGCGGCGCCATGTCCGGGGCGGCGCCATGTCCGGGGCGGCGCCATGTCCGGAGCCTGCCTCCGCCGGATTCGTGCCACCGCCGGACCCGTGCCGCCGGCCGTGGCGTGCGCAGGGCCCGGCCCGCCCGCACCGCCGCACGACGGCTCGACACCACCGGCCGTCCGCGCCGTCTCCCCACACCGTCCCCCCGCACCACGCGTTCTCACCCCAGATCGGGCGGATCGATCCGGACCCGCACGGCCTCTCCCTCCCGCTTGACCATCCGGGCCGCGCGGGCGGCCTTCAGGGCCGCGGCGAGCGCCGTGCCCTGGCCGGGGCGGACCCGTACCAGCGCGCGCTCCCACTGCTCGCCGGGCGGCGGATCGCCCGGCCGGCGCGGGCGCCCGGGGTCCGGCACCGGAAGGGGCACGGGCCCCAACACCTCGGCTCCGGCGGGGAGTTCGGCGGCCCGCAGCAGATCGGCGACATCCTCGGGGCGGCCGGTCACCGAAGCCATCCGCGACACCGGTGGAAAGCCCAGTTCGGCCCGCTCGGCCAGCTCGCGGACCGCGTGGCCGACCGGATCCCAGCGCACCAGCGCCTGCACCGGCCGCAGCGTCGGCTCCGCGATCACCGCGACCGCGCCCCCCTCCGCCTGGCCGCGGACCAGCCCGGCGGCGCCCAGCCAGCGGCGCAGCGCCTCCTCCCCGGCCCGCAGATCCGGCCGCCCGAGCAGCGCCCAGCCGTCCAGCAGCAGCGCGGCCGCATAGCCGGCGCCCTCGGCCACCGGCTCCGCGCCCGGCGTGCTCACCACGAGCGCGGGCGCGTCCGGCACCGTGGCCAGCACATGGTCCCGGCCCGAGGTGCGCACCGGTACCGCCGGGAAGACCCGGCCCAGCTCCTCCGCCGTCCGCCGCGCCCCCACGACCTGGGCCCGCAGCCGCGCGCCACCGCACTCACCGCAGTGCCAGTCGGGCTCCTGCCGTCCGCACCACGCGCAGACCAGGTCGTTCGCACGCGGTGACTCCAGCGGGCCGGCGCAGGACCGGCAGCGCGCGGGGGTACGGCACCGTTCGCACGCCAGCCGGGGCGCATAGCCGCGGCGCGGCACCTGGACCAGCACCGGACCGCGCCGCAGGCCCTCCCGCACCAGCTGCCAGGCCATCGTCGGCAGCCGGGCGGCGCGCGCGGCGGCATCCCGCGCCTCGTCGCCGTCGCCGACCGTGCGCACCAGGGGCGCCGCGGCCCGCACCTGCTCGCGCTCGGCGGTCAGCGGGCGCGCCCAGCCGGTCTCGACCAGCTGCGCCGCCTCGACGGTGCAGCTCAGCCCGCCCAGCAGAAAGCCGGCGCGCTCGTTGACCGACCGCTGGATGAGGACCTCACGGGCGTGCGGCTGGGGCGCATGCGGATCGCTGTGGCTGGCGTCCCCGTCGTCCCAGAGAGCGACCAGGCCCGGATCGGCGACCGGCGCGAACATCGCGGCGCGCGTCCCGACCACGGCCCGCACCGCGCCGCGGCTCACCGCCAGCCAGCGGCGGTAGCGCTCCTCGGGCCCGGCGTCGGCGGTCAGCAGCACATGCCGGCCCTCGCCGATCAGTTCACCGAGCGCCGCGTCCACCCGCGCCGCGGCCCGCCCGTCCGGGACCACCACCAGGGCGCCGCGCCCGCCCGCCAGCGCCGCGGCGGCCGCCCGCGCCAGCTCCTGCGGCCAACTCGCCCCGGGCAGCGCGGTCCACACGGCCCGCGGGGCGTCCCCGCGCGCCAGCGCCGTCAGAAACCCGGGCCCCGCGCCGTAGCGCTCCCAACTTCCCGGCTCCGGCGGCGCGTTGGGCGGTAGCGGCTCGGGGGACGGCTTGGCCTCGGCGCGCGCCCTGCGGGGCGGGACGGCCAGCTGCACCACATCGGCGAGCGAGCCGGCATAGCGGTCCGCGACCGCCCGGCACAGCCCCAGCAGCTCGGGGCTCAGCACCCGCTCGGACGACAGCACCTGGGCGAGCGGCGCCAGCACCCCGCGGTAGTCGCTCTCCGCGACGCGCTCCACGATGAACCCGCTGACCAGCTTGCCGCCCTCGCGCCGGCCGCCCTTCTCCCCCGCGCCGAACCGCACCCGCACCCGCACCCCGGGCTGCGCCTCGTCGTCCATCGCGGCGGGCACCGCGTAGTCGAAATACCGGTCGAGGTGTACCAGGCCCTTGTCGACCAGCACCCGCGCCACCGGCAGCCGCGCCGCGAGCTCGGCGCCCCGCCAGGTGCGCGGCTTCGCCCGCTCGGCCTTCTTCTCCCGCACGGCCTCGCGGATGAGGGCCAACTGCTCGCCCGCATCCGACGCCCCCGCCTCCGGTCGCCCGTTCTCCCTGCTCACAGCATCAGTCTTAGCAGACGGCACGGACAGCGAGCGGGGCCTGTGGAAAACCGACGGCCCCGGACCGACGTGCGGTCCGGGGCCGTGGTCACCTCTTGCGAGGCAGGGGTCTTACAGCCCTGCGGCCTTCTTCAGCGCCTCGACGCGGTCGGTGCGCTCCCAGGTGAAGTCCTCCAGCTCACGGCCGAAGTGGCCGTAGGCGGCGGTCTGGGCGTAGACCGGGCGGAGCAGATCGAGGTCGCGGATGATGGCGGCCGGGCGGAGGTCGAAGACCTCGCCGATGGCCTGCTCGATCTTGTCGGTGTCGACGGTGGCGGTGCCGAAGGTCTCGACGAAGAGACCGACCGGCTCAGCCTTGCCGATCGCGTAGGCGACCTGGACCTCGCAGCGGGCCGCGAGGCCGGCGGCGACGACGTTCTTGGCGACCCAGCGCATCGCGTAGGCGGCCGAGCGGTCGACCTTGGACGGGTCCTTGCCGGAGAAGGCACCGCCGCCGTGGCGGGCCATGCCGCCGTAGGTGTCGATGATGATCTTGCGGCCGGTGAGGCCGGCGTCGCCCATCGGGCCGCCGATCTCGAAGCGTCCGGTCGGGTTGACCAGCAGCCGGTAGCCCTCGGTGTCCAGCTTGATGCCGTCCTCGACCAGCTGGTTGAGGACGTGCTCGACGACGAACTCGCGAATGTCCGGCGCCAGCAGCGAGTCGAGGTCGATGTCGCTGGCGTGCTGCGAGGAGACCACGACGGTGTCGAGGCGAACGGCCTTGTGGCCGTCGTACTCGATGGTCACCTGGGTCTTGCCGTCGGGGCGGAGGTAGGGGATCGTGCCGTTCTTGCGGACCTCGGACAGGCGCTTGGAGAGGCGGTGCGCGAGGTTGATCGGGAGCGGCATCAGCTCCGGGGTCTCGTCGCAGGCGTAGCCGAACATCAGGCCCTGGTCGCCCGCGCCCTGCCGGTCCAGCTCGTCGTCGTCGCCCTCGACGCGGTTCTCGTACGCGGTGTCGACACCCTGGGCGATGTCCGGGGACTGCGCGCCGATGGACACCGAGACGCCACAGGAAGCGCCGTCGAAGCCCTTCTTGGACGAGTCGTAACCGATGTCCAGGATCTTGTTGCGGACGAGGTTGGGGATGTCGGCGTACGCCTTCGTGGTCACCTCGCCGGCCACGTGCACCAGGCCGGTGGTGATCAACGTCTCCACGGCGACCCGGGAGGTCGGGTCTTCCTTGAGGAGAGCGTCGAGGATGGTGTCGCTGATCTGGTCAGCGATCTTGTCGGGGTGGCCCTCGGTGACGGACTCCGAGGTGAAGAGGCGGCGGGACACATCGCTCCCTGGGGTTGCAGCGGCTGCTGGCTGATCATTGGCGGACGGGCCGAGAGCTGCGCTCGGCCCGATCCACTCGCCAGTTTATCGGTCGTATGCGGCGTTCGGACACACAGTCTCGATTTATGGACCCCTCGCGACCTGGGACACCGCGACTCACGGTAGGACGATCACCTTGAGAATGGGGCGGGTCAAGGGGACACGCCCGATTTTGTACGGCCGAAGGAGTGGTTCCGGGGAGCTTGTGCGCGTCTCAGCGTTCGGTATCGGCCAGCCGCGGGACCACCAGATCCCAGACCGTCTCGGCCAGATCCTCCTTGGGCCCGTACGGCACCGGCGTCTCGCTGCCGTCGGCCGCCAGGATCACCGCCTCGTTCTCCGCCGACCCGAAGGCCTTGTGCTCCCCGACCTCGTTGACGACCAGCAGGTCGCAGCCCTTGCGGGCGAGCTTGGCCCGGCCGTTGGCCAGCACGTCGTCGGTCTCGGCGGCGAAGCCGACCACGACCTGCCCCCGGCGGGCCCGCTCGGCGGACACCTCGGCGAGAATGTCCGGATTCCTCACCAGGGCAACCGGTTCGGGCTCCTGGCCCTCGACCTTCTTGATCTTCCCGGTGGTGTAGGCGGCGGGCCGGAAATCGGCCACGGCGGCCGCCATGACCACCGCGTCCGCCTCCGCCGCGGCCTTCACCACGGCCTCGTGCAGCTGCCGGGCCGTGCCGATGCGGATCACGTCGACACCGGCCGGATCGGGCAGCTCGGTGTTGCCGGCGACGAGGGTGACCCGGGCGCCGCGGGCCACCGCGGTACGGGCCAGCGCGTAGCCCTGCTTGCCCGAGGAGCGGTTGCCCAGATAGCGGACCGGGTCCAGCGGCTCGCGGGTGCCGCCCGCGCTGATCACCACATGGCGCCCGGCGAGGTCCTGCTCCGCCGCTCGCGGGCCACGGGCCAGCACCCGGCGGCAGACGGCGAAGATCTCGGCCGGGTCGGGCAGCCGGCCCTTGCCGGTGTCGACGCCGGTCAGCCGGCCGACCGCGGGCTCGATGACGAGCGCACCGCGGCGGCGCAGGGTGGCGACGTTCTCCTGGGTGGCGGGGTGCTCCCACATCTCGGTGTGCATCGCCGGGGCGAAGACGACCGGGCAGCGCGCGGTGAGCAGCGTGTTCGTCAGCAGGTCGTCGGCGAGGCCGTGGGCGGCCTTGGCCAGCATGTCGGCGGTGGCCGGGGCGACCACGACAAGATCGGCGCCCTGGCCGATGCGGACGTGCGGGACCTCGTGGACGGACTCCCAGACCTCGGTGCCGGCCGGGTTCCCGGACAGCGCCGACCAGGTGGCCTCGCCGACGAAGTGCAGCGCCGAGGCGGTCGGCACGACCCGTACGTCGTGCCCGGACTCGGTCAGCCGGCGCAGCAGCTCGCACGCCTTGTACGCGGCGATCCCGCCGCTGACCCCCAGGACGACCCTGGGCCGCTCCCGCTCCCGCTTGTCCATCGCTCCGCCGCTCCCCGGACTCGGTCCCTGTGTCGGTATGCCCCTATGACACACCAAGGGCCCGGCGGTCGCTCCGCCGGGCCTCGATGAACTGCTGTGCTGCCTTACTGCGCGGGGCCCTCGATGGCCTCGGAGGTCAGCAGGCCCGCGTTGATCTCGCGCAGCGCGATCGACAGGGGCTTCTCGTGGACGTGCGTGTCGACGAGGGGGCCGACGTACTCCAGCAGGCCCTCACCGAGCTGCGAGTAGTACGCGTTGATCTGGCGCGCGCGCTTGGCGGCGTAGATCACGAGGCTGTACTTCGAATCGGTGGCCTCGAGAAGCTCATCAATGGGCGGGTTGATGATGCCCTCGGGTGCGGTGATGGAAGAGGACACTCTCTGCCTTCCGAAAGGGGATAACACCTGGGTCATGCGCCTGGTCGTACGGAAATGGCGCAAAGTCGTGGTCGGTCCGGGGCCGGTGAAGCTCGGCGGGGTCAGCCGCTGGTGTTCCGCTCCTCGGATCGATGCAACATCAAGGCTAGCAGCTCGCGGCTGACGTCCTCGACGGAGGTGTTGACAAGCGTCACATCGAACTCCTTCTCCGCCGCCAGTTCGACCCTGGCGGCGGCGAGCCGGCGTTCGATGACCTCCGGCGCCTCGGTGCCCCGGCCGGTGAGCCGGCGGACCAGCTCGTCCCAGCTCGGCGGGGCGAGGAAGACCAGATGGGCCTCCGCCATGGACTCGCGCACCTGGCGGGCGCCCTGCAGATCGATCTCCAGCAGGACCGGCTCGCCGGCCTCCAGCCGGTCCAGCACCGCCTTGCGGGGGGTGCCGTAGCGGTTGCCGGCGAACTCGGCCCATTCGAGCAGCTCACCGTTGGCGATCAGCTTGTCGAATTCCACGTCGTCGACGAAGAAATACTGCACGCCGTGCTTCTCCCCGGGGCGCGGCTTGCGGGTCGTCGCCGAAACGGAGAGCCAGACCTCGGGGTGGACCTTGCGCATATGCGCGACGACCGTGCTCTTGCCGACCCCGGAGGGGCCGGAGAGCACGGTCAGCCGCGGTTGTCTGGCCGGGGGCTCGGGGGTCGTCCCCCGGGAGACTGCAGAACTCATGCAGCGATTATTCCAGCTTCCCGGTGGTGCCGGAAAATTCAGGAAGCGGTGCTGCCGAACTCGCGCTCCAGTGACGCGATCTGGTTGGAGCCAAGACCCCGGACTCGGCGGCTCTCGGAGATCCCGAGTCGCTCCATGATCTGCTTGGCACGGACCTTGCCGACGCCCGGCAGGGACTCCAAGAGGGCGGAGACCTTCATCTTGCCGATGACGTCGTTCTCCTGGCCCTGCTTGATGACCTCATGGAGGGAAGCACCGGAGTGCTTGAGCCGATTCTTGACCTCGGCGCGCTCCCGGCGAGCCGCGGCGGCCTTCTCGAGCGCGGCTGCGCGCTGTTCAGGGGTAAGGGGCGGAAGAGCCACGCCTACGTCACCTCGGATGTAGAACTCGGATACGGACCGGTGTGGAACCTAGTCGCCCCGCACCTGCGGAGCAACGAGCAACGCGCTTACGTGCAGTGCTCTCGTCGGAGACTAGCGGGCGAGCGCTCCGGAGTCAGCGAGAACAGACGAAAAGTCCTGGTCAGACTCTGCTGACCAGGACAATTCGGGACCAAAGTCCCCGTCGGACGGCGTTCAGGCGAGCGCGGTGCGCACTTCTCCGGTGAATCGGTCGACCGCCGCGCGCAGTGCCGAGGTGTCCGGACCGTGCCGCAGCACCCCCCGGCTGACGCTCGGCAGGACGTTGTGGACGGCGTCGCCGAAGACGGCCGGGAGGTCGGCGGGGGTGGCACCCTGGGCGCCGATGCCGGGGGCGAGCAGCGGGCCGTTGATCGACAGGTCGAACGAGGAGAGATCGCCGAGCGTGGCGCCGACGACCGCGCCGAAGGAGCCCAGCGGCTCGGCGCCGGCGTTCTCGGCGGCGAGGTGGCCGAGCATCGTCGCCGCGACGGTGCTGCCGTCGGCACGCAGGGCGCGCTGGACCTCCTGGCCCTCCGGGTTGGAGGTCAGGGCGAGGGTGAACAGCCCGCAGCCGTTCTCCCGGGCCAGGTCGACGGCCGGGCGCAGCGAGCCGTAGCCCAGGAAGGGGCTGACCGTGACGGCGTCCGAGAACAGCGGGGAGGCCGGGTCCAGGTAGGTGGCGGCGTAGGCGGCCATGGTGGAGCCGATGTCGCCGCGCTTGGCGTCCATCACGACCAGGGCGCCGCGCTCGCGGGCCTCGGCGACGGCGGTCTCCAGGACGGCCAGGCCGCGCGAGCCGAAGCGCTCGAAGAACGCGGACTGTGGCTTGAACACGGCCACCGAGTCGCCCAGGGCCTCCACGACGGTACGGGTGAAACGCGCCAGGCCCGCGACATCGTCGTTCAGGCCCCAGTCGGCCAGCAGCGAGGCGTGCGGGTCGATGCCGACGCACAGCGGTCCGCGCGCGTCCATGGCGCGGCGCAGGCGGGCTCCGAAGGGGGCCGTGGACGAGTCCTGCGGCCCGGGGAGCCTCGGTGCGTCGGTCATGCGGTCACCTTCTTGTGTGCGGCGCCGACGGCCTCGGCGAGGGTGGCGTAGGGGCTGTTGCGCAGGCGGGCGGCGAGTCCCTTGTGGATCGCGCGGCACCAGAAGGGGCCCTGGTAGATGAAGGCGCTGTAGCCCTGGACCAGGGTGGCCCCGGCGAGGATGCGCTGCCAGGCGTCCTCGGCGTTCTCGATGCCGCCGACGCCGATGAGGGTGATCGTGTCGCCGACCCGGGCGTAGAGGCGGCGCAGCACCTCCAGGGAGCGTTCCTTGACCGGCGCGCCGGACAGTCCGCCGGTCTCGGCGATCAGCTCCGGGTCGGAGGTCAGCCCCAGGCCCTCGCGGGCGATGGTGGTGTTGGTGGCGATGATCCCGTCCAGGCCGAGTTCGACGGCGAGGTCGGCGACCGCGTCCACGTCCGCGTCGGCGAGGTCCGGCGCGATCTTGACCAGCAGCGGGACCCGGCGGTCGGTGACGGTGCGGTCCGCGGCCTCGCGGACCGCGGTGAGCAGCGGCCGCAGGTGCTCGACGGCCTGGAGGTTGCGCAGCCCGGGCGTGTTCGGGGAGGAGACGTTGACGACCAGGTAGTCGGCGTGGCGGGCGAGCCGCTCGGTGGAGGTGACATAGTCGGCGGTCGCCTCCTCCTCCGGCACGACCTTGGTCTTGCCGATGTTGACGCCGACGGTGGTCGGAAAGACCGGGTTGCGGGCCGCCAGGCGGGCCGCCACGGACGCCGAGCCGTCGTTGTTGAACCCCATCCGGTTGATCAGCGCACGGTCCGGCACGAGGCGGAACAGGCGCTTCTTGGGGTTGCCCGGCTGCGGCTGCGCGGTGACCGTGCCGATCTCGACGTGGTCGAAGCCGAGCATGGTCATGCCGTCGACCGCGACGGCGTTCTTGTCGAAGCCGGCGGCCAGCCCGAACGGGCCGTGCATCCGGCGGCCCAGGGCCTCGGTGCGCAGCTCGGTGTGGCGGGGGGCGAGGGCGGCCGCGAGGAAGGTGCGCAGCACGGGGATGCGCACGGCCAGCTGGATCCAGCGGAAGGCCAGGTGGTGGGCCTCCTCGGGGTCCATGCGCTTGAAGATCAGGTGGAAGAACAGGCGGTACATCGGCGGGCGGGACCTTCCGCGGTGAGGAGTCGGGGGCTCGTGGAGCGGGTGCGGGGCGCACGAAGAGGGGGACACCGCCTCGGTGTCCCCCTCCCTGCCGCTACTCCGCGCGGGCCGCGGTGAGATGTTCGGCGTGTTCCTGGAGGGAACGCACCCCCACGTCCCCGCGGGACATCGCCTCGATGCCCTGGACGGCCGCGGCCAGCGCCTGGACCGTGGTCAGGCACGGGACGCCGCGGGCGACGGAAGCCGTACGGATGTCGTAGCCGTCGAGGCGGCCACCGGTGCCGTAGGGGGTGTTGACGATCAGATCGACCTGGCCGTCGTGGATCAGCTGGACGATGGTCTTCTCGCCGTTCGGGCCCTCGCCCTCGGACTGCTTGCGGACCACGGTGGCGTTGATGCCGTTGCGGCGCAGCACCTCGGCGGTGCCGGAGGTGGCGAGCAGCTCGAAGCCGTGCGCGACCAGCTCACGGGCCGGGAAGATCATCGAGCGCTTGTCCCGGTTGGCGACCGAGACGAACGCCCGGCCCTTGGTCGGCAGTGCGCCGTACGCACCGGTCTGCGACTTGGCGTAGGCGGTGCCGAAGACCGAGTCGATGCCCATGACCTCGCCGGTGGAGCGCATCTCCGGGCCGAGAATGGTGTCCACCCCTCGGCCGTGGATGTCGCGGAACCGCGACCAGGGCAGGACGGCTTCCTTGACGGAGATCGGTGCGTCCAGGGGCAGGGTGCCGCCGTCGCCGGTGGCCGGCAGCATGCCCTCGGCGCGCAGCTCGGCGACGGTCGCGCCCAGCGAGATCCGGGCGGCGGCCTTGGCCAGCGGCACCGCGGTGGCCTTCGAGGTGAAGGGCACCGTACGGGACGCGCGGGGGTTGGCCTCCAGCACGTAGAGGATGTCCCCGGCCATCGCGAACTGGATGTTGATCAGGCCGCGGACGCCGACGCCCTTGGCGATGGCCTCGGTCGAGGCGCGCAGCCGCTTGATGTCGTAGCCACCCAGGGTGATGGGGGGCAGGGCGCAGGCGGAGTCGCCGGAGTGGATGCCGGCCTCCTCGATGTGCTCCATGACGCCGCCGAGGTAGAGCTCGTGGCCGTCGTAGAGCGCGTCGACATCGATCTCGATCGCGTCGTCGAGGAACCGGTCGATCAGGACCGGGTGCCGGTCGATCAGGCCGGCGTGGCGGGTGAGGTACTCCCCGAGCGACGGCTCGTCGTAGACGATCTCCATGCCGCGGCCGCCGAGCACGTACGACGGGCGGACCATGACCGGGTAGCCGATCTCGGTGGCGATCCGCTTGGCCTCGTCGAAGGAGAACGCGGTGCCGTACTTGGGAGCCGGCAGCCCGGCGTCGGTCAGCACCCGGCCGAACGCACCGCGCTCCTCGGCGAGGTCGATCGCCTCGGGAGAGGTCCCGACGATCGGCACGCCGTTGTCCTTGAGCGCCTGAGCCAGGCCGAGGGGGGTCTGTCCGCCGAGCTGGACGATGACGCCCGCGACCGGGCCCGCCTGCGTTTCGGCGTGGACGATCTCCAGGACGTCTTCGAGGGTGAGGGGCTCGAAGTACAGCCGGTCGGAGGTGTCGTAGTCCGTCGAGACGGTCTCCGGGTTGCAGTTGACCATGACGGTCTCGTAGCCGGCGTCGCTGAGGGCGAAGGAGGCGTGGACGCAGGAGTAGTCGAACTCGATGCCCTGGCCGATGCGGTTGGGACCGGAGCCCAGGATGATCACGGCCGGCTTCTCGCGGGGCGCGACCTCGCTCTCCTCGTCGTAGGAGGAGTAGAAGTACGGGGTCTTCGCGGCGAATTCGGCGGCGCAGGTGTCGACCGTCTTGTAGACCGGACGGACGCCCAGGGCGTGGCGGACCTCGCGGACGACGTCCTCGCGCAGCCCGCGGATCGCCGCGATCTGCGCGTCGGAGAAGCCGTGGCGCTTGGCGTCCGCCAGGATCTGCGGGTGCAGCTTCTCGGCGGCCGCGATCTCGTCGGCGATCTCCTTGATCAAGAAGAGCTGGTCGACGAACCACGGGTCGATCTTCGTCGCCTCGAAGACCTCCTCCTGCGTCGCCCCGGCCCGGATCGCCTGCATGACCGTGTTGATCCGGCCGTCGGTGGGGACCTTCGCGACCTCCAGCAACTCCGCCTTCGCACCCGGCACGGAGACGAAGTCGAACTGGCTGCCCTTCTTCTCCAACGAGCGCAGGGCCTTGTTGAGGGCCTCGGAGAAGTTGCGGCCGATCGCCATGGCCTCGCCGACCGACTTCATCGTCGTGGTCAGCGTGGCGTCGGCGGCCGGGAACTTCTCGAACGCGAACCGAGGCACCTTGACGACGACGTAGTCAAGCGTCGGCTCGAAGGACGCCGGGGTCTTCTCGGTGATGTCGTTGGGAATCTCGTCGAGGGTGTAGCCGACGGCGAGGCGGGCGGCGATCTTCGCGATGGGGAAGCCGGTGGCCTTCGACGCCAGTGCGGAGGAGCGCGAGACGCGGGGGTTCATCTCGATGACGATGACCCGCCCGTCCTCGGGGTTGACCGCGAACTGGATGTTGCAGCCGCCCGTGTCGACGCCGACCTCGCGGATCACGGCGATGCCGACGTCCCGCAGGATCTGGTACTCGCGGTCGGTGAGCGTCATCGCGGGGGCGACGGTGATCGAGTCGCCGGTGTGCACACCCATCGGGTCGAAGTTCTCGATGGAGCACACGACCACGACATTGTCGTTCT